>NZ_WQCA01000014.1 GCF_013032445.1 Ruegeria arenilitoris | reverse complement strand
GTGATTGCGGCCATGCATCTGGGCGGCGCGCATGAGATTTATGTCATGGGCGGCATTCAGGCGATCGGTGCCGTGGCGATTGGTACGGAAACCATCGATCCGGTTCACATGCTGGTGGGACCGGGCAATGCCTTTGTGGCCGAAGCCAAGCGCCAGCTTTTTGGTCGCGTCGGTATCGACCTTTTCGCGGGTCCGACCGAGACTATGGTCATCGCCGATGAAACCACCGCCGATGCCGAGCTTTGTGCGACCGATCTGCTGGGTCAGGCCGAACATGGCTATAACAGCCCCTGCGTTCTGGTCACCAACTCACACAAATTGGCCGAAGACACACTGAGCGAGATTGACCGTATCCTCGGCATCCTACCCACTGCCGGCACCGCGAAGGTCAGCTGGGAGGAATATGGCGAGATCATCGTCTGCGATACCTATGACGAGATGCTGAAAGTGGCAGATGACATAGCGTCCGAGCACGTTCAGGTCATGACCGACCGCGACGATTGGTTCCTGGAAAACATGACCTGCTACGGCGCGCTGTTCCTTGGGCCACGGACCAATGTGGCAAACGGCGACAAGGTGATTGGTACCAACCACACTCTGCCGACCAAGAAGGCCGGTCGCTATACAGGCGGTCTCTGGGTGGGCAAGTTCATGAAAACCCACAGTTATCAGAAGGTCGTCACTGATGAGGCCGCAGCGATGATCGGCGAATACGGCTCGCGACTGTGCATGCTGGAAGGCTTTGTTGGCCATGCCGAGCAATGCAATATCCGCGTCCGGCGTTATGGGGGCGTTAACGTGCCCTACGGGGAAGGCGCGGGTTATCGCGAGACTGCCGAGGTGCCCACGTGACTGCCAGGCAACCGCCACAGAACTTGCGCCCGGGATCGCCCGGTCGTCACGGATTTTGAGAAAGAAGCAGATAACACAATGCGAGATTTCGCAATGGACACACATTCTACCCACAAGGCCCTGATCGCACCCTTGCGCGAGGCCATGTACAACTTTGACGAAGCTGGCGTCCGCGCCGCGCTGCAGTCGGTGATCGCACCCGATGCCGTCATTCACATGCCGCATCCGTTAGGCGACTTGACCGGGCCGCAGGAACTTTACGACACTTGCTATGCACCGCTGCTGACATCCATGCCTGATCTGGAACGACGGGATTGGATCGTGATGGGCGGGCCAACGGAACATGGCGATGATTGGGTCGGTTGCGGCGGCCACTATGTTGGTACATTCGTCGCCCCCTGGCTGGACATCCCGCCGACGGGGCATCTTACCCATATGCGGTTCCACGAATTCTACCGCTTCGAAAATGGCAAGGTTGTCGAGATCCAGACACTATGGGACATTCCCGAGGTCATGATGCAGGCGAAAGCCTGGCCGATGGCCCCGTCGCTGGGGCTGGAGTTCTGCATTCCCGGCCCGGCAACGCTGGACGGCATCGTGCCCGGTCCGTGGGATGAGGCGAAATCTCAGGCCTCGTGCAATCATATCGTCGACATGCTGAACCATCTGAAGAAACACCCCAGCCAGGGTGGACCCGAAGTGATGGAGATGGAGAAATTCTGGCATCCGCGCATGAACTGGTACGGCCCCGCCGGGATCGGCACCGGGCGTGGCATCGCGGGGTTCCGCAACTGGCACCAGATACCTTTCCTGAACGGCATGCCTGACCGCGGTAAATACATCGAAGATATCACCTACCATTTCTTTGGCGACGGCGACTATGCCGCCGTCACCGGGTGGCCGAACATGATCCAGACTGTCACCCATGACGGCTGGATGGGCATTGCGCCGTCGGGCAAGAAGATCACCATGAGATCGCTGGATTTCTGGCGGCTGGAAAATGGTCTGATCCGCGAGAACTGGGTCATGGTCGACCTGCTGGATGCCTACCGCCAACTGGGCGTAGATGTCTTTGCCCGCCTGCGCGAGTTCAACAAGGTTCGCGTTCAGGGCACGATTCCGTTCCCGGTTGGCGAGGTCTGATATGCCCCAATTCCCCAGCACTCCCAGTTTCAGCCTCAGCGGCAAGCGCGCACTTGTCGCCGGAGCTTCCTCGGGCATCGGCATGGCCTGCGCCGTGGCGCTGGCGGAACATGGTGCTGAGGTCACTTTGGCGGCGCGCCGTACTGGCGCGCTGCAGGATATTGCACAGGATATGTCGGCGCAGGGATGGTCTGCCCATGTGCTTGAACTGGATGTCTCGGACGTGGCGACAACGGCTGAGGCTGTGGCGCGGAACGGACCGTTTGATGTATTGCTGAGTTCGGCAGGGCTGGCCCGGCACAGCAGGGCGATTGATACCACGCCCAAAGATTTCGATGCGGTGATGGGGGTGAATGTCCGGGGCGCCTATTTCCTGACGCAGGCCGTTGCCAAGGGCCTGCTCGATGCCGGTCGTCCTGGATCGCTGATCAATATCTCAAGTCAGATGGGCCATGTCGGCGGTCGCGAGCGCGCTGTCTATTGTGCGTCGAAATTCGCGGTCGAGGGCTTTACCAAGGCGATGGCGCTTGAGTTCGGACCAGGAAAGATCCGGGTTAACACGATCTGCCCGACCTTCATCCTGACCGAGCTGACCAAGACCACCTTCGACGATCCGGACAAACGCGCCTGGATTCTCGAAAAGATCAAGCTTGGCCGCCCAGGTGAGATCGAGGACATCATGGGCGCGGTGGTCTACCTGGCCTCGGATGCCTCGGCGCTGGTGACCGGCACGGCGATGATGGTGGATGGAGGATGGACAGCAGACTGATGGTTGCGCAGAAAGTCACATCGGCAGAAGTTGCCCGCCTTGCTGGTGTAAGCCAGTCGGCGGTCAGCCGGGTGTTCACGCCCGGTGCCTCGGCCTCTGCCAAGACCATCGAAAAAGTGCGCAAAGCCGCGAAAGAGCTGGGGTATCGTCCCAATGTTCTGGCGCGGGCCATGGTGTCGGGCAAAAGCGGCATCATCGGGCTGGTGGTCGCCTATTTGAACAACCAGTTTTACCCCGAGGCGCTTGAAAAACTGACAAACACGCTGCAGGAGCGTGGATACCACGTGCTGATTTTCATGGCTGCGCGATCGGCCGGAAATGTCGACAAAGTCGTCGAGGAAATCCTGGATTTTCAGGTTGACGGCATCATTGCCGCCTCGGTTGCATTGTCTTCGGACCTGTCCAATCGCTGTCGTGCGGCCGGTATCCCGATGGTTCTATTCAACAGGGCTCAGGATGATCCGGACATGTCGGCAGTTACTTCTGACAACATTGCCGGCGGGCGCAAGGCGGCCGAGTTTCTGCTGGCCGGGGGGCATCGGAAAATCGGCTATATTGCCGGTTGGGAAGGCGCCTCGACCCAGCGCGACCGCGAGGCCGGTTTTGTCGCGGCCCTGCACCAAGCTGGCGTGACGCTACACAGCTGCGAGGTTGGCAACTTTGGGGCGGAAGATGCTCGGGGCGCAACCCGCAGGATGTTTGCCTCGGACCCGCCGGATGCTGTCTTCGTCGCCAATGATCATATGGCGATTGCGGTGATGGACACGCTCCGGTTCGAGTTGGGCCTGAATATCCCCGAAGACGTTTCGGTGGTTGGGTATGACGACGTGGCCGTGGCCGCGTGGCCGGCCTACGATCTGACAACTGTGCGCCAACCCGCCAATCGCATGGTCGCTGAAACCGTCGATATTCTGCTCCGCAAGATCGAAGACTCCGACGCTGAACCGCGCCGCGTCGAGTTTGACGGACCTCTAATTGTTCGCGGCTCTGCCCGCATACCTGAAGGATGGAAGACATGAAGGGATTTGATCCCAAGTTCAAAGATTTTCCCGGCTATATCATCGGGATCACCAAGGAAATTTGGGAAGACCGTGGTATTGCCACGCTGCATCACTATTACTCCCCGGATATTGTCGTGCGCTCACCCGCGTCTGTGGTCGTCGGCAACCAGGACGTGATCGCTGCAACCATGGCGACCTTGGCCGAATTCCCCGACCGCACCCTTCTGGGCGAGGATGTGATCTGGTCGGGCACACCGGAAGAGGGCATGCTGTCCTCGCACCGCCTGCTGTCCACGGCAACGCATTTGGGCGACGGCGTTTATGGCAAGGCGACTGGCAAGAAGCTGATCTATCGCATCCTGGCTGATTGCCACGCCATCAATAATCAGATCAACGATGAATGGCTGATCCGCGACCAAAGCGCGATTGTCCAACAGATGGGCTGGGATCCCAAGGAATACGCCCGCGACCTGATCGCCCGCGAGGGCGGACCTGACGCCTGTATTCAGCCCTACACGCCCGCAAACGATCAGCCTGGCCCTTATAAAGGCCATGGCAACGACAACGAATGGGGCCAAAAATATGCCGACATTCTGACCCGGATCATGAATGCCGATATGGGTGTGATTGAGGAAGAGTATGACCGCGCCGTCCTGTCGGAGTATCCCGGTGGCACCACAGGACATAGCTGGGGCCCGGTGGATCGGCTCTGGATGGGTTTGCGCGCTTCTTTCCCAAATGCCGAGTTCAAAATCCACCATCAGATCGGACGGGACGATCCCATGATGCCACCCCGCGCCGCGATCCGCTGGACGCTGCACGGCAAGCATGACGGCTGGGGCGTTTTCGGCGTTCCGACCGGGGCCGAGGTTTTTGTTCTGGGCATCAGCCAGGCCGAGTTTGGTCCCTGGGGTCTGCGCAAGGAATATACCCTGTTTGACGAAACCTCGATCTGGAAACAGATTCTGCTGAAAACCGGCGATCTCTAATATGTCGCTCCGTGTCTCAAATCTGGATGCCGGGCAGGCGTTGCGGCGGTTCCACACCTATCGCGCCAGCCTGCGCGCCCGGCGGCTGAACAATCGCCCGCCGGGCCTTGGGGGTTGGGCCGATCAAACCTCAAAGCAAAAGGAAGAAAAAAATGAGCACAATTCAAAGCCGCATCGTCCGTTATGGCGAGCTGAAGCCCTGCAAAACCGCGTTCATCGACGCGCACACACCGGGGTCTGACCAGAAGGAGAACTTTACCATCATTGGCGGTGGCGTCAGCGAAAGCCCCGACCAGCACGTCCACATCACCGACAAGATCGGGTTCAACATCGGCGCGGCGGGGCAACCGCCTAAATGCCGCAACTCACTGCACAGTCACACCACCGCCGAGGTCTTCTTTGTCGCCAAGGGCCGCTGGCGGTTCTTCTGGGGTCGTTACGGCACTGCAGGTGAGTTCATCGCCGAAGAAGGTGACATCTTCAACATCCCGACCGGCATCTTCCGCGGGTTCGAGAATGTAGGCCAGGACTACGGCATGATCATGTCGATGCTGGGTGGCGACGACGCCGGTGGCGGTGTTACCTGGGCACCGCAAGTCATTCAGGACGCGCAGGCCCATGGCTTGGTGCTGGGTAATAATGGCGTGCTATACGACAGCAAAAAGGGCGAAGAACTGCCGCACAACGTGCAGCCCATGCCGTTGCTTACCGAGGAGGAGCTGAAAGCGTATCCCGAGGTTCCCGTTGATGCGGTGATCGGAAAATATGTCGCCCGGTACTGGGACCTGATGGCGCTGTCGGCGGACAAGCCTGCAGTTGTGATTGGTGAAAATGGCCTGATCAAGGACAAGCCCGGTTTCGAGGTGGATTTCCTGACACGCGGATCGGCCGTGGCTGAACAGGTCAAGGCGGACAAACCCGTGGTTCTGATGCCGGCCAGCGGCCATTGGCGTATCAGGATCAATGAGGTCGAAGTAACCCTGTCCAACGGCGATACCGCACTGGTTCTGCCCGGCGAAAGCTACAGCGCAGAGCCGTCGATGACCGGCGAAGCGGGTCTGTATCGTATCACTGCCACCGACGATCCGGCTGGAGCGACCTGGACAGGTGCATAGCGCCAAAATTGCGTGTCCCGATTTCAATCGCGGCATGCTCAGCACATCCTGCACCGGGATTCCAGCCCGGCGCAGGAACAAGGTTTGGAGGCAGATGAAGACATGACCCGCATTTCAACCACCCATGTGGGAAGCCTGCCGCGCAGTCAGAAGGTCGTTGACTTCATCTTCGCGCGCGAGCGGGAGGAGCCGTTCGATCAGGCTGCATTTGATGCCTGCATGACCGCAGCCGTGTCTGAGACAGTGCGAAAACAGACCGAGGCCGGGGTTGATATCGTCTCGGACGGTGAGACCTCAAAAATCTCCTATGCCACTTATGTGAAGGACCGCTATACCGGCTTTGCCGGTGACAGCCCGCGTAACGCGCCGGCGGACCTCAAAATGTTTCCGGGCTTTCTGCAACGTTTGGCGGATGACGGCGGAACGCCGCAATATGCGCGGCCCATGTGTGTGGGCGAAGTACGCTCGAAAGGGCAGGGCGAGTTACAGAAGGACATAGACAATCTGAAGGCGGCGATGGTCGAACACCGGGTCGAGCGCGGTTTTATGAATGCCGCTAGCCCCGGGGTGATTTCCCTGTTTCTGCAAAATGATTTCTATCCGACGCGCGAGGCCTATCTGGCCGCGCTGGCCGATGCGATGAAAGAAGAATATGAAACCATCGTTGGTGCGGGTCTGGATTTGCAACTGGATTGCCCGGATCTGGCCCTGTCACGCCATATGCTGTTCACCGATCTGTCCGACGACGAGTTCGTGAAAATCGCCGACATGCATGTCGAGGCTCTGAACCACGCGTTGCAAAACGTCCCTTCAGAAAAAGTACGTGTCCATATTTGCTGGGGCAATTACGAGGGCCCGCACTGCTGTGACATCGGTATGGACAAGGTTTTTTCGACGCTGATGTCCACCAAGTCTCGTTATGTGCTGTTCGAAACTTCGAACCCACGACATGCGCATGAATGGACGGTGTTCCGTAACCGCAAGGATGAGATTCCGGATGACAAGGTTCTGGTGCCCGGTGTGGTTGACACCACGACCAACTTTGTCGAACACCCGGAACTGATCGCGCAGTGCGTTGAGCGGTTTGCGAACATCGTAGGCGCCGAACGGGTGATTGCCGGATCGGATTGCGGCTTTGGTACCTTTGCAGGCTTTGGCGCGGTCGACCCGGATATCGCTTATGCCAAGCTGGGCAAGCTGGCCGAAGGGGCTTCCCTGGTCAAATGACACCGCTTATCCTCCTGCCCAGAATGATGTGCGATGCGCGGTTGTTCACCCCGCAGATTGACGCTCTGTCAGGCAAATACCCGATCCTGTCTGCGCCCATCGGTGGACAGGACACAATGCTGGCGCTGGCCGCCGATGTGTTGGCCTACGCGCCTGAACGCTTTGCTATGGCCGGGCTCTCCATGGGTGGCATCGTGGCGATGGAAATCCTGCGGCAGGCCCCAGACCGTGTGGCCGGGTTGGCATTGATGGACACCAATCCACTGGCAGAGTTGGGCGAGGTCAAGGCCAGACGCGGCCCTCAGATCGACGCCGTCGAACGCGGCAATCTGCGCAAGGTGATGGCCGAAGAGATGAAGCCGAACTACCTGACCGACGGCCCGCGCCGCGCCGCCATTCTGGATTTGTGCATGGATATGGCCATGGATCTTGGGCCAGACGTTTTCATCAATCAATCCAAAGCCCTGCGTGATCGCCCTGAACAGAGCAATACCCTGCGGGACTTCACCGGCGCAGCGCTGGTTCTCTGTGGGCGCGACGATGCCCTGTGCCCCGGCTCAAGGCATGAGTTGATGCACGATCTGATGCCGCAGAGCCGGTTGGAGATCATCGAAAACGCCGGCCATCCGCCGACTCTGGAACAACCGCAACAAACCACGGCGGCCCTGACCCGCTGGCTGGAGATGATATGAACCAATCCCTGCTGGACCTGCTGAAAAAGGTCGACACGCCAACCGTTTGCAACGCTATCGAAGTGGCTCAGGGCAAGCGCGGTTTCAATGATTTTACCCGGGGCACAATGTTATGCTCTGATCCCGATGCGGGCGCGATGGTGGGATATGCCCGTACCGCGAAGATTGCCGCCGTGAACCCACCGGCCGAGGCACCTGACGTGATCCGCGCGCGTCGTATGGATTACTACCGGCACATGGCCGCAGGCACCGGTCCCGCCGTGACCGTGGTGGAAGACTTGGATTACCCCGACTGCATTGGCGCCTACTGGGGTGAAATCAATACGACTATCCACAAGGGTTTTGGCATCAGCGGTGCGCTGACCAACGGCGTGATGCGGGACCTCGGCGACCTGCCGGATGAATTTCCGGTGGTTGCCGGGTCTGTCGGGCCAAGCCACGGGTTCGTGCACGTGAAAGAGGTTGGAACGCCGGTTACGATCTTCGGCCTGTCGGTCAAGGACGGTGACCTTGTGCATGCCGACCGGCATGGCGCTCTGGTGATCCCGCCCGAGGTGGTGGACGAGCTTGAACGGGCGATCATCAAGCTGTTTGAAACCGAAAAACTGATCCTGGATCCCGCCCGCGCATCAGGGTTCGATTTCGATGCCTTCGAAAAAGCATGGGCGGCGTTCGAAGCCTCGCGGACTTAGGAGCGCGAGGCCGTTAACTGGAAAAAGGAGACCGGTCCGAGCCGAGATATCCTGGAGGCGGTTACGCTCGCCCGGCTTACAAAGTTGAGCGGGTGAGCTGAGCGCGGAAATAAGCAACATTGAACGCCAAACCCGGAAGCAGCCATTGAAACAACTGCACAACAGCCAGAACTTCTGCCGGATCTGCGTCGCGGGCGGTGGCTTCGATTAGGTCTTCGGATGACAAACTGGTAACATTTGGCAAAGCGACAGCCAGTGCAACCGCGCGGCTATGGATTAGCGAAACCGCTGGTTCGTAGGCGGTAGACTGGATCACAGGCTTCAGATCGTGCCATGCCAAATTGAAGTAACTTGGCCAGCGCGCAAATGCCCGATAGTCCGTATTGACGAAGGGCAGCCCCAGTGTTTCACGAATGTCATCATAGAGCGCCGCCGTTTCCGGGTTAGCATGATGCGGTTCCATCAGAACCGGATGTGTCATGTCGTCAGCCGGGCGGGGCAGCGTGGAGCCGTGGCCTCGACCAGTCCATTCATGACCTTCCAGCAGCGCCCGGGCCAGTGACGCCAACAGCAAATAGGGCATGTTTCCGGCGGAGAACACCTCGTTGCAGGTAGTGATCTGCGTGACCTCGGTGGTGTCATATCCGATCGCAGCCAGCCGTGCGCTGATCGCAGGGGGCGCAAAAACACCCGCCTGCGCCTCGACGCAGTCGCGGAGCTCGCGGCAAGCATCACCAAAGGCGTTTGTCGCTACGACGGGTTCGATCGAAGACCATAGGCGCTGGTAGAATTCGGGATAGTGGGCAAACGCCATGGCAACGACGCCCATCCACGGTACGCCGAAGCCGCGTTTGGTGCGATCATAAACTCGCGCCAAATCTGCCGTCGCAGCCCGTTCGGGCACCGGACGTATAGGTGGAATGGAGTTCGGTTTCAGTCGTTGCAATTGATCAGGCGTCAACAGTGACACTCTTTGGCAAGCCTTCGCTCCATTTGCGCAATTCGTCGAGGAAACCCAGAGCAGTGCAGCCAAGCTCGGTAATCTCATACTGGACCGATACCGGTGCTGTGTCGAGAACCTGACGCTGGACCAGGCCCTGAGATTCCAATTGACGCAGTCGTTCTGTGATCATCTTTTTGCTGGCGCCGCCGACCATGCGCGCCAAGTCATTGAAGCGAACGGGCTCGTCCTTCAGGTGCCACAGGATAGAGCCGGTCCATTTGCCACCAATAATCCGCATGCCACGTTCAATTGCGCACGGCTCGACACATGCATCATGTGCGGTGCGACGGCCTTTTTCGTCTTGTTCCACGCGTGCTCGCATCTGTCGCCTCCATTTATTTCAACAGTAGGTTACCTAAAGTATACTGGTTGATCTATTGCCCCTACTAACTTAAGTGGCCGCAAACCGCCGGCATGTCAAGTAGTTCAGGGAAGCAGCGATGGAGGGTGTGGAAAGCACCGGCACCGATGACAATTAAATCGAAGCTTTCGGGCTACAAGCAAATATATCCCGTGCGGCGCGCGGAAAGATCCCAGAAGAAAGAATGACACCCTCATGGCACTGCAAGACCACCCGATGTGGCGCAAGCCGCAGCATCATCACGACCTCGACCACGCGCATGAACATGTTCACTGGGCCGAGCTATTCTATGACCTGATTCACGTCGTGACCATATTCCTGCTTGGGAACTACCTCTCGCATCACCTGGATTGGCACGGATTCCTGGTGTTTACGGGGGTGTTCATTGCACTTTGGTACGCGTGGGGCGAGCTTAGCATCTTCAACTCGATCTATGTGAGCACCGATGTCTGGCACCGTGTGATCATGTGCGTGATGATCTGTACGGTGATGTTCATGGCAGCGTCCATTCCGGCCATCGAAGGAAAAGGCTGGACATTCTTCGTACTGGGGTTTGCGGCCAACCGGGCCATGTTGGCGGCGCTGTATTTCAGGGCGCGGCGGGTGAATATTACCGGCCGCTCGATGACGTCCGAGAAAGTCCGCAACTTCTCGTTCTTCGCCATCGTTTTTGCCATCATCGCATTTTTGCCGAAACCGCTGGCCTATTGGGCGTTTGGCATCGCAATGGTGGCAACACAGGCGATCTACATGATCCCGGGCATATCCATCCTGCGGTTTGAGCGGTTCGCGCCACGACTGGGGCATATGTCCGAGCGTTTTGCACTGCTGACACTGATCGTGCTGGGCGAGGGGTTCTTCAAGCTCGTCGTCACACTGTCGGAAAAGGGCATCTACAAGGTATCCCCGGACGTTCTGGTCAATTTCGTCATCGGTGGAGTGTCGATGTTTGTCATGTGCTGGATCTATTTCGACTTTGCCGGCAATGCCAAGCCGAAGGACAGGAAACCCGCGACCCTGGTGATCTGGTGGTTGGCCCATCTTGTTCTGATGGTGTGCGGTGTTTTGGTCGGTGTGGCACTGGCCGCAGAGGTCAAAACCGGATTCTGGGATCCTTATCCAACCGATTACGCCGCCATCGGCTGCTTCGGCCTCGCAGGCTATATCGCCATGCTCTGGGTGCTGAGGTCAATCATTGAACATCGTGTTGCCTCCGATTTTGGACGCGGGGATGTACGCCTGTTTGGCATTGTGCTGGCAATCGCCTGTTTCTTCGTTGTTCCGCACGTCCCGGCTCTGGTGGCCAACCTGATCTGGGGCACGGCGCTGCTCTCGCAGATTGTTGTGCCCGTTTCCCGGGCCTGGCTGACATTCCGCCATGAGTAGCCTTGTACAGGACCTGAAAAATCTGCGCGCCGAGGTCTATTGGTGGCTGGAGCGTCCCAACCGGGACGCAGACGGTCCCCGATTTCTGGACATTGCCCTGATCGTCCTGATTACGCTGAATGTCGCGGCGGTCATTCTGGAAACAGTGGATTCCATCTATTTCGACTGGAAAGCAACCTTTGATCTGTTCGAAGGCTTCTCGCTGACAGTGTTCGTTGTGGAATACGCGGCAAGACTGTGGGCAGCGCCGGAAAATCCTGAATATAAGTCCAGGCTGTCCTGGGCGACGTCTCCACTGGCACTGATCGACCTGCTGGCGATATTGCCCGCTCTGCTGTACCTGTTCATTCCCATCGATCTGCGCGTTCTGCGCGCGTTCCGGATGCTGCGCCTGCTCAAGCTCACCCGGTATTCACCCGCGCTTGGCATGTTGCTTGCCGTGTTCGAGGAAGAGGCAGGCGCTTTCTTTGCCGGGTTTTTCATCCTGATGGTAATGCTGATCTTTGCCGCCAGCGGCGCCTGGCTGGCCGAGCACGAAGTTCAGCCCGACGCGTTCGGCTCGATCCCGGCGGCCATGTGGTGGGCCATGGCGACGTTGACGACCGTAGGATATGGCGACGTGACGCCTGTGACGGTGGCCGGAAAGATGTTCGGAGCTGTTATCACGGTCATCGGCATCGGAATGGCTGCCTTGCCTGCCGGTATCATCGCCAGCGGTCTCAACGATCAATTGCACCGTCGGCGTGCCAGTCTGGAGCGCGAATTCCGCAAAGCGTTGGAGGATGGCACGATCTGTGAGGCCGAAGAGGCCGAGATCGAGGCGCTGCGCAAGCAACTGGGCCTGTCACGCCGGGCTGCAGATCAGATCCGGGATCGCATCCACGCTGAAGCTGAAGCCAGACGGGGACATTGCCCTCATTGCGGTAAAGTACTC
Organism: Ruegeria arenilitoris; assembly: GCF_013032445.1. Taxonomy (GTDB): domain Bacteria; phylum Pseudomonadota; class Alphaproteobacteria; order Rhodobacterales; family Rhodobacteraceae; genus Ruegeria; species Ruegeria arenilitoris_F. Next base: position 83,597 of record NZ_WQCA01000014.1, on the reverse strand, counting down.
TCCGAACCTTTGTGAGTGCCACACTTCCCGCCGATATGACGACGAGGCATATTCAATCAATCCAAAATGCATGGCCTGACCTTTCGTGGCCCAATCATACAGAACGATATAGGCTCTAAGCGTATTTTGCGGTCGCAGGCTGCGCCATACGGGCGGTGTGTTCCTGGGGCAGGAATACGTTGGTTTCAGGGGTTTTTCGATCTTTTCAATCCAAACGCTGATTAGCGTAGGGTCCGGGATCATTGAGGTTATTGGCGGCTCCCTTGCACGCAAGCGAGTGGGTCGCAGGGCTACCCAAGTAGTAGGTTACAAAAAGTATACTAATTGTCTTTTCCTCCACAGTGAGCAAGTTGCCACCTGAACAGCGGAAAGGCCGCTGAATCACTGAAAACCGCAAGGACGAGACCATGAGCAACATTTTTATTCTGAACGGCCACCAGCCTTATCCCTTCGCCAAGGGTGAGCTGAACGCAGCGCTGATTAACCGGGCAGCCGAGTTCCTGAAAGCCGCCGGACATGACGTGCGTGTGACAAAGATCGCCGAAGGTTATGACGTCGAGCAGGAAATCGCCAACCACCAATGGGCCGACACCGTTATCATGCAGTTCCCGGTAAACTGGATGGGTGTCCCGTGGTCGTTCAAGAAGTACATGGACGAGGTTTACACGGTCGGCATGGATGGTCGTCTGACCAATGGTGATGGCCGCGTGGCTGAAGCCCCGAAAGAAAACTACGGTATGGGCGGCGCCCTGACCGGCACCAACTACATGCTGTCCGTCACGTTGAACGCACCAGCCGAATCCTTCGACAACCCCGCCGAACCGTTCTTTGAAGGCGCATCGCTGGACGATCTGCTGCGCCCGATGCACTTGAACGCCAAGTTCTTTGGCATGTCGCCGCTGCCGACCTATGGCGCCTTTGATGTGATGAAGAACGCCGATGTGGAATCGGATTTCGCCCGCTTTGACGCGCATCTGGCCCGTGTCTTCGGTGCCAATTCTGTATCGGAAGTAGCCTGATCCGCGCCTGCGGAAATCATTCCAAAAATGGAGGCTCATGAGATGAGCAACTCTACCCTGATTACCGAAGGCCAGCGTGCACCGCTGGCCGACGAGGCATCGCCCGACATGTATGAAGAGCTGGTGAACACCGGCATCACGCGTCTGGTCCGCATGAAAATGCCCCCTGGTGCGACGGATGAGCCGCACCGCCACCCCGAGGAAATCGTCTATTTCATCAAGGGCGGCACACTATCCATCAAACTCGAAGACGGCTCGACCGTCGTGAAAGAGGTGGCGGATGGCGATTACATGCATAACGGCCCCTGGACCCATCAGGTCAGCAATGTCGGAACCACTACGGTTGAGGCCGTGCTGTTCGAGCGTCTGGACAACGACGTGGAACTGAAGGACTGAGGCGAGGAGCGATAAATGAGCAAAACTATCCTGATCACGGGTGCGGGCACCGGGCTTGGCAAAGGTGCGGCGTTCGAACTGGCGAAACAGGGCCATCGCGTGATCGCGACGACCCACGGCGCGGAAGGGGCGGAAACGCTCAAGGCAGAAGCGGACGCGCTGGGTCTGATGCTGGAAGCAGTCAAGCTGGACATTACCAGCGCCGAGGACCGCCAGGCCGCCTTTGACCGCTTCGGTGCCGATGTGGATGTCGTGGTGGCAAACGCCGCGATCGGCGATACCGGACCGATTGTTGAGGTTGACGTGAACCGCATCCGGAACGTGTTCGAAACCAACGTGTTCTCGACCGTCGAATTCTTGCAGCCCTATGCGCAGGCTTTTGCCCGCGGTGGCCGCGGCAAGGTGGTGTTCGTCTCGTCGATCGCCGGGTTCCTGACCTTCCCCTATCTGGCCCCCTATACCGCGTCCAAACACGCGCTGGAGGCCGTCGCGGAACTGATGCGCGAGGAACTGGAACCGATGGGTGTTCAGGTCGCGACCCTCAATCCGGGCGCGTACCGAACCGGGTTCAATGACCGGATGTATGACAAGATGGACGAGTGGTACGATCCGGCGACCAGCATTACGCCGCCGGAAGCGATCCGCAAGGTCCGCGACCTGTTCGCCGGCGACGAGCTACAGATGGACCCGCAGCCGATGATCGACAAAATGGCCGAGGTCATTGCCGCCGATAACCACAAGTTCCGCACGGTGTTTCCGGAAGAGGCGATCAAGGACGTGCTGGACTACCAGCAGAAACACTGGACGCTGGAAATCTGAACCAACCGGGCCTGCGCGACACCGCGCGGACCCGAACTTTGCCCCTTAGGAGATAGCCATGAGCCAACCGGACATTCACCTTTACACCGCCTCCACCATGAACGGCTACAAGCCAGTTATTTTTCTGGAAGAAGCCGGTGTTCCCTATGACCTGACCTTCATCGACTTCTCCAAGCAGGAGCAGAAGGCCCCCGATTTCCTCAAGCTGAACCCAAACGGCAAGATCCCCACGATCTATGACCGGGCCGAGGGGCGGGCCATTTTCGAATCCGGCGCAATCCTTTGGCATCTGGCCGAGAAATACGGCAAGTTCCTGTCAGACGATCCGCTTACCCGGTCGGAAACGCTGCAATGGCTGTTCTTTCAGGTCGGCCATGTGGGTCCGATGATGGGGCAGGCGATGTACTTCCAGCGTATCGCAGCGCCCAACGGGCATGAGGAGCCGTTCTCGATCAAGCGTTATGTCGACGAATCCCGCCGCCTGATGGAAGTTCTGAACACCCAACTGGACGGACGTGACTATATCGTAGGCGACTACTCCATCGTCGATATGATGATCTACCCCTGGGCGCGGGCTTACCCCTGGGCACGGGTCGAGGTTGACGATCTGCCGAACCTCAAGGCCTGGTTCGACCGGATCGACGCGCGCCCGGCCGTGCAGAAGGCGCTGACCATCCCCAAGGCGCAGCCGCAATTCTGGGACGAAAACGCAGATGCTGATGCCTTCCTCAAGGAAAACGCCGCGCGCTTCGCCGGCGACGTGAAAAAGGCTTGAGGCGATGACTGTGAAACTTGTCGGTTACCCGGTGTCGCCCTTTGTCCGCAAGGTTCGGGTGGCGCTGGAATTGAAAGGTATCGGGTACGATCTGGACCCGGTCGTCCCCTATACCGAGCGAGAAAAAGTTCTGCCGATCAACCCGGCTGGAACCGTGCCGGTTCTGCTGCCCGCTGAGGGGCAGGCACCCATCCCAGAAAGCGCGGACATCGTCGCCTGGGCGGAAGAGACCGTGCCTTTGCCCGGCCTTATCCCACCACAACCAGAACTGCGCCAACGCGCGTTGCAGATTCAGCAATTCGCCGATAGCCAGATGGCGCAGGTCTTTGGCGGTATGATGTTCGGTCAGCGGATCGTGGTGCCTTATTACTTTGGCAAGGACCACGGAAAAGAGGATATGGTCGCTCAGGCCATGACCGACTACGCGCCGCAATTGCTGGACGCCATTGGCAACCTGCTGGGCGATGCCGACTACGCCGCTGGGTCGTTCAGCGTTGCTGACATCGCGATGTCAAGCTGGCTGCGCGGGGCGGAACTGGCCGGGTTCGCGCTGGATGCCGAACGCTGGCCCTCGATTCAACGCTGGCTTAACCGGTGCTTTGCCCAACCGGGATATGCCCGCGTCATCGACAGCGAAGAGGGGACAGAGGTCGTCCGCTGGGCCCGCTCGCGATACGGCCCCACCGTGTGAGGTTGAATTCTTGAAGACCGACCGGCCCGATATTCTGCTTTATACCGCCCCTACGATGAATGGGTGGAAGCCACTGATCTTCCTCCACGAGGCTGATCTGCCCTATGAACTGGTGCCGGTCGATTTTTCGAAAAAGGAACAGAAGGCGCCGGATTATCTGACGCTGAATCCAAACGGTCGCATCCCAACCATCGTTGATCGTGGCAACAACGATTTTGCGGTGTTCGAAAGCGGTGCGATCCTGCTCTATCTGGCCGAGAAATACGACCAGTTCCTGAGCCATGATCCCAGGGAGCGATCCGAGACGATCCAGTGGCTGATGTTCCAGATGAGCGGCATCGGGCCGATGATGGGGCAGGCGATGTTCTTCCAGCGTATCGCGCGGCCCAACGGTCATGACGACCCTTATGCCATCAAGCGCTACGTCGATGAATCCCGCCGCCTGCTCGAGGTTTTGGATTCCCGGCTGAACGCGCGTGACTGGCTGGTGGGCGATGCCATGTCCATCGCCGATATTGCGACCTATCCCTGGGCGCGCTCGCACTTCTGGGCCGGGGTTGATGTCTCGGGTCTGGACAACCTGAACGCCTGGTTTGCGCGGATCGATGCGCGCCCGGCCACGCAGGCAGCGTTGCAACTGCCGAAACCCAGGCCATCCGTCTTTGGCGCAGGCGACACCGAGGCCGCTGCCGCCGCAAATGCCGCTAATTATAAGGAGTGACCCGATGTCCGACCAAACCCAGCCCATCCGCGTTGACATCGTCTCGGACGTTGTTTGCCCATGGTGCGCTATAGGTTACTACCAACTGGCCCGAGCCGTGCAGGAGACCGGCATCGACGTCGATATCCATTGGCACCCGTTCGAATTGAACCCTCATATGGTGCAGGAAGGTGAAAACCTGCGCGAACACCTTGCCGCTAAATACGGCACCACGCTGGAAGGCTCGATCAAAGCGCGCGCGCGTCTGACCGAGATGGGGGCCGCGCTTGGCTTCACCTTCAACTATGCCGACGACATGCGCATGTACAACACCTTCCGCGCCCATCAGCTGATCGACTGGGCCGAGGAGCAGGGCAAGGCGCATGAGGCCAAGCTGGCGCTGTTCGCCGCTTTCTTTACTCTGCGCAAAAACGTGGCGGATATTGACGTATTGGTCGAGGTCGCGGGTCAGATTGGGCTGGACCGCGATGCCGCCCGCGCGATGCTGGATAGCGGCGAACGTGCCGAAAAGGTCCGTGAGAAAGAACAGTTCTGGACCAGCCGCGGTGTTCAGGGCGTACCTGCGATGATCTTTGAACGTCAGCACCTTGTCACCGGTGCGCAGGGTAAAGGGAATTTTGCCAATATCCTCAGGCAGCTTAAGGAAATCGCTGCATGATTGAAATCATAGGCTATTGCGATCGGGTCGAAGGGCTCTTTGACCCATATCGCGGCACTATTGGTGACGATTTTCCGGCATACCGGGGGCATGTGTATCGCGTGATCACCTACGCCATGCATTTTCTTAGAAATGCGGGCGTCCATCGCCCCATGGTCGAAACTGCGCTGGTCTATCATGACATCGGGCTCTGGACTGAGAAGAATCTTGCCTATCTCGATCCTTCCCAGACGCTGGCGCTGCGCGACAACGAAAAGCTTGGGCTTGGCCTCGATCCCGAGATTCTGCGTGCCGCAATCCACTGGCACCACAAGATCACACCTTATTCCGGCCCCGGCGCGGATGTGGTGAATGCTGTCCGCAAGGGCGACTGGATAGACGCATCCGGAGGGATGATCCGCAAGGGGCTGAGCAAGGCACAAGTGTCGAGAGTAGAGAACGCGATCCCGGATTATGGTTTTCCGGATGTTCTGCAACGTTTGGCCAAAGACCTTGGAGGCAATCGAATTGCCGGGAATTTGCGGGTGCTCAGGAATGTTTTCAAAATCTGAAACCCATACCTATCACACACTAACATCGAAGGAGGGGACGATGAGCAAAGCACAAGTGATCCACAAGAAAGGACCGCCCAGCTGTATGCGATGGGAAGACTGGCATGTGCCCGACCCGGCCCCGGGCGAGGTACGCCTGCGCCATACAGCAGTGGGCGTTAACTACGCCGACACTTACCACCGCGCCGGCATCTCTCATCCGTGGCCAGTGCCAGACGAACCGGTGGTGATCGGTTTCGAGGGCGTTGGGATCGTCGAAGGTGTCGGAGAGGGTGTGACCGAGTTCAAGACTGGCGACCGTGTCGCTTATGGCATCCCGCCCCTGGGCAGCTACTCCGAGGTCCGCAACTATCCCGCTGACAAGCTATTGCATCTGCCGGACCGGCTGGACGACAAGCAGGTTGCGGCCTTGCTTATGAAAGGCATGACCGCGCACTACCTGTTGCACCGTACGTATGCGGTGCAGCCCGGCGACACTATTCTCGTTCATGCGGCCGCTGGCGGTATGGGATTGATCCTGTGCCAATGGGCCAAGGCCCTTGGGGCGACCATTGTGGGCACTGTTTCAACACCGGAAAAGGCCGAGGTCGCACGTGCAGCGGGTTGCGACCACCCGGTCGTGCGCTCAGAGCAGAGCTTTGTGGACGTTGTGCGCGACGTGTCCGATGGCGAGGGCTGCGCCGTGGTGTACGAGGCGATCGGCAAAGACACCTTGCAAGACTCGCTGGACTCGTTGCGATTGATGGGCGTCTGCGCTGCCTATGGTCATGTCTCAGGTCCGCCTGAACCTATCGACGTGATCCAGGATCTCGGGCGCCGGGGGTCGCTGTTTATCACGCGCCCGGCAATCATGCATTACGTCGCCAAACGTTCTGACCTCGAATGGACCGCGCGCGATCTGTTCAAGGCCATCGGTGACGGTATTCTGGATGCCAATATCAACTATGAATACGCGCTGAAGGATGCGGTGAAGGCCCATGAAGCCATCGAATCCGGCACAACGCTGGGCGCAACGGTGCTGATCCCATGAGCCTTGCCGGCATCAAGGCGCTGACATTTGACACCGGCGGCACGGTGCTAGATTGGCACAGCGGCTTCCGCGAAGCCTTTGCCTCAGCAGGACAACGTCACGGCATCAGGCGTGACTGGGCCGCGCTAGCAAATGACCTGCGTCGCCGGACAATGCAGGCGATGCTCAATCTGGGTGAAAACGGCCCGCCGGAATATAATTTCGACGACGCGCACCGCTTTTGTCTGGATGCCCTGTTGGACGAAGAAGGGCTGGATGCTTTCGACGCGCAGGACCGGCACGCGATCTCGTGGGATGCACCGCATAGTTTTGCCGCCTGGCCGGACGTGCGGCCCGGATTGGCAGCGTTGCGCGAGCGGTTCATCGTGACCTCGTTCACGCTGCTGTCCTATCGATTGATTATCGACACCTCGCGCAGAAGCGGGTTGGTCTGGGACGGGGTCCTGTCCTGCGAAGGGCTTGGCGTCTACAAACTGCTGCCCAAGGCGTATCGGCGGGCCGCTGAACGTTTGCAACTGCAGCCCGAGCAATGCCTGATGGTCGCGTGTCACCCCTATGACCTTGACTCTGCAAGTCAGGTGGGGTTCCGAACGGCGCTGGTTCGGCGACCGCTGGAGTGGGGCAACAAGCCTTCCGAGACGCCGGATCGGGGTGAAACCGGCACTTATGACATCGAAGTGGACAGCTTTACTGAATTGGCCTCTGCCCTTCAGATTTAGGTTGGGCAAAACTGAATGTCAGTTTTCGGTTCAAACCGCGTTCGACAGCCGGAATTTGATTGTTTGAAACACGATCCAGACCGTGCTGGCCATAGATGAACCGGAGGCAGCTTAACAGAAGCCTCCGGATTATTTCCTGTCAGATCAACGCGCCTCAGCCCGGGCAGGCCGCGCCGGTTTCGATCCAGTTTACGGCCAGTTCCGAAAACCCTTCCCAGGATCCGGGCGCGGGCTCGCGGCCTTCGCCGGGGGCCCAGGCCCAGCCGACCAGAGTGTCATGCCCCATATGATGCGCGACCTCTTCGAGGGTTCGGCCACCATTGCGTTCGGGGTCTTTCAACTGGGCGCAGATCTCGGGCACGGTCAGGCCGACCCAACCCATGCTCTGCGGGGCCAGTTGCCAGTGACCGTTGCCGGGCACCGAACCGGTTTCACCCAGAAACGGGCGGTTTTCCTCGCCGTGACAGGTGGTGCAGCGCATTGCGACCACACCGAAATTGTCCTCGGTCCGCGGAATCGGCGGCGAGTGCGGTTTCTGGTTTTCGCCTTGCAGCGGGCCACCGGTGACCGGATGGCAGTTGACGCAGCGCGCATGAGTGATGACCTTGGCCATTTCCTCGAAGATCGCGACCGAGCGGGCTTGCTCGGATTCGATGCTTTCAAAGCTCGCGGCGGTTTTTAGGCCGTTGACTTCCTCGGCCTGCGCCGCGCCACCGGGCAGCAGCCCGGTCAGCGCGATTGCAGCGGTCAGCGCCGTGGCACGAATGTCGAATTTCATAGCTCGATCTCCTGTCAAACGCGCACAAGCGGCAAGCGGCGAACGGGCTCACCTTTGAGGATACGCCAGGCGTTGCTGACGGCGGGGGCGATGGGCGGCGTACCAGCCTCACCAATGCCGCCGGGCTTTTCGGTGTTCACCGCAAGATCAATTTCGACCTCGGGCATTTCGTTGATCCGCAGCAGACGATAGGTGTCAAAGTTTTCCTGCTCAATGCGGCCATCCTCGGCAAAGGTGATCTCGTTGAACAGCGCTGCGCTGAGGCCATAGCCCAGCCCGCCTTCGATCTGCGCCTTGACCACATCCGGGTTGACCGCAATGCCCACATCGGCAGCGACCCAGACCTTGTGCACGCGGGGTTCGCCTTCGACCTCGGAGACCTCGGCGATATAGGCGAAGTGCGCGTCATAGCTGGGATGCAGCGCAACGCCATAGGCCTTGCCGTTGGCGCCTTGCACACCCTGCCAGTTCGCCATCTCGGCGACGCGCTCCAGCACCCGGCGGTCGCGCGGGGACTTGTCGCCCAGCAGCTCCAAGCGACCCTGAACCGGGTCCTTTCCCTGGCGTTGCAGCACCTCGTCCAGGAACACTTCGTTCGCGAATGCAGTGTGCGAATGGCCGACAGAGCGCCACCACAGATGCGGCACCTTGCTGTCGGTGCGGACCCAACGCGCCTCGAACGCGCCGAAATCATAGGGCTTGTGGATCGAACCTTCGATCGAGAACGGGTCAACGCCGTTCTGGATTACCGCTTCAAAGGCCGAACCGCCCATGATGCTTTCGGTGGCGAATTTGTTGTCCCATCCGATGATGCGGCCGGTTTCGTCCAGCGCTGCGCGGTGGCGGTGAACGGCCAGCGGTCGGTAATATCCGCCCTGGATGTCATCGCTGCGGGTCCAGACCAGCTTATAGATGCCTTCGCCGCCCGCCTTGGCAACCTGCGCCAGTTCTTGCGCGAATTGCCCGTCATACTGCGCGCGACGGCCAAAGCTGCCGCCGCCCAGCAGGGTGTTGATGGCCACATTTTCCAGCGGAATGCCGAGGATGTCCGAGGTGACCATCTGGTCGACCGTCTGCATCTGGCTCCCCATCCAGATTTCCGCCGCATCGCCGCGCGTCTCGATCACACCGTCCAGAGCTTCGAGCGGTGCGTGAGCAAGGAAGGGCAGGCGGTATTCGGCTTCGATCACCTGAGCGGCGTTTTCGAATGCCGCGTTCAGGTCGCCATATGTTTCGGCCACCACGCCGTCACCATCGCGCGCTGCTGCGGCGACCTCTTCCAGTTGTTCGTCGGCCGAGCGGGTTTCGGCCTCGCTCAGGTCCCAGTCGATCAGCAGCGCATCGCGCCCCTTGAGGGCTGAATAAGTGTTTCTGGCATAGACCGCGACGCCGGTCGGGATTTGTTCTACCTTTTCAACGCCGTCGACCGCCAGAGCGGCCGAACTGTCCACCGATGCAACTTTTCCGTTGATCCAGGGCGAATGCGCCACGACGACCGTCAGCATGTCGTCGCGATAGACGTCCAGCGTGAACTGGGCCTCGCCCGTGGTCTTGATGGCGCTGTCGAGACGACGGATTTCTTCCTTGCCGATCAGTTTGAACTTGGCTGGATCTTTCAGCTTGGGCTCGGCAGGAGGTGTGCTTTCGCTGGCCGTAGCGACCAGTTCACCGAATTGCGCGGTCTTGCCGCTGCCGGTGTGGCTGATCACGCCGTTTGCGACGGTGATCTCATCAGCCGAAACACCCCATTCACGGGCAGCCGCATCAACCAGCATGGCGCGGGCGGCGGCGCCGGCCTGGCGCATCTGGGTAAAGGCGTTGCGCACGGCGGTTGAAGCGCCGGTGCCCTGAATGCCGAATGCAAAGTTCTGATAGGTTGCGGTGTCGGCAGGCGCATGTTCGGCACGCATCTGCGACCAGTCGGCGTCCAACTCTTCGGCTACCAAAGTGGCGAAGCCGGTGAATGGGCCCTGGCCGAATTCGATGTGTTTGACGATAACGGTAACCGTGTTGTCTTCGCCGATGCGGACAAAGGCGTTGAGGTCAACGGGGCCGGTCGCGGCTTTTGCGGCCATCTTGTTGCCCACCGGCAGATGCGCCCCAATGATCAGCGCGGCACCACCGGCCAGAAAGCCGCGACGGGTGGGAGAGAATGCGGTCATGGATCAGGCCTCCAGTATCTTGGCAGCATTGTGGATCGCCTTGCGGATGCGCACGTAGGTGGCGCAGCGGCAGGCGTTTCCAGCCATCGCAAAATCGATATCCTCATCCGTCGGCTGAGGGATCTCGGTCAGCAATGTGGCGGCGGCAATGATCTGACCGGACTGACAGTACCCGCATTGCGGCACATCCAGATCAACCCAGGCCTTGCGCACCGCATCAGCCTCGGGGCCTTCCAGCGCTTCGATCGTTGTCACATCCGAGCCTTCCAGATCTTCGACCGGGGTGATGCACGAGCGGACCGGCATGCCATCGACCATGACGGTGCAGGCACCGCACTGGGCCACGCCGCAGCCAAATTTCGTTCCGGTCAGGCGCAGGTTGTCGCGTAACGCCCATAGCAAAGGTGTGTCACCCGGTACGTCGAGCGACACGTCCTTTCCGTTGATGGTCAGGTCCGTCATTTTGGGGAGGTCCTCTTTTTGGCTTGTCTTCAAGATTTTCAGCAGAGCTTCAGGTTTACAGCGCCTGGGGGGTCGCCTTTAGTGGTTACCTACATCTCGCAGGGGCAATCTATCAACCAGTATACTTTTAGTAACCTTAAAGACGGAAGTGATACGTTTGAAGCTCAGTGGGCAATCGCAGCGATGCCGCTAGTCGCTTGGAGGCAGGTAAAACCTGGTGGCATATTGGAATTCCAAGCTCACACATGGGAGGTTTGGAGAGGCTCCAACGAAAACGCAGGCTTTTCCAAGATCGGCTTCCGGTAGGGAGATTGGTCTTTACCGATAATCACGGGGCGACCGCTTCCTTGCGGATGCCGCGCGCAGGTCGTCGCCACAGGTGGGTTATCTTGGTTGTGTTAGCGGATTCGTCGATGAAGACTTAGGCGTACCGCAAATCAGCGGCACTAATAGATATGTCGCTGTGCTTAGCTAGTGCCGCAAACTTATCTCGCCTGACCGAAATTAGCTTCTGATACGACCAAAGCGCGAACTTCTTTGGGTCGACATCCCTGGCCCGGTCTCCAGCCTTTGCCGAATACTCGATCCAATATTCAGAAAGCAGGTCCGGAGAATAGTAGATTGGCTTTGGGTTCTCAACGTACCTCGCTATCAGGTTCTGGACGAGTTCGTCGTTCTCCCTCAGCGACACGATAAGGAACCTGTTTTTCAAAGCTGAAAATGTGGGGTCACCAGCCGCAAACAATTCGCAGAACGACCCGCTTGAATCAGCCAGAACTGGCTGACTGGAATCCAGGCTAAGAAGGTCTTCGACTGCGGTGAGTTCAGCCTGCCTATGAAAGTTCTGCCGTTTCACATATTCGTTGAATTCAATCCCGCCTCTGTCTGGGTCTCCAGGCATCCCCAAATAGGAAGTCAATGGCGCAAGAGTGTCCTTGCACAATTCGTCGTCCAAGTTGAGTATGCCCAATTCCTGCAACTTGGACAGCATAGCTCCCTTGCTGACCTCGGCATTGAATGCATCAAGTATCTGCTTGCGCAAATACTGCCCCTGGATTTGGGCGTCTATCGACACATAGCGCCACGCCCCGGATTGGTTCAAAAAGCTCGAAAGGAGCGTCTTTCCAATTCCCGACATCCCGATCAGGAGGATGTCACGCGGTTCACTCAGAAGAGATTGAACTTCCGGGGTTACACACGTCAGCTTCATGGTGTTGCGAATTTTCCATCAATCACACTTTGCACCGCTTCAACCGTTGGATCGACAGTTGCGAACTCTTCTTCGCGGGCAAACAAGTCTTCCAGCCGCGCCGGAGTTTCTGGGAATGTTCCAAGCGCTTCTTCAACTGCCGTCGGGAATTTTGCCGGATGGGCTGTTTCAGCGACAACAATGGGTCCGTTAAGCGTTGCCCTCAGCTGATCCGCCGCGAAGTAGCCGGTTGCCGAATGTGGGCAAATGATCTTGCCGAACTGCTTATGGATCTGGCGCATGGTGTTTAAGGCATCGTCTTTGCCGCACTTCATCGCGTCGAAGTCTTTGGTCAGTCTTGAATGCTCGGATTGCGAAAGTTCGTAAAAAGACCTCTCAGCGAGCTGCGTTTGCATGTCACGCGTTGCGTTCCCGTCGCGTCCTTTCAGAATCCACAGCATTCGTTCAAAGTTGCTGGAAACCTGAATATCCATGCTCGGCGAGATCGTCGGTATTGTCTCTGCCTTCGACATCATACCAGTCTCGAACAGCCGGGGAAGGACATCATTTTCGTTCGAAGTGACGATCAACTTCCCGATGGGAGCGCCCATTTGCTTCGCGATATAGCCCGCAAAGACATTTCCAAAATTCCCGCTGGGGACAGCAAAGTTCACGTGTTGGCCGTAATCGTTGTAGATTTTGACCGAAGCGTAAATGTAGTAGGACGTCTGAAGGAGGATCCGGGCCAGGTTGATCGAATTCACAGCCGTATAGCTATATTCTTTGGCAACTTCGCATTGATACAGGTTTTTGACTATGCTTTGGCAGTCATCAAAGTCGCCTCGAACGGAAATTGCCTGAACGTTTGCGGCTCCCAGGCAGGTCATCTGCTTGCGTTGAACATCAGAGACGCGGCCCTCCGGAAACAGAATTACTGCATTGGCTCGCGAACGTCCCGCAAAGGCATTTGCGGTGGCTGCGCCAGTATCTCCCGACGTTGCGCAGAGTACGGTCGCGCGTTTGTCAGTGATTGTGAGTTCCCGATCGATCGCTTCCGCCAAAGGGGCGAGGGCGTAATCCTTGAAAGCGAGTGTGGGGCCATGGAAAAGCTCCATGCTCCACAGCTGGTCATTCAGGCGAGAGAGGGGTGGGCCATCATTGCGTTCGAAACCGGCCAGCGCTTTTCTTATGCCTGTGGGGAAGTCGCACTGTTGCCACTCAGCTCCGCCAAACAGTGCCAGAACATCCGATGCAATCTGGTCGTAGGCCCGTCCGCCCAGCGTGGCCAATTCGCTGGATGTAAGTTCGGGCCAGGCCTCAGGCACGTAAAGACCGCCATCTTCGGCAGTTCCACGGCTTAGCAACTCTCGGAGGGATCGAGCGGGTGCGTTCCCGCGAGTACTTGAGTAGAGCATGGCATTTTCCAAGATTTCTAATATTGTGGATTTAGCAAGACCTCCATCGTTCGTAAACAAAAATCTAATATAGTGGAACTACGGAATGAACATACCTTCACCTACACCTGAAATTGGGAAAATTATGAAGGAAGCCAGGAAATCGCTGGGCTTGACCCTTGAGCGACTCTCTGAGCGTACAGGGGTGTCCCGATCGATGCTATCCGCCATTGAGAGGGGTGCCACCAACCCGACCTTTTCCATAGTCTGGGCCCTTTCTCAGGCACTTGGCGTTGACCTTAGTTTGCTTGAGGGCACGCCTGGTGGCGAGGATCCGATCGAGCATCTTCATCACTATTCCACGCCGATGCAGCGAAGTGCGGACGGTAAATGCGAGATTTATATGCTGAGCCCGCGACGCACTGTTCTTCCCGTAGAGTGGCACAGGCTTCTCATGAAGGTCGGAGCAGAGCTTGATTCAAAGCCCCACGCGCCTGGAACCTTCGAGCACCTGACCTGCCTGTCCGGCTCACTGTCGGTAACGGTCGCTGGACGAACTGTTCGGGCTGAGGCCGGCGATACATTGCGATACCGCAGTGACTGCAATCATCGCATTAACAACGAGGCGGATGGAGAAACGGAGGCCATCCTTCTCGTGGCTCAGCCGACTCAATATCAGGAACCTACGGCGTCAGTCTGAGAAGGCCTATAAAACGTATTGACTGAATCATAACATTTATCCAATATACCGCATCTCGTGCGGCATATTGGAAAACCAAAAATGAAACAGCGACTGGTACCTCCAAGTAATAGCGGGCTTTTCCGTTCGCGGGCCCGCGCAGGATTGAGTGACGAATCGCGGTCAGGTTTCTTTGCCTGCCGCCCTAAGCGGTAAATGACTTGAGGCGTAACGCCCAAACCACTCGTTCTCAGGCTTAACTCCGGCAATGAAGGTACTATCGGATGACTACTGATCAACTGGCCCAAAAGGCGCGCGGACGCCGAGGGCGTCGCCGTGATGGCGGGGCACCAGCCCCGGCAATTGTACAGCGCCCGTTCGCGCAGCTTAAGCGTTCCTATCCGGCCGTTGAGCTGATTTCTGATGATCAGGTTGAGCATATTCACCAGGCATCCCTGAAACTGCTTTCAGAAACCGGTCTGGACGTGTTGCATGATGACGCGCGCGCCGTGATGAAAAAGGCAGGGGCCGATGTCCGGGACGGTGAAGAGCGTGTGCGCTTCGATCCCGATTTGATCAACGAAGCCATTGCAAGCGTGCCGTCTGAATTCATGTTGCACGCGCGAAACGCCCAGCACAACGTGACCATGGGCGGAAACAACATTGTATTCAACATGATGGCAAGCGCGCCGAATTGCTCGGATACGGATCGGGGTCGGCGCGCGGGCAATCAGGAAGATTTTCGCAACTTTCTGCGATTGGCCCAGATGCACAATGTTCTGCATGTGACAGGTGGATATCCGGTGGAACCCGTCGATATTCACGCGTCTATCCGCCATCTTGATTGTATTCAGGATTACATCACGCTGACCGACAAGGCCTATTGCATCTACTCACTTGGTGAGGAGCGTGTCTCCGATGCAATCGAGATGACGCGGATTGCCCATGGTCTGACCCATGACCAGATGCGTGATCAGGCCTGCATGTTCTCGATCATCAACACGAACTCTCCTCTGCAGCTCGATATTCCGATGATGCAGGGCGTGATGGCGTTGTCCGAGATGGGCCAGCCTGTTGTGATCACACCCTTCACGCTGGCAGGGGCGATGGCGCCCGTTACGATTGCCGGTGCCGTAACGCTGCAAAACGCCGAAGCTCTGGCGGGTGTGGCCTTTACCCAGATGGTGCGGCCAGGCGCGCCGGTGATGTATGGCGGCTTCACGTCGAACGTGGATATGAAGACCGGCTCGCCCGCGTTTGGTACGCCGGAATACATGAAAGCGCAGCATATCGGCGGACAGCTGGCGCGGCGCTACGGCATTCCGTATCGCTCTTCGAATGTGTGCGCGGCCAATACGGTTGACTCGCAAGCGGCATACGAGGCGGTCTTCTCGCTTTGGGGTGCCATCAATGGCGGCGCCAACATGCTGATGCACGGGGCAGGGTGGCTCGAAGGAGGGCTGTGCTGCTCGTATGAGAAGGTGATGCTTGATATTGACCTGCTGCAGATGATCACGGAATTCCTTCAGCCGGTTTCGACCAGCCCGGAAGACCTGGCGCTGGAAGCCATCAATGAGGTCGGGCCAGCGGGTCACTTCTTTGGCACTGAACACACCCAGGCGCGTTATCGCGACGCCTTCTATTCGCCAATCCTGAGTGACTGGCGCAACTTTGAGACCTGGCAGGAGGCCGGATCGCCGATTGCGATCGAGCGTGCCAACGCAGAGTGGAAAAACCGCCTTGCCTCCTACGAAGCCCCAGCCCTGGATCCGGCGATAAAAGACGAGCTTGACGCCTTTGTTGCCAAACGCAAGGCCGAGGGTGGCGCTGCCACGGATTTCTGACATTTGCAGGTTCGGCAGGACGATCGCGATGACCGGGATCGTTCTGCCGACCAGCAATCCACTGCAAAGAAGAGAACCCCTTTTCACCGAGATAGATGCTTTGGGTCAAAACGAGGAGCGTGCACCCAAATGCAGTCAGAGTGAAAGCTGAATTCCTGAGGAAAAACGAAATATGCCTACTATTCAGACCGACGAGTCCACAGGCGGAAAGAAACTGCCGTCGCACGCCAAAGTCGTTGTTATTGGCGGCGGCGTTGTTGGTTGCTCGATCCTGTTCCACCTGGCCAAGTTCGGTTGGAAGGATGCGGTCCTGCTTGAACGTGACGAGCTGACATCCGGCTCATCCTGGCACGCGGCCGGCGGTATCCACACCATCAGCTCGGATCCGAATATCTCGCGCCTGCAATCATATACGATCAATCTTTATAAAGAGATCGAAGAACTGTCCGGCCAGTCCGTTGGCCTGCATCAGACCGGTGGCTTTTATGCCGCCTCTACCAAGGAATGGTACGACTATCTGAAGGGCGAGCGTTCGAAAGGGCGTTACATGGGGCTGGATCAGGAATTCATTTCGCCCAAGGAACTGGCCGAGCGTCATCCGCTGATCGATCCGGACCACTATCACGCGGTTCTGTGGGACGCTCAGGATGGCCATCTGGACCCGTCCGGCACGACCTACGCTTTTGCCAAGGCGGCCAAGGCGCATGGCGCCCAGTATTTCACCCATTGTGGCGCCACAGATATGACACAGCGCCCCGATGGCAGCTGGGACATTGTCACCCCCAAAGGCACGATCAATGCCGAGCATGTCGTGAACTGCGGCGGTCTGTGGGCGCGTGAGGTGGGTCACATGGCGGGCCTTCATCTGCCGGTTCAGCCGATGGAGCACCACTACCTGATCACCGAGCGCATGGACGAGGTCGTGAACTTCGGTCAGCAGCTACCGCATGGCATCGACTTCGAGGCCAACGTGTACTGCCGCCAGGAAGGGCAGGGCATGTTGCTGGGCACCTATGAGGCTCAGGCGACACCGTGGAAAGTCGGCGGAACGCCCTGGGATTTCGGTCATGAACTGCTGCCGCCGGATCTTGATCGCGTGGCAGATCGTCTGGAAACCGCGTTCGAGCGTCTTCCGGCTATGGCCAATGCCGGGATCAAGGACGTGATCAACGGCCCGTTCACATTTGGTCCTGATGGCAACCCGCTGATCGGCCCTGTTCCGGGCATGAAGAACTATTGGGTCGCTGTTGGTGTCATGGCGGGCTTCTGCCAGGGTGGCGGCGTGGGCCTGACCCTTGCGGAATGGATGATCGACGGCGAGACATCCATCGATGTCTGGGCGATGGACGTGGCGCGTTTTGGAGAGTTCGCGACACCGGATTGGGGCACAATCAAGTCGTCGGAAAACTACGAACGCCGGTTCGTGATGACCTTCCCGAATGAAACCCTGCCCAAGGGCCGCAAGCAAAAGACGACCGCGCTCTATGATCGCATGATCGCCAAGGGTGCGGTCATGGATCAGGGTTTCGGCCTGGAAAACGTACTCTGGTTTGCCGACGGCCCCGAAGATGCGCACGAAGTTCCAACATTCGAGCGCAACCGGTCGCATGACTATGTCGCCCGGGAAATCAAGGCCGTGCGCGAAGCTGTCGGCGGTATTGAGATTGCCAACTTTGCCAAGCATGAGTTCAAGGGCGAAGGCGTTCGCGAATACCTGAACCATATCCTTGCCGGGTTCGTTCCCAAGCCCGGACGCCTGGCGCTGACGCCGATGCTGACGCCCAAGGGCAAGCTCTACGGCGACCTGACGGTTGCCTGCCTGGCCGAGGATCACTTTATGCTGTTCGGTTCCGGCGCGATGCAGGAAGCACACCGCCGCTGGTTCGAAAAAGACCTGCCCGCAGGCATTTCTTATGCCAACGTTTCGGACGACTGGCACGGGATTGCCCTGTCCGGCCCGAAATCGCGGGACCTGCTGGCCCGGATCACCCGTGACGATGTTTCAGCCGAAGCCTTCAAGTTCCGTGACCTGCGCCAGACCTTTGTCGGCGGCGTGCCGGTGATCATCAACCGGATCAGCTTCTCTGGCGAATTGGGCTACGAAATCTATTGCAAACCGCAATACCTGATGCGCCTTGCAGACGCCATCGAAGAGGCCGGCGCCGATCTGGGCTATCGCTGGTACGGCGCGCGTGCGTTGCTGTCGATGCGACTCGAGAAGGGCTGGGGTGTCTGGACGATGGAATACCGTCCCGACTTCGACGCTGTCGAATCCGGCATGGATGTCTTCATCAACTGGAAGAAGGACTTCGTCGGCAAAGAAGCAACGCTGAAAGCCCGCGATGAAGGCGTCTCGCAGAAGTTGGTGACAATGACCATCGACGTCGAGGGGATCGACGTGGCCCATGACGAGGCGATCCTGAAAGATGGCGAACCGGTCGGCTACGTCAGCTCGGGCGGCTTTGCGCACCATGTCGGCAAGTCGATGGCGATGGGTTACGTCGCAGCCGAGTTCGCAACGCCGGGAACGACGCTTCAGGTGGAAATTCTGGGCAACTTCTACGATGCGCTGGTTCTGGCAGGACCAATCTACGACGCCAACGGCGCAAACATGCGTTCTTGATCAGGAGAAAAACCATGGGGCGGCCAGAGAAAGACATAGATGTGGTTCTAAGTGAACTTGTTGAGGTGAACCGCTTCGTATTCTTATTGATGCCCGGATTCTCTGCATTGGAACTGGGATCCGGTATCGACTCTCTGGCCGCCGCCAACGAAGCATTGGGTAAGGCTTTCTTTCAATGGAAAACAGCCAGCGAAACAGGGGATAGCATAGAATCTTCTTCAGGGCTGACAGTGACAGCCGATGGCGCCTTGCCTGATGTACGACGTGGGGATTGCATCGTTGTTTGCTGCGCCTTTAATTCCCAAGACTACCCCAAATCCGGGAAGACTGCGGCATGGCTACGGCAAGCCGCACGACTAGGAGCACGGTTTTTCGGACTGGGAGGTGGCGCACTGTTTCTCGCCCGGATCGGCATAGCGAACGAGGGGCGCATCAGCGCGCACTGGAGAATGAAGCCTGTCTTTGAGGAAGGCTATCTGGATCTGGAGCCTGCCTGCACAATTTTTGAAGAGACATCAAACATCGTCTCCTGTGGGGGGGGAGCCGCTACTCTGGACCTTTTTTCTTCCGTGATCCGCGAAAAGGCGGGCCCGGAAACATCCAGTCAGGTCGCTGACCAACTCCTTTGTGGCTCTATGCGTGATGGAAATTGTCGTCAGAGTATGTCCAGCCTTTACGGTTCGAAACACCGGAACGAAAAGTTGTCCAAAGCACTGAGCTATATGCAGGAAACCTGGGAAGAGCCTGTTTCACCGTCGGTTATCGCTCGTCAGGTTGGGATATCGACACGGCAACTTGAAAGGTTGTTTAGCCGATATCTGGGAATGACCCCAAAAACCTACATGATGGTTCTAAGGCTCGAGAGGGCACGCGTATTGCTGCAGCAAACCCAGATGCGCGTGATCGACGTTGCTACGGCCTGCGGATTCTCAACACAAAGCGTGTTCTCCAAACACTACAGAAGGCACTTCGGCATAGCGCCTCGAGAAGAAAAGGTTGTGCTTGCGCACTAGCTTCGGAGAACGGCGTTGCAATCAACTCAGACAACACTGGTCACTACGGAACTAAACTGTGACGGCGGCAAAGCAGAACACAGAACGATCTCTTATGCCTTCGGTGTCCCGATCAACAATACCGCAGAAAATCGCACCCCGCTTACGACAATGGGGGGACTTCGCAGATCAAGCTATGAACGCAGCTTGAATGAAAGGCCGCGCAAGTTGGGACGCGGCTTTTCTTGCTTGCAATCAAGCGTCTTAAAGGAAATCACAAAATGAACAACCATTACAGTGATCGGCGCAAGATCGACCCTAGCCAGGGCGTTCGTCTTGGCGATGGGACGGCAAATGACGGCGACCGGGTCGAGATTGGGCCGACCGCACTTGCCCATGCTGAATGGCGCGAGGCGGGGTTGGCGTTGCCCGACCTGACCGAGATGCGCAAGGCCCGCCACAAGCGCCTGACCGACGCCATCGTGGCCCGCGGCTATGGGGGTCTGCTGATGTTCGATCCACTGAACATCCGCTATGCGACCGACACGACGAACATGCAATTGTGGAACACCCACAACCCGTTCCGGGCCTGCCTGCTCTGTGCCGACGGATACATGGTGCTTTGGGACTACAAGAACGCGCCTTTCCTCGCCGAGTATAATCCGCTCGTCCGCGAGAGCCGATCTGGCGCTGACATGTTCTATTTCGCCCGTGGTGACCGGATTGGACCAGCTGCCGACGCCTTCGCAGCTGAGGTGGCTGACCTGTTGGCCACCCATGCGCCGGGCTATACACAGATCGGAATAGACAAGATCCAGCCTGCGGGACTGGACGCGATCCGCCGAGCGGGGCTGGAGTATCGCGACGGCGAGGAAGTCACCGAACGCACGCGCGGCATCAAGACCGAGCACGAGCTGCGCGCCATGCGCTGCGCCATACATTCCTGTGAGCGCTCGATGGCCGCCATGGAAGAGTTCGCGCGCGCAGAAATTCCAAAGGGCGGGGTGACCGAGGACGATGTCTGGGCCGTGCTCCATGCCGAGAACATCAAGCGTGGCGGCGAATGGATCGAAACAAGGCTGCTCACCTCGGGGCCACGCACGAACCCGTGGTTCCAGGAATGTGGGCCCCGGGTCATCGCCGAGAACGAGATCCTCGCCTTCGACACTGATCTGATCGGGCCATATGGCATTTGCGCGGACCTCAGCCGTACATGGTGGATCGGTGACGAACTGGCGCCGAAACATATGCGCGAGAGTTACGCCGAGGCCGTCGAGCACATCCGCTACAACACGGCGCTCCTGCGCCCCGGCCTCCACATGGAGGAGCTGACACGCTCACTGCATGTGCTGCAGGACAAGTATCAGGCGCTGAAATATTCCTCTCCGATGCATGGTGTGGGCCTGTGCGACGAATGGCCATTGATCGCCTATCCCGACCGACTGGTGGACGGCGCCTTCGACGCCATTCTCGAACCCGGGCTGACGCTGTGTGTCGAAGCGCTGGTGGGTGAGGTCGGCGGCGACCACATGGTCAAGCTGGAGGATCAGGGAGTTGTAACTGAAAGCGGGTTCGAAACGATTTCGACCTACCCGCTCGATAAGCGCCTGATGGGAGAAACGGCCTAGCTGGCATTCGCAATATCCAAAGGCCGCCAGCAAACCCATGACACGGTCCGCTGACGGTTCAAAATTAGCATACAATGGAGGAAAGTATGAAACCACCTTTAGGCGAATTGGACATTCCAGTTTCAGAGAGCGGCTTTTATGAAGGGTTCTCGAAGAACGTTGCCGTGTCCGCGAAAATCCTGGTGGGTTTGCTCATCGTGTGGGCCGTGGCCTTTCCGGAGAGTGCTGCAGAGACACTAGGAACATTGAATGGCTTCATTCTGGCGAGCTTTAACTCTTGGTACATCTACGCAGTATCGTTTTTCCTGATACTTTGCCTTGTTCTGGCGGCATTGCCGGCTTCTGGCAGGCTTCGGTTGGGTCAGGACAATGAAAGGCCTGAATTTTCGAATTTCTCTTGGTTTTCAATGATGTTCAGCGCCGGGATCGGCATTGGGATGCTGACCTTTGCGACAGCCGAACCGATTTACCATTTTCAAAACAACCCCCACGTGATTATGGGAGACGTGCCCGCGCAAACGGCAGAGACCGTAAGGTCAGCTTATATCTGGTCATTTGCGCATTGGGGGCTATCGGCCTGGGCGTGTTATGCGATCGCCGGGCTGGGGTTCGCCTACTTCTCTTATCGCAGGAATCTACCACTTACGGTGCGCACCGCGCTCGTCCCGCTTTTCGGCAAGTCGCTTTCGGGTCCGATTGGTCATGTCATCGATATCGTGGCCGTGGTGGCAACTATCCTGGGTGTTGCCCAGACCCTTGGCTTTGGTGTCGAGCAGTTTGTAGCCGGCCTTAACCGGATTGGATTCGGTGACTGGTTGCTGGTGACCGATGAGGGAGGAACACAGAAAGCGTCCTTTGCTGCCATCATCTTCGCCCTTGTGGTTATCATGGGTGCATCGACCCTGTCCGCACTTTCCGGTGTCGGCAAGGGGATCAAATGGCTCTCCAATATCAATATGGGGCTGAGCTTTTTCTTGTTGGCGTTCTTCCTGATTTTCGGTGCAACATTCTTCAGTCTGCAGGCTATGTTTGTCGGTATCTGGGATTACCTGCTGGCGCTGCCGGGAATCAGCTTTACCGTCTGGTCAGATGATGGAACCGAAACGGGCGCCGCACTCGCCGGCTGGCAAGGCGGCTGGACGGTCTTTTACTGGGCCTGGTGGATCGCGGTGACCCCATTCGTTGGTCTGTTTCTTGCCAGGGTTTCGCGAGGGCGCACAGTGCGCGAGTTCGTGTTGGGTGCAATGCTTGTCCCGGCAATGATGTGTTTCATCTGGTTCGCCTTTGTTGGCGGTACGGCCATCCACCTTGAACTTACAGGTGAGGCTGGGGGCTCGATTCTGGGCGCGGGAATCTCAGACCAGCTGTTTGCGACACTGGCCGTTATTCTCAACGACAATCTGACATGGGTGTTCTCAGTTATCGTTGTGGTACTTCTTTTGACATATCTTGTGACCACGGCAGACTCCGCTGTTTTGATCGTAAATACAATCAACGCCGCAGGCGACGACGGCCCGAAAGCCAAGCCGCACATCTATTTCTGGGGTGTCGCCTTGGCACTGGTGGTCGGAGCCCTGCTTGTCATTGGGGGTCTGGGAGCCATTCAAACCGCGATGGTTATTGCGGCTTTGCCATTCAGTTTGGCGATGGTTCTAATGGGCTTTGCACTGATCAAAGCGATCTACAACGATAGCCGAAGAATTGCCGAAGGGGTTCCGACCACCGCCCCGGCATCTGCTGCGGAATGAAACTTGATAGTGATGAAAGGACTTCGAGATGAAAACGCGTAAATCTTTTGCAGCTATCAGTGTGGTGTCCGCGGTAACTGCCGCTTCTACGGTCTCGGCGGCCGACATGGTCATTGGGGTCCCGAACTGGCCATCGGGGGAAGCCACCGCACATATTCTGAAGGTTGCCTTGGAAAGTCGGCTGGACTTGGATGTCGAATTGCAGGACAGCACCAATGCAGCCATGTTTGCGGCTATGGATGCCGGAACCTTGCATGTGCATCCTGAGGTCTGGCTGCCCAGTCTCGACTACCTTCGACGGGAATATGTCGACGGCCGAAAAACGGTTCAGGTAAAGTCCAGTGGCCCCAAGGGGGCGCAAGGAATGTGCGTGACAAAGGGCACGGCGGAACGCACTGGTATCACGGATATCAAGCAGCTTTCCGATCCGGAAATGGCTCAGAAATTTGATAGTAACGGAGACGGAAAAGGTGAAGTCTGGATCGGCGCAGAAGGTTGGACTTCCACTTCCATCGAACAAGTCCGTGCACGTTCCTACGGCTATCACAAGACTATGAGCCTCAGGATAATGGATGAAGCCGACGCCTTGGCAGAACTGGGGGCTGCTGCCGGACAGAACGAGAATGTCGTATTCTATTGTTATCAGCCGCACTACATGTTCGAAGTGCACGACCTTGTCGTTCTGAGCGAGCCAGCGCACGTAAGTTCAAAGTGGATTATCGTGCCGCCCAACTCGATCCCGGGCTGGTTGGAGAAATCGACTGCCGGCGTCGCCTGGGATACTGACGATCTTCATGTCAGTTATGCGACCAGTTTGGAAAGCGCGCAGCCTGATGCCGTCGCAATGCTAAGCAATGTCAAGTTGGAGACCGAGATGCTCTCGGAAATGTCCTTTGCCTTGGCGGTCGAGAAAAAGGACCCCGAAGCATTTGCAAAGCAATGGGTTGAAGACAACTCGGCTGTTGTCGACAGTTGGTTCCCGTAGTGACCTACGTTTCCAAGAATGCTTCAGGCGGTAACGAATTCCAAGCTTGGAAGTGAATTCTGCTAGAGTGTTTGATACCCTTACGCCTTCCGGTCCAGATGACCGGAAGGCTGGCAATGGCGCTGATCGGCTTTGCTCTGGTCAGGGCAGTCATCAACGATAGCCGCCGGAACGCAGTCGGTCTTACCTCTACAGTTCCGGATACGGACCCAATTGTGGTCGAATAAAAGTGTGAATAATCCTTGAGTTTCTACATATCGTTTGTGGGCGCTGTTTTCGCATTCAACCGGTGGAGTGAAAGGTGAAACAATTTCAAGGCAGCTGTCATTGCGGTTCTGTAGAATTCACATTTTCGGTACCGGACATCGATCATGCAATGCGATGCGATTGTTCATTATGTTCCCGTAAAGGCATGGTGATGAGTGCAACAGTGGTATCGCCTGAAGATATTAAAATCAGGTGTGAGCAGGGTGTTCTCTCAACTTACCAATTTGGCACAGAAACGGCGCGGCACTATTTTTGCAATCGCTGTGGAATTCATACATTCGTCGAGACGCGGCTGAACCCGGGCCACTATCGAGTTAACCTCGGATGCATCGATGAGTTGGACGCTCTTCGCCTACCTGAGGTAATCTATGACGGAAGAAATCTCTGACGCGACCAAGGCGCCTCTTATGGTCAGAACATCTGAAATGCAATGACGTGGCCAACGATCTAGCTCCGAGATGAATTGACATATGTGTACTGGCTCGGCTGCCCGAAACTGAAAAAGCGGCCAAAGGTACTGGGTACTACGCGCCTTCAGATTTCCTCAGCACCAGAAAGGTCATCATCCCCAGCGGTGGAAGGGGCCTTTGCTCTTCGACGGCAAGCATATCCTCTTGCAGCACCGTCTCGATCTCGAAATCTGAATGCCAGCCGATTGTATTTGCCAGCGGGGCAAATATGCGTTCCATAGATGCAAGCAGCCCCCGCTTACGTTGGAAATGGTTGGTGATCACCACTCTGCCACCCGGTTTGCAGACCCTCGCTATTTCCGCCATCACCTTTTCCGGTTCCGGAACGACGGACAGCACATGCATCGCTGCAACCGTGTCAAAATGGTTGTCGGGAAATTCTATCGTTCGGGCATCCATTTGCACCAGTGCTTTGACATGCTTTAGTGACATGGCCTGAACCTTGTCGCGGGCCTTTTCTAACATGTCTTCGCTGAAATCGATCCCTGTCACCTGCGTCTCGGCCCCGTAATGTTCCAGGGACAGTCCGGTGCCCACGCCAACCTCCAGAACCTTGCCGGGACGCCTATTGATGTATTCAACCGCGTGCTGTCTCCCGACATTGGTGACAGCCCCAAACGTCCTGTCATAGACGGGCGCCCAGCGAGCGTAAGAGGTTTGAACGGCCTTGATGTCCATATCGAGTCCTTAACGGTTAGAAGGTAATTCCCTGTCGAGCCATGCCCAGGCGACCATTCCCACATACCCGACACAAAGAGCGATGAGCGTGGCCCAGGCAAATGTCAGCAGCGCCGCCCCCGCAACAGCGACACCGATGAGCAAAAACTTCACGTTCTCGCGAGAAATCCGCGTCGCCTTGAAAGACCATGTTGGTATGCGACTGATGAGCAGAAGACCGATGATCACCATGTAAAGGCAGATCAATACACTCGGCAGCAACGGGGCATCGGCGAAAGCGAAAGACAAATACATTGGCAACATGACCAGAAGCGCCCCCGCAGGGGCGGGGACCCCCTCGAAATAGGCACTGTCCTGATCACATGTTTCGGATTTGCTGCTCACATTGAACCGGGCAAGGCGCATGACGCAGCACACAGCAAAGAACAATACCGCAATCCACGCCGCGCTGGGTATATCCTGTAGGACCCAAAAATAGAGAACGAGCGGCGGAGCCACTCCGAAGTTCAGAAAATCTGCAAGAGAGTCAAGCTCGGCCCCCAGCTTGCTGTCACTGCTGAGCAGGCGCGCAATGCGCCCATCTAATCCATCAAGCACACAGGCAGCAATTATCAACTGGACCGCGAGTACGTAGTTACCCTGAACACCAAATCTGATTGCTGACAGGCCCGCGCAAATGGCCGTTATGGTCAGCGCATTGGGCAGCAAATGGATTAGCGCAAACCCGGTCTCTTCCTGTTTGGGGGGGTCTCCCATTGATCCGCCTACCTATTTTTCTTCAGACATAGATAAACTGGCAAGGACGGTTTCACCCGCAATCATCGTTTGTCCGACACGCACTTGTGGATCCACGCCATCCGGAAGGTAAACATCCAGCCGAGACCCGAACCGGATCAATCCAAATCGCTCTCCGGTTTTAAGCGCTTCGCCTGGTTTTACGAAGCAGACGATCCGTCTGGCCACTAGACCAGCAATCTGGACAACAGCCAGATCCTGATTGTTTGTCATACGAATACGCAAGCTGTTGCGCTCGTTATCAGCACTGGCCTTGTCCAGGGATGCATTGAAAAACTTGCCGGGGCGGTAGGCAACTGCGGTAATCTCCCCTTCAATGGGGGTCCGGTTCACATGACAGTTGAAGACACTCATGAACACGCTGACACGGGTGAGAGGTGTGTCGGGCATCCCAAGTTCTTTCGGCGGTACCGCAGGTTCGATCAGCGAAACCACCCCGTCCGCCGGGCTAACTATCAGGCCTTCTTCTGTCGGTGGAACACGTTCAGGATCGCGAAAGAAATAGTAGCACCAAACCGTGAAGCCGACGCCAATCCAGCCCAGAATGTCGGACAAGAGAAACAGACCGACCGTTATGGCGGCAAAGATTGCGACAAACCGAATGCCTTCGGGATGCATCGGTTTGATGAACGTATCGCGCATGCGCATTGCAAGCTTTCCCTCAGGTCATTTGACGGCACTTTCATAAGTGGATTGGTGTGGAACGCAAGTGTGACTAGCGCGACCGGCGTCAATTGATATTAGGGTGTTACAAGTTGATGGGCACTATTTTCAGCACCTCGGCGCTTAGGCTTCGGCCTTGTGGCCGGTAAGCTAAATTATGTTAAATATAAAGAGTATATTCTCCATGTAGGTCGCCCAATGTTTCGGCGCAAGTTTCTATCTCAGGCGGCCTCCTAAAACCGGGGTCGAATGACCCCAGCTCCATAGTATTGAGGCGTAGGAAGAACTAGCCGAGTACATTCTCGCCGGCGGTTTCAGGAGCGCCACTGATACTGCACTTTCGGCGATGCTTTGAGGTCAGGATTCACCAACTCCAATTCACTTTCATTTCGACGAGGATACGTCGCCCATCGCCGAAATCCTTCGGACGTGCGTCACATGGATCTTCGGACCTGCTATCATAGTAACAACTGCTGGGAACAAACCCCGGAACACGGGCGCGCTCAAGTGACATCAAAGTGTCTTCGTGAGGTCTGCTGAGGCCCTGGCGGAAACTTGCGCCAGTCTCCAGGTTATGTCGCAGCCAATATCCGATTTCGGCTTTTTTGCCTGATTTCACATAAGCGTCTATGAGGGGTGCTGGCAGACTGGTGCAATCGGCAAGAATTTTGGTGAACGAAGCTGTCCAATCATCGTTCTCTTCGGACGATTCAGGATGCGAACCCCAGCCCAGATGCTTTGACGTATCGAGACGTTCCGACGCGATCCATTCGAGTTCGATCGATTCATCGCCCAAATCGTCATAGGGAGCGATCTCATCATAGATTAGATCATACAGGGCGCTTGTAATTTCATCGAGCGTTGCGCCCGATTGGACGTTCAGTTGTGCCTCATCGAACAAGACGAACTTTGGCGTGTTTGGGTTACCCATCGATTTACTCCGTGTATACAAGTGGTTAGGGGTGATTGCAAAGACATGCTCTTTGCTGCAGGAAGAAAGTTGGTGTGTTTTGATTTTCCGGAAATCGATTTCGGAAAAAATTCAACTTTTTTGAACGTGGTCTTACTGGCGGCCACATCGCGCAGATGGCGCAACTGGAAGATTGCGGGAATAGGAAAACGAACTGACCAATCACTGGACCTCACAAAAACGGGGTCAGGTGAATGATCAATTCGCGCGTCTCTATCCCTGTCATCCGATCATCAGACAGAACCTCTGATCCGGATCGCAGAAACATCAGACCAATGGCGGGGGTGTCCTAATTCGACCAACCCAAAAAAGCGTCAACGGGCAGCTTTAGATCGGGCAATCCCCATCTTCATCCACTTGGGCGATTTCGCTTTCTGAAAAGGTCTCGCCAATCTTGAGCATTGCGTCCAACGCGGAATCCAGTCGATCGGTCATCTCAGACGGATCATCCGGCAAATTGTGATTGGGGGGCATGGTAGGCGACTGTTGTAAATCGGATAGCCATTCAATTTTTTTCATGTCTTTTCCTAAAGTTGCCCCTTGTGCTTTCGCCTTTGACCGATAAATGGGGGTATGGGGGAGGATTTTTTGAACCGTCGCGGGTGAGGTTCAAAAAATCCTCCCCCATACTCCATTGAGACCTCAGGAACTTCTGATGCTTCTTTAGCAGAGCAGCAGATCGCAGATTGCTGTTCAGGTCTGATCTGACCACCAATGAGTCGTTCGTCGGGTACTTTCTCTCGAAACAGTTTTTCTGAATTTCGTGTCGAACCCACTTTCATCCTGTCACGAAGAAATGGAGGCAGGATGGGAAGTTACACGCGCTGCAGGCGCCAGGATCTTAAAGATCAAGGACCTTGGGCTGAATTGCTCAGAAGAGATGCTATGGGAACTGAAAATTTCGGTATTTCTTTCCTGATCTGCGAAAGAGGTAAATGATCCAGGCTATAGAAGAAGATCGCTACCGGTCCCCGGCGCCATTGTCTGAGCAAATGGGTTATATGACTATTATGTTAAAGAAAGAGAGAAAGACAGATGGCAGGTCCAGATGATAAAAAGTTCAGGCTCGGAACGCATGATGGCCAGTTTGGCACGGCTCCGGATTTCATTTCCGAACAAGAGAAATGGCCGGACAACCCTGAGTATCCGAGCAAAGAAATCGCAGCAGACGCGGCAGAGATGCTTGGGCTGATGATCCAAGCAGTGCGACTTCAACACAGCATGTCTGTCGAGGATCTGGCAGAAC
This sequence comes from Ruegeria arenilitoris, assembly GCF_013032445.1. Taxonomy (GTDB): domain Bacteria; phylum Pseudomonadota; class Alphaproteobacteria; order Rhodobacterales; family Rhodobacteraceae; genus Ruegeria; species Ruegeria arenilitoris_F. The sequence continues at coordinate 54,645 of NZ_WQCA01000014.1, read as the reverse complement.
TCGCAGAGCTATCAACGACACGGATTGAACAGATCGAGAATGGCGATCTGAGTGTTCGAATTGGAGATGCATTTGCAGTGGCGGCCAGGATGGACGTGCCACTTTACGAGCGCACAGAATACGACCCGCGTTTCGTCAATGCACGCGCGCATAAACAACGACAAGTGAACGCTCTGCTGCAACAGCGTGCGTTTCAAGCGCGGCACAGAGTGGTCGATGACGATTTCTGAAGTTGTTCCTGCGGATTCTGTGCGATGTGGGCGACCGGGACGTATATCTGTCGAGCAGGGGCTGCGTTTATTCGCAATTATGCGTCCACCAACTGTCACTCTTGGTCTCTGCAACCGTCCGAAATCAGGAAAATGGCCAACATCTCTGATGCGGGAAGGTTGCTTGCCTCGACCCCGGTCTGCTAGCCATTTGGGCGCGGTCTTTCCGTTTCGAGCAGATGATATGGTGCGCTTGCTCGGAACTCTGTGACAAGGTCAGGATCTTTGATCCGACCGCGTCCGCCGGTCTGCAACAGATGGCGCACATAGGCGAGCCCGGCGATGGTCACGCCGGCGCCTGCGATATTGAAGGCTATTTCGAATGCAATCATCTGATCTCCTCTTGGAAGTTGCACGAGTGCATAACTTGTTGGTTGCGCTGTGCAGGTAGTGCGAAACCTTCCGAAATCCCACTTGGTTGCGTCACGCCCGCACGCTGTCACCAACGCTTTGGTTGCGCAATGCACGCATAGCGAAACCAAGCGGTTTCAGTATATTATAGCTGTATGGCGCGAGAACACAAAGAGAACAAAGACGCTCCTGAGCGAGTGAAAGCTGCGCTGGAGGCTAAGCTGTCGCCAGACGAGCTCACCACGGAAGAACAAGAGGTTTGGCTTGATGAGTTCATGGAAAGAACTGCAACCCTGACTCCGGAAGCCAAGGCGTTCTTCGAAGATCGGCGACGGCTCGGACTTGGTGTCGGTTTGGATGAAAACGGAATACTTGTGCGCGGGTCAGATCCGATGGAACGGGCCAAAGCTGCTCTCGATGGAATTATCAAACCCGGTGATCTGACCGAAGAGGAGTGGGATGTCGACCCAGATCTCATCTTCGTAAGTCCGTTCGAGCTCTCTGGTCGCAACAAGATTGAGTATCTCAATGTCCGGATCATGTTCGATGGAGCGGCCGACAGAGACAGGCTTGTTGAGACCGTCGAAGATGCACTGAGCCGCTTGCCGACCGAGTTTCGGGCGAAGTTCGGTCGCAGCACATCTGAGGGATGGATTGTGATTTCCGAAACAAGCGGGATTTGGTTCGATGACCGATAAAAAATGGAATTCAGAAGCCCAGGCGGGCGTTGAAGAGGAGCGCCGGCGTCTCGAACAGAATGGGCCATCACTGGAGCGCTATCGGTATCCGCGGACTGAGATCCCCGTCACAGATCAGAAAAACGAAACTTCGAAGTGCTAATTAGTCGTCTGACATCTGGTGACTGAGTGTCCTCAGCGTTGTGGTCCCTGGCGCCACCCTCTTCATCCTCGGCGGCGCCGTCGGCAACGACGCGACGGTGATACGCGATCGCGGCCTCCAGCATCTCTTCGGTTAATCGTGGAAACGTCTTGAACCGTTCCGCAAAGCGGGGCCTTGCAGGATGTTGAATGGTTTTGGTTGGCCAGATTATGGCCAACCAAGGCAGCAATTATCCACGTAACGACACGGAAAGACGTTCTGCGTGCAAATGACGGCTCACGCCCTGAAGAGCTGCGACCATTGCCGCGACCGACCTGCGCGCCGCTTCAAACCGTTGCCCGTCTTCAGAAAGATGCGTGACCTCGTAACCGCCACCTGACATACAATGCTCGTCGGCAACATATCCGGACTGGCTTTCAGCGGCGACACACGTGTTCAGCATTTGCTCGAACGCGGAAACTTCGTCGAATGCGGTATCTTTAAACAGGTCATCATCTCGAAGCCGCTCAAACCGGAGGGCGGCCGCCTGCAGTCTTTTTGGACAGGTGGAACGGGAAGTTGCTTCGTAGACAGCATCACGCGCGGCTCCTGCGGCAACCAACGCTTCGTAGATTGCCTTTTGGATCGGATCGTCGAACACACTCATTGCCAGACCTCCCGGGTCTCATATGTGCCGATTGTGTCAGGACAGGCCGAAATCGCGATCCCCTGCCCTATCATTGCGTCTTCCAACCCGTCGGTCAGGCGACAGATTTCCTGAACGTTGCCCGATGCCGGGTCAATCCGAGCAAAATAGCCAGCCTCAACCTGTCCGGCGACATGGATCTTCTCCGGTGCCAGCAGGCTACGCAGAGAATTCAGCTCGCGGCGGATTTTCGGCGTAGCATATCCCGCGTACTCCAGATCACATGTGATCCTCAGAAATCGGCGCACCCAGGGTGGTCCGCCGAGCAGAAGAACAGCTTTATGCAGCGCCTCCGATTTGCTGGATAAGAAATAAAGCAGACCGTTTTCGGCCGATGGGGTATCGAACATGGCGTTCTCCCTTGAATGCCCAGGGCGGGATGCCTCGGGTGACAAGTTCAACCGCTCCTCGGGCACGGTTGGGTTTTTTGGTTTTAAATTGAATCAGCACATCGCCTTTGGCGTCGCGGCTCTCATGGAGAGGAGCCGCGAAGCCAACAGGGGAGTGCTGCATCGATGGCCGTCAAATCGGTGCTCGTCCGGTTTGTGTCGGATCGGATAATCTACCACGCGGGCGTCGCACCGGCCTGGTACGGCATTTGCGACTACTTCCGCGCTTTTCAGGTTGTTCCAACGGAGATTGGTTTACCCCATGGTCCGACCGGCCCTGGTCATTGGCCTCGCGCAGTTTCTTCGCTGCCTGAACCTGCTTGCCATTGGCCCGGTAGGTTTCCGTCGTTGCGATCGACGCATGGTTCAGGACGACACTGGCAAGGCTGGCTTTCTCCGGCACCTGAGACACGATGAAACCCGCAATGATGTTGCGGATGACTTGCGGTGTGACACGTTTGCCAAAGAGCTTCTGGCATTGATCGCCCACTGTCTGACTCAGGTAGGCGGGCGCGACCGGCTTTCCGCGGCTGCCAACAAACAGAGCGGTTTCCCGATGCGGAGCGACTGAGGCTCTGTGGTGCGCCACATAATCCTGCAGCTGTTTTCGAACCTCTGGCGTCAATATACGTTCATCGCGTTTCTTGTCCTTAGTCTCATGGGGCGACAGAAAAAGGCGCGTGAAGTTGGCATCAAAATTCTCTTTCAGGTCCAGGGTCGCCAGCGACTCCCGTCGGATCGGCGAATTTACCAGCAGGCTGATCGCAAGCCCGGTGCGTGCCATTTTGTTGGCTGTTGTTTTGGCTCGGCACCCAACACCAGCTTTGTGATGGCGCAGCGCCACTTCGGAACAACTGATTGCCGCCTGCCGCAGTTCTGCCAGATCGACAAGCCGGGCATCACTGCGTGACGGCTGCAACGCCACTTTCTTCTTCAGAACGCGCAAAACCGGATCGAGCCATGTCCAGTCCCGATCCCGAAACATCGCCATACCCAACATTTTTAGACGTTGTATCTCGCCATGGATCGTTGCCAGAGAAAAATGGCCCGCCCGAAACTCCGCTTGGCGCGCGTCCAGACGCCGCTGCACAGTGTTTCTTGTGATCTCCTCTTCCAGTGCCTCTGCACGGCAGAAATCAAAAAAGGACCAAACCGTTTGCAACCGCGATTGCAGCGTATCGGAGGTCCATGCTTCCACCAGAATGCCATCATTGAGCCCTTCAGAACAAAAATGCAGCTTGGGCCGGGCCGCTTCCTGCCACGCAGGCGGAAGACGATGCCAGTTGCGATCGATCTCCCGTTCCAGCGCCTTTCGCTTGCTTTCCACTTCGACCTTGTTTTCCCGAACAAAGACCGCCGCCTCGGGATAGACGGCCTGCAGCGCCTGCTTGACTGCGGCCACGATTTCCGGCCGCAGATGCCCCAACCTGCTCTCGACAAGCGCCGGCGTGATCAGTTCCGGTGGCAGATCATCACGATCTGCCTCCAATAGCCAGCGGCCAAGCCCTTGCTCGAGCCGCCGCCTCTGATGTTTCGAAACGCTTGAAAACACCTCCTCGAACTGGGTCCGGATATCCCCAGGCCAGTCGGAAGGTGCCATAGATAGGCGGTGTCTTGGCATATCTCAGCCCTCCTTCTGTTGTTCGAGCATGACCTGGAAATCCACATGCGAAACGACGCGACGCGTATATTGGTCGAGCAATTGCAGGTAGTTTTTCTGCGCGACGATCTTGCAAACCTGCGCATAATAGGACTGCGTGGTTTCGATCCGTTTGTGCCCCAGCACCTCCTGCACCAACCCCATGGCACTCGGATCCATGTCGAGGATCACCTTGCCAGCGATGTGGCGCATCACCTGCAGATCCATGCGCAGCTGGCAGTGTTTCCAGATGTGCTGCCGGAAGCGCTGGGACAGTTTTTCCTTTGTGATGTATCCTAAACCCTTCGGATAACCGCCATCTTCGCCACGTTCCTTGCGCTCACTGGCCGCGCCCGGAAAAAGATGCGGGTTTTCCGGGTCGGCATTTGCATTTTCAACGAAGAGTGGCCGATAGACCTCGATGAAACGCTTCAGCATTTTCACCGTCTCCCGATCTATGGTGACATGGATCGACCGGAGGTTTTTCAACTCCGCCCCCGGCAGGATCAACGTTCCCTCCCCTGCCCCCACGGGCAGGCTGAGGTGGCTGTCATCGCCGAACGCACGCAACCGCGCCAGGTTGGTGCGACGCATCGGAGTGACCCGTTGTTCGAGTTGGGCGATCAATGCGGAACGCGCCAGTGCCGCCTGGGCCAGCGTCGGTCGGTTCTTGCCCCGGCGTTTCCATGTCTCGGCTTCACGCCAAAGGACACCCGGTGCCTGGAACCAGCGACTTAACGCCGAGTCTTCGTTGAACTGGCGCAACATCGTTTCGTGATGCCGCCCGATTTTGCGATCTTCGTAGACATAGGCCAGCGTGCCATCGGAAGTGATCTTGGTGCCAACGACGCTTGGGTCCAACTTGAGAGTCAGTTCCCTGACGGGTTCCAGGATCTCGACGGGCAGTTCACAGGATTTGCCAACCGAGTATAGTGCCTGGATCAGGGAACACTCATAACGACCTTTTTTGTTGGCTTCCCAGTTATCTCCCCTCGCCTCGACGCGTTCACGCCGTTTCTCTCGAATGGCCGCAACGACAGCGAGCAGGCAGTCCTTACGGAAAAGATCTTCCAGAGTTCGCGGCTTTGCCGTTACTTTGGGACTGGTCTGGGCGGCGTACCAGGCCCGCTTCACCGCATCACGAAGGTTGCGCTGTGTGCCTTTCTCGCGAGCGAGCTTTGTATCGGATAGCCCAGAACCCAACGAAAGTTCACCCAATCCCAGATCGTCCTCGTCTTCAATGAACGAGGACCAGGCTTCATCCCCCTGAGGGGCGACCATTCTGTCAGTGAGTGCGTCGACACGCGACCGTATCGGTTCGGGAACCTCACCCCAAGTCACGTCCGGAAGCCTGTTCTGAGAGTTGCTGGTTTCAAACTGCGCGGCAAGCAGGCCTTCTCGAGCAATCACTTTGTTCCAGGTTTTTGCTGCCCGGCGTATTTTTTCGATATGGCTGGAGGACTTGGTGGCCTTCTCATAAGCGACAAAACCGGCGATGAGCTCGGCATGTACCTGACCAGGCAAGAGACCCTCACGATCCGCCCGAACCGCGAGCCGGCGAAGGATGGCAAGCTCGGCGTTACAGGATTTCGGAATCTCCGCTTCCAACTTTGCGAGCAACTCCTGCCAAACCTTCGGAAGACCTTTGACATCCGCCTCGCGTCCGGACACCGCATTGGGATCAACCAACTCAACGGCAGAACGAATTTGCACAACCTTGTTCCTCAGCGTCTTGGCTGTCCGAACGCCGAGATCTTCCGGCACCAATGCGCGCAACAGGGGTTCGGTAGCCACGGCCGTCGCGGTAATGTTTGCCGGTGATGTCGCCTGAGCGCTCGCAAATTTTCGGATCGATTGAACGGTCCGTTGACCATGATCAGAAGCGCCCATGGCTTCAACTGCATCAATAGCGTCCGCCAAAGTGGGCAACTTACCTTTGAGCCGCAATACCAGGTCACGGCGAAACCTGTCCGACCAAGCGCGTTGTGCCCGTTTGACGTCGCTCAGGATTTGAACATGCCGCGGGCCGAGCTTACTGCGCAACTCCGGCGTGGGAACTGTAGCCGCATCGAAAAACTTCGAGGCTGACAGGTTCGCTCCACCAGACAGAGCCGCACGTAGATCACGCGCGGATTTGATTGTAACCACTCGGGTACTTGCGTTCATGGGTGTCAGACGCAAAACAGCAATCACGTCGGCAACGGTTCCTTGAAGTTGGGTATTATCCAGCATTTTCTTATCTTTCTTATTGGGATGACGGGGATGATCTGAAAGTCCGTTCACCGGGAAACGGGCTTTCAGATCCTCATCGGATCACGGTCAGGGGCAGACATCAGCGACCCCTTTGCGTCACTTTCGGACACGGGGCGGCGCGAACTGACATCGGGGTAAAAAGGTCGGCCTGCATTCCCACACAATGGAGGCCACCCAAAATCCCCGAAATTTATAACCCATTGAATTAGTGTGTATTTATTCTGCCTCATGTTTCGCCATCCGAACGCAGTAATCGACCCAGATATCCTGCATTTCGCGGGCAATGCCCTGGTAATTCCACAGGGCCAGCGCGGTGATCTGCCACCGGCCATTCTTGCGATTACCCTTTAGCCGGCCATCAGCGAGATAGCGCTGCACCTGGCGCTCGGACTTGCGCAGGAACTCGGCCGCCTCACGAGCCGAAAAGGTTTCATCAGGGGATACGATCATTCGGGGTCTCCATTTCCATGTTCTGGAAAGGAGGTGGTTCCCTGATCTCCAATCGAAAAATACTCACAGAAAATACTGACACCATCGGACGCCGCGTGACGTGACATGTCAAACACGGACATCCGGCGCTCAGCACGCAGCTGATTATTTACTTCATAGATGCCGATAACAACTTCGCGGCTGATGCCCGCGCAGTTTCGAGTTGCTGGCCCACATTCGAGAGATGCGTGACTTCGCACGCCGGATCAGGGCGATCCTGCGCGGACAGGTTTGCAATACTACATGATGAAACATGCTGCTCTGGGAGCTTTATCCCCAGATAAACGCCACTTCGACGATTACGCGCCTTCCAGGGCCCCGATCTTCACGTCGATAGTCATGGGCGTCATCAGTTCCGCCGGTTTTCAGGTCAAACGCATTGCGAAACCACGGCAGCCCGGCATCATGCAGGTTTTCCAGCACAGATAAACGTTCTTTCGCACCACGATAGTCTTGTGCTTCAATGTCTTCGACAATTTCCTCGGCAACGTCAGAAACCAACTGATTGGTATCTTCAGATTCAATAAACCGCGCGATCAGATCTTCTTCCAAGTCACCGAGCGAGTAAAAGACAGCAGACAACGTGTCACTCCACCCGTTCTCAGTTTTCACCCACTTGGCACGATAGTTCCGGCTCAAAATATCTGAACGGCCAAATCGCTCGGAACAGACACCCAGCATTTGGAACGTAGGATAATCACTGACAAATTCACTACGGATCTTCTCCTTCCACATCTCAACAAGCTCTTCAAATGCCTGCGGTTCACTGCCGTCCTCACTGATCATATCCGCTTCATCGAACAGGAGCGCTTTACTGACGTAGTGCTCACTCATCAGGTTGCCTTTCTCTTTGTTTTTGGGGCACAGCCCGGTTTCCAAACCCGCGGGGTCACCGTAGTCGCCCGGGGCGATCATAAGGTTCGACCGGCGCTGGACTTTGCAAAACGGGTTTGGTGAATTTTTCGAAAATAAATCTTCTTGGCTTGCAACATCGGCCCTCTGAACCCCGGCATCACCGATGCAAGCAACGACGCGCAACAGCGCGAAGCAACCAACCGACGAAACTCGAACACGTTGGTACGATGCATCGCAGATCAGAAAACAGGTCGCGGCTAGCATCGCTGATCTGCCCGGAGTCAGTTCCCCTGCCCTCTTCATCAGATTTTTCGCGCCAGCGATTTCCCAAAATCAATCTTGCTCCCAAATCATGCCCATCGCGACCCTGGCTGAGCAATCTGACATGTTTGACTGGGGGTTTGCCACCTTGACACCAAACTGAAGAGAGCAACATGACCCCTTCCCAAAACACTGAGTTGACCAACCTCATCGAGCAAGCTCAGAACGGACAATACGTACTTCACTATGCGTGGGGCGACCTGCCGAAGTCATCGCCAGTTCGGACAAAGCGATCGCAGTGGCGCACCAAGCTGAAGCAACTCTTTGCCACCTGGCCGGATGCTGAAACGTCCATCCGGGCTGTCTCTTACGTATTTACAGATGCACCGTTTTCGCTGAGCCACTTCGTATTCGACGCCGTTGTCATCTGGGATGGCAAACGGTTTCTGCGGATCGAGGCGGACGACCTGCCGAACTGTTTCCAATCAAGCCTCAAAGAGTTCGAAAGTGGTGTTCCCGGATACCTGGCGATCAACACGGGTGACGCGCTTTTGAGAATATCCGATCTATACCACCATCAGCTCTTGTCGGGACAAGCCTATCTAACGACGGATACCCTGACCGTTATGAACATCAACGGCAATAGCGCGACTTCGGTGCCCGAACTCACGCCCAACTTACCTTACGCGGTTACTGTGCTACTGACAGGGAAATATGCTGAGGTTACCGAAAGCGACCCTGAGACGGCTGCTCCTGGTGGCGCCTATGATATTCCGATTTGGGCGGTATCCGAGCAGCACAACAGCAGGGTGTCGGAGACCCATTGCAAAAATCATTTTCCTGCCCATTGGATTCCGACTGCGGAGGACATCGAGAGAATAAATGAGAGCGTACGTAAATACGAAGCCGAGCAGATGAAAAGGTAAATCACCGGGCATCTCTGCGCTGCAATTTGCGCGCGCATGGGCTCAGGATTTCCCACATCCTGATCTTCTCATGCGCCGTCGCCCGATCCTTGCGGAGCGGAATGTCCGTGACATCCCTGCCCTCCCAGATAATCGCAACGCCAATTCGGGACAGGGCGTCCTTCACGAAGGCCTTCACGGTGGCTCGGGCGTCCGGGTCCTTGTGAAACACCGAGAATGATCAAATCGTATCGAGCCTTCCACTATAGTGCTGCCCAAACAGGACCACGGCATCGAACGTGTCTTTGACTATATCCTGCAGAATCCGAAGTTTTTCTGCACGCGCCTCGGTCATTTGGCGGTCGCGCTCGATCAGATCTTCTACTCCTTTCCTGTAGCTTTCATCTCCGCCAGCATCCGCACGATTATTGGGCGCGCACCGGTCTGTTTCTGTCTCTCGGCTTTTCTTCATTTCTCAATCCTTTTGATTGTGTGTGCAGGCGTTTGCCGGAACGCCCTGGGGGCGGGCTTGAGTTGGCTCTTTTGATGCCCACCGCGTTCCGAGAAGCCTAAAATCAGGCGGCGGCAGAACCCGCGTTGTGTCGTACGGGCCGACGGCCGAGAAACGAGCGGCGACCATTGTGCACCTGTGGTTTCGGATGGATACCCAGTCGCTCCTGAGCGAAAGAAACGGGTTTCAAACGGCTGTAGCATGTCATTAGTTGCTGAATCCGGCCTGGTAACAACCTACCGACTTTAGCGGTTCCCAGGGATCTATTCTGCTTGAACCGCATATCGGTCATTGAAACCCGGATGCGGCGGTCCACCTGAAACCGCGTTGCCCGGTGCAGGCCCGCCGCCGACCAATCCGATTGACTATTCAGGATCACTGCGTTCCTGCGGTCATGATTGAGACGGAGGTTTGTTGTCCCGTAAGCGACAACAACTTCGTGTAGACCCGGATCATCGGCGACTATCAGGCAGACGCGGGTCTTCGCGCCGCCATCGCTGAAGGGAAAGTCGAACGCGACAAGATCACCAGTGGAGAAACGTTCGCAGGCGGGAGTGTTGGGCATGATGGCTTCCTTCTTTTGTTGAAGGCAACCAGATTTCATTGAACCTCGGTCGGCTCGTTTTGTCCGGGTGCCATCGCAGACACGCGGACCAAATGAGAGCGATGAGGGATAAATATCACCCGTTGAAGCATGTGCAGAAAGCACAGGTCAGTGACGCAGTTGCACCTTCAAAAGTTAGTGAGAAATCGGCGTCGCTCAGATACTCGGGGCCGTTTCAGTTTCTCCGAGCTTTCGGTGTTCCAGCAACTCGTTCATTTGGGCGAGCAAGGCGTCATAAGCAGTGCGTCCGCTTTGAAATCGACCAACAACCCCTTTCTAAGCGGCGGGAGACGGTAAGCTACGAACCGCTTCTCATACCCCGCTTTCCTCATCGCCACCTTCCCAGAGGTGCAAGTCCTCCTCAGACATCGGGGCCAGAAAATCCGGTGACACCGTCTTTGGCAGCCCGGATCGGAAGGCATACGCTAAGTCGGCTGCATCCGCACCGGCGCGATGGGTCGTACCTCGATTGGTCTTGGTCTTATACACCCGGCCAATTTGACCAGGCGCGAGAACGCCCTCTTCCCGCGAAAACGCAATCCACGCTATCCGGTCGAAGTCCTGGATCTCCAGTCTCACGGGCTCGTTGACTGTGCCCAACAGCCGCTCGAGCCAACGCTGATCGAACTCTGGGCAGTCACTGACAAGAATGTTGTCTCCAACACGCTCAATCAGCCAGTGCGCAACCTCATCGACGGGCATCGCGTTCTTCAGTTCGGAGAAGGGAATGTTGTGCACAGCAGCGCTTTTGTCCGACCAATCGTCGAGGGGCCAGGTTTCGTGTGGCCGAACCAGTTTGCTCTCGACCACCACGCGCCGATCTTTGAGTTGGGCGATACCCACTTCGATCGGCCAGCTCTCCGGGCTCAGGGACGAGGCCTCGAAGTCAATGAAGATGAGGCTTTTCGACCGGGCAGGGTTTCCTTCTGCGTCAACCCCAACACCAAGGCCAAGTGCCCGGCGTCTTGCAAAGAAAGCTTCCTCTTCCGTCCCTGGTTTCGCCATCTTCTCCATGAATTTATCGGCGTCCAAATCAGACATGGGGTACAACCCTGTAACCTTTGAACATGATCACCACTATCGACACACGGCCATAAAGCGCATCACGGTCGACCTTTCCGGAAAGCTCCCTGATGTCGCTTCCAGTCGATCAATGTCAGCCAGTGACAAACCAGAGCGTTCCGCCACCTGCTCTCGTGTCACTCCGGCTTTCTTACGCGCTGCGCGACATTCAAGCGCCAGGTTTCTCTTGGGTGCATTCCGGTCGAGGTGATCCTTCAGCCCGGAACGGAGTTCCGCAAGTTTATCAATCAATTCATCAGGGTTCATTTGTGGACCTCCCACAGGATGAATGTACCAAAGTCAATGACTTACGGCAATATCTCCGGGACAGGCTCGCTCCGGAAGTGACAGTCAAAGATCGGCCGATCGAACTTTTTCAAAAAAGTTCAACAAACCCGCTTTGACGCTTTCATTTTGTTCCCAGGTCATTCTCACGCCGGGAGGCATTCCCACAATCAAACGCAAAAAACAAAGGCTTCGATATGATCCCATATACAGAAAAACCCGGAGACGATTCAGGTATGATGAATTTTGTTCTTCAGGCGCTCTACGCCACCGGTCGTTTGACAGGTCCCCAACCTGAGGCGAGCGATCCGCCATATGCCACACGCAATAACCTACTCGGACTATACATCGACGAGCACCCCAACGGCTGGGTCGCAAACATCACCTTCAAGCGTGTACCTCAAGGAATGCCCAACTGCGTCGGAACACCAGAGCGCACGCCGTTTCCTGACAGACGCACCGCCTTCCTGGCCGGCGCCGCGCTTGTTTGCGAAATCGCCACCGGCTCCCGCGAGCTGCCATTCCTTATTGTCGGTGACCGATTAGTCTACACGGCATACCGAGCATAACGTGTACGAAGTCTGGGGCGTTCCCGGTATCTAACCGGGTCCACCTCGCCATCCATGCAGGCAAATCACGTACCGGCTGGCTCGGGATTTGCCTGGGGGTAAAGTAGTATCGCACTTTCTCGTTACGAACAGAACGTCAAGCGCCGATCTTCGCAGGTTCCCTTCAAGCCAAGCTCCACAATTGACCCCGGAATTCCGATCGTGCCTACTGTGCGGATTGAGGAGAACTGATGCATGCAAGAACCCGTAATTCGTGAACTGCTGGGCCGGATGCTGGCCCATCGTTTGCTCATTGAACGATTGATTTACCGCCTTCGAGAAGTCGATGATTTCCAATCCATGGGACTGGAATCTGACTTGAGAAAGATCGAAGCGGATATTGAAGCATACAATTTGCCAGAGGGAATTTCCGAAGCCTGTCAGGACGAGCTGGAAAATCTTGGTGATCATGTCCATTCTGGCCGGGTGGCCAAAGAATAGATCTCTCAACCGGGTTGAGAGATGAAAGATCTACGATCGCTGGCGGGTGGTACTAACCACCGACGGGAACATACCCTCGGCGGAGCTTTTGTGTCTCAAGTTTTCGGAGCGCTTCACTAGCCTGGGCTTCGTCATCATACGTAACCCTCATGGTTTGACCGGTTGTGCCAATACGCCCCCAGGTCCGAAGGACGGACACTTCACCAAACAGCGTCGGTTGCAACTCGATTCCATAGAACCGCGCCATGTTGACGTCAGGATCCACGTGGATCAGGTGGACAGGTGTGGCTGCAGTCAGCTCCATGCCATCACTATCCTTTGCCACAGTCCTTCTGTCCAATGACTTTGAGAGATCCATTCTTCAAGAAGGATTCAGAACCTGAATGCACCTTGATGTCGACTTTACCTACCCGCCGCACATTCACTTCTGAAATTTTTCGATAAATACATTCGATTGGATACGTGAAATTCGACGGCCGAGCGTCCCACTTGGTCAATCAATGCGTTCATCGGCAAACTGTCCGGTCCTCAGGATCGGATCCAAACCGTTTTGTCAGACTTGCACACTTGGACCAAGTCAGGGGTGGCGCGCAAGAAGCCACTCATGCCATCCAACGATCGCCGAACGGGCATCAACTTACTGGATTCCGGAGCCGAAGAGGCGTTCGCCCTGTTCGTCAATCACCTGTTTCGCCTTGGCAATGCTGAAGCTTTCGGCCTGGTCCCGGCTTTCAAACACATCCGCCCGGATCATCGTATGACTCTTGCGATCTCCGTCGATGGTCTTTTCGATACGGGCCAGCAAACGGTATTTGCCAGCCTCGGGCATCAGGTCAGGGAAAATCTCGAACCCTTTGTACAAGACCGGTTCCGGCTCCGGCAATTCGCCGCCACCGAAGAGTTTGGAGAAGAGGGACATGGGGCGCCTCCTTTCAGCATTGCTCGGACCGGAGACTAACGCCGCCAAGAACTGAGGTGAAGCGGGTCGTGAGATTAGATCACCGTTCGTCGACCCGATAGTGAGCTCCGCGCATGGTCTGAAGGTCCCGACCCACGGCGAAAGCCCGGTTCCCCGCACCACTTTCCCTTGTAAGGAACGGCCCTACCCGGACCTTAGTCATCAAAATAGATGCCGCGACGCGGCCCTTCAAAAACGACGTTCGCTGCAACCGCGTAAACCGAGGTCGCGGCAGGATCAGCACAGCAATACCCTTCGACCTTCGCCGCGGAGGCAGCCCGGAGTGTTTGGAAAATCCGCTTTGAACAAGCATCGGCCTGTGCATGGTTCGGGTCACATCACGAAAACCGATGTTAATACTAAACGTAGTGATGGGCAGGTTTTGACCATTTCCGAGCCATCAAATTTTTGCTGCGTTCGTTCGCCAACCACAGGATTGCAACAGCAAACACAACCGCCAGAACAACGTTCAGTAAGATTACCTATTTCCCGCCCCAACAGGAGTAGGCGGCGGTAACCGTGCCACCGCCTAATCCAGCTCAAGTGTTTCTGGCTCTTCCCAGATCCCCATGCTATGCAGCCGCCCCAGCCAGACACCGATGCGCGTCTTCCATGAGCTTCGCCAGAATATCGCCGGCGGGTGCCGCGGAACTGATCAGACCGATGCCCTCGCCTGCAAAGGCGGTTGCAACATCAATATCCCCGGTTTCCTGAGCTGCCGCCCATATTGCCGCTTCAACGCCCGCTTCCATCTTCAAGGCGTCTTCTGAGCCGTACCATTTCTGAATGAACGGGTTGCGCAGAACGCGGCCATTGTACCGGCCGGGCCAGTCGTAACCACGGATCACGTCCACCACCCGCGTGCGGATCGTGTCGTCACCTGTCGCGGCCATCGCTCGTTTAAGAATACGCGGATGCACCAGCGCTTCGTTCGAGGCCCAGAACCGCGTACCGATCACCGCTCCATCTGCCCCAAGCATAAGGGCCGCCGCCAGGCCACGCCCGTCCGTGATACCGCCAGCAGCACAGAGCAGCGCCTCGCTGTTTTGGCGCGCGATCTCATCGGCGATCTCGGGAACCAGAGCAAATGTGCCGCGTGCCTCGCCATGGCCGCCAGCTTCCGCCCCCTGGGCGACAATGATGTCCGCGCCGCAATCCAGCGCCTGCCGCGCATCGCGCAGGGTCTGGACCTGGCAGATCAGCGGCACACCGGCGTCCTTGATCGCTGGAGCGAATGGTGCCGGATTGCCAAATGACAGAAACAGCGCAGCTGGATTACGCGCCAGCACCCGGCCGAGCAGGTGCGGCCGCTCCGCGAGCTTCCATGTAATCAGCCCACAGCCCACGCGGGCATCCGCAGCGATATCGAACTGTTGGCCGATCCAGACGGCATCACCGTAGGCGCCCCCAATCATGCCCAAACCGCCTGCGCGGGAGACGGCGCTGGTCAGTGCGCCGCCCGCAGCAAATGCCATTGGTGCCTGGATCACCGGGCAGGTGATCCCCAGCGCCTTTGTCAGCCGCGTCTTCATTGCGTCTGCTTTCGATACTCTTGCACTGGCAGGCCGCCAACGCCCCAGTCTTCCAACGGGACCTCGTCAATTACCACAAAGGTTGTGGCCGGGTTCTTGTCCAGTACGTTTTGCAGAAGGTCTGTGACCCCAATTATCAGCTGCGCTTTTTGATCGGCACTCGGGCCGGTGCCGTCAGGGCCGCCTTCGCGGGTGACTTTGATATTCACATATGGCATCGGTCAGTCCTTTCGCGGAACATAGGAAAACACTTTTGCTACGATGCGCCATTCTGTGCCGTAGCGAACAAGGGTCAGCAGGTCATGGAAATCCCGCCCCATCATGGTCATCCGGGCGCTGACACGGGCTAACCTGTCGCTGGCAAATGCGATCTCCAGAACCTTCTCCTCGCGCGGGTCACCACGCCCGGCTGGCG
The DNA here is from genome assembly GCF_013032445.1 of Ruegeria arenilitoris. Classification (GTDB taxonomy): domain Bacteria; phylum Pseudomonadota; class Alphaproteobacteria; order Rhodobacterales; family Rhodobacteraceae; genus Ruegeria; species Ruegeria arenilitoris_F. The sequence goes on along the minus strand of NZ_WQCA01000014.1, from coordinate 39,293 downwards.
GTTCACGCCCGTCCACGCGGCCCATATAAGTCTCGAGATCCAGATTCAGTTCATCGCCTTCTGTGGCACAGACATAAGCCAACTGCGGATGGAACACTCTGCGCAACATGGTGCTATCGGCCTGATGGAGGCCTTCGAAATAGACCTCCATCAGTTCGCCGACCTTTTTGTGGCCGGCGGGCGTCATTGGATCAACCCCTCGGCACGCATCGCGGCCTGAGCAGACGGACGGGCAGCACCGCGACTTACAAACGCCGCCAGCCGGGACCAACGAGACAGGTCGATGCCGGTGAAATTCGCCCAGTTCGCGACCACGAAAAGGTATGCGTCAGCTACCGAGAACTGGTTCGAAACCAGCCACTCTCGGCCATCCTCCAGCTGCGCTTCGATCAGGTCGAACTTGCCCGCAACAGCGGTGCGCGCCGCATCTTTGTCAGCCTCGGACGTGCCGTCGCGGAACAGCGGGCCGAAGGCCTTGTGCAACTCGGAGCCAATCCAGTTGAGCTGTTCCTGCATCCGGGCTCGGGCCAAGGTGCCGGCTACCGGCGCCAGACCCGCTTCGGGATATCTGTCCGCGATATATTGAAGAACAGCTGCTCCTTCGGTGAGGACGCTACCGTCGTCCAACCCCAGAGCCGGAACGTATCCCTTGGGGTTGATCGTATGATAGTCAGCACCGCTTTCAGTTTGGCCTGCCGCAGTGTCCACGGCTTCGATTTCAAACGGGCGGCCGGTTTCATATAGGGCGATATGGCTGGCCAGCGGGCACGCGCCGGGCTTGTAGTAGAGTTTCATGACAGTCTCCCTTGTTGAGCGATACCATCTGACTACCCGGTGATACGATTGATTGATAATATTGTCTTTTCACTATTATGATCAAAAAAATCGATCATGTTGAGAGCCTATGAAACACGACCAACTCATTGCACTGGAGGCCATAGTCTCAACCGGCACCTTCCGCGGTGCGGCTGAGCGCCTCCACAAATCACAATCCGCCATAAGCCACACCATCCGCCAATTGGAAGAGGAGTTGGAGCTGGAACTGTTCAGCCGCGAAGCTTACCGGCCTTCGCTCACACCGGCCGGCGAGGTCTTCTACCGAGAAGCCTCTCGGGTGTTGCGGCAGATGCAGGGGCTCAGAAGCACCGCTGCTCGGTTGCGCGCCCGAGAAGAGCCTGAACTGACAATTGCCGTCAGCGCAACAATGGATTTGGATACTTTTCTACCAGCGCTTGCCGACACCGGTCGGCGTCATCCCGCAACTCACCTTCGGCTGCGTATGGAGATGATGGGCGGCCCGATCGCACGGCTAATGGAAGGTAAAGCGGATATCGCGCTTGCATCGCTTGACGGGGTGCCACTGAACGACGTGGAGGCGGTACCGGTCGCGGAGGTGACAATCCGGCCAGTGGCCAGCCCCGATCTGAACCTACCGACCGGTTCCCGCGCAATATCGACAACTGAGATGCAAAGCCATGTGCAGGTGATTACGGCGGGCACAGGCGGCACCGCGCATGAACAGAGCCGCGATCTGCTGTCAGGGGGCCTGAAATGGACGGTCTCGGACCTCACGGCCAAGAAAAAAGTGATCCTCGCCGGCCTTGGCTGGGGCGGCTTGCCCGATCATATGACGGAGGAGGAGCGGCGGTCGGGGATTTTGCTTTCCCTGAACTTGGAAGGGTTCCCACTGCGCCGGACCATGATCTTCAAGATGAGGCGCAGGGATCAGGCAATAGGCGTTGTTGCCGATGAGCTTTGGAACAAAATCGGGCTACCAAGTCGGCCTGAGGCATGAGTTGCCTAGGACAGCTGATCCTCTTCAACTGAGGTGATCCGCTATCATATTGAGGCAAAAGACGCTTCCCCAGAAGACTCGGTCGGCCCATACCAGTCTTTCGGCGATATGCAGAATTTCTGCGCCCAAACCCGCGTTGCGGACATTAGCTCCAAGCTGCAAGTTCTGGGAGCCGACGAATATTCAGCTCGCGGACAATGCCGCCATCGAACGGCTTTCAAACGGCAACAGGTCTCGGCTCCTTCTCAGCCATTCGTTCATTCCGTCTATATCACTATCCATTCGGCAGGTATGCGTCCAGACCTGCGACCTCCGTGACCAGATCCAATCGTGATAGCATGCTTGCCAGAAGAGCGACTCTGAGGGAAGGAGCATTTCAATGTCGGCAGAGAAGCAACTGGAAAACCTAAAGGCAAGCTGGGCGGCGCTTGCGGAAGGAGACATGGACAAGCTCGCCGGATTCTACGCGGAAGAGATGATTTTCGTGCTGCCCGGACAGGAGAATGTGTTGCAAGGCCGCACGGCATTCAGGGCTGCGCTGGACGGGATTGGAGAGGCTCTGCCGCCCGGCTTCGACATTAAGGATCTACGATACTGCCCCGGAGACAACGAGATCGTGAACATCGTGGAGTTCACTTCGGACAAGCTACCGGGCGGTTCGCAATGTGCAGTATTGTTCAGGTTCGGCACCGATGGCCTGGTGATCGAAGAGCGCTGGTTCATCGATACCGAGCAGTGGAAGGCTGCGTTCTAGAGGGATGCATCGATCCGCGCGACGGTATGCGTAAATCCTATGGCGAGCGCCTCGGCGCGTATAGCCCGAAGGCGTGCCCTTACATCCTCGCCGCGCCCGTCGCGAGCGAGCGCGCGGCCACGTTCGCAGAAGAACCGACTCCACGGCAGAGGCTGGCCGCTGGTGTATATCTCTAGCTGTTTGGCGTACCGGTCGGCCTCGTCCCAATCCCCGAGATCAAGGGACACCTCGATAGCGTCGCGATAGAGCCAGAGCGGATTGTGTGCACCGACGCCTTGCGCGACGAGTTCCTCTCCCTCCGCCAGGATCTCTCGCTGACGGTCACCGTCGCGGGTGACGAGCGCGAGGCTGCCAAGCGCCCGCCCGCCGAGGAAGCGCATGCCGGATTCTGATTGACGAAATGCGTCAACCGCGCTCACGACCAAGCGTTCTGCCTTAGCATAGTCGCCCTGGAGCGCAGTCGCTCGGCCGAGATACTCGCGGCCAACATTTTCAAAATTTACCGAGCCGATCCGCTTTGCAGCATCGATGGTGCTCAGCGCCCAGTCCCTGGTTGCCGCAATGTCAAAGAGCTCCAGCGTGTAGATACCAACCAGTAGGGCCACCACCTCGGCGCGCGGATTGAAGTGCGATCTTGCCAGCTGCAGCGCTTCCTCGCAGTCCGCGAGGGCATCCTCTGTACGGCAGAGATAAAGCAACGTCTGACCGCGCATCGCAAGATTTGCCGCAATCGCGTCGTCGAGGCCGTGCTCACGGCCAAGAGAAACACAATCATCAAAGCGTGCGTGGGCCGAGATCATCCGCGCTGCGGCAAACTCGGCGTCACCCAGATTGCCCTGCGCCTGCGCCTCTAGTTCCCGAGACCCCGCTTGCCGGGCGAGATCCAGCGATCGGCGGTTCTCGGCAAGACCGGCCGCGGTGTCGCCGCGTACGAAATGCACGCCTGCCTTAAGCTGGCAAATCCGGGCGCGCTCATTCAGGAAAGGCGCGTCGTCCGCCTCACGAAGCGCGTTTGAAAGCGTGTCAAGCACGTCGTCGTAGGCCTCAGCGATGCGTTGCGCCTCGGCGACCCCGATGAGTGCTTTGGATCGTTCTGCTCCGCTATCTGCGGCATCATGGGCGGCGCGATATGCTTCGATCATCTGGTCGGTCTTGCCGAGGCGCCTCGACAGATCGCCCAGCAGCATTTGCAGATCGTATTGCTCTGGGCCCGTTGAGAGCTCACTTCCGCGCACGGCGAGTTGCATTGCGGTTTCGTAGCGGACTCGCGCCGCTTGGTCCTGCGCCGCCGCCAGAGCAGCGGCCGGAGCCTCAGGCGACTCTGCGCAGTCGAGGTGCTGAGCATGCAAGATCAGATCGCGGGCTCGATAGTGCTCGGCTGCACGCAGATGAAGTTCGCGTCGCCTGTCGCGCAAAATCGACGCATTGACGCCTTCCCGGATCAGGGCATGGGCGAACAGATGCTCCTCACCCTCGAGCCTGACAAGCCGATGCCGGATGAGAGTTTCGCATTCGTAGGCAGGTTTCCCTATCAGATCGCGAAGCGCCGATAGTTCAAAGCGATTGCCGAGGACCGATGCCGCCATGATAGCCTCGCGATCGCGAACCGGAAGCCGGTCGATCCGTGCCAGCACAAGACCGTGGATCGTGTCCGGCAAAGCTGTGCTCTGAACGTGGGATAGGTTGCGCATCATCTGCTCGAGAAAGAGTGGGTTTCCATCCGCACGCTCGACCAGTCGCCCGAGGTCGATGGCAAGCCCATCGGCCAAGGCCTCGGCAAGCTGAACCGCATCTGCCTCGCGCAGCGGCTGCAACTCGATCGACGTGATCGGGCAACCTCGGAAGAACCGGGGAAAACCGTGGGACAGTGTCCATCCCTCAATCCGGCTCGTCAGCATGAGAATTGCCCGGCAACAGGACAAGTCCGCCGCCAGTCCAGAGAGCACCTCAATCGTTGCCTGTTCTGCCCAGTGCACATCCTCCATCACGATTAGCTGTGGTGCCCGTGCGGCCTGCGCTGTGATAATCGCACCAAGCGTCACGCCAATGCCGGCGAGCCGTTCATCGCTCGGCATCTTGGAATAGATCCGCTGCAAGTGATCGGGCTGTGGCAGATCAAGCAGGTCGTTCAAGAAAACCAAATTCTCCGCGGCGATGCTCCCGTCAACGAGAATTTGGCCAAGCACCTTGCGGCGTGCTGCTTCGTCTGTCTGAAGCGGTAGCCCCAACAGGGTCGAGGCTAGGTCGCGCAGAACGCGTGGGCCACGGGCAGCACCAAAATCGACAATGTGCACACGGTGAGTTGCAAATCCCTGTGCATCGGCGATCCCAATATATTCCTCGGTCAGTCGCGTTTTGCCGATCCCAGCCTCGCCGCGCAACAACACGATATGTCCGGACCCGTCTGCTCGGACGCATTCGGTGATGGACGTGAGCTGGCTTAGTTCAGCGGCGCGGCCAACAAAGGGCGTTGCGTAATCCGTTTGCTCCGATTCCCGGAAACACTCGAAGGCCCAGATCGGAACTTCCGCATCTAACCCCTGCACCGACGCCTCGCCCCGTGACGCAAAATCAGCAATCTGCGAGGTCGCTCGGTAGACCGCTTCAGACACCAGCGTCTCTTCAGGTGCCGCTATATCGTCGAGACGGGAAGCCAAGTTTACGGTATTGCCGGTTACCGTGTATTCGACATGTTGCTCGCTGCCCGTCCGGCTGGCGACAACCTGACCGGAAGCGATCCCGATGTGGGCGCTGAGATCGAGACCCAGTCTATCGGACAGGTCGCGGATCGCATCGTGGATTTCAGACGCTGCACGCAGCGCCCGTTCAGGATCATCGGAGTGGGCGATCGGTGCGCCGAAGACGGCCATGACACAATCGCCGATATGTTTATCGACCCTCCCTGCGTAGTTCTCGACGACCACGTCCACGGCAGCGAAGTAGTTGTTCAGGAGCTTGTGTGCCTCCTCCGGGTCCAGACGTGCTGAGAGCCGCGTGTATCCTGTCAGGTCGGCGAACAGCACCGTGACCTGCCGTCTTTGGCCAATAGCGGCTCCGGCACGGTCCGGAGTCACCTCGGCAGCTGTTGCCGCGGCATCGTTGACGGCCTTGAGGATCTTTTTTCTGTGACCAAGCAGCACACCGATCGAGGCCAGATCCGCGTCGGTCAATTCAGGCAACGTGTCGATGTCTATCGCGTTCTCCTCGAAGACCGCGACGTACCTGTCTAGACCAAGCTCCCTGAGCCATTCAGCGATTGACATCCGGAAAACACCTGAGCATAAAACCCGGTGCGACAATAACAGACGCACGAAAGGATGTCGTCGCTTCCCTATGGACGACGAAATAGAGGCGGTGCACGAATAGCAAGTGTGCCCGAATGAGAATCGATGCCAGACTGGCGCCGCCCTATGCCTTACCCCGCCCTGTCGGTCAGCCTGCACTATCCTGTAGCGGGGCAAACTGTCCCTCGGGCATGTCCACAGCTCTGTAAGCTTTGACGAAGGGAAGGATGTGTTCATCCGGGCGCGCAAAGCGCCGGTACATCCAGACAATGTCAGCAATTTTTATCCCTGGACGAATTTTGTTGAGTCTGTCCCGCGCGGCAATGGCGGCGTCGCGCGGACCAAGTTCAGCCAGAATTGCGACTTCTATGGAAACCGACCACCAAATGTCCGGCTGTGCCCCTTTGCGATAGGTGCTCAGCGCTGTTTCATAATCTCCGTTCAGGAAATGATACTCGGCCAGCGCCTGGTACCAGTTTGGGTCTGCCGCATTTGGGTCCAACGTAATTGCATTTTCAACAAGAGCAGCGCCCAAATCCAGTCGCCCGGACCAAATGAACTCGTATCCGATCTGCCCTTGCAGATAACGATCCGTCCCCAATGCCAGCGCCGTTTCGGCAGACGAAAAGAACCCGTCAAGATCGCGCTGAATCTGAAGTACAAGCGCCAGAAGGAAGTGAGCGCGCGCAGAATACGGGTTCAGCGACACCGCGTTCCGCGCCGCCTCTTCCGCGCGTTGGATTTTCTCATCCTGTGCCCCTGGATACAGCCCGGTAAACAGCTTCACATCCGTCAGCAGTGCCTCGGCCAATTGCGCCCACCCGCGCCAATACTCGGGTTCGTCTTCGACAACCCGCAGGATACAGCCGCGGACGCGCTCTTGCATGTCCCGTCGGTTCAGAAAACCAACGCGCAGCAGGGAACATTCATAAGACGAGAGATGTTCCGGAGGTTTCGCACGCGCATGACCTGCGTGAAGGCGCTTGATAGCCCCGCCCGCGTCACCCACGGCAGAGGCAACTTTTTCGGTTATGCTCAGTTGAACGTCCAGAATATTTGAAGTCGTAAGACTTTCATCATACGCCCCCGACCAGACCTGAAGCCCCGAAGTTGTATCTATCAGTCGCGCTGTCACGCGCAGACGATCTGCAACCTGCCGGACTGAACCTTCCAGCACATAGTCCGCACCGAATTTCCCCCGGATACTGCGCGGGTCACTTTCGTCCGGCCCAACGGAGTGGGTGGATTGGCGGGACAGTACATTGAGGTCCTGGTAGCTGCCCAACTCAACGATGATGTCTTCGCCAATGCCTACAGCCAATAAATCGCGGGCGTCCGTATTGCTAAGGTTTTTAAATGGTAGAACCGCAATGGTCGGACCTGTTGGCTCTGTCAGCAGAGCAGCTTCATCAAAGGTCATGGCATCAACCGGCTCGTGACCAAAGCCGATCCACCACGTTAATAAGCCGACAGCCCCAAGACCAACCAGCACCGATGCACCGGTTATCAATGGAAATTTGTTTGATCGCCGTTTGGATGCGGGCGCTCTGTCGGACATGACGCGGAAAACTCGAACCGGTTCAGCGATGTTCTTCAGGTTTTTCAGTCCGAGATCCTCAAATCTGGCATCCACCTTGCCCATGGCCTGTTGGACCACACTCTCAGAAACCGCGACGCCGCCTGGGTCCGCCAGACCTTCAATGCGAGAGGCAACATTCACCCCGTCTCCATAAAGGTCCCCATCAGCGATCATGACATCACCGAGGTTTATCCCGATCCGAAGTTGCACCCGCGACCCGTTGGCAAGGGTCGGAGCAGCCTCAACCAGTGCCCGCTGGATCTCAACGCCACAGGATACAGCATCGACAACCGAAGCGAATTCGACAAGAGCACCATCCCCCATTAACTTTACGAGGCGTCCGTGATGTCTTGCGATTGCGGGATCAAAAATCTCTGAACGCAGAGTTTTGAGGGCGGACAATACCTCTGCCTCGTCGCTACCCATCAACGACGAATACCCAACGACATCGGCAGCCATGATCGCGGCGAGTCGGCGCTGCATAGGACCCTCCTGCTCACAGTCTAACGGATGTCACGAAATCTCGACAATGCATGCCCTTCTGGTAATCCAACTAATTTGGCTGTCATGGCACTGACTGAATGTCTGCTTCTAACTCGACGGCTCCTACTCTTCGCAGGTGCAGCGAATGACCGAAATCCGCCCTCTGTGCAGAAGCTAGAGGTCGAATAGCAGAAAAAGTTCGATTTCTTACCCCCTACCCTGCCCGCCTGATGCCGCCAGCTTAGACTCCGGGTTTTAATAGCCTGCGCCCTGCCGGGTATCCCAGAGACGCAGAATTTCTATCTGAGTGGGCATTACACGATAGATTAGCGTGAATGGGGTTCGCGGTACTGAAAGCTCCCGTACGTCTTGGCGTGTGTCACTTGGGTGACCTGCAAACGGGTTGGCTGCAAGAGTAAGCTGAATGGCTTTGAGCTGTGCTCGTGCCCTCTCGCTGCCTTCAGGAAAAACTGACGTGTAGTAGTAGCGGAACCATTGAATGTCCCGGGCGGTATCTTCGAGAAATACAATTTTCATTGGTTATTGGATTGCCCGCTTGCGACCGGAGCAGAGAGCTCATTCTCGGTATCCCAGCTGTCTACCCAGGCATTCATTTCGTCTGCCGTGATGAACTTACCTAGATCTGCTTTTTCGACAGCTGCATCAATGGCTGCACGCTTTGCGGCCTTGGATTCCAACATCATTCTAATTGCCCGTACAGCGAGCTGCGCAGGCGGCCGATCTTCTATCGCAGCTTCTCGTTCCAGGGACTTTCTCAAGTCTTCATCGAGACGGATTGAATATGGGCTGGTACTCATCGCAATCACCTATTTCCGCTGTGTAATACAATGTAGTACATCCGCATTCTATTCACAATAGAACGATGGCATGAACTACATCTGTTGCTCTGAACTCATGAGCGAGATGTGAATTCATAAGTACGGCCTGCTCGTCCGCGGTTATTTTGAATTTTGTGCCAACAATGCGGTTGGCTGCATGTCTCCCCGATCGATCTTTGACGTCAGAGAAATCAAATAGGCCTGGTGAGATTTTATGTTCTCCGCTCGTTGGAAAATATATCCCAAAACCATGAAACGGAGAGCTGGGCCATGTGTCGATTTCATAGCATACCAGGTCTGACCAAATCGTAGGTACTCGGCGATATCGTCCATAAGACGGTCACAATGCGTCTGATCTCGGGCAAAGCGAAGTTCCGAGCACAAGCGTGGAAAGCTGCGCTCCATTTGATCTGGAGAAACTTGAATCTGAGAATGTTTTTCTTTCTTAACTATCGGATTCAAAGAGTCCTCTTTGTGCCCCTCATTTTCATGGTCATTGGCCCTCAAATTTTCTGTATCTGCTTGTGTTATCTGGGAGATTTCCACAGAGATTTCCGCCAGAAGGTTGCCTAGTACATTTGCATCTGGTTTGCGACGCAGAGCATTGCGTACGGTGGCCATCAAATCTGAAATCGCCGTGTCGTCTGCTACGAGTTTTCTGAGGCTAGCCAGAGCGGCCGATACTTTGTCGCGGAGTAATGTGAACTCGAGAGCGCGATCAGCATGCCTCTGGGCTTCTTGGATTAACTCGGCATACCTTTCAGACAAGGGCATAAGGGACAGTCCAGTTGCGGTAACCACCCTACCCTGTCGGTCCCGGCGCGCCCAACGTTTGCCGTTTGCGCTCATGACGCGACGGATAAGCCCGAGCTCAACCAACGCTGAGATATGGCGCTCAACTGTTTGAACACTGACGTGGGTTCGTTTTGCGATTGCCACGTTGGAAGCGAAGCAGATGTGACGGTCATCCTGATCCGCAGAAATCTGATCTCCACTCATAAAGGAAACCATAGCTCTCAGGACATTGAGAGACGTGGATTTAAGCCCAAGCGGTTCCCGGGCTTCCTCAACGGCTCGAAGTAGCATCCATTTTTTAGGCGTATTACCCCCCTGCCCTGCCGTTCCCGACAAGGTTGCTCCGTTTGGAGCCAATGCTGTTACTGTTTTCATGAGTTTATGTCAGCAGACAAAGAAAACCTGTTCACCCAGAGGCGTTTTTTGTTGTCTCGTGATTCGCGGGCTGTTAGGGTTTAGGTGTCAAATCTATAACCACTAGTTGGTTTTCAGCCCTCGGAGCCGTAGGTTTCGGGGGTTTCTTTTTTGCTTTTCTCCTCTTTGCTCGTTGCCTCATGTAGAGTTAACAGTTGTTAACTCGCTTACTCCTCGGCGTTTTCTTTGAAGCGCTCGTAGGATTCCTGAACTATTTGAGAAAGGTTGTCCGAAAGCCAACGTGAGTAGGCTTCATTTTCCCCTGCTCTTTTGATCGTCATATTCACCGTTGAATTGCTGATCTTAATGACAACGTCGGGTGCCGGTCGGATTTCTTGTGCTTCTTTCTTACGAGCCAAGCTGGCTAAAAGCCCGTTTAACCGATCGTCTGAACTACCTGCGTTGAGCATCTCCAAGAGTTTCTTAGCCTTGTCCGCTGTTATCATCTTTTTTCGCAACGCATCGGCGAGTGCCGTCCACTTGGGCCGCCCGGATCTCGGTGCTGGGCCGATCATATCGCCAAGATCATCGGGAATATCGTTTGTAATTCGCTCCAATTGCGACAACGTGTTTTTTGAGATGGCCAGTGCCGTGATCACTTCAGAACGATCATATCCTTGGTTTAGAATCTCTCGCGCAAACCGGGCTCTCTCGTAGTAACTGAGGTCAACACGAGAAGAGTTCTCCAGACCCTTTGCCTGAAGCGCCTCTTTGTCATCCAACGCGCGCACCAAAGCGCGAACAGGCTGGTTTAGATACTGACAAGCTAGGATGCGGCGGCGGCCGTAAATAACCTCGAAGTGGCCGTCCGCTTCCTCAGACGGACGCAGGAGGACAGGAACCTGTTGGCCTCCTGCGTCTTTGATGCTTTCAGCCAGTTCCAGAACAGCTGGATCGACTGTTGGTTCTGCTTCGGAGTTAACAGGTGTTAACTCGATCCCAAGCCTATCTCTTGGGCCCCAGGGCAAAATAAGCGAGGTATCGATGTCTTGGATACCACCAGCTCCAACACGGACCGAAGCTATAGTGCCGCGAGGAAGTGCCGCGTTGGCGCGTTCCGTTTTTGTAGGTGGGATTGGTGGGTTTCCGGCTGCCGCTGCAATCGCTGCAGCCATGCTGGTTTTATTTTGTTTAAGTGCCATTTCAACGGCCCCACGCGGTTTGAATCATGTTTGAAACTTCGTGTCCCACGGCGTCCATACTAGATCGTGCACGGTCATAAGTAGACCGCGTCATTTCTGACCGAACAACTTCATACATAGTCATTTTCAGCATTGCAGCATCGGCAATAGCAGTGCTTCGCAGCGCAGTTGCTCCGATCACCCGATCTTGAAACAGCGCCCGCATCAGGCTTACAATTTGCTGAGACGGAGTATCGGATGGATCGTCTCGGGTTATAAGGAACCGGAAGTTGTCATGGACTATCGGAATTCCGGAGTTTTCAAACTCTTCCAGATAAGCCGAAGTCATCTCAAGAAATTGCTGCGTGGACGCTACGTCCAACATGCTCGGTGTCAGTGGTACGATTACTGAGGTCGCCGCGAACAATCCCGCCAGCGTTAGAAACCCCAACGAAGGCGGGCTATCGACAATGATCACATCATAGTTTTCCTCTACTGACTCGATAGCGTTGGAGAGTCGATTAAAGAAAGGGATGCCTTTGCGGGCGTAGACGGCGGTTTCTGTTTCAAACTCCGACAGTATTAACTGGGCAGGAGAAAGATCCAGTCCGGGGAAGTAGGTGTCCCGAATACACTCGGACATTGGGATTGGGTCTTCGTAGCGAAGGGCATCATAAATCGAATTTCCTTCAAACTCGATCTCGGGCTGTATTCCGCAAAATCCAGTTAAGCTGCCTTGTGGATCAAGGTCGATAGCCAGAACACGATAACCTTGAAGCGCAAGATAGTGACATAGGTGAATAGCTGAAGTGGATTTTGCACTGCCACCCTTGAAGTTCATAAGTTGAATAACCTGAAGCCGGTCGCTATCGCGACGGCCGGGTAGGTATTTGCCCGGCTTTCTGGAGCTACCTTCAAGGATCTGGCGCATCGCTTTGATTTCAGCCCCAGAGTAAAAGCGCCGGCCATTCTTGTTGACTTCTGGCTCCGGAAGTGAGCCCTCAGCATGGCCTTTTCGCAGGTACTGTCCGGTTGTACCAAACAGGTCGGCAACCTCAGTTGCACTGAAGAGGCGGAGGGTCTTTGACAACTCTGGCGAATACGCCTGAGTCAGGTGTGTAGTAAGTGCAACTTGTAGACGATCAGAAATTTCACGTGTAACGTGAGACTGCGTCGTCGCAGCAATGGGTGTGGTCTGTAGCATAGTTGCAGTTTTCCTGCTCATTTTTGTATGGTTGCGCAACTTGAGTACATTTAGGCACTCGTATTCCGATTCATGTCAAGAGAAAAATCAATAACTTGTGGGTCGCTGCGAAGCCCGCACAAGCGTTCTGAAGTTAACAGCTGTTAACTCATGTTTCTATTGCGCAGTTAGGAAGTGTTTTGAGGTTGCAGGATGCCGGTATAAATCGGTCTCGGATTTCGATTTTTGCGGTTGCTGAATTCGGTCAGATTGCACTCTTTACCGAAATAAGTTCTGCCACAGGTACTTTCATGCGATCACGTCGTGCTCGAGTTGCAGATGATCCAGTTGCAGAAGATTTGCCTCACGATGTTCAAAAGCTTATTTGGTCGGTTTTCTTGATAGGTGCTGACAGGCTAACCGACTTGTTAGGGTAGGGCGGGCCACCTCTGGCAACGGGTTCCCTGTACCCGCCAAATTTGTTGTGGAATGAACTCTATTCCAGTGCGGGTCTTAAGCAAAAACTTCACTGCGAACCAACAAGTGCTGATATCGCGTATCGATTGAACCAGTTTCTCTCACCCCAACAGGTCCGTCGCCGGGTTTTCTGCGATATCGACGTCGTCATAGTACTTCTGCGCCTGGGCCATGGAGCGGTGCAGCGAGAGGCGCATGGCAGCCTGGATTGGGGCGCCGTCGAGGGCAGCCTGGGTCAGAAACCCGGAACGCAGACCATGCGGCGAGGCGAAGTCCTCCGGCAACCCTGCTAACTGGAGGCGATGTTTGACGATCTGATAAATCGCGTCCGGCGAAAGCCGACGTTTCAGCACACGATCCGCTTTTGAGACTGGTCTGAACAGTGGCCCGTTTTTAATCTGCCCAACCTCGATCCAATGGACCAGCGCCTGGGCTGCGCGGCCTTTCAGCACCAGCCGCGGCGTTTCACCTTTGGTTGTCGTCTTGGTCTCCAGCAGTGAAATCCAAACCAGGCTTTTCTCGTTGAACTCCTTCAGCGAGACGTCTTCAAACATCAACCCGGTGATCTCCGAGCGCCGTCTACCACCAGAAGCCCAACCCAGCATCAAGATGGCGCGGTCGCGGCAATCCCGCCGGGACCCCCGACAGGTGGACAGCAACTGCTCGAGCACATTGCGGGTAATCGGGTGCTGCGATTTTGGGGCAGGGGGCCGGGCGGCAGCCCGGCGGGCCTTGGCACGGGCCTGCTTCACCTGCGGCGCGCCGAAAGGGCTGGTCAGGTTCTTCATTCGATGAAAGGCAAGCCAGGAGGCGATGCGCCGGTCCAGCGTCGACGGGGCAGGGCAGGCGAGGGACTTGCGCAACCCCTGAGCAATCAGCGCTTCTGCGGTTTCGCGCGCCACATCCGTTTCTGGTGCGTCATTCAGATCGCGGGCGTGATCGAGAATGAAGGCGAGGGCGGTGGCCTCAGATTCTGGCCAGTCCAGCGTCGCTGCGAACCGCGCGGACTTCCAGGCGGTGACATAAAGCAGATCCCGTTCATATGCCCGCAGCGTGTTTTCCGGTGTGCCGCGCACATAAAGATCAGTGAGCGCCTCTTGATCTGTGTCCGAGAGGGCAGGAGCGGCGGCGGGGAGGTACGGGGCAGGGGGCTTCATGTACCCATTCTGCGTCAATTTGGGTCAGATTTCAATAAATCTGATAAGCGATACTTATCGGGAATAATGGGGTTTTAGCAAAACAGAAAAAGTAATGCGCAAAAAGTCTAAATTGTGATCTTCAAGGGGCAAGCATGCCAGCGTCATTAATGAATTCGACGCCCACGCAAGGCTGATTTTCGAGGTTCCGTTGCAAAGTTTGCAGTTGTTCGGAAACCCGCTTTTGTGCCGATGGGTTTCCCAGGACTAGCACTCCATGATCTGCGCGGCATGCAAACGGTCGCTTCCCGCGCTTCACGATCCCTTTGGGCCAGCACGACAGGTGTCGGGCTTCTAATTCGACAAAGCTACACCTTCCACTGTAATCCTATGCATTAGGCGCCGGAATCCGTGATAGTCATTGATCGCCTTGTGCCAAGTCGCGCGGTTGTCCCACATGGTGATATCACCTGCCTGCCAGCGGACACGGGCTTGAAATTCGGGCTGCCTGCAATGCTCATAGAGCATGTTGAGGACGGCCGCAGATTCGTCGGCCGTCAGACCTTCGATATGCGTGGTGAAGACAGGGTTTACGAACAATCCGCGGCGCCCGCTGAGAGGATGCGTGATGACAACAGGATGGCGCGCATCTTGCGTCGCCGCTTCGGCATTGCCCAACCGTCCGCTTTTGGCCGCTTCGCTCTCCAACGTGGTCACACCGAAGGCATGCCGCGACGAATGCACGGCCGTCAGACCATCCAGAAACCCGCGCATGGTGGCCGACAGCGCCTCATAGGCCGCGCCCATCGACACGAACAGCGTGTCACCGCCGTAGGGGGGCATTTCGATCGCATGCAGGATCGATCCCATCGCCGGGGCCTGGTCATAGGAATGATCTGTGTGCCAGCCTTCGCCTACCGCTTCTTTCTGGTCCTTTTCCTTCAGGACGGTTGCGATTTCAGGGTGCCCGTCGACTGGTTTGAAAAAGCGGTTCACGTTGATCGGACCGAAGCGGCGCGCGAAGTCCAGGTGGTCTTCCGGGGCAATGTTTTGCCCTCTGAGAACAATGACAGAGTATTTGGCGAAGGCTTCGTGGATTTCCGCAAACTGCGCTCTGTTTCTTACATCAGCTCCGAAAATTTCCGCTCCCAGGCCGCCAGTCAAAGGTCTGATGTCCATCGGTTCTCTCCCTGTTTTCCAGCAAGAAGAGTAGGAGATTGCTTAAGATCGGAAAAACTGAATTAATCTGGCGTAAAGGATGATTTTCCTGATGGTTAGATTTTCACTACGTCAACTTGCCTTTCTGTCGGAAATCGCCCGTTGCGATGGCATCGCGCCCGCGGCGCGAAACCTGAACGTCTCCGCTGCGGCAATCTCCTCGGCGCTTGACAAACTCGAAGCGGTCACTGGCCTGACCTTGTTTGATCGTTTTCCCGCACGGGGCATGCGGCTGACCCGCGCGGGTGCGGAGTTCCTTGCCGATGCAGAAGCGCTGCTGACGCGGGCAAAGGCCCTGGACCGACGGGCCGCCGACATGGCCAAGGGGGAAACCGGCACGATTCGGATCGGGACGCACTACGCCATTGCCCAGCGGATCGTATTGCCTGCGGTTCTGACCTTCCGCGAGCGCAATCCCTGCGTGCGTATCGAAGTCGAGGAAGATGATTTTCCAAGCCTCGTTGCGGCACTTGATGCAGGAGACGTCGATGCGCTTGTTGTTTTCAATCAGGGTTTTGATGACGCGCGTTTCGATGTCGAACGCCTAAAGGAATTGCCGCCTTTGGTTTTGTTACCCGCAATGCACCCTTTGGCAAATGCAGACAGCGTGCAGCTCGAGGATCTGTCCGATATTCCCTACATTTCCGTATCGCGCGCTGGTCCCGGCCCCAGCTATCTTGACTTGTTGCGGGCTGCTGGTCTTGACCCGGAGGTGCCACTGACGTCGCAATCTCGCGAAATGGTTCAGGCTTATGTGGGAAAGGGATTGGGTTATACCCTGGTTGGCTTCCCGCCAGGCCGGAACCTGACGATTGAAGGCGATGCTGTCGTCACGCGTCCGCTCTCGCAAGAGATTGGCCACTTCGAGGTCGCCATTGCCGTAGCAAAGGCCGTGCAGCAGACGGATCTGGTAACAGCGTTTCTGGATATGTGCCGGAACCAGGTTTAAACAGCAGTGGCGCGCGGAACTTGAATCGGCATTTCGGTCCGCAACAGACTTACCCAGAGACGCAGAATGTTCAAAATCTCCCTGGCTTGCATGGTCCGCTTTCCGAGCCGGTGCCAAGCGATGGATCCCGGAATTGGCATGTTGTTTCGAGAGCAATCCCTGATCACCGATAGGTCTGTTCAACAATGCTGATTTGTTTGATCCCATCCAGATGAGGCATACTTCGCCCCATCAGCCCCTCAACCTGCCGAAACTTAGAGACAAACTCCTTGGTCTACGATCGCTTGTTTGCCATTTTCGGTCCGCTGTTTCCTAACCGTAGCGGTGGATCAGTTCAGATGGGGAGATTCAAGATTTTGTTACATCGAAAGAATCGAAAGGAGACGATTCAAATCTTCTTTTCTTGCAGAAGATTGGGCACAAGAAACTGATGCGGGCTATCAGTGTCTTGCGCGTGTACAGCCAAAGGTGAAAATTGGCGCGATCCGTGGGGTTGAGCACGCTCTGATATCAGGGAACTTTCTGCAGCTCGTGTCGTCTTTGTGGCTTTTTTGTCGAATGAGTATGTATCGCTTGAGCACAGAAACTCGCAAGAAGTCTGTCGAACTTATTGCGAGACTCTCATGCGCTATTCTGGTTTCCGAGTTATAAAAGAAGCCTTCGGCGGGCATAAAGGCTGGAAACCCGCCTGGCGGGATCCATCCCCCCAAAAGGACTATGACTTCGTCATCATAGGTGGCGGGGGTCATGGGCTTGCAACAGCCTATTACCTTGCCAAAGAGTTCGGCGAGAGCCGTATTGCGGTGCTCGAAAAGGGTTGGATCGGCAGTGGGAACGTTGGGCGTAACACCACGATGATCCGTTCGAACTACCTGCTTGATGGGAACGAACCTTTCTATGAAATGTCCCTCAAGCTTTGGGAAGGGTTGGAGCAGGATTTCAATTTCAACGCGATGGTATCCCAGCGCGGGCTATTGAATCTTTTGCACTCTGACTCACAGGTCGATGCAGCACGCCGGCGCGGCAATGCAATGATCCTGAATGGGTCCGACGCAGAGCTTTTGACACCTGAAGGTGTGCGTAAGCTGTACCCATTCCTGGATTTTGAAAATCAGCGCTTTCCGATCTATGGCGGTTTGCTTCATCGTCGCGGCGGTACAGTGCGTCACGACGCGGTTGCGTGGGGGTATGCGCGTGGTGCCGATCAGCGTGGCGTCGATATCATCCAGAACTGTGAGGTCACGGGCTTCAAGATCGAAAACGGCAAGGTCCTCGGCGTTGAGACCTCGCGCGGATATATTGGTGCCCGAAAGGTCGGGTGTGTCGTGGCCGGGTCTTCCAGCCGTGTGATGCAGATGACTGGCATGCGACTTCCGATCGAAAGCCATGTATTGCAGGCCTTTGTTTCGGAAGGTCTGAAGCCGGTCCTGCCTGGCGTTATCACCTTTGGTGTCGGGCATTTCTATGCAACCCAGTCGGATAAGGGTGGCTTGGTGTTTGGCGGAGATCTTGATGGCTACAACTCTTACGCTCAACGCGGAAATCTGCCTATTGTAGAGCATGTTGCCGCAATCGGCGCGTCCTTGTTCCCGGCACTCAGCCGAGTGAGGATGCTTCGGTCATGGGGTGGCATCATGGACATGTCAATGGACGGGTCGCCGTTCATTGATCGCACTCCCATAGACGGCCTCTACTTCAATGGTGGCTGGTGCTACGGCGGATTCAAAGCAACCCCTGCATCGGGTATGTGCTTTGCGCATCTTCTCAGTACCGGCAGACCACATGCGAATGCACAAGCTTATCGTTTGGATCGCTTCATGAGCGGCCGGATGATAGATGAGGCGGGCCAGGGCGCCCAACCAAACTTGCACTGACGGGGGGCGTATCATGATTATAAATCATCCGCTTTTGGGGCCGCGGGATTCTCAGGAATTTTCCTATCTGGGCGATGCGAGTCTGTTGGATCGTCCGGATTGGCATGACGTGAGTGCTCTGCAGAAATTCCACGACTATCTTTATCTGCGTGACAATCCGGCCGGCGAGCACAGAGAGTTGTGGTATCACGAAGCCGGGGATCGTTCGTGGCTGGTGGTGACGCGCAACACACTTACCCACGAAATCTCCAAGGTCGAGCTGGCGCAGGACGTCGCTGATCGGAAAGATCACAAGAAATGACTCAGTTGAATCGTTTGAACGGTGGCCTGATTAGTCGCGGCAGCCCCCTGAACTTCACCTTTGATGGAAAAGAGTACGCCGGATACCAAGGAGATACCCTTGCGTCCGCACTTTTGGCCAATGGCGTCCGGCTCATGGGACGATCGTTCAAGTATCACCGGCCTCGCGGTGTTATTGCGTCTGGGTCTGAAGAGCCGAACGCTTTGGTCGAACTCCGCACTCGGGGACGGCAGGAACCGAATACACGTGCAACTGTTACCGAGCTGTTTGGCGGCCTTTCCGCCCGTTCGCAGAACCGATTTCCGTCATTGAAGCATGACTTTATGGCGATCAATGATCGGCTTAGCAATTTTCTGTCGGCAGGTTTCTATTACAAGACATTCATGTGGCCGGCCCCCTTGTGGGAAAAGCTTTACGAGCCGATCATCCGCAAAGCCGCAGGCCTCGGGAGCGTGTCGCTTGATCCTGACCCGGATACGTATGAGCATGGTTATCTGCACTGCGATTTGCTGATTGTTGGGTCGGGCCCTGCGGGTCTGGCGGCGGCGCTGACAGCTGCGCGCGCGGGCGCGCGCGTGGTTCTTGCGGAAGAAGATTTTGAGATGGGAGGGCGACTGATTGCTGAAAGCTCTTCTTTCGTCAACCAGTCCGGCGCCGAATGGGTCGCCGGGGTTCTGGAAGAACTGGGTGCCCTGCCAAACGTGCGTTTGATGAAGCGTGCAACCGTTCACGGTGCTTATGACCATGGTACCTATGGCGTTGTCGAGCGTGTGGCAGACCATTTGGCAGAACCACCCGCCGGGACACCCCGGCAAATCCACTGGCGCATCTATGCCCGAAAGGCGGTGCTGTGTGCGGGTGCAACAGAGCGACCCATTGCGTTCGAAAACAATGATCGACCAGGGATTATGCTGGCTGGTGCGGTGCGGGCCTATGTCAACCGATGGGCTGCTGCACCGGCTCAAACCGTTGCGGTTTTTACCAATAATGACGATGGCCACCGCACGGCAAAAGACCTGCTTGCCAAAGACGTCAATGTTTCAGCAGTTATCGATGTGCGTCACGACGCGCCCGATGTGGATGGTGCTGAACTGTTCAAGGGGGCTCAGGTCGTCGACAGCACGGGCAAGTTGGGGCTCGAAAGTGTCAAACTGCGCCTGTCCAACGGTGAAATCAGAACCATCGACTGTGGCGCTCTGGCTGTGTCAGGAGGGTGGAACCCTAACGTTCATCTGACCTGTCATCAGCGCGGCCGACCTATATGGGATGACGAAATAGCCGCCTTCGTACCCGACACAAAGTTGCCGGTTGGGTTGTCGGTGGCGGGTGCAGCCAATGGTGTCTTCTCGACCGCTGCTGCGCTGAAAACTGGCATGAAAACCGCGAAGAAAGCGCTTTTGGATCTTGATATTCAGGCACCCACGGTTGCGCTGCCCGAGGCCGAGGATTCGGCCATGAACCTCAAGCCCTTCTGGTTTGTCAAAGAGGGGCGTGGACGGGCATGGCTAGATTATCAGAATGATGTGACAGTCAAGGATGTGCGACTGGCGCATCAGGAAGGTTACAAATCCCCTGAGCATCTGAAACGCTACACCACCCTTGGTATGGCGACGGATCAAGGGAAAACGGCCAATGTTCTAGGGCTGGCGGTTATGTCAGAGATGACCGGGGCGTCGATCCCGGAAACTGGGACAACGATCTTCCGTCCGCCTTATACGCCAATCGCTCTTGGCACATTGGCCGGAAGCACAACAGGCAGGCATCTGGCGCCAACGCGCAAAACACCTAGTCATGTCTGGGCGCAAGAGCTTGGTGCCGAGTTTGTTGAGGCCGGAAATTGGCTGCGCGCGCGTTGGTTCAAGAAGCCCGGCGAAAAGACCTGGCAAGAAACTGTGAACCGGGAAGTTACGACCGTCCGATCTCGGGTAGGTCTCTGCGATGTTTCGACCCTTGGCAAGATTGACGTGCAGGGTACCGACGCCGCAGAGTTTTTGAACAAAGTTTACGCGAACGCATTCGCCAAACTGCCGGTAGGTAAGACGCGCTATGGCTTGATGTTGCGCGAAGATGGTATCGTCTATGACGACGGCACAGCCGCGCGCCTTGCAGAGGATCATTTTGTCGTAACGACAACCACGGCAAATGCTGTGCTTGTATACCGAAACATGGAATTTGCCCGGCAATGCCTGTGGCCGGAACTGGATGTGCAGCTCATTTCGACCACGGAGGCCTGGGCTCAATATGCCGTCGCTGGTCCCCGTTCACGTGATCTGTTGCGAAAGATCGTGGATGCCGAGTTTGATATTTCGAATGAAGCATTTCCGTTTATGGCATGTGGCGAAATTACGGTGTGCGGCGGTTTCAAGGCCCGTTTGTTCCGGATCTCGTTCAGCGGCGAGCTGGCTTATGAAATTGCGGTTCCCCGTCGATATGGTGACGCGCTGATCCGCGCCCTGATGGCCGCCGGAGAAGAGTTTGGCGTTGCACCCTATGGCACCGAGGCGCTTGACGTTCTTCGGATCGAAAAAGGTCATGCCATCGGCAACGAATTGAACGGAACCACTACCGCGCTGAACCTCGGTCTGGGGAAAATGGTGAACAGGAAAAAGGACTGTATAGGTCAGGTTCTAAGTACCCGCGAAGAATTGGCTGACCCTGAAGGGCTGCGATTGGTTGGGTTCAAACCCGTCAATCGCACTGACAAAATTGTTGGGGGCGCGCACTTGATGAACAAGGACGAACCGACTGACATAAAAAACGATCAGGGTTACATCACCTCAGCCGGTTTCTCGGCGACCTTGGGGCACTCGATTGCGATCGGGTTCCTGAAAAACGGATCTGGGCGGATCGGTGAACTGGTTCGGGCAGTAAACCCACTGCAAGAAAGCGAAATCGAAGTCGAAGTCGTAAGCGCCCATTTTGTTGACCCAGAAGGAGACCGTCTCCGTGCTTGACCTGAACCCAATCACCCCTTTGGGGGCAACAACTCCGCAACAAGAGCAGTACGAAGGCCTTACGATCGGCGAAGTCTTTGACCGGGCAATGGTATCGATCAGCAGCCGCCATGGCCGAAATCAGGATCTGATGTCGCGCGTGTCCGAAAAGCTGGATCTAAAGCTGCCCGGCGTTTCTGAGTTTACCGTGAATGGGGACTTCGGCGCATTCTGGACTGCCTCGGATCAGTGGATGTTTGACGCGCCGCATGATGCAAAAAGTTGCCTTGCTGTTAAGATAAAAGAGATCGTCGGTGACGCGGCGTCTGTGACAGATCAGACAGATGGCTGGTGTCGCTTCCGGTTAAGTGGTCCACAAAGCGTCGAGATTTTTCAGTTCCTTTGCACTGTTGATGTTTCTGCTTTGGTGCAAGGGCAGGTCGTCAAAACACTGATTGAGCATACCGGCTGCTTTGTCCTGTGTCGTGAAGAAGTATTTGAATATGAAATCATAGGACCTGTTTCAGTGGCCAGTGATGTGCTGCATGCGCTGCAAGCATCCGCGCGGACTTTGAGCTCAGTGCGCAAAGCTCAGTAGCCGGAAAAATGATTACATCGAGATTTTCCCGGGAGTGGGTATTAATTGGGAGAATTAGCGATCGCATTGGCGCGCGGGCACTTCTCAGCGGCTTACCAAAAGCTGACTGGTTGCTCGGGGACCGCGCTGTGGTAGCGACAAGTTCCGAGACGCCTTGAAAGACAAAGGGATAGACCAGCAACAGAACTGTATGTTGCAATCGAACCTTTCTGCAATTTACTGTTTGAAAAGCCCCGCTACCGTCAACTCAGATGAACCGATCGGCAAACTCAGAATTGAGGGGGCAACTTCCAAACTGGTTACCCTGTTGCCTGATGCGCGAAAGAGGTCAGGCAAAATAAATGGCCAGCGCGACCAGCCCAACGCAATTGGCAAGGCCCCAAAGCAGCATCTGGAAGTGAGTATTCTGACCTCCTTCATGCCCGAACCAGTAGCAAAAGTAGTTCCCTGCGATCAGAAAACCGGCCCAGGTGGCGCAGAACATCATTGCGCCAATCAAGCCCAGCGACAGTCCTGTCGAAATAACGACAAGGCCCGAGGCTGCGCCGGCCAACGCTCCCACACCAAGCCAAAGCCCGGCGACGGCCAAAATTTCCCAGCCGACGATGAACGAGAACAATCGGCGTCGGATCTTACGGTTGGTGAGCCTCCGATAAGCAACATGCACGTAGGCTTCCGGATATTCCTCACGCATCCTCTCCATATCCATGACCTGCGCCGTATAGGTTTCGTTCAAGAACGGGTGAAACAGGTTCTCGAACACACCTATCGTCAGCCAAGCCGCCATGAACGCCAGGTTGATGCACCCGGCAACAAGTAAAACAGTATCCAGCATCTTCTATCCGTGATTCTTGCCTGCCCGGGACCGGCCCGGACAGGCAGCAAGGTTTAGGATTCCCAATACATGTATTGTGGGTAAAGCTCGTTCGAAATATGCACCGCGGCCCCTTTCAGGTTGCTTTTGCAGTGGTTGTGGAGCGCCCGCCAGTAGGGCTGGATGATCACGCCTTGATCAATCATGATCTGTTCCAGCTTGGTCATGATCTCGCGCCGGGCATCCGGGTCCGGCGTGGCCAGAGCCTGATCGACCAGCGCGTCGAACTCGGCATTTTCGAAACCTGTCTCGCTCCAGCTCGCGCCGCTTTTGTAAGCCAGCGCGTATGTCTGGATGCCAAGCGGGCGGTGGTTCCAGTTGGTGACCGAGAAGGGGTATGTCGCCCATTCGTTCCAGAAGGTCGAAGACGGATAGACCGTGCGTTTCACCTTGATGCCCGTGTCACGCAACTGACCGGCAATCGCATCGCCCGTGGCCTTCCAGAATGCGCTATCGAGTGTGATAAGGTCGAACTCGTAATCGCTCATCCCGGCTTCTCCCAACAAGGCCATGGCAGCCGCGGCATCGCGCTTTGGGGCGCCGATATCGGCATATTCGGGATGCTTGGGCGAGACGTGGTGGTTTTCGGCGACGCTGCCCAGATTGTTATAGGCAAGCTCCAGAACCGTGGCGTTGTCGACCGCCAGGGCCAGCGCGCGGCGCACGCGGGCATCTGCATAGATCTTCTTGCCGTCGACCTCGGTCTGCTGATTGCACCGCGCCAACACTGTGGCGGCGGTGTCCACTTCGTTTTTGGTCCAGCCGTCCAGGCTGTCGAATGCAGCGATATAGTCGCCCTCGGTGTCGTAAGTGACGTCATACTCATCGGCTTCGGCCCCGGCGAAATAGGCGCTTGGGTCGGCCCCAAAATCGATGAATTCGACCCGGTCCATATAAGCGCCATTGCCGGCATTCCACCATTCATGCCCTTCATTTCGCACCAGTGCTGCACTGTCTCCGACACTGTAGCTTTCCGGCAGATAAGCGCCCGTGCCGATCGCGTTGTCGAGCATGCTGGCTTCGTCGAAACTTGGGTGAACGATGGCTGCGGGATAGTCCGCCAGACCAGCAATCAGCGAAATATCCGACCGCGGCAGGGTCAGGCGAATGGTATGGCTGTCGACAACCTCCAGAACACCGTCCATCATTTTGCCGCTGTCCGGATCAACGATCACCGCGAACTTATTCGCCATGGCATTGCCTTCAACGGTGCTGTAGCAAAAACGTTCGATGTTGAAGGCAACATCATCAGCGGTGAAATCATCGCCATTGTTCCACTTCACACCCTTGCGGACGTTCAGAACATATTCGGTGGCATCATCGTTGATTTCCCAGCTCTCCAACAGGATCGGGGTGAACGTGCCGTCCGAGTTGTACTGGACCAGATATTCCAGCCAGCCGCGCGTGAAGGTCGCCAGCGAGTTGAAATCGAATTTGCGCGGATCGCGCATTGTCACCAGCTGCTGTTGGATGCGGACGGTGCCGCCCATTTGCGCATCGGTGGCCGCTCGGGCAGGGGCGGCCATTCCCATCATGGCATAGGCTGTTGCGGCACTTGCGCCAAAGCTACACGCGGTTGCCAGAAACTCGCGCCGTGAGACCGGCTCGGCGTCGGATTTCGGCGCCGAGTTTATCAGGGTTTCCGGCAGTGGGTTGCCGCTGCGTGTTTTAAACGTCATTTGCCTTTCCTCTCTGTTGGGTCGTGAGGTGGACCGCCCGCAAGGCGGGGTTTGGTTGTTCCGGTTCAGGCCGGAACGCGGATTAGATCGATACCGTCTGTTTCGGTGGCTGTACTGCAGATGCTCGACAGCGTGCGAGGCTGTTCATAGGGCCAGGGAGTACCGCGATGCATGACGGCGCGCTGATCCCAGATCAGCACATCGCCAACGTTCCACCGATGGGAATAAACGAATTCCGGCTGTGTACAGAACGCAATCAACTCGTCCAGAAGCGCCTGGCTTTCGGTCTCGTCATAGCCGTCGACTTTGAAGGCATGGCTTGCGACATAGAGTGCCTCCTGCCCGTTAGTCGGGTTCTGCCACACAGCATTCCAGTGCTGGTCGGGCCATTTATTGAACATTGGCAACTTTGCCAGTTCCGGAGAAATCTTTCGCCGTGAATGGCTGTAGCGGTGCCAGATGCCGCGGTTGCGAACGCGCTCCTTCAACTCTTCAGGCATCGCTGCCCAGGCAGCGCGGGTGCTGGCAAGCTCGGTCGCGCCGCCTTCGGTGGTGACGACCCGACCGATCAGGATATTGGTTAGCGCCGGGGTGGGCAGAAAAGTGCTGTCGGAATGCCACAGGAAGTTCGATTTCAGGTTCAGCGTCTTGAGGTCCATTTCACCGGTGGTTGAGCCGTCTTCCTGCACGTTCGACACCTTGGGAACTTCGAACTTCTCGCCGGGCTTGCGTTCATCCGCCTGCCGGTCCTCGATCGGACCGAACAGTTTCGCAAGCGCCATGTGTTGTTCGTCGCTCACGTCCTGCCCGCGAAACAGCAGGGCGGAATGTTCTTCGAACAGCGCACGCAACTCAGGGAACAGATTGTCAGCCCGCACGCCCGCCAGATCGATCCCAGAGACCTCGACCCCGAACTGCGGTGTCAGCGGTTTTGTCTGAATGGTCGTCATGTTCTTAACCCTTTGCCTTTGCTTCGATTTCCTCAGCGGAGAGGTGTTTGATCTCTTCCCAGGCCCGTGACTTGCCGGGGTTCAGCAGTCCCTTGGGGTCCATCCTTTTTTTCCACGCCAGATGGCGATAGTCGGCGTTCTTCAGCCCGCCACCTTCGACATGATAAGTATGCGCATCCGCAACGCTGTGGTTGTGCTGCTGATAGATGCCGTCGATCTCGCGCAGCCGTGCCTCGTCCTTGAACCAGATGATCGGCAGGTCAAAGGCCACGATCTTGCCGTCCAGCAGGGCGAATTCGTGGTGCTGCCAGACGTCGTCGCCAAGAGCGGCACCCACGGCGGCAACCGCATCGGCGTCCGCAGGATCGGGTACGCCGATCTGCTGATAGGTGGCCGAGCGGTCGGCCTTCAGCACCTGCAATGTCGTGTGGTTATACGCAAACTCGAAAACATGCGGTATTTTTACCGCCTGACGTTCTGCATCCGTCATCGCAAGGTCCAGATGGCCGCCCTGATCCGAGATCAGCTTTCGGAACGCCTCCATATCCTCGGCCGGAACCAGCGAGACCAGCAGATGCTTGCCTTCCCGAATGTGTCCTTTGAGGCGCGGAAAATACTCGACGATCCGCGCTTCGACCGTACTGGCCAGTTTTCGGCCGATATCTGACGCAGAAGCCAGGGCGTAACCTGCGGCATAGCAATCCCGGTAAGTATCAAAAGTCGCCATGCAGCCGACCCAGTCGCGGTGCGGCACGGTGCGCAGGGTGACTTCGGTGATGACTCCGTTCAACCCCCAAGCATGGTGAATCTGTAGCGCCTCTTCGGCGTCGAATATATGCTCTTGCGGGTGTGCCTCCATCGACAGCGCCTTGAGCTGGATGATGTTGCCCTTTTCGCGTAAAGCCCCGTTAGCAATCGAGCCGATACCGGCGGACCCACCGGCGACAAAGCCGCCAATGGTGGCGATATCCTGCGTCGACGGGAACATGGTCATTTCCCAGCCCTGCGCCATCAACGCCGCGTTCACATCCGCCATCAGCGCACCAGCCTCGGCGCGCACATATCCTTCACCTATCTCAAGGATCTTGTTCATCGCCGTGGATTCGATGATCAACCCGCCCTTCAGGGGCACCGCCTGTCCATAATTCCCGGTCCCTCCGCCGCGCAGGGTAACGGGCAGGTCTTCCTCATAGGCGCGTTGCAGGCAGTGACGCATCTCGGACGTGGTCTTTGGGACCGCCACCAGATCGCCAAAGCACTTTCTGAGCTGCGCGTTCAGCAACGGGCTGTACCAGAAGAAATCCCGCGAGCGTTTCTTGACCAGCACAGGTTCCGAGATCACCTCGACCGGGGTCAGGCTGGCGGCAAAGGCGTCCCAGTCGGTTTCGGTGCGGTCCATGGTTTTCGCTACCATTTTTGTTCTCCTTGCAAGGCCACGGCCAACGGGCGCGGCGAGCTGCCGTTGCCCAGAATGGCCGTGACCGAGGGGGCGTCGAACAGTTGCAGATCCCCGATTGCGGCCCCATCGACGGTTACGGGGGCAAGGCCAAGCGCGCGGCGCGCGCTGGTGGTGATCATTGGAAGATGGCTGCCAAACGGCGGGTCCAGATGCGCCGCCAGAGCGGCCAGCGAAAGGGTTGCCAGCGGGTTATGGCTGCCCAGCGGGCAGAAGGCGTCGCGGACATTGTCGGCACCCAGTACGACGTTGACGCCCGCATCCTGCAATTCGCGAATACGGGTGATGCCACGACGATCCGGTGTTCCGTCGCTGCGGCCCTGAAGATAGAGGTTTGTCGCGGGCAAAGCAGCGACGGAAATTTCGGCCCGTGCCAGTTTGTCAGCGATGCGCTGAACGTCAGGGTCTTCAAAGTTCATCAGGCTACAGGCATGACCGCACAGCACAGGGCCCTGAAACCCGGTTTCCAGCGCGGCATCCGCGATCACCTCCAGCCCGCCCAGGCCGGATTCCAGCCCCTCATCGACGTGAAAATCAAGCGCGGCATCAATCTTTTCCGCGATGCGGAATGTGCTGAGGATACCCTCACGCCGGTTGGGCTGGTCCAGAACAAACGCGCCCAGGACCGCATTTGCCTGCGACACCTGACGGGCACAAAGCGCGGCGTAATCATCCTCGGTCATTCGGGCCACATCGGTCAGCGCCGCGCGTTGCATGACAATACCGTCAGGCAGGTCTTCGGCCAATTCCCCTATGATGCCCCACGCCAAGGGAGTGGCCGCCGGATCGGTGGGTGTGCCCCAATCCACATGCGTGCGAATGGTGGCACAGCCCGCATTCAGTAATTCCTGCAACCCGCGCCCCGCACGCGCGCGGATATCAGCTTCGGTCCAGTTCTCGCGGTCCAGCGCCTGGGCCTCAATGGCCTCGGCCAGCCCGCCGCCCACGCCATCCATCCGGTCGATGGTGTGGCATTTGTCAAGATGTACATGCGGTTCAGAAAACTTGGGCAGGACAAGGCAGGTCGGAGATGCGCTGGCAGGTTCCAGCCCTACCACACGGCCATCGCGGATTATCAGATCGCCCACCAGGCAATCGCTTTGACGCTGCCCACCTAACTTCTTGTCCGCCAGCAGCGAGATGGGGACCAGAACACCGGGCAACCGTGCGATGGAAGGAACTGCATCTCTCATGAGTTGCTCCTGTGGTCGAACCGGGCAAACTCGGCGAGAAACAGCGCGAAATTGCGCCCGGCGGAGGCCAGCATCGCCTCGCCTTTTTCCACAGTGGCGGAAGAGGCATCGCCACATACACCATCGGGGTTAAGATCACCTGCAATCCACCCGGGGGCGGCTGGCTGGCCGGTCAGGCCGATGAACTTGAACTCTTGCTGCCAATCTTCCATCGCTGTGCGAAAATTCTCCGCCTTGCCCATGTCCACCAGACCGGGCCGGGTCGCTAACATGGCTGAGGTTTCGCTGTCGCCGGCATGCAGGTCCACGGCATAGGAGGTCGGATCGAACAGCCCCTCGGTTTCGGCGAAACCGGACCACGAACACACCGCCACAATCAAATTGTGGTCGATCCGCAACTCACGCGCAGCGACCTGCAACAACGCGGTATTGCCGCCGTGCCCGTTGAACAGGACCAGACGCTCAACCCCGGCCTGCGCCACCGAAGCGCCGATATCGCGCAGAACGGCCAAAAGCGTTTCAGGAGACAGGCTCAGAGTGCCGGGGAAATGGTTGTGTTCGCTGCTTTTGGTGATTGTCAGCGCGGGTAGCACCAGTACCGATTGCTCTGCGCTGAGGTTAGTCAGCATTCGCGCGACCGCATCTTGTGTCAGGTCAGTATCGACCGAAAGCGGAAGGTGCGGACCATGCTGTTCGGTCGCGCCCAGTGGCAGCACCGCTACCGTGTCAGATGGCAAAGCCCCGAAATCAGGTGCCTTCAGATCGGCCCAATGACCTTGAACACTCATGCCGCCCGCCCCAGGAAACTGTCAAGAAACCCGTTGAACCAACGCCCCTGCGCCGCATCGTGCGCATCCATCAACCGGTTCTGCGTCTGCTCATCCTGCACACCTGGCCTTCCGTACACATGTTTCTTGCTATCCTGCCAGCGGCGGAACCCAGTTGGCGTGACTTCAGCATGGAATTGAAAGCCGTAGACGTTATCGCCATAACGAAAGGCCTGGTTCGGGTATTGGGCATTGCCGGCAAGCCGGACCGCCCCTTCGGGCAGATCAAAGGTGTGATAATGCGCCTGGGTGACGACCAGCGGCTTCGCAAGAAAGCTTCCCGCCTCTTCCGTGGGCTCAAGCGGGTAGTATCCGAACTCGAAGCACTCTTCTTCCGGTGCCCCGGCCCAGGCGCCCAGGTGATAGGCAATTTGCTGACATCCCTGACAGATGCCCAGCAGTGGAATTCCCTGATCCAGGCATTGGCTGATCCAACGATCTTCCTCAAGCAGGAAGGGGTGTTTTGATGTTTCAAAAACATCGAACAGACCACCATAGATCACCGAGGCGGCAACCTCGCCGACATTATCCAGACGGTCCCCGGAAAAGGGTTTGCGTGTTACGGCTTCATAGCCGTTTGCAGCTAGCCAGGTGACGACTCGGTCATCGTTGGGCTCATCGCCATGGCGCACCAAAAGGACACGCGGTGCCATATTCTCCCTCCTTCAGAGAATTGGTTTGCGTGGCCCTGATATTGATCTGTGCCAGAGAGTTTCTTTAGGCTTGCAAACTCACAGCTATCTTGCAAGCCTTTTGTGTGATCTGAAATTGAGCAACAAAATGAAAACCTTAACGCCAAAGTCCATTCGACCTCCATTTGGTAATTATGTCCATGGCACCGAGATACCGGCTGGGAAACGGATGGTTGTCACCTCTGGTCAGCTCGGTATCCGGACCGATGATTCGATCCCGGAAAGTTGCTATGAACAGGCCGTGATTTGTTTCGAAAGCATCCGCGAAATCCTGCGCGATGGAAAAATGGAACCCTCCGATGTTGCCCATATTTCAGCTTACGTAACCAGCCGCGAATACATGGCTGATTACATGCGTGCACGGGACGAATTTCTGGCCGGAACCGGGCGGGTCCCAAGTTCAACCTTGGTGATCGTTTCAGGGTTCACGCGCGAAGAGTTCAAAGTCGAAGTGGAGGTCATGGCCGCAAAGTAATACTCGCTTTCGGACTTGCCCTGCCAGACGCAAAGCAACGTCAGTCTGAAGATACTGTCTTGGCGACTTCAGACGCCTTTCTTCAGGCAGGCTTCCGCTTGGCTGCTTACACGTAATCAAGTTGGCATCGCCTTATGTGGCTGTCCTCGCTCCGTGCATATTCCACCGGGTCTCGCCCGGGACTGTCGCTTGTTCGCCATGTGGTTCTTACGTTTCTGACCATTCCGGTGGAGGAGGGTCATTCAATCACTTGTGTCGGTATCAAGTTTAGCGTGAGTTGCGTGCGATCGTCATCGAACGTGACCGGTGCTTTAGTTCTGCCGCATCGACAGACGGCAGCATCGCTGTCTGCAATCGCTGCAGAATCTCATCCGGTATCGGTGCCGCATGAGGGCTTGGCTTTTGCCGGACGTGAAGCTCTATGAATTCACCGACCGCTGCGAGATCACCGTCTCTGAGCATTTCCATATGCAAGTGAAAGCGCTTTTCATCACACTTCAAAATTCGCGTTTCGGTGCGAAGATGGTCGGCTTCCTTCACTTCCTTCAGATAATATTTGTGGTCTTCAAGCAGGTAAATCGTGCACCCGGTGCGTGCGCGATAATCAGCATCGAAACCGACCTCATCCTGTATTGCATCGACGGCGTAACTGAACACCAGCCCGTAATAGGCGTCTTGCATGTGGCCATTGTAGTCGATCCATTCAGGCTTCACCGTGGTTTCAAAGATGAACATCAATCTCGGGGCACCTCAAGATCATAGAAACGTACTGCGGTTTCTCTGAACACCGCCGAATGCACCTCAGCGGGCACCAGATCATGGTAGGCCTGCATCAGAGAGGCGTAATCGCCGTAAAGCTTGTCGACCGGGAAATTTGAGCCAAACATGACCCTCTCAGGTCCGAATTGTTCAAGACAGGCTTCGACAATCGGGCGAATGCTTTCAGGCGTCCAGTTGTGATCGAACATGCCCAGACCGGAGAGCTTGCACGAGACATGCGGTAGATCGGACAGCGCGTATAGTCTCTGAGCCCAGTCGTTCAGGCCCGCCGGGCTGCGGTCATGCGGTGAGCCTGCGTGACACAGCGCAACCCGGGCGTCAGGAGCCTGCGCCAATACCCCTGCCGTTTTCTCCAACAACTCAGGAATGAGCTGCAGATCAAAGCTGAGACCGCGCCGTCCGGCCTCCTGCAGTCCGACCAGAAATCGCGGATCGTCCAGCAAAAGATTGGTACCTGTCTGCACGTCCTCTCCGGGTGCCCGGCCAACGATCTGGCGCACGCCACGCACAGTTGGAAGGTCCTGAAACGTGTCAAGCTGATTGGGCAGGTCGGTCGAGGTCAGGTCGCAGAACACAACTTGCGCCATCGGCCAGTCTGGATTGGTATCAGCGACGGTTTGGACCCACCGGGCTTCGTCCAGACCGTTTTCTGCCTCCACCTGGATGTGGATCGAAGCACCGACTCCGCAGGGTACGGCTTCGGATCGGAACTCGCGCAGCATATAGTCTCGCTGAATCAGCGTCGGGTCGCCAAAGAACCTTTCCACTCCGCGTGCCATCAGCCAGGGATAGAGCACCGCCTCAAGGTCCCAAAGGTGGTGATGCGCGTCGATCCAGTCGGTCATGTCCGCGGTACTTCCGCCATGCGCCCAAGAATATCTACACCCTGTTGTTTCCAGAAATGCAGCAGGTCGATAAAGATCCAGTTTTCGACCAGCTTGTCGCCCTCGCGACGATAGATGTCGATCACGCGGAATTCACCGGCCTTGTCGGTGGCGGGCATGCCCATGAACCCGCCGGTGGGCCGCGCCGTGAAATTCGGCCAGCCAAAAAAGCCGCCATAGTGGCCTTCAGCCATGCGGCAGATGTGTTTGGTCTTTGAACGGTCCGTGAAGGATGCGCGGAACGGGCCTGAGTGCTGCTTTGCATAGCGCTCGATCGTATAGGTCGCACCGATCCCGGCAGGGCCCCACCAGATCATGTCGTCATGCCAGGTTTGGGTGAGTTCATCTTCGATCGAAAGACCCGACTGCCAGGTACCCAAATCGCCGATCATGGCATTTATGGCGGCAAGCGTGGCCTGACCCTCAGCCTCAGGTGCATCATCGTAGAGCAATCCGTCGTGGGTCAGCGGGCCGGGCTGTACCAGATGCGCCGCTGTCTGCGGCGGGAAGGGGTTGAGCCCTGCCTGCATCATCAGGTGCGGAATGTCGAAATACATCGCGGTTTCCACGATGCGGCCATTTTCGACCTTGTTGAACTCGCAGTAGCGCAGAAAAGTCATCTTTCCGGTAGGCGCGATGCCCAGCCAGGGCCGATCAAAGAGGCCCATCAAGTGACCCATCGATACTACCCAGGTGCCTGTGAACCCGTCCATCTCGTTGCGCCCTGCAAAGAAGACGTCCTGCCGCCGTTGCATCTGTGTCAGTGACAGGCGCAGCGGCGTCCAGAATTTTTCAGCCAGTGCGTCCGATCCGGTCAATTCGCCGAACGGATGGAACCCGCGCCACAGCGCATCGGGTGTCATTACTTCGGAAAGTATCGATCCGATTCGATCCGGAGAAGTACCGTCCAATATAGTATAAAGGTCTCGAACGAATTGTTTTTCTTCCTGAAAGCTCACAGCTTTTTCCCGAGTTTTTCGCCTGTTTGCAGCATGTGTACTTGTCGATCCAAACCTTGCATGTCCAGTACATTCGCAGACGAAGGCCACGCACTTGTGAATTCAGGTACAGTCGAACCACGCATGTTCAGGCGGTAGGATAGGGCTGTTCTGGTCGCAGTCCCGAACACCTAAAGGGACGCAACCCGGCGCAAGTTTTCGAGCAGCCAAAAGTGGAGCGGACTGTTGGCATTGCGTGCGTGTCGAACAGCTTGCAGTTGAAAACCGCCGACCTCTATCGGCAATGGTCTGTGGACGATATCGAAACGTTGTCCATTGGTTTGGGCGACACGCTCGGGCAGCGTTACGACAAGATCCGATTTTTCGATGATCGAGAGCGCCGAAAAAAGCGAGGGAACGACCGTGCGAATATTTCTTTTGTAGCCTTGAATTCGCAACGCTTCGTCCACCCTGTTTCTGATCAGACCGTGGGGCGACACAAGCAGGTGGTCCACTTGCGCCATGTCATCGAGTGTCGGGTTTGCAGTCAACAGAGGGTGGTCGCGGCGACCAGCCAGAACGTAGTGCTCTGTATAGAGGTCCTCGACAACAAAAGACGCCTCGCTTTTTTGTGGAATATCAAAGTATCCAATGGCGAGGTCGATCCGTCCATGCACAAGAGCGTCGAGCGCCTCGCTATAGACGAATGGATAGGCCTGTACATCAATGTTTGGGCTGAGGTTGCGCATTTCGGCAACAAGCTTTGGTATCACACTCGTCAGTTCGTAATCGAACGCGCCGATCCTGAGGTCGGTCGCAGTGGAAAGTGGGTCGAATTTTTCCGGGTCTTCGAGCGTTTCTGAAAGCAGCCGTACAATCCTGCGAATTTTGGGTTCCAATTCATGCGCCAGCGATGTCGGTTCGAGCCCGTGCGCGCGGCGCAGAAAAAGCGGATCCTCATAGAGCATGCGAAGTCGTTTCAAGGCATGGCTGACAGCCGGTTGGGTCAATCCCATCTCGCGTGCAACCTCTGTTGCTTTGCGATGCCGCATAAGGCTGAGGAAGATCAACAGCACCGTTGTGTCGATCAATCTCAAATTAATTTTGTTTATATCTACCATAGAACGATTTCATTATACTGAATATCGTCCTTCGCCTAGTCTCTTTGCATACGTATGCACGGCGACCCATCAGGGAGGGACTCAATGGCCGAGATTCAACTTCGCAACGTTGGAAAGCGTTGGGGTTCGTTTGTCGGGGTCGACAATTTCGACCTGACGATTTCCGACAAAGAGTTTCTGGTTCTTCTTGGTCCATCAGGCTGCGGCAAAACCACGACGATGCGTATGATCGCGGGTCTGGAAGATGCCAGTGAGGGTGACATCCTGATCGACGGCGCCCGTGTCAACGACATGGAGCCCAAGGATCGTGACGTCGCGATGGTGTTCCAATCTTACGCTCTGTATCCGAACATGAACGTTTACGAGAATATTCGGTTCCCGTTGAAGGTTCGCGGCATCGACCCCGCCACCCATGACGAAAAAGTGCGCCGCGCATCCGCTATGGTCGAACTGGACGACTTCCTGCACCGAAAGCCCGCAGAATTGTCGGGCGGTCAGCGCCAACGTGTTGCGTTGGCCCGTGCCATCGTGCGGGAACCGAATGTATTCCTGATGGATGAGCCGCTGTCGAACCTCGACGCAAAGCTGCGCGTGTCGACCCGTGCGCAGATCAAGAACCTCAGCCATGAACTGGCGGTGACCACGATCTACGTGACGCACGACCAGATTGAGGCGATGACGCTGGCCGACCGTGTGGTGGTAATGAAGAATGGTGTTGTGCAGCAGGTTGGCAGCCCGACCGAGATCTACGACACCCCGGCCAACACCTTTGTGGCCAGCTTTATCGGTAATCCGGCAATGAACCTTATGGAAGGCGAAGTTCGGGGTGGCACGTTTGCGGCCAAAAACGTCGAAATCACGGGGTTGAACGCTCCGGACGGCCCGATGACATTGGGCTTCCGGGCCGAAGATGCCGGCCTTGCCGCCGAAGGACAGGGGCAGATCAACGCGCCTATCTACACGCAGGAATTGCTGGGCGATGCCACCATGATTTCTGTTCGTGTCGGCGGTGCCCTGGTTTCGGTGAAAGCGGACAAGAATTTCCGAGCAGAGATCGACGACATGGTTTCAATCTCGGTTCCAGCTGAAATCTGCCATCTGTTTGACGGCAAGACCGGTGCCCGGATCTGAACACGGCCCC
The DNA here is from genome assembly GCF_013032445.1 of Ruegeria arenilitoris. Taxonomy (GTDB): domain Bacteria; phylum Pseudomonadota; class Alphaproteobacteria; order Rhodobacterales; family Rhodobacteraceae; genus Ruegeria; species Ruegeria arenilitoris_F. The sequence continues at coordinate 4,550 of NZ_WQCA01000014.1, read as the reverse complement.
GCTTTATGATCGGGGACAAACCCCGGCGTTAGAAACTCATGCGTGAACGGGCCACGCACTCAAAAAACTCAGAAAAACAGGGAGACAGAAATGTTCCTTAGAAAAATCGCTACAGCAACCGCTTTTGTAGGTCTGATGGGTTCGGCAGCTTACGCCGCCGAATGTGGCCCGGAAGGTCAATCCATTCGAATCCTCGCCAGCGACTTCCCGGCAATCCACGCAGTCGCGGGAGCCGCTGAAGCCAATTGTGGTGGGGCTGCAGCTGAATTCAACACCAACCACACCACCGAAGCGCGTTCGATCATGAACGCCGCTCTGACGCCAAATCCGTCGGAATATACATCGGTGATCCTGGCCAACTCGACGTTGACCCAACTGATGAACGACGGTTTGGTGCGGCCGCTGAATGATCTGGTTGAAAAATACAAGGACAGCATTCCGCCGAACTTGCTGATCACCATTGATGGCAACGTCATGGCCGTGGCCTTCATGGCCAACTCGCAGCACCTGTTCTCACGCAAGGATATTCTGGAACAGGCTGGCGTCGGCGGCATTCCGGCAACGTATGAAGAAGTCATAGAGGCCGCCGAGAAAATCCGTGCCGCCGGTATCATGGAGCATCCGATCGCGATGAACCTCCAGACCGGTTGGAACGTGGGAGAAGTATTCAACATGATCTATCTGGGTCATGGCGGTGAGTTCTTTGAGCCTGGTTCTGCTGAACCTTCGATCAATAACGAAAAGGGTGTGGCCGCGCTGGAAACCATGAAGGCCCTGGTGGAATACGCCCACCCTGACCACCTGACCCACGCGTCGAATGAAACGCAGGGCCTTTGGGAATCCGGTCAGGCGGCTCTGGCCGTCATGTGGGGTTCGCGTGGTGCGCCAATTCTGGATGATGAAGGGTCCACCGAAGAGGTGACTTCGAACACGGTTCTGTCTGCTGCGCCAACCGTTGGTGGCGGATCGATCCCCGCAGCCACGTTGTGGTGGGACGGTATCACCATAGCATCCAACGTGTCGGACGAAGAGGCAGAGGCCACCTTTGCTGCGCTGATCAGCGGCCTGACCCCGGAAATGGTGGCTGCGAACAACGACGATGCAGTCTGGCTGCTTGAAGGGTTCAAGCCCGGACCGGCTGCGGCGGGTGTTGCCGCAACCGTGCAAGGTGGTGCCAAGCCATATCCGATGATTCCGCAGATGGGTCTGCTGCACGCGGCGCTCGGCTCGGAACTTGCGGATTTCCTGAAGGGTGACGAAAGCGCTGAACAGGCCTTGGCGGATGTTGAAGCCGCTTACCGGACCTCGGCCAAAGAAGCTGGCTTTCTCAAGTAACTCTCCCCGACTTGAGGGGGCGCAATCTGCCCCCCTCATCTTTTTTCGGACTAAAAACTGGGACGTACGCCATGAAGCACCGCACCTTTTTCTGGTTCATTCTGCCAACGCTTTCCGCAATGATCCTGTTCATTGCTCTGCCGATCGTCTCGGTTTTCGTCCAATCGCTCTTTGTCGAGCATGAGCAGGTTCTGCTGGTCTCTGAAAGCTGCGGGCCGTTTGGATGTACCCCGACCACCACCGTCGACACCGAAGCAACGGCAAAGCTACGTGCAGAACAACCGCTGGGCCAATTCAATGGTCTGGGCACCTACATTAACCGTTCGCACCTGGCCTTTGCAGAGATCGGAGAGGCGTGGGCGAATTCTGACAGCTTGGGCGATTTCTGGTCTCAGGTGTATAACTTGCCGTTCTACAGCGCCTTGACCTTCACCCTGGCCTACACCTTCATAGTCACGCCGTTGGTTCTGGCGCTGGGACTGGCTATTGCCGTAGGTGTCAACACTCTGCCCCGTGCGCTCAAAGGGGTTGCGATCTTTATCTCGCTTCTGCCGTTTCTCGTTACTCCGTTGGTTGGCTCGCTGATCCTGTTCTGGATGGTCGATGGCGACGGCGTTATCGGCGCCACCATTCAGCAGATATTCAATGACCCGTCACTTAGCCTGAAGGCGTCGACGGCGCTGACATGGACCATGCTGATGGTCTACGGCGTGTGGCATACCCTGCCGTTCAGTTTCATCACCTTCTACGCAGGTCTGCAAACCGTCCCCGATGATACGATGGAAGCGGCACAGATCGATGGCGCGACGAAGTGGCAGCGCTTGATCCACGTGATCGTTCCGCACCTGATGCCGCTGGTTTCGTTTGTGACGCTCATGCTGATCATGGACAACTTCCGGGTTTTTGAGCCAATCGTCAGCTTCAAGGCCGAAGCCCATGCACAGTCGCTTAGCTGGATCATCTTCAACGACCTGCGCGAAAGTGGCAATCCGCTCTATGCGTCAGCAGGTGCAACCTCGCTGATTACCATCATCCTTGCGTTGATCCTGATGTCACCGGTGCTTGTTCGCACCTGGCGCGACTTCACCCGTAAATCTCACTGAGGACACGACATGGCGACCAAAGCACAATCCCGCATGACCCCGCTAAAGCTGTTCTCTTACGGCTTCGTGGCCCTCTGGCTGATAATTGCCGCCTTCCCGTTCTTCTGGACCTTCTGGGGCAGCTTCAAGGTACAGGCCGACTTCTTGTCCAAGGCCGACTGGATGAACGCCCTGACCGGTGCCAACACGATTGAGCAAACCGGCAGTGCCTTTACCGGTGCCGGCTATCACGGGGCATGGATTCTGGAAGATTTCTGGTTCAACTTCAAGAACACCGGCATCGTGGTTTTCTTCACCGTGCTCATCTCGCTGACCTTCGGAACGCTCGGGGGGTATGCGTTGGCGCGGTCCGGTTTCCGTTATGCCTTCTGGATCCTAATGGCCGCACTTGTGTTCCGCGCGATGCCGCATATGACACTGGTTTCGGGCTATTTGCTGTGGTTCTTTGAATGGAATGTTTGGGGCATCCTGCCGACAACCATCATCGTGCTTGTGGCTATCAATCAACCCTTTACCCTGTGGATGCTTCACTCGTTCTTCAAGAACATCCCCAAGGACATGGACGAAAGTGCCATGGTCGATGGCTGCACCCGGTTCCAGGCCTTCCGGCATGTAATCGTCCCGGTCATGTGGCCCGGCGTGATCACCACCGGTCTGTTCAGTTTCCTGCTGGCCTACAACGACTTTACCGTGGCCGTGATGCTTCTGAGTGAAGAGAATGAGACCATCATTCCCGCCATCAACAGCTTCATGGGCACCACCCAGGTTGAAGGCAAGGTCATGTACGCGGTTGCTGCCGTGGTTTCTGCCACCGCTCCGCTGTTTGTCCTGATCCTGTTCTTCCAGCGCCAGATCGTCAGCGGTCTGACCGCCGGAGCGGTAAAGGGCTAGTGAGCTCCGCCGCCAGACATAACGCAGTTGGGCGCCACCCGGCGCTCAACCGGATGCCAAGGGATTTTCTGACGGCCGACTAACCCTCCCCGTCCATACAGAAAACCCCTTGGTAACCATAAAAGGAAGAGAAAGATGAAGGGCTCCCGCCCCGAACAGGCCGTGCTGACACGCGACACGGACATGAGCAAAACCGACCAGACCCGCGCGGTGATCGAAGGGATGGTCGATGGGCTGAACGACCACCGCATTGACGACATTGGCGAGTTTTTCACGGAAGGGTTTCGCTGGATGGGCAACCAGGGCTACGGCACCAAGACCGGGCTCAAGGAATTTCAGGAAAACTGGCAGCGCCCATTCCAGGCTGCGTTTTCCGACAAGACCTGCATCGACGAAGCCCGGCTTTACATGGGTGAATGGGCTGCGGCCTTTGGCCGGCAAGAGGCAACCCATTCCGGTGAATTTCTGGGCATTGCGCCCACCGGCAAGCGGGTCGAGATCCGCTATATGGATTTCTGGAAAGTCGTCGACGGCAAGATTGTCGACAACTGGGTGAATGTCGATTTCGCCCATGTCGCCGCTCAACTGGGCGTGGACCTATTTAACGGCGAAGGCTGGGAAACATTCGACCGGGGAGAAAAGACTCCGCCTCGGCCCGACAATTGAGGATTAGGACAATGGCTATCGAACATCTGAAACGCGGCAAACCCGAGGCCGACCGGGCCGAGGATGACGCCAAGACACGCGCCGTCGTTGAAGCGACGCTGAAAGACATCGAAACCCGCGGTGACGCAGCAGTGCGCGAATTGTCGGAGAAGTTCGACAATTACTCGCCGGAAAGCTTCCGCCTGAGCCAGGAACAGATTGACGAGCTGATCGCCTCGCTGTCTGAGCGCGAACTGGTCGACATCAAGTTTGCACAGAAGCAGGTAATGAACTTCGCGCAGGCGCAGCGCGACTCGATGTTGGATATCGAGGTTGAAACCCTGCCAGGCGTGATTCTGGGTCACAAGAACATCCCGGTGCAGTCGGTTGGTTGCTACGTGCCGGGCGGCAAGTTCCCGATGGTGGCTTCGGCGCATATGTCAGTGGCGACGGCCAAGGTGGCCGGTGTTCCGCGTATCATTGCCTGCACCCCGCCGTTTCAGGGCAAACCGAATGCTGCCGTGATTGCGGCCATGCATCTGGGCGGCGCGCATGAGATTTATGTCATGGGCGGCA
>NZ_WQCA01000013.1 GCF_013032445.1 Ruegeria arenilitoris | reverse complement strand
CTGATATAAACAAAATTAATATGAAACCCGTCAATGATATCCGTATCCTAAACGCAAACCGTCATCGCAGCTCGTATTTTTTCTTTACTATCAAGCTCGAAACAAACTGCCGGGATCAATTCAAGCGCGACCACTCTCATCTTCAACCGATCTCTCAGCCCAAGGAATAAATTTCCAATATACTACCCCTGCGTAATCTCACTCCAAATTGCTCCCGAACCGACCGACCCAAACTGGCGCCCAGCTTCATTCGGAATTTGGTCGAATGCGCACCGTGGTCTTACCGCCAAAGGCTTCAAGTCGGGCGCGTGCATCAGGTTGAGTTTTTACCACACCGGCAACCACGGATTCCGCGTAGGCAGCATCCAAGGGCGACATGTTCTGCATGTGGCTGATCGCCGAGCAAATGGCGAAGTTGGTCAGCGGCAGGTTTTCGGCGGCACGACAAGCCAACTCCATCGCCTTGTCGAAACTTGAGCCTTCAACCCTGTATTGGGCAAGACCGATATCAATCGCTTCCTGCCCTTGGTAAACACGCCCGGTCAGCATCATGTCGATCATGCGCGCCTTGCCGATCAGATGCGCCACACGATTGGTTGCACCGCCACCGGTGAACAGCCCCCGCTGGCCTTCGGGCAATGCGAAGTAAGTCGAAGCATCCGTCACCCGAATATGCGCTGCGCTTGCCAGCTCCAACCCGCCGCCAACAACCGCTCCGGTCAGGGCGGCGATTATCGGAACGCCTCCGTATTCCATTTTGTTGAACGCCTCGTGCCAACGCAGGCAGACATGCATGAAACCCGCAGGACTGCGGTCTTCTTTGTGGTGTTCACCAGATCGAGGCCCGCGCAGAAATGGTTTCCTTCACCGGTCAAGACAATGGCCGCGGCTCCAAGACGTGGAGCGCTGGTGAAAAGGTCGACTAACTCATCAATCGTGGCAAGGTCTAAAGCGTTTCTCTTGTGGGGACGATTCAACCGGACAATCCAGACCCCGTCATCATAGCACTCGACCCGCAAATTCTTTAAGTTATGCAGTTGATCATGTGTCAGCATGGGAATCTCATTCCTGAAATTAGAAGGGCCGTACCCAAATAGGCTTTCGGTTGGCGACCCGGATACAATAACGGCGGGCATTTTCCATGCCCGCCGTTGTTTTCTTAGTTTATTCTGCGGCTTCGACAGAGTGAACACTGCTGACGCCACGTTTCTCACGCTGACCGTCGCGCACGATACCTTTGATCAGGGCAACGCCCATCAAAGCCATCACAAGGCTGAACGGCAATGCACCGATAACCATAGCAGTTTGGATCGCACCCAGCCCGCCAACAATTAGCAACGCACCAACAACGAGCGCCAGGGCCGCGCCCCAGAACAGGATGTGCGGACGGCCTTTGGGGCCTTCGTCACCACCCGAGTTGATGGTGTTCACAATCAGAACCGCACTGTCCGCTGTCGTGACCAAATAGGTCAGCAGCAGAATGACGACGATTACCGCCATGACCCAAGCGAAACCGCTCGAAAGGATAACGTCCAGCATCGCAAACAGCTGTGCCTGCTGACCGGCACCCGTGATGGCGTCTCCTGCCGTTCCGTCCAGTGTCAGATCGATGGCAGTGCCGCCAACCAGCGTGAACCAGATAAAGCACATCATCGACGGAACGATGATAGCGCCCAGAACGTATTCACGCACAGTCCGACCGCGCGAAACTCGTGCCAAAAACACGCCGACAAACGGGGCAAATGCAATCCACCACGCCCAGTAGAACACCGACCAACCACCTTGCCAGCTTGCCAGCGCATCACCGGTTTCGGTGCCATCTGCACGCCAGACGTTTAACAGCATACCCGGCAGAGCAACGATGTAATCGTAAAGACCGATAAACAGTGCCTGAGTGCCGAACATAGCAGAGCCGAAGATCAAGAAAAACGCCAGTAGGAAGAAGCTGAGGCCCATATTGATGTTCGACAGCCATTTGATGCCCTTTCCGACACCGGACAGGGCCGATAGAGTCGATGCACCCATGATGACCATCAGCGCAACAACGATTGCTGCCGTAGTGGCTTTGCCATCTTCGTTCAGCAACCAGTCACCTACGCCGATTCGATGAATCCCGGCGACGAATTGCTCGACACCAAACCCAAGAGTCTGTGCAACACCAAGAACAGTGGCGACAACAGCTACGATATCGACGGCGTGACCCAGACCACCTGACAGGCGGTTGCCGAACAGAGGCGTCAGGCCCGAACGGATCGTCAGAGGCAAATTGCGGCGGTACGAGAAGTACCCCAGCGACAAGCCGACCAACGCATAGCAAGCCCAAGCCGAGAAGCCCCAGTGCAGGAACGACCACTTGTAGGCATAGCGCACATTCTCAGCGGTCGAGCCTTCGACGATGCCCTGAATGGTCTCGGGGTTCTTGGCGAAGTGATAAATCGGCTCGGCGGTTGCAAATGTCAGCATCCCGATGCCGATCCCGGCTCCGAACATCATCGAGAACCACGAAAAGCTTGAGAATTCGGGCTTGTCATCCGGCAAACCCAGCTTCAACCGGCCAGTTGAGGGGATCAATGCCATGATCACGCAAACAAGAATGAAGAAGGCGACTACCCAAGTGTACCAGGATGCGAAGTTTGCCAGCAGGAAACTGTTCATCGCGCCCAACACCGACGATGCGTTTTCAGGAAACGCAATGGCCCAGAATATCAACGCACCAACAAGGATCTTCGAAGCGATCGTAACGTCTTTGCTAAAGCCGTCATAGAATCCGCCCTCCGAAACCTTGATGGGCAGATCCATCATTGGGGGTTCTTTAGACATGTATTTCTCCTCCAGTCTAAACGATTGCATGTGCCTTCACACAGCAAAGGTGATGGGAAGCCAGAACGCTTTTGTGCCAGCTGCCGTTGTTTCAGGTTGTTTGAAAAAGGGGTGAGGCCTTCAGAACCTTCGGTTACTTCCTTCAGGTGGCTTACCTGGCTGCTTCATCGCCCAATTAGCACTTTAGATAGCGAGTAGCGCCCGGTTGCCACGCTATGAACGCAACACGCGCTTGAAAACTATCAGGTCCGCTATTGTTACCCTCTCCGATGCGGTTTGCAGCTTAAGCCCGAGGTGCTCTACGCATTTATGGCTGAAGCTAAGTCAGAGATAGCCGGCCCGTACCATACATTGATTTTTTTTTGCATTCCTAGACAAACAGGGCCTCCCAAACTCCGGCGTCTCAATTTTATTCAATATAATCTGTAATTTCCTTTTCAGTATGTGGAAAATTCTGAGCCCTTGATTGAATTTTTCAATGAAACAACTTGCCCGTTAGCCGGAGCAAATCCAAACTATGGTTCAATATTGGCCGCGCAACCGCAGGGTCGCAGGAATCGCATTTGACAGATTTTTCATCATATTTTCCAATATCTTTATCCACTTATCCACAAACCCCCGCCTCATGTCTCAACATGCGCAGCATGCTATTGATCTCCTCAGATAGTCCAAAACGGCGGTCCTAACGACGAAACGGTGTTGAAGCGGGCATACATTCAGCGCCAACAAAAAAATCTTGATTTTTAGCGAATGATTCTCGTTGAATGAGAGTCAGTCTCAAATCATGGAAGGATTTCTTCCAGATGCACCTGCAGCGCCTGATACACCTGCTTGAAATCATTGCTGTCGTCGGACGCCCCGTTTCGGCAGGTGAAGTGCAGACTGCCAGCGGCATACCTAAACCGACCTGCTACAGGCTGTTCCAAACCCTTCTGGAACAAGGCCTAATCGAGGATCCAAACAATGACGGAAAATACGTAATCGGAGACCGCCTGATCCGGATAGCCTTGCACGGCAACTCAGACATTGATGTCCGCCGTGTTTCGGCCCCGCTTCTTCGGTCCGCCGCGACCACATTCAACGAAACAACATTTCTTGCGCGGTTTCGCGACAGCAAGATCGAGATCATACATGTCGAGACACCTGAAGATCCGGGGCGCGCTTTTGTTCACCCCGGCCTCGGCGAGCGCCCTTTGCACGCGTGTTCATGCTCGAAGGCCATCGCTGCCTTCGCCGAACCGGGCTTTCAGGAAACGATCCTGAATGGTACGCTTAAGGAGTTCACGGATCATACCAAAACCACGCGCGAGGATTTGGTAGCTGAGTTCGACCTGATCCAAAAACAGGGCTTTGCCGATTGCGATCAGGAAATCGATATCGGCATCTCCAGCGTCGCGGCCCCCGTTGCGGTAGGTAAAATTGGCGTCTCGTTTAGCGTCGGAGCCGTCGGTCCGGTCAGACGTTTTGGCAATGACTATAGGCGAGAAATTGGCACTCAATTGAAAGACCTGGCGACCAAAATCAGCGGCGCCATTCAACTCTGCAACGTTGGGGAGGTGTAGAGGAGACACCAATGCAACGCTTGCAGGCGTACCCCAAGGAGGAGGGGTAAAACCAAAGGGAGGACTAAAATGAACTTACGACCAGATCCGACGTTTCACGCGTCGCCAAAACTGGCCATGGAAGCGCCGGTCGAGAATTTTGCCTTCACTATTATGCTCGGTAAAAATGCCGATCAACATGATGGTTTAGCCGTGATCGACCTGCGTGCTGGATCAGATACTTACGGACAGATTGTCCACACAGTCATGACCCCAACCACAGGTGATGAGTTTCACCATTTCGGCTGGAACGCTTGCTCTTCATCTTTGTCCCCCCTATCGGGTCACGCCTTTCTGGAACGACGTTACTTGATCGTTCCGGGTATCCGCTCCAGCCGGATCTACATCTTTGACGTCAAATCACCGCTAGAATCAAAAATCCACAAAATCATTGAACCCGAAGAGGTCTTTGCAAAGACCGGGTATTCTCGCCCGCATACCATCCATTGCGGTCCCGAAGGCATCTATGTCTCGACCCTTGGCGGCGCCGGACCGGACGGAACTGACGGACCTCCGGGCATCTTCATCATGGATTGCGAAAGTTTCGAGATCATCGGGCGCTATGAGATGGATCGCGGCAAACAGAACAAACACTATGACTTCTGGTGGAACCTGCCGCAGGACTACATGGTCAGCTCCGAATGGGGCTTGCCCCCACAGTTCGAAAACGGCGTCGTGCCAGAAGACCTGCTGAGCAACAAATACGGCCATTCGATCCACTTCTGGGACCTGCGCGCGCGCAAGAACATCCAGACGATGGATTTCGGCGAGAACTATCAGATGGCACTGGAAATTCGTCCGGCCCATGATCCGACAAAATCCTACGGGTTCTGCGGCGTGGTCGTTGACACCACCAATCTGCAGGGCGCGATCTTTACTTGGTGGCGCGATGATGATGGCAAATGGCAGTCAAAAAAGACCATTACCATCGACCCGCGCCCCGAAGACCCAGAAAATCTGCCCGAACTACTGAAAGGGTTCAGTGCCGTGCCGCCTCTGGTCACCGATATTGACCTGAGCCTAGACGACAAATACCTGTACGTGGCCTGTTGGGGTCTGGGCGAGATGCATCAATATGACGTGTCGGACCCGCTGAATCCGGTTCTGAATGGCAAGGTCGAGCTGGGCGGTATCGCACGCGAGACCAAGCACCCTAACGGCAAGGATTTCGTCTATGGCCCGCAGATGGTCGAGATCAGCCGCGATGGCAAACGCGTCTTCTGGACCAACTCGCTCTATTCCACTTGGGACAATCAGTTCTATCCGCATCAGGAAGGCGGCCAGATGGTGATGGCCAATGTGGGCGACGATGGAAGCTTTGAGCTGGACCCGGATTTCTACGTCAACTTCCCAGAAGGCACGCGCGCCCACCAGATTCGTCTGGAGGGGGGTGACTGCTCGACTGACAGTTTCTGCTACCCCTCTGTGTAGGCACTGATGGAGGACGTGTCGCTGGCGGCCCTTTGGTGGGCCGTCATTTTTTCGGGCTTTTATCACGGCATCAACCCCGGCATGGGCTGGCCCCTTGCTGTTTCCGCCGCATTGATGGAACGCAGGCCCTGGGCAATGGCCAAAGCACTGGGAATGCTGGCTCTTGGGCATTTCCTGGCGATGATCGGTATTCTGCTGCCGTTCTCGCTGATGATATTTCTGGTCGAGCGTGAAACCGAAATCCGGTTTGGAGCCGGTCTGATCGTGGTCACGATGGGCGTATATCTGCTGATTAATCGCAAACATCCCAAAATCCTGGCTCGCATACATCCCGCAAGATTGGCTCTCTGGTCGTTTCTGGCGGCGATGGCGCATGGTGCCGGGCTAATGTTGGTACCAATTTATCTGGGCATTTGCGGTTTACTTGAACCGGGCAACGTCGCCGCATCCGGTCACGCCGCCGCCCAGAGCCTGATGAGCAACGATATCCTGACAGCGCTTACTGTTGCCACTGTCCACACACTCGCCATGACCGTGGCGGGGTCATTGAGTGCGGTGATCGTGTATCACTGGCTGGGGTTGAAATTTATCTCGCGCAGCTGGTTCAACCTCGATACCGCATGGGCAGTCAGCCTGATTCTTGTGGGGATGTTCGGCATGTGGTCGGCCTATTCGGGGCATTGATCCAACTACAAACAACAGTGTCAAATCCTCGGTTCTGTGGCAAGCTAGGGTCAGGATGCATTGATTTTCAAGGCGCGAGATGTTTCACGGCTCGGAAAACGGAGCGGTGACATGAGCGACCTTTTCTGGCTGTCTGACGAGCAGATGGCCAAGCTTTACCCAACTTCCCACGTTCGCATGGCAGGCCACGGGGCGATGACAAGAGAGTGCTGAGCGGGATTATCTTCATTCACTGCAATGGTTTGCGCTGGTCCGATGCACCGCGAGAGCATGGCCCTGAGCAGCCTCCAACAGGCTGCGTGCACGTTCTATTGACGTGTCGGTGTTCTTAGCGCCACCCTCCTGTTTCGTTGCGCTATCTTCGAAGTGTCTAAGAGATAAGCAACAAATCAGTTCAGAGTCTCAAACCAAGGCGGTGCCAAGGCACATGTCTCCAATGTGTGTGTTACAGTAAGGACACCGGAAAAGAACAGAAAATGAGGCACAGTCTTCCCAATGGGCGCTGTCAGACGAATTCGAACCAGCCTCAGTCTGCTGCGCAAACCGTGAACCTATCTGGAGCAAAGCTGACGCCACTCAGCAAGAGCGGCGGTGCGCGTCAGCTTCAATGTGTCTCGGTTGGCTAGCGATCTTTCCTGGTTGAAGTGATTGTAGACAGAGGAGTAGACGGAGGCGAATTTCTGTAAACTTTGCAAGTGCCTGAACCGTTGCATGGCGCGTTCGCGTCGTCGGAAAGGAAGATGCGAATTCTCGACGCGGTTATTGAGCCACCTGCCCGTCCTTTATTTCTCGAGTGCACCCAAATCTCTGAGCGCCGCCCTGTAAGAAGCGAAGCGATCGGTGAGTATTTCTTCAGCCTTGCCGTGCCGCTTCATCAATTTCCAGAGGAATTTCAATGCCGTCGGCTTGTTTCGACGTTTAGTGACCACGGTTTCAAGCACCTCGCCTTCATGATCTACTGCGCGCCACAGATAATGCCGCTTGTCATTCTCCTTAACGAAAACCTCGTCCACGTGCCACTGCCATTTGGAGAACGCGCGCAACTGCTGAACTCGCTTTCTTTGGATTTCAGAAGCAAACACCGGACTGAACCTTTGCCACCAATATCGGACATTCTCGTGGCTCACGTCGATCCCCCGTTCGTGCAGAAGGTCTTCGACACTCCGAAGCAATAGAGGGAAGCGGATGTAAAGCATCACCGCAAGGCGGATGATCTCGGGACTGGTTTTAAAGTATTTGAAAGAGGCAGGTCTGGTCATAGGCAAAAGCTACGCAACCGCCCTACCCTGCTCAACCAAAGTTCTTCTGACAATAACATCGCGAATAACCGCTCTGCGGACTTAGCAAACCTTCGAACTAACTTGGAAAAATTCCGGAGCAGAGTTGTGCTATGGTGCCTTCAATTAAGGAGGAAAAATTGTTTCGCTATGCTTTACCAGCAGCTCTCATTCTGGGGAGCCCAATCTTAGCTCAGGATGCAATAAATCCGTCAGGCCTTGCCGGTCCTTCCGGTCGACCCTATTCACCTTACGCCGAACGCGCTTATCCAACTCAAGTCTATTTCGGTGACACCCACGTTCATACTGGTCTTTCCGGGGATGCTGGTGGAGGCGGTACGCGCCTCATGCCGCGTGAAGCCTATCGGTTTGCGCGTGGCGAAGAAGTTGTGTCGAACACGGGGCAACCTGTAAAATTGTCGAGGCCGCTCGACTTCTTCATGATTACAGATCACTCGGATGCGATGGGTGCCATCACCGATATCATTGGGGGTGCTCCCAACATATTGGCGGATGAGCAAGGCAGGTATTTCCATGAAGAGTTCAACAAAGGCGGGGAATCCGCCTTAGCGGCTGCGCTTGAGCTTACTGCAGCATTTGCTCAAGGGCAGGTTTCGCCAGCGTTAAATTATCAACCAGGCAATCCCGCGTACGCGCGTGTTTGGGACGACATTATCGATGCAGCGGAAGAGTACAATGATCCGGGCGTGTTCAGCACCTTTATCGCCTATGAATGGACCTCTCTCCTTGCAGGCAACAATTTGCACCGAAACGTGATCTTTCGCGACGGCCCTGAGCTTACAAGACAGATACTGCCTTATACAACAACGCCACCTGTGGGCTCACCTAACCCTCGTGATCTTTGGAAATGGTTGGAGAGCTATGAACAAACCACAGGCGGGCGCGTGCTTGCTATTCCACACAATGGGAACTTGTCGAACGGCTGGATGTTCCCATTAGTCGATGACTTTGCAGAAGGGGTACCTTTAGATCCCGCCTACGCAGATGCGCGACACAAATGGGAAAGGCTGTACGAACCAACACAGATAAAGGGGGATGGTGAAGCCCACCCTTTCTTGTCACCTGAAGACGAATTTGCTGACTTCGAAACGTGGGACTACGGAAATTTGGATGCTTCGGTTCCGAAAGAGCCGGATATGTTACCCGGCGAGTATGCGCGATCCGGGTTGCTTCGAGGGCTGTCCCTACAAAAAACTTTGGGGGTAAATCCTTTCAAGTTTGGCTTGGGGGGGGCTAGTGACACGCACACAGGTTTGACGGCTCCTGACAACGACAATTTCTTCGGAAAGTTTACCGGTTACGAGCCCAGCGAAGAGCGCAGCAAACATGTCAGCAAGACATATGCTGACGGGACTGTTGCGCTGCGTTCGTCGCAATACATTACTGGCGGTCTAACAGCAGTATGGGCTCGGGAGAATTCCCGCGAAGCCATCTGGGATGCAATGCATCGGCGTGAAACTTACGCAACAACTGGTCCCCGAATGCGCGTCCGTATGTTTGCTGGATATTCATTTACTGAAGAGGATGCATTGCGGCGGGACTTGGCGCTTGTTGGATACACCAAAGGTGTGCCGATGGGTGGTGATCTTGGTGCAGGAGTAGGCGCACCTACCTTTCTCGTATATGCGCTTCGTGATCCGATGGGAGCAAACCTGGATCGCATCCAGATCATAAAGGGTTGGTTGGATGCAAATGGCAAGCAAAAGGAAAAGGTCTACGACGTGGCCTGGTCTGGATCCCGCGAACCAGATGCCGCTGGTAAGTTGCCATCCATAGGAACCACCGTCGACCTCTCGATCCCATCTTGGACCAACACAATTGGAGCCTCTGAGCTGGGAACCGTGTGGGAAGACCCAGATTTCGATCCTTCGGAAAGTGCATTTTATTATGCCCGGGTTATAGAAATTCCGACCCCTCGCTGGACAGCATATGATGCAGTGAAGTTCGGAATAGACATGCCGGACGGTGTCCAATTAACAACTCAGGAACGCGCCTACACTTCTCCGATTTGGTACTCGCCACAACAGTAGTTCGATTTACGGTGCCGGTCCGGTATGGGCTCAAACCAGCTAATGATGCCAATCGCCAACGTCAGGCTTTCTGTTGATGTGCCCTCGCCATTGCCGCATAGAGGCAGGGTGCAGGGTGCTTGTCGGGCCGTGCGCCCAGGGGGCAGGCAGCAAATGCCAGACGGAGAAACCTCGTGAACCTCTCCCGGCAGTCAGCACAATCAACGGGAACCTATGTCACTCAAGCCTCTAAAGGAAACGGTCGCGCTTGCGACCACAGAACCGGCTCACCTGCGGGTCATAAAACGCGCCGCGTTGTTCCTGCTAGGTCCCGTCTATTTCCTGTACATCGCCTTTGCGCCCTTGCTTTGCGGTAAACGGCGAGGTTTTCGCGGCTGGTACTGGCCGCTAGTCAAACGTGCCTGTTCGCGGCTTCTGTGGCTGCTGAGCATCCGAACAGAGATGACACAAGCCGACAGGGCCGTGCTGGCCGCCGACTCCAACAGCATCATCGTGATTAACCACCGAAGCCACCTGGATGGTTTCGCTCTGATGGACGTGGTGCCCAACGCCAAGTGGATCACCTTCGCCGCTAAAAAGGAACTTTGCGACGCGGTTCTTCTACGCCACGGGTTCAAGGGTGCAGGGCTGGTGGAGATCGACCGGAAAAGTGGCCCTGTGGCGATCGAAACACTAACTGCTGCCGTTCACGCCATGCCCGCGCGCCGTTCTGTTGTGCTTTTCCCAGAGGGCACGCGCATTGACTCAGAAAGCCTCGGCAAGTTCAAGGCGGGAGCTGTAATAGTCGCGCGCACTACCGGCCGAACAATACGGCCCATCGTAATTCACGCATCCGACAGACTCATGCCGCGCGGCAAACACTTGCCCAAAAGCGGCACGATCCGGGTCGAGGTATTGCCGTCATTTAAATGCGATCATTCCGCTTCAGTGGACGAAGATGTCGCTCGCCTGCGAAGCGCCATGATGGCCGTTTTCGATGCCGGATTGTGTCGCTAGGAATATGGTCCTTCGTTGCTCCTGCGATTCCAACAGCGAGACGAAGGTCCGCTCTGGGCTCGATTCCGTCGTTCGTTAAATCGCGACGAATTTCTGTTTTGCGGACAAAGGAGACGCCAGGGTGCAGTTCAACCCAATTGCCTCACCAAACAACTAATATGCGAAGATTATGCCTATATATTCGCGCTTAGGTCTAGCCCTTCTGTCTTTCAAAGGTTAAGCGCAGTACGCTTAATCCTGAACCTTTAAAGGTCTCCTTCAGACAGAATGATGCTTGGCGGTTTTTGGATTGTGTGAAAGGGGCGCTCATTACCGTATTGAAATTCTGCAAAGTTGATTTCTGCCATTTTTCTGTGGCCAAGACGTTCCAGTACGACGTGCTGAGTTACGGGGGATGACAGCTCTCCAATTACCAGCTTAAATCCTCTGCTTCGGGCAAAACCATCGGCTGCGGCCCGCATCTGCTTGTAGATGCCTCCACCGCCTGCCTCCTTCGAGACTGCTGCCATATCAACTAGAATGGCATCCGCGGCAGAGATCAGCCGCTTGCGCTGGTATTGGCGGCATAGATCTTTGGTTAGGGCAGACAAAGGTGCGAACTTCTGAGATGGGTTAGCTTTTTCGACAAGTTGGTTAGAAAAGTCCGTTACGATAAGGCACCCAACAAGATCACATGAGTGATTGTCTGTCGCAGCGATAGACAGGCCTTCACTCACCATCATTTCGAAGGGGTGGCGAAGGTGTTCCCGATACTCATTCAACCCAATCTTCAAAGCGCGGTGGAGAGTGCTGGCTTCGGTAAAAACTTGTGTCGCCAGATTGAATGCGGCATCCAGACGGGCAGCGTCGAGCAAGTTTAATTCAACCGCCATGATAACCCCTTGAGCATAATGACCCCTACAAAGAAGAATTTGTAGATTGGGGTCAATGATCATCACTCGCACGGGCGGAGCACGAGGACTTGGAAGGATACGTCAGTCGCTCGATGCATGGCAGTAAGGTGGTTTCGGCGAATCTCCTGCCGCGTTAGCTTAGTATGCACCCGCTCTTCGGATGATTTTGGGGCTGGTTTTGAAATACGTGAACGGCGATCGTCTTTTCATGAGTAGAAGCTAAGAAAGCCCCTGCCCGCCTCAACCCAAGTTCTTCTGACAAGACCCGCCCATGGTTTCTTGCAGCCCGACTTCGACCGTACGGTCCATTGCGTGCCACAAGGTCGAGATTGAAAGGAAAATATGTTTAGAAAGAAGGCCTTTTCGTGCGAGCATTGCAATCAAATGACCGCTTGAAATCAGGTTAAGGAAAAAATGAACGGCGCTCAATCACTCGTAAAAACCCTTTTGAACAATGGCGTGGATACAGTCTTCGCAAATCCCGGCACCTCTGAAATGCACTTTGTCGCTGCCTTGGATGAACACCCGGAGATGAATTGCATTCTTTGCCTGTTCGAAGGAGGAACGACGGGGGCGGCAGACGGATATTTTCGCATGAAACGTGATGTTGCGGGTACGCTGCTGCATCTTGCACCAGGATTTGGCAACGCATTTGCCAATCTGCACAATGCCCGAAAAGCAGGGTCCGGGATCGTTAACATCGTGGGCGATCATGCAACGCACCATCTGCGCTACGAAAGCCCTTTGAAGGGAGACATCCTCGGTATCAGCCAAGCAGTCAGTCATTGGACGCGAGTATCCTCCAATGCCACCGACGTAGCTACGGATGGAGCGGCAGCGGTTCAAGAAGCCCGCGCGCGAAACGGCCAGATCGCGACCCTTGTCCTGCCTGCCGACACAGCTTGGAACGAAGCGAACACAGCGGCAAACCGTTTGGACACCAGTGAAAGCCTCCATCGACCGTCAATGGGCGACATAGAAGCCGCGGCAGCCCGTCTTGTGACGCCGAACGTCGCGCTGATGATTGGCGGATCAGCCCTGTTTGGACCGCAGCGTGAATTGGCTGGAAAAATTGCCGCCACGACGGGATGCCGGTTGTTGGCCGATACTCTGATACCGCGCATTTCTAAAGGCGCAGGAACAGCAAAGCTAGACCAACTGGTCTATCCGATATCACCCAAGATCTCTCAACTTGAAGCAACGTCTTCGATCACTCTGCTTGGCACAGATAGGCCAGTCGCCTTTTTTGCCTATCCCGGGAAACCGAGCGTGCCCGAACCTCCGTATTGCCCCATTACGGACTTGTGTATGCCCACAGATGATATCGAGTGGACGCTGCGAGCGCTCGCAGACGCGGTCGGGGTCACAAGCAAAACGGTGGCAGAAACCCATCCGCTCGATCTGCCGGACATTCCCAGCGGGCAGTTGACCCTTGAAAAAGTTGGTTTGGCGTTGGCCGCGCTGATCCCGGAAAACGCGATCATCTGCAATGAATCCGTGACGTCCGGTTTTCACGTCATTCCACCTACAGCCACCGCCCGACCGCATGATCTGCTCGCTGGCACCGGCGGCGCGATTGGGTTGTGTTTGCCTTGCGCAACAGGCGCGGCCACCGCCTGCCCGGACCGAAAAGTCATTGCACTGACTGGGGATGGTTCGGCCATGTACACGCTACAATCACTGTGGACCATGGCGCGGGAAAATCTCGACGTCACGGTGATCGTATTTGCAAACCGCGGTTATCAAATTCTGCGCGATGAACTTACAAACGTCGGCGTAGCGAGCTATGGTCAGAATGCTCAGGCTATGTTTGACGTGGAGAACCCGACACTAGACTGGGTATCTCTGGCGAAAGGCCACGGTGTTCCTGGGACGCGTGCAAATGACATGGACAGCTTTGCAAAGGCGCTCTCCGCCGGTCTCTCCAGCGACGGGCCATCTCTGATCGAAGTTGTGTGTCCCCCGCCAGCATGAGTATTCTGACGCAGAACCTTAAGAGCAGATGAGACTATGCCCACCGACTTCGTTGAACTCGGCCCCAAAGCAGCAAGTACAACTATCCTGCTTGCCCATGGCGCAGGTGCCCCGATGGATGCCCCTGGCATGACGATGATTGCAGAAGGGCTGGCTGCGCAAAACCTTAGGATCGTTCGATTTGAATTCGCTTACATGGCGCAGCGTCGAACCGAAGGCAGGCGCAAGCCCCCTCCTCGCGCAGACAAACTAAACTCTGAATTTCTCTCTGCAATCGAAGAGCTGAAAGTTGATGGCCGGCTGATCATTGGTGGAAAGTCAATGGGTGGGCGCGTGGCCAGTATGATTGCGGATGAGCTATTTGAAGCGGAACGCGTCGCTGGTTTGCTATGTGCGGGCTATCCGTTCCACCCGATCGGCAAACCCGAGAAGCTGCGCACCGAGCATCTGCAAAACCTACGAACGCCAACCCTGATTTGTCAGGGAACGCGGGACCAGTTTGGCACGAAGGCTGAAGTCGGATCGTACAACCTATCATCTACAATCCAAATTGAATGGTTCGAAGATGGAGATCATGACTTAAAGCCACGCAAACGGGTTTCAGGTTATACCCACGCTGACCACATTAACGCGATGGGCGCAGCGGTTTCGGCTTGGCTTGACAGGATAAACTTGTAGGGCTGCTGTTTGGCGCCACCTGCTCCGGGATTGTCGTGTTACAGGGTTTAAAACGGCCCTGCAGACAGCAACGCGAATTTAGCAAAAGGTTGCAATAGCGTATGCATCATTCCTCGCCATAGCGGACATTGCATCCGCGGCGTGTCTAGGTCCGGTGTGCGGGACGCAGCGGACACACGCATTCCAGTGCTCGGTTTAAGTAATCAAACCTTTGTCGCCCATTCCGAAACGACGGCCCAACCGACCGCGTTCGTTCCGCAGCAACTAATGGTCGAGACTTGGCCTGCGACAGAAGGCGTGCAGGCGCCGCTGGCCGGTGAGGCACAGCAAGAACAACCAGATTGAACGCCGCGTTGTGCAACGCGCGGGACATCGGCCAGCGCGTAGAGCGGTGCGCCCACACTCTGAATTGCGTCCTTTGGTGGGAAAAGCGACGCGCGGTCGAGGCTGAAATCGTCCGTTACCGGGAAGATATCACCTTCCAGGACCGTCCCCCAGATGCCGATGTCTTTGATCGCGTCAGGAGCGACTTCGAACGGGTCTTCCTCAAGGATCGTGAAGTTTGCCAATTTGCCTGGCGCGATGGAGCCGATCTCTCCCTCCAGCCGAATGGATTGCGCGGCATCGATGGTGACGGCCCGCAATGCCTCCTCAACGGAAAGACGATGATCAGGACCCGCGACGCGACCTGACACAGTTGTTCTGTTCACGCCCGCCCACACAAGGTACAGGGGTTCGCCTGGTGCCATTGGGACATCAGAATGGAATGAAATCGGGGTGCCATTTGCCTTGATCGGGCCAAGCGGCACGATGTCGTCGGCGCGTTCGGGTCCGAGGCCGATATCACCATAGCGATCCGATAGCGCCGTCACATAGTAAGGATTGCCGCTGACGTTGCAGCCAAGCTCAGCGATCCGGTCAGCCTGATCCTCCCGCGAATAGCCGAAATGCACGAGTGTGGTCCGGTGATCCGGGCGCGGCATGCGGCGCATGTTCCGTTCGACCGCATCGAGAACCAGGTCTACAGCCAGATCGCCTGTTTGATGGACGTGAATTTGGTAACCGGCTTCCCAATAGGCGTCGAACGCTGAGTTGAAAACATCGGGTTCCATGATCCACTCACCGTGGAAGGCGCCGCCCACGTAGGGCTCGGACACCTGCATAAGCAGGCTATAGATTGCCCCATCCGCAAAGAGCTTCACTTGCCGTGGAAGGAAGCTCGTTTTGCCCTCTCCCCACGTCAGCAGGTTCTCCGTTTCTTCGATCATCCTGCCGTCGTCAAAGTACAACTCGTGCAGCGATTTGCCGTCGCCTATGAAGTACATACGGACCGGTACATCCGAGCCTGAGAACACAGAGTTCGTGGCGTCTTGAAGCGGCTGCGACAAAACACCCCCAGGCTCGCACCCCACCGTTACGCCTGCGCGATGCATATACTCACGTGCCAGCCGCAACCCATCGATCAAGCGCTCTGGTGTCGCCAGGATCGGAGCGACGGTTGGCAAGACTGCGAACATGCCAGCTTCAAAGAAATGGCCTTCTTCGAAACTTGATTGCTCTGCGGCAAGGCCCTGAAGGTTATCAACAAAGGCCTCGTCAATGCCGAGCAGATCCATAGCTGCCGTATTAAAGATAAACTCATGGGCGGACCGATGGACGATGATAATAGGGCGCGTTGTGCTTACTTCATCCAATTGCTGACGTCGTACGTCGCCGTGAAAAAAGTGATGGTAACCCCAAGTGAGAAGCGGCGTCTCGGCATCCTCCAAAGCAGCCTCAGCAGCCACCAGACGCTCTCGGTACTCTTCCTCCGACCGCACTGCCGGCGTCAGACCCGTCGGAAGGTTCCAGTCCTCAATCGCAATGATCTCTGCCGTCAGGGTTAGACCGGCAAGAAAAGGATGGACGTGCTGGTCAATAAGCCCGGCGATCACGACCTTGTCGGCAAAGGTCTCGTCGACGCGGAAG
This sequence comes from Ruegeria arenilitoris, assembly GCF_013032445.1. Lineage (GTDB taxonomy): Bacteria > Pseudomonadota > Alphaproteobacteria > Rhodobacterales > Rhodobacteraceae > Ruegeria > Ruegeria arenilitoris_F. Next base: position 80,183 of record NZ_WQCA01000013.1, on the reverse strand, counting down.
GGTTGCCGGCCAATCCGGTCGACAATTTCGTCGCGCGATCCGGCTGCCAAAACGCGATCACCAACAACAGCCACCGCGTCAATATTTTGCTCATTGCCCTCCATCGTAATCACGCGGCGAGCGGTGTAGAGGGTAATTTCAGGTAGAGCTTCAAGCTGCTCTCCAAGGTCCTGCAACGAGAACGCCGTGTCAGCGGAGGTTGCGCTAGCGATGGCAGACGATGAAGCGCCAACGAGCAAGGTAAGCATCCCGCGGCGGGTAAGATGGGTCTTTAGCATTCCACGCTCCTAGCTACCTATTGTTCGCCCAATGAAAAACTAACACGAGGCCAATTAGGCACTAAGAACAAATCGTCGCACAAAGCAAAGAAGCCGTGTTTGACATGAGATCAACTTCGCCAAGACAATCGTCCCGCAAGGCCTGCCAATGGGTGCAAAGCACAGTTACAGTAGTCGCATCCTAATCTGCTCTGGGCTTAAGTTGTCGTTCCCTGCGGTGTGCGGATTGTCTGATGGCAGCCCATAGCGGACCTTCTTAGCCAGGCTTTGCAATTTCCGATATGCGGACAAAGCTGCCGTCGGACGAGGCGACGCCATTGGCCGCTTTTTTTGTTGCCAAGGTAATTTCCATCGTGCTTCGCTGCGCCCTAGGTGTGACGGCTCCTGCGAGCAAAAAGCTAGCGCCGATCTTCCGTAGAGTGTCAGCATAGGCCTGATCCACAGCCGGAATGGTATGATCGTAGTCCTCTGGTTCGGATGCCTCGATGTTTACTACGGTTTTGTCCATCCGAATCTGGCCTTCAGGGTTCCTGAGAAAAACGTCGCGCCAAGAATGCTGAGAGAACTGGTATTGGCGGCAGAACACCCGTTCACCGACAGTAACGAACATCAAACGAATGAAGCGATGTTCATATCCGGCCCTGATTTCGTGCTGGAATGTCCGTTCGACAAGCCGCGCCAGTTCTTCTTGCGTTTCCGGTGGTGGCGCGGCTATGAAAAGAGCTCGTTTCACAGTGTTCGTCGAATACGCCCAGATGAGCCTTGGCACCCCAAGGATCAATCGCAGTGCCGATGGCTGCTCCATGTCTATTGCTCGTTTCTGGTGTTTATGAGGTCATGCGACCGAAGCCGGGTACCTGAGTAGCGAAGACCATTGCGCTCCGGTTTCCTTCTCAGAATACTCCCAAAGTTTGCTGGCTTGTTCCTCATCGAGAACACTTTCTTCGAGGACGCATTCTCCCACCGACCCGGCCATTTCATTACGTTTGGTTGGTCCATAATAGGCAGTTTCTTTGAGGTTTTCCTCGGTTGCACAGAGCACCTCGGGCCAAGCGCCACGCTCTGCGGACTGGGCGAACGGAGCTGCGATGGTCAGCATGAATTTGATGAAGCCCGCGCTTTCTTCCTGTGCCAGTGTTGTTTTGGCCATGCCCGGATGGCAGACGTGCACCGAGACGGGAAGACCCGCAGCTTTCACGCGACGTTCCAAGTCGTACGCAAACATCATTTGCGCAAACTTTGAGTGGCAGTAGGTGACATGGGGGTTGTAGTTCTTGTCAAAGTTCATGTCGTCTAGCTGCAGCCGTTTAAAGCCCATCTTGTGGCCACCACTGCCAACAACAATAATCCGGGCTGTGCTTTCGACCAGACGATCAAAGATCAGGCTTGTCAGCAGGAAGTGGCCATAGTGGTTTGTGCCAAGCTGGCTTTCAAAGCCATCTTTGGTGAACTTCTGGGTGGCAACTTGTGCAATGGCCGCGTTCTGAATGAAGGCGTCGATTTGCGGAACTTCTGCATTCACGCGCTCGGCGGCTTTGCGCACCGACGACAGGTCGGCGAGGTCCATTTCGATGAAACTAACTTTCGCGTCGGTACCAACTTCGGATTTGAGTTGCTTGATAGCAGCTTCGGTTTTAGGAGCGCTGCGGTTCAGCATGACAACAGCGGCCCCTTTGGACAGAAAGATTTTGGCAGCCTCATAGCCCGCACCAGCGTTTGCGCCGGTGATGAGGTAAGTTTCGCCAGTCAAATCACTTACGCGCTCGGGGGTCCAACCTTTGGGGCCGTAAGGGTTTTCTTTCTTCATGGTTGTGCTCCTGCTTGCCCAAGCAACTGACTTGGGTGCTCCATTAGGTATTTAGGTTTAGAAATCTTTTCCCAGAAGTTCGTTGGACAGGTCCCAAAGTTTTTGAGCGCTTTCGGCGTCATAGGCATGGGGGGCATAGCCTCCAGTCAGCGGGTTCTCTCCGACAGGTTCGGCCACGTCGCAATCTTCCAGGTAGAGCCCGGTCTTGTCCTCAAGATCCGGCGAAGTTGCTGCCCAACAACTGGTCGCCGCCCCTTGCGGGATGGATTTGAACAGCTCGGCGTGTTGGGTTTCGATCACCCTGAACACCTCCCAAGCTTCTTCTGCCATATCTCGGGTCAACTCGGTCTTGATGACACCGGGATGAACGGCGAAGCTGCTGACGTTCTTGTCTGCCCAACGACGCGCCAGTTCGGTCGTGAACCAGATATTGGCAGTCTTCGACTGACCATAGGACTCCAGCGCGCTATAAGGTCGGGTTTGGTAATTTGGATCGTCGAAGTTCACCGGTGCGAAGGCATGAGCGCCCGACGACAGATTGACCACCCGCGCGTGTCCCGCAGCTTGCAAAGGGGCGGCCAGCAGGTTGGTCAACAGGAAGTGGCCAAGGTGGTTGGCTGCAAACTGAATCTCCCAACCTTCTGCGGTGCGAGTGAGTGGTGGCGATCCTATGCCCGCGTTGTTGATCAGAATGTCGAGCCTGTCGTGCTTGGTCAGCCATCTTTCTGCAAAGGCGCGGACGGTGCTTGGCTTGTCCAGCTCAAGCGAGGCTATTTCGATGTCTTGGCCGGTCTGTTCCTTAATGCTGGCGGCGACGGCAGCCATCTTTTTTGTAGAACGCGCCACGATAGTGATCCCCGCGCCACGGCCGGCCAGTGCTCGAGCCGTTTCGGCACCCAGTCCAGTAGAACCGCCGGTGACCACAATGATTTTGCCGGTTAGGTCGATACCAGCCAGCACTTGGTCAGTGGTGGAGGCTTTGTCGAAGGAAATCATTTTTTCCTCACAAGGGAACAGTCTGAGAAAAAGGAGGGTGGCAGACACCAAATACTGGCCTCTGCCTAAACAGTTTATTTGTTAAAAAACACGGCTACAGCGTCTGTCGATGCCTTCACGGCCTCTGGCTTGTAGTAGAACTCAACATGTCCAAATTCGTCGAAGGTCAGAACTTCGTGTTCGTTTGTCAGCCTCTCTGTGAATGCGGTCGAGCAAATCGCAGTGAAGGCCGATGGGCTGTAGATGATCAGCGCAGGCTGCGTGATCTTGTCAGCATAGTGCTCTCCAATGGAAATCAACGACTGCATAGCCTGATCGCCGTTATGCTCATTGGTAAAGTTTTTAATGGTGCCCGGACCTGCAACACCATCTTTACCGTAGTAGCTGTAGGTTTCAGCGGCCATTGGAACACCAAGCGCGACGAACTCTTCTTCGGTTTGATCGTCATTAAGAACATTGGGCCAGCCCAGATCCGCTTCGCCGGTTTCGTACATCTTCTGCTTGGACGCGTTGGCAGCATCAATCATCATGTTCGCCATGTTGCGGTCCGTCCATTGGAAGGCGTCCGCTGCCATCATGCCCGAAACGGTTGCAATCTTCTTGATGCGGTGGTCGGTTACAGCAGCCGACGCGATGATCGAACCACCCTGACAGACGCCCAAGCCATAGATTTCTTCGACGAAAGGCAGCGTGCCGAGATAGGACACTGCATCCCAGGTGTTTTCAATCAGACGGAACATGTAACGTGACTGTTTGAACTCACCCGGCAGAGCGGGGGAGTCACCCATGCCCAGGTAGTCAAATCCTAGGTAGATAAATCCGCGTGCCGCCATTTCTGGACCATAGGTGGCTGGAACCTGGTCTTTGACTTGCGGAAACGGGCTAGCACCGACGATTGCCTTGTAGGTCTTTGTCTCGTCAAAACTTTCCGGAAGATAAAGATCGCCGACCAAATCCACACCAAAGGATTTGAATGTAACTCGGTTTGCGCCTGCTTTGAAAACTGTCCGCGTCATCGCTTTGATCTCCTAGGGATGTGGCGTGTTAGTGTTGCAAAAGTAAGGTGCGTAGTTTACTTAGGGTGGCGGCAAGCAAATGTAAACAAAAATTCTTACCTTTGAGCTCTGAACCATGAAGCGTACTGAAAAAAAACGACAAAATATCATCGACGCAGCAGTTGAAGAGTTTCGGTCGCACGGATTTGAAGGCGCGCGTACCATGCGGATCGCGCAAGCTGCGAGCGTTTCGAGTCGCACGCTTTACAATCACTTCCCGACCAAGGAATCCCTGTTTGATGAGATTGTTGAGATCATCGTAAATGAGACCGGGGCCATCCAATCCACGCCATTTGATCCAGAGAAACCTTTACGAGAGCAGCTTGTTAAAGGCTTAGAAGACTACATCGCAGCCATTACTGACGAACGGTATTTGGGGCTCAATCGGATGGTGATGACGGAGTATCTGCGAGACCAGGAGTTAGCCCGGCGCGTGTTTGCACGCGCCGAGATGAGCAACAACCCGGTACGTACAATAGTCGCTGAAGCTGTAGCTGCAGGCCAACTCAAAGACGTGGATCCGAATTACGCGACCGAGCTTCTTACCGCAGGTGCAAAGGCATTCTTCTTTTGGCCAAAGTTCCTAATCGGAGCCGACAGCTTGGATGGCGCTTCAACCGTAATTGAAGAGAGTGTTGATATGTTCTTGTCCCAGTATCATACAGAATCCCGAAGCTGACATTCGGGCTAGATGCAGCATTGGTTGAAATGGGCTCAGAGCGGACTTGCGGTGCTGCAGCGCTCGATTTTCAATGGTTTATTACAGCTAAGCGGACTTTGTCATCGTTGCCGTTCCGGACGTTTGCTGGCGCAGCTTTCTCTCGCATATGCAGCGCCAAGACCGCTGTTGGACTGAGAGTGTCGTCAAAACGGTCGTTAGAGTGTTTAAGTGTTAATCAACATCCCTGCCTGGCAGCGAGTAATTAAACTGGAAACGAAGATGGTCACGAAAGCGGGCATCTGACGCTCTAGTTCGGATGCCCGTGAAGTAAGTAAGTTACCTTTTCGTGTAAACCGCAGCACTTGACAATATGGGATCGAGGCTGACGTTCTCCGAGCACAGGATCAATGACTGCTATCCGGCGATTGAAGTTCTGGTTCGTATGGTCCGCTGGGGAGTTAACCACTCAACTATAGATCGCTTCACGCAACATCCGTACAGCGACGTTCGTGGTTTGTTATAACGATGAAATTGATGCCGGGTCACGAAACCTGTCATTCGAGGTCCGGATCGACAAAGACCGCAATGCGGACAAAACCGGACCTTTGGATGCCAACCTATAAACGCAAAGTACCATCGCCATTAAGTCGGATTGTCGGCAACCTCAGAGTCTCGCGGCGCACTTTACAATAATACAACCCGTCTTCGGAACAGGCATCGCGCGAGAGCTTATAAGTTACCGGTTTCTTGATATCGTGCTTGTTACCAACCCAAGCGAATTCATGAGAAAGGGTGTCAGCTGCTTCTGACATTCCGGCGTCCGACATCGAGATTGTCGCACTTGGTCCTAGGATTTGAACGGTGTCGAAGCCGCAGTTTTTCTGTTTCAAATTGAAAGCAATCGGTGGAAGGCTCAGTACAGGAAGCGCTGAGCGTCCGAGTGTAAGAGAAAAATCCTCCAAGTCTCCGCTTTCTTCTGCAATATCAATTTTTTGCTCGACGAGAATAGCGGTTCGAATTGGACAAACCAAAGACAAAGGATTATTTCGATATGGATATCTCGGGTCATTCCAAACTTCCGTCAGAACATCCTTGTTTATCATTAAAAAGGCTATTGAATTGGTAATGCCGGGGTAGCCTCGATTGCAAAGATGCCAAACTGATTGACCGAAAATCCCGGCATAAGGATCACTCAAACCTAACTGCATAGCCGTCTTGGCAAAGATATTCCTCACTTCTGAATAGTGAAGTTCAGTCTCAGTCTCACTGGTTCGGTGATGGGCCATACTCAATTCCACAAATCACTTTTAGCCTTCAGAACGAAAGCCCAATCAAAAAGAGAAAAGTGGCAAAAATTCGATCTTTGAGCAGCCATCAAGGGCTCAGAGTAGTCATCCGCCAATTTTTGTCTGTCTATCTACCTGTACCAACGTAACTAACGGCAGTTGTGCGGACAAAGCAAACATTCGGGTCTTTCGCATGAATGACCGCTTAGAAGTTGGCGAAACTATCTTCGAGGAAGGAACGGCAGGCCGCACCTTCCTCAAGGTGAATTTTAACTCATATGCTTGTCGAGGAATTCAATCATCGTTTCGGGATGTTCACCGAAGAAATTGTAACCGATAAAGCGGCGGGTATCGCCGTCTTCGATCCAATGCAGCTTCTTGTCCGGGTTCGGCAGCAGGTCAAAGGTGGTCTGCACGTCTTCCGGGACCGTCCAGACATCATCTTTGTTCTGCACAATATAGGTCGGCATCTTGATGTTCTTGGCGAAAAGGTGAGGCGTCATCTCATTCAGGTTCAGCCCCCTGACACTTTCGACTTCTTGCACAAACGTGTCGTAAAACTCTCCCAAACCCATGCCAGCAAGGGCTACCTTGGACATGACATTGATTGATGCAGGCTGAGCGCAAACAAACGCTTTCACGTCCTCGAAGTATTCTGGGTTCTCTGACATCGCGTGGATCGCGGCACCACCACCGGCGCACGGGTTGAAAAGCCCTATTTTCATGTCCTTCAGCGTGTCTTGCGATTTGACGTAGTCGAATGCCGCCAAGACGTCTTTGTACTCATCTGCAAAGCCCTGACCCCAGGCGTTGTCCGGGGCGGTGTCGCTTTCACCATGGTTTCGAAGATCGTAGGTTAGGACGTTGTAGCCCGCGTCGTGCAATGCCTTGTGCACTTTGCCGAACTTCACTTCGACATTCTGGAAATCGCTCCAAGGCTTCATATGTCCCGGAAAACCATAGCGATTGAGGGTGGCCGGATGATTGCAAATTATAAGCTTGTTAGAGCCTTCAGCCGGGATAAACCAAGCCGCCAGTTTGATGCCGTCATCGGCAGTGAACGTGACATCTTCATGTTCCATCCCGTAGTCCTTGGGCGTCTCCAATATAGGTGCGCGCTCGCCATCAATGGACACGGAGCCACGGGCCACCGCTTTGAGCGTCGCAAGTTGGTCTGGGGTTGGTTGAGCAGTCACTTCTGTTCTCCTTTAATTGGCGTGTCTGATTGTTCGGGGCCGGTCGTCCGAGCCCGTTGGAAGCGGTTCATGTTGAAGGTCGTTTGAGAGAAGCGGACGCTAGGTGTGGATTGGCACCTTGTCCGGGCCGTCTGGATGGCGGGAACGCCATTCTGCCGGGGTTTGGTGTTCCCACTTTTGGAAGGCTCGATAGAATGACACCTGGTCCTCGTATCCGAGAAGGTATGCGATCTCGCTGATGTCGAAATCGGGCTCGTCGAGATACTCGCACGCCAGTTGATGTCGCGTGTCTGATAACAGCGACTTAAAGCTGTGCCCTTCACCCCTTAAGTGGCGCTGCAAGGAGCGTTCACTGATGGCCATGTCACGTGCGATGCTGCGTAGTTCCGGGCGACCGGCGGTCAGAGCACGCCGCAAGTGCCAACGGACTTGATCGGTCAGTGATGTGGTGTTCTCGGCCTTGTTCAGATCAGCATCGAGTGCCACGTCCAGCATCTCAAGAAGCTCGCTGTTGTAGCTGGTGAAGGGTATCTCCAAGTCTGCTTGGTTGAAGGTAATTCGGGCGTTCGGAGCGTTCCACGCAATGGGGCAATCGAACCAGGTCTCTAGTCGTTCGCTTCGGCTCCGACGTAGCTCGATGCCTTTAGGCGATATTGCTTGTTCAGTTCCCGCCCGGACCATGTTCACCAGAAACGTGAACGTCGCATCTGTGAGTGCGTCAGGTTCCGTCTGCCTGGCATAGGTCCAAGCGGTTGTCACAGCACACCCGTCGTCCTCGACGCTCACTCGAAACTCTTCAGGAGCGCACAGTGCTTTGAACCGCGCGACCCGGTGCAAAGCCTCCCCAACATTCTTGGCGTGGAACGCAACAAGAAAGGACGGCGGCAAGGTTGCTTCGTGCATGGAATCCGTCAATGCGAGGCCGATGTCGTCACCGCCGAGGGCTTGGAGGGCATCCCACAATGCAAACAGTTGCTTCGTAGTCATGCGCCCCTCAGGTGAGAATACGCTCGGCGGTAGCTTTGCGTCTCGCAAAAGAGCTGCGCGGCTGATCGACAGGCTTTCTAGAGCTTTCCAGAAAATGTCGGGCGTCTTTATTCTGTCGGGCGTTGGCATCTGCGTAGTCCTCGGTGTCGGAACAAAATATAGACTATGACAACGCAGAAGTTTATAGCCGCACCCGCCAAACCAGTCGCAGAACACGCCAACAAGCACCTCTCGCTGCTACGACCCAAGCGGTCAATCGACCAACGCACAGCATCTGGTACTTTGGGGTTCGAAGTGGTCATTCTCTGCGGTGCGCGGGGTTGGCTGATGGCAACGCAAAGCAGACGTTCGTCACGGGACTTTGCAATTCCGGCATGACGGACAAAGCTGACTTTCGGGTTTCCTGTCGCTGTTAAAACCTATTCTGGAATAACCTCGATCAGATAACGCACGTCCTGAATAGTTTTTTGGCCGCCGTCCCATTTTGAAATCGCCGAAATTGACAAGTCGTAGGTGCCGACCGGAAGAGGTTTAAGCATGAACCAATAGCCATCAGTTGCGGATGGATAATAACTCGGCGGATTGTACTCACTGGGAATTCGGTCAAGAATATCAAAGCAATCTGCCGAACCAACAAGATGCAATGCAGGATTTGGAAATGGCGTCCCGTTCAGTTTGACTTCGATAACGTCAGTCGAAACTGGCTCAAAATCCACCCCCTCTATAGCCTCGTCACAACTCTGTTCAACCCCGGGAGGCGTCCAACCGATGTTGTTTATAACTGTAAAGAAAAGGCTTTTCCCAAAAGGTACCTGACACTTCCGTTCAGTGATTTCGCCGGGTTCGGCATCGGCAAGAAACCAGACTTCTCCTGATTGCATAGCAGCACAGTGTATTCCGGTGGGATCAAGTCTCGGGTTCTGTATCTTCGGAATACTGTAAAACCACTGCCACCAATAGTTTGCCAAATCTGACATATTGGCTTCATCTGGGTTTACAAAATAACCCTGTGGATCGAAGCTTTCTTTCGAAGAAACGGGTAACGCTATCAGAAGAAGAAAGCAGGAAATTGCTACCCTTAATGATACCCTGGCTCTCACACCTTTTAAGGCCATTTTCGCTCCAATCGAAACCAGTCTCTCGGTATGCATCTATAGACTATCGGATGCTCCTCGCAACTTGGATAACCTTTGGGTTCTGATTGTTACTTTGGACTCAAAGCGGCCTTTGCGGTCCGTGGATGCAGTGACCTACAAGGTTAACACAACGGACCATTCATCGTCTGCTCAGCGGGACAAACCTGGCATTCCAGGCTAATATTAGGGATCGCAATACTTCTGCAAAGGACTGGCCTGAGTGGACCTACCGGCTTTTCCTCGCACAGTAGAAAACGACAACGCAGTGCTCATGTTTTGCGATTTGCCCGCAAATAGTAAAAACGGCTCCCAACACATATTGGGAGCCGCGATTGTTGAGAATGATTGGACTTGGAAATCAGGCGTGTCCTCCGCCGATCAAACCGATACCCGAAGTCAGACCGAACCAAGCTTTGACTCGCAGACCGACCGCCTTGATGATACCCATTGCCTGTATCCCGTGGGCGACAAGTGTTCCTTCCATATTACCTTCAAAACTGGTGGTGTAGGATTGGACGATGCAACCGCTACCTGGCACCAGAAGATCGCGGTGCTCTGGGTGCACCAGGTCAAGATGGACGACGATCTGACCCCGTTTCGCCTTTTCACTAGGCTCGATCAAGCGACCGCTGGGTGCAAGCTGACCAGAAGAAATAGACTCTTGAATACGTACGATCCTTGCCGGAAGAACGGTATTGCGCATCGAGATGTTGAAGTTGCTTTCGCATGCCACTTCCGCCGCCATTCCCTCGTACAATTCGGTGCGTGAAACCTGCGAGAAACCAGCAACGATACGCCCTCGCTCAACATCTTTCCGATCGGGTACGATCAGCATAGCGGGGCTCATTGCGGCTTGTGCTGCGCGCGATCCGATATTCAGGGTGACTTGTTCCACCACACCGTCGACAGAACTGAGCGTCAGTGTCTTTGACAGTTCCACCTGAGCCTGCTTCAAAGACGCCCGCGCCGATGCGAGCTGGGCAGGCAAAACGGCATGCGCCTGGACTTGTGCCACGCCAAGCTGCGTCTCTGCAGCTTCAACCTCTGCTTCTCGGGTGCTCAAGGTTGCCTGGGCACGTTCCAGCTGGCTCACTTGAAAGGCCGCAGAGCCTTTCGCTTGAAGCGCCTCGTGATCCATTAGTACCAGCTCAGCTTGCTCTCGAGCGGTTATGGCGGCATCCAGCACGGCTTGCGCAGTTTGGACTTGCAACTCAGCTGCTAGTTTTGCGCTTTCGATCTCCTCAACTTTGCGCGTCGCAAAGTCTACAGCGGCTTGTTCAGACGTATTCTCGACGGCAAACAGTGGGGCACCCGGTTCGACACGATCGCCACCTTTTACATAGATATCGGTCACTGTTCCGCCGTTCTCTGCGACGACAGGAACAGTTCTGAAGGGCACAAGGCCAGTGTAGGACTTGGGGTAGTAGTAGAATACAGCAAAGAAAACGATCAGGGCCAGGACGAACCACATGAACAGCGCCCGGTGAACGTTGTAGAGGGTGACTGGGATCCCGCGCCATTTTAGGTAGATCAACCGCAGGACAAACGGAAAAGATGTGACGAGCAGTTCAATCATTATACCAACTCCTCTTTCGAAGGCCGCCACCACAACATGAAGTCACGGGCGATTGCGGTCAGGATCAGCGCGCCTGGTAGCAGAATGCTGAAGTGGCTGAGCGCGGGCATCAATTCGTATGCCAAGGCTATGGTAAGCATCACTGGAATGGTTGTGCGCAGCGGAGTGCCAACTGATTTGCGCTCGGTATAGCGTTCAAAGCGCGCGTAGAGGTGCACGACCAGTAGGATCGCCAGGAAGAGAACAACCAAGCCAACCCAGGCATAGGTGTCGGTCTGATTGGGCGCGACCCACCATCTCGGATCGCCACCAGCGGCGAAGGCGGGAGTTGAGATGAGGCCAAGTATAGGCGCCATCAGGAACGCGGGTGGTTTCATGTTTCAGGTCCTTTTGTTTTACAGCCATGCTGCGTGTGAAGATTTCAGGTGTCTGGTGGACGTCAGTTCTCGGTCGATTTTTGTGAAGGTTCTGCGGGCTGCTTCTGCAGAACGTAAGGGGGATCCCAGCGTCGTCCGTTCGATGTTTTTTCGCCAAGCGCCGAAGTGTGCAGACCGTGGATTTTCCCACCGGACCACTCCTGTTTGGCGGAGTTTTGGATTGCCTTAAGAACGCGGTAGTACCTTGCGAAGTAGATCATGGTCGTTTCCTTTCTGATGACCCGGACCTAACCGTCGTCGCGTCTGCGATCCTGAGGGTTCTGGACATTTGTTATTGTCTTCTGGACAATTGCTGTGACTGCAGGGAGTTGCGTGCCATTCAGGGGAGGACGCGAAAGTGCCACGCATCAGCGCTTACAGACTGCAAAACGTCGGGCTGCGTTATTCACAAGAACCCGGCGCGCGCATTCCGTTTCCTGAAGTCCTGGAAATGGCGGGGGCACCCTCTGATATCGGCGACAGCCCCGACGCAACTGTCGAGCTGCTACATGAGGCGGGCGCAGTTGAAACCGCCTGCCGGGTTTTGGAAGACAAAGCTTTTGCCGCGCGCGTTGGGCTTTCGGCGCAAGGTCCCGGAACGCTTTTAGCTTACATCGTGCGGGCAGCCGAAACGATCGAAGACGCGCTGACGCTGACGCAGCGTTTTTACGCAATGCAAGACCCTGACCTGCGTCTGGACGTGTTGGGGGCGCTCGACGAGCCAAAGATCACTCTGGAGAGCAGTGTAATCCCGGCGCATCAATATCCTCGTCATCGCGAAATGCTGATATTCGGCCTCTATAAGCGAGTTCAACAAATCACCTCTGGCGGGCTTGCCCCGATCTCTATCGAGTTGGAAACGGACGATGTCGAGCACTGCCGACGGCTGGCCGAATTGGCGGGATGTGAAGTCGTAGGCTTCAAGTCCGGATACGCCTTGGCTCTGCCCCCAAACGGCATGAGTTTTCAGATACCAACAGCAGATTCCACTTTGTTGGGGCATTTGCGTAGGCACGGGGAAGAGCAACTAAAGGCTCAGCCTGATGCAGTCCGAAGCTTGTCCGACCGCATTGTGGAGATGCTCGGGGAGCGTCTTCCCGGACCGATTCCAAACGGCAACGATATAGCCGAAGAGCTTGGACTGACGCGGCGCACTATGACCAGACACCTGTCGGCCGAGGGAACAAGCTTTAAAGCACTCTTAGAAGGGGTGCTATGCGACCTGTCCAAGCGGATGTTTCGTAGTGGTGAGGGTGTTGCCCGCGTTGCCTTCATGCTTGGATTTGCGGATCAGGCCGCCTTTTCAGTGGCGTTCAAGCGATGGACGGGTGAAACGCCCGCCAGGTTCCGTAAAGCTGGCCGCTAAGTCCACCGGCGCCTGCCACGCGCGGGGCCGCAAGATGTCCAAGATCCACAAAACCTTGTCCGGTCTCCAAAAGAAAGCAAGCCATCGGGTCACCTAGTTCAATGGCACACAGCAGCCGCGGTGGTTGCTGACCCAGAAACAGGATGAACCCTATGAAGACCTCGAAGAAACTCTTTTTCGCGCCGATTTCCGGAGCGCTTCTTTTCACGATGGCAGCCACAGCTCATGCCGACTACGTCACCGACAAAGCGATCAAAGGCGCAGTTGTCGGCGCCACTGTCGCCGGCATTGCCGGCGAAAACATCGTAGGAGGCGCTGCCGCCGGTGCCGCAGTTGGTGCCGTGGGCGGTGCGATCCAGAAAGACAACTTTGAAGACGCGCAGGAAGAAGCACAAGAGCGCCGCGACGACTTCAAAGATGACCACAAACACCGGAACGACTGAAACTCGACCGCCATCAAAAAAGAAAAAGGAGAAAATACAGCCGAACAAACCTGATTGGTCAGCATAGGGTCCCTTGGACATGCGCTGTTAGCATCCAGACGCAACTTGACTGACCACCCCGCACAGAACTCGCACAGTTTCTGATAGGCTGCCATCCAGCTCTTAAACGAGCCGGGTGGCAGCTTTGTTTTGGGCCTTCAAATTTAGTAGTTCCGATGTGATCTGACAGTTGGCCGTTTTTCCGGCGGTGTCTGTCAGGTCAAGTTTGGTTCAGGGACTTTTCCTTCCAGATTTCTTTGCCCTCGATCATGGTTTGGAACGGCGTTCTGCCGCAACACATTTTGCGCTGATGAGTGCGCCCGTGGTTGTAGTGGTGCAGCCATTCGTCCAGATCGGCCTGCAAAGCTTCGATGCTGTCGTAGAGCTTCTCGCGGAACGCGACCTGATAAAACGCCTGCAACACCGTCTTGCGATACCGTTCGCAGATGCCATTGGTCTGCGGTGATTTCACCTCGGTTTTGGTGTGGTCGATATCGTTGATCGCAAGGAAGGGCTGGAAATCGTGTTTGTCGACACGCCCGCAATATTCTGTCCCGCGATCTATCGCGATCCGCAACACCGGCAGATCGTGCTCGTCATGGAATGGTAGCACTCGGTCATTGAGCAGGTCGGCAGCGGTGATCGGTGTCTTGGTGGTGTAGAGCTTGGCATGCGCCACCTTGCAATATCCTCGATGCTGCATTTGCCCTAGGGTCGGCAGCGTGTCCAAGACTGACTTTCACAACCAAGCTTGGAAAGATCTGTAATACATAACCAAACATCCAGTTGCAGAGGCAGTATCGGCGGCGGCATCCAACCCACTTAATTCGTTGACAATTCTGTTTAACATCGCACTACGGCTTCTCCAGATTGATCCCATGAATGCCTCATCTTCTAGGCACTCCTTTGGCTTGACCACCTTTACTTGCTTCGGAACTTAGTCGGTGTCATTCCGGTTTGACCTCGGAAAAAGCGAGTGAAATGGGACTTGTCAGAATAGCCGAGCATCAGACCAATCTCCGCAATTGTCGTCTGGTCTTCTTTGAGGTGTTCTTTGGCGACATCGATACGTAACCGTTTGATCTCGCGGGGCAGCGTCGTGCCTTGTTGTTGAAGCGCTTTCAGAAACCGTTCCGGCTGTATACCCAGCAATCCGGCCACCACCTCTGGCCCCAGTTCGGTTTCATCCAGCTTGTCGCGTAAGACGGATCGTAAAGCGGCCACCACGGTGACTTCTTCAGTCTGTCGAGCCGAGGCAAAGGGTTTGGCAGAGCCCTCAGAGGCATGGTTCAAAAACAACCATTCCACCGGAAAACTAATTTGCATTCCGGGGTCGGTCCCAAGGCCGACTTCGATCCCCTTGTAGTCGACAGGCAGACCAGTAATATATCGGCTTTCCCAACGCACACGGGAAGCCTCCCAGGCATCTCCGACGACGGTCTGCAAGAGGCGTACATAAATTGCGGCGCCAAAACCAGTCACTTGAATGGGTGGGACAGCGGGTTCCTGTTGTCTCTCGATACGATAGGTCGCTTTGTCTGCTTCAATGACTAGGCTGTGCCGCACGGAATTGGACTCCTGCGGTACAAGCCCAACAAAGCGGGTAAAAAACTCGAACAGCGAGTTTGTTGATTGCAGGGCCTGAGCGAACGGAGGCCATTCCTGCAGGTCAAAAGTCTCGCCTACATTCAGGCCAAGGTATCGGTCGCCTGACAAGTCTGAGAAGGCATTTAGCAGACCGTAGACCAGCTCTGAGTGGACACAGACGGAAGGGTAAGACAACAGTTCGGACTTCAAGCCGACCTGATCCAAAGCCGGTTGCGGGTTGATCCCACGGTCGGTGAGATACTGCAGAAAAGGAGCCGCCAACGCGAGGCGAATGAAGCCTTCGCTATGCTCTTGAGAGGTAGAGTTGAACGGCAATCTCGTTACCCTTTCAGGATCAAATGCTGTAATCAGTGGCCATTTTTACCATCACATTCGAACATCCTAATTCAAAAGTGGCAACCGAGGCAAAACTTTCCGAACTACATTTGGTGAAACATGAATATGAAGGGAGTACTTATGTCCGGTCTACGAATGTCGCTTTGCTCGACGGTAATTTTCGCTGCGGGTCTTTCTTTTTCAGCGTCCGCGCAGGCTCAGGATCAAGAAGAACCCCAAACGCTGTTTACTAACGTGCATATCTTCGATGGCGTGAATGAACAGCGTATCGAGAATGCCAGCGTTTTGGTCGAGGGCAACCTGATTAAGACCGTATCAACCGATGCGATCGACGCCCCCGATGCTGCAGTCATTGACGGAGCGGGACGGACACTGACTCCCGGATTTATTGAACTGCACGCGCACCTTATGTTGATGGGGCCTACCTTGCCCGCGATGGAGGCCAACACAACTTGGGAGGATTTTGCAATACACGGTGCCCGGATGGCCGAGATGTATTTGATGCAGGGCTTCACCACAGTCAGGGATGCGGGTGGAGCCAATGGCGGGTTGCGTCGGGCAATTGACTCGGGTCAAATTGACGGCCCGCGTTACTTTCCATCTGGTGCGTTTATCGGAACGCGAGGTGGTCACGCCGACTTCGCGAATTTCACTGCTCCGCCGGGTTCAGAGACCAACATGAGCCGTCTGAACATGGCGCAGGAAGTTAGCGGAGTGGACGACGTTTACAGGTTTGCACGCAACAATTTCCGCATGGGTGCGACACAGTTGAAATTCATGCAATCCGGGGGTGTCGTTTCGGCCTTCGACCCATGGCAATTGCTGGCTGGATCGCCCGAGGAAATCCGAGCCGCCGTGCAAGTGGCTAATGAGTATGGCAGCTACGTCATGGCGCATTCCTATCGCAAGGAAGCTATCCTGGGTGCGCTCGACGCGGGTGTGATGTCGATCGAACATGGCTTCTCGTTTGACTGTGAAATTGCTCAGGTCATGAACGAAAAAGGGGCGTACATTACGACCAACCTGACGGCCTTCGATCCCGGGTTGCTCGATATTCCTGCAGTGGCAAACGTCCCGTCGAGCCTTGCTAAAGCAAAGTCCGCTTCGGCCACATTTGCGGGCTACATCGACAATATGAAGGAATGCCCGGTGAAGCGGGGGTTCCAGACCGACTGCGTTGGTTCGGTCGAGGCTTGCAATATCCAGATTGCCTACGAGAAACACCTGAACAATGAATTCTTTGGACCTTACACGTCGATGGTCACGCTGACATCGACGGGTGGCGAGGTAGTCGCTTTGTCAGGTGACTTTAGGAACCCGTACACCGCTGGAAAACTGGGCGTTATCGAGGAAGGAGCCTATGCGGATATCCTACTAATCGACGGTAACCCACTTGAAGACTTCTCGGTGGTTGGTACGGGTGATCAGTGGTTCGGCGCCGACCCGAGGCCTGAAAGTCCAGATACGATCCGCCTGATCATGAAGGACGGCGTCATCTACAAAAACACACTGGATTGACCCGTATAAAGAGCCGGAGAGCATTTATGCACCATTTGTTTCGCTCCGTAGTATTCGCAGGGTTGGTTTGGTGTGGACAATCTGCCATGGCGACGCCCGATACCGAGTTGGACTGGGCAGACCTACCGGACCCATCCGCGCAGGTCTTTGAAGACCCCTACCGTGATCTCAGGCCCGAAGAATTCGACGATGTCCTTTACGTTGTGCGGCTGCGCGGCAGGCTGCAGCATGACAGTGTCAGCGGAGAAGAGAGGCAGAAATGGCAAGCGCTTTTGACCGAGACTGAGGATGTCTTGGCAGCTGATGGAATTGATGTCGACTGGCTGCTCGATCAGCGCGAGGTTGTCATGGAACGTCGAAGAAAGGCTGGGACGAACGGAAATCCACAAGTCGATGGTCAAACAATCACACTGGCGGGCTTTGCCATTCCTGCTCCGAGTGATCCGGACGGGCGATCGGTGGCATATCTAGTGCCAGAACGCGGGATGTGCAGCCACATGCCTCCTCCTCCACCCAACCAGATGATCCGTGTGCGGTTGAACGGGGACTGGGCGCCCAGCTATTTCCATGAACCCGTTCGGCTGACGGGCATGCTGACCATCGATCCTACTGTTCAGAACATGATGGTTGTGGACGGCCTCATGCCTATGAATGCGACTTTCCAGCTCGAGACGGAACGTGTCGAAACTCTGGAAACCGAGGCAAACAGGCTGGAATGGAAGCTGAGTGCCGCCGATCGCATCCGGGCGGCGGGAAATCGCAAGACCGGCGGGGCAAAGGCGTCCGAATGATAAGACTTCTGTTTGCCGCATTGAGCATTGCCTTCGCTGGCGCAGCGTCGGCTCAAGGTCTGTCTGGGCCTTCTTCTGTCGAAGCGGATCTAGAGCCCGGAGATGGTCTAACTGATCCGCAATATCGTTCCGATTTTCCACGCAATGTCGCACCGGGTTGGTTTCAGTGGAAAGACCAACTGGCTGAGGGTGGGTTTCGGTTCAATATTGACTACCTGGCACTGGGCCAAACCACGAATGCTGATCTGGGAACCGGCGAAGCAGCCAGCGGAATTGCGCGTTTCTACGGGAATTGGCAGGCGACTGAACGGGGCTCCGTGACATTCAAGATCGAAGACCGGCACAGCTATACTGATGTGGCCCCGCAGTTCCTTGGGCTGGATGGCGGAGCGCTTTCGATCACGGGAACAGCCTTCAACGATAATGGTTTGCTATTGACCAACTTGTTCTGGACCCAAAGGGCCGAGAACGGTTCGTGGACACTGCAAGTCGGCCAGATTGATGTAACAGACTTTGTGGATATCTATGGATTGGTAAGCCCCTACAGTGGTTTCCAAAACCTGTTTTTTAATACCAACCCGACAATTAATACGCCTAACCAAGGCCTTGGCATTGCCGGTGGGATAAAGCTGAGCGAAAACTTTTACGCTGTTGCGAGCCTCTCAGACGCAAACGCCGACCCGTCTGATCCAAACTTTGATGTGTTTAGCGACGGTAATCTCTTCAAATCACTCGAACTTGGGTACACCTCCGGCTTTGATCGCATCTACTTCGACAATATCCATCTGACCCTCTGGCATGCGGATGCGGCTGACGATGGTAGCCGTCCGGAAGACTACGGCGCCGCGTTTTCAGCCGCGTGGTTTGTTGACAATAAGTGGATGCCGTTCTTTCGGGCTGGAGCTTCGAAGGGGACTGCAGCTCTGTATGATCGGTCGGTTTCTGCGGGTCTGGGGTACTATGGCCGCAATACCGATCTGGCCGGTCTGGGCCTGAACTGGGCCGAGGCAAGAGGCATAGATGGCGATCAGTTCACTCTAGAAGCATTCTACCGTTTTTCAATTTCACCCGGACTGCAGATCACGCCATCGGTCCAGTTCATTTCTGACCCGCTGCTGAACCCCACGCAGGATAGCATTACGCTGTTCGGCCTAAGGACCCGGATCGTTTTCTGAGGTGGTTCGAAGGTAGACGCCAAAAATAACGAAACATTCAGTTTTGTCCATCAAAGGGAGGATCTATCCATGCGCACCTTGTTTCTTGCAGGCATGTTGTCTGTGTGTTCGACTTTGTGTGTCGCGCAAACGTACGACATTGTCATTCTCAATGGTCGGGTGATGGATCCGGAAACCGGGTTCGATCAGATCGCAAACGTGGGAATAAGCAACGGTTGGATCACTGCGATTACTGACGAAGACATTAGCGGTAGTGAGTCCATCGACGCGACAGGACGCGTTGTGGCGCCCGGCTTTATCGATCTTGAGCAACACGGGCTGGACCCTTGGGGCATCAAAGTAAACCTTCGCGATGGCGTTACAACGCAAATGGATTTTGAGGTTGGGGCCGCGAATATCGACGACTGGTACAGTGCGCGAGAAGGCGTGACACAGGCAAACTATGGTACGGTCGTTGGACAAGAATTCGCACGGATGCGGGTTCATGACGGCCTCGTGCTTGAAGGTGGGGACATAGACTTCCGGAACTTTTTCGCATTGAGGGCACAATCCGTGGAGGACGGTGTTGAAGGATGGTCTTCGGTTCCAAGCAACCGTGAGCAGATGAACGAAATCACTGCCCAAACTGATGAGGGGCTACGTCTTGGTGCACTCGGCGTGGGATCGACCATCGGGTATGCCCGAGAGGGTATTACGACCTACGAGATGTTCGAAGCGCAACGGGCTGCGGCGCGTTACGGTAGATTGACCTCTGTCCATCACCGATTTCATCCCAGTGCTTCGACACCGACAGAAACACAGACGGGTGTGAATGAAATCTTGGTCAATGCGATGGTGCTTGGTGCCCCGCTCCACATACACCATGACAATGACTATGGCTGGTGGGAAAATCAGGAAAAGCTCCAGATGGCCCGCGACCAAGGCTACAACGTCTGGTCCAGCTACTATCCTTGGACTGCCGGATCGGGAAACTACGGAGCCTCGATCATCGCCCCCGAAAACTGGGAAGGTTCGATGGGGTACAAATACGAAGACACCATCTTTGATCCCCAGCTCGATCGCTTCGTGACAAAAGAAGAGTTTTTGAACTTCGCTGAGAATGAACCGGCATGGACGGCAATTGTTTTCAGCCCGCCAAGGGAGCAATGGCTGAATGATTGGATCACCATTGCAGGCTATGGCATCTCGGGCGACGGTATGGCCGGGCTAGACATCGAGGGCAACTTGATGAGTTGGGATGTCCCTTACGAAGACTATGCTGGGCACCCTCGGTCAGCAGGCAGCCACGCGCTTGTCTTACGACTGGCTCGCGAAGCAAATGTGCCGCTTATGCTCACACTCACTCAGCTAAGTTACATCCATGCGAAGCGATTAGGTGACACAGGGTTGCGAGCAATGCAGGTGCGTGGGCGTATGCAAGAAGGCATGGTCGCGGACATCACTATTTTTGATCCGGAGACTGTGACCGAAAAGGCGAACTATACTCTCGGTCAGCAAGGTCTTCCGTCAGAAAGCATTCCGTATGTGCTCGTTAACGGAACCATCGTTGTAAAAAACAGTGAAGTGCAGCGCGATGTTTATGCGGGACAGCCGATCCGGTTTCCGGTCGAAGAACAAGGGCGTTTCGTTCCGGCTGGTCGCGAGCAGATCATGGGTATTCTCACGCCGGATACTGGCACTGCCCGTCCAACACTGCTCGATGACATCACAAATAGTGAAGCCAAAGTCGCACCTACCGCTCCACCAACCAATCAGACTGCATCGGTAGAGCCGACCGACCCCATAGATTGGTTTACGCCTCGCAACGGTCTAGATGACGGTGCCCTGTTCTTTTGCGTCGTGCATGCTCGCTTCGAAGACCCTGCGACAGCAAAACGCGACTATGCGAGGGCCATGATGTCCAAAACGGGCAGGTCTAGACCTAGTCAGTCGGAACAACGCAGAGCAAACTGACTCGCAGAGGCTAGGGCATCGAGAAACGAAGCTTTGTTTTAGGCTGAAACCGGTCATCCGCAACCAGTGAACCTTCGCCAGCTTGGTCCGCGTATGCTTTATCGGAACAGGTTGTGGCAAAAGCATGGTCTTGCTGCGCGCAATTTCGACGTCGTCGAACAACTACTTCGGTGAATACGCTGCATTGCAACGAAGGGCTTGCCTCAACTGCAAGTTCATACGGCGTCAGCGAAGGCTGAAACTCCAATTGCTGTAAAGTCCGCGATCGGTAAGCTCGAATCATCCCGAATTTTGTGGCTGCGGCGAACGGCGGGTAGGCGCGTTGAGAAATAAGTTGGAATAATACAGCTCAGAATGGAGCCAAGGTTCTTTGATCATCTTGTCCAAGCGATTAGTTTGAGAACATGGTCTCAGTAGCACAACTAACCGACTGGATGATTACCGAAGGACGCCGCTCAGGCGACCCCGTGAAAGTAGTTTCTCATTTCTGCTCCTCCTTAATTGACGAGGGTGTGCCGCTATGGCGGGTCAATATCGGTCAGCGCTTCGC
Organism: Ruegeria arenilitoris; assembly: GCF_013032445.1. Classification (GTDB taxonomy): domain Bacteria; phylum Pseudomonadota; class Alphaproteobacteria; order Rhodobacterales; family Rhodobacteraceae; genus Ruegeria; species Ruegeria arenilitoris_F. The sequence continues at coordinate 59,010 of NZ_WQCA01000013.1, read as the reverse complement.
CAATCCGCTACTCATTGCATGGGGGGTCGTTTGGACACCTGATGGTACCGACAGCTACGACGTAACTCATGAAACGATGTTGACAGAAGGGTATGTTGGCAGCTCATTTGAGTACATTCTGAAGCACAGAAAGCCTCTTCACAAAAGTCTGCGACAACTGAATCCAAAGACTGAGCATTCATCGTACCTTGAATTCGCTGGGTTAGGTGGCACAGATTACTATGCGACTCTGATGTATTATGGCGATGAATCTCTGCACGGCTGCACGTTTGTCACGCAAGAACGAGAAGGCTTTTCACCACGACATCTGGAATTGATTGAGGCCGCACTGCCTGCTCTGTCTTGCGCTTTGGAACCTGTTACGATGCGCAAGTCCGCCAAGGGTCTATTACGAACATATCTTGGCGATGGGCCCTCCGATGCCGTGTGGAACGGGCGGATCAAGCGAGGTGAACGAACGACAGTTGATGCGGTCGTCATGTTTTCTGATTTACGAGGTTTCACGGCGCTTTCAGAAGTCGCACCCGCGGAAGATGTTTTTGACGCGCTGAGTGGTTACTTTGATTTGGTTGTTCAGTCTGTGGAGGATAACGGTGGCGATGTTCTCAAGTTTATGGGTGATGGAATTCTTTCGATCTTCACCATCGCAACTCAGGCTGATCACGCCGAACGATGCCGAAAGGCAGCGCAAGCCGCACAAAGTGTATTGACCGGTTTGACGATGCTCAACCGTCGCCGCGCCGAGGCTAAAAAGCCGTCTTTGGATGTTGGAATCGGGATCAATGTTGGGCAAGTCAGCTATGGCAACATCGGCAGCCCAGGAAGGCTTGATTTTACAGTTCTCGGGGGCGCAGTGAACGTGGCCAGTCGAATTGAGGGTTTAACCAAATCTATTGGCCGTAGAGTACTGGCCACATCAGCGATTGCTGATGCCTCCCCTGATATGTTTTCCTCTTGTGGGTTTAACGAAGTTCGTGGCCTTGTCCGTCCAATCGAATTGTTTTCTCTCGTCGAAGGAGAGCTTTGATTCAGTGTTGCATTTTCTTTCTGCACCGCAAAAGCAGGAACCGGATTTTTGGCGCCAAGTGTTAAAAGGCAGGTTTGTCCGCAAAGCAGACCTTCATGCCGAGTGCCCGAAGTTCCTCTGTCCGCCCTTCGGGCCCAATGACCAAGGCTTCACTGGGCAATTCAAGGCCGACTATCGGCCTCGAACTTTGTTTTCTGTTTTATCGCCGTCTGATCCGCTCGCGATTGCGCTCCCGGCGTTCGATATTGATCTGGTGATCGCGACCCAGTGCCCGGTAGAATCCCAGCCCTTTGGTCTAGTTCAGGAACTGAGAGAAGCTGCCGACCTGATCGTCGTTACACCCGCGCGGAAAGAACTGCAGCTCGCGTTTGAATGCCGCCAGCCAGGGAGCCTCGGTTGGTAGGTACACCTTGCCCTCTTCGACCGGACTGCAGGCTGACTGGAACCGGGTTTCCTTATCCTTGTCAGGTTTAATGCGTTCGAACCGTCGGCGATCGTCAAAGAACAACTCGTCAAAGAGTGGTTTTCCGCTTGCCGCATCTTCGATGAGAACGCGGTCGGGATCCCAGCGGTTGACAAGATTCAATGCCTTGGACTTCAGGGCCGTGTAGTCCACCTGCCCTCGCCAGACGTCAAGAAGGAACCACGCGTTTTCGCGGAAGCCCCAAGTCGTACAGGCAGAGAAGTCGGACCGGGGATCCGTAGACATGCCCGTATCCCAGCTTTGAACAACCAGTTGGAACCAGCGACGATCATCGATGGTTTCGTAAGTACCGAACCACTCCCAGCGCAAGGGTGATCCATCCGGCGCAATTGGGTTCTGCTGATACTGGCAATTGAACACGGCCGCGCCCATTTCGAGACGCTTCGTATCCAACGTTTGCTGATCCATGCGCGACGGACACAAAAGATGGTGCTGTCAGACAAATTCGAACTAGCCTCAGCAAGGCCAATATCGCTGCCCTTTATGCCGCACCAAGCTTGCGCCACTCGGCGAGAGCAGCGGTGCGTGTCAGCTTGAAGGTGTCTCGGCTAGTGAGAGATCTTTCCTGGTTGAAGTGGTTGTAGATAAAGGAATGGACGGCGGCGAACTTCTATAAAATTCGCATCCGCCTGAAACGCCTCATTGCGCGTTCTCGTCGTCGAAACGCGAGGTGTGAGTTCTCAATCCGGTTATTGAGCCACCTGCCCGTCTTTTGCTTTTCCGTCACACCGAGTTCTCTGAGCGCGGCTGGGTATAACGCGAAGCGATCGGTGGCAACTTCATCCGCAGCACCGTGTCGTCGCATCAATTTCTTGAGGAATTTCAATGCCGCCTGCTTGTTTTGACGTTTGGTGACATTGGCTTCCAGCACTTCGCCTTCGTGATCAACGGCGCGCCACAGGTAGTGCCGCCGACCGTCTACCTTTACGAAGACTTCGTCGACATGCCATTTCGATTTTGAGTATGCCCGCAGCTGCTGGACCCGTTTTCTCCGGATCTCCGCCGCGAACATCGGACCGAAACGGTTCCACCAATACCGCACTGTCTCGTGGCTCACTTCAATGCCGCGCTCATGCAACAGATCTTCCACGTTTCGAAGCGATAGTGGGAACCGAACATAAAGCATCACCGCCAAACGAATAATCGCGGGACTGGTCTTGAAGTACTTGAAGGGCGACCGTTTATTCTTGCTTGAAGGCTACGAGAGCATCCTGCCCGCCTCAAGCAAAGTTCTTATGACAAGGCCTCCTGAGGAATTTCAATGCCGCCGGCTTGTTTCGACGTTTGATGTCCACGGTTTCAAGCACCTCGCCTTCATGATCTACTGCGCGCCACAGATAATGCAACTTGCCATTCACCTTCACGATAACCTCGTCCCCGTGCCCCTGCCATTTGGAGAACGCGCACAATTGCTGAACACGCTTCCGCCTTATCTCAGCAGCAAACATCGGGCCAAACCTGTTCCACCAATATCGGACAGTTTAGTGGCTCACCTCAATTCCCCGTTCGTGCAATAGGTCTTCCACGTCTCGAAGGGACAATGGGAAACAAACGTACAGCATTGCAGCCAAAAGAATGACCTCTGGACTAGTCCTGAAGTACCTGAATGGCGATTGTTTAATCATGCGCGAAGGCTACGAGAGCACCCTGCCCGCCTCAACCCAAGTTCTTCTGACAGGACCCTGTCAATCATTTGCAAGTTGTGAGGAACGGCTCCGCTTTGGTTCAAAGTACCAATGATCGACTCCCATAGCAGGGCAGACAAGTACAGGCCTGACAACACCGCTTCGACGGATCAATAATTTTGCGCCAAACCGTTTGACTTGGAAAGCCTCGGCACCGAAGTCCTGACCCTAGCCGACGTGTTGCTCGGCGACGATTTCCCCAAACCTGTCGAAAAACTTGGCTGAAAGTTTTTTTGCAGTCCCTGAAATCAACCGGCTGCCCAATTGCGCTATTTTTCCGCCGATTGTGACCTTGGCAGTATAGGATAAAACTGTTTCCTGGCCCTCCGTGCTAAGATTGACATCCGCACCCCCTTTGGCAAAGCCCGCAGCGCCTCCTTTTCCTTCACCAGTCAGGGAAAACTCATCCGGAGCTTTGGAGTTATCCAACGTTACTTCGCCGCTGAACCGAGCCTTGACGGGGCCGATTTTGAGCACAACTTTAGCCTCCAAGTGCTCGGGAGAATGCTGGATCAATTCCTCGCAACCGGGAATGCACTCACGCAACACATCCGGATCATTTAGCGCTCGGTACACGACGTCACGCGGAGCAGAGATTCGGATTTCGTCATTTAGTTCCATTTGAGAGTCCTTTACTCAACAGCATCTTGGGAAAACGCGAAGTGCGGTCTCGGTCGCCTCTTCAGGGGTTTGTTCCGGCTTCACAGTCCGAAAGGACTGCAACCATTTAAGCCATTTTTTCATCATGCGACGTCTCCTCGGAATTGTCTGAATTCCGCCAAAGGATGATCTCGGCGAGGATCGACAGGGCGATTTCGTGCGGGTCGATTGCATGGATATCCAGACCGGCCGGTGACTTGAGCCGACTGGTCTGCTCGGCGGTCATTCCCTGAGCTTCCAACCTCTCGCACAACACCTTGGCCTTGCGGTGGCTCGCGACCATCGAAACGCGTCGTGCTGGTGATTCAAGCGCAGATTTCAGCACTGCACCATCGTCCTTCCCCTGTGAGGCAACTACCGCGAAATCGCGTGGTTCAACCCCCAATGTGCTTAGGTCCTTCGGATCAAAACCTATGAATTCCACCGAGCATTCTGAACCTTCAGGCAAGCAAACACGCAACCCGGTCAGCGCCGCGTGCGCGGCAAGCGCGTGTGCAATCGGAGACTCTCCGAAAATGACCAGGCGCGGGGCGTGCTGATAGGGTTCGATCAGCAAATCGACCGTTCCGCCCGAAGGACAACCGCTTTTGAAGGTCTCAACACCATCCGGGTCTGTCATCGAAACTACCTTGTCCGAAGGTTTCACGCGGATCATTTTCGGAGCACCACACGCAAGGGCCTCCTGCGCCGACGCGCGTACGACGCGCTGCACACACGCTCCGCCCAGATGCCCCAAAATACACCCGTCCCGCATGATCACGGCCTTGCCACCTGCCTTGGCCGAGGTTGCGTCGGCAGTGCGAAGGACCGTTGCCACGCAAAAGGCTTCGCCCTTTTGGCGCAACTCCTCAATCGTGTCGAAAATGTCGAAACCTGCCATCGCCGTGTCCTTTCACAGTTTTCGGAATTCGGGTTCTAATGCCGCCAGCGCGTTGAGCGTGTTGGCCGGTAGGTGCGCATCCAGATACGGCTCCGCAGCCTGTATAGCGGCGGCAATTGGCTGATAGTCTTTCCATCCTTTAAGAGGATTCAGCCAAACAATCCGCCGCGCCTTGCGCCGAATCCGAGCAAGAGCATCTCCCAGGGCCTCAGGCGACGCGCTGCAATAGCCGTCCGAGAGGATCAATACGATCGTCCGCCCGTTCAATGCGCGGGCACCGTATCCGTTCAGAAACCTCTCAAGGCTTCCCGAGATGTCGGTCCCACCGCCAAACCCTTCGGCCATGAGTGATAACCGTCCAGCCGCGCGCAGCGTGTCATGATCGCGCAGTGCATCAGTCACACGCATCAGACGGGTGTGAAAGAGATAGGCATCCGCCTCTGTTCCACTGCCAATCAGACCTTTGAGGAATGCCAGAAAAACCCGCGAATAGACCGTCATCGAACCGCTTACGTCACACAAAGCTACGATCCGCATCGGGCGCGGTGGGCGAGCACGGCGATACAGATCCATGGGCTCTCCACCTCTTGCGAGGCTGGCGCGTTGTATCCGGCGCATATCCAGAGCTGGTCCTCGCAGCGCCTGTTTGCGCCGACGCGAGCGCCGATCGCGGATAGCGCGCGCGATGGCCGTTGCGGCTTGTTCGGCCTGCCGCAGCGCGTCTTCATCCATCAACTCGCGCAAATCCCGGCGCGACAGGTTGGCCGAACGGGTCGCAATCAGCTTCCCGTCTCTCCCCACGGCCTCCCCATCGCCGGTATCAGGTGCGGCGGCCTGATCCGTACCGGTCTCGGTTTCTTGAGCATCTTGGCTCTCTTGCTGCCAGATCATCGGTTTTGCGGATTGAACCCGCACATGCGCCGTTTGGGCGGTTCCCGCGCGTTGCTTGCCAGCGTTGAACCAATAGGCTTCAAACAGATCATCGAAACGCCGCCAATCGTCAGCGTCGCCTGCCAACAACACGCAAAGCGCTTGCTGGGCCTGTCTGACATCCGTCGCCTCAACCGCCGCCAGCGCGGCCAACGCATCCGCCGTTTCAGCCGGTCCCACACGCATTCCGTTCATACGCAGATGTGCGATGAAGCCGGACATGCGATCCGCCAAACCAGACGCGCGAGAGGGGAATCGGGTGACCTGCATCACGCCACCTTTCCGATCAGGCGATCCATCACTTCGGGCGGGGCAGCGTCATAGTCGGTTGCAGTTTTTAGAAGACAAACAAGGGTTGCCTGAACCTCTTCGCTGGACTGCGCCATGTCGTTTACACCCAGCCCCGAAAGGGCCGCTGCCCAGTCCAACATTTCGGCAATGCCAGGGGTCTTCTCCAAGTCTTCTTTGCGCAGCGCCTGCACAACGCCAACAATCTGGCGCGCCAACAGCCCTTCAACTTCGGGCATGCGGGCTTTCAGGATCGCCATCTCCGTTTCACGCGATGGGTAGTCAAGGAAACTGTACAGGCACCGACGCCGCAGCGCGTCCGAAAGGTCCCGCGTCCCATTCGCCGTCAGGATCACGATGGGCCGCGAACGCGCCTTGATGGTTCCAAGTTCGGGAATGGTGATCTGAAAGTCCGACAAAATTTCGAGCAGATAGGCCTCAAACTCCTCATCCGCCCTGTCGATTTCATCAATCAGCAGAACAGGCGGTTCTTCTTCGCTGATTGCTTCCAGTAAAGGTCGCTTCAGCAGATAGTCATCAGTAAATAGCTGGGCCTCGCTGGTGCCACCCTGTGCCTCGCTTGCACGAATAGCCAGCAACTGGCGCTGGTAATTCCATTCATATATCGCGTGGCTGGCATCCAGCCCTTCGTAGCATTGCAACCGGATCAACCGCGCCGCGCGCTGTGCCGCCAACGCCTTTGCGACCTCGGTTTTTCCGACCCCTGCTGGCCCTTCCAACAGCAGCGGACGCCCAAGAATCTGTGCCAGATGAAGCGCCATCGCCAATCGGTCGTCGGCAACATAGCCCACCTCGGCGAGGCCTTGCTGTATGTCCTGCAAGCTCATGCAATTCTCCTGGATTGCCGCCGCGCCGTATTTAAGCGCGGCGGCTTTTCCTGTTAGCCGTGCATTCCCAGACCGTTGGCGATCTTCCAGATGCGCCAGTGGTCGTGCGGCATATGGCTCTGAACAACGCCAAATGGGCGGAATGCATCATGCACTGCGTTCGAGAACGCAGGCACGCCGCCGACATTCGGGCTCTCGCCCACGCCCTTGGCACCGATCGGGTGATGCGGAGATGGCGTCACCGTGTGATCAGTGGTGTAGTTGGGCGTCTCCCATGCCGTGGGCAGGAAAAAGTCCATCAGAGTGCCAGTCTTCACGTTGCCCATCTCATCATAGGCGATTTCCTGACCCATCGCGATGGCCAGCGCCTCGGTCACGCCGCCATGGACCTGCCCTTCGATGATCATCGGGTTGATCCGGGTACCGCAGTCGTCCAGCGCATAGAACTGCCGGACGTCCCATTCGCCGGTATCCACGTCGATCTCCATGACACAGATATAGGCCCCGAACGGATAGGTCATGTTCGGCGGGTCATAGTAGCTGACCGCCTCCAGACCGGGTTCCAGCCCCGGGATCGCCTGATTATAGGCGGCATAGGCGATTTCCTTCATGGTCTTGAACCGCTCGGGCGCGCCTTTAACTGAGAACCGATCAACGTCCCATTCGACGTCGTCGTCGTGGACTTCAAGCAAGTAAGCTGCGATCATCTGCGCCTTGGCGCGGATTTTGCGTGCAGCCATCGCCGTTGCCGCGCCGGCAACGGGTGTCGACCGAGACCCGTAGGTGCCAAGCCCATAAGGCGCGGTATCAGTGTCGCCTTCTTCCAGCGTGATGTCATCGGCAGGCAGGCCGATCTCGCTAGCAATGATCTGGGCAAAAGTCGTAGCATGGCCCTGACCTTGGCTGATCGTCCCCAGCCGTGCGATGGCGGAACCGGTTGGATGAATCCGGATTTCGCACGAGTCGAACATTCCCAACCCTAGGATATCGCAGTTCTTGACCGGCCCAGCCCCGACGATTTCGGTGAAATGCGTCAGGCCGATTCCCAGCAGTTTACGGGTCTTTCCGGCTTTGAAGTCCTCGATCCGCTGCGCCTGCTCTCCCCGCAGACCGTCATAGTCCACGGCCTTCAACGCCTTATCCCACGCAGTGTGATAGTCGCCCGAGTCATATTCCCATCCCAGCGCAGACTGATATGGGAACTGATCCTTGCGGATAAAGTTGATCCGGCGTAGCTCGGCCGCGTCCATGTTCAGCTTGATGGCCAGAACCTCGATCATCCGCTCGATGAAATACGCAGCCTCGGTCACCCTGAACGAGCACCGATAGGCGACACCGCCCGGTGCCTTGTTGGTGTAAACCCCATCCACAGCCAGATAAGCGGTGGGGATGTCATACGACCCGGTGCAGATGTTCATGAACCCGGCCGGGAACTTCGTCGGGTCGGCACACGCGTCAAATCCACCATGATCTGCTGTGGTATGGCACCAGAGACCAGTGATCTTGCCATCCTTGGTCGCAGCGATCTTGCCCTGCATCCAGTAGTCCCGGGCAAAGGCGGTGGACATAAGGTTTTCCATCCGGTTCTCGACCCATTTCACCGGTTGGCCGGTGACAATAGAGGCTACAACCGAGCAAACATAGCCCGCATAAGCACCAACTTTGTTACCGAAGCCGCCACCGATATCAGGGCTGATCACCCGGATATTGTGCTCGGCGAGACCAGAGATCAGCGACACAACGGTTCGGATCGCGTGCGGGGCCTGGAATGTACCATAAAGCGTAAGCTTACCGGTCACCTTATCCATCGAAGCCACACAGCCACAGGTCTCCAGCGGACACGGGTGGGTCCGATGGTAATAGACCATTTCTTCTGCCACGACATCGGCCTCACCCAGAACGGCCTCGGTTGCATCCTTGTCGCCCTGTTCCCACGTGAAGATGTGGTTGTGATGCTTGCGCGGCCCGTGTGCGCCCTCGGTCTGACCCGCAAGGTCTTCACGCAGGACAACGTCCGATTTCAGCGCTTCGAACGGGTCGGTCAGGACGGGCAGTTCCTCGTACTCAACCTCGACCATCTCAGCCGCATCCGCTGCGATGTATCGATTTTCGGCGACGACATAAGCGACTTCCTGGCCCTGAAACAGAACCTTGCCATCAGCCAGCACCATTTGCTTGTCACCGGCCAGCGTCGGCATCCAATGCAAACCCAGCGGAGCCAGATCCTCGGCTGTCAACACAGCAACAACGCCGGGCACAGCCAACGCGGCATCCTTGTTTACACTGACAACGCGGGCATGGGCATAGGGCGAGCGGACAAAGGCACCGAACAGCATCCCGTCCAGCTTGATGTCGTCGACATAGTTGCCCTTGCCTTGGGTAAAGCGTACATCCTCGACGCGTTTGCGCGAGCTTCCCATCCCTTTGAGATTGGCGGCGCGTTCTTCGGGGGTCATGGTTTGATCGTTCATTCCGCGGCCTCCTTCTGAGCGTTCAGCATGTCAGCCGAGGCCGAGATCGCCTTGACGATGTTCTGATACCCAGTACAGCGGCACAGGTTGCCGGCCATGCCAAAGCGGATTTCTTCCTCGGTCGGGTTCGGGTTTTCCTGCAGCAGGCGATGCGCGCGGGTGATCATGCCCGGCGTGCAGAAGCCGCATTGCAGCCCGTGATGCTCGCGGAACATTTCTTGCAACACACCGAGACTGCCATCGTCATTGGTCAACCCCTCGACGGTGGTGATATCAGCACCGTTTACTTGCGCTACGAAAGTTGTGCAGGATTTGACAGATTTACCGTCGATATCCACGGTGCAGGCGCCACAATGGCTGGTCTCGCACCCAATATGAGGACCGGTAATTTTAAGATCTTCCCGCAGGAAGTGGATCAACAGCGTGCGCGGCTCGGCCAGACCTTCGACCTGCTTGCCGTTCACGGTGAGTTTTACGTGCATCTTCGACATGAGTGTTCCTCCCTCAGCCCGCGCGGCTTTGCGCACGTTCGATGGCGCGGCGCAGCATCACGGCGGCCACGTGTTTTTTGAATTCGACGGGGCCGCGGTTGTCAGCCACTGGGTCGATCGCGTCGAGCATTGCCGACACGCAGCCTTCGACATCACCACCCGCCAAAGCACTACTCGCACTTTCGGACCAGACGGGTGTGTCGGCCAGATTGGTCATCGCAACTGACGCCATGCCATTTCCAACCATCACTGCAGCGGCAGCGGTCGCGTAGTCGCCTATCTTACGTTTTTGCTTTTCGTAAGCCTGCCCTACGCCAGATCCGGGGACCGGAATCGAGATACGCGTCAGGATTTCCTCATCTTCGCGGGCGGTGAAGTAAGCGGCCTCATAGAAATCACGCGCCGCAACGTTGCGATTACCATCGGGACCGGACAACTCAAACGTCGCATTCAGGCATTGCATCAGCCCCGGCATATCGTTGCCCGGATCGCCATTGGCAACATTGCCACCGACTGTACCCACATAGCGCACCTGCGGATCAGCGATCTGCAAAGCAGCTTCGCGGATCAACGGAATAGTGGTGGCCAAACCGTCATGCGTGATAAGTTCGTGTTGAGTGACCATCGCACCCAAGGACACTGTGTCAGTCCCGATCTCGACGCCCTTCAGTTCGTCTATCGCCTGCAAGTCAACCAGATGGCCCATCTCAGCCATACGCAGCTTCATCATCGGGATCAGACTGTGCCCACCTGCGATCACGCGCGCCTCGTCTCCATGTTCTTGCAGAATGCCGATGGCCGAGGCGATATCGCCTGGCCGGTGATACTCAAAACCGGCTGGTATCATTTTTTCCTCCCTGGGTCCGAGCGTTATGCCTTGGGGGACCTGAGGTAAGGAAAGAATGTGTGACTTAAGGCTTCCAGCGATCGGGAACAGGTCGCGCGGCTTGATTCACGAAATGCGAATAGGCTGCACGAACTGCGATCAGAGGCCTAAAGCCTCGCGAATATCCGTCAGTCGGGACCGGCTGACTGGCACTTTGGCCAACGCGTCGACACCGTCAAAATAACAGGTACCGTTGTCCTTGTGACGTTCAAAGCTAGAGACGTGTTTGGGATTCACCAGATAGCTGCGATGGGCGCGCAAAAAACCGTCCGGTTTCAGGCGGTTTTCAGCCTCGGTGATCGACCATGGACAGAATAGTTTTTCAGCACCCATATAGAGAACAGTATAATGCCCCTCGGCCCGGATGGCGGCAATGCTGGCGGGTTCCGTGAAATATGTCTGGCCTTCACGCTCGAACGGAACTCCGGCGCGCAGGGTTGTGGGTTCCAGCGTGTTTTCGGGTACCAGCTTTTCCTTCGGTTCGATGAACGAGATCCCGGTCAGCAGAAAAGCTCCGCAGATCAAGAAAACAGAGACTGTGACTCCCATCGCCAAAACCTGATTGTCCAGCGCGGGCCCCGCGCCGCCGGCGGTGTCGATTGCCACAAAGTCGGTCAGACCGGTAGCCACAAAGTGCATAGTAAACACGGCCAACCCAAAGCAAACTGTGCCCAATAGAATATTGCGTTGCGTACGGTTACCGTAAGCAACCCAAATGGCCGCGACCGACAGGATCACCGACGCCAAAGTCGCCAGAGCCACGTCCAAAACACTGTACACGGGGCGGCATAACTGCATTCCGGCCATGCCAATGTAATGCATCACCACGATACCCAGCCCAACGATCACCCCCGATCCGATCATCGTCTGAGGCGTACGCGGACGGAAATGCAGCAACAGCAGCGCCAGCCCAACCATCAGGATCGCTACAAGCGCAGAGATCAGAGTGATCAGGGCGTCGTAGTAAAACAGTATCGGCAGCTGCAGGCCCAGCATGGCAACGAAATGCATCGACCAGATACCGCCACCCAGAATGACCGCAGCCAGAGCAACGACAAACTTGCGGCGTTGGCTATCCAGGCGGGACGCGCCATGCGTCAGATAAAGGCCGGTGAATCCGGCCATCAGCGCCACCGCCAAAGAGGCCGCCACAAGCCAGGCGTTGTGCGAATAGTCCAGCATATAGGTGTATACGCCCTCCCCAGCGCGTGTCTGACGTTAGCAAACTGAAATTCCCGGCACAATCTACTCTGACCGGACTGCAGCATCACGCTCTGAGGAATTCAAAGCTGTCTCAGCGAGGCTAGCAAAGCCGTCCTGTGTCCGGCACCGAGTTCGCGCCATTCGGCAGCAGCGGCGGAACGCGTCTGCACAAGGGTGTCCTGGCTAGAGAGGGATCGCTCTTAGTAAACGTGGTTGCGGATCTAGACATGAAAGGTGGCATTTACTGGACATTCCATTCAAGTTGCGTCCAAGCAAGCTTCACCGCTACAGACATTTTGCCTGCCTCCTACTGCTACCGACCTATCCAGGCGATCACGATGTAGAGTACGGGCCAGACCGGAACAAAGATCCAGATTGCCCGAAGGTTTCGTGACCAAATAGGCGCGAACGTGTTTGAACACTGCGCGAATACACTGTCCATCTTCTGATCACTATATCGCCTTGCGACCCGTCGCACGTGCCATTTTGTCCAGATCCCAGGTTGTGCCTCAGCCTGCCATCAGATAGGGGAATTTCCTTGTTGAAGCATAGTGCTGACAAATCGGCTGCGAGTCGGCTTCCAGTTTTCCCTTTTCACGCAGAAGATGGTTCGCGAAGTCCGCTTCGGGTTGGAAAAGGCAGCCCGCGGCCCATACCGGACCTTCGTGGCTTAGTGAGGCGCTGCAGCGCAGCTTCCCCGAACCGGACATTCGCTGCGCCAGCGATATCGACGCGTTTCCAGAGGTCTGAACAGCGGACAAAGGGAACTTTCACCGGGCAGGTGCCAAGGTCTGCTTCCGGATTTCTTTAAGATTTTCGAGCGTTTCTTCTTTGGCTGAATAAGGAGGCGATTGCGGCTTCAAAAAAACACTAATGTCGGCGATCTCGCTTATGCCAGCGTCGATACAGGCGTCCTTTGAAATATCTACTTGCCACGCCACAGCAACCAATACGTGACACCAAACGCCAGACCGAGTCCAGAATACCCAACGAAATAAAGCGGCTCCAGGTCCGTCGTATCGAGTGTAATGACCTTTCTGGCAACGGCCATCAGGGCAGTTGCAACTACCAGCTTCACATGTATGACATCGGCCGTCAGGTAGAGCGTGACATTCGTGTAAATCTCGATAGCGATCAGCACAACAAGCGCGGCCGCAAAAACCTCCAACAGAACACTGACGTCAAGAATCAGGACCGGTGGACTTACAAGCTTGATGTAGAACGAGTAACCGGCGTCGATGACGGCAAATCCGATCACAACGACCATGAACAAAGACATCACCCGAACGGCGTGTCGAATGAGCCGATTGCAGCTTCTGACAATCAGATCCTAATGGTCAGGGTCAAGCTCGACATGCGCTTGCGCATTGCGTTGCATCTGATCGGCCATCAAGACCTCCCTATTTTCGACGTTTCATAAAAAGTTCTTCAGCCAAACGTCAGCGCCCTCTGGGCAAGACGACCTGAGCCTGCAAACGCAAGCGAACGCCTTCGGCACCCACTTCGGGCGCTTCGAGCCAATAGCCCGCCCCCGCTTGCAGATTGACCGGCAGCGCCCCCCATTGGACCAGCTTGGAGACCGAAGCGTTTATAGGCACAGCCCAGGCATCAGTTTCCCAGTCATAGGCGCTTTCGCTTTGCAGCGAATAGGTCCACGCGCCTTCGGTGGAATAAGCAAGAAAGGGCTGGACAAAACTCACATTCGTGGGGGTGTCGGGGTTGCTTTCTAGATCCCACAGATGATTGGCCAGCGCACCATAGGTCCACGGACCGGTCTGTCGCAGTGCAATGCCGGTGATCCCAGCAGCCCATGTATCACTCGATACGTTGCTAAAGGTTGGAAAGCGCACAACGGGACCCACGCCCCACGTTATGTCCCCGGTTCCGATTGGCGAGAACCACGCAGAGAAAAGGATATCTCCGAACCCCTCCTGGCGTGTGCCCGGCACAACGTCTTCCTGCCAGATGTAAGGAATGATAGTTCGGGTGATCAGGTTAAGGTCATCGTTCAGTTGAAAGGGCACGACTGGTTGAAAGTTCAGCGTGGTGCGCGAGCCCTGATCAGAGACGCCCAGATTTTCATCATGGTTCAATTGAAACGGAACCGAGACGATTGCCGCAAGCGGGTTGGCCAGTTCCTGGGCCAGATCGGATGCCTCGTCTGCAACGGTTGTGGTTCCGGCACTGGCTGCAAAAAGCAGCCCCATAAGAGTATGGGATCGACGCATAGCCGTGTACTCCTTTTGAAATGCAGGTTGGGCGAGTGGCCTAGTTGATCGGCTCCAACTTCGGGAAGGTCCAATTGCCGTTCAGGATTGCATCCTCCGGCTCATAAAGGCGGATCGCATAGTTCCAGCCCGAAGTGATCGGCAGACAGTTCACGCGGCCATCGTCGCACCCACCGAAATGCAACGTGACCGAGCCGTCTTCTGCTGCTTCGGCTGTGTAACCGTTGTAGCTGTTTACGCCCAGATCATTGGCTTGCAGAAAGCCGTCACCGTTATAGACAGTCACCGACCAGAACGCCCGAACCGGCACATCCTTGACGGTTACCGCATGCGGTGTTTCGCCGTCATTCTGATCGACCGCGTCCAACAGATAGATCGCGGCCTCAGGCGGAAGACCGCCCCAACCCGAGAACGCACCGACCAGAAACTGAACCGGATCAATCTCGTCCTTTGTTCTGCCAAAGGCGCGGGCTGAATCGGTGCCCAGCAAGGATAAATCGTTTATCGCCTGACGCGCAGTGGCAAGTTGTTCGGTGTTCCAGTTGGGCGCGTCAAACGGGCCCGTTCCACCGCCGCTGACGACAATTCCATCCTGTGCCGCTTGCGCGGCGGCAATATCATCCGGGTCAGTCACATCGACGAATGTGCGAAACGCGATGAAACCAAAGCGCGTACCAAGGTCTTCCTGTGTGATTTGATACGTGCCGGGCTCTGCCTCGGCATACATGAAGTGGTCCTGATTGATGACATGCATCGAGATATAGCGGCCATCCGCTTTAGGCAGTGTCACTTCGACGGGTTCGCTCAAATCCAGCAGAATGCCGGAGTAGAGCGTGTCCTGGTTCATGCGGATGACGGGCTGGTTATCCGGTGTGGTGGCTTCGCGCATATGCCCCAATTCGCCAACAGCGAGGCCGAGATTGGCCATGTTGGTCCGAAACATGTGATCTGTCTCGGCGCGCACAAGGGTGTCGACGGTCACATCGACCATGTCTTCGGCCCAAACGCCTGTCGGGAGTGTAAGCGCGACTGTCAGAAGAAGCTTTTTCATCGTAAGCATCCTGTTGTTCAGTTTGCGGGTTCTACGGAGGGGAAGACCCAGCTTCCGTCGATGACCTCTGGGCCCGGCTGATAAAGGCGCACGGCATAGTTCCAGCCATCCATGATCGGGAGACAGTTCACACGTCCGTCGTTGCAACCGCCGAAGTGCACGGTCACACTGCCATCGTCATTCTTGGTGCCTGAGACCGAGTTGACCACATACGTGTCGAGGGAATTGAGTTCAAAAAACCCGTCTGCATTATAAAGGCTCACGGACCAGAATGCGTTCACTGGCACATCCGCCGGGACCTGGATTTTGTATTCCCCAAGCGGCAGGCCGGGCTCGATATTAAGATAAAAGGCCTCGTCTTCTGGCAGCCCACCAAAGCCGACTGCTGTGCCAAGGAAATGGCGTAATGGGTCTACATGATCTGCCTTACCAAAAGTCCGGACGCTGTCTGTGGCGAACCTGCCCAGCTCAATTGCGGCTTGGCGCAGCGCCTCAAAGCTCTCCGCGTCGTAATTGGGCATTTCGAAGGGCGTTGCGGAGGCAGCATCAATGGTGAACCCGTCCTGAATTGCATTGACCGCCGCAACATCCTTGGGGTTCTCGGCATCCACCAGTATTCTCATGAAAACAAGTACGTAGGGGGTATGGAATGTACCCATGTCAAGCTGGAACACACCGCCACCGTCGAACACTTCATTGATGAAATGATCCTGATTGACCACCATCGTCGTCATGTATCGGTCGCCCACATCGGGCAGAGTCAAGGTTGCGCCTTGGCTGATATCAATAACCGCAACGCTGTAGAGTGTGTCGCGATTCATCCGAATGGTGGGCTGATTGTCGATGGGGGTGGGTTCTTTGAAGTGAAAGAACTGATTTACGCCTCCGGCCAGGCCATTGTACGTCTTCAGTTCATTGTCTGTAGCAGCCCGAACAAAGTTGTTTATGGTAATGGGCACTTCATATGTCTCAGCAAGTGCATCGACCGTGGTATCAAAGCTCTGAGCGGTCGCTGTGCTTCCAATCAGGACAGCTAAAGCAGCAAGTTTCCAGCGTTTGTGCGTGAGATTCATAGTTTGCCCGCTCCACTAGCCAATTACAGAAATGCATTGCTTGATGGTCCCGGCACCTGATCAAAAGCGCATTCTCACGCCTCTCATTTTGTTGTTTTTTAAAATGCTACAATTGGAGCCTTGGCCATCTCTCTCCAACAAACCACAAAGTTCGAATGTATGCCCTGACAGATTGGAGCGACCGCTTCCGAAAACTGGTTAAAAATGACAGGTAGCGATAGCGTTTCGGCCAACAACTAGAAACTCTCTTTGCATATTGACCCGACGGCGGTCCTATTATTCGTGTGGTGATGTCAATCTCTTAGAGCGCACTCTCTGCGGGTAGCGTGGTTCAATTCGATTGAGCCCCTACCAGCGGGCACCTGACTTTTTTACCTCAAAAAGTGACTTCCGCTTTGACGCAGGTCAGGGACACAGAGCCGCGCTGGTCTATGCTTGACGTGCCCGACCTTTCAATTGCGGGGTCTTAAGGAGCTATGATGACAGGGCATGACGCACATGCTCAACACAGAACACCGCCGCTTACACGCGGGCGGGTTATCGTGCCGCTTTTGCTTGCGTTTCAAGAATCCGGTCAATCTGTAGAAAGTCTCCTAGCGGAATTCGATCTATCCTTCTCGGAATTGAACGCTCCGAGTTGTTTCATTCCGCACGACACTGTCTATGCCGTGTTTGAAGCCGTCGCACAAAAGACATCCCCAGACTTTCCAGCACTTGTTGGTCAAACTTCAGATCCGACCGTTGCATCCCCATTCGGACAGGCCTTTCGCGTAGCAAAGTCGCTGGCCGATTTCATTGCCAGGTTTTGCGTTCATGCGGGAAACAACACAAACGCGGTCACCATGACACTCGATGTCTCTGGAGAGTTCGCCGTGCTGTCCGCCAAACGCAGGTTCACGCCATGCTGTTCGCCCGCCTATATGGATGCGTTTCAGATCAGCCGATGGGCTACGTTGCTGCATGAAACCGCAGGTCAGCGTTGGGAAGCAAATAAGGTTCTTGTGCGTGTGAACCGTCCTGATCTGCTCCCGTCTTACTTCTACGGTATCCGGGCGGTAGGTGCGGGCTCAGACGGGTATTCCATCCGCTTCCCAAGTGCCTGGCTTTTGTTTGAACTGGTTAACCGAACCGCGACCGAGTACGTGTTGACCACTCAGGACGAAAAAAACCCTGTACCTACAGACTTGTTGAGTTCGATCCAAAGCGTTGCCAACTCAAGGGTCGGGCGCACGGACTTGTCGGCTACGGCGCTCGCCAAGGCATGCGGTTTTCGAGGCGCGGTTCTCAACCGACGGCTTGCTGCCTATGGGACATCACTGTCGCGCATCGTCATCGAAGCCAAATGTGACCAGGCGAAACATCTGCTTTCCAAGTCTGAATTGTCGGTGGGCGAAATCGCTGATCATTTGGGATACTCTGACGCGACGGCCATGACACGGGCCTTCAAGAAATGGACGGGTCAAACACCGTCAGAGTTTCGCGCCCGTGAAATGAATAGCGTTAAGGCATCTGTTCCGATACTCGACCCGGTCGAATGCGATTGTGAAACGTAACAGGACAACGGCGCGGCCCATCTTTTGCCGCGCCTCGAACTCGGGATAGGCAAAGGGGGGAGCGGGCCATGGCGTGCTTAAAAATACGGTGTATCGCAAGCAGTTTTCTGGTTGCGGCGACGATGCTGCCCGGCGGATCAACAGCAGTGGCACAGGACTCCGACTGGAGTTTTTCCGGCAGCTTCTACATCTACGCGGCGGACACCAAGACAACCATTGGATCGCTGGAGTCGGAACTCAGCTTCAGTGAAGCGGTTGAAAACCTTGATCTGGCATTCATGGGTACACTTGAAGCGCGAAGTGGCCGGTGGTCGCTGATCGCGGACTACATGCGCACAGACCTGTCCTTTGACAATGACACTCCCGGCCCGGTGTTCAGTGGCGCTGAAACCAGTCTGAAGACGCAGTTTTTAAGTGGATATGCCGCTTACACGGCCTATCAAGACCAAAACCTGGCCGTCGATCTCGGTGGCGGGTTTCGCTGGTTTGAGACGAGCAGCACGATCACTCTGGTCGGCGGCCCCACCCCGGCACCAAGTTCCAGTGCCAGCGACGATTGGATAGACCCTCTGATTGCGGCCCGTATCCGGTATCAGATCAATGACCGATGGTCGGCCGTTGCCTTGGCCGACTATGGTGGATTTCGCTCAGATCGCGAAACCGCACAGTTTTTGGCAACGGTAGGTTATGCGATCGCTCCAAAGTGGAATTTGCGCGCAGGTTATCGCTACATCATGGTCGACAAAGGTGAAGTTGACAGCAGGTTCAAGCTCTCACAATTCGGACCCGTGTTGGGTGTGACCTACAGCTTCTGAGTAAGGGCATTATGCGAAAGGCGGCCATGCCGAACACAAACAGGTCTGTAGTATCGAAGTTGCGCCAAGGCGCGAGCAGCGGTGCCGACATGCTTGGGACCGACAATTGCAGCCGGATGCGAACAGTCGGACAAAGGCAATTCAGAAAAGGAACGACGAGGCGACTGATTGCCAGAGCTTTGCCTGCGGCAACCGTGTGTTCGTTCTGTGTCCTCGCTGCCTGCGGGCCAAACATCTATGACGAAATTGAACTGATGCCCTCCCCAACGGTCTATGCCGAGGCTGCTTTTGACCCTTACAAGGACATCACGGAAGACAATTTCGTGCAGCGTTCGCAGCTATTCTACGCTACAGATCGGCTGCCCGCGGTTCCCGGCGACCCACAAGCCTATTACAACAATGAGCGCGGTCACATTCTGCGTACCGGCATTGCCGAAGTGCAAAGCAACCCCCCATTGGCGACGTTGAAAAAGCTTCGCCACGTTACCATGACGCGCGACCGCGCTAAGGACTACACGCTCAGCTTGTCTGACGTACAAGAGATTGGTGTCATGCCGTTCAGTGTCACGCGCTACATGAACGATCCACCTTCGCAAAAGGAGATGAAGGCAGCCGGACTTCGGTTTGCCCAATGGATTGACGATCACCTTGCAGCCTCTCGCAACAAAGACATTTTCATCTATGTCCATGGCTACAATGTCGATTTTGATTACTCGACCCTTGTCTCCAAAGAGTTGCAACACTTTCTGGGCTATCAGGGCGCCTTCATCAGCTACAACTGGCCCGCTACACCCAATCGCTTGGCGTATTTTCGGGATCAGGAATCTGCATTGGCGACGCGCCGCAATTTGCGGTCTCTTGTCGAATACTTGTCGGCAAACACCAACGCCCGGCGCATTCACCTTATAGGATACAGCGCAGGCTCAAGGCTCGCATTTGAAGCCGCCTATCAGATTGCTTTGCGGCCTGGGCCAAAGCCGCGGCTGGGGCAGTTGATCCTGATCAGCAGCGATCTTGATCGAAGCTATTTCTTGCAATCAATTGAAGACGGCCTTCTGGATGCCGTTATAGGTGTGACACTCTATCAATCGCAGACCGATTCAGCGCTGGCGATGTCACGGTTGGTCTTCGGCCGCGACCGTCTGGGTCAAGTTTCCGATGAAGCAATAAATGGGTCTCTGTTCCAGCGCCGACTGTCTGAGATGAAAACCCTACATATCATCGATGTGACCGAGGCCGAAGCAGCCGATACAGGAAACGGGCATTGGTACTTTCGGTCTTCGCCCTGGGCCAGCAGTGACCTGTTCATTTCTCTGCTTACAGACCGAGATCCTCAAGCGCGCGGGCTTGTGCGTGCTCCGGGCGAAGCTGTCTGGAGTTTTCCATCGAATTATCCGCAGACACTGCAACGCTTTCGAAATGGCAGCTAGTACTGGGACTCCAGTGGGTCAGAACCATTAGAACCAGTTTCTGGATTTAATCTATGAGCCTGACAACGCACCTAGAATGCTCAACGCAAAGCTGACGTTCGAGCAACGCGCAGCATCGGTAGAAGTGGGCTCTCTGCAGACCTCGGAGGCAGCGCAGAAATCCTCTGATATGGTGCCTCGTCAACGTCGGGTTGTCGCTTTGGGAGGGCATGGCGGATCGGAGGATCAGTCATGGAAACACCAAATTTACCAGCCATTCGCGCGCTTCGCCCAGCTTGGAACAAAGGACGTATCGTTGGCCAGAAAAGACCGCTGAAGCCAAAGCACGTCTGGGCGATCCGAGTTCGACTTGAACTGGCCGAGAACCATCGCGACCTCGCGCTGTTCAATATGGCAATCGACAGCAAACTTCGCGGCTGTGATCTTGTGAAGATGAAGGTCGTCGACGTGATGGCATCGGGACAGATCAAAGAGCGTGCCTCCGTCCTGCAAAGCAAAACTCAGAAACCAGTCCGCTTCGAGATTTCCGAGGGCACGCGAGCTTCAGTCGAGAAGTGGATGGAGGATGAACTTATGGTTGGCTCGGAGTATCTTTGGCCTGGCCGCTTCCATGAGCGCTTGCACATTTCAACTCGCCAGTATGCACGGATCGTCCGTGAGTGGGTCACATCCATCGGCCTTGAGGTAAGCGCATACGGAACGCATTCAATGCGGCGTACCAAAGTAACCCAGATCTACAAGAAGACTGGCAACCTGCGCGCGGTACAGTTGCTACTTGGACATACCAAGATGGACAGCACAGTTAGATATCTGGGCGTCGAACTTGAAGACGCTCTAGCGATCGCCGAAGCCATTGAAATCTAGTGCAGTTGGGTCGCTTTCGCAGGCGGCCCATTCCGGTCACGCGGCGACACGCGAAACTTCTGCGCCCGCAGCCCACAAAGCTGCCATTCGTTGCAATACCGAAATTTGCTCGGTGGGCAAATTCACAGATCGCGGGAACTAAGTAGTCGTTCGCAGCTCAGCTCAAGGGGGCCTTGTTAGAAGAGCTAATCAACTGAAGCTCTGCGAATTCAAACAAAGCCAGCAACGGGCGCTGCCTGGCTGAAGATCGGGCGCCGCGCTGTAATCGTTCGATAGGCTTCTTGGATATGTCCCGATTTCAACAGCAGGTTCAGATATGTCAGTTCCAATAGGTCGCGTTGCGCACGGCTGCCGCCCAGGCGCGCGTGATCCGCCATGACCGGTGTGAGCTGTTGCAATGCAACCGTCCAATCCTGCCGTGCGATCGCACCCCAAGCTCTTGCCACTGGACGTACGAGGTCTGCCGCAAAACCCGATTGTGTTTCAGTCAGGACCGCGAGGCGTTCTCCGTCTCCAGCCATAGAATGGGCCAGCGCGCTGTGAATGTCCGCAAAACTCATGCCCGGGTTCGGAAAAAACCGCGATGCGTAGTCGCTGAGGTCACGCCAAAGCGCGGGCGCCACCTTGTGACCCGCAATCTCGGAGCGGTACAGAAGTGCAGCAGCATCGGTTAGAACATTTATTGGCAATGAATAGGACACGGCGGGTGCGATAGCGCCTTCGTAAATCGCCCACAGCTCCGCTTCATCCTCCTGCTCCAAGGCCCACAGAGCGCGATGCCAACTTAGGTGGCCGTGCAACACAGAGCGCGCATCATAGTCCGCGATCCAGTCGGCAAGGTAGATGCGACCAGCTTCCCCAGAACCCTGTTCGTACAGCGTGTGTGCTTTGAAGTGTGACGCGTTTGCGTTGGCATTGTTCAAGGAGAGCGATCTGTCCATCATGGACATGGCCTCATCAAGTCGTCCAACCTCGCACAGCGCCTGACCATGCACGCTCATGATCCACCAATCCTCGCCCAAGGCATCATAGAGGTTGGTCGTGTAGGCAAGTTGCGCGCTTTCCCGACCGGGTTCGCCAGATGTCCCGATCAAACCGAAAATGTTGGTACAGATTTGTGCGACAAGAACATCACCCGGGTGACGTGCAGCGTGTTCCTGAACTGCGCTTCGCGCCTCGGAAACACGTCCCTGAAGCAAGAGATCCAGGGCCGCGAGATGCCCTTCCTCGCGTTCGGTGAGTCCGGACGCGCAGGCGTGGGCCGACGCCATCGCCTCTTGAGCGCCCGGCATATCGTTTTCATACATTCGAGCCCGAGCAAGCCCAACGTAACCAAGAGCAAAACAGGGATCGGCCTCAATGGCAGCGGAAAAGGCGTCGCTCGCGCCAAAAGTGGCTGCAAGAATGTGATCAAGCCCCGTGACATAGGCGTCCCGCGCTTTAGGATCGTTGGTTGTCAGAGTAAGTCCGTATCGATCAGCCAACATTTTCCCACCTCCATTTTGCGAGCAAGTCCAAAGGTGCGCGCCCGCATTTGTTCAATGCTACCATTAAAATAGAAGGCCTAAGCATTTGAGTGAATAGTCGACTGCATCGGGAACAATACTGACAAACACTGTATCCGAGCGATTGACGGCTGTCGGCCCAAACCTGCCATTCATCATAACCTTCATCGCCACTATGCAGCTTCCCCGAAGCGGACATTGAGTTACCCCAAATTGAACGTTGTTCGCACCGCCAAAACGCGAACACAACCGACTTCAGAAGCTCCTACCGGCGAGACGAAGAGTGTTCCGCGCTCTTCTAAGCAGAGGAGCATCGATCATGCGGCCACCAAGGATAGGAGCAGGATATGCCGCGGGCATTAATCAATCTCCCTGAGTTTAGATCAGGGCAATGGTGGCGATTTCGCCGATCGGCAACCCGAGTTCAACTTCCAGGTCAGACAAGATACTAATCCAAAACTCAGGACATTTCCCAACTTGGCTGCTTTCCGATCCGGTCCAACAAGAAATCAATGAGAACCCGAACCTTAGCGGACAAGACGTTTGCTTTCGGATAAACAAGCCACAATACAGATGCGTCAGTCACTCGATAGTTTGGCAAGACTTGAACAAGACTGCCTTCCGCCAGTTCATGGTGGACGCTCCAGAGCGAATTCATAGAAATACCTGCTCCAGCCATAGTGGCGAGTTTTTGGCTGAGCCCATCGTCAAAAGTTAGCTGACAGCGGGCCGCGCGGGGATCAAATTCCCCGGATGAGCCATCAGTACTGGTGAGAGGACGCGGCTCCTGATCTCTGAATGCGATCAAATCGTGATCCACCAGATCGGATGGCAATGCCGGTTCCCCACGCTCGGCCAAATATCGAGGGGATGCACAAAGTACGCGATTGTCGTCAGCGAGCTTGCGGCCTTTGAGACTGGTATCTTCGAGCGCTGAGTTCCGAATGGCCAAATCGTAGCTACCCTCAATCAGGTTGAATTGGCTGTCGGACAGACGAAGGTCGAGGTTAATCCCGGGGTATTGCGCGACGAATTCCGGCAGGATAGGCGCGATGTATAGCTGGGCAAAAGTGCTGGGCGCGGTAAAGCGCAGTGTTCCTGTGGGCTGAGTTTTTCCCTGACCCAGTGCGGCGCGTCCAGCACTCTCTTGCGCCAGGATTTCGCGGGCGTAGGGCAGAAATTCAGCGCCTTCCAACGATAAAGCAACTTTACGGGTCGAGCGGTGCAGCAAGTCGGCACCCAATGTGTGTTCGAGCTTGGCAAGCCGGGCGCTTGCTACAGCCGGTGCAAAACCGAGTTCGCGCCCTGCTGCGCTAATATTGAGCTTTTCAGCTGCAAGAACAAACAGGCGAAGGCTTTCTGTATCCATCGCATTATATCCTAAATCCGAATTATCTATCTTTGAATGTCTCATTTTTATTCCTTCTTCAATGCGTATCTTCAAGGCAAGCCTCAACAGGGTCGCGACGCGAACGCAAATCGCCTGCCAGGTCGCGGATCGAAATTGTTGTAAAAAAGGAGAACGCCATGCCGGGTACTGCAATCGTCAATTATCACGTCCACAGTGCGTCGAGGCAGGCGTTTCAAATCGATGCCGGAGGTGTCGCAGGAAATCTGATTTCACCAGAGCTTGTTGCAACGGAAATTCCACTCCGAGATCTTCGGGGTTCGGAGGATGCAATTTCTTTTGCAATGGACGGTGTCTCGTTTGTCACATCACCCAGCAAAGTCACCTCATTTGACAATGGAAACGATTGGCAACGGGTTTATGACCATGAACTGAACGAGCTGCTTGCCCAGCATCTGGG
This sequence comes from Ruegeria arenilitoris, assembly GCF_013032445.1. Lineage (GTDB taxonomy): Bacteria > Pseudomonadota > Alphaproteobacteria > Rhodobacterales > Rhodobacteraceae > Ruegeria > Ruegeria arenilitoris_F. Next base: position 34,830 of record NZ_WQCA01000013.1, on the reverse strand, counting down.
TGCCAAAGAGGTCGTTGTCTTCGACCACACATTGAGAGTCGATGACCCTGCCTCCGACCGTAAACCTGCCCGGAATGTGCATAGCGACTACAGCACCGAAGGGGCGGAGAAGCGGCTTGTGGACATTCTGGGGCCAGACAAAGCCGCAGAATGGAGCAAAGGGCACTACGCCTTCGTCAATATCTGGCGCCCGGTAGAAAGCCCGATCAATAGCGCGCCGCTTGGTTTTGTTCGCCCATCCAGCGTCACGAATGAAGACTGGATTCTGATCGATCTGATTTACCCTGATCGGCGCGGTCACATCATGGGGCTGGCGGCGAGCGACGCACATGAATGGGTTTATCAATCACGAATGACCTCGGATGAGATTGTCCTGTTCAATATCTACGACAACCAAGGGCTGCCTTCAGTGGGTCACAGTGCAGTCGATTTGGTCGAGGATCCAAGCATCCATTCAATTCGAAAGAGCCTCGAGAGCCGAACTGTTATTCGCTTCTGATAAGCTACGGAAAAGCCAGGCACATAGCTAAAGCGAGCTTCGGGATTGTTCGGTTATTTGAGGCCGGATGAATGCTAACTTCAAAGGGCAGTCCATCCTCAACCATCCGAAGCCCGGCTTACGAACAAAGGAATGAACCATGTCTAAGACAGTTCTTATCACCGGATCGACCGACGGCCTCGGTCTCTTGACTGCCAAAACCCTCTCGGCCCAAGGGCATAGAATTCTGTTGCATGGTCGAAACCAAGCAAAACTTGAGGTGGCTGCAACAGAAGTTGGCGGCCATACAGAAAGCTATGTCGCCGACTTTTCAAAGCTGAATGATGTAGAAGCGATGTCGACGGAGATTCTTGAGCGACATGACCGCATCGATATCCTGATCAACAATGCTGGCGTCTACAGGACTCCTATCACACGAACACCGGATGGCTTCGACGTTCGCTTTGTGGTCAATACGTTCGCGCCGTGGGTGCTGACGCAACGGCTGCTGTCGATCATCCCGCAAGATGGCCGTATTGTTAACCTTTCGTCTGCCGCACAAGCTCCAGTCGATGCAAAGGCTATGGTCGGTCATGGTTCGCTGGACGATTTTGGGGCCTATGCCCAAAGCAAACTGGCGATCACCATTTGGTCTCAGGAATTAGCAAGAGTGCTGCCAAATGGCCCGTCTGTCATTGCAGTGAATCCCGGCTCACTGCTTGCCTCCAAGATGGTGAAAGAGGGGTTTGGCGTCGCAGGAAATGATATGAGCATAGGCGCGGACATCCTATGCCGTGCCGCACTGGACCCCGAGTTTGCCGAGGCTTCCGGCAAGTACTTCGACAACGACTCGGGACAGTTGGCCAGACCCCATGCAGCAGCAATGGATGAAGACCATAGAATATCTGTGATGAAAGCTATCCAAGAGGCCACAGCCAACTTGCGGTAAAATCTCGGACAGGCGGGAAAACCGCGGGAGCATCGACGTTTTTTTTGTCGAAGTAGCTCTCAATGTTGTAAGCTCGTGGCACGGGGAGGACACATGGTGGAAACCAATAATTCCTTACAATTTGGAAGTGCCATCAGTGAATCTTGGGAGCGCTGTGAGCTAAAATACAAGCTTGTTCGGGATGCCGCTCGCCCCATCCTTCGCCTACAATCATCTGAAGTGGCTCCTCGGTTAGAGGAATTGGTAGAACGTTCCGGCGGTCGCCAAGGTATAATAAGCCAACTCGCTCAAATAGCCGCCAATGCCGGTCATTGCCTTGTTGTCACAGATACCGATGGAGTTTCGGTTCGTCTGGAAGGCGCCGACCAAGGCCGATCCGTTTTTGAAGAAAACGGCATCGCCGTCGGTTCCTGTTGGGATGAGCGCATTGCAGGAACTAATGGTGTTAGCATGGCGTTATCTGAGAGAGATGCCTTCACTATTAGCGGAGGAAACCACTACTTTTCTTCGTTGCGTCCATTCGCCTGCACAGCTGCCCCTATTTTTGACGCCGAAAATCACACACTCGGTGCAATCAGCTTGGCTATGCTGGATCGCAATAACTCGTCAGATTACCTATTTGCGTCTCAGCTTTTGGGCACCGCAGCAGACAGAATCCAGCGCGTACTATTCGAAAAACAGTTTGCTGATAGTTTAATCATATCTGTTTCCTCAGCTGATGGGCGCGACTTGCTGAAGCGGGATGAACTTGTGGCGTTGAACGAAGCCGGGATCATCTTGGGCGCTACCGCGGGGACACACCGCCTCGTAGGTGAAAAGACTCCCGCGGCACTAAGAGGGAAGGCCTTTGAATTGGTGTTCGGTACTGATTCAAAGGCTATGGAAACCGTCCCCGAAAGAGTTATGAGTGTTCGGTCCATGAATGGGCCAGTTCTAAATTTCTCGGCGCTGACTAAGAGAGATAAGCGCACTTCTCCAGTGTCATGGAAAAACCCAAAGACTACAGCTTCGCAAAGACCAAAACGTATCCGATTGGCCGCTTCGTTACGCCAGCTTTCGATTGGAAGCGATCGGATGTCCGCGCTCTGTACGAGGGCCCAAGCACACTTCAGAAAGGGATTACCGTTCTTAATCGAAGGTGAGTCCGGTACCGGCAAGACTGCCCTCATTGCGGCGATCCTTGAAGCTAACAAGTTCGACACGACACGTGTAACGACCGTGGATTGCGCGTCCCTGGGGGAATCTGAACAGGACAAACTTTACTTTCAGACCTTGCTTGAGCAAGCGCGTATTGCGGGTTCCTTTGGAGTAGCAGACCAGGAACATATTGTTCTGGTTTTTGAGAACGTAGACGAACTGCCAGAGTTGGCGCAGGCTCGACTCAGGATGCTGATGGGTGAAATTGAGACAGACGGGTTGCTACTCGAAGAGCAGAATTCGGAACCGACACCCAGAATAATAGCAACGTGCCGTCAACCGCTTCGCGTTGCCGTCCAGGACGGGTTGTTCCGTGATGATCTCTATTTCCTGCTGGCAAATACGATTGTTCAACTTCCTCCTCTTCGACACCGTGAACGCATCGAAACCTTGGCTGGCGAGATCGCTCGGCAGTTGGCAGGAGAGGCAGTTCAAATAACAGAAGAAGCAAAAAGTTTGATCTCCTGTTCTGATTGGCCAGGCAATGTCCGAGAGCTAAAAAACGCCCTGCAGCAAGCGCTTATGGAAGGGGACGGTCGTCGTATCTCCCGGCTGGACCTGCCGGAACGCACCATATCTGTGTCAGAAACACACAAGGCCTTAGAGACAAGACAGAGTTATTCCGACCGGTCAAATTCGACCTATGATGAGCAGACACTCATTCAGGATGCGCTGATCGGTGCCCGATGGAACGTCTCGAGAGCAGCGCGCAACATAGGAATGGGCCGCGCAACCATTCATCGAAAGATGAAACAATATGGCATCGCGCGACCCCGTTAGCATGAGCAAGGTCGGTAACAAGTAATGTTGCCGACAAGCGGTTGAGCGAACTATTTGTGGATGACTCTACCGAAAGCGTCGAGAGCGCTTTCATGCATCATTTCGCTAAGCGTAGGGTGCGGAAATACAGTTTCCATCAAGTCTGGACCTGTTGCATTGAGCTTTTGCCCGACGACGTATCCTTGAATCAGTTCGGTCACTTCGGCCCCGACCATATGCGCGCCAAGCAGTCGCTCGGTTTTGGCATCAAAGACGGTTTTGATCATCCCCTGCGCGTCGCCCAGGGCAATGGCTTTGCCATTGCCCTGGTAAGGAAACCGCCCGACTTTTATTTCAAATCCGGCTTCAATAGCTTGCGCTTCGGTCATACCAACGCTCGCGATCTGAGGGTGGCAATACGTGCAACCTGCAATACTCTCCGGCTTGATGGGGTGGCCCTCAAGCCCGGCGATGAGTTCCGCGACCATGACGCCCTCGTGACTTGCCTTGTGAGCAAGCCAAGGAGCCCCCGCGACATCTCCGATCGCATAGAGGCCGGGTATGTTGGTACGGCAATACTCGTCTGTGACGACATGATTTCGGTCGATCTCAACACCCATCTCTTCGAGGCCAAGGTTCTCAACGTTGCCGGTGATGCCAACAGCTGAAATCACAGTGTCAAATTCCTGAACCGTTACCTCGCCGTCTTTTTCGATATGAGCGACAACTCGGTCGCTGTGGCGTTCAAGCTGCGTAACTTTCGAGCCCTCGAAAAACTTCATGCCCTGTTTGCTGAAGCTTTTCTTGGCATAGGTCGATATCTCGGCGTCTTCGACAGGCAAAATACGATCCATTACTTCCACTACGGTCGTTTCTGCTCCGATAGCGTTGTAAAAACTTGCAAATTCAATGCCGATCGCACCGGAACCGATGACCAGCAGCTTGTTTGGTTCGTGAGGGGGTTGCAGAGCATGTTTATAGGACCAGACGCGGTTCCCATCCGCTTCAAGCCCAGGAAGTTCTCTGGCGCGTGCACCGGTTGCCAGAACGATATTGTCCGATCGCAGTGTCTGCTCTCCTTCTTTGGATTTCACAATAACTTCGCCATTTCCGGTCAAGCGCGCTTCCCCCATAATGGACGACACCTTGTTCTTCTTGAACAAATAGCCGACGCCGTTTGAAAGCTGTTTGGCGACCCTCCGCGACCGCGCGACAATTGCTTCGAGATCGTGTTCCGGGTCTTCAATCTTCAGGCCAAAGTCTTTTGCATTTTGCGCCAAGTGTAGCACTTCGCTTGAGCGGAGCAGTGCTTTTGTGGGAATGCAGCCCCAGTTCAGGCAAATACCACCGAGGTGTTCACGCTCGATACAAACGACATCCAACCCCAGTTGGGCTGCACGGATTGCAGCAACATAACCGCCCGGGCCTGCTCCGATCACGATCATATCGAATTTTGATTCAGTCATTTTGGATCTCCGTGATGAACGGCCTAAACTAGGCCAAAAGCACCTGTAGATTCGGTAAAGCGGGTGAATGTAGCCGACGCGGCAAACACCGCGATGAGCAGAGCCACACCTCTGCGCCACGTATCGTGCACCAATGGGAATTGGCGATCTGCCAGAAGGATGATCGGCAAGATCATGGCGTAGATCGCGAATTGGCAAGCTTCCAACCCAAAGGCGAATGCTAACAGGTCGAGAAAATCAAACTGACCTGCAAACATCGCCTGAGACGCAGAGGCGGCAAACCCGTAGCCATGGACCAGTCCAATGACGAACAACGCCAACCAATTCAGCGGATGCCTGATCTGAAAGCAAATAAATGCGCCAGCGACAACGATCGAGAGTGCAATGCTAAATTCCACCAACGGTATGAACCAGATCGTTGCGGGCGCGATGCCGTAGAGGCCGGCAGCAAGCGTGATCATATGTCCGATGGTGAAGGCCGAAGCCATCCCCAGAGCTTGGCGCCAGCTTTGTGCGGCAATGGCGATAAGGACAATTATGGCCAGGTGATCAAGCCCAAAGTAAATGTGTTCTGCGCCGATTAGTGCCGCATCGCGCATAACGATCCATTTGTTTGAAGTCGCCGGATACGAGACATCCAGCACTCCAATCATCGCTTGTGTCTCGACTGTGTCGCTGCGATGCAGCTTCACGACAGTTCCAAACCTGTCCATCACCTGAAAGTTCTTACCAAGATCTGAAGTAACGCGCAGATCCTGATTAAGAGATCCGGATGGGACCGAGAGCGCGACATCTACTGTGAGGTTGAAATATGATAATGCTGCCAGATCTGTTTGGGCGGCCTCTTGAAACGCTGCCGTCGCAGATTTGACAGTTCCAAATGAGGGCCTCTCAGTATCGGCCCAGAACCGAAATTGCTCAACTTTCGTATCTGATCTATGCCCATCAATCCAAATGGACGCCGACCGGTTCAATATGTCCAAAAGCTCAGACGTGTTGTTTTCGATCGCATGCGCGTCCAGAAAAATGTCAGGGCCGTTGTTGATGCCAAACGGAGGTAAGCGAGTTTCGTTCTGTCCTTGCCAATCGTCCGGAAGCAGAGCCAACGGAGCGGGCATCCGAATGAGAACGCGTGCTTGGTCTCCGCCGTCGTCAACAATGTGGATGATCCGCGGGTCGGAATAGCTGAAGTGAGCGTATCCTCGATGCGGCCACCAGCAGAGCGCCAGTAAGAGAACTACAACACCCATTGGGATAGGCAGGTGTCGCGTATATTTTGGGGAGCTCAACCAAGCCATGTTCGCCTCCTAAAGAAGGGTTGCGGCTTGGGATGCCGCAGCCCGTTTTCGTTTTTGGGTTATTTTCAGGAGCGCGGGTCCCAGAAATTCCGGTTGTTTTGCTTTTCGTCCAGAATGCCGTCGGGCGCGCTGACGATTTCCATCTGCATGCCCCAAGGTGTCAGAAAATAGACCCAGTCCATCCCCTCCAGCAGAGTCCCCGTCAGCGGGTGGGGGCTTTCCAAGACCTGTACACCGTTGTCACGCAGGTACTGGGTCGCTTCGTTGATATCATCAACGTAGAAAGCGATGTGATACCCACCGATGTCGCTGTTCTTTGGCGGGTTCGGGTTCTGGTCCGGCGATGTGTATTTGAACACTTCAAAAGCCGGACCGTTTCCGCAACGAACCATTGTGATGACTTCAATGACCGCGCGCGGGTTCACGTTCAGGTTTTTTGTCATCCAGTCATCTTCGAACGGACCAAACGGACCGAACGAAAAAAACGCCTCGCACCCCACGATGTCGACCAAGAATTCGACGGCTTCGTCCACATCGGGCACGGTGATCCCGATGTGTTGAGTTCCGCGCATGCCTGGCAGTTCGGCAAGTGCGACTGCGGGTAGGCCAAGTGCCAGTGCTGTGGCACACGCGAGTTTACTGAGTTTCTTGAACATATTCTCCTCCTTTGGATTGATGCTGTTTCGGGGCAAGCGAACCCCGTTTCCGCGCAAGACCGAGCGCCTCCAATGCAGCCAGGCCCGAAAGCCTGACCGCACCGGGGAGAGGCGCTTGTGGCGTCAGATGTTTTGGGCGTTCATCTCTTGCGCGATGTACTCTGCCTGGCGGATGACCAGTGCGACGATGGTCAATGTGGGGTTGGCCGCACCGGATGAGGTGAATACGCTGCCGTCCGAAATAAATAGGTTCGGAACATCGTGGGCCTGACCCCACTTGTTCACGACACCCTTGTCAGGGTCCTCATGCATCCGGGCCGTGCCCATGTTGTGGCTTGCCGGGTATTTGGCCAAATGGTGTGTCACCTTCGCGCCAACGGCATCATGGATTTTATCCATCACTCCATAAGCATGTTTCAGCATACGTTCGTCGTTGTTATGTGGCGTGCGGCTTACAATTGGCACCGGAAGACCATGCTGGTCTTTTTCAGTGTCATGCAGCGTGATGCGGTTCTGCTCCTGTGCCAAATCTTCACCCACAATGTACACGCCGGACAGATAGTCATATTTCTCCAAGGCTTCAGCCAAATCCTTGCCCCAGGCTCCGTTCCCGCGTTTCAGAAATAGCGACATAACCGGAAGGCCAAGAGTCAGTTTCTCGAGGTGATAACCTCCTGTGAAACCACGATCGGGATTGTTGAGGACTTCGTCGGCAACGATACCAGCCACCTGGGTCCCGCGGTGGATATGTACACGTTCCGGCATCTCGCTGTAGACGCCACCATTAACGTGAACCATGTAGTTTTTTCCTACCTGACCGGAAGAGTTTGCCATGCCGTCCGGGAACATTGGCGATGCCGAGTTCAAAAGCAGGCGTGGGGTCTCAATCGAGTTGCCAGCGACAGCGACGATACGGGCCTTTTGAACATGGTGATTGCCGTCTTTATCAGCATAAACCACACCTGTGGCTTTGCCGGTGTCGTCGTGCTCGATCTTCAACACCATACAATTGGTTCGAACTTCACATTTTCCCGTTTCCTCGGCGGCCGGAATTTCCGTGATGTCGGTCGACCATTTCGCGCCGATCTTGCAGCCCTGCATACAAAACCCAATTTGTTGACAGGCCGGTCGGCCATCATAGTCTTCTGAGTTAATCGCCATCGGCCCGGATTGGATTTTCGTATAACCAACACGGCGTGCGCCTTCGGCAAGAACACGGAAGTCGTTGTTCCAGGGAAGATGCGGCATGCCGGTCGCCTTGCCTGTTACGCCCATCTTGATTTCGGCGCGATCGTAGTACGGTTCCAGCTCTTCCAATGTGATCGGCCAGTCTTCTACATTGGCGTTTTGTATGGCGCCGTTCACGGTGCGCATTTTGAACTCGTGCTCATAGAAGCGCAGCGAAACACCCGCCCAATGAACCGTCGAGCCACCAAGCCCCTTGACCAGCCAGTTCGGCAAGGTCGGGTGGTTCTGAGCCCCGTGCCAGCCCCCTGACGAATATCGCTTGTCGAAATCGGTCAGCTTGAGGAACATGCCCCATTCATCGTTTTCGATGTCGTCAAACTCGAAAACGCCTCCAGCTTCCAGAACAACCGAAGAGATGCCTTTTTGAGCAAGTTCATTGGCCAGCGTTCCGCCGCCAGCCCCGGAACCAACGATGACGACCACGCTGTCGTCGTCCAATTCAAATTGGGTAGCCATTGTGCTTCCTCCTGCTTTCTTACCTGCCAACAGCCTTCAAACGCTCCTCGAGCGTCGGGCCGGGCGGAATCCAAGTCGCATCGCTGTAGCCACGGTCGATGTAGCCGCCTTCTTCCCAAGAAGAGCCCTCATAGCCGAATTGCGGCCAAGCTTCGGGATTGATGTAGATGCCGCTCCAGGTGGCCCACCGGAGTTTCTGGAAAAAATCGCTGTCCTGAATGATGCGCAACAGCGCTTCCCGTTTTACGTAAGCATCCACATCTGCATAGGCAGTGCCATGGAGATCGGCAGATCGCGCATTAAGATCCTGCAAACCGTCGGATAGGAGTTTCGCCGTTTCCTCCGAAGTATCAGCCTCAGTCAGAACGCCCGTCAAAACATCTTGATAGATGCTCAGCGGCAGAAAGTCCGGGTGTGGGAAGATATCTTGAACGATCTGAAGCAAGGTGATTGCCTGATCTTCGTTCAGCGTTGCAGCAAAGGCGTTGCCCGCAGTCCCTACAACCGCTGTTGCACTCACCCCAGCCAAGATTGATTTAACCAGAAAGCTGCGGCGACTTAGCTGAACTTTTTGCGCCTTTGGTGTTTTGAGATTGTTGGTTTCGAAATCCATATTCTCCTCCATATTGGATTTTGAGCCCGTTCTTTCGGACCTGCTAAGCGGTATGACGATGTCTGGATGAGGTTCCATCGAGGTGATCCTTCGCGGATCAGAAGCGGTGAAACCCGCCTTTCTGAGAGACGTAGAGGGGCGCGATACCCTCCAGAATGCCGCGGATGTATGGCGTCGCATTTTCCGATACGATGGCTTCGCACCCGTCGATCAACTCGAAAAACCGACCGGCGTAGTTTTCGGCAAACCCTTTCACATGCAGATCGCCATTCTCAGCGTCCGCATATCTTTCTATGATGTGCCAAGTGTTGCCGTCGTTGCTTCGATACCATTCGTAAACCAGAGTGCCCGGTTCGTTTTCAGTTCTCGCGACGAGCTCAGTCATGAGGTCTTCGAACTTGCTGCCGTTTTCTGTGGGCACACCAACTTTCAGGTGAACGTGGATCGTTTCGTTAGACATATTTTCCTCCCTTTTCTCAAAAGCCGCTCTTCTCTTGCGGCTCATGTCTTTGCTCATGCCGCGACACAGTTCTGTGCCTCGAATTGAATGGATCGCAGAGCTGAAACTGAAGCTGCGTGCAGTTCTTGAACGAGGGCGCGAGGAGCCCGCATGTTCTTTTCGATGGCACGCTCCAAACTCGTGTGAGCGGCACAAGAGACCGCGCCTAATCCAAGGTCGGCATTGAAGGCGTCTACTGCCCGTGCGCCGGGTTCAACTGAGCCTCGGGTCAGGATCAGAGCATGCGCCAAAACCCGGGTGTTGGTTTCACCAAGCGGCTTCCAGCGCTGCGCCGTACCCACGACCTTTTTCCCCTGAATGGAGAGATTCCAGTCGCCGTCGCAGAAACTGGTGGGCGTTGGACCTGTGGCCAGCCTAACTCCTGTGGAACCCAGCCCGTTGCGGATGATGCCAGTAATCAGCCTATAGCCATCATTGATCGTGAAACCGCGCGGCGCGGTGAAAGCGATTGCCAAATTGACAACCCCCGACCCTTGCGGAACAGCGCCGCCCCCGGTTGGCCGAGTAAAGACCGGCCAACCGCGCTTCAGCGAATGCGATGAAGCATCCTTGAGACCGTAGTATTTACGATACGAAGCCGGACAGACCAGTGCATCGTTTTCGCTGGCCCAGAGGCCCACGGCAGATTCCCGTGCGGAAAAAAGCTTGGCTTCAAAAGCCAAACCCTCGGCCGGGCTGGAAAACTGCCGTAGAAGGCCGGTCATTTGCCCATTCCTTCAATTTCTTCACATATCGAAGTCAGAAGGTCGCCCGCCGGGCCCCCGTCGAGGGCACGATGGTCAAAAGTCAATGACAGGCCCACATGCGGACGCAGCTCGATGCCGGCATCTTCGCTTCGAACCGCCCTGTCAGTAAGGCGCCCAATACCCAAAATGCAGATTTGCGGGGCATTGATGATTGGTGTGAAGTGCTCGACCCTGGTCAATCCAAGATTACTGACAGTGAACGTGCCGCCAGTCATTTCTGTAACGCTGAGCTTGTTGGTCTTTGCCCGAGCGGCAAGGTCTTGTCGCGCCGCCCTAAGTTCAGAAACATCCATCTCACCCGCACCAAAGATCGCTGGTGCGACCAACAAGTTGCCTGGCAAGGCAATCGCAACCGACAGATCGATTGCGCTAAAAACTTTGACGTCTTTTCCCTCTACTCTGCCATTGGCGTCTGGGTTCTTTTTCAAAGCGCGGATGACCGCTGACATCAAAAGATCCTCAACCGAAGCCTTGGTTCCTGCCTCGGCCAACCGGGCCTTTTCCGCCAAAAGAGCGGTCGCGTCGGCGCTGCCCTGATGCGTCAGCTGAGCAGCTGTCTGCAGGCTTTTCACCATCGCGTCAGCGATCATCCCGCGCACACCCTTGAGCGGGACAGTTTTCACTTCGCCGCTCATTCTATCGATCCGATCACGGCGCCTTTGGCGACGACAGCATCGGCCTCTTCTTTGATGCTTACGGTCCCAGATGCCGGGGCAAGGATTTCATACTGAACCTTGGCCGTCATAATTTCGGCGATCAGGGCACCTTCTTCGACGGTAGATCCATCATCAACCAGCCAGCTTGTGATGACGGTTTCCTCGTCCTCGTCCCATAGATCCGAAGGGATAGTGATATCAGTTGCCATTTAGGCACTCCTTCCTTGTTCGGGGCCGCAATGTGCTGCCCCGTGCTTGATGGTTTCCAATGGTGTGTGGATCAGGCGGCTTTTATGTCGTTCCAGGCTGCGACGATCTTGTCCGGGTTCGGCAAGCAGTGTTGCTCCATGACGCGAGAGAACGGGATCGGCACATCCGGGAACGCGATCCGCTTGGGCGCAGCTTTCAGCACCGAGATGTCATGCTCTGTAACTGTCGCGATGATTTCACCGGAGACGCCATAACTCATGTAGTCTTCGTCAACGACGATCAGTCGGCCGGTCTTGGCCACCGAGGCGCGAATCGATTCTCGGTCCAGCGGCACGAGGCTGACGAGGTCCACAACTTCGGCACTGACGCCTTGCGCTTCCAGCTTGGCAGCCGCCTTCAATGCGTTGTGAACGCCCATTCCAAGGCTAACAATGGTGACATCTGAACCTTCGCGAACCACTTTGGCCTTGCCGATTTCAACGGTGTAACTTTCCTCGGGAACATGAACTGTTGCTCCGGCCTCGGTACCTAACCACCCCATGCCTTGAAGGCTTTTGTGGTACATGTAGACCACGGGGCTATCGTCACGCATTGCTGCCGTCATCAGCCCTTTGGCGTCGTAAGCGTTAGAAGGAGCCACGACTTTCATGCCCGGTAAATGGGCAAAGGTGCCGTAGACACATTGCGAGTGCTGACCAGCGTCCGAGTAGCCGCCGCCGGTCGAAGTCATCAGCACCATCGGTACTTTGAAGTTGCCGCCCGAGAAGTAGATGTTCTTGGCCATTAGATTGTAGATCGCGTCAAAGCAAACGCCGAAGAAGTCCACGAACATCAATTCTACGACCGGTCGCATCCCGTCCTGGGCTGCACCAACTGCGGCACCAATAAACGCTGTTTCCGAGATTGGAGTGTCGCGAACCCGTTCGGAGCCAAACTCGTCCAAGAGGCCGCGCGTATTGCCGTAAACCCCGCCCAGTGCACCGATATCTTCACCCATCACGAAAACGGAAGGGTCAATCTTCATTTCCTGCTGCATCGCCTCGGCCATAGCTCGGGCTATCGTCAGCTTTCTTTCGTTTGGTTTGTTCATTTTTCCTCCCTCCAGCTCAGGCAAAGACTGCTGTCAGCGCATCTTCAGGTGCTGGCTCTTCGCTTTCCCGGGCGAATTTGATTGCGGCCTCGACGCGTGCCGCGCTTTCGGCTTCGATTGCGTCGAGCTCAGCTTCGGTGGCTGCGTCATCGGCAAGCATTTTGGCCCGCATCTTCGGAATAGGATCCTTTTCGAAAAGCGCGTCCTTTTCGCCTTCTGGCCGATAGCCTTCGGCATCTCCCATGAAATGCCCTGCCAGGCGATATGTCTCGATTTCCAGAAGGGTTGGACCTTCGCCAGCGCGTGCGCGCGATATGGCTTCTCCGGCTGCGTCATAGATCGCGAATGGATCATTACCTTCGATGCGTTTTCCGGGGATGCCGTAAGCCGCAGCGCGATCTGCATTGTTCGTTACTGCTGTTGAGGCTTCTTTGGAAACGGAGATGCCCCATGCATTGTCTTCGATCACGCAGACAAAGGGCAGATTCCAAACGGCGGCCAAGTTCATGGCTTCATGCCATCCGCCCTGGTTGACTGCGCCTTCGCCAACAAACGCGACCGCAACTCCGGGTTTGTTTTGCATCTTCCGGGAAAGAGCCGCGCCTATAGCTGGCCCCATGCCTTGGGCGATGATCCCGGAGCAGGCAAAGTTCACGTCGGCATCAAAGATGTGCATGTGACCGCCGCGTCCACCGGACAGGCCCGTCTTTTTCCCAAAGATTTCGGCTGCCATTTTGTCGAGGTCGACACCCTTGGCGATCGCTTGATGGTGAGGGCGATGCGTCGCTGTTACGACGTCATCGGAATTTAGGTGCGCACATACGCCAACGGCGACCGGCTCCTGACCGTCGCTGAGATGCATTTCCCCAGGTATTGGTCCGTTAGCCATATTAAAAACGGGCGTTTTACCCTCGAAATAGATGCCCGCAATGGTTTCTTCGAACCGGCGGCTCGTGACCATATTGCGATACATCCAATGCTGTTCTTCGCGAGTTGGTGTCATGCGCTCCTCCCAAGCATGCGATCATGATGTCGCTCATGTTTCGTTGGGAAGGCTGGCGAGAAGTGCTGAATGCGGCAAGGAACTCGTTAGCCCTACATCTCGCCAATTGCTTAACTGTCTCACCCCGAGACAGTTTGAGACAGTTTGAGACGATAGCCCTCAAGCAACCACGACCACCACATGAGGTCGCTTACCAAAATCGATATTGGAGATTCATTCAGATTATTCTCAGAATCGGAAAACTGAACTCCGATTTGGGTCAATTTATCCTGCTGTGTGTTCAATCTACGTATGAGCCGTCAAACATCCATCCGGAGATGCCCAATGAAAGCAATGACCCTTGTTGAATACGGCGAGAACGCAAAGTTCGAACTTGCCGAAATTGAAACGCCGACTGCCAAGCCCGGCCATGTTGTCGTGCGCGTTGCAGCCACCAGCGTGAACACAGTGGATACTATGATCCGCGCGATGGGCACGGATCTCCCTCTCTCGCCAGAACTACCCGCTGTTCTGGGTATGGACTTTGCCGGAACTGTCGAGGCCGTTGGGGACGGCGTGAGTGGCTTCAAGGTAGGCGACGAGGTTTACGGATGTGCTGGCGGTCTACTGGAGCTACAGGGCGCACTGGCTGAATACATGGTCGCTGATGCGCGTCTTATTGCACACAAACCCAAGTCCCTTTTGATGCGAGAAGCTGCTGCGATCCCGCTGGTCGGCATTACTGCCTATGAGGGGCTGACCCGCGCAGGTGCTCAAGAAGGTCAGAAGGTTCTGGTGCAAGGTGGTGCCGGTGGAGTCGGTCACTTAGCCGTGCAACTTGCCAAGCATATTGGTGCAGACGTCTTCGCAACCGGAACCGGTTCGTCGCAACTTGAAGTGATCGAGAGCTACGGTGCGACGGCAATCGATTTCATGAAGGAGAAGGTCGCAGACTATGTCGAGGAACACACTGCCGGTGCAGGTTTCGAGACCATCTTTGACTCGGTTGGCGGCCCAAACATGACCAACTCCTTCGAGGCAGCAGCGCTGAACGGGAACATCGCCTCGACCGTCGCTTTGGTCGAACTGGACCTTACTCCAGCACATTTCAAAGGCCTGTCACTGCACATCATCTTCATGCTGATCCCGATGATACACGACCACAAGCGTGATGAGCATGGCGCGATCCTGGCTAAATTAGCCGAAATCGTAGACGCAGGCGCATTGAGGCCACTGCTTGATGACCAGCGCTTCGGGTTTGAACAGGTCGGTGATGCCTATGATCGCCTGACCAGTGGCCAAGCCATCGGCAAGGTCGTTGTCGAACTCTGAAGCACTGCACCAAAACCAACCTGTCGGGCAGCGCGCATTCGATATGTGTCGCTGCCCGCTTTTCTTTCTCCGAATTCAGCTTGAGAACTCAAGGAACTAATTTGCGATGCATGCGGCTACCAGGCAATACTCTGACGCTCAGTTCAACCTTCTGGATCCTGCACCGCGGACATATGCTTCCGGTGTTAGTCTGCTGAGGCGCAGCCGGTTCGACCTGAATCTTAATCGACAATGCACCCCGAAAGACGTCAGAGATTGGCTGTTGAACACAGCAGTTCTAACTAAGGACACCATCGAACTCGCAAAGGAGTTTGCGGAACGGTTGGTGCAGGCTGGGTTGGGGGTTGGTCGTCTGAGTCTCAATGTTGGAACGCTGCATCCGCAAGCCTTTGGATATGCGTGGAACTGGAGCACAACCGACGGGTTTTGCGATGAGATTCAAATTGGGGAGGACGCCCTGTATTCTGATGGCTACAGAAAAAACCCTCTTTTCAACGTGATGGAGTACGGCCGAACGGTTCGGGTGCCTCTTGAAAATGATGAAGGCGAAGCGGCAAGCCCTCTCATGATGAGTCTTGGTAAGGAGGGCTTCTCGGAATATGTGGCGCTTCCGATGTCTGCGAGTTGCGGTAGATTTAATGCCATCACACTGGCCACGCGACAGCAAGGCGGGTTCGAAACGGAACAACTGGAAAGTTTGACCCTCCTGATCAAGCTGTTCGGTTTGCATGTAGATCGACACGTCGCGGAGCGGATTACGAAGAACATCTCCCATACCTATCTTGGATGGGAAGCAGGCGAGCGCGTTGCAAGCGGGACGATCCGTCGGGGAACGGGCGTTCCGATCAGGGCAGTTGTATGGAGCTCTGATATGCGTGGTTTTTCTACGCTCTCGGAAGACATGGACAATCAATCCGTCGCTACGGTGCTCGATCACTACTTTTCAGCAATGGCAGATGCAGTGAACCGGCATGGCGGCGACGTCTTGAAATTCATTGGTGACGGTATGCTCGCCGTGTTTCCAATTGCTTCTTTTGAAACGCCTCAAAGCGCCGCTCAAGCAGCTGTTGAAGCCGCGCGACAAGCACAGTCCGAGCTGTATTTGCTAAACGAACGCATGCGTAGTGAAACGGCTTGGACTCCGCTACATGCGGGCATTGGTTTGCACTTGGGTGAAGTCTTCTTTGGAAACATCGGTGCGGCGCAGCGCTTGGACTTCACCGTCATTGGCGAGGCCGTAAATGTAGCAAGCCGAATTGAGGGGTGTTGTAAAATACTGAACCGGAACCTGCTGTTCTCTTCAGGGGTTGCATGCCTTCTCCTTGATGAGGTCGAGTCTCTGGGCAGCCGATTCCTCAAAGGAATGAGCAAACCAGAACAACTCTTTTCAATACGTTCGATGGTTTGAAGCTTAGTACCGGCATCATTTCAGAGGATTTTATATAAAATTTCTAAAAACTGAAATCCATTTCAGCGCGTTTATAAGAAATAACAATTCATTAGATTGCTCCACGGGTGAGGTGCTTCTCAAGAACCGCTTCACTTTAGGGAAACGCCAACCTCCAAAACCGTTCTTGCCTGAACGGTTCGAAACAGGAAATGAGGAACCAAAATGAAGTATGAAAACTTCACCACGTTTAACGTGAAGGTTGAGAACGCAATCGCCACCGTCACGTTTGATTTCGGGTCCGTCAACGTTCAGGGTCAGGAAATGCTGGCTGATCTGAACAGCCTCGCGATGCGGCTGGAGAGGGATAGCAGCGTAAAAGTTGTGGTCTTTGAATCTGCCAATCCGGAAATCTGGGTCTGCCACTATGACACTGAACTTTTGAAAGACATGTCGACCGAGGCTGTGTCGCGCAATGAAGCCCAGTTGCTAGACTTGCAAGCCGTCTGCGAAAGGATCAGCCGCGTACCACAGGCAACCATCGCTAAACTGGAAGGCTTCGCCCGTGGTGGCGGTCACGAGTTGGCACTGGCGCTGGACATGCGATTTGCAGCACGCGGTAAGTTCAAGTTTATGCAAATGGAAGTCGGCATGGGCATCCTGCCTTGCGGCGGCGGTGCATCACGCATGGCCCGTCAAACGGGTCTGGGTCGCGCACTGGAAATCATTCTCAGCGCGCAGGACTATGATGCGGATGACGCGGAACGGTTCGGCACCATCAACAAGGCGCTGGAACCCGACGAGATCGGACCATTCGTCGACGCGCTGGCCAAACGCATCGCACAGTTCCCGGCGGAGTCGATCAATGCCTGCAAACAAATGGTCTACGAGTCCATCGACAAGCCAATTGATGAAGCTCTGAAAGCAGAAGCCTATTGGCTGTATCAGGCAACCAGCAAAACCCCTGCGGTCAAACGCTTTGCTATCGCAGATGAACAGGGGCTTGAGCATGACATCGAAAACCAGCGCAACTGGGGCGAACTGGTGATGAAGGTTCAGGACATCAGCTGATGTCCGCCACCCAGAACAAAGAAACCGTTCAATGCTTTTTTGAGCGGTTTTCTGAAACCGATGTGGAGGGGGCACTGGCCTTGCTGGACGCGGAAGTCGTTTGGCAAGCGATGGGCCTCAAAAGCAACCCACCTGTGGATACACGGATGGATCGAGAAGGAATAGCCGAGCTTATCAAAAAGATGCGTGAAAGAATGCCCAGTGGCCTTCAGCTTACGCCAACAGGCTGGACTGTCGAGGGTGATCGGGTCGCGATGGAAATGGAGTCCTACGGGACCAAAGTGAACGGAACTGTTTACAACAACTTCTACCATTTCTTGGTGTCGTTGAAGGACGGAAAGATCACTGCAATCCGCGAATACATGGACACGCTGCATCTCAAGCAGGTCCTGATCGACGACATCTGACCAAAATCTGCGCAACTGACGGGCGTTTTCCAAATCCAGACGTCGTTAGGCACCGGACTCGGTGCCCGCGATTTAAGACAACTTCACTTGCTGCTGCAGCGCTGTAGGCGGCGCAGCCTCCCACAGATGGAGACTAATGTAATCATGTCAGTCACTTCACTGGAACGCGCTCGTACAATTGAGCGACCTACACGAGAAGAAATGCTGCAACGCGCGCCTTCTGTTCAACAATTCTGGACCAAGAACCGGGACTTGTTCAAAGACGCCTGGACTGATTGGGAAAGTTCAGAAGGACGAGAACACGTGCTCGACTCGTCCCTTTTTGATCCACAATTGCGATCAGCTGTCGAGCAAGCATGGGATGACCCAACCAAAGAGGCAGCGGTTCGAGAACTTTGGAAGGAAGTATTTCCTGGTGTTTACGCGACACAGTTCTTCGACCCGCAACGGCTCGCCGCTCTCAGGGATTACCTGGACGAGGTATCCAGCGCGGATATTCCACTACGTCCGCCCTATGGGATCGTGCTGAACCGGGGCGGCGCGCTGCTTGATCCGCGTTCGGAAGGGTATCTTGCGGCCCCAAGTTTCCAAGCTTTTTATAAAGAGCTGATGGACAGCTATATGAGGCCGGTTTCTCGTCTGCTGTTCCCCGATGTTGTCGGCTATGACACACAGACCTTTGGGTTCTCGATCCGCTGGCAAGAAAACAAAGATACCTCGCTGCGCCCGCATACCGACGCGTCCGCTGTGACGCTCAACATCAATCTGAACCTGCCGGGCGAGGATTTTTCAGGTTCTGCTGTCAGCTTTTATGACAATGAAACGCGTCAGGTCAGCAAGCTTACATTTGAGCCGGGGACTGCTTTGATACACCACGGCAGTGTCCCCCATGCGTCCGAACCGATCACCAGCGGGGAGCGCTACAACTTTGTGCTCTGGCTCTACGGCGAAAACGGTCGGATCCCAACTCAAGGGGCGGAGCACAAGGAAATAGACGCACGTCAGCGTTGGACTGTGCCAGCGGCCTCGTCCGACAATTTTGCACCGTTTTAGCAGAGTCGTTGAAACAAGTTCATCGGTGCAAACAAGTCTCGTCAGTCTGCACAGCGTTACCAGGTTACAAAATTGTGCCTTGTTGCGGTGCAGCTGACGAGCCGCGACAACCAGGATTGACTCCGTTTAATCCACCGAAGTCACAACCGAAGAGAGGGCTAAGATGTCCAGAGTGATCGTGTATTTCGCCCATCCCGGGCAGCGCCATAGCCGGGCAAACTCGGCAATGGGAAAGGCTGCAAAGACCGTCGAAAGCATAACCTTTGTCGATCTGTACGCCGAGTACCCTCGCCACGACATAGATGTCGAACGGGAACAGCGTCGCTTGCTGGATCACGACGTGATCGTGTTTCAGTTTCCGCTGTATTGGTACTCGACGCCGAGCCTTCTGAAAGAGTGGCAGGATCTCGTTCTGCAACACGGGTTTGCGTACGGTCACGGCGGCGACAAGCTGACAGGCAAGTCGATGGTGCTTGCGATTACCACTGGCGGGTCCGACGAAGCCTATACCGCTACGGGGTATCAAAACTTTCCTCTCCGCTCATTTCTATACCCGCTTGAGCAAACCGCCCGACTGTGCGGGATGACTTTCGCACCGCCTTATGTGCTGTATTCCGCTCTGCAGGCGGACGAGGAAGGTGCCATCGTAAACCACACAAACGGTTATACGAAACTGCTGAACGCGTTTCAGGACGAAATCTTTGATTTCGCGAAGGCTGAGCAACAAGCCACGATGACATTTTCCGATCTGCCCATTCGAGAGAAGGCGTGACCCATGAACGATTTTTTGCTTCTCGCGTTCGTCTTTCTAACAGCTGGTGTTGTCGCAGTCCCCATTGCTACACGTTTGGGTCTGGGGTCAGTCTTGGGCTATCTGATCGCTGGCATTGCGATCAGTCCTTTGCTGGCTGCACTCGGCGTGGACGTAATCTCGATCCAGCATTTCGCTGAATTTGGCGTCGTGATGATGCTGTTCCTTGTCGGGTTGGAGCTTGAGCCAAAAATGCTCTGGGCCATGCGATCCAAGCTGCTTGGTTTAGGCGGACTTCAGGTTGCTGCGACAACCGGTCTTGTGATGATCGTCGCGTTGTTCTTTGGGCAGCCCTGGACGGTTTCTCTTGCTATCGGCATGGTCCTCGCTTTGTCCTCGACGGCGATTGTCTTGCAGACCCTGAACGAAAAAGGGCTGATGAAAACAGAGGGAGGTCAGTCAAGCTTCTCCGTCCTGCTTTTTCAGGACATCGCGGTCATTCCGATGTTGGCATTTATCCCTCTTCTGGCATTGCCGGAACTCACAGATGTTTCGCACGGTGTCGTCTCCACCACAGGTCACGGGGCTGAAGTGGCACTTACTGGTGACGCGCATGCATCCGATGGGCACGGAGACGATGATCACGCAAGCCTAAGCCTCGTGGACGGTTTGGCCGGTTGGCAGGTTGCATCCGTCACGATTGGAGCAGTCGCCGCCATCGTTCTCGGTGGCACATTCCTGACCCGCCCGATCTTTCGCTTCATCGCGATGGCTGGCCTGCGTGAGCTTTTTGTGGCGACCGCTCTTCTCTTCGTTATCGGAATTGCGCTTTTGATGATCGTTGTCGGTTTGTCCCCAGCGCTTGGGACATTCTTAGCCGGTGTGGTTCTTGCGAACAGCGAATACAGACACGAGTTGG
This sequence comes from Ruegeria arenilitoris, assembly GCF_013032445.1. Lineage (GTDB taxonomy): Bacteria > Pseudomonadota > Alphaproteobacteria > Rhodobacterales > Rhodobacteraceae > Ruegeria > Ruegeria arenilitoris_F. Next base: position 14,586 of record NZ_WQCA01000013.1, on the reverse strand, counting down.
AATCGAACATCGACCCATTCCGAGGGCTGCTCCTGGGGTTGTTCTTTATTACAGTTGGCGCAGGAATTGATTTTGCGCTGCTTGGCGAGAACTTCGTCACCATCTTGGCATTGACGCTTGGCGTGATCCTTTTGAAAGCCGGGGTTCTGTTTGCTTTGGCTCACATCTTCCGGATCAAAGGAGCCGACAAGTGGCTCTTTGGATTGGGGCTTGCTCAAGCTGGAGAATTCGGGTTCGTTTTGCTGTCCTTCACCGTCGCAAGCCACGTCATCCCGAAACCAATCGCAGATCAACTGCTGTTGGTTGTCGCGCTGTCCATGCTGCTTACTCCGGCTTTGTTCATCATCTACGACAAACTCATCCTACCCCGTTCAGCCCAGAAACAGGAACGAGAAGCAGACGCAATTGATGAGGAAGGAGAAGTGATCATTGTCGGTCACGGGCGTTTTGGTGGTGTGGTAAATCGAATGCTGCGAGCGGCGGGGTATACCACAACCGTTCTCGACTACAGCGCGTCACATCTTGAACTGCTCCGTTCGTTTGGTTTTAAAGTGTTTTTCGGTGATGCTACCAGGCCTGAATTGTTGCATGCGGCCGGAATATCTAAAGCACGGTTGCTGGTGATCGCGATTGATGGAAAGGAGCAGATCAATTCTCTGGTCCACCACGTACGCCATAACTATCCGAGTGTAAAAATCATCGCGCGGGCGATAAACCGTCAGCATGTCTACGACCTCTATGCGGCCGGCGTTCAAGAGATCATCCGCGAGACGTTTGACTCTTCTGTCCGAACCGGGCGTTCAGCATTTGAAACCTTGGGCATGCACCCATTTGAAGCCGAACTGCTCGCAAGGCAATTTTCAGAGGATGACCGGCACATTCTTCAGGACATGGCTGAAGTCTATGATCCAAATATACCGTTGCAGGAAAACGCTGCCTATATCGAGAAATCACGGGCGCTGATGGAGGAACGCGACGCTCAGATTTTTGGGAAAGGCGAAGCTTACGGTGATCGAGCAGAATCCGGTTGGTTGCCGCCGTCAGGGAAGGATGTCGAGGCACTTAAGGCCAATCACGTGAAAACCGAGAAGGCTTCGCATCAATAGAATATTCTCCAGAATAGAAATCAACCGGTCTCATTCACAGCGCAGATCGGGTTTGTTAAGCTCTTAAGTTGGACTTGGGGCGGCCCAAAGTGGAACTGGGCTGTTTACGTGCACGTCGCTCTCGACTTCCCGAATAGCAAAGATTGATCGAGCGTTCTGATATTGGGTTTCAGCGGATCACAGCGCACGCTTCAAAACGCGTCAAAAATATTGACGACGTTGGAGTGCGTTTTCATCGGCAAGTGCGAGTTCACAAATCATGTTGAAGGTCTGCTTTCCCGTTCCAAGAATGCCGACTCTCCATCGCAGCGAATGACCGCTTTCCGCCCTTTCGGGCCCAATGACCGAGGTTTCGCTAGGCGGTGCAAGGCCGGCTATCGGCCTTGAACTTTGTTTTCTGTCTATCGCCGTCTGACCCTTTCGCGATTGCGCTCCCGACGTTGGATTTTCGCTGAGATCGCATGATAGCTGCACCTAGCATAGCGCCAGCCCCGGTCGTTCAAAAAGTTTGCGACACAACCGGTCAATTCACGCCAGTCTCTGTCCGTTTCAGCAGTTTATCCAGCTGGCAGGATATTCGCCTCTCCAGTTTCGTCTATGCAACTCTCGAAGAAATTTGCGACAAAACCTTATAAAGTACTCCATTCGGCAACTCGTTAGTCAGCAATCTCGGTGATTAACCGTGTCTCAAGCAACTGACCATTCCGGTACAGGACCGGGTAGGCGATCGAAGCGATGTGGCTGTTGAATTCCCGGAATGCACGTAAAGTCTCCAGATGAATGTCACTGGTCTCGAAGCTTTCCGTTGTGCCGTGCTGCAGTCGGCGCAAGTGCCGCTTACGGCTGTCCCGCTCCACGCGTTTGATTTCGGTTTTTTCAAGGCTGAGAAGCCGTGCGCTTTCCAGATCGTCGGAAATCAGCACATTCGATGCCAGTTTCATATTGGCCAGAATACCCTCGTGCATTTGAACAAGTTCCGACCAGCCTTCCTGTGAAAAACTTGATCCCTTTGCGCGCATTTCGCCAGCCAAAACAGTCAGGCGTTTGGCGACAACATCCCCTGCCGTTTCAAGCCGGATCGCAAATTCCATTAAATCGCGCGCGGTTTTTGCATCCCGCTTTCTATATAGCTCTGAGGGCATCGCAGCGACAAAGGCTCGAATATCCGAAAGGCATCTGTTTACGTCCTCGTCAATAGCCTGAACCGAGCGGATCTGTTCCTTGTCTCCGCTGCGGTACAGTTCCAGGACAGGACGGAACATGGTTTCGAGAAAGTCACTCATCCGCAGAAGCTCACGCTTGAGGCTCGGCATGGCCTGACTCGGGTTAGCTACATTTTCCATGTCCAGTGCACTGGTCAGGCGCGCAGGTCGGGGTTCATTTTCTTTCTTTTGGTCGGGCAAGAGCCTTTCGAACAAGCCCTCCACGTGTCCGCAAAACGGAAGAGCTAGAACCAGAAGCGACAGGTTAAACGCAAGATGTACGTTAACCAGCATCTGGCCCCCTTGCGGGTCGCCCAACAGCCCGGTCCGCAAGGCGAAGTTAGCCGCAAACAATGTCACTAATGCCCAACTGCCCCGTAGCGCCAGATTGGCATAGGGTATACGCTGGGCGGTCACAGGCATCCCTCGCGTCAGCCAGACCGGAATGAAGGCTGAGCCGAAATTCGCGCCAAAGACCAATGACATACCGGCTGCAAACGGGATTGCGCCAATCTGCACAAGCGTCACGCACATAAGGATGGCCGCGACCGAAGAATGCATGACAAAGGCCAACGCACCGCCGACAAGGAAGGCGGTAATATAGTCGCGGGCCAAATAGTCGGCTACGGCGGGTAGAAATGCGCTGTCGCGAATCGGGTCCATCGCTTCGCGCAGAAACCTGAGCGAGATCAGGATAAAGGCAACACCCATCAGGATGCGCCCCAGCTGTCGGGCTTTTTTAGCCTCGTTCTTGACGAACAGATAGCCGCCAACGGCCAGCAGCAACGGAACAAGCCAGTCCAGTTTGAACGAAAGGATTTGAATAATCAGTGCCGAGCCCAAATCGCCACCCAGCACAATGGCCAGCCCAGCCGGAAAGCTCAGTAGTCCGCTGGCAGCAAAACCCGAGCTTAACAGAGCTACCGCGGCCGAGCTTTGTAGCACCATCGCCATCACCACGCCCACCAGCGAAGCTTGCACGTAACTGCGTTGCTGCGTCATCACCCGCTGGAACGACGCGCCGTAGCTGCGTTCTATCCCGGTACGCACCATGCGGACCGCGTACAGCAGCAGCATGGTGGCCCCGGCCAGGCTGATCAGGAAGGTGACAATCGCCATACTTCACTCCGACTTCAATATAGGCTCAGTTCACCGCAGTTCTTGAGCGATAATCTGCAAGTAGCTTTTACTTTTTTGACCACGGCGCTAGAGACGTCGGGTTCAATCAACTTCGCGATGAGCGTCCGCGCCGTGTCATCCGCGTCAGGTTCTGATCGGTTTCGAAGCTGCTCCCCCGCGCTAAAGTTCTGCACGGAGTATGGGGACCGACCGGTCAGACCTCGTTTTCAATCGCTGCAACTACAATATCGATTGCCCGGTCTAGTTCACTTTTCGAAATTGTCAGCGGTGGCGACAGCGTCAGAACGCTTCCCTGGCTGATCTTGTAGCTCAGCCCGGCTTCGAGACAGGCATAATAGATCCGTTCCGCGCGGGTATTTCCCGGTATCTTTGTAACACGCTCTTCGACGATCTCGATCCCGAACATAAGGCCACGGCCCCGGATGTCGCCAACGATAGGAACATTTTGCAATGCGTCCATCAGGCGGCCTATTGCGTGTTCGCCCAATTCTGACGCACGCTCGACCAATCCCTCATCCTCGATAATCTGCAGCGTAGTTAATGCGGCGCGAGCGGTGACAGGGTTCTTTTCGTGCGTGTAATGCCCGATAGCAAAATCACCGCAAACATCCAGTTTATTGCGGGCGATACAGGCAGCGATGGGGAGGATACCTCCGCCCAGTGACTTGCCAATAGTGACAATATCGGGAACGATCTCGTCATGCTGGAACGAGAACATCTGACCGGTCTTGCCCAGTCCTGTCGGAATCTCGTCCAGTATTAACAACGCACCGTGGCGATCGCAGGTTTCGCGCACCCGTTTCCAGAAACCCGGCGGCGGCACAATGGGGACGGCGCGCATCGCTTCGGCCACCACGGCGCAGATGTCGCCTTCGCGCTCCAGCACATAGTCGATCATGTTGGCGCAGGCTTCGGCGCTGGCCTCAAGCGTTGTGTGCCCATAGGGGCAGCGGGTGGGGTGGAAGGGGGCCACATGCTCAGTTCCCGGCAAAAGCGGCCCGGCGATATGGCTGCGGAACGTGGCCTCGCCGCCAACACTTGCAGCGCCAAAGCCCGCACCGTGAAAGGCGTCCCAGAAGCTGAGCGTCTTGAATCGGCCTGTCGCGGCGCGGGCGATTTTCAAGGCCACTTCATTGGCGTCCGAACCGCCGGTGGTGAACAGCACCTTGCCCAAATCGCCGGGGGTGATGGCGACCAGTTTCTCGGCCAGTTTCACCGCCGGGTCATTGGTAAAGCGGCGCGGGGCAAATGGCAGGTCGTCCAGTTGATCCTTGATCGCCTGCACTAACCGAGGGTGGCCATAGCCGATGTGATGGACCGAATTTCCGTGGAAGTCCATGTAGCGGCGGCCATCCAAGTCCTCTATCCAAATCCCTTCTGCCTTGGCAATCGTGCTGACGCAGGGGCTGGACAAGGATTGATGCAGAAACACACCCGCATCGCGTTTTAGCAGTGGCGACGATTTGGGCCCGATGGACTTCTTCAGCCAGGCCTTACGGGCTTCAGAGGTGTTCGATTCCCCTTCTGTATGGACAATCTGTGGCATTGCCGCTCCTCGTTGTCGCTTATTAAAAGGTGCGGACCCCGAAAAGTCCGCTAATTCCGGTGAGGATTTCTGAAGCTCTTTCCGCTAACGGGAAGAGCAGGAATTTCAGTCAGGCCAGGGAAGTGAATAGGTTTTGACGTTGGTGAAGAATTTCATCGCTTCGATAACACCTTCTTTCACGCCGTTGCCGCTGTCCTTGATGCCGCCAAATGGGGACATCTCGATTCGGTAACCCGGTTGCTCCCAGATGTTGCAGGTGCCCACGTCCAGCCCGTTGATATAAGCAATCGCGCGATTCAGATCATTGGTACATACACCCGACGAAAGGCCAAACTCGGTCGAATTTGAGATCGCCATCACCTCTTCATCATTGTCGGGCACACGCACGATGGGAACGATCGGGCCAAAGGTTTCCTCCATCACCAATTCGCTGTCATGGGGCACTTTGTCGACCACGATAGGTGGCAGCAGCGCGCCCTGACGACCTGGGTGGTAGAGGATTTCTGCCCCCTCTTTCTCAGCTTGATAGACGCGGTTCTCAAAAACTTCCGCCGCCTTGTCGTGGATCACACAACCCAGTTCGGTTTCCGGGTCCTGCGGATCGCCAAACTTGATCTTTTTGGCTTTCTCCAGCACCAGCGGCACAAACTTGTCCGCCACACTTTCCTGCACCAATATGCGCTTGACCGCTGTGCAGCGCTGGCCGGAATTGCCAGTCGCGCCTGCAACTGCAATCGTGGCCGCCTTGTCCAGATCGGCGTCGCTGAGGTCGTTAAGCACAATCAGAGGATCGTTGCCGCCAAGTTCCAGCGCCTGGCGCTTATAGACGCCCTTTTCGGCAATCATCTTGCCGACCGGTACACCGCCGGTGAATGTGATGATATCGATGTGGTCATTGGTGATCATTTCATCACCGATGTCACCGGGCCAGCCGGTGACAACCTGGAACATTTCAGGAGGCAATCCCGCCTCATACAGAATGTCAGCTAGCGTAAGTGCCGTCAGCGGAGTCAGCTCCGTCGGTTTGCAGACCATGCAATTGTTGGTCGCAATAGATGGAGCAATTTTGTGGCTGACCATGTTCAGCGGGTGGTTGAACGGGGTGATCGCGCTGATCGCGTTCACCGGCTCGCGCTTGGTAAAGATTTTGCGGGCCTTGCCGTTGTGGGTCAGATCGCACGAAAATATCTCGCCGTCGTCTTTCAGCGCTTCTGCGGCGGCAAACTGATAGACGTCCTGCGCGCGCTTGGTTTCATAGATTGCGTGCTGATGGCAGATGCCAAGTTCCAGCGTCAGCCATTTGGCCAGATACTCACGTTTTTCTCCGATCAGCTCTCCCGCGCGCTGCAGGATCTGGCTGCGTTCGTACCGGGTGAGTTTCGGCTTGTAGTTTGCCGCAATCTCGAAGGCCCTGCGTGCATGTTCAGCGGTTCCGGCCGGGACATGACCCACCACCTCATTGGTATAGGGATAGAGTACCGGAACGGTTTCGTCAGTGAAGACAACTTTACCACCGATCCGCATCCCTTCGTTTCGTATTTCGATGTTCGACATGGCTTGATTTTTCATGACTTACTGTGCCGCCGCTGTGGTTGCGTAGAAAAAGGCGTCGAAGTTGCGCAAAACCGGCTGGTTCGGCAGGTCAATGACACGGTTTACGATGAACGGAACCTCTTGTTCAGTCAAACCGCCATGGCTGCGCAGCGGTTCTTTCAGGGCCGCTAGATCATGGCGGTGCTCGGATGTGCCAATGCAGATATTCTCACCAGAAACCATCACGATGTCGCCAATCCGGTCGCCCGGCAGCTCGAATTGCGCAATGGCTTCGGCCTTGGTCAGTACATGGGTTATTCCCTCGGTTGCCCTGAGTTTGGTAATGATGTCGTTCTGATCTGCGCCCTCGGGCAGATAGGCCGTCGCGAACGAGCCCAACGCACCGTGATGCACCACGTACGGGTCGGTAATCGGTAGGATGACGCGCGCCGCGTCCTTACCAAGCCATTTGTCCATCAGATCCTGTACGTAGATAACAGCGGGGGAACCATCAGCCAGGTGTTTTGGCTTCATGCCATGATCGGCGGTCACAACGATGGCGGCACCCAGCTCGTCAAGCTCGCCCAAATACCGGTCAAACATGGCATAGAAATCAAGCGCACCCTGCTGTTCGGGGGCGAACTTGTGCTGAATATAGTCCGTAGTCGAAAGATACATCACGTCGGGCTTGAACTCTTTCAATAGCTTGACGCCAGCGGCGAATACAAACTCAGACAATTCGGCCGAATAGACCTCAGGGACGCCTATGCCCAGCCATTTGCTTGCATTTTCGATCCCGTGTTCGGCTAAAGTCGTCTCGCCTGAGCGTTCCGAAGAAAAGGCAACGGCTCGACCTTCGTCAAATTTTAAGCCGGCACCGAGCAAGGCGCGCAGCTTGTCCTTGGCGGTAACCATGGCTACGCGGAAACCAGCATCGTAGAATTGCGAGAAAATGGTCGGCGCGCGCAGGAAACGCACGTCGTTCATCATGACCTCTTCGCCGCTGTCGGGGTCGATCAGATAGTTGCCGCAGATACCATGCACGATGGGTGGGCGGCCGGTGGCAATCGACAGGTTATTGGGATTGGTGAAGGAGGGGATCACGGAATGGGCCAACCGGTCGGTACCGGTCTCGCGCATCCGCTTAAGGTTGGGCATCAGACCCTTGGCTATTGCGACTTCCAGGTACTCCGGCTCGCATCCATCAAGGCAGATGGCGATTGCGGGTACTTTCGGCGTCGGATAGACGCGTTCGTTTGCTTCAACTGGTGTTTGGATGGTCATCTTATTTTGTTCCTTGATAGTTAAGCTGCCAGTTTGGCGCGTTCTTCCAATGCCCGGAGGGGGGGGGCAGCGCTTGTGACACCCATCTCCTCCAGTGATTCTTTTGCTGCGTTTACAACTTTGCGCATGACGTGTTCATCCATTTGACCGATACATCCGACGCGAAAACTGTCGACCACCGTCAGCTTACCTGGGTAGATGATGAAACCCTTGGATTTCATAAGGGTGTAGAACTGATCGAATACGAAATTCTCGTCCGCCGGGCAGAAAAAGGTGACGATAATTGGGCTGAGCCAGCGATTGTCGAGCAGTGTTTCAAAGCCCAGTTCGCGCATTCCGGCGACCATGACATCACGGTTGCGGGTATAGCGCTCGCCACGGCCCAGAACGCCTCCTTCGGCGGAATGCGCCCTGAGTGCCTCGATGAACGCCGCCACCACATGGGTCGGAGGGGTGAACCGCCACTGACCTGTCTTGTTCATATGCACCCATTGCGCGTGCACGTCCAGGCTCAGCGAGTGGCTGTTGCCCTCCGCAGCCTCAAGCTCGGATTTTCGGGCGACGATAAAACCGAATCCGGGCACGCCTTCGATGCATTTGTTGGCCGAGGACACCATCGCCTCATACCTGACCTCGCTTGGCTTTAACTCGATCGCACCGAACGCTGACATCGAGTCAATCAGAAGCTTACGCCCGGCGGCATAGGTCGCTTCGGAAATCTCTTCGACGGGGTTCAGAATGCCCGATGAGGTTTCGCAATGGATCGCTATTACATGGGTGATCGCAGGATCTTTAGCCAGAATTTCTGCCACTTCGTTTCCCCGGGGGGGCAGGTAATCACCCTTGTCCAGCACCACATGATCGCGCCCCAGATACACCAGCGTTTGCGCCGAACGCTGGCCATACGCTCCGTTCGCCAGCACCAGCGCTTTGCCATCGCGCGGAATGAATGATGCAAGCATCGCTTCAACCGAAAACGAACCACTGCCCTGCATCGGGACGCAGTCAAAATCATCGGCGCCCTCACCCAATAGCGCCAGCAGGCTTGTCCGCACCTCTTGCGTCATGGCGCGAAAGTCATCATCCCAACTGCCCCAATCCTTTAACATAGCTTCTTTTACCGCATGTGATGTCGTCAAAGGTCCGGGTGTCAGAAGGTAAGGTTCACCGAGGCGCGGTTGTTCGATTTTGGGATTGGAAGGTGTCATAACCTAGCTCCAGAAAGGTATTCTCAAGAACACAATTGCAGCAAGTGTTGCTATATGTGAAATTGCAAATATCAATCCAATTATAAGCGCAGCCTATGATCTAATCTTGGAGTACTGCTATGCGACACAGCCAGCTCAAAGCCTTTCATTTTGTAGCCAAGCATGGGGGATTTTCGCGTGCTGCAGAGGCTCTTTTTCTGACGCAGCCGGCAATTTCGGAACAGGTGCGAAAGCTGGAACAGGATCATGATCTGCTGTTGTTCCAACGTGAGCGCAAACGTGTAACTTTGACACCCGACGGTGAGCAGCTTTATCGATATACGAAGCAATACTTCGAGATCGAAGGTCAGATCGAAGACTACCTATCCGAGACCAAGGCCGTGGTCGATGGAGAGTTGCGCATCATCGCCGACTCTGCATACCACATGACAGCCTTTCTGGGACCTTTTCAAAAGAAAAACCCGAATGTCACGATCACCGTACGCTCGGGGAATAGCGAAGAGATCCTGGAAGAACTCAGGGCTTATAACGCGGAAATTGGCGTAGTGGGCAGCCTGTCTCCCGGCAAGGATATGGATGTCTTAAGTCTTGGTTCCACAGAGATCGTGGCCTTTGCCGCACAGGGTGTTCTTTTGGCGTCGAAGCCGACACTGTCTCTAGAAGAGCTGTCAAATCTACCGTTAATTTTCCGCGAGACGGGATCAAAAACGCGCCAGAAACTTGAAGACGAGGCCAAAAAACACGGGATAACATTGAAACCCGCGATTGTAGCTGAGGGGCGCGAAGCGATACGGGAACTTGTGGCCTCGGGCGCAGGTATTGGTTTTGTCTCGCAGGCGGAATATGGTCATGATGACCGTCTCCGACAAATCAAGCTTAAAGGCATCAACCTGCAGATGGGCGAGAGCATTATATCGCTGTCTCAGAGGCGCGAAGTGAAAATCATCCGCGCCTTCACAGAGTTTGCGCAACGTACCTTGGAAGAAAACCCCGCCAACGATTGATTGGCGGGGCTTGGTATCAGCAGGAGTGGCCGTCAGCGACTGCGCCAGGCCTGAGTGCGTTTTAATATCCCTTTAGACGCAATCAGGTGAATGATCCGGGCCGCAGCATTGGTGTAAAAGATCATCATGCCCATCGCCGCAGCCGGTGCAATATCCCCGGCATCATCCATGTTCAGTACTGCGATAGACGCGAGCGTCGTTTTAGGCGAGTAGAGGAACACGACCGCTGACACAGTCGTCATTGCATTGACGAACAGATAAATGGATATGTCCAAAACTGCTGGCAAACAGACTGGAACCGTAACACGCGCAAACAGTTTCATCGTTGGCTGTTTGAGCGAGGCCGAAACTGACTCGAATTCGCGGTCCATTTGTTTCAGCGCGGTCACCGCCGTCAGGTGCGATACAGTGTAAAAGTGCGTCACTGTACAGATCACCAGTATTGCCATGGTGCCGTAGATACCGTTCAAGGGGTTTGAAGGGTTGTTGAAGAAGAAGATGTAGGAAAGCCCCAGCACCATACCAGGAATTGCCATCGGCAACATCGCGAACATCTGAAAGATCGACCTTCCGGTGCGGAACCCTTGCGATTTTTCAACCAAATAGGCACCGAAGAAAACAACGGTGGTGCCTATTACTGCGGTCAGCAAGGCCAACCGGATCGAATTGAAATACGATCCCCATCCACCGCCATCCATCTTGTCGAACTGATAGTTCCGCAGGCTTAGGCTCAGGTCATAGGGCCAGAACTTGATCAGCGCCGCAAATTGGCACACCACTAAAAGGCCGACGATGAAAAGGCCGATCAGGCTGCAATAGATCAGGAACAGTCGGTCTGCTTTCGGGTTAGGGGTTGCCTGATACGGCACTGACCGCGCGGACAGCAGCGCAACCTGTTTGGACTGGACCATCCGGTCGATGGCAAAGGCTAGGATTGCAGGGATCACCAGAACCACGGATACAACCGCGCCCATCTCAAAATTCTGCTGGCCGATCACCTGTTTGTAGATATCCACCGCAAGCACGTTGAACTGACCACCGATGACTTTGGGCAGGCCGAAATCGGTGATCACCAGATTGAAAACCACAAAGGAAGCAGAAATCAGACCGTAGCGAGCACCCGGAACGGTGACCGTCCAGAATGTGCGCCATGGGGTCGATCGCAGGCTTGCGGCAGCCTCGTAAAGCCGCGCATCCGAGATTGCCAACGCTGTTGAAATAATCAGGAAGGCGTGAGGAAAGGTGAAAAAGACCGATCCGATCACAATACCGATCGGGCCATAGATGCTAGCCCCGAACAACAGCTCCTTGATCATACCCTGATTGCCGAACAGGTATACCAAGGCGATACCCGGCAAAAGCGAGGGGACAAGGATCGGTGCCATCGCAATCAGACGAAAGACACCCTTGAACCGCATACAGCTGCGATTGAGCGCATAGGCGAACCAAAAGGCCAGCGTTACCGTCACAATGGTGCTTACAACAGATATCCAAAGCGAGTTCTTGATCGAATTGAACAGCGCAGGCGTCGAGAAATAGTTTACAAAGTTGTCCAGACCCCGTGATTGAACGGGCCGCAGCTGAACGCGACGGAACGTGTTGGAATCAAGCTCGATCCAGTCGGTGTCGTCCTGCAGAGTTGATCCGACCAGAAAGCGCCCAGTGTCGCTTGTGTTGCGGATCTGGTACATGACCGGGCTGCGGAAGCTGAACTCCGGGAACAATCCTGTCACCGGGAGACGCCCATCCGAGCCAGTCACAAGATCGGTGTCAGCGAACACCTCGGTTTGCTGGTTCAGCGCATCTCCAGACAGGATCGACCCGTCATAAACGCCTGCTTCATCGCTGACCTGAAACTCGTATTGGGACAGCTCCACCCGATAGGTTGAAAATGACTTGGAGAGCATTGTGTAAAGCGGCAGCGCCAAGGTCACGATTAGATAGAGCACGATGACCATCATGCTGCCGCGCATCAAGATGTCATCGCGGCTGAGCTTTGGCTTGATGCTGGGACCAGGGGGCAGGGTATCGCTGTTGGTAGAGATCGAGCTCATGCCTCTACCTCCGGAACATCAAATGCCATCAGGCGATTTTCGGGAAGCTCAATCACCATGGTCCGGCCTTCTTCAAGTTCTAGGCGACGCACGGCATTGATCGAGAAGTCAGCAATCAGTTCTGATGACCCAAACCGTTCGTTGCTTAAACGGCAGCGCCAAAACGAGCCCAGAAATTCCATCTCATCTAGAGTGACATCGATGCAGTTTCGATTGCCACCGGTATCAAGATACCCAGCTTCATGGGGAATCACATCTTCCGGCCTAATTGCCGCGACAACCGACGTTCCGTCGTTGAACTGATGACTTAGGCAGGCAAAGGTTTTTTCGCCCACGCTCAACCGCCCGCCCTTTGTAACTTGAGACCTAATCTGGTTCATTTCACCGATAAAATCGGCCACGAAAAGGTTAGCCGGATCCCGGTAGATTTCTGTGGGAGAACCCACCTGCTCGATAACTCCGTGATTCATGACCACGATTCGATCAGCCATGGCCAGCGCCTCTTCCTGATCATGGGTCACCATAACGGTGGTCACGCCCAGCTTGCGCTGCAATTCCTTGATTTCGTGCCGCAAATGTACACGTACTTTGGCATCCAGAGCCGACAGGGGCTCGTCCAGCAGCAACAAGCCGGGCTTGGACGCGATCGCGCGCGCAAGTGCAATCCTTTGCTGCTGTCCACCCGATAGCTGCGCTGGGTATTTCTTACCCTGATCGGGAAGGCCAACCAGATGCAACAACTCGTTCACACGGGCGGCAATTTCAGACTTGCTGTGGCCTGAGTTTTCCAGGCCAAAGGCGATGTTCTTTTCAATCGTGAGGTTGGGAAACAGCGCATAGGATTGAAATACAATCCCGAAATCACGCTCGGACGGGGGCAAGTTGGACACGTCCATACCGTCCTGCATGACCGTACCCTTGGTTTGCAGGTCCAAACCTGCAATGGCGCGCAGCAGAGTTGTTTTTCCACAGCCTGACGGGCCCAGAAAGCAGACAAACTCGCCTTCGTTGATTTCCAGCGAAATATCCTTGAGTGCAAGAAAGCTGCCGAAGGCTTTCCACAGGTTTTGGATACTAAGATACAGTTCACCGGGTGGTGTTTTCTGAAGCACGGGAGAGGTCCTCATATCTGCACCTCGGGTACGGCCTTACTTGGCCGGTCTGAACCGGGTGAGTAGGTTGTATCTTGGGGAACAAGAGTGTGGCGTGCAGGAGAGGCATGATCGCTCCTCCTGCTAACGGGATTACTTCGCTTCCGACTTTCCGTCATAGCGAGACTGCCATTCCTTCAGGATCGCCGCGCGATTGTTGGCGGCAAACTCAAAATCATTTTCGATCATGGCATCCAGAAGACCCTCTGGGAAGTGCTCGACCGGCTTTGCGATGCCAGGATAGGCCACGACCGCATAACCGCTGTTGTACATCTCGTTGGCCTCTTTGGAGACCGAGAAATCAACTAGTTTCTGAGCGGCTTCCAGATTTGCGGTGCCGGCAACAATTGCAGTTGCTTCCATGTCCCAACCTACACCCTCGGAAGGCACGATGATTTCAAGCGGGGCGCCGTCCGCTTTGGATTTGGCACCGCGGAAGGCAAACGAGATACCGATCGGGATTTCGCCCGCAGCCGCCAGTTTGCAGGGCTTCGAACCCGAATGGGTATATCGCGCGATGTTTTCGTGCAGCGCATCCATATACTCCCAGCCGCCATCTTCGCCAAACAACTGCAGCCAGCTTGAAACATCAAGGAATCCGGTGCCCGATGAGTTTGGGTTCGGCATGATAACCTGATCCTTGTACATTGGGTCGGTAAGGTCCTTCCATGACGTTGGCGGCGTCAGCCCAGCCTTTTCGGCCTCGACTGTATTGTAACAAACCGACGCAACCCAGGCATCCATGCCAACCCAGGCCGGAGGATTGTCACCGTCAACAAACTTCACATCAAGTTCTTCAACGCCAACCGGAGCGTAGGGTTCCAGCATGCCTTCGGATTTCAACAGCAGCAACGACGTGGCCGCCAGCCCCCAAACGACGTCTGCCTGTGGGTTGTCTCGCTCCGCCAACAATTTGGCGGTAATGATCCCTGTCGAGTCGCGAACCCAGTTAATTTTGATATCAGGGTTGCTTTGGTTAAACGTCTCGGCATATCGGGTCAGGTCTTCGGCCTCGACGGCTGTGTAAACGGTCAGTTCTGTCTCTGATGCCGCTGCCGTTGCAATCAGCGTGCCGATGGCGAGAGCGGTTAGAAGTGATGTTGAGTGTCTCATTGTCATCCTCTGTTGGTGATTTGTTAGACTGGTTCGCCATTCTCGTGCGGCGTTCTCATTCAGATTAGTACTGACAGTTTGACAGATTAACTCTTCAAGAAAAATCGATTATACCTTCAACGTTATAATTTTTTCCTATGGATAAGATTGCCGTTTGCGGTGCTGCCAGACAAATGCGAACCAGTCTCTGTAAGGACAGGATGACTGCCCCTTATTCCGCGCAAAGACCGCGCCACTCGGAGAGA
>NZ_WQCA01000012.1 GCF_013032445.1 Ruegeria arenilitoris | reverse complement strand
CGCAACTTTATTTTACCTCCGTTGTTGTCGCTGTCGCCCGATTTGTCGGGCCCTTTCGACTGCTGGAGTGAGTACCGGCGGTCGGAAGGCACTTTACAATGATTGAGCGCTGGGAGGACGCGATGCTCAGACTTAACGTACTCGCCCTCTTTCCAGAGTTTGCTCTAGCATTTGCTAGTGACTTCATTCGGCCTTCACACGTTAACGTCGGCCCCGATAGTCAACGAAATATCGTCCCGCCGACCAAGCCCACCGCGGCAAGTTTTGGGAAAGGTAGTCACAGGATCAAGGTATGTTCAATTGGCTGCACAGACGCGAGAGCTTCAAACAAGCGCATCCAATTTCACTAATTTCAAGGGAACCAGAGGGAGAAGAAGATGACCAACAAGATTGTGATGATTGCGGGCGCGACATGTTTCGCACTGCTTGCGGCCTGCGACGATACGAGTACATCAAGTGCGTCCGCCGAACTCACGCCGGCTCAGCAGGCGTGTTTGCGAGATGTAGCCAACACGACGAACAATTCGCAAGTCGTGGTGCTCTCATCCGCGTTTAGCGAGGCGGGAACACAGGTCACAGTCGGCGTAGGCGAGGATCGTGCTCCTTGGAATTGCATTGCTTACAGTGATGGCGCAACGGCTAGAATCGAGTTCCTGGGCGACGAAGGCGCATTGTGACCTGTCTGCTGCGTAGCTGAAATCGGCTGCGCAGCACAGGCTTGGTCTTCTGAGGCTCGACTTGGTTTGTAGAACCACCATCATCGTATTCTCGGTCCTGTACCTGTTGGCGTTGGTTGCATTCTTGACGGGCACATTTGGCTGGTTGGGACAGGAACGAGACCCTTTGTCCGGAGCGTTCCTACTGCCGTTGGGACTACCTTGGATACTTGTAGCGGACTTAGTTTCGGAGTCCGCCAAGCCATGGTTCGCGGCGATTGCACCGGTGCTCAACATTTTGGCGCTGGTTTTCATTTGCAGGTGGGCTCGCAGTTTACACCAGAAATGAAGGCGGACTTCTGTCTCACCAAAAGGGAGGAAAGCATGGGAAAAGTGATCTTGGGAATTGTGATCGGGCTCGTCCTCGGCGTGGTTGGGGCTATGACCTTGGGTGGCGGGGCCGCGGTGGGTGTCGGCGTTGCGACAGGCTTGTCCGCCGGTGTCTGCACCACATTGAAAGGAGCACAAGCCGAGAACCTGATCACCGCCGAGCAAGCGGATCAGATCCTCAACCGCGTAAATTCCGAAATGGCGTCACTGCAAGGAATGGAAACGACGGGCGAGATCGTCGGCAGCGCACAGGCATGCGATGAATTTCTGTCAAAGTTAAGAGACGCGAAGTGAGGTTCCGCTTTGCACGGAACAAAACAGTAAGGACAAGCCAACAGGGAACCATCTGATGAAACTCGTTGTACTCAAGCTCCTCGCACCCATGTTCGCAATCGCGGGCACAGCTGCTTTTGCAATGTCAGAAGCCGACGACGCGTGTATCGACCATTTGCGGCAGGTTGGTGGACCAGACGGTCAATCAGGTACAATTGAAAGCTCTCAGTTCTCGGAAGCTGGTACGCTCGTCATGCTGCGAGACGCAGGTGGAACACTTTGGCGCTGCATCGCGTACAAGGATGGAAGCATCGGCGAGATGTCGGTTGTCGAAGCGATGGATGATGGCGGTGGAGCAATGGCAGGCGCCGCCGGTTCTACCGGTAGCCAACGTGTCAAATTCGATGCTGGCTCCACCGGCGCAGAACTCGTTGGTGAACTCGCGCCCGGCGCCTCTCAGCAATATGTTCTGGGTGCCAAAAACGAACAGTTCCTCTACGTCCGCGTTGCTCCGCGAAATGGCTCCTTGGACTACGTTATTCGTAACCCCGATGGTTCTGAACTGTTGGGATTGATGTCGGCGGACAAGGAGTATCGAGGACAGCTTTGGCAATCTGGTGATCATGTTGTGGAGGTTATCAATCGCAGCAACTCTTCCGTCAGCTACAACGTAATTTTCGGAATTGAATAGGTGATCGACTAGAAACCCCGAAACGTAACCCCCAAAATGCTAGGAAAAACAGATGAAATCCAAAGTACTATTGGTGATAGGCACGATGTGCATTTCTGCGCTTGCAGCATGCGATGAGAGCAGCGGTTCGGTGGATGCAAGTGCACCTACTGTGGGCAGCTCTAGCGATCTTTCTTCATTTGAAGGGGCAAGAGCGGGCCAAGCTGAAATGGGCATTCAAAGTCTCGGGTTTGAACTCATCCGAAGCGAAGGTCTGACCTCGTACTGGTTTAACAAGGATACTGGTGCATGTGCTCGGATCACGACATCCGAGGGAAGGTACTCAGATGTAGCAATGCTGCCATCAAGTGACTGCTGACAAAATTCCATCAATCCCAAATCTGAAAGAAGGAGCTCACACTTGCATTTCGACCTGGCACATGCGGCGGTCATCATCGCCGCTCTAGTTATCACAAACATGGCATTGAAATCGGCGGGGGTGATCAATGAAGAAAACAAGCACCAATGGAACTGGAAAGTTGTTCTAGCCTACTTTGTAGTCGTCGTTATCATCAATCTCGTGTGGCCTATTTAAAGTTTCACAGCGGAAAGTTATTTGCCCACTTGATATGGTTGTCATGAACTAGCCTTTCCGAGAGACTATCAGGTCGCAAGAGTTTGAGCATTAAAGGTTCAAGAATAGAAAGGATTTGGCATGCGGTTTTTGGCGTCCCTCATATTCATTGTTGTTTTCGCAACCGCTGCGAATTCTGACGTGACCAGTCGAAATGGCGGTCCAAGCAACAGTCAAATGCTTTCAAAGGGTGGTGACGGAGGCATTGATGGTGTCGCTTTCTTTCGCCCAGTCTTAAGCGGAGTGTTGTATCGATCCGGCTTCAAGGGCGGCGACAAGGATCGAACTGGCCTAAGTGAAGGTCAACGCGAAACTCTGTGCGGTGAAGGGTTTTCAACCGGGTTTTATGCGGACTTTGGCAAAAACACTGAATACGGTCGCACCAGTTGTGGAAGCGGATCCTTTGACTATCAAAGTGCCAGATCCTCCCGACCCGATGCTGTCATGGCGTCCATACACGAGGTGATTAAAAACCCTGGAAAGGGCCCTGTTCTGGTGCACTGCATGTGGGGCGTTCATTCCTCAGGTGCATTGTCGGCGATGGCGCTCGTTCAGTTTTGCGGTTGGACAGAAGAAAGGGCCAAGGAATATTGGAATGATGCCCGAAACGGAGCCCCTTGTTCAGGCGGGTGCGACAAGTGGATTGACTCAAAATTTTCCAACTTCAGTGTCGACCCAAAATTGAAGATCTCCAACGAGCAACAGGCAGCGATTTGCCCCAAATGATATTGGGAGGACTATCCAAATGAAGTTCAATCTTCTGGGGTCACTTGCTTTAATTGCACCCACTGTCTTGTGGGCGAACGATGATGTTCTCGGTGAAGCCACGACCTTTGATAGTCCCAACGGCGTTACTGAACGCTGTATCCGCATCGAAAAAGTTCCGACTGGCGTGTACAGGAACAGCGATCTTGATGAAGAAACGGCCTATTGCGAGATCGATTTCTATGCCTCCGAAATTGCTATTTGCCCAAAAACCTGGAGCACCAGCCCAGGAATGGCCGTCTACGATATCTCGGAAGGACCTTACGTGGGGAACCGTTCTGAATTCGAGAGAAACGCTTGCAAAGAGGGGAAGGCGGCGAAAGATCTGGCCAAGGACAGAGTGGCCAAATTCAAATCCACCATGAACCAAAAAGGCACCAGTGGCACGTTTTCCACGTCTTCACTGCTTTACTATCATTTCTCCAGATATTTCGACGCGACTGTCAAAGTTCCAGTAGCCGTTTGGCGTAGCATGGACGCCCAGGCGCATTTCTCCGAGGTCGCCCAGCCTGGCCTTGCGATTTCCGGTGGTTCTCATGGCGGGCGCATGAACCACGAAGGCTGGCGGGTCTTCGCAGCTGCGGATACCGACCCGAACTCATACCAACCGACAGATGATCTATTCACATCGGATCGCACGCAAATATACGGTGTGCTGCTTGATAGCCCTGGCCATCGATACGGCTCGGAAATCAACGGCACCCGTAAATCCGGTTGGGGGAAAGGTCAGAACCGCGATTTTCAGGAAACGCCCGCTTTCTTGGCTTTGCGTTCTTCAAAACCATTGTCAGAGGCAATCGCAGAGGGCGTCAGAGAAGGACGAAAAGACCGGATGATCAACAAGGATCTCGGCCCCGATGTCAGTGACCAACAGATGGCATTTTGGATGCAAGAACTCACCGAGATTGTTCTACTCGACTTCATCTTTAGCCAGCAGGACCGCGTAGGAAACATAGACTTCACACCTTATTGGTATTGGGTCGAAGACGGAGGCCTGAAGCATAGGAAGGCCAAGCACCATGAGCCAAACGATGGAGATGTTCCCGCCGACGCATTATTGATCCGTCGCAGCAATCTAAACGACAACGATGCTGGTGGGCGGGTAGAGTATGCCAATTTCGCAAAATCTACTCAAATGCTAGAGAAAATGCGGCACTTCTCTCCAAGTACGTATCGGCGCTTGGTTGCATTGAATAATGACCTTCAATCGCAAGGCCCGGTTTATGAATGGTTGTCGCAGAGCCTTGGGTTGTCAGATAGGCAGATTGCACAAGTTGTAAAAAACACCGCGCTGGCAACATCCATCCTCCAGGACAATTGTTCTAATGGTGATTTGATGTTCGACTTGGATCCTGTCGCACTCTTTTTGAGAGGCGACACAGAAGTAAAGGCGGTGAACTGTAGTGACCCGTAAGCTTTCTACGCTCTTTGCGGCATTCATTTGGACCGCTCTGCTCGCCTGCAAAGCGGTGGCATTGGATGTCATCGTCATATCGGATCTGAATGGAAGCTATGGTTCGGTAAGATACGATGCCCGCGTCGACAGGGCGATTGAGCGCATAATCGAGATTGATCCAGATCTGGTTATTTCGACCGGAGATATGGTTGCGGGACAGCGCATTCCCAACTTGTCCGACAAACAGGTCAGGGAGATGTGGAATGCGTTTCACGAGGCCGTATCAGATCCATTAGAGGCTGCCGGCATTCCATTTGCGGTCACACCTGGAAACCATGATGCCTCCGCCTACCGAGGGTTCGAGCGTGAAAGGAAAATATACGCAGAGGAATGGACGCCGAGAAAACCAGGCGTCGACTTCCTGGTTTCAGATGACTACCCGTTCTTCTACGCATTTGAGATGCAGGGCATTACGTTTGCGTCTTTGGATGCAACGACCCTAGGACCCCTATCCGGTGACCAGCAGGACCGGTTACAGGAATTGGGTGCAGACGGAGACCCGATTGTCACTTTCAGTCACCTCCCACTTTGGCCGTTCGCGATCCAGCGCGAACGTGAAATAATCGGCGACCCAACACTTGAAAAAATCTATTTGGAAAGCGGTGTGGTTCTGCATCTGTCTGGCCACCATCATGCCTTCTACCCCGGTTGGAAAGACGGTGTGGCTTATGTCTCTCAAGCTTGTTTGGGAGGTGGTCCGCGGCGGCTTATTGGCGATAGCGCCAGATCACCTCACAGCTTCACTCATGTTACGTTCCAGCCGAACGGAGAGTTTGGGATAGCAGTATATCGAGGCCCTGACTTCGAAAGGTCGGTAAACTTCAAGTCGCTCCCGAAAGAGATCAGATCCCCGAATGCGGTGTTGAAACGCTTAGACCTTGTGAAATGACTAGAGGTTGAGTTTCAGCTCAACTTTATCAGGGACCAGATCGTTTATCATCTCTTCTATCCGGGCTTCTGAAAGCCCTCCCGAGGTGATGAAAAGCAAAGAGACGCGAGACTTTCCGGGGACGTGGTGTTTTCTGACCAGCTTCCAGCCAGCGTCTGCGGCCATGGCTTCAATGGCGCCGCTGACGTTCAATGAGTGCTCTTCGTCAGATGCCTTGAGGGAGACTTCGACACCCTTGTTGCGTCCACCCAGCCAAATAAAACACCAACACACAATCGCCACCAGTGTGGCCATCAGCGGCAAGCCCAAACCGACCGCAAGACCAAGAACCGTTACGATTATCATTTCGACAGTGTCCACCGGATCATCGAGATTGGAGCGGAACCTGAGCAACGCGCCGATGCCAAAGATAACGAAACCAATCATTGACCCGTGCTGGACTACCAGGAATCCCACAGCCATTCCAATTAGCGCGTAAAGGAAGAACAGTCTGGGCATAACTATGTCGCGGACGCTTCTACGGGCTTTACGTCTCACCGGATGATAGACGATCAAGCCAGCCAGAATGATCGTGACGATCACATCGAGAGTAAAAAAATACAGTTCCTGTTTGCCACGAAACTGCGTCCACCGGCGTTCGATAACGATTTCCGACCCCGAAGCCCCGGCCAGCATCGTCGCAGGGTCGACTTGTGACACCGCAGCACCTGGCAACAGCAGCATCAACAACACGGTCACAAATGTGAGGGTCGTATTCAACTTGTCTTCCTTCCTGCTCGCGCCAAAGGCTTACGCTTAACCAAAGGCACATCGTGCCCTATTCAATTCAATCGCAACAGGCGGGATCAGGTAAAGAGATTACAGTGCATTCTTCGGACATCGTATCCGGACTGTGATACGAACGCTGATACAGGGATGTGGTCCAAGCGCGAGAGAATCCAATGACAGAAAACAGAGTGTTTTCGTCAAAAGCTGAAATTTCACGGTGTTTCTGCAAACTTAGACGACTCGCTTTTACGGCCAGCTTGGTTGCGGCAGCCTTCTTGCCTTGGACCGATTTTGCCTACGCTGAAAGTGCTGGTTTGGTTCTGGTCGATAAATTCAAGGTGGCAGACAAATCAGAGGGATTTTCAGAGCCTTCCGGTTTGGCAATGTCTAACGCTGAAGGCTTCTTGTGGTCTGTAAGTGATGCCGAACCTAAACTGCACCTACTCGGAGTCGACGGGGTATTAGGAAACTCTTTCAAGTTACCAGCATTGGCAGGATCAGATTTGGAGGGTGTTGCACCTCGAAAAGATGGGTCTGTTTTGGTGCTTCAAGAAACTGACCGATCAATCCTAGTCGTTCACCCAACTGACCCCATTCAACTGACGACAATACCTCTCGCATCTCTTAAAGGTTACCCGACCGCCGCTGCATCACTCGTCGGCAACCCATTGAACAAGGGACCCGAAGGCATCGCCGTTGACCCGGAATCCGGGCGGGTCTTCGTTGGCATTGAGGGACAACCAAGGTTGTTAATGGTGTTATCGCCAGAGCTAGACGAAATTATTGAGATCATTCCTTTAGCCCGCGATGCAGGTTTTATCTCCGAGCGTGTAGATGATGATGAACTGGATTTGAGTGGCCTGACATGGTCCCGGTCCTCGCGTTCTCTTTGGATTGTGAGTGACAAAAGCCGTCAGATCTTCGTCTACAATCCAGAGTCCAAGTCCGTAAAGTCTATCAGTTTGACGTTCACAGAAGATGGAAAACAAAAAGAAGTTAAACATCCCGAAGGGATCGCCCTCGATGAAACCAGAGGGCTTCTCTATATCCTGACAGACGATGCCAAGAAATCGCGGCTTTATGTTTTTGAGCAACCGGAATTGTGAGGACTGTTCTACTAGTTCTCTACTCTAACTTGTTGAAAAGCCGGGTTGTGTAATTGAGCGCCGTCGTATGTGCGGCATATTAAGTAAATCTGCGTTCTGTTCACTGTGTTTCTTAAAAACATCACCCATCAATATATTCGAGTAGCGTCAGGTTCACACATGCGAACCACATAATAACATTGGACTTCAACATGCTCAGTCACTTTAAGGTTGTCAAAAATGCGCGTATTCAGCTCAGTTGTTTTTGCGATCATTTGCACTCTTGTGGCCACTGCATCAGTTCCAAGAAGTAGCATTGCCCAAACCTGGGACATCGCGTCCCAGCACTCGGTCAGCGGCGTAACGGTGTATGATGCGGATGAGCTGTTAACTTTTGCCGGTCAATTGGCCTTCAATCGGTCTGGGCGCATCACAGCGGTGGAGGTCGCATCAACGATTACTCAGATCTACCGAGAAGACGGTTACTTTTTGGCTGAGGCCTGGCCCGGTCCCGATGGGCAGAGCATAATTGTTGATGAAGGGCGCATTCAAACCATCGAAATTGAAGGCGTAGATACTCGCACGTTCCAAACACTAGAGAAGATTTTTCAGCCCCTCACCACCGCATATCCAATAACTCTCAAACGATTTGAGCGGGCGGTTATGCTAGCCGAGGACATACCCGATTTGGACGTGTCGACCGAACTTGATTACCCGGATCAGGCTGGTGCTCGGCTGAGAGTATTGGGAGAACCTCTGCGCAAACAAGCCGGTAGTGCGACACTAGACAACCCTCCGCGTGAGCTTGGGGAAGCGCTCAGTTTCTATGTCGTACAAGAGTTTTATTCGACACTGACCGTTGGGGATCTGCTGCGATTTGAGGGTTCAGGCAATTACAATTGGGACAAAGACGATGAACACTCTTTATGGGGCGCTCTTACCTATCGCACCCCGCTGAACAGTAATGGTCTGTACGGTGAGATCTTCTACGGGAACATAAACGCAAAACGTGACCTCTCAGGAAATTTTGCTAGAACAGATATTGACGGCGAAAACTTCACCGTCGCGATGGGTTACCCCGTAATCCGAGATGTAGCCCGATATGGATACTTTCTGCTGGATTATCGCCTTTCAAAAGCGGACTCAGTCAGTGGCGGCGTTCCATTATCCAGTGACGCGAGTGTCGTTGGCCTTACTTATCTTTACGGGCAAAACTATCCAAAGGGACAAGCTCTGGAAGCGGGGCTAACCTTATCTTTTGGCGATAATGACAATGAAACGACAGACGCGAATTTTGACGACGGGGACTCTTCGTTCTGGCATCTACGAGGCGGCATCGGATACGAAAGCCCACTAACGGGCTTGTCGCCCAACACAGCTTGGCGCACCGAGATCTGGGGGCAGTACACAACAGACCGGCTGCCCTCTGTCGAAGAGTACTTCCTTGGTGATCGCTACGCTTTGCGCGGATATCGTTTTGACGAAGTGGATGGTGATTCCGGGATTTCCGCGATTTTCGAAGTGTCTCATTCCTACTTCCCCAGTTCCCAGAGCATCCATCGCTTAACACCCTTTGCCTTTTTCGACGTGGGTTACATCTCGAACAATGACCCTGCGAGTTTTGAAGTTGACAATGCTACACTGGCATCGACAGGTCTCGGGTTGGACATTGAGTTTAAGCAAAATCTATTCCTGTCCGGATATGTCGGTGTCCCTTTGAGAGACGGCCCTTTGACCGACTCTGGCGATCCTGGCGCGTATCTTGCTCTGACAACAAGTTGGTGAGGATGTTATGAAACTGAACCGAATTGCTGTACTTACCGCAACTTGTCTAATTGCAGAACTGGCCGCTACTCAGGTCTTTGCCCGCGGAAATCACTACGGGTGGTGCCGAGGCGTAGGGAACCCACACCAGTCGAGCCAAGGATGCGGGCAGGCTGGTGGGCAAGGGGCAGGTAATCAAGTTACTGGCCCAACTCAGCCGGTGGCAAATCAGTTGCCGCCTAAGGGAACGCAGCAAACGCCCACGTCCGTTACTGTTCCAGTCCTTGCGCCGGGCGCGGTCCCGAACGCAATTCCCGGTCAGGTTCCTATTGCGACACCAATAGCGGTTCCTGGTCAGGTTCCCACGCCGGTAGTAGCGCCGACCCTAACTCCGCCTCTGGCACCAAACGCGACACCAAACCGGGTTCCGACAACTGTTCCAAATCAGGTTCCGCCATTGGCTACTGGTCCCACCGCGGTGCCCCCGCAAGTTCCGACTGCAACTCCCAATCAAGTTCCGGTCGCTACCCCTGGCCAGGTTCCGCCTCAACCCACCGGCCCAACAGCGGTGCCGCCACTTGTGCCCACCGCAACACCAAACCAAATACCAGTCGCAGTTCCTGGTCAGGTCCCACCTCAGCCCACTGGACAAACTGCTGTGCCACCGCTCGTCCCGACTGCAACACCAAACCAGATTCCGGTCGCAGTGCCCGGCCGTGTTCCGCAACCCAGCGGTACTACGGCGACACCACCGCTTGTCCCAACCGCAACCCCCAATCAGGTTCCCACGGCGGTTCCTGGTCAGGTTCCACAGTTGACACCAAAACCTACGGCAACTCACGTGGCAGTCCCAGGACATCCGAAACCACAAGGCGTCGTGACAATCATGCGCCCTAAGCCGAGGCCGACAACCGGTACTGTCCAGCAACCTGGCACAACACAAGTGACCCACCATTTAACCCACCAAAGCAATGCGAAGAAACACGATCACGTCGCAGCAACACCTGGACGACATGACCCGCACGACCTACCGAGATTCCGCGACGCGGCAGCCAAGGAAGACTGGGAATGCGTAGCCAGCGGATTTGGACAGCGCCGGTATGATGCTGGACGAGGCGTGTTGCTGAACAACGGAGCGTTGCGGCACCTCGGAAACGTGGACGCAATGGCACGGGATGTACCTGCTCGGCATCCAAAACACTCTGGCTGCATTATTTCGGTCAAACGAAAGCAGCAGTAGCGCCAGGCACATCTTGAAGCCTTAGAGGAATTCTTCCGAGTGGGAAGCTGGTATCCAACCAAGGTTAAGTTGACGAATAGACATCAACCGAAGGTGTCATCTCTCAGAAGGTTAATGAGGCATACAATATGCTTTTCTGAGTGCTGTTTGGGCATCCGGCTCGGATCATCGGGTGCCCAAAAAACCGACTAGGAATTTCGCAACAAAGCGAAACCTCTACGAGAAGGAGTCCTCCATGAGTGCCAGATTAGTCCTTCTGCTTGCTGCTGTCGGCCTCGTGCCAATTGCGTTATCATATGGCCTGATGCCGGGTAGTTCGATCCCAGTTTTACTGGGATTTCCAGTGGAAGGAACGAACCAAACCCACGTGTTCCGAGCGATTATGGGTCTTTACCTGGCAAACGCGTTGTTTTGGTTGGCGGCTGCTTCGAAACCAGAATTACAACGCCCTGCGCTTTGGGTTCTGTTTTTGTTTATGTCGGGACTGGCTGGTGGACGCATGCTAAGCATTCTTATCGATGGAGTTCCAAACGGGTTGCTTCTATTTTACCTTGCGGCCGAGATAGCTTTTGCAGCTCTGGCGGCGGTTTCCCTGAGAAAAGTACAATGAAACAGGAAGTGTTAAAGTGCTGAGGTTTTTCTTTGTTCTCTCGATCATTACAACTGCGTCGGTTTCGACATCCGGTCTGGCTCAATCGTCATCTGTCCAGACTGCGGTGGACAAAAACTTTTTAGAGCTTGAGACTGCCGTTGTCGAAGCGGGAGCTACTCCAATCGCATCGATAGATCACGCGCGCTTGGCCAAAGCTGAAGGCGTAGTAATGCCAGCATCACGTGTACTCATTTTCTCTGATCCAGAGGTAAACACGCCCATTCTGGAAGAGAACATACGAGCAGGTTTGGACCTTCCTTTTCGCGCTCTTTCCTTCGATCAGGATGATCGCCCGCAGATCGCCTATACAGACTCTCAGTTTCTCAAAGTGCGGCATGGTCTGAATGACACCCAAGCGTTAAATACATTTGAAAGCAAGCTGCTCGAAGTTCTGAACGGCTTGGATGCAGCACCAGCGCCAATCAGCGGATTGTTTGCCGACTATGGGGTCATCGAACTGCGATCTCAGCTCAGCGTACCAGAGGCAGTCGAACGTCTCAGGACAGCCGTGATGGGGCAGGACGATACTGTCTGGTTTGGGGAAATCGATTTTGCGACCGAAGCGTCCCAACTGGGGGTGGACCTGCCGGAGGCGGTACTTTTACTGTTCGGCGGACCAGCACCCGGTGGCGTAGCTATGGCGGGCTTTCCGGCAATTGGTTTGGATGCCTTTTGCCAAAAACTACTAGTTTACGCGAATGAAGAAGGCGGCTCCGTAGTGATTTTCAATGACATCGCTGCATTGGCGGAATTGCACTACGGTTCTTCAGCCGAACCTCATTACGGTTTGAACAAACGGCTTACCTCAACATTTCGCACTGCAATTGAGTAGCCGCTGGTCGGAAGTCACAATTTTTCTGAATTGCTATATTCCGTATTTAGCTGCCCATTCTGGGCTGGGTACAGACCATCGCTACACTTAACCCCTAACGGCAATTTGCGGGCAATGTTGCCCTGGGCGCGAGTATACAGTTTTCATTCCAAAACAACGCAGCACGGCCTTGACCATACTCAGTTGCACATTTAGTCAAAATTGATCTGCCCGCTGGGACGACCCGGCTAATTACCGGCGTATCTTCAGGACGACCTGGCAGATTAGAGGTCGAACGTGACAACCAAAACCAAACCAGCCAAGAAACTGATCGAGGGTAGACCTGCCCTGATCTTAATCGACATTCAAAAGAGCACGTTTATTGATGACAGCGAAGTGCGCTCCATTGACAACATGCCGGGTTACAAAGAGCGCATGATCGCTGCGCGCGATTTGGTTGACGCCGCGCATGACAACAATGTGCCCGTCATCTTCGTTCAGGAAATCCATCGTCCCGATAAGATAGACTTCGGCCGTGAGCTGGATGGTGACGAAGACATACACTGTCTCGAAGGTGATCCAAGAACGGAAGTTGCAAAAGATGAGATGGGATATCGCAAAGGTGATTACATCGTCCTGAAGCGACGGTATTCTGCGTTTTTTGGAACCGATTTCGAAATCCTGCTGCGCGGTTTAAAGGTGGACACACTTTTGTTGTGCGGCGGGCTGACAGATGTTTGTGTACACTACACATTCGTCGATGGCCACCAATCAGACTACTTCTGCCGCGTTGTAGAAGATTGCGTTGGCGGGTCATCTTTCCAAGCCCATGAAGCTGCTCTCAAAGCTATGGAGTATCTACAAACCGGCGCTGTTCAGAACCGAGAAGCAGTGATCAATGCCATCTCGTCGCTCTAAGTTGCAATTGAACTGTTAGTACCAGTTGGGGAGCATAATTTTTAGGGTGCAGCAACGGGTGGAGTTTTTTTGTCGCCAGAACGCCTTGGACTAGCCCATTTGATGCAGAAGGTATCAACACTTTCAGTGCTAACCTTTGAGTTTTCGATTATAGACCTTCAAAATCTGGATTGCATCGTAATCCAGCCCTTGGTCCGTATAATGCGAATATGACAAGAGATATTGAAGCTAACGCTCAGAAAATCGCTGATGCCCTGACCTCTGCCCAGCAGATATCTAAACTGTCTTCAGAGACCGAACAGCTAACGCTGGATGATGCTTATTCGATTGCAAGTCGCGTCCGAGAGCTTCAGGGCAAAAAGAGAGTTGGCCGGAAGGTCGGCTTCACGAACCGCGCGATTTGGCCTGTTTATGGCGTAGATCAACCCATTTGGGGAGAGGTTCACTCAGATGGGCTGTTTTCGACTGATCAGCCGGTAAACTTGGCAAGGTATTCAGAACCGAGAATCGAGCCAGAAATCGTACTTGGCCTCGGCGATGCGCCGACGGCTGAAATGAACAATGAGCAGTTGGCAGGTTGCGTGGATTGGGTTGCCCCGGGATTTGAAATTGTTCAATCGATTTATCCCAACTGGAAATTCTCGGTCGAAGACTCAATCGCAGCACAAGGATTGCACGGCTGCCTTGTTCTTGGCGACAAAATCGAGGCGACGCATGATGTCTTGACCGGCTTGGCCGAAGTGCCTCTAGCATTGTTCAAGGGCACCGAGGCCATCGAGTCCGGCAAGGGTGAAAACGCGCTCGGTGGCCCAATTGAAGTCCTGGCTCATCTTATTTCTCTGCTCTCAGACGCCGACCAGCTTCAAGGAGGCGAGCTAGTCACAACTGGTACTTTGACAGACGCATGGCCAGTGTTTCCGGGCGAACAATGGTCAGCGGGCTTTGGTGGTGTCATGGACACCGAGCTGTCGGTGCGATTTACATGAGGCTGTAATAGAGTTGTGACGCCTACTTCACCAAAGAAAAGTTACTCTCAATAGCTGGGCGCGATAGTCTTCCACTGATTTCATCAATTCTGGAATGCAAATTATTCGATGCTATCCAAATCAGATTACATGATGTTTCTCAGGCACCCCGCCTGGCTATGGATCAAGAAACACGCCAGGCATCTGCTGCCGCCGATTGACCCTTCATTGCAAGCGCGTTTTGACGAGGGGCACGCGTTTGAGCCATATGCTGAGGAGCTATTTGGTGATCTCGTTCGCCTCGGTTTTTCAGATTTTTCAGAATACCAGGCTCTGCCCGCGCGTACTTTGGAGGCTTGGAGAAACGGTGCAAACGCAGTGGCGCAGGGACGCTATGAAGATGGAACCATAACTTGCATCTCCGACATCGTGAGCCGCAGTGGCGATGGGTACGTTCTGACAGAGATCAAGAGCGGGACATCTGCAAAGCCCGAACACACTTTTGATCTCGCATTCCAGCGTGTCGTGCTTGAGGCAGCGGGGTTCCCCATTGCGCGCTGCGAAGTGGCACATGTGAACCGTGATTACGTCAGAAACGGCGAAATCAATCCGCAAGAGCTTGTCAGCATCACTGACATCACGGATGCGGTGACTGAGCAGCTCGAAAAAACACGCACGCGTATCGATCAGGCATTGAGCGTCGTTGCCAGCGGTACGATGCCTGATCCGTCCCCTGAAAGTGCGCGCCTTAAATCCTATGGTGAATGGCTGGAGATCCGCGAAAAACTCGACCCACCTCTCGCGCATGACAGTATCCACCGCCTTCCGTTCATGAATGCGGAAAAAGCCTCGGAACTCATCGCAGACGGGATCACAAAGATTGACGAGATCAGTGATCCATCTGTGTTGGGCAAGTCGACGCAACGCTACTTGAGAGCTCTGGCGAACGGTGCACGCACTATCGATCATCAGGAGTTGAGCAGGTTTCTGAGCGAGATTGTCTATCCGGTTTATTACTTTGACTACGAGACGTCTCAAAGTTTGCTGTCACCTTGGAACGGAACGCGCCCCTATCAGCAAGTCGCTTTCCAGTATTCCTTGCATATCCAGCATCAGCCTGGCGGAGAAATAGAGCACAGGGAGTATCTCCACCGAAACGCCAGTAATCCGATGCCAGCCTTACTTAACAGACTTCGTGAGGACATGGGGGACGTTGGCTCTGTAGTGGTTTGGTATGCGCCGTTCGAAAAATCGCGCAATACGGAAATGGCGGAAACTTATCCAGAGCACGCTGAGTTTCTGGAAGGCCTAAATGCTCGTGTTGTAGATTTGATGAAGCCGTTTGCGGATGAAGTGATCAACGATCCCGCGTTCAAGGGAAGCGCCTCTATCAAGGCCGTTCTTCCAGCGTTTTTGCCAGAACTTTCATACGATGATCTGGACATCAAAGAGGGGGCGAGCGCGTCTCGCCTTTGGAAGGACGTTACACTGACCGAACCGGATGATCCAGCGCGCGAGAAGGTCTATTCTGATCTCGTTGCGTATTGTACGCGCGACACTTGGGCAATGGTCGCCATTCATCGCGAATTGCTGGCGATGTGAGGTGTGCCGCGAACCTCAAAACAACTTGCGGTGCTGCTCCCCAAGTAGACTAGGCGATTTACCGGAGTTACGGCGCCCCCAACACTTAATCTTGCCAATCCAGCCGATACAAAACGTGGTGGCCGCGTAGACCTTTCAGGAGTCTTGGTTCTATTTCAGAAAATGAGAAATCGGTTCGTCCTCCGACCATGGCGCGAGTCGCATCTGAAACGAGTATCTCGCCCGCCGCACCAACGGTCGTTATGCGTGACGCTTTATTGACCACCGTACCGAAAAAATCTCCACGAGATTGCACGACATCACCAGTATGAATCCCAATCCGGACACCGAAAGATGGCTCCTCGGAAGCCGATGCAATGGCCCCCTGAATCTTGATAGCGGCCGTTAGTGCTTCTTTCGCGGACGGAAAGACGGACAACGTTCCGTCTCCAAGGGATTTCACGAACTGGCCATGATACTTTTCAATGATCGCCGCCAAGACTTGGAAGTGGTTTTCGATCAGCACCGACCAACGCTGATCGCCCAACGCCTCCGCCAACGTTGTGCTGCCCTCCACATCAGTGAAAAGTACCGAAGCCAAACCTTCGGTTTGGACCAGCTCGGGTCCATCTTCACGCGCAGCATCAACCAGTTTTTGGATGGCCAGCTGCTCTTTACCCACGAGTTCAATATTTGGAGTGGGCACTGAAGCGTGGCGATTGATGATCTTCCAGGCCGCTCCCTCAAGGACAAAAATCAGGACGGTGCGATAAAAGACGGCTTCATCAAAGCCGACAAACTGAATCTTATGGACGAAGGATGACCATCCCGTTTCTCCGTTTTCGAAGGCCTCAGCTTCAACTTCTTCGAAAACCACGGGTGCCGGGATCTCCGCAAAAAATCCGCTAACCCCATCGCGAACTGCTTGCCCGCTCCAAAACTCACCTTCGCCTGTGCCAACGAACCTTAGTTCATCTGCTTGCGACAGAAAATCCTGCAACTCGTCAGTATTCTTCTTGGTTCTGAGTATTTCATACCAACGCCTCGAAACCGCCAGCAATTCAGGTGAGGAACGTATCATCACAAATTACTCGAGACGCTAAATGGATTGAAACTTGCAAGGTCTTGCAACCGGTATCTCCATTGTTCGAAATATGCAGGTCAATGCTGCCGCTGAGGTTTGGTCAGATCAAGACTTTTGTATTTCTCCAGAACAGAGCCCATCAGACGCAGATCAAAAGGCGCGCGCCGGTTCAGAGCGAACTATCGACGGAGTTTCTGAGTTCGAGTCCGGATCACAGGGTATCGAATTGTTTCGCCGTCAGAGAGCTACTCGACGCTGTACTGACCCGCAAAATAAGATGCATCAGTGTATCGGGCACACGCTATGCTAGAAGGTTCCCAGAACTACGCGGTGAATTTCTAAGTGCCGCACGCTCCGTCTTGACATGGTTATACGAACTGGTTCAGCTTGCGGACATGACGTTCACACGCATCCACTGCCATCGAATATCGGCCTGAGGTCGATAACCCACGCGAAATCCGTGGGAGGCAGCATTGGTATGCGGGCGAGGCTTATATCCTTGTAATTGCTCCAGATTAGAGTGCACGAGTCGGTTCGATTCCGACGCCTCCTACCATCCTCAGGAGGCGTCAGACATGGCGAACGACGTCACGAACACAATTGATTTCAACGACATCAAGCAGTCGGTCGAGAAGAACCTCGGCCGCACACCCGAAGGGTGGTCCGGCTTGGTCACGACGCTCTTCACAGAGATCAAAGAACACTGCGATCTAAAGGATGCCACCTACCCCTTCATCCTCCAGATCAAGGAAAAGCTGGGAGAGCTCCGCATCTACCACAGGTGTGATGATCGATGCATCCAGTCGATGATTGCTGCGACGATTGCACGAGCAAATCGTACCTGTGAGCGATGCTCAAACGCTGCCGAGACCCAGCTGTTGGACGGCTGGTACACTACACTGTGTTGTTGGTGCGCGCATGAAGTCGCAAGCAAGCGCCACCCTGAAAGGAAGAGGCTTTTTGGCGTTCGACAGAAGCCCATTCGAGATCGAATGACCTGCGGTGTCTGCGGATATTACGGCCAGATTGACCGAACGGATGACCGTAATCGGTGCCCCGCGTGCGTGAAGAAGGACTGGTGATGACCGCCGAACAACAGGTGATCTTCAATAGAATTATGGAAGGCAACGATGATGAGGACTACGCCCGGAAGCTCATGAATACGGGCTCGCTGGCCACAGGTCATGTCCCGCCGATTGCCCTTTGCCAAGTCTCGAGAGGGGGCTTCCATCTCAACAAGACCAAGTTCTGGAGAATGTGACTGATGGATGATATCGAAAAGAGCTGGAAGGAATTCCGGGAGAAGGTCCGAGGTGTGATCGAGGACCATGGAGCGCCAGATGATCTCCGCTCATTTGACGCCTGGTACGCCGAAGAAATGCGTTTGGTGATGGCGCACAACTACCCAGCTCCGCACGTCTCTGACGTCACATGGTCGACCGAGGGTCTGCATGTCGAGTGTGATGAACGCGAAGTGGTCGACCGTATGATGACTGCTATGGCGGAGGTTTCACACGATCTCAAAGAGGCGCGGGCCTGGAGGTCAGTGATGAGCAGTGTTGTCGACTGGAATGATATTCATGGAAGCGTCTTCAAGCAGCTTGGTGAGTATCGTGCCGGGTGGGCGGAGCAGCTTACGCTTGCACTTGAGAAAGTGAAAAGGTTGATCGACGAGCAGCCCGACCTGTTTGGTGGTGAATACCCGCCCATCGTTCAGATCAAACAGAAATGGGGAGGCTTGCGCGTCTATGAGGGCCAGGGCTGCAACCAGGCTACGAGTGAAGAGATTCAATGGCGTGTCGATCAGATTGAGCAAACCTGTGAAGGTTGTTCTAATTCTGCACAACGCCAGAGCATCCTTGGGTTTGTGACGACGCTTTGCAGTTGGTGCTACAATGATGCTCTGCGGCGGCGATTTGAGGGCGCCGAAGAATCCTGGCCCGACAGCCTGAGGCTGGACATTGTGGAAAACTATCCAGACCTCGTTTCTCCGGATTGCGCATCTCTTGTTCCTGCTGTCGGAAAGGGCTGGCTCGTCATGATTTCGCAAGCACTCCACAAGCTTTCCTTCAGTCAGGACTTCAGGGCACTGGACCCTGGAACTATTCAGATTTCGGACATTAAGAAAGGCCAGGATGGCAAGATTTGCATCGGTTTCAGTCGATACCACGATCTCATTCAGGAGTACGCTGTCTGGATGGAATTTCGATGCGGTGTGACGTGTGAAGAGTGTGGCCACGTTGGTGACATCGTTCGGACAGCCGACGGGTCTCAAGTACTCTGTTCTCACTGTTACTGTACTCGGGAGAAGTCTGATGGGTGATGACGACGACGTTGAGCTGGATGAACAAACCTTGCGTTTGCTTAGACTTCGGGAGGCTGAAATTGCGGCCGGTCGAGCAAAACTAACCAAGCCGATTACCTCGGATGAGATCCGGTCGCGAAAGGTGCCTGATCCGAAGGGTAAGCCAGATGAGTGACATGACTACAGAAGAGGAAATCCCAATTTTCGTAATCTGCGAGACTTCGGTGAACGGCCAACTTCGAGAGATTGAAGGAAAACAGATCACCGTAAAACCAAACAAGATCTTAGTTTTATCGATCAGTGTCGAGGATGTTGAGCGATGATAGATGATTTTTCAGAAGAAGATATCTTCGGGCGCCCGTTACAGGATGTTCCTCTAAATGACTTGATCGCAGAGTTGCAAGCTCGTCGCAAAGAGGGTCCGGACGTCTGGCTTGCATTGCGCAAAATGATTTTCGAGCAAATCGCCGATTTTGCACAGCGTCCGGCCGACGCGCCCAAATGGCGGGATGAATGGGTCAAAGAGAACACCTGGGGTCTAGTGACTGACGACGATGATGTCGAGATCACTGATGGTAGCGGCAACGTGTTCGACGACCTCGGGATCGAAGACCCAAGGAAGAAGACTTAGTGATGCGGGCGGAGCCTATCAGCTTGATCTTATCCGCCGTGATCATTGTCGCGTTGACGATCTACGTCAGACACATCGTCCACACTGCTGGAAAAGATCGCGAAGTCGATCCAGAGCGAGTTCAAAGGATAATGCGAGATCTAGACTACAGCCACCTGGACCGAGTGATGAACCGGCGAAGGAAGAGGTAGTGGGATGTTGAAGGTGGTTGTCTATGTTGGTGATCAAGAGGTCGCCCGAGCTGTGGCTGAGAACGATTCAGAACTCGCGGACGTGTCTGATTACAATATTCGAATGAACGAACGGGCCGCTGAACAGCTGGGCATTCAAGAAAAAGGTCTGGGCGGCCAGATTGAAGGCCACCCTCGAAGTCAGACGGTCTGGGCGCTCGTCCGCAAGATCGCAGACCTTTGGCTTGCGGGGACCGGCGCGGGCGAAGAAAGCGTTGAGGCAGAGCTGCTGCCGATGATCCGCAAGTCTATCCGCGAACTAGATGAGAGGGTCGAAAAGGAATCGAACCAGAGCGAAGATTGGAATGCTGTGATCAAGCAGATTTCTGATGACGAGCCGTATTCCCTGGGCTTCTACGCAGACAAATTTGAGTCGTGGACAGCGGACGAGATTGAAGCTCTTCGATGTGATGTGGTTGAGACAGCCACAGAGGAAGAACTAATGGCCGAGGTCGAACGCCGGCGAAGAGCTGGTCTACTGCCCAAGGAGGCCTCGAATGATGGCTTCTCAGATATGGTTGATGATCTCTGGGGCAAACTCGATACAGACCCAGACCGCTAGTACAGCGTACCTGCCGCTCTTAACCAATATTTGACATAAGAAGTCTATGGCGACTGTCGTCGTAGTAGTGCGTGCTTCTTCTAAGCTCCTCTCCTGCTAGGAACCAAAGCGCCCCAGATAAGCATTTCGCCAGCACTGCTCTGCGGAACTATGTACCACCAGTCTCTACTATGAGTATGGTTGACCGCAACCAGCCCTTAGCGGACCTTTATCACTCAGCTTTGCAAAACCGAGATAAGAATTCCCAAACACATACTCCAATTGGTCATCGACCGATCTGGGCCATAGTATCTTGCACCGCGTAATACCTTTGAGCGTTGGGAGGATGTGTCCCTAAGAAACGATCACCAGGATCAGGGACTCGTGCAAAGTACAGCGCACCTTTGAGTGGATCATAGCCAGCTTTGTAGGCTATAACGGTGCCTAGTCGATCTGCTTCCAATTCAAAGTTCTTTGAATAGCTGCGCCCGCCAACAAAGGCTCCGAGATCTTGTGCTGCGGCAATGTCATTCGGCCCGGTCCCCGCCACGGTCGCCAGACCTGCAAAAATTATTGCACCAGCCGCCGCATTTTGGGCGCGTCGCGCCAAATGCCCTTGAATGTGGTGCGCGGCTTCATGCGCCATAACAAATGCAAGTTCATCGGTATTGTTAACATCCCGTGTCAGCGCTTGAGTCATTGTGATAACGGGGCGTCCCGACTTGCTTAAACTCTGATAGGCGTTTGAGGGAGCTTTTTTGTTCGGATCAATGCGGATCAAAAAATCACAATTCACTCCCCGAGTTTGGCGGCGACATTCTCGCTCTGCAACGGGCTCTATTCGAGAGGCGACCTGCCGAAATCTCACTTGCGCCTGCTGTGAACTGACCGATGCGGTCGTGCGACCGGGATTTGGGATAGGCGCCGATGGAGGAGCCGCGGTTGACACGCATCCCGCCAGCAACAAAACAACCCATACCAAGACACTCCGCTTCATAATTGCACCTTTCTAATTTTTAAGAGCCGAAATAAAGTTCGTAGTCGTCGATAAAACAGTCCCCAGTCCCGAACCTTAGGACCTGTGTAGATTGTTATCCAATAACAGAGGATTTTGAGTGTAGTCGCTTCACGACTCAGCCGCCGTCAAAATGGTAAGCACCGCAAATGGCATGGAGTCGAACGGCCAGCCAGTTTGCGACCCGGTCATCAGCGACCTGAACCGCGTTGAACACCGCATCAGAGGTCGCTATTTCCGCTGCACGACGGCTTCAAATCTATCTACTTCGCGGCAAAGGGAATGCGACGAGTGCACGTGCAGTTAAGCGAGCGTTTCCGGTGTGGGCTTACTGTTGTCGCTCTCTGCAAGTCGCGATGGCGGCTAGTCTCAGCCTCGAAGCGGACATCCAAAACTGGGTTTTGCAATTTTCTGAGATGCGCGTTAAAGCCGCCTGTTTTCTTCCGCGTATTGCTGTTGCAGCAACTACGCGCAGTTTAGGTAACTCTGCAAGACGCGCAAATACATGGCTCCGTAGTGCGAACCCACTCTGTTTGGTGGAGTTTGTTTACGGTAAATTTGAAGCTCAATGTAGCTCCTGTGGAAAGGGCTTCAGCCGCAGTACTTTCGTACCTCAGTACCCCTCAGTCCGGTGGCCACAAGCATGCATCTGTTTCGCGCCTCGTAATAATACCCACGGGCATACCACATGACCGCTTCGGGCTCATTTCCATCCGAAACCATCCAAGCGCCACGCAGGTATTTTACAGCGTACGTCAGATTGGTCTGAGCGTCCAAGAGGTCGGAAGGCTGTCCACGAAATCCCATCTGGCGCGCTGTAGTAGGCAGAATCTGCATCAGCCCGTAATAGGGACCATTTCGAGCATTGGGACGATAATCGCTTTCTCGCTGGATCACACGGTGTACAAGGCTTCGCGGTACACCATGTGCGTCCGCAGTTTCGTTGATCATCACGCGCAGCTCAGGGGTCTCACCGGGATAAAGTCGGGCAATTGGCTCGGCGGGTTCATTGCCGCAAGCGGTAAGAAGTAGCGCAGCAAGAATGACTGTGTATCGCATCAAAATTCTCATCTCATTAGCCACAAGATTCATCAGCGCTCAACTGCGATTGATAATCAATATCCCAGGGTATTTTTGAGCGGCTTTTGGCCAGAATTGATTTGGCACCTAATACCGACGGTGCACTCTTTTTTCAGTTACAACGTGCCTCTTTTTCTGACGCTCACGCAAAAAGACAAACAGTCCCGCCCCCAGAATCAGTGAAATACCGACTGCGACAGGCAGGTTTGGGAGCTCGCCCCAGATGACCCATCCCCAGAAAATGGCCATGGGAAGACCGACATATTCAAACGGTGCCACCGTAGCCGCATCTGCCATACGGTAAGCTTGGCCGAGGCAATACCCGATGATTGCAGAATTGAATCCGAGCCCAATAAACAACCAGCGGTCAGTCCCTTCGGGCCAAACCCAGGCACGCAGTAAGAAGATCAAGCTTTCGTTCTCGAGCTCGCTCGCAAAACGCCCATCCCCTGCGACTGACCAGAACAATAGACTGACAACGATAAAGCACGCCTGTATGTACACCGCCATAGCTGAGGCTTTGGACTTTGCGCCAAGAAAACGGGTAATCACGTTGTTGAGGGCATAGGTGAAAGCAGCAAGAACCGGTAAGGCATACATCAACAGACCAACTTCACGCTCGCCGCCGGTCTCCCATGGGCGGGTCATGATCACCACGCCCAAAAATCCCACAAGCACAGCACCAATCCGCATCGGCCCAGCTTTTTCGCCAAGCAATGGGATACTCAGCAAGGTGATCATCAAGGGAGCTACGAAGAAAACAGCCGTGGCTTCCGCTAGGGGCATTACCGCCAAGGCTGTAAAGAACGTCAGATTGGCAACGACAATCAGCAGGCCGCGCAGAAGGTGAAGTCCCGGCTGATCGGTTTTCAGGATGCGCCAACCGCCCTCCATCTGGACCAGGGCAAAGCTGAACCCGATTCCGATCAACGATCTTGAAAACACCATCTGGTGCAAGGGGTAACCGCCAGACAGGAATTTGATCAGCATATCATTGACAGAAATCGCCAATATTCCAATCAGTACGAACGCAATACCAGCTGTTGGGTTTTGTAGTTTTTGTGCCGGTGTCATGGAGTGCCCCTTCGTTAGGCCACTACCATGGGCCACAGAATTGGTCACGTCGCTTTGCGATACGGGTTTTGCTCAAATATCCGCGACGCGTATCTGTGACTGGTCGCAGCCCAAACCAGACATTCAGAGTCGGACTTTGCAAAGTCCGGCGGACGGAATAGGCGGACTTTCTTGCCTATTTGAAGATCATGCAAACTTCATTCAACTTGAGAACCGGTGTGGTAGCTTGGTCGAGTGAGTTCATGAGATCAGATCAGTCCAATTGGAGAACGACCATGCGTCATATCGAGTTATTTCGGATATTACCAAAAGCGACCATAGCCTTTGTGGCTTCAGTATCGATGGCCTGGGGATGCACTGGCATCATGTTGACAGGGCAGGATGGAAGCATCGTTCGCGCAAGGACCGCCGAATGGGGGCCGTTCGATCTTGAGACAAAGATCAACATTATTCCGCGAGGTTTCACTTATACCGCAGGCGAAATGCCAGATGGGCAAGACGGAGCAAACTGGACCGGCCGATTTGGAATGGTCGGTATCAGCATGTTGGATCATGGGGCTCCCGCAGATGGGATCAACGAAGCTGGGTTGACCGCCGGGTTGTTTTATCTGCCCGGCTTCACCGAGTATCAGGAGTACGACCCTGACCTTTCCGGCAACACGATTCCCGGCGATTTGCTCGCCAGCTATGTCCTTTCCCAATTTGAGACAGTTGAAGAGGCTGCCACAGGGTTGGCGAATGTCCGTGTCGTCGGGGTCGTGGATGAGACCTTAGGATTTCCATTCCCGTTTCATATGTTGGTTGCTGACCGGTTCGGCGGAAGGATCGTCGTCGAGTACATTGATGGTGACCTGACGGTTTTCGATGCCCCGCTTGGCGTGATCACCAATTCGCCAAACTACGATTGGCACATGACGAACCTAAACAACTATGTAAACCTGTCGGCTCTTGGGCTTCCCGAAGTTGAGGCAAGCGGCGTTACTTTCGCGCCCCTGGGCGCTGGGAGCGGTATGATAGGACTGCCAGGCGACTTCACACCCCCATCCCGGTTTGTCCGCGCAGTCGCCTTTTCCCAGACAGCGCGGGAGACGCAAGGTGGCTATGACACCGTACGCGAGGCATTCCGAATACTGGACAACTTCAACATTCCTGCCGATGCCGCTGAGGGCGCTCAAGACGATGTGCAGTCGGATGACCTACTTTACAGCGCAACACAGATCACAACCGCTGCGGACTCCCTGAACCTCGTTTACTACTATCACACGATGTACGACCGAACGGTGCACATGGTTGATATGAAGCAGATTGACTTCGGAGCTATGGGAGGCGAGATGATCGTCTTTGAAACCAGCGGTGATCGCGAACCAACGTTAATCGATGTGACCCCAACGAATTGACGTTTTACCACGTGGGCCGTGGCGGCATCACCGCTAGCTGCGGCCCAATAAAACTTCGGAATGGAGGGTTTACCGCTCCAGCGAGTTACCGGCGCTAGGCTCGAAGCCGCGTTCACCACTGTTCGCACTAGTGACTGGAGGCAGCCCAAACCGGACGTTCACAGTTAGACTTTGCAGTTTCCAAAACGCCAAAGAGCGAACTTTCGCACGAGGGCTACACCCGATACCAGTTTTCAACTTCTCGGGCGGCTTCTTCGGCTTTAAAAGTAGTCTCTACCTCTGCGATTGCGTACTTTACTTCGCCTGAGCTAGCACTGATTTCTAAGACGTTCGCATCTAGGTCATGGGCTGAACCGGCATTTGAATAAATTGTATCAACCCCAATTCTGATAGCGTTTCGGTGTTGCAGTAGGTGCTCAAAAAACCGCACATAAATCATCTCCTCGTACGGAGAATGACTGTCCGCTTCAGAGATCAAACCCAATTCTGCGACCTTGGCACACGTCAAACGCCAAGCCAGTTCCATTGTGGATGGTGGCGCGTCCCTGGCCTCATCAGGATGTTTAGGGTTCGCAAACGTAGACCTTCGAATAGCTTCGAGATTGGCACGCAAGCCCTTTGTGGGAACCGGATAAATGAATTTGGTTTCCTCTGAAGCTAAGGCAGGCTCAATCTGATCCGGCTGCGTCTGGATGAACTCTGAAAACCTGTTTCCGATGATAGGGACTTCACCGACAATCATGTCTGTGGGGTCGGCATGCTTCGCCAGCCATCGCGCCAGGGCTTTCCGCCCCCACAGCCCGGCTGCCTTTCGGATCAACGGATGAGTTCCATCCGAAACATCTGGATACTTTGCGAGTATGTCTTCGGTCTGAAACGCCGCGAGACCTGTATCCCAACGCATAATATGCACGCGACGTCCCAAGGAGACCGAAATGGATATCTGCTGACGCAACAGGAATGACTTTCCTGATGCTGGTAATCCAGTGAAGAAAACCATGCGGCAACGACGTGCAGCGTCGGCCAGGTGTCTTCCAATCTCAGTGTCCGCAAAACTGTCGATAGAAATTGCGAATCTCCTAGTTCGGTGTCGGCAATAGGCTGGAGCGGCGAGCGTTCACCACCTCCAAGATTGTTGCCCAAGAAATCCGGCGATTTCACAGATGAATTGTCAACCTAAATTGCCCCAAAGTGAATTTTGCCTCTCAGTTATTCTCTTAACCACCTAATAACTCGCCGGTCTCAAAAATTGACCATTCCGCAGCACACGCTTCTTGACGAGCGTGCGTCCTTGACTCTTCACAGACTAGGAACGACAAGTGTGTATTGGTAAAAAATTACTCGCTGCCGCGATGCTGCCGGTTACGATAATCCAATGGCCTTCAGACTAATTGTAGCATGTGCCTCAGCATAGGAACGGGTTCCGCTGGGGTCTTCGCTATGAGCTCGTTCCTCGCAAGCATTTGCAACTGTCACCTGACGTGCTCCAGTCATCGCGTGACCCATGAAAGAAGGCGCCGTATGAACAGCACATGGCTCTTAAATTGCGTGCTTGATGCCCGATAGATCAGGTCTCAGGCTCAGTTTCAATCAGTCGTTCATCGTGTTTACGCGCTGCATTCTTTGTCTGATCCCGACACTCTTGGTGTTGCTCTCAGGAACGCAGCTTCCTGCCCAAGTCGCAGGCAATGCCGATGGATCGGTTTGTGACGAAGGTTTCGAAAACAAGAACGGATCGTGCCAAAGAACAGACGTACCAGAAAACGCATATTTGACGGGTAGCTCCTATGGTAGCGGCTGGGAATGCAATCACGGTTTCCAGAATGTCGGAGAACTCTGTGAGGAAATAAGAGTTCCTGAAAATGCCTATCTTGCATCAACCGGAGATCAGTGGGAGTGCAATCGGCTGTTCCAGCGTGTCGGAGAACTCTGTGAAGAAGTGATGGCACCTCAAAATGGATACGTCGAAACCCGGTTTGGCGTGCAGGAAATACACTGCAACTGGGGATTTCGTAAGGAGAACCAGGATTGTGTTGCGATAAATGTCCCGAGCAACGGCCGCCTGACTGACAAAAACAGCGCGGATGGTTGGGTGTGCATCAGAGGTTATAGGGCAGCGGATAGCGGCTGTGAGCCCGTGGCAGTTCCACAGCATGCATACCTCGCGCCTGAAACTTATTCCGGATGGAAATGCGAACGTGGTTTTCGCGCAAACCGGGACAAGTGCGTTGCGATCCTTGTCCCTTCAAACGCTCATTTGAATCGAAGAGGTGATGGTTGGGAATGTAACCGGCCGTTCACGAGACAGAACGACCAGTGCACCGAAAATGTGCCGCGACAATAAGTTAGTGGAAACCAAAGTCGCCTGACAAATCCGGAAGGACTAAGCCGTGAACTATAACTCGATTGACGAAAACCTGGGTAAAAGTCTCAAAGCCGAAAAGGCGCGTCGCCGGTCCTACAGGATTAAGATATCTATTGCGTCAGCGGTGTGTGTTGTGGCGATAATTACCGTGGTGTTTCTCTGATGCGTAAAAATGCCCCTCAAGTAACTCTTCCCGGTTCAAAGATGTCAGCTCATGGTCTGGAACAAAGAGCATTTCAGGACCGCAGTGTTCGTAAGTCGCGGAACGCTGACGTATCAGGAGTGATTGAAGAAGAATTTGGAAAGTACTTGATTAAGGCTGGCGTTCTGAGCGGCAATAGTGTTGCACGGGCATTTCCTAAGCCACCGGCTAAAACGCAGGCAATGATTGCCGATGCAGTTGGCGAAACACCAGCATTGGCCATTGAAGCCTTAAAAGAAATTCTCGAAGAACGAGACAGGAAGCGAAGCGGTCAACGCCGTTTGGAGGGAAACTCCGGCACCTTCGTTCCCAGTGAAAGAGAATATGCAGAGGCATTACGCCAGATCAGGCTCACCCCTGCGCAGGTAACAATGCTCAAAGCACTTACAATCGCAGGCAAGGAAGGTCTGACTATTGGTCACTTGTCTCAGGCAGCCTGTTACAAATCGCGCGAGGCCTGCATCAAGGTCTTCAAGAAAATCGGACTATTAATTGCTGAATATCTGGAACTCGAACTTCCCGAAGCCGGATCGGCACAGAATGATGGCGCCGCCCAGGTCCTGGCCTTTTCTCACATCGAAAGTGACGATGAGCCAGCAACTTGGATCATGCATCAGGAACTGCGCGACGCTGTTCGTTCGGTTCTATGACGTGCGTTCCAGCGCCTGCTTTTGAAGCGAAACCCGAACCGGAACAAGTGCACGAAAGGTTGCTCACGTAGCTTATGTTGGAGAAAAGACCATATCCGCTTGAATTGATCTATGTACCTGTGAAACGTGCAAAAACACTTGATCAGCAAAAAGTGCTGACGCTGGCCGAAGATATTCTGAAGAACGGCCAGAAGACCCCGATCCAGATACGCTCGGACAACAAGAGGTTCGTGCTGATTGAAGGCCTTCACCGATTAGAGGCCATTCGCGCCCTAGGAGGTGATACCGTCGAAGCCTATCTGGTCCGCGCCAGACTACACTAAATACCTATTGGAATTGGCGTTCGACAAAGCCTCGGAAAATGTCAGCAGACGTTGACTTTTTTCATCCCAAAGATGCAACCGTGCGCAATGAAGGCTCTCAAATAAAGTAATACGCTGGCAATCTTCCAACTCAGAATGGTCACGCAAAACCTCGTTTAGCCGATAAAACGGTATGCGGCTGGCGAGATGGTGAACATGGTGCACACCAATGTTGCCAGAGAACCACCGCAGGATGCCTGGCAGGGCATAGTGAGAACTGCCATAGAACGCGGCGTTCTGAAGGTTCCAGCCCTCTTCCCGATCCCAAGTCGTGTGTTCGAACTGGTGTTGAATGTAGAAAAGCCAAATACCAATGGATGATGCGACAATCACGGTTGGCAGGAAAACACACGCCAACACCTCAAAGCCTCCGGCCCATAAAATCAGAGCCAATAACCCTGCAATTGCGGCGTTTGTTCCCATCGCACTTGCCCAATACAGCCAGCCCGACCGCATGAAGCCAACAGGTA
Organism: Ruegeria arenilitoris; assembly: GCF_013032445.1. Classification (GTDB taxonomy): domain Bacteria; phylum Pseudomonadota; class Alphaproteobacteria; order Rhodobacterales; family Rhodobacteraceae; genus Ruegeria; species Ruegeria arenilitoris_F. The sequence continues at coordinate 144,114 of NZ_WQCA01000012.1, read as the reverse complement.
AGCGGTATTGAATAAAGAACGTATAGATCGGCGCAACACCGAACAGGAAGACGGGGTTCCGGGTCAGACGATACGCGGCACGCCCGAACCAATTCCGTTTCAGGTATTCCTCAATGGTCAATGTAGGGATGTCACCCATACCACGCCGATCAAGGTTACCGGTTGAGGCATGGTGAATCGCATGGCTTTGCCGCCAAATGTCATAGGGAGTAACGGTAAGAACACCCAGAACCCGGCCGGTCCAATTGCATGCGCGGCGACTTCTAAAGAAAGATCCATGACCACAATCATGCATGATGATGAAGATACGGACCAGAAATGCGGCATTCAGGATGGCCAGAAATATTGCGATCCAGACGCTGAATGACAACGCAAACCACGCTAGGGCCCATAGCGCGAATAAGGGGAAAACAGTGATCGCAAGTTCAAAAACACTGCGCTTCGCATCGGGCACACGGTACTGCGCGAGCACCCGCGTCCAGTCTTTAGGTTGCAACTTACTTGGTCTCCGACGGCTTATAGTCGCCCATTGTTCAAACGGGCACCCTTATGGGTGCCCGTGAAAGGTCAGGCGAGTGCCAGATTGGCGGCGCTTTCGCGTCCGTCACGGCCAGCTTCGACGTCGAAAGTAACTTTCTGACCGTCTTTCAATTCGCTAAGGCCGGAACGTTCAACTGCTGAGATATGCACGAACACGTCGCGCTTGCCATCTTCAGGCTCGATAAAGCCAAAACCTTTGGTTGAGTTGAACCATTTTACTGTGCCATTTGCCATGGTGGAAGTCTCCTAATACGTGCCGCCCGCATCATTGCGGCGACTCGGCGTGGTCGGTCTGAATCGAAAGACTGAACGCCGAATTGGGGAGACAGCAGGTCGAAAAAGAAAAACGTAAGCCTCGTGTATATGGACTTCGACTACGCACGATACAAGCCTTGATGCTTTGGCGGACAACAGAGAATTTGAGCCTGTCTGGCTTAGAACTAGGCAAGTAGAGGTGAAACCGTTGCTCTTCGATCCAAACTTGAAGGTGGCTTGGGTCAGCGGCACAGAAGACTAACGATCATTTTTGGGAAATTATCCTGCTGCATACGAGACAGCGATAAGCGTCCGTTTTGGTGCCTTGGCGAGACTTTGCAAAGTCCGCTTTCTGCGCATAGCTGACCTTAGTTTCCGGTGAAACATTTTGTACCTTGGGCTCAAGGTAACCACTGAAAGTGTACTCACGACTGGCCGTTTTTCTCGTGCGGCGGTGGTTGGCCGACGAGAGCCCAAACGCTCTATAATCGCGACTTATGTTAAATTTTAAACAGTCTCTGGATCGGGAGGCAAAATCCGCAATTCTTATACCTGAGATTAATTTCGACCTGCAATGGTTGCCCCGTATTCTAAATGAGGATTTGACATGAAAAAACTTGCAACTATCGACCTGCCCAGCACAAACGCAAACGCTTTTGAAGTGTTGGCACGTTGCCAGACCGCAGCCAAAAAAGCCGGAGCCGAACGAGCCAGAATTCAGACTTTTCTGGAGGACGCCGTTCAGGGAGACTATGAGCATCTGTTGCGTGTGGTGAAAACCCACTTCGAGATCTCTAGCGCCCAGACTTGATTAGTGAAGGCCTGGTATGCCGCCACGCAACCACGAACCCGCAGTTTGACAGCGCATTTCAGTCATTTTTCGGATAGCGCGGGCGAACACTAGGCAGCTTCAGACAGCAGCGAAGCAAGGTCACTTAGTTTTACTAAGTGCCCTCGTGTCGTCTTACCTTCCATTTGCGCACCATGGGTCTCAATCCCTTTGCTCTCAAAATCAGACAGGAGCTTTCGGGACGTTGTGCCTCTTGACCTAGCCAGTGTCGCAACGGGCATGTACTCGCTTTGAAAGATCGCAAGCTGCTGCGGCTTGACCAAGAAAGACTCGCTTGGACCATGCGGAACGGTGCGAGATCCGAGTAGGCCCAGCTTGCACCAGTGAGTTACAGCCTGGGCCTTCCAGCCCGTCAACTTTGCGACATCATTTGCGGTCCAGTCTTTTGATAACCGCTGCGTCCCAAGTTCGCGGTCGATGTCGGAAACTGAAAAATGAAACTCCCCAAGTCGCATGTTTTCTTCCGCAACAACAGGTTTGATAACGCCTGTGGAGATTTTCTGAAGAACATGCATCAAAGCAGCTCGATCAGTTGTGCGCCTCAGGTTGAGCTGATTGAACGGTATAGTTTCTCCTGCTTGAACTTGAGTGCAGTTTCGAATGTTTGTTGTGAGCTCTTTTAGGCTTTCACTGTCAATGCAACCATCAACAAGTGGAGGACGGTATTCAGCAGCAACCTCGTGGATCAATTCTGACGCGCGAAGCAGATCAAATTGCTTTCTTGTAACACCAAGGTAGTCTCTGGCTTGCAACCCATCCCAATACCGCTTCCTATCCAGATAGATGTTCGAGATTTCGAAGCGTGGAATCATCGTATGCCGGTGCCCATACCCGCTACGGGCTTGCTTTCCGGCAATTTGACCTGACTGAACCTCAGCCACCAAGCGCTGTGCAGAAATTCCCAGTTCCTTGGCCGCTTGTTTAGCCGAGACCCATTCCCGAGCTTGCAACGGCGTTAGCTTTCCCACGTAGGCTCCCTTGAACTCAGTTGAAGCAGCACGCGACACTGCATCTCTGAAAGGCTGGTACGCATCATCTTCGAACTTCATTAGTCTTTGATACCAGCTTCCGAGCATGGACGGCACAGAGTTGGATTCTGAATTTCCTGCCAGTATCAAACCTCGAACGTGTTCTTCGAACCCATTTGGCCAATGTTCAAATACAGTTGCCAACGGCTCAATCAGTTCCAACGAATCTGCGATGCTTTTGGGTGTTTGTGTTTTCCCAGACTTGCCCGTGCGGTTCTGAGCGAAACCACTCGCTAGGAAGTTAATAAAAGCGCCAATGTCTTTTGGGACCTGACGCCCTCCTGCAAGGTCAAGAAACCGCTCGCCAACCGTTGAATCTCCCGCAATCAAGGCGGAGATGATCACTTCGTGGTCCTTTGCTGCCACCCGCGGGAAATCGGAGTAGCTAAAACCACAACTGCATTTATCAAAGCCGCCGGACGTCGGACGCAGTGTGGCCTTGCAGACAGGACAAACATCTTGAAGTCGTGTTTTGTGAAGGTGACAGGCAGTCACCAAGTAGTGACGCCAAGTTTGTTGAAAAGGTAGGCCATCGGCAAGACATGAAGGGCAAATCGGATCGCTATGATGCCGCTCGAAGCGCCAGTTTAAGCTGGGTGACTCAGGGTTGGCAGAAGGGGAAATAGCAACCAACAAACCATTTTCTAAGCCCATCTCCTGCTCTAATTGCTCGATGTTCTCGACTAGAATTCGCCCATACTTCCGCTGGAACCGTGTCAAAAATTCAGAGACATCTCTGTATCCATTTACGTGGGCTAGGCGGCGCAAATATCCGATAAGGCTTTCGCCTTTCATTAGTGGTACTGAAAACAAACCCGGCACCTCATACACCTCGCATAATCGCAAGCTCATGCGACGTCATAGGCTCTACTTCGAGACCAGCATCTGCCATGACTCTGATGTATGACCTGATCAGCTCAGTATCCGATGGTGGTTCTTCTTGAAAAAACGACTGATACGGATCACGCTCTAAACCTGAATCCGTCGCTGCCCTGGCAATCGTTTTGGTGCTGTATGGTAAATTTTGGCCACCTAACGCCAGGGGCGCGCGCAGCACTTCCAACGCCACCGGCACACGCCCGCCGGAAACTCCGTACAATCGCCGCACCATATCATCTTGGTCAAACTCCAAAAGGATGCCGGACTTCTCAAGGCAATCGAAGGTAGCAAAGATTGCATCGCAGAACGCGATTCGATCAGCTTCAACGGTCCACCAATAGGGGTTCATTCGAATGGTGTTCAAACAGCGCCCCGCAAACTGCTCGTTGCTGTCCATAACCGCTTCGAACATTGGCAACCCAGCTAAAATCAGAGTGACTGAGGTTTCATCAACAATAGTCTTGAAGTGATCAGCGGCTTGTCGACGCGAGTGCCTAGTCAGAGTTTCGGCGCAATGATTCACTTCGTCGATAATGATTGTCTGGATGCCGTGTTCAACTACGAGCCGAAAAAGACGTTCTCGAATTTGGGCAGGTCGCTCTCGTTCTACAAAATCGAAGCCCATGCTTCGCAAGCAAGAACCGTAATAATCCCGCTCGGAAGGCCGTGGCGGAAGTCGACCCAGAATGACATCTGAAGATACCAGAATAGCACTTGGGCCGTTGCGGTCATTTTCAACTTGTGCCTTCAAGTCCTTTGTCAGTTCTGTCTTTCCACATCTCGTCGGCCCCAAAATTGGTATGATCCGTCCACCCTCGGATGCAGCAATTTTCAAAAGACGTTTTATCTCCGAGACAGCCCATTCGTGGCGGCTATGTCGGATGAATGCACCTTGCAGAGCTCTACTAGTTGTTTGGTCCAGCATCTTTTCTTTCGACCCTTGGCAAGTTCTTTGATCTCGTAACTGCGAGCTTATTGTGACCAACCTCTGACCGTATTTGGTCAATTAGTTGTGGTTCTTTCAAACTTCTGTTCTGCATATCAGCGGCCCGCAACTTGTCGATTTCCGCAGAGCGGTTCCTTTGCAGTTTGGTTTTTTTGCCCTGCTTATACGTCCTGCGCGCTTGGATATCTTTGTGGATCTCCAAAGCCGTTTTGATTGGTCCGTTGTGTTTCGCCTTGGGCGACCGGCATTCTCTTAGCTCACGATAAGAAAGTGCTGCCAAGTCTTTTGCTTTGTTGGACGCGCGCACCAACTCGCCTGTATGCGGATCCACGACCAAAATTTCCCTAGCATCAAGTGGAGCATAGCGTATTTCAACACGCTGGCGCGGGCCTAGTCGTCGGTACAGCCTTGCCAATTCTTCAGAGTTGTATTGCATACTCTCGAATTCGATACCGTAGTGCCACAGAGTTCGAGATTCGGATTGGATCATCAGCGCTGCGTGATGCTCGTCCAAAGACGGGGGTTCTGGCACTATGTGTTCATCTGCCAATCTGTCCCAAGCGGCGCTAGGTGTTTCACCCCGTTTAAAGATGTCTTGGACTTTTCTCCTCGGAGTTCTTCCATATTCGTCGTAGCGCCAGCGTTGCATTATTGAATTGAACACTCTTAGTGTCAGACGGGCTTCATCCATTGCTTTTTTGGTTCGATCCCGGTCGGGATATGCCTTTGACTTAGTCGCACCCGGAAGCTGGCTGACTTTGCTTCGAACTGCCCCGAACAAGTTTTCGATAAACGGCTTTTCCTGGGGTTTTCGAGGTTGCGCCCAATGGCCATGGACACCAGCAACTTCGATAAAAGCATCGATGGGTTCGCCCACGTTCTCTGAACCCTGATCCATTACAACCACTTTCGGTAGTGCGGCGATTTTTTTCCTGTTTACAATTTCGTGCTGTTCGAAAAAGTCTTCCTCTGGGTAGCTAATCATCTCCTTTAGAGCTTTGGCCACATGTTCTGATGATGGATCTGGTAGGAAGACCTGAAATGCGACAATCCAACTAGTAGCACAGTCAATCGCTGCACAAATCCACGGCCGACCTATTACCTCCCCGCTATCGTCAACCAGCATTATGTCAGCTTTTGTGCAGTCCAATTCTATTTGATCGTAAGGTGCTGTTATATCATAGTATTTTTAGGCAATTCGCATGTGTTGGCGCGCCTCGTTGCTGCCCAGTTGCCACTTTAGAACGTCAAAATGAGGGATTGTGTGCACAATCGCTTCGACTGCCTTGCGTCCGCAGCACCCAGGTTTTATGCCATTCTCATGGCAAACCAACTGGTATTGATTATAAGCGTCGCTAGACAGACTTGTTAGATTTTGTCTGTCCGACGACGTATATTGCATTTCCAATAGATCGAGCACTATCTCGTGGAAAACGCTGTCAAACCTTGGCATACGATTTCCTGAATTGCTGTGCTTGGGCAAAAGCGCGTCCGGCCCGCCGCGCCGATACAATTTGACCCAATTCTGAACAGTCGATTGCCTCGGAAAACGGTTACCCTTGATTTTGAAGGTGGGTTCTTCGGCGAACTCGCGTTGAAGTATCGGTATGCGTTTTGCCCAATGAACGCCTTCCTCCCCAAGCTTTAGTGCATTTTCCACAATGCGTAGTCTTAGCTGAGCTTCACGTGCATCTTTAGCGGTTACATTGCGAGGACGTTTGTCGAAGCCTTCTTCCTTCACTAGCCCATCGTGCACATGGTCCCGATATTCTTGTCCAGATATCTCAAAAGGATCAACTTGGGAGTTCGATATCTGATATGCATCCCGCCCAGCTTTCGCTCCATCGACAGCATAGGTTTCTCCCCTATATTTGATGGTTCTCTGATGCCGCCTTTTGACAATCTGCTTCAAAATTCGATTACCTCCAGATGTCTTCGGTCGCGGTTCGCAGTATTCAGGTTCGTGGATGGCCCAAGAGCTTCACATGAAAAATCGAACACCAGGTAGCCATCAAGAATAAGGCGAAGAATCTTCGCTTGGGGGATACCAATATTCTCTCTTAGTTCTTTGAACGTCACACGTTGCTGTTTGAGACACACTATTTTGCTTGCAAGTTGAGGGGCGGTCTCTTCGGCTTGTCCTTGCAGTAGCAGCCAAGCATTTCGATCAATCGGCCCCTGCAATAAGGACTCAGTTACAATGACAAGCGAGATTCCGACTTCGGCAAGAAGTGAAGGATAGTCCAGGTACTCAGGTTTCTTATCTATGTGAGCGCTGTGCTTGGCATCCAAGTAGAACAAACGGCCGTCGACAAGTTTGACTTCTAGGTCTGGTGTATAAAGCTTAGGCCTGTACCGGCGCCCTTCATAAGCCTCTAGCGCCGCTTCTTTGTTTGCAAATGCTCTTCCGGTTCCCATGTCGATTGTGCAAGGCTGTGGCTTAAGCGAGACCACACGAGGGTCGACCTGCATGCAACGAACCAGCGATGCCTCCATTTGGCTCTCAAGCTGAATGACGCCTGGGAACTTGGCGCCAGACATTTTGCCAGCGCGTTTTTTCATTCCGCGCTTGTGAACGCGTCGGGCCGTCGGGGGTGCGTGTCGATCTATCCTCATACGGGCTCTATACATGCATCCATTCGCATTGGCAATGGGCTCGATGCGAATAAAACAATTGCGACTGATGATGACTGAAGACGAATTTCAAGATTTGGCCAAAACTGAAAACTGGATTGCCCTCGGAGCGTGGCTGAATCGCGTTGTCCAAGACAGCCAAGCCTATGGGTACGCGTTTCCGGACGATGCACTCCAAAGCGTTGCCGCGATCAGAGGCACAAAGCCTGCAAGCCTTCGCAATCCGATGTCCGCGGCGAAATGGTTAGAACAAAACCGACCCGATCTTTTTGAATCAAAGCCCGACTGGCTGGCCATGATGCAAGTTATTTTGCTTTCAAGGATAGATCGGTATGACCCCAAGAAATCCAAAGAGATAGCTGATGCCGTTCTATCAGGGGAGTTGTCTCAAGCGGATACAAAATCTATTCTTGATGAAGCTCGATTGGCGGAGAAGCCCGCGGTCGTGATTGCCAGAGGTGGTTTTGGCGGCCAGCGAAGAGCCCGAGACTTCGAAGTAAGCGCAAAAATGCTTTTCAAACAGAACACTAACGACATCTTCAATGTGGAAAATTTGACTGTTCGAGAAGGCAGAACGTTCGAGCCTCTTGCCACAGACTTAATCGTTTACGAAGGCTCGGAGCCTTTTGCAGCGATTGAGATCAAAGGCCCAAGGAATAGAATTGATCCTAGCTACTTGATTGACCAATTGGCAAGAGCAGCACTTCTTTTGAGAAAGGTTCCTCAAGTACTATACGTTGTTCCTGAGCAATCTGAGTACAAACTGAGTGAACTTGTGGCGATACGTGACAAACTCGAAATCGAAGGAATTAAATTTGGGACATTGCCGGAGAAAAGTCGGCTCAAACCAAAAGATCTAAAGGTTCTGGGATGATGTACTCTCTGAATGTTGGGTGTTAAGCCGTGCGCGAAGGTCTGCAATGCGCAGAAAGCGGACTTTGCAAAGTCTTGGGTACAGATCGTAATAGAAGTCTATTTTCTCAGAACTCTGGGCCTAAGCATCGCTGGCTGAGGATTAGAAGCTCGAACGACGGATTCAGTTTCAAGGTTCAAATCCATCTCAGCGGATCGCCCAGAGACTGTTGATCTTCCCCGAGTTCAGAGCGGAGTGAACAGATAGAATGATGCGGCGTGACGCCAATTTATTTCCTACCGACCCGGAGCGGGCAGGGTTTGGCTCAAGGCAGTTCCAGGAAGGGTCAAGATAAACGCAGAAAACAAATGGCTGAACAGATTTCTGGACTGTGACATAGATGATCTTCGCCGAGGTTGGGTGTGGGTGAACTAGTAGTTGAAACGCAAACCTAAGCCGGCACCTTTATCGTAGGGGCGGTCGGAACCTATGCCGATGAGGAAATCAGCATAAATTGCGATGCCAGGACTGAGGTTCTTGCCAATCTGGAACTCAGCGGTAGCTGGCCAAGCATCGTTCTCCCAGTCATATGGTGCTTTGATATCAGCCTTGGCCCAGTACCCATCGCCAAACGGTTGTAGCGCAATCAACCGCATCGCGGTTTGGTTTATGTCCGTCGGGCCATTGTATGAAGCAAAATGCTGGAGCAGTGGGATCAGCGTCAGCCCTGATTTTGTGTTTGCAAAGGCGAACCCGCCAAAAGGCGCAATTTGATCGGACCCGGTTCCGATCCCTTTTTCCGGGTCGCCAAAGTCCAGTATCCACTCCAGACCAATGGCCGACTTGATGGCCCACGTTTCGTTGAGCGGTCTCTGAGAAGGGAAATAGATCGCTTTGAGGCTCAATTTCTCAAAGTCAGTGAACCGAGTTCCAGTCACATCCGTTGAGTTGTAGTGCAACTCATATTTCAGTTTCAGATCAGGCCGCAGCATGTATGCGCCATCTATAAAGGCGTCCTGCTTGTCAGCACCGTTGCCCAAATCAAAATACTGATACCGGATGTCCGTGTTATTGACTGCGGCCAAAGGGTTTGAAGCGTTTTCATCGGCGATTGCTGAGGCCGCAACAATGCCAGTCGCCAATGCAAGGACAAGCGCTTGGATTTTCATATTGTTTCCAGAATTTTTGTTGTGGATGCCAAGCCCCACATCAAGCATATTATCATCTGATGCGGGGCTTGCATGACTCTTATCAGCTTCACCTTTTAGTCGGGCTGAATGTCCCGCTTGGCGACAAAGGCATCCACCGCTGCGACGGTTTCAGGACGAAGGTTCACGATACCTTCATAGGGACGTCCAGTCGCGGCTGGTTGATCGGGGTACATTTCCTTGAATTTCAGGTGGCGGGCAATAATGCGGTTAAACTCATGTCCAGCCCATGCTCCGATCTCGGTCGATACGCTCTGTTCTTCGCGGGGGTCGCGGAACAGGTTGTAGAACTTGGCCACGATAGCATTTTCACCTTTGGCCGGAACTTTGAGTTTGATGTGTTCCTTTACCACCTCTTTCAGCGAATTGATCGAGTAGATCAGTACATGATCCCTGCGCCCATGCGTATCGCCAATAAACATCAGGGACGTCTGATCGACACCGTCAATGATCCGGTCGCGGGGGATGGCATCCATCGCTCCGCCGATACGCGCAATTGACGTGAACAAATCAGAGATATGAATAATGTCAGATACAATTGAGTCTCCCTCGATCAAGCCGGGCAGGCGGGCAAACGCGTCCACCCGAACGCCTCCTTCAGACGTATCGGCCTTGCCGCCGCGGAAGACCAGCGGCGAAAACCCACTGCCGGGGGCATATTTGGTGAAGTGACCGTTGTCGCCCATCAAAACGATCAGGGTATTATCCCTGAGCCCCAGCGCATCGACTTCGTTCAGAACGACCCCTATCCATTCATCCAACTCTTCCATGCTTTCAACGAATGTACCGCCGTTGGGTGTCGTGAACGCTTCTCTCGTCGTGCGCGTTGTCGACAGAGGGACAAGCGGCCAGTATTGCAGGAAGAACGGTTCATCCCGTTCTGCTAGCAGGCGCAACTGCTCCATCGCCTGTGCCTGATAGCGGATGTTCATTTCATTATATTTGTCCTGGGTCCATTTCTCACCCGGTTCCATATGGACTTCGCGGACCTCCCCGCCAATAACAGCTTCAAGGCCGGTAATCATGTGTCCCGGATCAGGGCGAAACCAATCATCCAGCGTGTATTTGGAGTTGTAGTTGTCTTCCCCTATGGCCATGGTGATTTCTTCCTTGGCTGCATCTTCGTTGAAGATGGCCAACTGGCCCTGCTGATGGATGGGGAACGCGGCGTAGTCAAAGCCCTGATAAGTAGGCCAGGATTCCTGAATGTCGCCCATGTGCCATTTGCCAACATGCGAGGTGTTGTAGCCTACGGATTTCAGAACTTCGGCAATTGTGACTTCTTCATCGGCAAGGCCAAAACCTGAAATATCGACGGCGGTATCGCCCATCCCATTGCGATACGGCTGGCGACCCGTCATGAAGGCGACCCGCGACGGTGTGCAGGACGGCTCGGTATACATGCGCGCAAACCGCATGCTTTCCTCTGCGAGCGCGTTGATATTGGGCGTCGAATACCCGCGTATCGCGTTCATCTCGGGCATACCCATGTCGCCAAAACCCATGTCGTCAATAAGGATGTAGAAGATGTTTGGAGGGTTCCCTCCGTTTTTCTCACGAAAATCGGCCAGCAGTTGGTCAACCTGTGCGTCGTTCTCGACCCAAACGGCTTCGTTTTGCTGCTTCAGCACATAGTATTCCGCATCATGCACGATATTGCTGTCCTGAGCTGCCGCCGTGATAGCGGAGCCGGCAAAGACCAGCGCGGAGAGGAACAGTTTTGATTTCATGAGATACCCCTGTTTCATGATATACTTGTTTTCAGACCTTCAAGGATCAGATGATGGCAAAAGGTTGAAAGGGAGAGTTCGCTGTCTTCAGCCTGTGAGCGCAACAACTCTTTTTCGCTTTTGGTTAGCAGCGTTACGACGCGTTCGGTGCGCACAGTATCTTCAGGCAACGATGGGCGTCCGAACCTCTTCCCTCTCGATTTGTCTGCTTTGTCTTGCAATTGTCCACGCCTACATATTCGAATAACATTTCATGAAAACTACCTGCGGGGCGGAATGGACGACATCAAAAAACGATCAGCCCCCAAAAAAACCTGCGCCCCAAACACACTTTTTTTGCAGGACCCTTCGCAATTCCGCGAGCTGTCCCAATGGGATGTCGAGCTACGTCAAATTGAAGAGGGAACTATGAACTCTTCGGTATCCGTTTGGGCAGGTCTTGACCTTCAAATGATTGATTTGTCGTTTGATAAGGCTGTGTACCAAACCGGAGTTTCTCGCCCTGACATTCTAGCGTTTGGCTTACCAGACAAAGGGAGTGTACGAACTTGGCTTAACGGCTCACCCTCAGACACCGCTCTGATGAATTTTGGTAGCGGAGACCCTTTTGAAGGCGTGAGCAATTCAACGCTCACAGGCCTGACCTTTGGCATCGACATCCGAAGGGCTCAACGGATCGCCGACGATTGCGGTCTTGATATCAGCACCGTGCGAAATGACGCTTTAAGATCCTTCGTTAGCGACGCTGGCAAGCTGCATTACTTAGTCAAAAACAAAGCGCGCTTTCTAATTGGATCAGCGGCCGGACCAAGCTCTGATAGTGAAGAGAGTGATATGATCTTAGAGCTTCTGGAAATGCTGGTGGTAGGCGAAAAATGGAGTGATCGGCGAAACAGTAAAAATAGAACCCGTTTAGCACAACAAGCCGTTGAGTTCATGCGGGCCCATTTGATGGATAACGTGTCAATCGGTGAGGTATGTGCAGATATTCAGGTATCCACATGCACTCTTCGTCGCGCGTTTCAGGAAACATATGGGGTGAGCCCCAAGCAGTTTTATCTAAGAGCCCGTCTCGGTGCTGTGCGCCATGAACTGGTATCCTGCTCGCCAGAGGAGAGTATATCGGACATCGCAAACGCTTACGGATTTTGGCACATGGGTCAGTTCGCGCGAGACTACAGAGCACTCTTTGGACAACTGCCGACACAAACGTTGTCAGGCAAAATGAACTGAAACAGAGCTTGGCAGTCCGCGGCCTAACTTGTCCGCAACACTAGAATTGCAAAGTCGGATTTTGAAGGTCCGCTTAGGGCTGACTGCGGTCCTTTGAATTAAGAATGCGGATGGCTGCAAAGTCCGCATCTCGGAAGTCACCTTGCTTGGAATTGAAGGTCTGCTTTGGGCTGGGAGCGGCCATCCGAAAACCTTCCCCGGCAATATGGCGATGGCGCTAAACAAGCAAAGAATGAGACCCGAAGATATAGAACCTCGAACTAAGGAAGTTGAAGATTAATACGCCCAGAGTTTTGGGCCAAAAATGCAAATCTTTGGGCGAAATGCAAAGCTATGGGCGCACCTACAACAAACTCAAAAATCAAGATTCTCCACACTAAGCGCGTTTAGCTGGATGAACTCGCGACGGGGCTCCACCACGTCTCCCATAAGTTTGGTGAACAGATCGTCAGCTTCGACCATATCATCCACGCGCACCTGCAGCAGTGTACGGGCATCCGGGTCTAGGGTGGTTTCCCACAATTGATCCGGGTTCATCTCGCCTAGGCCTTTGTAGCGTTGCAAGGACAGACCCTTTTCACCCTCTTCCAGAATGGCGCGCAGCAGGTCCAGCGGGCCGTGGATCGCCTGCAAGCGGTCACGACGGACCAGCGTGGCCGGAGTGTTGTAGACCTCTTGCAGGCTCTGCGTAAAGCTGCCGGTTTTGCGGGCCTCGCCCGAGCGCAGCATCGGGCCGTCCAGCGTGCGCACCTCTTCAACGCCGCGCAGAATGCGAGCCAGACGGATACCATGGTCCTGTGTGATCCGGCCCTGCCAGCCGCGTTCGTATTCCAGCGCGATCAGGTCCAGACGGGCGGCGATCTTGTCGGCCACGCCTTGCAGGTCAGCGTCTACGGCACCCGGCACAAAGGCGCCTGCGACAGCGGCCTGTTCCAGAATGTGCCGCGGGTAGTGGGTCGGGAAAGCGTCCAGAACGCGTTTCAGCTGGCGCGCTTCGTCCACCACGCGGGTCAGGTCCTGACCGATGATCTCTTCGCCCGAGCCGAGTTTCAGCACAGCCCCTTCGACGCCCTGATTGATCAGATAGTCATCCAGCGCAGCCTGGTCCTTCAGGTAAACTTCTGATTTACCACGAGAAACCTTGTAAAGTGGCGGCTGTGCGATATAGAGATATCCACCCTCGATCAGTTCCGGCATCTGCCGGTAGAAGAAGGTCAGCAGCAGGGTGCGGATATGCGCGCCGTCCACATCGGCGTCGGTCATGATGACGATCTTGTGGTAGCGCAGCTTTTCGATGTTGAACTCATCGCGACCAATGCCAGTACCCAGCGCCATCACCAGATTGCCGATTTCCTGAGACGACAACATCCGGTCGAACCGCGCCCGTTCCACGTTCAGAATCTTACCGCGCAGCGGCAGAACGGCTTGCGTCAGCCGGTCCCGACCGGTTTGCGCCGACCCACCCGCCGAGTCACCCTCGACCAGGAAGACTTCAGTCTTGGACGGGTCCTTCTCGGAACAGTCTTTCAGCTTACCGGCCAGATAATTCACATCCATCGCCGTCTTGCGGCGGGTCAGTTCGCGGGCCTTTCGGGCAGCCTCACGGGCCAGCGCGGCTTCGATGATCTTGCCAACGATCCCCTTTGCCTCGTTCGGGTTTTCTTCGAACCACTCAGCCAGTTTTTCGTTCATCAGGCCTTCAACCGCGGGGCGGACTTCGGACGAAACCAGTTTGTCCTTGGTCTGAGACGAGAATTTCGGATCGGGCACTTTGACCGACAGTACACAGGTCAGACCCTCGCGCGCGTCATCGCCGGTGAAACTGACCTTTTCCTTCTTCGCGATCCCACTGGACTGCGCGTAGTTGTTGATCGTCCGGGTTAGCGCGCCGCGGAAACCGGCCACGTGCGTCCCGCCATCCCGCTGAGGGATGTTGTTGGTGAAGGGCAACACCGTCTCGTGGTAGCTGTCATTCCACCACATTGCGATTTCAACGCCGATATCGTCGCGCTCGCCCTTTATATAGATCGGCTCGGGCATGGCCGGGGTCTTGGAGCGGTCGAGGTATTTGACGAATTCTTTCACGCCGCCTTCATAGAACAGCTCAGTCTCAAGCCGTTCCGCAGGGCGTTCGTCGATCAGGATGATCCGCACGCCCGAGTTCAGGAAGGCCAGCTCACGCAGGCGCTTCTCCAGCGTCTCAAACGAGAATTCCAAGTTCGAGAACGTATCGGTCGAGGCCAGAAAGCGTACTTCGGTCCCGGTACGGTCGCCGCATTCTTGGACCACCTTCAGGTGTTCCGCTGTCTCACCGCCCTCAAAGCGCGCGACGTGTTCTTTGCCATTACGCCAGACGCGCAGTTCCAGCCAATCCGACAGCGCGTTCACCACGGAAACACCCACACCGTGCAGACCGCCAGACACCTTGTACGAGTTGCTGTCAAACTTACCGCCCGCGTGCAGCTGGGTCATGATGACCTCGGCGGCCGAGACGCCCTCTTCCGGGTGAATATCCACCGGAATTCCGCGTCCGTTATCGCTGACCGAGACGCTGGAATCGGCGTGAATTTTCACAGTCACATGGTCGGCATGACCGGCCAGAGCCTCGTCAATTCCGTTATCAACAACCTCGTACACCATATGGTGCAGACCCGAGCCGTCGTCCGTGTCCCCGATATACATACCGGGACGTTTGCGAACGGCCTCCAAGCCTTTGAGAACTTTGATGGAATCAGCGCCGTATTCCTGTGGTGCCTGTGCGTCTTCGGACATGCCGTTAGTACCTATATTATTTTGGTAACTTATACGTTTTCTGGTGGGGATTGTCACGCGGTCCCCCAACATTTTGTGGTTCTGATCCGGTTTATTTACCGTTCACAACTGATCGAGGTCCGCCGCAATATCTTCGGCAATTTCCACCGCGTTCACATCGTCGCGTTCAGCCGACAACCGTAGCCCCAAAAGGTCGGATTGGTACCGCGCGGCAAGGCGGTCCGGGTCGTGGTCGGGGGCGATTTCTCCGGCCTCTTGCGCGCGACGAAACAGCTCTGCGAAACAGGTTTTCATTTCAACCATATGGGTGCGCGCCTGACCGGCCAGATCGTGATCTTTGGCCTGCAATTCGGCATAGGTTTTAGCCAACATGCAGGCTTTGGTCGGCAGGCCCGACGCTTCGACCACGCGGCGGGGCTGCGCCTTGAGCGCGCCAAGCGGACCCAACTCCTTAGCCAGTGCCATCATGTTGGTAACCCCGTCCTGCGCATACCGTTCCAGCGCCAATGCATAAAGGGCATCTTTCGACCCGAATGCCGCATAGAAACTGCCCGGCTTCAGTTTCAACTCACGCTCCAAATCCTTCAGTGACGTTCCCGCCCAGCCGTGACGCCAGAAAATGTCACGGGCCTGCGCGATCAGTGCGTCTCTGTCATAGGAAGGTTTGCGCGGCATTTTTCACCAGTTCTTGAACGTCTGCTCAAATATATACTTGAGCGATCACTCAAGAAACCCTAAATACGACTCATCGCGCCAGAAACAGGAGTTCCGACATGGCCAATTTCCCGTCTCATGACCTCGAAACCGCACCCGAAGGTTCCAAACCACTGCTGGAGAAATCGCAAGCCGCCTTTGGCCGCCTGCCCGGCCTGCATAAGGTGATGGCGGAAAGCCCGCAGCATCTGGAAGGCTATCAGGTGCTACACGGCCTTTTCCTGCAGACCGACTTCGACAATGACGAGAAAACCGTCGTCTGGCAGACCATCAACGTGGAAAACGAGTGTCATTACTGCGTGCCCGCGCATACCGGCATCGCCAAGATGATGAAGGTGTCGGACGAGATCACCGAGGCCCTGCGCAACGAAACCCCGCTGCCTTCGCCCAAGCTTGAGGCGCTGCGCACATTCACCCTGCAAGTAATGGAATCCCGCGGCAACCCGACCGAGGAACAGCTGCAGGCCTTCTTTGACGCCGGTTACTCGCACCGCGCCGTTCTGGACGTGGTGCTGGGTCTGGCGCAGAAAACTATGTCGAACTACGTCAATCACATGGCCAAAACCCCGGTCGACGAAGTCATGCGCGGCTTCCTGTGGGAACGCAAAATTGGCGAACCGGCCTAAGCGGTCACGACCGAGCCCTCATCGCCTTCGGTAACAACCAGCGTTTGGGCTCGCTCTCCCAATTCGGAAAACAGTTCAGGCCCGGTGCCCGTCATCCAGGCCTGGGCGCCCAGCGCGCAAATCTCATCATAAAGCGCCGCGCGCCGCCCCGCATCCAGATGCGCGGCCACCTCATCCAACAACACGATCGGGGGCGCGCCGACCATCCCCGCCAGCGCCCGCGCGTTGGACAGGATCAAGGACACAAGCAGTGCCTTCTGCTCTCCGGTCGAGCAGTCCTTGGCCGGAACCCCTTTGGCGGCGAATACGCCGTAGAGATCCGACCGATGTGGTCCGACCAACGTCCGCCCTGCCGCCAGATCGCGGAATCGGCTCTCATTCAACGCCTCACGCAGATCATCGGCCGTCTCGGGCATCGCTCCTTCGGTCTGTATCAGCTCCAGATCAGCCGACGGGAAGGCGGTTTCCGCCTGCTCTTGCGCCGCGCGCAGGTGATCCAATGCTGAAAGCCGTGCTGCATGAATGCGGTGACCGGTCTCGGCCATCTGCCCCTCCAGCGCCGCATACCAATGTGCATCACGCACCTGCTCTTTCAGCAGGCGGTTCCGTTCGCGCATGGATTTTTCATAAGTCAGGGACGCCTCGGCATGGGCTGGGTCGAAACTCAGCGCGATGCGGTCCAGAAATCTTCGGCGCCCTTCGGCCCCTTCGATCCACAGCCGGTCCATCGACGGGATCAACCAAACCACCCGCGCCAGCTTGCCCAGATCGATCTGGCTGGCTGCCTTGCCATCAATCCGAACCTGACGTGCAGCACCGCCTTCGGACCATGTTTCAATCTCGTAGTTCTGCCCCTGCGCGTTCAGCAGACCGGACAGCTTCCAGCCCAGCGCCTCAGGGCGGCGAGTCATCTCGGCCGCACTGGCCCGACGCATCCCGCGACCGGGCGAGAACAACGACACAGCTTCAAGGATATTGGTCTTACCGGCTCCGTTCGGCCCATGGATAGCCACTGGCCGCCCATCCAGAGACAGCCGCGCCAGTTTGTGGGACCGGAAATGCGATACCGTAAGTTCGGTCAGGGCCAAAGTCATGACCCCTCCCTTTCGTTAAGGATCACCCCGCAGGGTCGATCAGACGCGCATCGGCATGACAACGTAGACCGCGCTTTGATCATTGCCTTCGCGCATCAATGTCGGGTCACCGGCCGAGTTGAACAGGAACACCGCATTCTCGCGATCCACCTGTGAGGCAATCTCCAGCAGGTACTTTGCGTTAAAGCCAATCTCCAGCCGCTCATCGCCATAGGCCACGGCCAGCTCTTCCTCGGCGGCACCGCTGTCAGGCGCATTAACCGACAGAACCAGCTTGTCCGCATCCAGTTGCAGCTTCACCGCGCGCGAGCGCTCGGACGACACCGTCGCCACCCGATCAACGGCCTGCGCGAATTCGGCAGCGTCCACTTCCAGCTGACGGGTGTTGCCCTGCGGAATCACACGAGTGTAGTCGGGGAAGGTGCCATCGATCACTTTTGACGTCAGCGTAATATCGGGTGTTGCGAAACGGATTTTGGTTTCGCTCACCGAAACAGCGATGTCCATTTCATCATCGTCCAGCAGCTTGCGCAGCTCACCCACGGTTTTGCGCGGCACGATCACGCCGGGCATGTCCGCCGCGCCGTCCGGCAGATCGGCATCAATGCGGGCCAGACGGTGGCCATCGGTGGCCACGCAACGCAGCACCTTGCCGCCTTCGGACCCGTCCGCAACGTGCATATAGACACCGTTCAGGTAATACCGGGTTTCTTCGGTCGAGATGGCAAATTTCGATTTGTCGAACAACCGCCGCAGCAAAGCCGCGGATGCGGTGAAGTTCGACTGATACTCCGACGAAGCCATCACCGGAAAATCTTCTTTCGGCAGCGTCGCCAGCGAGAAGTTCGACCGGCCCGCCTCAACCGTCAGACGGCCTGCGGCGCTGTCGGCGGTCAGGGTCACCAATGCACCGTCCGGCAATTTGCGCACAATCTCATGCAGGGTTGTCGCGGCCACGGTTGTGGCACCCGCCTTTTCCACCTGCGCCGGGGCCTTGTCGACCACTTCGATATCCAGGTCGGTGGCGCGGAACATGGCTTCGTTGCCTTCGGCCTCGATCAGCACGTTGGCAAGTATGGGAATGGTGTTACGACGTTCTACAACAGATTGGGCCTGGGAAACGGCCTTGAGAAGGGTGCCGCGTTCGATGCTGATCTTCATACCCTCAGTTCCTCTGACTTGCGTACCGACATGGGCGGGACTGGCACGTTAGCGGTTCCACCCTGAGGCACAAGGATTTTTTACGGTTTTCTGGGTCGGAACGCCCATTGCGTCAAGGGCCGCGTGGCCCGGCGGGCACAGTTCACCGGCAACCGTGGATTAATGCGCACAAAAAAGCCCCGGGCACAAAGGTCCGAGGCTTTCCCTGAGGGACTTGAGGTATGTCTCAGGCTTCCAGCGCGCGGCGCAGCATTTCCACGTCTTCAGCAATCTGGCCGTCGGTGGTTTTCAGCTCTTCGATGCGCTTAACACCATGCATGACCGTGGTGTGGTCACGCCCGCCAAACCGGCGTCCGATCTCGGGCAGCGAGCGGCTGGTCAATTGCTTGCACAGATACATCGCCACCTGACGCGGGCGGGCATAAGACCGCAGGCGCTTGGGGCCGATGATGTCGGACAGGCGGATGTTGTAATAATCCGACACTTTGCGCTGAATCTCTTCGACGGTGATCTTGCGCTCGGACGCGCGCAGCACGTCGGCCAGACAATCCTGCGTCAGCTCCATGTCGATCTCACGACCCACCAACGAGGCAAAGGCGAACAGACGGGTCAGGGCACCTTCCAGCACACGGACGTTGGTCGAGATGCGATGGGCCAGGAACTCCAGCACGCCATCGGCGATGGTCAGGTCGGGATATGTATTGCTGTATTGCTGTACTTTGTTCTGCAGGATGCCCAGCCGCAACTCGTAATCGGTCGGGTGCAGGTCCACGACCAAACCGCACTGCAGACGTGACTTCACGCGGTCTTCCAGATCCTTGATCTCACCCGGGGCGCGGTCCGCCGAGATGATGATCTGCTTGTTCTGATCCACCAGCGCATTGAAAGTGTGAAAGAACTCTTCCTGGGTCGAGTCCTTGCCTGCGATGAATTGCACGTCATCGACCATCAGCACATCGACCGAACGGAACAGGTGTTTGAAGTCCATCATCCGGCGCTCGCGCAGAGCTTGAACAAAGCGGTACATGAACTGTTCCGCCGACAGGTAAAGAACGTTCAATTCGGGACGCTTGGTTTTAAGCTCCCATGCGATGGCGTGCATCAGGTGCGTTTTACCCAGACCAACGCCCCCATAAAGAACCAGCGGGTTGAAGGTGACGGGGCCGCCTTCGGACACACGGCGCGCCGCAGCATGGGCCAGCTCGTTCGGCTTGCCGACCACAAAGCTGTCAAAAGTAAAACGGGCGTCCAAAGGCGCGGCCTGCAGCGATTCCAACGCATCATTTGCCGACTCGGCCTGCTGTGACAGAGATTGAGGCTGAGGCGTATCCTGAACGACTGCGGGTGCAGTTTCGTTAGACGGGCGCACCGGCGAATTGGCGGCAACACGAAACGCCAATCGTTGAACCGATTCCCCGGCGGTGTTCATCTCATATAAGATGAGGTCCGCAAAATTCTGGCTCACATAGTTGCCCATAAAATTCGTCGGAACCGAGAACACCGCCACACCATCCTGCAGCTCTTGGAATTCAAGAGGTTCGATCCAGGTGGTATAGTTGTTCTTACCGACCGCCTTGAGCAATTTGTTACGCAGTTGTCCCCATTTTTCTTGTGTCATCAAGCGCCTCACGCATCCCATTCTTTATTGGCCTGTCGGCCTTATTACCCAGTTCCGGTTACCCGGTTATTGGCGTACACTTGCAAAAGGGTACCCATACGCCAAACCACATGGATTTGGCGAGGATGTCGTAATAGTCAGCACGGCCTAGCCAATGGACACCCATAAACCGGGCTCCCCGTAGGCCGGGTTGCGCATCGCAAACATGTTTTAGACAGGGCTCAGATCTTTGGTGACCCAAAAACCTATAGCAGACCAGCAAACAGGCAGTATCCGTTTGCCGACATTTGTTTCACGACCATCCTGATGCCCGTCAGTATAATCAGTGAAACAGCCTGTCCCCCCAAGCGAGTGAATCGCTGACTTAGTGGTAACAAGAGGCCATGGCGTACGGCAACGAAACTCTGATGTTGACTCGGGTCTTCGGCAGAAAGAATCTCTCGGCTTCGTGAAGACGCGGCTTTCAGGCAACAGCACGAAAAAAGCGCCACGAATTGTGACGCTTTTGTAAACAATTTAGCATTGTTTTGTTGACCTTACGTCAACCTTTAGGTTTAGCCCAGTGCTTTGACCCGTGCCGACAGGCGCGACATCTTGCGCGAGGCGGTGTTCTTGTGGAAGACGCCTTTGGTGACGCCGCGCATCAGTTCGGGCTGAGCTGCGCGCAGGGCTGCGGTCGCTGCATCCTTGTCGCCGGATGCGATCGCTTCTTCGACTTTGCGCAAGTAGGTGCGGATGCGCGAGCGGCGTGCTTTGTTGATTGCGAAACGCTTGTCGTTCTGACGCGCGCGTTTTTTAGCCTGGGGCGAATTTGCCATGTGTTTCTGACCTTCGTTCGGTACGGTTATATTCGGTTACGCGTCACGGATTATCCGCACCGGATCAGAATCACGGGTGTGAGTCGGGCCAAGCGGGCCGCACGCGCATGTATAGCGGCGCTAGTTATCCAAGATTGCCGGCTTTGCCAAGCGGATTCTTTCGCGGTGCATGGCAGGCATGAAAAAGGCGGGTCAGGCCCGCCCGTTCCGATCCGTTGCGCGCGGATTACTTGTCGCGGAACTGGGCAGCGCGTTTTTCCTGAAACGCGGCCATGCCTTCTTTCTGATCTTCAGTCGCGAACATGGAATGAAAGACGCGGCGTTCGAACAGCAGGCCTTCGCTCAGCGTCACTTCGTAGCTGCGGTTGACGGCCTCTTTGGCGGCCATCGCACTCAGCTGGGATTTCTCGGCGATCTTGTGAGCCGCACCAATCGCCTCTTCCATCAACTTCTTGGCCGGAACGACGCGGCTGACCAGCCCGGCGCGCTCGGCTTCTTCGGCGTCCATAAAACGGCCGGTCAGGTTCATGTCCATCGCTTTGGACTTGCCGACAAAGCGGGTCAGGCGCTGTGTACCCCCCAGTCCGGCAATGACGCCCAGATTGATCTCGGGTTGACCAAACTTTGCAGTGTCAGCGGCAATGATGAAATCGCACATCATCGCCAGTTCGCACCCGCCGCCCAGCGCATAGCCAGACACGGCGGCAATAACCGGTTTGCGGATCGCACAGATGCGGTCATTGAAGTCGCCGAACAGGTTCGCCTCGTAGACGTCGACAAAGCTCATCTCGGACATCTCTTTGATATCCGCACCAGCCGCAAAGGCCTTGTCCGAGCCGGTGATGACGATGCAACGCACCTTGTCGTTCTGATCCGCATCCTCAAGCGCTGAGCTAAGCTCTTGCGTGAGCTGCGAGTTCAGCGCGTTCAGTGCATCGGGTCTGTCGAGCTTTATAAGTGCGACGTGGTCTTCGATTTCGACGATGATCGTCTCAAAAGCCATGAGGTGTAAGCTTCCGGTTGTTCCGTTCAGATACGATTCCTTATCACGCGAGGGCGCTGGATCAAGCTATCTTTGGCATTGCGCGCAATAGAAGGATGAGCGACCGGATTGGGTGATTCTTTTGACGATGCCATCGCAGCCATCGGTGCGGCAGGGTTCGCCCTCGCGGCCATAAACGTCAAAGCTGTGCTGAAAATATCCAAGTTCTCCATCGGCTTGGCGGAAATCACGCAGGGATGAGCCGCCCGCCTCGATGGCGTCCTGCAGCACCTGCCGGATGATCGGTACCAGCGCCGCAACGCGCCCCGCAGAAATCTGTCCAGCTTTGCGACGTGGCGACACGCCTGCGCGATAAAGCGCCTCGCAAACATAAATATTGCCCAATCCGGCAACGATTCCCTGATCCAGAAGCGCCGATTTGACCGGTGTGTTCTTGCCCTTGAATGCCTCGATCAAGTGCTGTTCGTGGAAATCATTTCCCAGGGGTTCCGGCCCCAGAACCGACAACAGTTTATGCGCCTCGGCAGTAGCGGTCGGCAGCAGGTCCATCGCGCCGAACCGACGCGGGTCGTTGAAGGTCACCCTCGCGCCATTGGCCATGTGGAACACAACATGATCATGTTTTTCCGGCATCGGGTGTTCGTGTACGAACTGACCCAGCGGATCACCCGACACCGTCATCCGCCCGGACATTCCCAGATGAATCAGCAAGGTCTCACCATTGCTGAGATCAGCCAGAATATACTTCGAGCGCCGCCGCAGCCGGTCAACCCGCTGCCCGGTCAGCCGTTCGGCCATGCGGTCAGGGAAGGGCCAGCGTAGATCGGGGCGGTTCACGTCGGCCCGTTCGATCACCACGCCCTCCATGGCGGGTGTCAGCCCACGGCGGACCGTTTCGACTTCGGGAAGTTCCGGCATGTGCTCTCCTGATTTGCCGCCAACGCGCCTTCCAGCGCTCGCACCATTTCATCATGTCCGGTTACATATCTCAGAATGCGCGCCGTCTTCCCATCTGAAAAACGCAAACGATACATCGGACCGTTGCTGTGTTCGACCGCCACAAGCTTGCCCAGATCAAAGGAATGGCGTTGAAACAATGCCCCGGTCACGGTCAGTTCCTTTCCATCAAAGGTCAACCGATAGACGAAATGGTGCAACACATTGAAGGCAAGCACTGCTATCAGCGCGACCTTGAAAAGGGTGACGGGATAACTGCCGAATTCCGCCTCAAGCGCTCCCATCGCGTAAACATCGAGTTTGTAGGCGAGAGCCAGATAAACCGCCACGAGCACAAACAGAGTTTTAAAACGCAGCCCATAGGTCGTCCGATAGGTGGTTTTATTCAGTGTGTGTTCGGGTGAACTTTGGCTGCCGCGCATGGCCGTTCTTTCGAAGCCGCGATCCCATATTGGAAGGTCCTTGCTCTGATCGTGTATGTCGTTCCATTCATTCGGACCGCGCCATTTCGCGAAATACTGGCGCCCAAAGCGGATCGCCCGGACAAACAAGACAACCAGTATGACAAACACCGACGTCTGAAGGACAAGAAGCGGAGTAACCTCAATCATTTTGTCAGCAATGTCCTATCACGCGGGCTGCCGTGTATAACCCGCCGCGAACATGTACCGTCAATGGGGCACATTTGTGACTTTGGAGCGCACCAAACTGCGCCAATCTGTCCGTCCAGGCGGGGCGCGATTGTCTTCCCGGCGCTGAGCCCTATAAGGATGAGCAACACAGGCAAAGGCGTCCTTTCAATGTCCGACAGCAACGACAAGACCACACATTTCGGGTTCGAAACCGTGCGCGAGGCCGACAAGGCCGGGCGTGTACAGGGCGTGTTCAACTCGGTCGCCTCGAAATACGACGTGATGAACGATGTCATGTCGATGGGCATCCACCGGGTCTGGAAAGACGCGATGATGGATTGGCTGGCTCCGCGCCCCGGTCAGCGGCTGCTGGACGTGGCGGGGGGTACGGGCGATATCTCGTTCCGCTTCCTTAAACGCGCGGGCTATGGCCACGCCACCGTGCTGGACCTGACCGAACCGATGCTGGTCGAAGGCCGCCAACGTGCCGAGGCCGATCAGATGTCCGACAGCCTGAACTGGGTGGTGGGCGATGCGATGGCGCTGCCGTTCGAGGACAACACCTTTGACGTCTACACCATCTCATTCGGCATCCGGAACGTCACCCGCCCGCAAGAAGCCCTGAACGAAGCGTTCCGCGTGCTCAAACCCGGTGGCCGCCTGATGGTGCTGGAATTCAGCCAGTTGCCGAATGACGGGCTGCAGAAGCTCTATGATCTGTACAGTTTCAACGTCATCCCTCGCATGGGTAAGCTCATCGCCAATGATTACGACAGTTATCAGTATCTGGTAGAATCGATCCGCAAATTCCCGGATCAAGAGACGTTCCTGAACATGGTCCGCACCGCCGGGTTCGAAAATGCCAAGTACCGCAACCTCAGCATGGGTATCGCCGCGCTGCATTCCGGCTGGAAGATCTGATACATGCGCGGCCCTCACAACATCATCCGCCTGATCCGCACAGGCGCAACGCTTGAACGCACTGGCGCCATGAATGTGGTGCTGGACGCTTTTGAGGCCCCACGTCCTTTGCGTTTTATTGCGCACGCTCTGGGCAAACCGTTCCAATGGCTGGGCTACAAGGGCGACCCAGACATGCCTCCCGCCACCCGTGCACTAACTGCGCTGGGCCCGGCTTATATCAAGTTCGGTCAGGTGCTCTCGACCCGCCCTGACGTGGTGGGCAACGAGCTGGCCGCCCAGTTGCGCGTGCTGCAGGACAAGCTACCGCCCTTTTCCCGAGCCGAGGCCATGGCCGAAGTTCAAAAAGAACTCGGTCAGTCAGTGGATGAGGTGTTCTCGGAATTCAGCGAACCCATCGCAGCTGCTTCGATCGCACAGGTCCACAAGGCCAAGCTGACTAGCACCGGCGAAGACGTTGCCGTCAAGGTCTTGCGCCCCGGCATCGAACGCGCCTTCCGCAAAGACGTAGACGCGTTCTACTTCGCCGCCCGCATTGTCCAATTGTTCGCCCCCGGCGCGCGCCGCTTGCGCCCGATGGAGGTGATCGAGCACTTTGACGGCGTCGTGCGCGGAGAACTGGACCTGCGTCTGGAAAGCGCTGCCGCGTCGGAATACGCCGCCAACACCAAGGACGATGCCGGGTTCTGGTTGCCGCCTGTGGTCTGGTCACTCTCTGCCCGTCGGGTGATGACTCTCAGCTGGGCCGACGGTATTCCGCTGGGCGAAAACGAAGCGCTCGATGCGGCGGGGCACAACCGCCGCGATCTGGCCGAACGCGTCCTGCGCCTGTTCCTATTGCACGCCCTGCGCGACGGTTATTTCCACGCCGACATGCATCAAGGCAACCTGAAGGTCGCGGCCAATGGCGATATCATCGCCTATGACTACGGCATCATGGGCCATATCGACGAATACACCCGCCGGGTCTATGCCGAGATCCTCTTCGGCTTCATCCGCCGCGACTACAAACGCGTGGCCGAGGTGCACTTTGAAGCCGGATACGTTCCCGCCAACCAGGATGTGGATGAATTCGCCCGCGCCCTGCGCGCGGTGGGTGAGCCGATCTTTGGCATGGACGCCTCGAATATCTCGATGGGCCGCCTGCTGAACTACCTGTTCGAAGTCACCGAACGATTCGGCATGGAAACCCGGACCGAGTTGATCCTGCTGCAACGGACGATGGTGGTAGTCGAGGGCGTCGCACGCTCGCTCGATCCACACACGAACATCTGGGAAGTCGCCCGCCCCGTGGTCGAGGATTACATCAAACAATCAATCGGCCCCCGCGCAGCCCTGCGCGATTTCGGCAAAACGGCTTGGGTTCTGGCCCGGTTTGGCCCGCGCCTGCCGGGGTTGGTCGAAAACGCTCTGATTGCCCAGACCCAGAAGGACGAGCCGCAAACATCACCTCTGTGGTCCGCGGCCCTGCCAGCCGGTATCGGCGCTGCTGTTGGCGCTGCGCTGGTTCTGCTGCTCAACGCGCTCAGCTAAAGCCATCCCGCCCGCTTCATCTGTCCAAAATATCCTCGGGGGGAATCGCGCCCCGCGCGATGGGGGCAGACAGCCCCCCTGCCCGGCCCCGACTCAGAGCCGCTCGATGGCGATGGCAATCCCTTGTCCGCCTCCGATGCACATGGTGATCAGCCCTTTGGTCCCACCCGTGCGCTCCAGTTCGTACAGCGCCTTCAGCGTGATGATCGCCCCGGTCGCCCCCACCGGATGGCCCAGGGCAATCGCCCCGCCATTCGGGTTCACCTTGGACGCATCCAACCCAAGCTCCTGATTGACCGCCAGAGCCTGCGCCGCGAAAGCCTCATTGCTTTCGATCACGTCGAAATCATCCACCGACAGGCCGGTCTTGTCCATCAGGTTCCGCACGGCTGGAACGGGCCCGATCCCCATCACCTCGGGGCGGACACCGGCATGGGCATAGCCCAGAATGCGCGCCTTAGGCTTCAACCCAGCCTTTTCAGCCGCCTCTGCCGTGGCCAGAACCATGGCCGCAGCACCGTCATTGATGCCCGAGGCGTTACCCGCGGTCACACGACCATCCTTTTTGAACACTGGCCGCAACCCTGCCAAAGCCTCGGCCGTGGTGGCCTTGGGGTGTTCGTCGACCTTGAAGTCCACCATATCCCGCTTGACCTTGACCTGAACCGGCGCGATCTGGCTGTCGAAAAACCCTGCATCGATCGCCGCTGCAGCGCGGGTCTGGCTGGTCACTGCAAAGTCGTCCATCTGCTCGCGGCTGATCTGGTGCTCGTCAGCGACATTCTCAGCCGTCACACCCATATGGCCGGTGCCGAAAGGACAGTTCAGCGCCCCAAGCATCATATCCAGCGAAGTAACGTCGCCCATCTTTGCGCCCCACCGCGCCTGCGGCACGATATAGGGGCTGCGCGACATGCTCTCGGCTCCGCCGGCTACGGCAAACTCGGCATCGCCCAGCATCAGGGACTGTACCGCCGAGACAATCGCCTGCGCGCCTGATCCGCACAACCGGTTCACATTCATCGCGGGCGTTCCATTCGGAATACCCGCCTGCATCGCGGCAACACGGGACAAGTACATGTCGCGTGGCTCAGTGTTGATGACATGACCAAACACCACATGCCCGATCTGAGCGCCTTCAACACCCGAGCGTTCCAACGCAGCTTCGGTGGCAACGGTCGCCAAGTCGATGGGCGCGGTCGACGCCAGCGCGCCGCCAAAGGTTCCAATTGCGGTGCGGGCACCGTCCAGCAATACGATATCGGTCATGTCTGTCTCCTCCGGGATTCGGGGCCATTATGCATCTGCGGCATAGACCTGTCCTATGAGACGTCCCGTCACGGTTGGAATTGACATCCACCCCCACACGGCGCATGAAATTCCGTCATGACGGACAACACTGACGATATCCTGACACGCCTGCCTGCCCGCCTGAAAGAGGCGCGCCGGGCCAAAGGCCTGTCGCTTGAAGCCGTGGCCAATCTCAGCGGTGTGTCTCGTTCCATGGTCAGCCAGATCGAACGCGGTGAAAGCAGCCCGACCATCTCGACCCTGTGGAACCTGACCCGCGCCTTGCAGGTCGATTTCGCGGGCCTGCTGGAAGACGCAAACACCGCCGACCAGATCGAAGTTCTGCGCAAAGCCGAAGTACCCAGCATCGACAACATGGGTCAAAACTGCCGTATCCGCATCCTCTCACCGCCCGAAGAGGCCGGTGGGCACGAGGTCTACGATATCGAATTCGACACCGATGGCGCTTTGACCAGCCAACCCCATGCACGCGGTGCACGCGAACAACTGACGGTGCTGGAAGGATCGGTCCGCGTGACTTCGGGCACTGCAGTCAACGATCTGCAGGCAGGTGACACCGCACGCTATGCCGCTGACGTGACCCATTCGATCACAGCCAAAAGCACCGCGCGCGTGTTCCTGATCGTTAAGAACGCCTGAACGTTTCGGCCCTAAGATTGGGGAAAACGCCGAACCTGCGATAGCTATTAGCTTTATCAACCATTGGGGGCATCCGGATGGGGCTTGAAGTTATTGGGGCCGGATTTGGCCGCACAGGAACGAATTCTCTGAAAATCGCTTTGGAACAACTGGGCTTTGGACCCTGTCATCACATGTTCGAAGTTCGCGAAAATCCCAAGCAACTGCCCGCGTGGGAGGCTGCGGCACGCGGGGAATCTTCGGATTGGGATGCCATGTTTCAGGGCTATCGCGCGCAGGTCGATTGGCCCGGCGCCGCTTACTGGCGACAGCTCGCCACGCATTACCCCGCCGCCAAAGTCATTCTGAGCGTCCGTGACCCTGACGCATGGTTTGACAGTGTGCAGGCCACAATTGGCCCGTTCATGACAACGATGCGGGGCAAGCACGATCAACCGCACCTAAATGCCATTGCCGAAATGTGCAGCAAGTTCATTGTACAGGATATCTTTGAGGGCCAAATGAATGACCGCGAGCACGCAACACGCGTGTTCAAGGCACATGTTGATGCGGTCGGCCAGACAATCGCGGCGGACCGGTTGCTGATCTATGAAACCGGGAGTGGTTGGGACCCACTATGCGAATTCCTTGGGGTCGACGCCCCTGAAGAACCCTATCCTCTGACCAACTCCAGCAAAGAGTTTCAAAAAAAGATCAACGACACAAATTAGTTAGATGCATCCAGCAAGGTGTACCCCTTGCATTTCCAATATTTCGGATTTTATTCCGCAATACAGAATTCCCGTATTCCGGAATCAATTCCGCTATGATAGATAATGTCCTGCGCAAGGAGGATTCGATGTCGCAAGATTTCTTGAACCACGTCACCGAAACGCTCGACCAGATTCGAGCTGAAGGCCTGTACAAAAGCGAACGAATGATCACCTCGCCTCAGGGCGGTGAGATTACGGTGGGCGACAAGCAGGTGATCAACCTGTGCGCCAACAACTATCTGGGTCTGGCCGATCACCTGGCACTGATCGACGCCGCCAAGGGTGCTATGGAGCCCAAGGGCTTCGGCATGGCCTCGGTCCGGTTCATCTGCGGCACGCAGGATATTCACCGCGAGTTGGAGCAAAAGCTGGCGCAGTTCCTGAACAAGGACGATGCGATTCTGTTCGCCGCCTGTTTCGACGCCAATGGCGGGCTGTTTGAGCCTTTGTTAGGGCCTGAAGATGCCATCATTTCGGACAGTCTGAACCACGCTTCGATCATCGACGGGGTGCGGCTGTGCAAGGCCAAGCGCTATCGTTACATGAACAATGACATGGACGACCTCGAAGCCTGGCTGAAACAGGCGCGCGAGGATGGCTCGCGACATATCATGATCGCGACAGACGGCGTGTTTTCAATGGACGGCTATCTGGCCAACCTGCCGAAGATTCGCGAACTGGCCGACAAGTATGACGCTATCGTCATGGTGGATGACTGCCACGCCACAGGCTTCATGGGGCCGAACGGTGCGGGCACGCCGGATCATTTCGGCGTCGAAGTAGACATCCTGACAGGCACCTTGGGTAAAGCACTTGGCGGGGCAATCGGCGGTTACATCGCCGGGCCGCAGCCAGTAATCGACCTGCTGCGGCAGCGTGCGCGGCCCTATCTGTTCTCAAACTCGCTGCCTCCCTCCATCGTTGCGGCCGGTCTGGAAGCGATCCGACTGGTCGAAGAGGGCGACATGTTGCGGGCCCAACTTTTCGGCAATGCCAAATACTGGCGCGCAGGGTTGGAGAAGCTGGGCTTTGACCTTCTGCCCGGCGAACATCCGATTATCCCGGTGATGCTGGGTGAGGCGACTTTGGCGCAGGATATGGCTGCAAAATTGTTTGACGAGGGCGTCTATGTTTCGGGCTTTTTCTTCCCCGTCGTTCCGCGCGGGCAGGCACGGATCAGAACACAGATGAATGCGGCTCTGACCAAGGACGAATTAGACCGAGCACTGGCGGCCTTCGGCAAGGTCGGCAAGGAATTGGGAGTGATCTCGTGATTCTGCCTTCTGTGATCGACGCAATCGGAGGCACCCCGCTCGTCGACCTTTCACGCGTTTGCCAGCACCTTGATCTGGAAGGTCGCATTCTGGCCAAGCTGGACTATCTGCTGCCGGGGTTTTCCAAAAAGGACCGGGCCGCGAAATCCATCATCGAACTGGCGCGCGCAGACGGCACATTGGCCTCAGGGCAAACGGTTGTCGAACTGACCTCGGGCAATATGGGCACCGGTTTGGCGATTGTCTGCGGCATTCTGGGGCACCCTTTTGTAGCGGTCATGAGCGCCGGAAACTCGGTCGAACGCGCGCGGATGATGCGGGCCTTGGGGGCCGAAGTCGTGATCGTCCCACAAGCCGAGGGCAGCAAACCCGGAGAAGTCTCGGGGGCCGATCTAGCGCTGGTGGATGACGCCGCGCAACGCATCACCTTCGAACGCAAGGCGTTTCGGGCTGATCAGTTCGGTCACTCGGGTAACCCCAAAGCCCATGCCACCGGTACGGGGCCTGAAATCTGGGACCAGTCCGGCGGGTCCGTAACGGCGTTCTGCGACTTTGCTGGGTCTGGCGGCACTCTGGCTGGAGCGGCAGAATACCTGACAACGCTGGGCGTGCGATGCTATGCAGTCGAACCCGAAGGTGCCCGCGCATTGGCCGGAGAAACAGTCAGCAACCCCGGTCACCCAATTCAGGGCGGAGGCTATGCCATGGGTGATCTGGTTCATCTGAACGGAACACCTCTGGCCGGGCATTTGGCAGTTTCTGGCGACGCAGCACGAGAAGGCGCGCGGCTGTTGGCCCGGACCGAGGGCATTTTCGCCGGCTTTTCAGCAGGGGCCAACCTTGCTGCGGCTATCGACCTGTTGCGGGGGCCCGAAAAGGGCGGCTGCGTTGCTATTGTGATGTGTGACAGCGGGTTGAAATACCTGTCCACCGATTTGTGGGAGTAAACTCATGCGAGCCAACAGCATGAAAGCACTTGAGAAATCCAAGCCCGAAGAGGGGTTGTGGATGGTGCAGGCCCCGGTGCCCGAAATCGGCCCGGAAGAGGTCCTGATCCGCATCAACAAGACCGGCATCTGCGGCACCGATATCCATATCTGGAACTGGGATGAATGGGCCGCCGCGACCGTGCCAATCCCGATGATCACCGGCCACGAATTCGCCGGTGAGATCGTTGAACTTGGACGCAACGTGACGGGCCTTGAAATCGGCCAGCGCTGTTCCGGCGAGGGCCATCTGATCACCACAGACAGCCGCCAGAGCCGTGCGGGCAAGTTCCATCTGGACCCCGGAACGCGGGGCATCGGCGTGAACGAACAGGGGGCTTTCGCGCAATACCTGAAATTGCCCGCGTTCAACGTGGTGCCTCTGCCGGATGATGTCCCGGATGAGATCGGAGCGATCCTCGACCCGCTAGGCAACGCCGTACACACCGCGCTCAGCTTTGATCTGCTGGGTGAGGATGTTCTGATCACCGGCGCAGGCCCCATCGGCATCATGGCCGCGGCAGTCGCGCGTCATGCAGGTGCTCGGCATGTGGTGATCACAGATATTAACCCGGATCGTCTGAAACTGGCCGAGCATGTCGTACCCACCGTGCGCACCGTCGATGTCTCCAAGGAGGATCTTCAAGACGTCATCACCGAATTGGGCATGAAGGAAGGCTTTGACGTGGGTCTGGAAATGTCCGGCTCACAAATCGCGCTGGACCAGATGGTCGAGGCGCTGGTGATGGGTGGAAAAATCGCCCTGCTGGGAATTCCGCCGGGAAAATCCCCAGTCGATTGGTCCCGCATCGTGTTCAAGGCCATCACCATCAAGGGCGTCTATGGGCGTGAGATGTTCGAGACCTGGTACAAGATGATCGCCATGTTGCAGAACGGTCTGGACGTCAGCCGGGTCATCACGCACCAGATGAAGGTCGACGATTTCGCCGAAGGCTTTGCCGCGATGAAATCGGGCCGGTCCGGCAAGGTGGTGCTAGACTGGACCTAACGCTCTGGCACCGCGCGGGTTTTGACCCTAAACAGGGAATAACCCGCGCGTTTGGAGGAGCACATGGGCGACAAGGACAGGTATCTGGAACGCGGGATCGAGGACTCTCTGGTCACTGATTTCGCGCAGACCCATCGCAAGAGCTATGGAGATTTCCTGCAACTCAAGACCCTACTGAACCTGCAAAAGACCTTTCAGGACCCCGCCCAACCGGATGAGATGCTGTTCATCATCATCCATCAGGTCAGCGAGCTATGGCTGAAGCTGATGCATCACCAACTGGTCGAGACGCGCCACTTCCTGCAACAGGACGCGTTTGGCCCGGCGATGAAAAACCTCGACCGGGTCAAGGCGATCCAGCGCCAGTTGATCTCGGCCTGGGAAACTTTGCTGACCATGACACCCGCCGATTACATGACCTTTCGCGAGGCGTTAGGCAGTTCGTCTGGTTTCCAAAGCTATGGCTACCGACAGATCGAGTTCATTCTAGGCAACAAGGATGCCGCGACCCTGAAAGTGCATGAACATGACGCGGAAGTCATGGAGATGCTGAACACCGCGCTGACCAAGCCGTCCCTCTATGACGAAGTACTGTTTATGCTGTCCCGCCAAGGGCTTGACGTACCGCAGGACCTGCTGGAGCGGGATTTTGCACAGCCCTATTCCGGCGACCCGCGCGTGGTGAAAATCTGGGTGCAGGTGTTCCGTGACACGGATCGGTATTGGGACCTCTATGCACTGGCGGAAAAGCTGATGGATGTGGAATCCCTGTTCCAGCGCTGGCGGTTTGATCACGTAACGGCGGTCGAGCGGGTGATCGGCAACCAGCCCGGCACTGGCGGATCCAGCGGCGTGGCCTTTCTGCGCAAGGCCTTGGATTTGCGCTTTTTCCATGATCTCTACGATGTACGCACCGAACTGATGTATACCGAGCAGGAGTAAGCGATGCTGTACCGGGGTTTCACTCAGGACGAACTGGATCAGGAATATTCGCCCCGGTCGATGATCGGCGGTGACCTGACCCCCTATGTCGACAGCTACGCCGCGCTTAGCGCACAGCACCGGGCACAGATGAAGGTGAAAGAGAACCTGGCCTATGGCGACAGCCCGGCGCAGGTGTTGGATTTCTTTCCCGCAAAAGGCGCAGGCGCACCGCTGCATGTGTTTATCCACGGCGGCTATTGGCAGGCGCTTAGTCAGCGTGAATCGGCGATGATGGCCCCTGCGCTGATCGCAGCCGAGCAGTCCTTTGCTACTCTGAACTACACGCTCGCCCCGGATGCGCGCATCGGGGACATGATTGAGGAATGCCGCAACGCGTTGCTTTGGCTGGCAGAGAACGCGTTCAATCTGGGCTTCGATCCATCCCGAGTTAGTCTGTCCGGCCACAGTGCCGGGGCACAATTGGTTAGTATGGTTATGGCAGGTTCGGCCGATGCACTGGCCCGTGCAGGGATGCGGGTGCGCGACGTGATTCTGATCAGCGGGGTCTACGATCTGGAACCGATCAGCCTGACCCCGGTCAACGATCCGCTGCAACTGACCCCGGTTGAGGTGAACGATCTTTCTCCGATCCGCCACGTGCCCCGACCCGGCCCGCGTTATCACGTGACCGTGGCCGAACGGGACACACCCGAGTTCATCCGCCAGAGCCGCGACTATGCCGAATTACTACGCAAGGGCGGCCATTCAGTCGGCTTCGATCTGAAAAAGGGGATGCAGCACTTCGATATAATCATGCATCCGGGGACGTTTTTGCCGGGGTCGAAATAGGCAAGGGTATTTGCTGCGCGCCCAAAATGTCTGGTTCGAGACCAAACTGACATCTGGGTTTCCTTGTACGGATCAATAGTTATGGTACGAAAAATGAATGCGGCACGTATCCTCTTAGCAAATCTATGCCAGCAACCAAACGAACTCACTACAAAATGGTATTTTGCTTTAGGAGGGCAATTTGACTGAACGTTTAACTCTCAGAGATGGCAGAGCACTCGCATTTAGCACTTACGGCGATCCAAACGGAACACCCGTGATTTTTAGCCATGGTTTTTCCGACTCTCACGTCATTCGTCACCCCGACGACAATCTAACTGCTTCGCTTGGAGTGCGGTGGATTTCAGCCGACGAACCCGGGGTTGGAGGGTCGAGCCCAAAGAAGGATCGGCGAATGGTCGACTGGGGCGCTGATATGGAGGATCTGGCCAACCATCTTGGCCTTGATACCTTCAACGTAGCTGGCCATTCCGGAGGCGGCCCCCATGCTTTGGCGGTAGCATTTCATATGCCCGAACGTGTGCGCAAGGTCGCGCTCGCTTCGCCTGTTGCCCCATTCGATGAGCCCGGTGTCACCAAAATGCTGGTGCTGAAGGACCTGAAGACCATCGCGAAACTGCGCCATCTGACCTTCCTGATCCGCTGGGCCGAGCGTTCGGGCGCTAAAAGTGCTCTAAAAGACATCCCATCCTATGTGGAGTCTGTCGTTGACCAAATGCCCAACGAAGCTAAAACGATCCTTCGCAATCCAGAGCAGCAAGCCTTGTTCGAAGATAACTTTCGCCTTGGTTACCAACAACACGAGGAAGGTGTTTTTGAAATGACCATGGCACTTTGGGACTGGGGCTTCTCACCGAATGAAGTCCGGCAACCAGTGAATATGTTTTACGGTTCTGCGGACGACATTATCTCACCGGAAATGCCAAGACACCTTTGCTCCGAGCTTCCCAACTGCACAGCGCATGAGTGGCCGGACGCTGGACATTACGGGTTTGTGGATCGCGAGCGGTGGATCGAATTTGTCGGCGCGGTTGCTAGTCTGTCTTAGCAAGCCAAGGGCAGCTTTGTCCGCACAGCAGACAATCGGCCGTTGTCCTCTTGAGGCTAAAGGGCGATTAAGCGATGCGTAGTTGTTTTTGAAATCGGAAAGCTTCAGACAAGACATAGAAACGGCGACCGATTGGGCCGCCGCTATTTTTTTCAATGCAACACCAGATCAGTCCAGCGTGCGGGTGACCTCTTCACGCTCGAAGATCTCGATCACGTCGCCAGCGCGGATGTCGTCGTAGTTTTCGAATGCCATACCGCATTCCTGACCCGACTGAACTTCGGCCACTTCGTCCTTGAAGCGTTTCAGCGTCTTCAGCGTGCCTTCGTGGATCACCACGTTGTCGCGCAGCAGGCGCACGCCTGCGGAACGGCGGGCAACGCCTTCGGTGACCAGACAGCCTGCAACTTTGCCGACTCCGGTAACCTTGAAGACTTCGCGGATCTCGGCGTAACCGATGAACTTTTCGCGGATCTCGGCGCTCAGCAGGCCGGACGCGGCCGCTTTCACGTCATCGACGAGGTCATAGATCACCGAGTAGTACCGAATCTCGACACCCTTCTGGTTCGCAGTGTTCCGCGCAGAAGCGTTGGCACGCACGTTGAACCCGAAGATCGGTGCGCCTGACGCTTCGGCCAGACCGACATCCGTTTCGGTGATCGCACCCACGCCCGAGTGCAGAACGCGTACGCGCACTTCGTCGTTGCCGATTTTCTCCATCGCCTGAACGATGGCTTCGGCGGAACCCTGCACATCCGCTTTCATCAGAATCGGCAGCTCGGTGACGTTTTCGTCTTCCTTGGCCTTCTGCATCAGCTGCTCAAGGGTCGTTGCGGCACCGGCAGCAGCGCGTTTGTCCTTCGCAGCCTGTTCGCGATATTCCGCGATCTCACGGGCCTGTGCTTCGGTCTCGGTCACGTTCAGAACGTCACCGGCCTCGGGCGTACCGTTGAGGCCCAGAACTTCGACCGGAACCGAGGGGCCAGCTTCCTTGACGCGTTCACCCTTGTCGTTGATCAGCGCACGGACCTTACCGTACTGCTCACCCACAACGAAGATGTCGCCCTGATGCAGCGTGCCGTTCTGAACCAGAACGGTGGCAACGGGACCACGACCTACATCCAGCTGCGCCTCGATCACGGCACCTTGGGCGGCGCGGTCGGGGTTGGCTTTCAGTTCCAGAATCTCGGCCTGAAGCGCGATGGCTTCCAGCAGTTCGTCCAGACCCTGACCGGTGATGGCGGAGACTTCGACGTCCTGAACCTCACCCGACATTTTCTCAACGATGACTTCGTGCTGCAGCAGATCGGTGCGCACCTTGTCCGGGTTTGCATCCGGCTTGTCGACCTTGTTGATCGCCACGATCATCGGCACTCCGGCAGCTTTCG
Organism: Ruegeria arenilitoris; assembly: GCF_013032445.1. Classification (GTDB taxonomy): domain Bacteria; phylum Pseudomonadota; class Alphaproteobacteria; order Rhodobacterales; family Rhodobacteraceae; genus Ruegeria; species Ruegeria arenilitoris_F. The sequence continues at coordinate 107,929 of NZ_WQCA01000012.1, read as the reverse complement.
CGTGGTTGATCGCCTCGATCGTCTGCGGCATCACCGCGTCGTCAGCAGCAACAACCAGAACCACGATATCCGTGACCTGAGCCCCGCGCGAACGCATCGACGTAAACGCCGCGTGACCCGGAGTATCCAGGAAGGTCAGCGTGGTGCCGCCATCGGTTTTGACCTGATAAGCGCCGATATGCTGGGTGATGCCACCGGCCTCACCTGCCACAACGCGCGCGTCACGGATCGCATCCAGCAGCGAGGTCTTACCGTGGTCAACGTGACCCATGATGGTAATAACCGGCGGACGCGGCTGCAGATCGTCTTCGCTGTCTTCGACCTCTTTGATGACGTCTTCAACATCCGAATCGGATACGCGAGTGACCTTGTGGCCAAATTCTTCGATGATCAGCTCGGCAGTGTCGGCGTCGATGGTCTGGTTCTGCGTGACCATCATGCCCATCTGCATAAGCGATTTGACGACATCAGCCACACGCTCGGCCATACGGTTGGCCAGCTCCGAAACCATGATCGCCTCGGGCAGCTGAACGTCGCGGATCACCTTTTCCCGCTCGACCGGGCCGCCCATGGCTTTTTGACGCGCACGCTCCTGCTTACGCTTCATCGACGCCATCGAGCGTTGGCGGTTGCCTTCGCCACCGGTGGCTTGACCCAGTGTCAGCTTGCCGGAACGACGGTTGTCATCACGACCTTTGCCACGACCGCGCTGTTCGCGTTCGCGATCCTGCTTGCGCGGAGTCGCAGCAGGCGCCGGCTTGCTGGCCGGAGCACGGGCGGCTTTGGGTTCTTCGGGGGCCGGGGCGGCCGCGGCGCGTTTGGCGGCTTCTTCCGCCTCTTTGCGCTTGCGCTCTTCCTCTTCGGCCTTGGCCTTTGCACGTTCTTCAGCCTCACGCTGTTCGCGTTCTTTGGCTTCCTGCTCGGCACGGCGACGGGCGCGTTCTTCTTCACGCGCTTTCTCAGCAGCCTCACGGGCGGCGGCCTCTTCGGCCTCGCGCGCTTTGGCGGCCTGCAATGCCTTCATCCGGCGGGCCATTTCCGCGTCGGAAATCCCGGCAGGGCGGCGCGACGGATCACCCGAGGGCGTTGCTCCGCCACCCGGCTTGCCGGCGCCCGGCTTGGGAACCACCACGCGCTTGCGTTTGGTTTCCACCACGACATTCTTGGTGCGTCCGTGGCTGAAACTCTGTTTCACATTTCCGGGGCGTGCCCCGCCACGAAGACCCAATGTCTTTTTGCCGTCATTATCGCTCATAAAGCTTCTTACCCTTCCGCGCGGCCCCTGCCGCCGTCATCCGTTTCGCGCAAGCCACGCAGGCGCTGCGCTTCCTCTACAACACGTTTGGCGAGTCCGCCAGAGGCCAAGGCCGCATGAATCACCGTTTGGCGACCAAATGCCTGCCCTAACTCGTCCGCCGTGAGCCATCCGATGAATTTACCGAAGTGCGGCGTGCTCAGTTTCGACTTGCCGCGCCCCGATCCATCGATGGCCTGAATCAGAACCTGGGCCTCTTCCCGGTCCAGCCACGTCTTGACCTTTTCGTACCCGGCGACCGCGTCACCGGACTTGCGCGCCAGGCTGAGTAACTCGATCACACGGCGCGCAACCTGCTTTTCGACCTCATCGGTCAGGTCGTTCGGAACGCTCACCTGCGCCTTGAACCCACGGGCAAACAGTTTCTTGCCCACGGCTTTGTCCAGCGCAGCGCGATCCGCCGCCACATAGACCCCGCGCCCCGGCAATTTCGCCGCGACATCCGGATAGACCTGACCGTCCGGCCCCGTCACAAAGCGGATCAAGCCAAATTTAGGCTGAACCTCGCCCGTGGCGATGCACTTGCGCTCAGGTCCTTCGGACCGATCCTTATGGACGCCACCGCGACCCATGTGCGCCACCCGAGGCCCTGAGATCAGGCCTCGACCTCCTCTTCAGCAACTTCGCTGTCTTCTTCGGCTTGCTCCAACTCGGCCGGATCGACCCAGCCCAGCATGATGCGCGCAGTCATGACCAGATCCTGCGCCTCTTCCAGCGTCACGCCGAAAGGCTCAAGCACACCGTCATCCTTGATACGCTCACCATCGACTGTGGTCCAGCCACCCGCCAGTTCCCAGTCGGCGCAGGTTGCAAAGTCTTCCAGCGTTTTCACGTCGTCCTTTGCCAGAGCTTCTACCATCTGGGGTGTCAAGCCTTCGAATTCAATAAGGCTGTCTTCGGCGCCCAGTGCGCGAGCACTGTCCAGTGCCGCTTTGGCCTGTGCTTCCAGGAATTCACGAGCACGGGTCTGCAGCTCTTGCGCGGTACCTTCGTCGACACCGTCGATTACCAGCAGTTCGTCAAGCTCGACATAGGCAACCTCTTCGAGGTTGGTGAAGCCTTCCGAAACCAGCAACTGAGCGAAGAATTCGTCCAGATCCAGACTGTCCATGAACAGCTTGGTGCGGGCTTCGAATTCCTTCTGACGACGCGCCGATTCTTCGGCTTCGGTCATGATGTCGATGTCCAGACCAGTCAGCTGGCTGGCCAGACGAACGTTCTGACCACGGCGGCCGATGGCAAGGCTCAGTTGTTCCTCGGGAACCACAACTTCGATCTTGCCGGCTTCTTCATCCAGAACCACCTTGGAAACCTCGGCTGGCTGCAGTGCGTTCACCAGGAAAGTCGGCTGATCTTCGTTCCACGGGATAATGTCGATTTTCTCACCCTGCAGCTCGTTCACAACGGCCTGCACGCGGCTGCCGCGCATACCAACGCAGGCACCGACGGGGTCGATGGAACCATCGTATGAGATAACGGCGATCTTGGCGCGCGAACCGGGGTCACGAGCCACGGCTTTGACCTCAATGATGCCGTCATAGATTTCCGGAACTTCCATCTTGAACAGTTCGGCCATGAATTCCGGCGCAGTGCGCGACAGGAAGATCTGGTGGCCGCGCACTTCGCGGCGAACTTCCTTGATGTAGGCGCGCACACGGTCATTCGGGCGATAGCTTTCGCGGCCGATTTTGTCGTTGCGGCGCAGAACAGCCTCGGCACCACCCAGATCGACGATGACGTTGCCGAATTCTTCGCGTTTGACCGCACCGTTGATGATGGTGCCTGCGCGATCCTTGAATTCTTCGTACTGACGATCCCGCTCGGCTTCGCGAACCTTCTGCAGAATGACTTGCTTGGCGGACTGAGCAGCGATACGGCCCATCTCGACCGGTGGAACCTCTTCAACGAAGACGTCACCAACCTCGGGCGATTCCATGTACTGTTTCGCCTGCTCGACGGTCATCTCGGCCTGGTAGTTCTCCAGTTCCTCATCCTCGACGACAGTGCGAACGCGAGTAAAGGTCGCTTTGCCGGTCTTGCGATCGATTGAAACCCGGATGTCCATCTCGGCGCCGTAACGGCTCTTGGCGGCACGGGCGAGCGATTCCTCCATCGCTTCGACAACCAGACCGGGGTCGATCATCTTTTCGCGGGCCACGGCCTCGGCGGTCTGCAGCAGCTCCAGCTGGTTGGCTGAGGTGATTGCCATCAGTTCGTCTCCTCTTCGGACCCTTCGGTCTCAATCTCGTCGAAAGCGTTCTCGTTCAGGGCACCGGCGTCTTTGCGCTGGCGCAGCATTTCCTTGATCAGGTCATCGGTCAGGACCAGCTTGGCGTCGCTCAGCCAGTCGAATTGCAGACCGATGGTGATCGTCTCAGCCCCCTCGGGGATGTTGATCAGAACTTCATCCCCTTCGATCCCGGCCAGCTCACCCTTGAATCGGCGGCGGCCGTCGATCAATTCAGCGGTTTCGATCTTGGCCTCATAACCCTCGAAGGTCTCAAAATCCTTGAGACGGGTCAGAGGGCGGTCGATGCCGGGGCTGGAAACCTCCAGCGTATAGGCGTCCAGGATCGGGTCCTCAACATCCAGCGTGGCGCTGACCGCGTTGGAAATCTCGGCGCAGTCATCCACTTCGATACCGCCATCGGGTTTGTCGGCCATGATCTGCAGCGTGGTCTGCTTGCCGCTCATCAGGCGAATGCGGACCAACTCATACCCCAGATCCTCGATCACAGGGGTGATAATCTCGGCCAGTCGCCGGTCAATGGCAGCCTTGGCAATAAGGTCGTTTGTCATCTGGTTATCTACCCTTCATCCGGGCACAAAAAAACGGGCGCGCGGCCCGTCGAAATTTCCGGTGGAGCCCCGGACCGAAGCCCGACACGCCGCTGTTGAAACTGCATATACGCAGGGTTTGTCGAAACTGCAACCCCCGGCGGGATTCGTGAACGGATTTACGCCCGCCACCACCGTTCGGCAATGCGCCCGTCGTCCAGCGCACGCTGTGCCCCTATCTGGCGCGGCATACCTACATGCGGGGCCACGGCCAGCGCCATATCCGATTCGCCGGGATGATACCGCAGACCGCGCTGGCCTTTCAGATCGTCGCCTTCAGGCAGGGCAGCCACATCCACATAGCCGTCCCGCAGGGCCTCGGCCCGAACGCGGGCGTCCGGGATCACGATAATTTCGAACGTGTCAGCCCACCCTGCGGTGCCGTCCTTGTAATGCCCGGCAACCTTGCGGCCCAGAAAATGGCGATCATCCTCGGCCCGTTCGACACGATAGCAACCGGTACCATTGGCCGCGTGCAGAGGTGTAACGCCCTGACCCTCGCGCGTGATGACAAAGCGGCTGTCAGCCAGCAGGAAAGGCAGGCCCGGGTTGGCTTTGACCAGTTCCAACCTCACCGAGTCGGGTGTCAGCGCCTCGGCTCGCCCAACCTCTCGCAGCACCGAGACCACGTCTGCCACATCCAGCGCCGCGCCATCGTGGAGGGTTACGTCTGTACGCAGATCAAAACGCCAGATGCGCGCGTCAGAATCGGTCTGCCAACCAGTTGCCAACTCACCGCGCAAAGTGCCGTCGGGGGCGATCTCGGTCAGGGTATCGAACACGGCCCCTCGAGCCACCTGCTCCAGACTGTCGTCGCGCGGCACCGCAAGACGCAGCGTACCACCGGCCTTCGGCGTATCCGCCAGCGACGCCCCCGTGGCCGCCAGCAAAGCAGCAGCAGCACCCGAGGCAAACAGAGCACGGCGATCAATCCGGGTCATGCCACCTCCTCTGCCACGCGGTCCATGATCCGGACCAGTTCGGCACTGATACCGGGCTCAGAGAGGGCGTGACCTGCGTTGCGCACCATTTTCAGCTCGGCATTGGGCCAGCGCTCGGCCAAGTTCCACGCGGCCTGCGGCGGGCAGATCATGTCATAGCGCCCCTGCACGATATGGCCGGGGATATGGGCGATCTTCTCGATCTGATCCAGAATCCGCCCGTCTTTCTCAAGAAAAGCGTTGTTGATGAAATAGTGATTCTCAAGCCGCGCAAAGGCGCGCGCGTATTCGCCGGGGCTTTCCCCAGTCGCGCCATTGGTATGAATCGACGCCAGCGCGTTTTCCCACGATGACCACGCCCGAGCGTACAAAATTTCCGTAGCCCGATCCCCCGAGAATAGACGCTTGTTGTAGGCACCAATCGGGTCAGAGAGCTCAGCCTCGGTCAGCAAAGCCGTGAACTTGGCCCATTGCTCGGGCCAGAATTTGCCCGCGCCGCCGCCGTAGAACCAATCCAGCTCAGACTGGGTGGCCAAAAACACACCGCGCAGCACCAATCGGTTCACACGGTCCGGATGGGTTTGCGCGTAGATCAGGGCCAGGGTCGCGCCCCAGCTGCCGCCAAACACCGTCCAGTCGTCGATATCCAGTAAAGCCCGCAACCGCTCGATATCCGCGACCAGATGCCACGTCGTGTTGTCGGTCACCGACGCATGCGGCCGAGACCGCCCACAGCCGCGCTGGTCGAACAGAATCACCCGATAGACAGACGGATCGAAATAGCGCCGCATCGCCGGGCTGCATCCGCCGCCTGGCCCACCATGCAGCACGACCACCGGCTTGCCGTTTGGATTGCCGCATTGCTCCATATAAATGCGATGGCCTTCGCCCATATCCACCATGCGCTGATCAAAAGGATCGATCGGCGGGTACAGATATTGAACTGCGCGCTTTTGGTCCGGGTACTTGTCCATTATGGCCCTATATAGTCCTTAAACGTAAAAGAGCATACGGAGACAGGAATGCAAGCGCATCCGAACACGGTGGACCCATCCGAGATCGCAAAATTCGAAGCGATGGCGGCCGAGTGGTGGGACCCTCATGGGAAATTCAAGCCTCTGCACATGCTGAATCCGTGCCGTCTGGACTATATCACACAACAGATTGCGGGCGAATTCGACCGTGATCTGAAAGCCCCGCGCCCGTTCGAAGGCCTGCGCCTGCTGGATATCGGCTGCGGTGGCGGTCTGCTGAGCGAACCCATGGCGCGCCTTGGGGCCACGGTCGTCGGCGCCGATGCCGCCGAAGGCAACCTGCCCGTCGCGCGTATCCATGCCGAGCAATCGGGGCTTGAGATCGACTATCGCCACACCACCGCCGAGGACATGGCCGCCGCAGGCGAACAGTTCGACGTGGTGCTGAACATGGAGGTGGTCGAACACGTCGCCGACCCGGCGGGATTTTTAACCGCGTCGCAGCACTTGCTTAAACCGGGCGGCCTGCTGATCTGTTCGACCATCAACCGCAACCCGAAATCCTATGCCATGGCCATCTTCGGGGCCGAGGTCGTCATGCGCTGGCTGCCGCGCGGCACGCATGAGTGGAACAAGTTCATCACCCCCGACGAATTGTTCGACCTGCTGCGCCAAGCCGGGATGGAGCCGGTGGACCGCAAGGGATTCGTGTTCAACCCGATCCTGTGGAGCTGGTCGATCTCGGACCGCGACCTTAGCGTGAATTACGTGACGGCGAGTGTGAAGCCGGGATCGTAGGATGGGTGTTCACACCCATCCTACGATTACCTATTTGACGGTCAAACAGCGAAGACTGAAAGCCGGAGAAAACCCGGCTTTGCCCAACGCTTGTTTGAGACGCCCATTTAGAAAAACGCGATGTGGTACGCCCGGGTCGCGCCATATATCGATACCGGACGCCGCATCCGCATTGCAGACCACATCCCCGGGCTTGAAATCCTTCCATTCAGGAAGTCGGAATAGATCATCACGGTCGGGCCGGGCGCGTCGAAGGCCTTTTGACTCAGCAACGTTCAGCGTGCCTGATTTATTTGCGATCCAAAGGATCGAGTAGTTCTGCTCAATCGGTGTGATCTTGTCTTTTTCGAACAGGTTGACGGGATAAAGCCCCCCTTGACCTAATTCGAAATTCTTGAGGACATCGGCCACATCTGATCGGACCGCCAGAATACCAAACAACTCGATTACAGGAGAATAATTGCCGTAGTGAGGTTCAAAATCATGATCCTCAGGAGCAACCTCCTGAAAGAAGTTGGGCAAAATATCCTGCTGCTCTAACGGTTCTCCGAGACGCTGCCAACGCGCCAGATTGGAGTGATATCCTGATCCTGGCTGCCACCTGAATGCTTTAAAGCGCTCACTTGGTTCTTCAGGAAAATCGTCGGGAACAAGCGCACGAAATGGTCTCTGCAGGTCCATCCCGACGGTAATGTCGGAAATCCAAATTTCATCCGTCATCTTCTACGGTCCTTCGGCGCGGCGAACTCAATCTATGAACCCCTACTCCCCCTCCAACTGCAATCGCAAATCCCGCAGTACCGGCAGCGTGCTGCGGACTCGTTCCAGCCCCAGCTCTCCGACCACGCGATTGATCAGTGGTGCGATGGAAGAAATCGCCTGATCCCGCGCACGGCGACCCGCAGGGCTGATGGCGACCATCTTGCGGCGGGCATCGTCCCAGTCGGGGCGGATGTGGATGTATCCGGCCCATTCCAGCTTGGCCAAGGTGTTGGTCATCGCGCCTCGGGTCACGTGAAAGGTGCTGGCCAGTTGCGCAGGCGTGCGCTCGTCGCCCACAAACACCAGATGGTTCAGCACCGAGAAATGCGAGATTTCCATGCCCTTGGGCAGCACCCGGCTGAGCCGGTTCCGCAGCAACTGGTCGGCGGTCAGGATCTCGCTGAACAGCGTGACCGCAAGGGCATTTTTCTCGTCCGTCATGTCTCGGTTCTGGATCAGGGCCCGTCGAAGGGCCGCACGTGAGTCAAGGAAGGCACGCGGCGGCGCGCCTCAGTCACAGAACTATCATCCAAATCGAAAATGTGAATGCCCGGATCGGTGCCTGCGTCGATGACGACCTCTCCCCACGGGGCCACAACCATGCTGTGCCCGTAAGTATAGCGCGTCTTACCGCGGGTTTTCGGGTGCGTGCCGGTCTGTGCGGGGGCCAGCACCCAACAGCCGTTTTCAATCGCCCGCGCGCGCAGCAGCGATTGCCAATGGGCCGCGCCAGTCACCGGGGAAAACGCCGCCGGAACGGTCAGGATACGCGCACCTGCCTGCGCCAAAGCCGCATAGAGATGCGGGAACCGGATGTCATAACAGATTGTCATGCCAACTGCGCCAAATTCGGTCTGCGCCAGCACCGCGCGTTCGCCGGGGCGGTAGTTCTTGGATTCGCGAAAGGTCTCGGAGTCAGAGACCTGCACGTCGAACATATGAATCTTGTCGTATCGCGCCACGATCTGCCCCTGCGGGCCGATCATGAAGGATCGGTTGGCGAAACGCCCGTCGGCATCATGGGTCTTGACCGCCAATGAGCCGATCAGCAGCCATACGCTCAGCGCGGCGGCCTGATCCCGCAGGCCCGCCAACGTCTGGTCGTCTTCTTCGCGCTGCAACACCTCATGTTGCCGTGTCGTGCTGGTGGACACGCAGTTCGTCACCTCGGGCGTCAGGATGAACCGCGCGCCCTGATCTGCTGCCTCGGCCATCATGGTGCGCACGGTAGCCAGATTTTCGGCCGGGTCATCCGACGAGGTGAGTTGCAGCAGCGCGGTTTTCATCAGGCCGCCAGCAGGCGATCCAGTTTGCCCTGACGCTCCAGCTCATAAAGATCGTCGCAACCGCCAACGTGGTCGGTACCGATGAAGATTTGCGGCACGGTGCGCTTGCCACCCGCGCGTTGGATCATCTCGGGCTTGCGTTTGGGGTGCAGCAGCACGTCGATCTCTTTGAATTCGACGCCTTTCTGTTTCAGCAACCGCTTGGCCGCGTGGCAATAACCGCATAGCGGAGAGGTGTAGAGTTCAACCGGCTTCATATTTCGTCCCTTCGGGTTTCGCGCAATCCTGAGCGAATTAGGCATCCTTGGCAACGCGCGCCAGTACCAACACGAAAATATGATTTGCTCCCGCGGCAAGGCAGATACGCGCACAAGCCGCCAGCGTTGCGCCCGAAGTCATAACATCATCCACCAGCAACACGTCGCGCCCTTGCATCCGGTGACCCCGTTTGGGGTGCGCTGCAATGGCACCTGACAGCGTTTCCGCCCTTTGCGCAGCGGTTTTGCCGTCCAGCACCGGGGTCCGCACCCGTCGCACCAGCAAATCCGGGCAGACATCCAGCCCGGTCAGCCCCCCCAGATGCTGCGCCAGCAGGGCCGACTGGTTGTAGCGCCGTTTCATCAGCCGCGACCAGTGCAGGGGCACCGGCGCGATCAGCATGTCGTCGTGAAACAGAGCCTGCCCGGCTTGCGCCATCCAGCGGGCCGCTGGTTTCGCCAGTTCCGGCCTGTCCCCATGTTTCAGCGCCAGAATCAAGGACCGCGCTTTGCCGTCATACAAAAGCGCCGCACGCCCGTCCTGCCACGGGCGGGGGGTTTTCATGCAGTCGTCACATTCGATCCGATGGCCGTCCGCCTCGCCCGGCAGCGGCACGCCGCAGCTTTCGCACACCACCCCGCCGATAAAGGGCGTGTCGCGCCAGCATTGGCCACACAAACCGAAATCCGCTTCGGTCAATTCACCGCATCCCAAACAGCGCGGCGGATAGATCAGATGAACAGCGGTTTGAATCCGCTGCCACATGCGATAATTGCGCCCTATGAAGTTGCCCGACTCCAACGCACCCTCTCTATTTGACCGCCCGGCCCTGACCCGGCACCGCGCCCGCGCGCAGGATGACGCGCTGTTTCTGCACCATGCCGCCGTGGCCGAGGTGCAGGATCGGCTCTCTATGGTTAAGAAAACCTTTACGGCACCCGCAGTGGTGACGCCGGTTGCGCAGATTTGGCAGGATGTGCTGCCCGGGGCACGGATCGTTGGGGATGACGAGGTGCTGGACCTGACGCCCGGCGCGCATGATCTGGTAATTCACGCCATGGCCCTGCACTGGGCCAACGACCCGGTTGGGCAACTGATCCAGTGCCACCGTGCCCTGCGGCCAGACGGGCTGCTGCTGGTGGTTTGCCTGGGCGGAGAGACCCTGCACGAGTTGCGCGCCGCGCTGGGGCAGGCCGAGATCGAAGTCACCGGCGGCCTCAGCCCTCGCATCGCGCCGATGGCCGAGCTGCGCGATCTGGGCGGTTTGCTGCAACGAGTAGGTCTTGCGCTGCCAGTGGCCGACACCGCGCGTCTGACGGCAGAATACCGCGACCTGACCCATCTGATGCACGACCTGCGCGCGATGGGTGAGACCAACAGCCTGTCCGGACGCATGAAACACCCCACAAAACGGCAGGTCTTTGCCCGGGCGCAGCAGATCTATGCCGACCACTTCACCACGCCTCAGGGCCGTCTGGCCGCCACGTTCGAGCTGATCTGCCTGACCGGCTGGTCGCCCGACGACAGCCAGCAGAAACCCCTGCGCCCCGGATCGGCCCAAGCGCGGCTTGCGGATGCACTAGGTGCAAAAGAAGGCAAACTGCCCGATTGACGACCGGTGAATTCCGGTTATCTCAGCTTGGCAAAGAGAAATCTCAGGAAGCTCGACATGTTTGACGCCACTCGCCCATCCCATGCCCCCGCAGACCACCCCAAGGTCAAGATGGGCCGCGTCGGCATTCTGCTGGCCAATCTGGGCACTCCGGACGACTACAGCTATTGGCCGATGCGCCGCTATCTGAACGAGTTTCTGTCGGATCAGCGCGTCATCGACTATCCCAAATGGAAGTGGCAACCGATCCTGCAGGGCATCATCCTAACCAAACGCCCCTTCAGCTCAGGCGAGGCCTACAAGTCGATCTGGAACCACGACAAGGGCGAAAGCCCGCTGATGACGATCACCAAGGACCAGACCGCCAAGCTGCGCGATGCGATGCAGGCGCGCTATGGCGATCGTGTTCTGGTCGATTTCTGTATGCGGTACGGCAACCCCTCAACCAAGTCCAAGGTGCGCGAGATGGTGGCGGCGGGCTGCGACCGCATCCTGTTCTTCCCCCTTTACCCGCAATATGCCGGTGCCACGACCGCCACCGCCAACGACCAGTTCTTCCGCGCGCTGATGGAGGAAGCCTGGCAGCCCGCCACGCGCACCGTGCCCGCCTATTTTGATGAGCCCGCTTATATCGATGCCTTGGCCGGATCGGTGGAAAAAGCCTATGTGGCGATGGAGACACAGCCGGACATTCTGGTCGTCTCATACCACGGAATGCCGGAGCGTTATTTGCAGCAGGGTGACCCCTATCACTGCCAATGTGCAAAAACCTCGCGGTTGCTGAAGGAACGGCTGGGCTGGGCGGACGACCAGCTTGTTTCAACCTTCCAATCCCGATTCGGCCCCGAGGAATGGCTGAAACCCTATACGGTCGATCACGTGGCCGAACTGGCCAAGCAGGGCAAAAAGAACATCGCCGTGATTGCACCGGCATTTTCCGCTGACTGCATCGAGACGCTGGAAGAGATCAACGAAGAGATCAGGGAAAGCTTCGAAGAAGCAGGCGGCGAAAATTTCACCTATATTCCGTGCCTCAACGACGATGATTCGCACATCGCGGCGCTTGGCAAGGTAGTCGAAGACAACCTGAAGGGCTGGCTGGACTGACCACCCTTTCAATCAGGCCGATCAACCAGACATGAAAAAAGGCGGTGGAATGCTCCACCGCCTTTTCTCTAGATGGTGCTCGTCAAATTAGCTTGCTGCAACAGCTGCGGCAACTACGACCAGCAGGATCAGCGGCAGGATGATGCCCTGCGACGAACCTTGAGTTTCCTCGACAACAACCGGTGCTTCAACAACCGGCTCTTCCAGGTTGCCAGCGTAGGCGGTCGATGCAGCAGCAGTCAGTGCAGCGGCGAGAACGAGTTTCTTCATATTAACCTCCAGAATTTGCACGGTTCCAAATAGCGAAACCGCACACCCAAGACTTACCTCGTATGTTTTTTCTAATCAGCTATCCGACTGGAATGCAATTGCAACTTGCGCCGCAAGCGGGTTCGTGCGCGAAAATGTCGTCAAATAAGCAACACTTGCGTGCCGACCTTCGTCATAGAGAACAACTCAGCGATGTCTTCATTGAACAAACCAATGCAGCCATTCGATGACCGGCGACCGATTTTGCGCGTATCGTGGGTTCCGTGGATTCGGTAGTACTTCCAGCTCAGATACAAAGCGTGTGTTCCCAACGGGTTATCCGGACCCGGAGGGATATAGTCCGGCCATTCCGGATTGCGCTTCTTCATTGATGGCGTTGGCGACCAGCTTGGCCCTTCGACTTTGCGGATCACGCTGGTCCGGCCGCGCCGGGTCAATTCCTCGGTCAATGGCACAGACGAGGGGTAAAGTTTGTACACCGACTGATCATCGGACCAGTAGTGTAGCGCACGCGATACGGTATCGACCAGAATGGCGCCGTTGTTCGTGTTGGAAAAATAGGGCTGCCAGTCCAGCGCGCGGAAACCTGAGATATTGCGACGCACCTCTGGTTCCGGTTCGGGCGCGGGACGCAGCGGGTCACCGGGGATATATTGGGCGACCGCAGGAGAGGCCAGCAGGGCTGACGCTCCGGTCAGAAATCCGCGGCGGGAGGGCGCATTAAAGAGTTTTTTGACCATGGCGGCGGTCCTTTGTTAGGGCCAGTCTGAAATTCCAGCCCATTTTATGGCCAGAATGCTTCAGTCGCAAATCAAACCGGCAGAATCACGCGGAACTGGGGTAATGCGCGTTTGCCCAAGGCGGTCTGTCGCGCTATGCCCTAGGTTAAACCAATCATCAGGTCGATCATGACGCGTATCATTTCTTTGCTTTTTGCCTGCTTTATCGGGCTGGCCGCATGTACCCCCGGCAGCACGCCGACATATGGATCGGACGGGCGGCCACTGCCGACAGTCTATAAAATCCGGGGCAATCCCGAAAAACTGCAGTTCCGTATGCTTGATTCGGTCAATGCCCTGCGTCAGGCCCAGGGTTTGCAGGCGGTGCAGCTGAATTCGCGACTCAACGCAGCAGCGGCGACGCATGCGAAGGACATGGCGCGCCAAAACCGCCCATGGCATTTTGGATCGGATGGTTCTTCACCAATTGATCGAGCCCAGCGCGTGGGGTATTACGGCACATTTCTGGGCGAGGCGATCTCTGAGACTTATGAAACCGAGACTGAAACTCTGGCCGCGTGGATGCAGGAACCCGGCCCGCGTTCGGTGATCATGGATCCCAAGGCCACGCAGATGGGCTTTTCCTGGCATCAGGAAGGCGGCGGCAAGATCTGGTGGACGCTGGAAATGGGTGCGGGCGGATAACCGCAACCCTATCCGAAAACGAAAAAGCCCCCGGCAAACCGGGGGCTTTTTCGTATCGAGAATGGTTTAGGCGGCTTGCATTGACTGCGCTTCGGTTAGAATGGCGTAGAGTTTGACCGGGTCCGGATTGGCCCGCAATTTCGAGCAGACTGCAGTATCACGCAGGGTCCGCGACACCAGCGCAAGGGCTTTCAAGTGGTCGACCCCGGCCTCTTCCGGCGCAAACAGCGCAAAGGCGATATCAACTGGTTGCCGATCGACCGACCCGAAATCAATCGGCTTCTCCAGCATCACGAAGACACCGGCAACAGCCTCAAGCTCAGCCATGCGGGCGTGCGGCAGAGCCACGCCATGACCTACACCAGTGGGACCCAGGCTTTCCCGTTCCAGCAGGCCATCGGCAACGATCTGGGCCTCAAGACCCAGAGTCGCGTCTGCCACATCGGCAATTTCCTGAAAAAGCCGCTTCTTGCTGGATGCGGCCGACAATACACGCACCGCTTCTGGTTTCAGTATGCTCGAAAGCTCCATGATCACGCTCCACGGCAAAGCCCCCGCAGGTTGCAGGGGCGTGCCTTTGTCATTCTTGCCTGTTACGGATCGATCCAGCCGATGTTGCCGTCATCCCGGCGGTACACGACGTTCAATCCGTCCTTGTTTTCATTGCGGAACACCAGCACCGGAGCACCGACCAGTTCCATCTGCATAACGGCTTCACCAACACTCAGCGATGGGATTTTGGTTTCCATCTCAGCCACAATCATCGGCTGCAAGGATTCGGGTTCGCTCGCCGACTCAGACTCGTCAGAAGCGAGGATATATGAGGAAGCACCAAAGAGTTCAACCGGCTCAGAACGATCCTTGTGGTGATCCTTGAGACGGCGCTTGTAGCGACGCAATTGGGTTTCCATCTTGTCGCAGCAAGCCTCAAATGCTGCGTAAATCTCGGTTGCGTGGGCCTTGGCCTGCGCCGTCAGGCCAGTGGAAAGATGTACGGTGGTTTCGCATACATATTCATGCGCAGAACGGGAAAAGACGACATTGGCGTCGGTCGGACGCTGGGCATATTTCCCAACAACCTCGCCAAGTTCGGTCTGCACATGGGTCTGAAGTGCTTCGCCGATGTCGATCTGTTTTCCGCTGATTTGGTAACGCATGTGATCTCCTTCACAATTCACACCCATTCTGACGTCACGTAACGCGACGCACTTGTTTTTATCGGGTGGGGGGTAGAGACATTTCCCGCGGTAGCCGCACGGTTCCCCCTTCAACGAAGGGGCCTCGTGATCCAGACGGGAACCGAAGAAATGCCATGACCCAATTGAGGCAAGAGACGGCGGAAGAGTCAATCAAAACAGACGTGTATATACGTGATTTCCGGCATGCATTCGGCGCATTTCTGCGCAAGCTCATGAAATCCTGAAGTTTTCACCCAGATAGACCCGGCGGACGTTCTCGTTTTCGACCACTTCGTCCGGGGTGCCGGACATCAGTACCTGCCCGTCATGCAGGATATAGGCGCGGTCCACAATTTCCAGCGTTTCCCGCACGTTATGGTCAGTGATCAGAACACCGATGCCGCGCTTTTTCAGATCCGCAACCAGATGGCGGATATCGCCGACGCTGATCGGGTCAACACCCGCAAAGGGTTCATCCAAAAGCAGATATTTTGGGTCAGCCGCAAGACAGCGGGCAATCTCAACGCGGCGACGCTCACCACCCGACAGCGCCAGTGCCGGTGCCCGGCGCAGATGTTCGATCGAGAAATCCGATAAGAGCTCTTCCAAACGCTCCTTGCGGCGGTGAGCATGGCGCACCGTAATGTCCAGAACGGCGGCAATATTGTCCTCGACGCTCATGCCACGAAAGATCGACATCTCCTGCGGCAGATAACCGATACCAAGACGCGCGCGCCGGTACATGGGCAAGGTTGTTACCGTCTGCCCGTCGATCGTGACCGTGCCCGCCTCGGGAAAGACCAAACCGGCGACGGAATAGAAAGTGGTCGTCTTCCCCGATCCGTTCGGACCCAGAAGCGCTACAACCTCGGACCGATCCAGCGTCATCGACACATCGCGGATCACGGTCTTCTTGCGGTAGGATTTCCGCAGCTTTTCGATTCTGAGGCCGGATTGCCCTTCGGCCACGGTCAGTTCCGGGCGCATCATCAGTTGTCGCCCTGCTGCAGTATGGTTTTGACATTGCCGGTCATCGTCGCGGTACCGGCGGTCAGGTCGGCATTCATCTGATCGCCGCTGATGGTGCTGGGCCCCTGGTTCAAAAGCACATTGCCTTTCATCACGATCACGCCGGAATCGATGGTATATTCGGCCCAATCGCCCTCGGCTGCATCGGGCGGGCTTATAAGAACCACATCCTCGGTCGCTTCCATCCGTTCGATGCCCGAGCGTTCTTCGTTGTAGATAACGAGTACCCTTTCAGCGGTCAGACGCATTTCCCCCTGAATGACGATCACATTGCCAAGAAATTCGGCCGATCCGTCCTCTTGATTGACGTTCAGCTTTTCCGAGGTCACCTCAACCGGCAGGCTGGGGTCGGCCTGAGTGGCGCCAAAGGCAACCTGAGTCTCCTGCGCCGCAACGGAAATGGCACCGAGGGTCATACAAAGGCAAATTGTGACAAATCGAAAATCGAACACAGGTTATCTTTCTGCTTTTTCAGGCTCGTATATCAGCTTCACACCGTCTGTAAAAAGAATATGGACCGGACCGTCAGTTTTTTCCGTACCAAAGGTCATACTGCCAGCGGTAAAATTGCCGATAATCCCAGTGCCATTGACCTGACCGGGTGCGTTACCCCGGATTTCGTCCAGCGCAGTGTTTAGCAAATCGGTCGTGATTTCCGTACCGTCGGTCGAGGTGATGACCACATCGCCGACAAAAGTGGCCGTGTTCTTATCGGGGCGGATCATGCCCGAATTCGAATCCAACGTGATGACCTTGCCATCCGAAAGGTTCATGCGACCACGAAATTCGGCGGCAGTAGGAATTGAACCTTCCCTTCCCTGCATAGCCCGGTTCGCCTCAATCTGAACCTCTTCGCCCTTGCGGGTAGTGCCGCGGTAGTTCGGCTGCGTCACCACCTGATCGGCCAGACGTTCGTCGATGTCCTGCTGTGTAAAGGGAACACTCACATTGGTCTCGATACTGCGCGACAAAAGGAAAACGGTCGACAGCATCAGGATGGCTACCAATGGCAGTACCACCTTGAAGAACTGAACCCTGCGGGAATGTCCGTCCACCGCGTAACCCTCCGCCTAGCCCAGGCCGACGCGCAGGCAGTCGTGGATGTGCAGCAACCCCTGCGCCGGGCCCTGCGTATCGGGGTCAACCACGAACAGCGATGTGATCTTGCGGTCGTTCATGATTGCCACCGCCTCTTCCGCCATTGCGTTGGGTGCGATGGTCAGCGGGTTGCGGGTCATGACCTCTTCGGTGGTTTTGTTCAGCAAGCCGTCCATGTTCCGGCGCAAGTCACCATCGGTCACGATGCCTATCAGTCGACCCGCCTCATCGGTCACGCCGACAACGCCAAAGCTCTTCTGGCTCATGACAAGAAGCGCCTCGCTCATCGGGGTTCCCTCGGGCACCACGGGCAGATCGGCGTGCATCAGGTCACGCACGGTGGACAACTGCGCGCCAAGCTTGCCGCCGGGGTGGAAGGCGCGGAAATCCTCGGGTTTGAAGTCGCGGTACTTCATCAGCGCGATTGCCAGCGCGTCGCCCATCGCCAGTGTCAGCGTAGTCGAGATCGACGGCACCATGCCAAAGCCACAGGCCTCACCCATCGACGGGATCAGCAGATGCACATCGGCCTGCTTCATCAGTGTGCTTTCCGGCTTGCTGGACAGTCCGATCAGCGGGATGCTGAAACGGCGGGTAAAGGCCAGCAGGTTCACCAGTTCCGGCGCCTCGCCCGAATTCGAAATCGCCAGAACCACATCGCCTTTCGAAACCATGCCCAGATCACCATGGCTCGCCTCGGCCGGGTGCACGAAATAGGCCGGCGTACCGGTGCTGGCCAGTGTGGCGGCGATCTTGTGGCCGATATGGCCCGACTTGCCGATACCGCTGATGATGATCCGGCCCGGCGCCTGCAGGATCAGTTGCACGGCCTCGGCAAAATGTTCGTCCAGACTGTCGGCCAGAACGTCCAACGCACGGGCTTCGTCAGTAACAACCTGTCGGGCGGTTCTCAGGAATGCTTCGGTATCGGTCATGAGTGCGCAAAAATATCCGTTTCGGGCCAACCGGCGAGATCGAGTTTCGCACGCGTCGGCAAGAAGTCAAAACACGCCTGCGCCATCTCAGTACGCCCTTCGCGGGCCAAACGCCCGTCCAGCGCCTCGCGCAGGCGGTGCAGGTACAGCACGTCAGAAGCGGCATAGTCCAGCTGCGCATCGGTCAGGGTCTCAGCACCCCAGTCGCTCATCTGCTGCTGCTTCGAGATATCGACGCCGATCAGCTCCTGACACAAGTTCTTCAGGCCGTGGCGGTCGGTATAGGTGCGCACCAGACGGCTGGCGATCTTGGTACAATAGACCGGTGCTGCCAGTGCGCCAAAGGTGTGGTACATCGCGGCTATGTCAAACCGGCCAAAGTGGAACAGCTTCAGCACGTCGGGGTTTTCTAGCATCGCACACAGGTTCGGCGCCTGCGTCTGGCCCTTCTCAACCTGCACGATATGGCTGTTGCCGTCACCGCCCGACATCTGGATCACGCACAGGCGGTCACGATGCGGGTTCAGCCCCATGGTTTCGCAGTCAATGGCCACAACAGGGCCCAGATCCAACCCGTCCGGCAGGTCGTTTTTATAGAGATGGTTCGCCACGGGGGTCTTCCTTTGTCCGGTATTGCCCCCGAGATAGGAGGTTTGGTCCGCAAACTCAACGCTATCAATGGAATGCGGCCAAGTTGCGCGGATTTCTTGACCCCGAAGGCATTGACAGGAAAATGGTTTTGGGCGCAACGCTTCGGGTCAAAGGGGGCTCCGGAGCGGGTCCGAATGGTCAAAAGGTACAACCTGCCGATGCTGAGTGTCCTGCGAAATCAAACGTATCGCCACCTGCTGGCGGCACAGCTGGTGGCCCTGACGGGCACCGGGCTGGCGACAGTGGCGCTGGGGCTGCTGGCCTATGATCTGGCCGGCGATGCGGCGGGCATGGTTCTGGGCACGGCCCTGACGATCAAGATGGTCGCCTATGTGATCATCGCCCCCCTTGCTGCGGCCATTGCCGAACGGCTGGACCGCCGCCGAATGCTGGTGGCGCTGGATTTGGTGCGGGCCCTGGTTGCGATCTGTCTGCCATTTGTCACCGAGATCTGGCAGGTCTATGTGCTGATCTTCGTGCTGCAATCGGCCTCGGCCGGGTTCACCCCGGCGTTTCAAGCCACCATTCCGGATGTGTTGACGGACGAGCAGGACTATACCAAGGCCCTGTCCCTGTCGCGGCTGGCCTATGATCTGGAAAGCCTGCTGAGCCCGATGCTGGCCGCCGCGCTGCTGTTGATCGTAAGCTTTGACAGCCTGTTTTGGGGAACCGGGCTGGGGTTCATCGCCTCGGCTCTGCTTGTGGTGTCGGTCGCCTTGCCCTCGCCCAAACCGACAGAGCGCCGGGGTATCTACGACCGGACCACGCGTGGCATCCGCCTGTACCTGAGCACACCGCGCCTGCGGGGCCTGCTGGCACTCAACTGGACGGCGGCAGCGCTCAGCGCAATGGTCATCGTCAACACCGTGGTCATCGTCCGCGCCGATCTGGGCCTGTCCGAAAGCGCGGTGGCCATCGCTCTGGCCGGGTTTGGCGGCGGCTCGATGCTGGCCGCGTTCACCCTTCCCAAGTTGTTGGACACCTACAAGGACCGCAGCGTCATGTTGACCGGAGCCGCGATCGGCACTTTGGCGATGGGGGTAGCGACAGTTTCATTTGCCGTCACGCAAGTCTCGCTGATCGGGCTGACAATACTGTGGGCCTGCATCGGGTTTGGCTATTCCGCAACGCTGACCCCTTCGGGTCGCCTGCTGACCCGCTCGGCCCGCCCCGAGGACAGACCGGCGGTGTTTGCCGCCCAGTTCACGCTGTCCCATGCGTGCTGGCTGGTGCTGTACCCGTTTGCGGGCTGGATGATGACGACGACCAACACCGCAACGACGCTTGCGGTCATGTCTGTAGTCGCATCGCCCGGCCTTGTGGCGGCGGCCCTGATCTGGCCGCGCCCACGTCGGAAAGCTGTTTCAAAAGAACGCTCTGACACGTCTTGAGCCCCCCGCCCTCTGTGCATTACATCTAGGGGATCATGGACCAGCTAGACCGTCGCATCATCGCCGCCCTGCAGCACAACGCCCGCGAGACGACCTCGAAAATCGCGGCGAAATTGGGCGTAGCCCGAACCACCGTGCACGAACGCATTCGCCGGATGGAAGAAAATGGCGTAATCGCCGGATACTCAGTAATCCTGAACAGTTCCGAGGATGCCCCGCGCGTGCAGGTCGTGGTGCTGTTGGAAGTGCAGCAAAAGGAAACCACGCGTATCATCAAACGACTCGAAGCCTACCCCGAGGTCAAACTCTGCCTGTCAATCAATGGCGAGTTCGACCTGCTGCTGTCGGCCGAGGCCCCAAGAATCGAGGATCTGGACATTCTGGTCGACGATCTGGCCAAGATCCCCGGCGTGCTGCGCACCAATACAAGCGTTGTCTTCGGTCGCCGGATCGACCGAAACTAGGTGGCTGATAACCGTCTGTAAACCCAAGCGGGACTAGCTTGGCCGGGACTGATCAGAATCCCGGACCGGCAGAATGCCCCATAGTTTGATCCTTGGCCTGAGTTTCTTTGCGCTGTTTTTGGCGCAACAGGGCTTTGCCATGCCTGATGCCCGCGTCGCGGGGGTGTGCGATTCGGCCGCGCGCCGGGCCGCGCAGTCCGAAGGCGTCCCGCTCGACGTGCTGCGTGCAATCGCCCGGGTCGAAACCGGACGTCTGCAGGACGGACGGCTGGAACCCTGGCCCTGGACCATCAATGTCGAGGGGCAGGGGTATTGGTTCACCTCGGAAATCGAGGCGAAATCCTACGTTTTCAACATCTTCAAGGCAGGCAAACGCAGCTTCGACATCGGCTGTTTCCAGATCAACTACCGCTGGCACGCCAAGGCGTTCCGCTCGATCGACGCCATGTTCGACCCGGATGAAAACGCCACCTATGCCGCGCGGTTCCTGAATGACCTTTATGCCGAGCTCGGCTCGTGGCCTGCTGCCGTCGGGGCCTATCATTCCCGCACGCCATCCTTGGCCCAGGCCTATTCTGGCCGGTTTCAGACCGTGCTGGCACAGCTGGACCAGACACTGCCCGCCGCTCCGGAAGAGGCGTCGCGCGACCCGTTCACCACTGCGGCAACCCCTCTGATCCCGGTCAACCTGCCGCAATCCGGCAGCGTTTTGGGCTCGCTGGCTCCACCCTCCGACACTGCCATCGCGTTTATTTCTTTCAACTAGGAGACCTGCGTGCCCAAGATCGACGCCCGTTCCCTGTTTTCTCCGACCGTGCTGCTGGCGTTGGCGCTGATGACGGTCATCGTGATGATGATCCTGCCCATGCCCGCCTGGGTGCTGGATGTGGGGCTGGCGGCCTCGTTCGCGCTGGCGATCCTGATCTTCACGCTGACGCTGTTCATCGAACGACCACTGGATTTCTCGTCCTTCCCGACGATCCTGCTGGCCTCGCTGATGTTGCGGCTGTCGCTGAACGTGTCCTCAACCAAGCTGATCATCGGAGAGGGGCATACCGGCCCCAACGCCGCCGGCGACGTGATCGAGGGGTTTGCCGATTTCGTCATGGGCGGCAGTATTTTCTTGGGTCTGGTGGTGTTCGGCGTGCTGCTGATCGTGAATTTCATGGTCATCACCAAGGGTGCCGCGCGGATGGCCGAGGTCGGCGCGCGTTTTGCACTGGATGGGATGCCGGGCAAGCAGCTGGCCATCGACAGCGACATGTCCGCCGGGGCCATCGACCACCAGCAAGCCAAGGAACGGCGCGAGCGCGAACAGCAGGAGACCACTTTCTTCGGTTCACTCGATGGCGCATCGAAATTCGTCAAAGGCGATGCAGTTGCCGGTCTGCTGATCACACTGTTGAACCTCGTGATGGGTCTGATCATGGGCGTGATTGTACACGGGATGCCGATTTCTGCGGCGTTCGCGACCTATGCCATCCTGACCGTCGGCGATGGGCTGGTGTCGCAAATCCCGGCGGTGATCATCTCCATCGCCTCGGCCCTGCTGCTGGCGCGCGGCGGCACGCAGGGGGCCACCGACAACGCGATTTTCTCACAACTGGGCAAGCATCCGGCAGCGCTGGGGACGGTCGCGATCCTGATGGTGCTGTTTGCGCTGGTCCCCGGCCTGCCGTTTTTGCCCTTCATTCTGGGCGCTGGTGTGCTGGGCTATGCCGCCTTCAACGTGCATCGCAAACAAAAGGCCGAGGAAGAGGCCGCATTGAACCCGGCGCCACAGGATAAAACGCCAGTCTCGCAGGCAATCGGCGACATTCTGGATCTGGACGACGTGCATCTGGAGTTCGCCCCCGATCTGGTCAGCATGGTCCTGAACCCCGGCACCGGTCTGGACGCGCGAATTGCCAATATGCGGACTTATGTGGCCTCAAGCTTTGGGCTGATCCTGCCCGATATCCGCCTGACCGACCGCGCTGATCTGCCTATGGGTACCTACGTGGTCAAGGTGCAGGGGGTGGAACAGGCGCGCGGTGTTCTGAACCCCGATCTGGTGTTGGCGCTGGTGCAGGATGACCGCGATATGCTTCCCGAAGGCAATGACGTGACCGAGCCCGTCTATGGCGCCCCGGCCCGCTGGATTCTGCCCAAGGATCAGGAGGCCGCGGCGATGAGCGGAGCCACGATTGTCTCTCCACCCGAGATTCTGGCCACGCATCTGCTGGAGATTATCAAACAGAACTTCTCGCGCCTGCTGACGCTGAAATCCCTGCGCCGCTTGTTGTCCGAGATGACGCGCCTCAGCGATCCGGTCCGGGCCGAGGCCAACCGCAAGCTTTTGGACGAGCTGATCCCCGACAAGGTGCCGATCGATACGCTGCACGCAGTGCTGCGGCTTTTGCTGGACGAACGTGTCTCGATCCGCAACATGGCGCTTATTCTGGAAAGCGTGGCCGAGGCGCGCCTGACCACCACCCAGCCCGAGGGCATCTGCGAGCTGGTCCGGCAACGGCTGGGCTTCCAACTGGTGGCCGAGATGAAACGCGAGGATGGCTCGATCCCCCTGATCCAGCTGGCCCCGGAATGGGAGGACACCTTCGCCACCTACCAAATCGACGCGCCAAATGCCGGGTTGGACGTGGCGCTGCCGCCGAACCTGTTCAACAAGCTGGCCGATGGGGTGGTTGGCAGTGTGGCACAATCCGCCGATCACGGGGTGTTTCCGGCCGTGGTCACCTCAACCCGACGACGCAGGTTACTGCGCACCATCATGCACGCGCGCGGCATCGCCAACCCGGTTCTGTCCTTCGAGGAAATCGGGCTTGAGGCGCGCCCTGCGCTGGTTGGAACAGTGCCCGCGTGATCGCGCTGCCGCCAGAACTTCTGCCCCAGTTGGGCGAGGGTCTGTGGCACCTGTTTGCCGTCTTTCTACGCGTCTCAGCCATGGTCTCATTGTTACCGGCCTTCGGGGAACGCAGCATCCCGACCCGCGCCAAACTTGGCATCGCGGTAGCGTTTACGCTGATTGTGGCGCCAGCGATACAGGCTGCGGGCGCTGCGCCTGACCTGTTTCCGCTGGCGCGGATGATCGTGGTTGAGGCCCTGATCGGAGTAGTACTGGGGCTGGGCCTGCGCCTGTTCGTACTCGCCCTGCAAACGGCTGGATCGATTGCGGCGCAGGCGACCTCATTGTCTCAGATCCTGGGCGGAGCGGCAGCCGATCCGGTCCCTGCAATGGGGTATCTGCTGACCTTGGCGGGATTGGCTTTGGCGGTGCTATTGGGTCTGCATATCCGCGTCGCGCAGTTTCTGATCCAGAGCTATACCCTGTTTCCGATGGGCACCGCGCCGATGGCGCCAGACCTGTCGCAATGGGGCGTGCAGCAGATCGCACGCAGCTTTGGTACGGCCTTTGCGTTGGCCATGCCCTTTGTCATCGCCTCGCTGATCTACAACCTCGCGCTGGGTGTCATCAATCGTGCGATGCCGCAGCTGATGGTGGCCTTTGTCGGCGCCCCCGCCATCACCTTTGCAGGGCTGTTCCTACTGTTTGCAGGCACCCCTCTGATCCTGTCAGTTTGGTCCGAAGCCCTGTTCGCCTTCATGGTAAACCCGCTTGAGGGCACACGATGAGCGGATCGGATGACGACAGTGACAAGTCCTATGAGCCGACGCCGCAGAAACTGCAGAAGGCGCGGGAAAAGGGTGAGGTCGCCAAATCCAACGACCTTTCCGTTGTGGCTGCCTATACCGGGTTTCTCGTCGCGTTGTTTGCAGCCGGTCAGTTTGGCGTGCAGCATATGGGGTCCCTGTTTGTCGTCCTGATCGATCAGGCGGATACACTTGCCCCATTAGTGACCGACGGCCCAGCGGCAACCCCGGTTGGCGGGATGCTAAAAACCGCCTTGCTGTCCGTCTCGATCCTGTTTGCCCTGCCCGCCTGTGCTGTTCTGCTCAGCCTGATCGCCCAGCGCGCGCTGATCTTTGCGCCCAGTAAGCTGAAACCGAAACTGTCCCGTATCTCGCTCTTTTCCAACGCCAAAAACAAATTCGGTCGCGGCGGCCTGTTCGAATTTGCCAAGAGCTTTGTGAAACTGGTGATCTACGGCACTTGTCTGGCGCTATTCCTGCGTTCGAACCTGAGCGAAATCCTGTCGGCCAGCACTGCCCCCGCGCGATCCTCGGTGATGTTGATGATGAACCTGCTGTTTCGCTTCCTGTTCATCGTCATCGCCGTGGCCCTGGCGATCGGGGTGGTGGATTACCTGTGGCAATATGCCGAACACATGCGCAAGAACCGAATGTCGCGAAAGGAAATCCAGGACGAAACCAAAGACGCCGAGGGCGATCCGCATGTAAAACAGCAACGCCGCCAGCGGGCGCAGGATATCGCGGCAAACCAGATGATGTCGGATGTGCCATCGGCGGATGTGGTGATCGTCAACCCAACCCACTATGCGGTGGCACTGAAATGGGCTCGGACGGCGGGCTCGGCTCCGGTTTGTGTGGCCAAGGGCGTCGACGAGGTCGCTGCGGCGATCCGCGCACGCGCCGCCGAATCCGGTTTGCCCATACACTCCGATCCACCCACCGCGCGCGCGCTTCATGCAGCCGTCGAGATCGGTCAGGAAATTACCGAAGAACACTATCGTCCCGTGGCCGCCGCAATCCGGTTTGCCGAGGCGATGCGCAAGCGGGCAAAGGAACAGATCAGATGAAACAGGACGGGTTTTTAGACCTCGAAAAAGTCACGGAAGTGGCGTTTCAAAAGGAATACAACGCCCTACGCCCGCTGATCGAAGCCGAGGCGCAGGTGCAGCAACAACTGGCGCGATTAGATGCTCAGGTTCAGCAAACCCGCCGGGACAGTGCTTCAGCCGAAGGGTATCGCGTCACGGGCACGGACGTTTTGTGGAATGGATGGGAATCGGCCACGCGCCGCCAGCTAAACATGGAGCTCGCCCGGCTGCGGGCACAAAAGCTGACGGCGATGGAGGCGTTGCGCACGGCGTTTGGCCGTCAGCAGGCTGTTACGAACCTGTCGGCGGCACAGAAATCGGCACGCAAACACGCGTTGAACAAGAAGCTGTCCGTTTAACCGGCTTCGGCTGCGCCGCCCGGTTCAAACATCCTGACGGCTGACACTCATGATCAGAACCTGCGAGACGTCATCCCCCAGATCACGGCGCGCTGTCTCAAGCAGGGCTTTGCGCAACACTTTAAGATTATCGGATTCGGTGAAGGCGCCATCGAAACCCCCGGTGTTGGCGTGATCGAACATGACCTGAAGGAACCCGTCGCGCAGCTTTGGCTCGACCGCGTAAAAGGCCTCGGTCATACCGGGGGTGATCTCAAGGCTCAGCGACATGGTGACCAGCGCTTCGATGCGTTCTGAATCAACGACCGGCACCACGAATTGCTTGGTCAGCTTGAGGTATTCATAGTCGCTTGGCTTGTTCTTTTTTCCTGTCTTGTCGTCCTGGGCTTTTGCGGAATTCTCCTTGGACTTTTCCGCCTTTACCTGTTTGGCGGCCTCTTTAAACCCTGACGGTGCCAACATGACGCCTGCCCCTACACCGGCCCCAAGGCCGACCAGCAAAAAGATGACGGGCAACAGTTTCTTCATCATATCTGCTCCTCAATACGGCAGTACGGCATCGAGAACCTGCTGACCGTATCGCGGCTGCTGCACGTCGGTGATCTGTCCGCGACCGCCATAAGACACGCGGGCCGAGGCGATTTTGTCATAGGTGATCTCATTCTGGCGCGAGATATCCTGCGGCCGCACATAGCCCGCAACCAACAGCTCGCGCAGCTCGAAATTCACGCGTAATTCCTGTGAGCCCGAGATCGACAGAACACCGTTCGGCAGCACATCGATCACGGTGGCGGCGACACGCAGGGTCAGCTTCTCTTTGCGTTTCACTGATCCTTCGCCGGTGCTTTCCGAAGAGGACTCGATCTCGACCGCATCAGCAAGCGACGCACCCTCTGGCAGATGTTTGGCCGCGCGTTGTGGCAGACCAAAAAGACCATCTATTCCCAGACTGTCCGAAGCAGAGCGCGACCGTTCCGTGTCATTCGAAAACTCGGCTTTCTCGTCCAGTTCAATTACGACCGTCAGGATGTCACCTTTCTTGATCGCCCGCTGATCACCCAACAACGATTGCTGACCACCGCTCCATAACGAAGACTGGTCAACGTTACGCTGCGGTTGCGTGTGCAGCGGCAAGCCCGGCCACAGCATTGCAACATGTTCAGGCGAGTCCTCATTCGGTGTGAAACTGGGTGGCTTACCCAAATGATCCACCCGACCGCAGGCCGACAGGGCAAGCACTGTAAACAACAGAGATTTCGAAAGTCCTGACATCATTTCACCTCGATTTGGCCGTCGGGCCGGATAAGACCGGTCACGGTCGTGCGGGAGGACAAGTTCATCACCCGGATGCGTTCCCCGGCGGCGCCGCGCCCCAGCGCGCGGCCTTCCGCGGTGATCGACAGCGGTTTGCGGTCAAAGATCAGCACAACCAGATCGTTGCGATCCACCAGCGCCGGCGCGCCGATATCTCCGGCGCGGATTGGGCGCCCGGGGTAGAGCGCGACACGGGCCTCTTGCCCAATCAGAAATTTGGGATCGGTCATCGCCTCGGGCACTTGCTGCGCCTTGATTTCAAGATCGGTCGCCGAGATGATTTCCTTGGCACGGATGGTGCGGGTCGGCACGACAATGTCAGCGTGCACAAATACCGGCATCAGCAGCCCCACAATTAGGATCAGGGCCCGCATCACCGCACCTGTGTGGTTGCGCCCATCATCTGATCGACGGCGGAAATGACCCGGGCGTTCATCTCATATCCGCGCTGCGCCTCGATTAGTTCGGTCACCTCGCGGATTGCGTCGACCGAGCTGTCCTCAAGATAGCCCTGCCGCAAGGTGCCCAGCCCGTCCTCGCCCGGGGTGCCAACCACCGGTGCGCCGGACGCTTCGGTTTCCTTGAACAGGTTGCTGCCGATCGCCTCGAGCCCTTTGGCACTCGAGAAACTGGCCAGCGTAATTTCTCCCAACAACTGCCCCTCGGGCGCATCGTCGAAATAGGCATAGACCTCGCCCGAAGCGTTGATCGAGATCGAATGCGCATCGTCGGGAATGGTGATCTCGGGTGCGACCGCGTACCCATCGGACGTGACGATCAGCCCTTCGGCCGAGCGTTTCAGGCTGCCATCGCGGGTAAAGCCGGACTGACCGTTGGTTAGCGTCACCTCAAGATAACCGCGGCCTTCGATGGCGACGTCCAGATCATTGCCGGTGGCCGACAACCCGCCCTGCGCCAGCTGCACGGTGACAGCCGCCGGACGAACGCCCAGACCCAGCTGAATACCGGTGGGCAGAACCGTGCCGTCATTGGCGTTCACCGTCCCTGCCCGCGCCATCTGTTGATAGTGCAAATCCGCGAACTCGGCCCGGCGCGCGTTGTAGCCGGTGGTGTTCGTGTTCGCCAGGTTGTTCGAGATCGTCTCGACCCGCATCTGCTGCGCGGTCATGCCCGTTGCTGCAATTTTCAAAGCCCGCATGTTGAAATCTCCTTTTCACAAATCAGCGCATTATCGCCTTCAGCGCCTCGCGCACACGTTCGTCTTCGGTTTCCAGAAAGCTCTGCCCCAGTTCATAGGCGCGCTGGATTTCTACCAACCGGGTCACCTGATGAACCGCGTTAACGTTGGACCCTTCGAGGAACCGATGCACAACAACCGGGTTTTCAACCGGTTCAATCTCACCTTCGGCACGGAATTGCGTGCTGCCCTCACGCACCAGCATGCTGGGATCGGCCACGCGGTAGACACCAATCTGCCCCAAAAACTGCCCTTCGATACTAAGCGTTCCATCGCTGCCCACATCGATCGAGGCCGCGTCCGGAGGGATGAAAACAGGCGCGCCGTTCGCGTCCAGCACCCGGTGGCCGTCCATCGTAACCAGATCGCCCTCGGCGCTAGGGGAAAAGGCCCCTGCCCTTGTCAAACGATTGCCGGACGCGGTTTCAACCATGAAAAACCCGTCGCCTTCGATGGCAAAATCAAACTGGCCTCCGGTTTCAGTCAGAAGGCCCTGCTGCAGCGAGGTATTTCGCGTCTCGGCCCGCGCCATCGACAGCGAGGGGTTGCCCGGCATGTCGCGGACGAATTCGGAAAACACCAGGCCCTGCGCGCGGTATCCGGTGGTGTTGGCATTGGCGATATTGTTCGCCACCAGCCGCATTTCATTCATCAGTCCGGACTGGCGGGACAGGGTGACATAGGCGGTATCCATCAGCGGCCTCCTGCAATCAGTGGGATGAGGGTTGTGGTGAAGAACGTCACCAGCGTCTGGGTCATGAAGCCCATTGAAATCCAGAACACGATGACGATGGCGATCAGCTTGGGCACGAAGGTCAGCGTCATCTCCTGCACCGAGGTCAGCGCCTGGAACAGGCCGACGATCAGGCCCGATACCAGCGCCACCGCCAGGATCGGGACCGAGGTGATCACCGCGACCCACAGAGCCTGACGCACGATGTCATAGAAGAGACCTTCGCTCAGCATCTCGTCAGACCGGCATCCGCAGGATTTCCTGATAGGCCTCGACCACCTTGTCGCGCACGACCACGGCCGTTTCCACCGCCAATTCGGTCTGCGCCAACGCCTGAACCAGCGCGTGTGGGTCAGCCTGTCCGGTCATGGCGGCCTGAGAAACTTGCTCGCTCTGTTTTAGCGTTGCGGCAAAGTCCTGAAACGTGTTGCGCAGCCCCTGCGCCGGTCCGGCGTGATTTGGATCGGCCTGCGTGGCCGGGCGCGCAACTGCATAGTTCTGGGCTGCGGTCAGGGATCGGATATCCATTCTGGTGTCCTTTTATCTTCTGAGGAGTTCCATCAGGCTCGACGACATCTGGCGTGTCTGGTCGAACATCTTGAGATTGGCTTCGTAGCTGCGCTGCGCTTCACGGGCGTCGGCGATCTCGATCATCAGATCGACATTCGAGCCACGATAGTGACCGGTTTCATCCGCCATCGGGTGGCCGGGGTCATAGATACGTGTCCCGTCACGGCGGTCCAGCTTGACGCGCCCGGCCTCCACCAATTCGCGCCCGTCTTTCTGCACCGTCTCGAACGGCACGGTCTTGCGGCGATAGCCCGGCGTGTCGGCGTTCGAAATATTCTCGGACACGTGCCGCAGGCGCGATGATTGCGCGCGCAGGGCGCTGGTCGAGGCGGCGAGGGAATGGGAAAAATCACTCATGTCTTAGCCACCTTATGACCGACCAATACTGCTGCGTAGAATGTTCATCGAGGATTTGTAGATGGTCAGCGCGCGATCATGCTGACGCTTGACCTCAACGGCTTTGAACATCTCTTCCTCAACAGACACGCCGTTGCCATTGGGGTCGCCCGAGGGCGCGACCTCATATTCGGCCCAGGGTTGCGGGCCAGATGCACCGTTCAGGTGACCAGCCCGTGTGGCGGTCATGGCGACCTCACGGTCCGAGTTTTCGAATGCTTTTTGAAAGGCCTCGATATCGCGGGGCTGGTAACCCGGCGTATCCGCATTGGCCATGTTGCGCGCGATAACGGCCTGCCGTTGTCCGGCATGAGTTGCCATTGCGTGCGCTGTCTTAAAGACGTTCAGGTCATAGAACATCGGGGCTTCTCCCTCGATCAATTTCAATCAAGGCTTAACCCCGATTCCTTTAGAAAGCGTTTTCAGAAACCCGTTGGAGAACCCACGATGTCCGATCTCGACCCGATGCTTCTTAAATGCGAATTCGACCGCCTGTCCGCCTTGCGCCATATGGGCCGCGTGTCCGGCGTGGCGCGTGGGGTCATTGAAATACAAGGGCTTGAGGGGCAGGCGCGGATCGGCGATCACCTGACCCTGCGGCGGCGCAGCGGGCCGGATCTGCCGGGCGAAGTGCTGCATGTCGAATCGGACGTGATTCACATGATGCCGATCGCCGCGCCGGATGGGGTCTGCCTGGGCGACCGGGTGATTCTGGATCAGACACCCGCTTTTGCGCCGGGGATGCACTGGTTGGGGCGGGTAGTAGATCCGTTCGGCAAACCGTTGGACGGGAAGCCTTTGCTGTCGGGCACGCAGGAACAGGACATCATGCGGGCACCGCCCCCGGCCGTGAACCGCAAACCGCTGGGCGAGCGGATGGAGACAGGGCTGGCCATGCTCAACACCATGCTGCCTGTGGTGCAGGGTCAGCGGATCGGTCT
Organism: Ruegeria arenilitoris; assembly: GCF_013032445.1. Lineage (GTDB taxonomy): Bacteria > Pseudomonadota > Alphaproteobacteria > Rhodobacterales > Rhodobacteraceae > Ruegeria > Ruegeria arenilitoris_F. The sequence goes on along the minus strand of NZ_WQCA01000012.1, from coordinate 77,348 downwards.
GTTCGCCGGATCGGGAGTGGGCAAGTCCACCTTGCTGGCAACCTTGGCCAAGTCGATGCAGGCGCATGCGGTGGTGGTCGCGCTGGTCGGCGAACGCGGGCGCGAAGTGAACGAATTTGTCGAACAAGCTCTGGGCGCCGAGGGGATGAAACGTTCGGTCGTTGTGGCGGCGACGTCCGACCAGTCGGCATTGGCACGCAGACGCTGCGCGTGGTCGGCGATGTCGGTGGCGGAGCATCTGCGCGACCAAGGGCTGAACGTGCTGTTTCTAGCCGATTCGGTGGCCCGCTTTGCCGAGGCGCATCGCGAGATCGCCGTTGCGATGGGAGAAGCGCCCTCGCTGCGCGGCTTTCCCCCGTCGGTCACGCCGCTGATTGCCGGGCTCTGCGAACGCGCCGGTCCTGGCACCGCAGATCAGGGCGACATAACCGCCGTGTTCAGCGTTCTGGTCGCCGGGTCGGATATGGACGAACCCGTCGCGGATATCTTGCGCGGCGTGTTGGACGGGCACATTGTACTCAGCCGCGACATTGCCGAACGCGGGCGGTTCCCGGCCATCGACCTCAGCCGCTCGGTCTCACGCAGCCTGCCGGGTGCGGCGACGCCGGAAGAAAACCAGATGATCTCGGAAATCCGCAAACTGGTTGGCAGTTATGAGCAGTCAGAGGTGATGATCAAAGCGGGGCTTTATACCGAGGGCGCGGACCCGCTGCTTGATCAGGCCGTGCGCGTGCACGAGGAACTGGACGTTTTCTTTGGCAAGGCTGAGCCGGACGGCATCAAGAACAGCTTCAACCACTTGCAACTGATCCTGCGACGGGCCAGAGCAAACGTGTCGCGCTAAAGAAGTCCGAAAAGTTTTAAGTGTTAAGCCCACCTTAAGACCTGCCCGGCTACGCCTGTAGTCGGGTGAATAAAAGGTGGTGGAGATGGGTGCGCAATCCAATGCGGTGCCAATCATCGTCAAGAAGAAACGTGTGTCAGGTGGCGATGGCCACCACGGTGGCGCGTGGAAGGTCGCATATGCCGACTTTGTCACGGCCATGATGGCGTTCTTCATGTTGATGTGGCTGCTGAACGCAACGACTGAGAAACAACGCAAAGGGCTGGCGGATTACTTCTCGCCGACGATTCCGGTGAATCCGGTCTCGGGCGGCGGTGACGGCGCTTTTGGCGGCAACAACATGTTTTCCGAAAAGACCATGGTGATGGATGGCTCGGGGGCGGCCAAACGGCATCCCACAGTCGCCCGGCAAGCGCGCGGGTCGATCGGGGTGAACCCGGATGGCGGCAAGGAAGTGTCCGACGATTTCTCGACGCTCGAGGCACAACTATTGGGGCATACCGGGGAAAGCATGGTTTCGGACAAGTTGCTAAAACACATCGTCACGCGCGTCACCGACAAGGGTCTGGTGGTCGAGTTGTTCGATACCGAGGATCAGCCGCTGTTCGAATCGGGCACAGATGAACCGACCCCGATGATGCGAGCGCTGGCACTGCTGGTGACACGTTCTTCGGATCTGGTGACCAATGACGTGGCGGTCGAAGGCCATGTCAGCGCCTCGCCGGTGGTTCTGGCGCGTGATCCGTCCTGGGATATCTCGACCTCACGCGCACAGGTGGTGCGGCAACTGCTTGAAGATAAGGGGTTTGCGACTTCGCGACTGGATCGCGTGACCGGTCGCGCCGACCGGGAATTGTCAGATGAAAACCCGATGGCCGTGCGTAACAACCGAATCGAGATCATTTTCCTGCGCGAGACCTGACGATCACAGGATAGACGGCATTTTACCTGTTAGCGCGCTGTTAAGGGGCAGTGCGTTAGCTGTTGCATCAAGATTGACGCAACAGAAGGGCGTGCCAATGACGATTTCCTCCTCGCTGAATGCCGGTGTGGCCTCATTGAAGGCCAACGCCAACCGGCTGGCCACCATTTCGGACAATATCGCGAACTCTTCGACCTTCGGCTACAAGCGGGTCGAAACGGATTTTCATTCGATGGTCACGTCGGGCCAGGGCGGCAGTTATTCGGCGGGCGGGGTCAGAACCACCAGTCAGCGGCTGATCGACCAACGCGGATCGCTGGTGACCACCAACAACTCGACCGATCTGGCCGTGCGGGGCCGGGGCATGTTGCCGGTGCGCCCAAGCTCGCAAATCGCGGGCGGATCGAACGAGATGCAGCTGACCACAACCGGATCGTTCCGCACCAATGAAGAAGGGTATCTGGTCACCGAATCCGGCCTTGTCCTGTTGGGCTGGCGTGCAAATCCTGACGGGTCGATTCCGGCAGTGCCGCGGGACACCCCAGCAGCGCTGGAACCCATCCAACTGAGCGTCAATCAACTGTCCGGCGCGCCGACCACGGCAATGAACCTGCGCATGAACCTGCCAGCCACGGCGACCGATGCTGGCGCGCCGGGCGACACCCAGCCTCTGTCTGTTGAGTATTTCGACAACCTGGGCAAATCCGAAAGCGTCGACATCGAGCTGGTACCAACCGTGCCTGCCGTCGGCAGCAGCAATGAATGGACAATGATCCTGCGCGATTCGGCCTCGGGCGGGGCGGTGATCGGGGAATATACCCTGACCTTCACCGACAGCCGGACCGCTGGCGGCACGCTGGCAACTGTCACAACCGTATCCGGAGGGGCCTACGATCCGACCACCGGCAGCCTTGTGGTGAACGTCGCCGGTGGCCCGATGGAGGTCAATATCGGCCAGATCGGCGACGCGGACGGCATCACGCAGCTGTCCGACACCTTCGCGCCGGTTTCGATCACGCGCGACGGCTCGGCCGTGGGTACTATGACCAGCGTTCAGGTCGATGAGAACGGCTATGTTTATGCGTTTTATGATACCGGTATCAGCCGCCGCATGTTTCAGATCCCTTTGGCGGATGTGCCCAATCCCAACGGGTTGAACGCGCTGGACAGCCAGACCTATGCGCCGTCCCGCGAAAGCGGCACCTTCTTCCTGTGGAATGCAGGCGAAGGGCCGACCGGAGACCTTGTCTCCTTCGCGCGCGAGGAATCGACCACCGACATTGCCACCGAGCTGACCTCGCTGATTCAAACCCAACGTGCCTATTCCTCGAGCGCCACAGTGATCCAGACCGTTGACGAGATGCTGCAGGAAACCACCAACATCAAACGCTGATTTGGGTATTAACCCGGAAAGGGGGGCTGTCCGATGAATATGACGACGGCATTCAACAACGCAGTAAGCGGTTTGACGGCCGCGGGCCGGGGCACGTCAGTTGTGTCGGACAATATTGCCAACGCGCTGACCCCCGGCTTTGCCCGACGGTCGCTGGAACTGACGACGAACACAATCTCGGGCCATGGGGTGCGAACCGTCGGCGTGGTGCGCAACCAGGATCCGGTCCTGACCGCCAATCGCCGCGTCACCGACGCAGATCTGGCGTATCAAACCGCCGTATCCAGCTTTCACGCCGGGGTTGAGGGTTTTATAGGTAAGGCTGACGATCTGTCATCGCTGGCCGCCCGGCTGGCCGATTTCGACAGTAGCCTGATCACGGCAGCCAGCCTGCCCGACTCGTCTGAGCGGCTGGATCAGGTCGCCCGCACTGGGCGCGATCTGGCCAACAGGATCAATTCCGCCTCCGAAGGCGTGCGGCAGCTGCGCTCGGACGCGGACCGCACCATTGGCAAACAGGTGGACAGCCTGAACCAGACCCTCAAGGATATCGAGAAGCTGAACGCCAGAATTCCGTCGGTCAAACATTCGGGCGGTGACATCGGGGCCATGCTGGACCAGCGGCAGGTGCTGATTGATCAGGTCAACGAATTGGTGCCGGTCAACGCGGTGCCACGGGCGAACAATCAGGTGTCGCTGTTTTCCGACGGCGGCCTGATCCTGCTGGAAGGCACAGCGACGCAGTTTTCCTTTACAACCACCGGAGACACCAAACCCCATATGACGGTCGGCAACGGCCTGCTGTCGGGGTTGGAGATGAACGGCAATCCGGTGCGCACCGGTGGAGGCACCGCTCAGATTCGCGGCGGCGCGTTGATGGCGCAGTTCCAGATCCGCGATGAGCTGGCGGTTGAAGCACAGGCCAATCTGGACTCGGTCGCCCGGGACCTGATCGAACGGTTCGAAACCCCCGGTCTGGACCCCTCCGCGCTGCCCACCGATACGGGCCTGTTCACCGACGCCGGTAACCGGTTCGATGTGACGGCTCCGGCGGGGCTGGCCTCGCGCATTAGTCTGAACACGATTGTCGATCCCGACAATGGCGGCGACAGCTGGCGGCTGCGTGACGGACTGGGCGCAGCAGTCCCCGGCGATCCGGGTGGTGCAACACAGCTGCAGGCCCTTGGTGCCATTCTCAGCGATGCGCGTCCGGTTGCAGGGTCACCCTTTGGCACCGGTGCCATGCGCGCCTCGGATATGACCGAGGCGCTTTCGTCCAAAGCTGGCGCCAAGGCCCACACGGCCAGCCAGCGCCTGACCTTCGCCAACGGCGCCCAGCTGGAAATGGCCCGGATCGAGGCCGAAGACGGCGTCGATACGGATCAGGAACTGCAGCGCCTGATGCAGATCGAACAAGCCTATGCCGCTAATGCCCGGGTCATCTCGGTGGTGGATGAATTGATGAATACTCTGTTGAGGTTGTGATGATTAATTTGACGTCTATCGGTGATCTGGCGCGGGGCATGACATTGAAGACCCGCTCGACCGAGTTGAAAACCCAGATCGAGACCCTGTCGCACGAGATGTCCACCGGCAAGGTTCAGAATGTGTCCGGGCGACTGGATGGCGATTACTCGCACTTGCTGGATCTGGACCGCAGCCTGTCACGGCTGGATGCCTATCGGGTGTCCACGGCCGAGGCCGGGTTGTTCACGGACGCCATGCAGTTGAGCCTGACGACAGTTGATGACTCGGTCAGCGAATTCACCGCGTCCCTGCTGTCTTTTGGCACATCGAACCAGGCGGTCAGCCACGAAAACGCGTCCGTGCAGGCGCGCAACGAGTTAGACACGATCATGTCTGCGCTGAATACACGGGCCGGCGGGCGCAGCCTGTATTCCGGCGTGGCCACGGATGTTTCTCCCCTGCCCTCAACCGACATGCTGCTGACTGCGCTGGAGGCTGAACTGACAGGGCACCCCACAGTGTCGGATATCCGGCAGGCGGCAGAGGATTGGTTCAACGATCCCGCCGGGTTTGACACGGTGATCTATCAGGGATCGGACACCGCCTTGGCCGCTATGCAGATCTCCGAGAATGAAAGTGTTCGTATTCCGATCACTGCGACTGACCCCGCGATCAAGGATGCGCTGCGGGATATTGCCGTTGCGGCGCTGGTGTCGGATGACAGGCTCAACCTGCCGCGTGACCAACGCACGGCGTTGTTCACGCAACTGGGCGTCGATCTGGCCAATACCCAGAATGATATCGTCAACCTGCGCGCGCAGGTGGGGTCGGCCGAGGCGCGGATCGAACAGGCCGCCACGCGCAACAGTGCGGCGCAGACCAGCCTGGAATACAGCCGGAATAAACTGATTGCAGCGGACCCATATGAAACCGCCGCGCAATTGCAAACCGTGCAGTTCCAGTTGGAAAGCCTGTATTCCGTCACCGTTCGCAACGCGAACCTGTCGCTGGTGAATTTCCTGAGATGAAACTTCTTCTTTTCCTATTGATGCTGCTGCCCGGGATCGTCTCAGCCGGTGCGATCCGCCTGAAGGACCTTGTGGATTTCGACGGGGTGCGGGGCAATGATCTGGTGGGTTATGGCCTGGTTGTCGGGCTTAACGGCACTGGTGACGGGCTGCGCAATTCGCCCTTCACCGAAGAGATCATGTCCAACATCCTCGAGCGGCTGGGCGTCAACGTGAACGGAGAGGATTTTCGCCCCAAGAACGTGGCGGCCGTGTTGGTGACCGCCAGCCTGCCGCCTTTTGCCCGGGTCGGCGGACAGATCGACGCCACGGTATCGGCGATCGGTGATTCAAAAAGCCTTCTGGGTGGCACCCTGATCATGACACCGCTGAATGCGGCAGACGGGCAAATTTATGCGGTGGCGCAGGGCACGGTTCTGGCTGGTGGCGCCGTGGCCGAGGGCGAGGCTGCTTCGGTCGTACAGGGGGTTCCGACCTCGGGCGTGATCCCATCGGGCGCGCGGGTGGAGCGTGAGATCGATTTCGACCTCTCGACACTGACACAAATGCGGTTGGCCCTGCGCGAGCCCGATTTCACCACCGCCAGCCGCATTGAGGTTGCGATTAACTCTGAATTCAATCGGGCAGTGGCAATCATGCGGGATTCCGGGACGGTTGAGCTTAACATCGCCGCGACGCAGGCAACTTCGACGGCGCACGCGCTGGGCCGGATCGAGAATATTCTGGTCGAGCCGGAAACCAAGGCCCGCGTGGTCGTCGATCAACGTTCAGGCACCATCGTCATGGGGCAAGAGGTTCGAATTTCGCGCGTTGCTGTATCCCAAGGCAACCTGACCCTGACGGTCGAGGAATCGCCAATCGCAGTCCAGCCAAACCCGTTTGCGCGCGGCGAGACTGTTGTCGTCCCCCGCACCTTCGCTGGCATCGAAGAAGAGGAAGGTACCGGACTGGCGGAAATCCCCGAGGCAGCCACCCTTTCCGAGGTTGTGGCGGGGCTAAACGCGCTTGGCGTGTCGCCTCGCGATATGATCGACATTCTGAAAACGATCAAAGCGGCCGGGGCACTGCACGCGGAATTCGTCGTGCGATAGTTACATGGTTGCCGGGGCGATGGCGGGATCAGATGATCTCCGCCGTCATTTGGACTTCCAACTGTTCAGCCATTGCTTGAACCGGCTGCTTTTTTCTTCGATTGCATCGCCAGCGGCGTAAAGACCGTCTTCCACATTCTCGAGCATCGGATCGACGCGCGCCTCGCGGAACCGGCGCCAGCGTACCCAGATGGCCCAGATCAGTGCAAAGAAGACGGTCAGGAAAATAATGTTGAACCACGGTATGATCCGGATGTCCGGATCGTCGACCTGCCAGATTTTCACAGCGTTTGGAAAGATCGACAGGAATTCGCTACGCCAGCCATAGTGGCGCACGACGACCCATCGCGGGCTTTCGGTGGTTGATTTAAGGTCCGCGGCCTCAGCCTGCAGGTTCGAGGAATTCAGCTTGAAATAGGGCGGCCAGCCCCAGCCGGTGTCTTCGTTCCGGTAGACCATGACCTTGCCGTTCGTCTTGCGCGTCTGGATGAAGAACACGTCCCGATTCGGAGTGGTCGCGTCGCTGCCAACGTCCTGCACTGACCAAAAGATACTGTTCTCACCCGGATCGATCCGTTTTTCATAGGTATCCGAGATTCGCACCACGTCATGCTGCGGCAGGGTATAGTTCAGCACCACTGCAATCGTCCCCCAGAACAGGATGATGATGGCCCATTTGATGTAACGCATTGACGAAACCCTCACATGAAATTCGAAACGTAAATCAGGATCGCGATTAGTCCCAGCGGCACCACGTAAATCCCCAGGATCAGTTTGCGGCGAAATGATCCGTCATATTTTTCCAACCCGCGCCGAACAAAAGCATCCCGATCGCCGGTCAGTCCCTTTTTCTCCCAATGTGCGATCAGTTTACCGCGTCGCACCCAGCGGGAATAGAGCGATACGCCGACATAGAGGATCGTCAGGAAAATCAGCAGTGGAATCAAAAACCTTAGCGCGACAAACATTTATCCTCTCCCAACGGCGCCCCACGGGCCAACGCGTGCGATGATGTCATCGCTGACCCGGTCATTACCGCTCATGTCCGGTTCATGGCCGAACAGCGCGGCGCGGGCACCGGCCTTGTCCACCTGATACTCGCGCGCGAGGAAGTCGGCAACATAGGCTTTCTTGGTCTCGGGCCAGGTGGAATAGGTGCTGTAGAACAATTCCTTATGGCAGATGAACATCTGACGTGGGTCCAGCGGTGCCAGTTCCGCCAGCAGCATATTGACCAGATCGCGGTTGGGTGTATCAGACGCCCGCAGCGTATAGAAATAGGCCGGATGGTCCGAGGTGATGCGCGGCCACGGCCCACCATCGCTGGCCCAGCGCAGCAATTGGGCGAGGCCGTGAAACGCCTCGGGCAGGCGATCCGCGTGGTTTCGCGCCAGGCGGCGCATGTCGCTACGGTCCAGCCCGGTCAGGTCAACTCCTGCGTCGGCGGCGGCGTGGACGGTCAGAAAATCCATCTTTTGCTGCAGAACAGCGGTGGAGTTCACCCCACGCGCCTCGATGATCGTCTCTACCAGATTATTGTCGTTCAGGAAGGCCGCAATCCGGTGCTTTTGCGAAGGATCGAAAACATGCTTGATCGGCATGTCATCAGGCAGTTCGCCCATGCAAATCGCCGCCGGATAGTCCAGATCGGGAAACAGATAGAGCCCGCCGAAATGCGCCGTCCAGAAGTTGCGCTGTTCAAACGCGGTGTGGCGAAGGTGGACGGGGTTGCGGGTGACGTCGCCGGTTTCCTTGGCGGTTTCGATCATCTTTGCGATCAGCACATCATCGAACCAGGCGTCCTCTTCGGTTTTGAACCGTTCGACCATGCCCGCCAGTTGCTCGGCCTTGCGCAGGGTGCCACCGACCGTGTCGGCCTCAATCTCAATCTTGCGCAGGTTCAGCAAGTCACGCGGTGTGGTGAGTTTGAAAACCGAGTTCACCAGCTCTCCGGCCACCGCATCGGTGGCGGTCAGGGCGAACAACTGCGCCTCGTTCATCTCGATGAATTCGCGCAGGATATCGCGCGAGGTCGAAAATTTGACATTCAGCAGAGGCGCGCGTTTCTGCTCGGTCGTCAGCAGGATGAACTGCCGGTTGACCCCGTTGGGGTTGAGGTAGAGCTCGTCTTCCAGCTCAATCCCCACCTCCGGCGAATAACCCGAGATATCGACATGGAAATCTGTCAGTTCCGTGGTCTTGCCCGCCAGATGCTGCAATGCGCGGTTATACCGCTCGACCAGAGCCGGGCTGGAGATGTGGACGAGGTTGCCGAACATCAGGCCTTTTTCGATGAGGCGGATCATTTCAGCCCATCCCTTGATGAATGGCGTGTAAGCGCTTCTCCCATACGGCTCTTTTGAGAGTTTATTCGGCTTTGAGTTTCTTGCATCGAAGCAATGCCGTCAGCCGCCGCGCGACGCCCTAAAGCGTGGTTCAGCAAGCAGACCGCAACACACGAAACTAAGAGGAGAAAAAAGTATTCACTCCCTTTGTCGGAAACAGAGGAAAGAAGAAGAAGCCATCCCCAAAATTTCAGAAAACCCAGAACGTCACCGAACCCATCCGATAGTATTGATGAAAGAATCGCAGGTCCAATTGGCACTACAATGAATACAAGTAACAAACTTACGAGTACCGCTCCCATGCCGGCGTGTTCGTCTCTCTTCAAGCGCATTTTTCCTGCGTACCACCCCACAAGCGCCGAAATCGCGACACTCAAAGAGTAATACGCAATGAGAGGTAGAACATCATTCATTCCAGTTCCTTTCTAAACCGCCGCTTGGCCTCTTCCATCCGGCCCATCTCACGCACCGCGTTTTCGATGGCGACCTCGTCGCTCTTGTCGGCATAGCGGAACTCGCTGTCGGCGTAGCGGTTGATCTCTTGCATCACCATCTCGACAGTGATCGGCTGGCGCAGATCCTCGATCATAGCCTTCTTGGTGTCGTAGTCGCGAAACAGGAACAGGTCGGGGTTTTCCATCCACTCGTCAGGCAGTTCGAAATCCATCGCGCGGACCTTGACCGCGTCGGTGATGTTCTTGATCGCGCGGCCTGTAAACCGCTCATCCGCCTGCTGGATCGCCTTGAGGTAGGTGCCCAGTTTGGCGATTGTGTCCATCTGGCCGATATCGCCGGAGACCCGGTCATAGACCTGCAGCAAGGCATCCTCATGCGGGCGGGAGTGGCTTTCGAAACTGGCGGCGACGGCCTTTTTGATTTCCTGCGCGGCATAGGCGTCGTGCTCGCCCAACGGGATGTCGTGGTTGCGGCCCATCAGCAGGTGCAGAATGTCGATGTAATCCTCGCGCGTCTGCGGCCCGTCCACCAGAAACCGCGCCCCAGCCCGTTGGCGCAGGGCGTCGTCCACATTCTCGGGGTAGTTCGAGAACATGCCAAAGGTGCAGTTGCCGCGCACGACGGTGTTGGCGCCCGCAAAGCTCTCCATCAGAACGGCGGTGATTTCCAGTTGCCCGGCTGACGACTGCCGGTCGCCGCGTTTGCCCGCAAGCTGGTCAATGTCGTCGATGGTGCCGAAGCCGATGACCGAGGGGTCGATGATCGTATTGATAAACGCCTTGGCGTTCTGACCGGATTTGCCCTGATAACTGTCGATGTTGTCGGTACTCAGGTTCTGATAGCGGAACGGATAGCCTGCGTTCTGGCAATAGTCGTTGATCAGCCCGGCCATCATCTGGATCAGGGTGGTCTTGCCGGTGCCCGGTTTGCCGTCGCCCATGAAGGTGAAGATGAACCCCCCGAGTTCCGCAAACGGGTTCAGGCGGCGGTCGAAATCATAGGCCATCAGCATTTTGGCCAGCTTCATCGCCTGATACTTGGCGATATGGTTGCCCACCACCTCGTTCGGTTTCTTGAATGTCATGGTCAGCGTGGTGGATTTCGCCTTCGATGCCGGTTCGAATCCCCGGATCGTCAGGTCATCGGCCTCGATATGCCAGGCGGCGTTCTGGAACGGGGCCAGATGACCCGCAGACTGCGCGCGCAGGGCGGCCTTGTCCATCAACTGCTCGGCATAAGCGCTGGTGGCCGCGATCAGGTGGGCGTCGTCGGGGGCGTGTTTGGCCAGCGTCTGGTCCAGCTCCCACAAAGCGCCATGCAGAGCGAGTTGGCCATTGTCGGTCAGAACCTCCTCGATTTCGCCCAGATCAACCGTGGTTTCGCCCAGATGTGAAGACAACAGATAAGCCAGAGCATTGCCGAAGGTGTGGAGTGTAATGAGCGCTTCGACGGTCAGCAGCTCTGAGAACTCGGTCTTACGAGCAGCCGGCAAGTCTCCGGCCAAATTCGCACGTTTCAGATCGGCCAAAGGGGTTTGCTCTGCATAGGCTTCCGCTACAGACAAAGCGATGGCAATGGCGCGGCGTATCGCTTGCTGCGTCGTGGCTTGCGGCGGAGAAACCAACGCATCCCCATCATCCGACGCCTCAATCCGTTCGACCAGATGCACCCCGTCGGCCCGTGTGGTACGCCGCGTTACCAGCCCCGGTGTGGTCGACCGAAACCGCCGCCCCGTCGACACGCCCGGAGATCGTTCGACCGTAGCCTCAACGGGTTTGGCAATCCGCGGCGCGTGTTCGAACCCGTTCAGCAAAGCAGTCGCTGCCGGATAATGTTTGCGAATATCCGCCTCGCGCAATTCCATCTGATCTGACGTCAAACTCATCTGAACAACCGCCCTTGCTTCATCTTTTCAAAAATACTCTCGTCTCATGGCCCGACAGGCCCTGAAAGGGGCCGTTAGGGAAGGCGAAAACCTCAATACCTCAACACCTGCCCGGACTTGCTGACCACGAACTTGCGTACATCCGCAAAGCCCGGCGGGTTGCGTTCGGCCAGCACCTGAAACGGGCGCTGCGGCAGGATGATCGACCGTTGGGTGCGAGTGGCACCGGTTTCGGCCCCCTGCCCACCGAACGGGTCCAACGCAAAGACCTCGCGCTCGACAGTCGAGAACCACCCGGCGCGCTCTTCGATCACCTCTTCGCTTTCCAGCTCCTCGGTGGTCCAGGCCAGCGCCCAGTCCTGCCCCTCGGGCGCCTGCGCATCTTCCAGCACCTGCCGCAAAGGGCCGGATTGCTCCGTATAGGCCGAGGAATACATCGGCCCCACATGGATGCGGCGCAGGTGTTTGGGGTGCAGGTCGTCGAAATCCTGATCGAAGCCTTTGGCGATGGTCACCAGCTTCAACCCGCCCAGCGCTTGCGCCATCAGATGCGCCTGCACCTCAGGCCAGCGGCGCTGATCCTTGGGCAACGCAGTTTTGCCGCTGTCCTCAAGCTGCATCAGATAAATCACGGGCAAGTTGACCTGGCTGTCATACACCGCCCAATGGATCAGGAATTTGCGCCGCTCGCCATCGTTCCCGATCCAATGGCATTCGGGATCGTTGCGAGCCCAGAAAAGCTGTCCTTTCAGCAATTCCTCGTAATAGAGCCTTTGGGACAGCGCGAATTGCAGTTTGGTGGGGATGTCACGGTCGCCAATGATGGTCCGCACCATGTCGGTTTTCAGATCGTCTTCCGAGGGCATATTCGCCAGATGCACCTGCGCCTGCTGCGCATCGTTGGCCATGGTCAGCAATTCGGCCGCTACAGGAAACCCACTGTCGCGCTTGTCCATGGCGAGGCTGCCAAAGAACCGACCCGTATCGCGCCCGACCAGCAGGTACTTCATGCTGAGCGCCCGGAACGTGTAAAGCAGCCCCGAGAGGTAGCGCGACACGATCCGCACCTCTTGCTTGCTGATCGCGCCCTCCGCCTCCATCGTCGCGGCCACGCGCAGGAGGTGGACCGTGATCACCTCAAATTTGCGGAAATAGCGGCGCGAGGCGAAGGTGTCGGTCAGGCCGACATGGTCTTGGGTGGGATCAGTCATTAGTGGATCTTCTATCACGGTTTCCACAGAATTGGTTGAGCCGCCAAGGCAGGAGAAAAACTTCTGAGATCAAGTACAATGCGAAAATGATAAGCCCAAAAATCATACTGCCCGGCCCGACGTAAAGAGTGAGAAAACCGAGCAGTTTGTAAGCTCCGCCTGCAACATCCAATTCGTGTAAAAGAGCAGTTAGGACATAAATCGGGATCGGCCAAACTACGAGAAAGAAGCCAATCCTTAGCAGCCTTACGTCTTTTCGGCTAAACCACTTCATCCGCCATACAAGTTCTTATCATGCTTCTCGACAATCGAGGCAAACCGGCGGGCAAAACGTTCATCCGCCTTGGCCTTTTTCTCCAGCACGTCGCGGGCAAAGACCATGTGGTCCTCATGCGCCTCGAGCATATCCGCCATCTTCTGATTGGTTGCGGTGCCGATGGCGGCCATGGCGGTTTGCGCCTCTTGGTCGGTCTGCACGCCGATCTCGTTGATGCGGTGGGCCACGTCCTGTTGCTGCGCGGTTTTCAGCGATTTGGTCAGGGCGTCATACAGCACCACGCGCTGTTGCGTGTCTGTCTGCAGCTTGTTGATCAGCACCATCTGCGTCGCCGCCTGGTTCTGTAGTGAATCAACCCAGGTTTTGCCCTTTTCAATGTAGCGCTCAAGCGTCTGGCTTTTAGCCAGCTTGACCTGCTCTTCCTGAACCTTGGCGTTATATTGCTTGTTCAGCTCAGCCAGTTCGGTTTCCAACTGGGTCCGCGCGGCGGCGTCCTGTTCGACGCTGATCTTGTTTTCCAGCGTGATTATCGTCGGGTCCATGCCCAGAATTTCGGCGCGCAGCGATTCCAGCTCGGCCACGGTGGCCTCGCGGTCGTCCAGAGTGCCGGTCAGGTTGTCCTCGACCTTGACGCGCTGTTCTTCCAACACGGACAGCTGCCCTTGCAGCAGTTTCACAATCACGTCGGATTTGGCGATCAGGTCCTGCAGCTTGTCGTCGATATTGGCGGTGCGCATCCGCTCCTGCCGCATCGATTCCGATTTCCGGCGTGAGAAGATGCCAACAAACGACTCCCACCCGGTTTTCGAGCGCATCTCGTCGAAATCCTTGGAAAACGCGTTGGTGACATCGTCCAGCCCCATGATCAGCTCGGCGATGTTGGCGTTCATCACCTCGGTATGGGCGTGCACGTCCTCAAGCGTGGCATTTTCGATGTCGATATCCGCCTCGGCCGTGCCGATCTTGGCCCGTGCCGCGTCAATCCGCGAGGTCAGGTTTTCGATCTGCGACTGGCTTGCCTGCACTTTTGCCTGTGTTTCTTCAATCAAGGCATCAAATTGATGGTTCGACATCTGCACTATCCCTTTTTTTGTTCAATTACCCAATAAGATAGGGAATGTTACGCTCATTTACATCCCTTTGGGTCTAAAAATCACGCAGACTTTCGCAAACTCATCACGAAAAAGAAAGCGCGTTCATACAACCAGGCGTGGAACTTTTGAAAAGGTGCAAAGGGTACTTTTGATCAAATCTGGATTGATCCGCGAGGCACAGTGGACATAGACATTCCAAACCTCACCTGATTGGGTGCGCGTGAACCAAATTCCTGCCGGAGGCTGACCCATGCTGGATGCAACAACCGACCTGAAATCGATTATGAAAAACCCCGATCTGCTGGTGACCAAAGCCTATATCGGCGGCCAGTGGGTGGACGGTGACAACGGCACCTTTGCCGTGACCAACCCGGCTCGGGGCGATGTTGTGGCCGAGGTCGCTGACCTGAGCCGCACGCAGGTGGCGGGGGCCATTGCACAGGCAGAGGCCGCGCAGAAGGAGTGGGCCAAGCTGACCGGTAAGGAACGCGCAGCGATCCTGCGGCACTGGTTCGATCTGATGATGGAAAACGCCGAGGATCTGGGCAAGATCCTGACCGCCGAGCAGGGCAAGCCGCTGGCCGAGGCAGTGGGTGAGATCGGCTATGGCGCGTCCTTCATCGAGTTCTTTGGTGAAGAGGCCAAGCGGGTCTATGGCGAGACCATTCCCGGTCACCAACGCGACAAGCGGATTACCGTCCTGAAACAGCCCATCGGTGTGGCGGCCTCGATCACGCCGTGGAACTTCCCAAACGCCATGATCACCCGCAAGGCCGGGCCCGCTCTGGCCGCCGGTTGTGCTTTTGTCGCACGCCCCGCTGCTGAAACGCCGCTTTCTGCTCTGGTTCTGGCAGCACTGGCCGAGAAGGCCGGAATCCCGGCAGGCGTCTTCAACGTTGTCCCCTCATCGCGGGCCAGCGAAGTGGGCAAGGAGTTCTGCGAAAACCCCGGCGTTCGGAAACTGACCTTTACCGGTTCGACCGAGGTGGGGCGCATCCTGCTGCGCCAGGCTGCCGATCAGGTGATGAAATGCTCGATGGAACTGGGTGGCAACGCGCCCTTCATCGTGTTCGACGACGCCGATCTGGATGCGGCCGTCGAAGGCGCGATGCTGTGCAAGTTCCGCAACAATGGCCAGACCTGCGTCTGCGCCAATCGCATCTATGTGCAGGCCGGCGTTTATGACGCCTTCGCCGCCAAACTGAAAGCTGCCGTCGAAGCGTTGAAAGTCGGTGATGGCCTTACCGACGGCACGACCACCGGTCCGCTTATTAACGCCGATGCGGTCGCCAAAGTCGAAGAGCATATCAAAGATGTCACCGACAAGGGTGGCTCGGTTCTGACTGGCGGTCTTCCGCATGATCTGGGCGGGACTTTCTTTCAGCCGACCATCGTGACCGGTGTGACTCAGGACATGATGGTGGCGCAGGACGAAACCTTTGGCCCGCTGGCTCCGCTGTTCAAATTCGAGGACGAAGATGACGTGATTTCCATGGCGAACGACACGATCTTTGGTCTGGCCTCGTATTTCTACGCCAAGGACCTGAGCCGCGTCTACAAAGTGGCCGAGGCGCTGGAATATGGAATCGTCGGTGTGAACACCGGCATCATCTCGACCGAGCTTGGGCCGTTCGGCGGTGTCAAACAATCCGGCTTAGGTCGCGAAGGCAGCCATCACGGCATGGAAGACTACCTTGAGATGAAATACATCTGCATGTCGGTCTGATCCGGCCTCGCCATCGCCTTTGTGCGGTGGTCATCTTTAATGGGCTTGTCACCAAACTGAATCCTAACTGTCACAAAAGCGCAATGAACGGCGGTCATCCCTCTGACATCCAAGTAAAGGGGGATACCTACCGATGTCATCGCGCTTTGTCTGCCTGACATCTGCCCTTGCCCTGACCGCCGGTCAGGCCGTGGCAGAGATGAATTTCAACCGAATTGCGTCCTTCCCGGTCGTCAAAAACATGGCCGATGGGGCTGATACCACCCGCGAAACCTCGCCCGAGATCATCGCGGCCACCGCGGATGGTATGACGCTGGTTTACACCGACAGCCCGCTGGGTGTGATCGGTATGGTCGATATAACCGATCCTGCGAACCCGTCGCCTTTGGGCGCGATGGATGTAGGTGGTGAACCGACCTCGGTTGGGATCGTTGGCGCGATGGCCTTTGTGGGCGTGAACACGTCCGAAAGCTACACTGAACCGTCGGGCAAGCTGATTTCGGTCGATATCGCGGGTAAAGCGGAGACCAGCGCTTGCGATCTGGGCGGCCAGCCCGACAGCGTTGCCATTGCACCCGATGGCAGCTTTGTCGCTGTGGCGATTGAAAACGAACGTGATGAAGACCTGAACGACGGCATCATCCCACAACTGCCCGCCGGGTCGCTGGCTCTGGTTCCGCTGAAAGATGGCGCGCTGGATTGCGCGGGCATGACCATGGCCTCGCTGACCGGTCTAGCCGAAGTCGCCCCAACCGACCCCGAACCCGAGTTCGTAGACATCAACGGTCTGGGCGAAACCGTCATCACTCTGCAAGAGAACAACCACATCGCGGTTGTCGACAAGAGCGGCACCGTGATCAGCCATTTCTCGGCGGGCAGCGTGGATCTGGAGGGCATCGACGCCACCGATGAACGCGGCGCGCTGATCTTCACCGAAAGCCAGCCGGGCCGCCTGCGCGAACCGGACGCGGTGAAATGGATCGATGACAACCACTTCGCCACCGCCAACGAAGGCGACTACGAGGGCGGCTCACGTGGTTGGACGATCTTCCACAAGGACGGCACCGTTGTTTACGAAAACGGCACCGATTTCGAGAAAGCCATCATCCAGATCGGCCACTACCCCGACAAACGATCGGACAGCAAAGGGGTCGAGCCTGAAAGCGTGACCGCAGCCACCTTTGGCGGCACACCCATGATCTTTGTGGGGGCCGAGCGCGCTTCGGTCGTGGGTGTCTATGACGCCACCGATCCGGCCAACCCGGTGCTGAAGCAACTGTTGCCCTCGGGTGTTGGGCCGGAAGGCCATGTGGCGATCCCCGAGCGCAACCTGCTTGTGTCGGCCAACGAAAAAGACCTGATCGAAGATGGCGGCCCGCGGGCGCATGTCTCGATCTTCGAGTATCAGAACGCCCCCGCCGCCTACCCGCATTTGACGTCGGAAGGCGCAGATGAACTGATCGGATGGGGTGCTCTGTCCGGTCTGGTCGCTGACGAAGACGGCATGATCTACGCGGTCAATGACAGCTTCTACGGCTTCCAGCCCTCGATCTTCAAGATCGACCCCAGCCAAACCCCCGCCCGTATCGTCGACGTGATCCGCATCCACCGCCAAGACGGCAACCCGGCGCAGAAGCTGGACCTTGAGGGCATAACGCTGGACGGCGAGGGTGGCTTCTACGTCGCCTCCGAAGGCCGCACCGACCGCGTCATCCCGCACGCGATCTATCACGTCTCGGCTGACGGCATGATCAAAGACCGCAAGGGCGAGATCGGCCTGCCGCCGGAACTGATGGCTGTTGAGAAACGCTTTGGTTTTGAGGGCATCACCAAGGTCGGCGACACGCTGTGGATGGCCGTTCAGCGCGAATGGAAAGACGACCCGGAAAACCACGTGAAACTGGTCGCCTACAACCTGGACACAAAGGAATGGGGCGCCGTCCACTATCCCAAGGCGGACCCGGACACGGGCTGGGTTGGCCTGTCGGAAATCGTGGCCTTCGGGGATCATGTCTATGTCATCGAGCGCGACAACCAGCACGACCACCGCGCGGTGACCAAGAAGATCTACCGCATCCCACTGTCCGAAATGACTCCGGCCCCGCTGGGCGGAGACCTGCCCGTGGTCAGCAAGCAAGAGGTTCGTGACCTGCTGCCTGACCTGACTTCGACCGGCGGTTACGTTCTGGACAAGATCGAAGGTCTGGCCATCCCGCCCTCGGGCGAGGCGTTCGTGATGACCGACAATGACGGCGTCGACGATGCCTCGGGCGAGACGATGTTCTGGTCGATCGGGTCAGTGACGGCTGGGAATTGATCCACACAAAAAACTGTCCCGCATGACAAAGTGCGGGGCAGTTTGTTTCGATCCGGTTTAATCAACCTTCCCCCTGCAAAGCCCACAAAACCATGGAGCCTTGACTCGAACCTATGGTGCAGAGTTTCCTAGATGCACTTTTTTTAAGGGGGAACTTATGAAGTTTATCAGTATTCTTGCGCCTACCGCCTTACTTGGTTTCAGCGCGTGCACAGATACCGGTGTCGAGGATCCGCTTGTTGCAGCTCTTGCCGGTAAAACGATATCGAACGGTGGTACGGTCATAGACGTATTGGAAGACGGTACGTTCACCGGCACGACTAAAAACGGCAATACATTTAGCGGGGCCTGGGAAATCATAGGCGGTCAATGGTGCCGTACACTTAACCCGCCATCGCCTCTTGCTGACCAGGGTCAGGTTTGTCAGGAAACAGTTCTGGGAGAAGAAAGCGTTACCGTCACGGGAGCCAATGGGCCGCTTGTTTGGGTGATTGAATAAGCTTTTCCGGCATCTTTTTTTGATTGGCCTGTGCAACGAACTGGCATTTTCTGACCACCAAGCACGGTCTGTCTTCTAATCGCAAATTGATCGACGGCGACCTTCGATCAGGATTTCCGGCTTTACAAAACAACGCCCCGCGCCTGGAGGTGCGCGGGGCGTGCAGTCTGCGATTATCCCGAGAGGCGGGACCATCGCCGAAAGGTCAACGGCCTTAGTTCACAGCTTTGGCGTCGACCACGTCCTTTTCGATGGCCTTGGCCGAAGAAATCTCGATCCGGCGCGGTTTCAGCGCCTCGGGCACTTCGCGCTTCAGGTCGATGTTCAGCATGCCATTTTCATGGCTGGCGCCGGTGACGCGCACGTGGTCGGCCAGCGCAAAGCGGCGCTCGAACGCGCGGGTGGCGATGCCACGGTGCAGGTAGCTGCGCTCTTTATCCTCGGCGGCTTTCTTGCCGGCGACGATCAGAGCGTTTTCCTTCACTTCGACCGACAGGTCATCCTCGGCAAAACCGGCGACAGCGACCGAGATGCGATAGGTGTCGGCATCGGTTTTTTCGATGTTATATGGCGGGTAGCTGGGCTGAGCCACGTCATTGGTCAAAACGCGGTCCATCATGTCGGCGATCTGGTCGAAACCAATGGTGGCGCGGTGCAGCGGTGCAAAATCAAAAGTACGCATGTGTCATATCCTCATGTCTGAGCGATCTGTGTTTTGCCCTCCGTTCGGACGGGCGGTTCAGTATGCCGGGCCCCGTTTGCGGCGACCCGGTACAAATCACATGGGGAGCATTTTGACCGAGTTCAAGACCCACCAGAAGAGATGAATTTCGCACCCGAACTGGACTTGCCCGACCCCACCTGCAGCCGTCGGATCGAAGCCTTGGGTTTTGGCGCATCACGACGCAGATCAGCCTTGAGATCGGCAACGATTCCAGCAAGTTCCATGCCGAATCCAACCTTCTGCCGTCCATTGGTTCCAACGGCAGAAACAACCGACAGTATCTGCCAACGCGGACCATTCCGGGCCAGCAAGGCAGAGCCAGACGAACCAAAGGTAATGTCACAGTTAAAGGTGATCAGCCCCTGCCGCCGATCCAAAATGCGACAGGACCGTTCCCGAGTGATCGCTTCGGACCGGCCACGCCCGTATGAGGCGATGCTGACCTCGTTCCCGGCCACGCGCCCGCTGTGCAGGGCAAAGGGATTGGCCACGGAATAGGGAATGGGCTGTTCAAGCCGCATCAGGGCGACATCCGCTCGGACCCCTGCGGCCGAAAGCTCGGGGTGTTTGAGGTATTCGGGGTGAATCGCGATCTGAGCGACCTTGCGATCTGCCAGCGATTTACCGTTGCTCAGCCCGGCCCGGAACGTCACGTCTTCAGGCTCATAAGGCCTGCCCGTTTTATTTTCGATCGCACAATGGGCAGCTGTCAGAACCAGATCCTGCGCAATTAAGGTTGCTGTGCAGAATCCTTGCTTACCTGTGTCCAGACGACCGATGGCTTCCCAGCCGTACAGATCCTCGCGGTCCGTCAGTTTGCGTTTGTTGGCTTGCGCGTGAGATTGGGTTGCAAAAACCGATAAACATAAAAGGGCGCATACTAGAATTTTGTTCATGGCTTAATGAATCTCGCACCAATATTCCTTTGGGTTGTGCCTGTGGGCGTAGCGGCGCGGAATCCGCGACCGGCAAGCAATTCCGCGTGCAACAGGTTCAGAGATCCCTCTACCGTTGTACCCACAGCGACGCGTTGACCGTTAAATTCAGCCTTGGCGGCCACCACGGACACGATACGTGGGCGGTCTCCATCAAAGGAGAAGACTGGCGCACCGGATGAGCCGTACTCGACGTCGCAAGACATAACCAAAACATCGGACTGACGGGTCATGACCGAACAGACCTCTTGCAGCGCCGGTGCCTCGGACCGGTCCTGTGCGTAGGAAACCACGCCCACTTCGGCCCCCCTGCGCGGGCGATCACCGGTTTCAAAGGGAATTACGGTAGTGTTGCGAATGGGCTGCCACAGTTCGATCAGGGCGATGTCACTACCTATCCGCGCCGTCGGAGTATTTCTGTTGTACAGATAGTCTGGATGAATCACTGCTTGCCGGGCGGCTCTATAGGCCGAAGCACGCCCCAAACGCCAGGCCGCAAGAAACTCGACCTCGGAAAGATCGATCCGTTTACCTGTCGCCTTATCAAACAGGCAATGGGCTGCGGTCAGAACCAATGTTGGCGAAATCAAAGTGCCTGTGCAGAAGCCCATGCCGTTGATGTTCAGACGTCCCACAGCCATCCACGCCCGCCCGGCATCGGTGGTGTCCAGGCTTTTCAGCCCACTGTCCTGCGCCACGGCGGCCATCGGCATCAGTGCCAGCGCGATTGCCTTGATCCAATTTCGCAAACGGTTCTCCGACGTTGCTGTCAGCTTACCTTCCTACGGCCCTGGTGGGGCGAAAATAGGGCGGTTGCGTCGGCTACGCTTTCCCGCGAAACCTGATGCACCGCTGCATCATCCGCGCTTACCTGAGGATCGGAACCTCTGGCGTGCGGCCGGTTTGCAGGGCCCTCGGTTCGGGGCCGCCGGTCGCCCAATCCAACAGCTCAACAGTGTGCAGAACGGGAATATCTGTGCCAGACCCGATCTGCATCATGCATCCGATATTGCCCGCAGCGATTACGTCGGGTTTCTTGGCCTCAAGTGTTCTGACCTTGCGCTGCTTCAACTGGCCTGAGATTTCAGGCTGCATCAGGTTGTATGTCCCCGCGCTGCCGCAGCACAGATGGCTGTCTACAGGCTCTAACACGGTGAAACCTGCCCTTTTCAGCAAGTCCTTCGGATAGGTTTTGATTTTTTGCCCGTGCTGTAGAGAACAGGCTGCGTGATAGGCGACGACCATGTCCTTTTTCGCGGCTTCAGGCAGGCTGAGCTGCATCAGCAACTCGCTGATATCCATGGCAATGCCCGACACCCTTGCCGCATCTTCGGCCAGCGGATCGTTCCGGAACATATGGCCATAGTCCTTCACGGTGGTGCCGCAGCCCGAGGTGTTGATGACGATGGCGTCCAGGCTCTCGCCATTCATCTCTGCCACCCAGGCTCTGATATTGGCCTCAGCCGCTTTGTGACTGTCCTGCACCTTACCCATGTGATGGGTCAGCGCGCCACAACACCCGGCGCCCTCAGCCACTACAACTTCGCACCCCAACCGGGTGAGCAGGCGGATCGTCGCGTCGTTGATATCGGTGTTCAGCGCCTTTTGCGCACAGCCTGTCATCAGCGCCACGCGCTTGGTACGTGGCTCCTTGGGCGCAAAACTCTGCGGGTCGTCATTGCGACTGACCGGAGGGATATGTTTCGGTGCCATGTCCAGCATCGCCCGCAGCCTTGCATCAGGCATCAGGAACCGGAACGGGCGGCCCAGCTTTGCCCCGATCAGCGCCCAACGGAACCGCATTGGATAAGGCAGAATCTGCGCCAGTACCCAGCGCAAGGCGCGATCGGTGAAGGGGCGTTTGTAGTTGGCCTCGATATATTCCCGCGCGTGGTCGACCAGATGCATGTAGTGCACGCCCGAGGGGCAGGTTGTCATACAGGCCAGACAGGACAGGCAGCGGTCGATATGCTTGACGGTTTTCTCATCAGGCACACGTTCGTTTTCCAGCATGTCCTTGATCAAATAGATGCGCCCGCGCGGGCTGTCGAGCTCATCCCCCAGCACCTGATAGGTCGGGCAGGTGGCGGTACAGAACCCGCAATGCACACAACTGCGCAGGATTTCATTAGAACGTTGTATTGCCGGATCTTGCAGCTGCTTTTCCGTGAATGTCGTCTGCATCGACTTACCCCATCAACCCCGGATTAAAGACACCGCGCGGATCGAAACGCTGCCGTAACCCCTGCGTTAGAGCCTGTACTTCCCCGGATTCAGGCTGAAACCGACCCAAGGCATCAGCAGTTTCCGCATCCCCGCGCACCAGCGTCGCATGTCCGTTGAACCCGCCCAGCCGAGCGCGCAGATCGGTGCCTTCGGGAACGCGCGCCCAGATCAGACCTCCACCCCAATCCAACAGGGTCTGATCCGTCTCAAGCCGGGTCACGATATCCGGCGCATCGGTGGGCTTGACCGAAATCCGCCAGACATCACCTTCCTGCCCGTGAAATGGCCTGACATCACGCAGACCCCGCCACAACTCAGTGGGTTCCGAGACCTCGGTAATCTCACCAAATCCCGATAGCGTGGTTTTCAGCTGTTCTGCCCGGTAAGCGACCGAATCCGAAAACCCCTCAACCCGCAACAACGCCCGCCCGTCCTGCGGGTCAAACGCGGCCCCGCTGACCTCGAACGGAGATTTCAGCGCGGTGGACAAGGCCTGAACCGCTTCCTCGGCATCCGCGACCTGAACAGCAAGGGTCGCAACGGCTTCGGGCTTGGGCAACACCTTCAGCGATACCTCGGTCAGAACCCCAAGCGCGCCCCATGACCCGGCCATCAGCTTGACCAGATCATAGCCGGTCACGTTTTTCATCACCCGACCGCCATTCTTAATGACCTGACCCATACCATCGACATAGCGCACACCCAGCAGGAAGTCGCGACAGGCCCCGGCCTGAATACGGCGCGGACCCGAGATATTGGCGGCCACAACCCCGCCAATGGAAGGCGTCCCGCTGGTACCCAGCAGCCCGCGATGATCCATCGGTTCAAACGCCAGTTGCTGCCCTTCGGCCTCCAAAGCGGCCTCAATTTCGGCCACGGGCGTGCCTGCCTGCGCCACCAGGGTCAACGCGCCGGGCTCATAGAGGGTAATCCCGCTCAGCCCCGAGGTCTCAAGCGTGGCCTCCGGCCCGCCCACTCCACGCGTGCCGCCGCCGACAATACGCACTGGTTCTGTCAGCCCGGCCACAATCTCGGCCAGTTCGGCCTCTGTCTCAGGTTTCATCGCAAATCTTCTTTGTTAGAGCCTGTTATTTCGCAGCAACCGGTACATCCCGACGGGATTCGGACGCATCCAAAGGAAACACCTTTGCAGGATTCAGCAGCCATTTGGGATCGAACACATCCTTCACGGCCATCTGTGCCTCAAGGTCCGCAGGCGCATATTGATGGGACATGAGATCGCGCTTTTCGATACCCACGCCATGCTCACCAGTCAGGCAACCGCCCACATCGACGCAAAGTTTCAGGATATCGGCGCCGAACGCCTCACACTTCTCCAGATCACCGGGTTTGTTGGCATCAAACAGGATCAACGGGTGCATATTGCCGTCTCCGGCATGGAACACGTTGCCCACTGGCAGGCCGTATTCTTCGCTCAACTCACCAATCCGGCGCAGGACTTCTGGCAGAGAGGACACCGGGATCGTGCCGTCCAGACACATGTAATCGTTCATTTGCCCCATCGCGCCAAAAGCCGATTTGCGCCCCAGCCAAATCTTGGCGCTTTCCTCTGCCGACTGGCTTTCGCGCAGTTCCACCGGATTGTGACGCTTGGCGATCTCGATGATTTTCGACAGTTGATCGTTGATCTCGGCCTCGGAGCCTTCAACCTCGACAATCAGCAGCGCGTGGCAATCCGGATAGCCTGCATGGGCGAAGTTCTCGCAAGCCCTGATGCAGAGCGTGTCCATGAACTCGATCGCAACCGGCAGGATGCCTGATTTGATGATGTCGGACACGCATTGCCCCGCGACCTCATTGTCATCGAAGCCCATCAGAACCGGCCGAGCGCCTTCAGGTTTGCGTAGAATACGCAGCGTGGCCTCAGTCACCACGCCCAATTGCCCTTCTGAGCCACAAATGACCCCCAGCAGGTCCAAACCACCCGCGTCCAGATGCGCGCCGCCGATCTCGACCACGCTGCCATCCATCATTACCATTTTAATGCCCAGCAGATTGTTGGTGGTCACACCATATTTCAGGCAATGCGCCCCGCCCGAGTTCATCGCGATATTCCCGGCAATCGCGCAGGCCAATTGCGAGGACGGGTCGGGCGCGTAAAAAAAATCTTCTTCTTCCACAGCACCTGTTACGCTCAGGTTGGTTCGGCCGGTCTGAACCCGGATGAAGCGATTGTCATAATCGGTTTCCAGAACCTCATTCATCCGGGCAATGCCCAGAATGACGCAATCCGCAGTGGGCAGTGCCCCGCCTGCCAGCGAGGTTCCCGAGCCGCGCGGCACCACCGGCACGCCCTCTTCATGGCAGATGCGCAGCACGTCCGAGACCTCTTGCGTATTCGACGGCAGCACCGCCAGCATCGGCGGGCAGCGATAGGCGGTCAGCGCGTCACATTCATAGGCGCGGGTCTCAGCCGGATCATGGATCACGGCGTCCGCAGGCAACACCTGCAGCAGGCGCGACAGCACCGCCTGCTTGCGCGCCAGGATTTCGGGGTTTGGCCGGGGCATTTCCATCGCTGATCCTCCGTTTGGTAAAATAATATTACCAATTTACCCATCTGGCAAGTTCCTATCTCTGGCCCTACTGTCGCCGACATGACATGGATCGACCGCGCCCTTTTGTTTTCAACACTGGATTATGCTGCCGTGCTCCTGTTGCTGGGCGCGTGGCAGTGGATCGGCTGGCGGATTGAGCATCCGGCGCCGAACAGGCAATCGGTCGCCATGATGATGGACGACTTCCGGCGCGGCTGGATGCACGAGATGGTCACGCGGCAACCCCGGATGTTCGACGCGCAAGTCGTGGCAGCGATGCGGCAGGGCAGCACATTCTTTGCGTCAACCACAATGATTGCCATCGGCGGTGGGCTGGCGTTGCTGGGGAATACCGAACGGCTGGCAGGCGTCGCCAGCGATCTGGCTATCGGCAGCGCCCCGGCGCTGGTGTGGGAGATCAAGATTCTGGTGGTGATCCTGTTTCTGGCCAACGCATTCCTGAAATACGTCTGGGCGCATCGGTTGTTTGGCTATTGCGCGGTGCTGATGGCCGCGGTCCCGAACGACCCCGAGGACCCACAAGCCTATCCCCGCGCGGCTCAAGCGGCCGAGATTTGCGTCACCGCCGCACGCAGCTTCAATCGCGGCTTGCGCGCCACCTATTTCGCGCTGGCTTCGTTGGCGTGGATATTGGGGCCGCTTGCCCTGATACTCGGGACGGTCATCACTTTGGGTGTTCTGTACCGGCGCGAATTCGCATCCCATTCCCGGTCGGTGCTGTTGACCCTGCCACCCAACACAGAGTCGTGATGACGCCGCCGCGCATCCCCCCGTATGGTCGCCCTATGCGATATCTGATTCTCAGCGCCGTATTGGCTGCACCCGCCTTTGCCGATCCTGCCGTGATCGAGAATGTCTCAGCCCGTCAGAGTGGTGACACATGGCGATTCGACGTGACGATCCGGCATCCGGACACCGGCTGGGACCACTACGCCAACGGGTGGCGTGTTCTGGACATGGACGGCAATGAGTTGGGGATGCGCGTCTTGCACCATCCGCATGAGACCGAGCAGCCCTTTACCCGCTCACTCAGTGGTGTGGCGATCCCCGAGGGCGCCACGCAAGTGCAGGTTCAGGCGCGGTGCAATGTGGATGGCTGGAACGAAGGCACCACGGTTGTTGATCTGAACTGAAGCTCAGAACACACCGAGGCTTAGCCCCACAGCCAAAGCGGCGCCTATTTCACGGCATTGATCAAGCTGATGGTCGGGGATGGTCTTTCCAGCCAGAATAGCCTCGGGCGTCTGCGCGTGGGTGCAGAGGATCAGCGGCGGCTGCACCTCTTTCAGTCGCCAGCCTGTCGCGATCCGCGCCATTTGGCGGGCCGCGTTTTCCCCATCAGACCCGGCACAGACCATCTGGGCATAGGGGCGTCCCTCGATCCTGCCCAGCACCGGATAGTAGCAACGGTCGAAAAACTCTTTCATCAGACCCGAAATCGCGGCCAGGTTCTCGGGCGCGCAGAAGATATAACCATCGGCGACCAGCAGATCGTCAGGTCCGGCCTGATCGGCGGGTTTCAGGATAGTCTCGGCCTCATCACGCGCGGCCTCAGCCGCCGCTTCGGCCATCTGCCGAGCCCCGCCGGTACGCGAATGGTAAACGATCAGAAGCTGCGCCATGTCAGACCCGGTGATAAGGACCGCCCGACAAGATGGTTGCGGCCCGGTAAAGTTGCTCGGCCAGCATCACACGGACCAGCATATGGGGCCAGACCATCGATCCGAAGGAAATGGAAAAATCGGCCTCAGCCCGCAGATTAGGGTCTATTCCATCGGCTCCGCCAATAATCAGCGCCAGATCTTGCCGCCCGGCATCACGCCAGCCGCCCAATTTCTTGGCAAAGTCCGGCGAAGACATCACCCGCCCACGCTCATCCAACGTGCAGATCACCGCACCCTTGGGCAGCGCCTTGCGCAGCAGCGCACCCTCGGCCCCCATGCCAGCGTTTTTCTTGTCTTCGACCTCGATCGCCCGCGCAGGACCAAGGCCCAAGCTACGGCCGGTCCGGTCAAATCGGGTCAGGTAATCGTCAAGCAGGGTCTTCTCCGGTCCGGCACGCAATCGCCCGACCGCAACTATGCTGATACGCATATCTCTCTCGCCTCCGACCTCTCAATACAGGTCGGGATGGCGCCTCAGTTGGCCGAGGCGCTGCCGCCCTGAGGCAGCCACATCTTTTCCAGCTGGTAGAATTCACGCACTTCGGGGCGGAAGATATGGACGATCACATCGCCCGTATCGATCAGCACCCAGTCGCCGGCATCCTTGCCTTCGACCTTCGAGGTGAAACCGAATTCCTGCTTGATTCGATCCGTCAGCTTTTCCGCCATGGCAGCGACCTGACGGGTCGACCGACCCGAGGCAATCACCATATGATCCGCAACAGAAGACTTACCTTGCAGGTTGATCTGCACGACGTCTTCGGCCTTGTCATCGGAAAGTGAGGAAAGGATGCGTTCAAGCAGCTTGTCGCTGATTGACTGAGAGTGAGCCATTACACCGGCTCCGTCATCGGCGGGCAAACCCGCCTGGGTATGTAGAGACAGGACATAGTCCTCCTTTGCTGCGCGCCGCCAAAACCCCGGCGCAGGGGTATTATTAAGGTAACAAGGGGAATGCAACATTTCAATGAAAGGCCGCCGGGCGGGACGCACGGCGAGTCACTCTTTGGCGACCTGTTGCGCGTCTGCGCTGTCGGGCAGCAGCCGAACTTCGCGCTGCGGGAAGGGGATTGAGATGTTTTCGGCCTTAAAGGCATCCCAAAGCGCAAGGTAAACATTACCCCGAATGTTGGTCAGCCCTTTGGTCGGATCGCTAATCCAGAAGCGCAGCACATAATCCACGCTGCTGTCTCCGAACCCGGTGATGTGGCAGACCGGCTCATGACCGCCGCCGCTCAGCACCCGCGTTACGGTTTTGACCGCTTTGATTGCCGTTGCCCGGACCTTGTGCGGATCGTCGTCGTAACTGGTGCCGAACTCCAGATCCAGTCGCACGAACTTATCCGAATGCGACCAGTTCACCACCTGATTGGTGATAAGGTCCTCATTCGGGATCAGATACTCCCGTCCGTCCCGCGTGACCACCGAGACATAACGCGCGCCCAGCGCATTGATCCAGCCAAAGGTATCGCCCAGCGAGATCACGTCACCGGGTTTGATCGACCGGTCCATCAGAATGATGATCCCTGAGATCAGGTTCGACACTACCTTTTGCAACCCGAACCCGATCCCGACACCGATCGCACCTGACAGCAGCGCAATCCCGGTCAGATCGAACCCCAACGTGCGGATAGCGGCCAGGAAAACCGCGCCATACAGCAGCACCTGAATGCCCTTGGCCAGCAGCACCTGCATCGACGGGGTGATGTCGTCATTGCGCATCAAACCCCGCTCGGCGGCGCGGGTGCCGACGCGGGCCAGTGTCAGCAGGATGCCGATCAGCAGAACCGCCTTGAGAATCCCCAGCGCCGAGATGTGCAGATCACCGATGGAAATCGCCACGCCGTCCAGAAACTCGGCCACGTCATCGGTCAGGTTCAGCGCCACAAGCGTTGCATAGACCCACATGGCCCATTTGAAGATGCGCCGCAGGGTCCGGTTGCGCACCAGCCGCGCCACCAGCGCAATCGCCAGCCACGCCAGCGCCAAAGTCGCCACAACCCCGATAATGTAACTGCGCGAGGGCCATGTGATCTGCTGCATCAACAGATATAGCGCCCAGGACATTACCACGAAATAGACCAGCGTCAGGCGCTGCATCAGCTGTACCAGAACCCGCAACCGCCATTTCGGCCACCCTTCGCGAGCACGGGCCCAGGCCTCCCAACGGCCTTGCGTTGTCAGTTTCAGGACATAGGCCAACACCCAAAGACCCAGAATGATCACCAGCTGATGTTGGCGCCAACCCGGTGTGACGATCAGTTCGACAAGGTTTTCAAATTGCACGGAAAAGCCCGCGACCATGTTGTCATAGAGGTCCGACAGCGAGCTGGGGATCAGGTCCTGGTTCATGACCCCAGCTTGGACAGCGTTGCTTGATGATGCAAGCCCGGTGCCGGATTGAACCTTGATTGACGGCAAACCCCGATATATCTGGTGCGCATGAGACTCAATGTGGCCCAACAGCAAAATCTGGAAGACCGCGCGCGTTTGCGTGAACGGTTCTTTGGGGCTGCCCGCACGGTTCTGGCCCGCCTATCCGCGGCCTAAGCCACCTCGCCAGCTATTTCTCATTACATACGGGAGAGGACCAATGTCCCCCAAAACACTCTATGACAAGATCTGGGATGCCCATGTCGCCCACGAAGCCGATGATGGCACCTGCCTGCTGTATATCGACCGCCACTTGGTTCACGAAGTGACCAGCCCGCAGGCGTTCGAAGGCCTGCGCATGGCGGGCCGCAAGGTGCGCGCACCGGAAAAGACCATCGCCGTGCCGGACCACAATGTTCCGACCACAGCAGACCGTGTGCACGGGATCGAGAACCCGGAATCGCGTATTCAGGTCGAAGCGCTGGACAAGAACGCCAAGGATTTCGGCATTCATTACTATCCGGTGCATGACGTCCGTCAGGGCATCGTGCACATCGTCGGCCCCGAGCAAGGCTGGACCCTGCCCGGCATGACCGTTGTTTGCGGCGACAGCCACACCGCCACCCACGGCGCGTTTGGTGCTTTGGCCCATGGCATTGGTACATCTGAGGTTGAGCATGTTCTGGCCACTCAGACCCTGATCCAGAAGAAATCCAAGAACATGAAGGTGGAAATCACCGGCAAACTGCAGCCGGGCGTGACCGCCAAGGATATCACTCTGGCCGTTATCGGTGAGACCGGCACCGCCGGCGGCACCGGCTATGTTATCGAGTATTGCGGCGAAGCGATCCGCGACCTGTCGATGGAAGGCCGCATGACCGTCTGCAACATGGCAATCGAAGGCGGCGCCCGCGCGGGTCTGATCGCGCCGGACGAGACCACTTATGAATATGTCAAAGGCCGCCCACACGCCCCGAAAGGCGCACAGTGGGAAGCGGCAATGGACTGGTGGAAAACGCTCTTCACCGATGAAGGCGCGCATTTCGACAAGGTCATCACTCTGCGCGGCGAAGATATCGCGCCGGTCGTGACCTGGGGCACCAGCCCCGAAGACGTGCTGCCGATCACCGCTACCGTTCCTCAGCCTGAGGATTTCGAAGGCGGCAAGGTCGATGCGGCTCGCCGTTCGATTGAATACATGGGGCTGGAAGCTGGTCAGAAACTGAGCGATGTGGAAATCGACACCGTATTCATCGGTTCGTGCACCAACGGTCGTATTGAAGACCTGCGTGCCGCCGCTGAAATCCTGAAGGGTAAAAAGATCAAGGACGGTATGCGCGCCATGGTCGTGCCCGGTTCGGGTCTGGTTCGCGCTCAGGCCGAGGAAGAAGGTCTGGCGGACATCTTCAAAGAGGCCGGTTTCGAATGGCGTCTGGCGGGATGCTCGATGTGTCTGGCGATGAACCCTGACCAGTTGCAGCCGGGCGAGCGCTGTGCCGCGACCTCGAACCGAAACTTCGAAGGCCGCCAGGGCCGCGGCGGACGCACCCACTTGCTGAGCCCTGCAATGGCTGCCGCAGCGGCAATCACAGGACGGCTGACAGACGTCCGTGAGTTGATGTAAGGTCCCCTCATATCTAGATATTTGAGGGATTGAAGACATGAGTGACTGGATCAAATGGCTCCTACTGGGGCTGCTGTCGATAGCATTTGGCGTCTTTGCGCTGGGCAATGCCATTGCAGCATCGATTGCGGTGACGGTGGTAACCGGAGTGTTGCTGCTGATTGCCGGCACTTTGCAGGTTGTCGGCGGCTTCACTGTCGAAGGAACCGGCAACAAGATTCTGTCACTCATCATGGGTGTGGTGATGCTGTTTCTGGGTTGGTCCTTTCTGGATCACCCGCTGCAGGGAACCCTGACCCTTGCGACGGTGATGCTGATCCTGTTCATGGCAGGCGGCATCGCGCGGGTCTTTCTGTCGTTCCAGATGCGCGGAACGCAGTTTTTCTGGCCCACGATGATCTCAGGCATCTTGTCGATCATCCTCGCAGGGATCATCTGGACGTATGTAGGAAGCGAACCTCAGGCACTGCTCAGCATTCTGGGGATCTTCCTTGGCATTGAGATGCTGTTCAACGGGTTCGGACTGGTCTTCATGGCGTTCTTCGTCAGGAACGCACCTAAAGACGAAACGAAAGAAGCTTAAACGCGAGGCACGGGCGCGGCCCTACCCCGCAGGAGTGTAGACATGGAAAAGTTTGAAAAAGTCCACGGGGTGGCCGCCCCAATGCCGCTGATCAATATCGACACCGATATGATCATCCCGAAAGTGCACCTGAAGACCATCAAACGGTCCGGCCTTGGCGTCGTGCTGTTTGATGAGATGCGCTATCACGATGACGGGCAGGAGAACGAAGAGTTCGTCCTGAACAAACCCGCCTATCGCCAGACCGAGATTCTGGTGGCCGGCGACAATTTCGGCTGCGGTTCGTCGCGCGAACACGCGCCGTGGGCGATCAAGGATTTCGGCATCAAGGTTGTAATCTCAACCAGCTTTGCCGACATCTTCTTCAACAACTGCTTCAAGAACGGCATCCTGCCGATCGTGGTTGCAGAAGAGCATCACGCAGTCCTCATGGATGACGCGCATAAGGGTGAAAACGCCCGCATGACCGTGCATCTGGAAGATCAGCAGATCACAACTTCGGATGGCGTCGTGATCGAGTTTGACATCGACCCGCACCGCAAGCACTGCCTGCTGAACGGTCTGGACGATATCGGCCTGACCATGGAAAAAGACCATCACATCGACAAGTTCGAGGATCACGCCAGCCAGGCCCGTCCGTGGGTGTGATTCTGCTGACGAATCTGTGAAGGCACAACTTTACGGGGTCGCCAAGGCGGCCCCGCTCGCATTCTTGGGGTTGCAATTCAATAAAACACAACATGTAGGTGTCACATTGATACACACGCCGGATTTGCGTCCAAAATGATGCATTCGCGCACCAGTTGCGCCATCATTTTGCCCGAAATGACGTGTTTTCTGCGCCATGGCTTGAGCGAAATGCCGCTTATCGCCAAAGTTGGTGGCAACAGGCAACCCACCAAGTAAAACGTTGGTGATAATGGCATCTGCTGCAACACTCGCGGCAGGCACAAGTTGGAATTGAGGTCGGCGAAGAATCGGCTAATCCAGTTTGAAAGGGTTCGGATAGTGATTGCGCGCACAACAGGGGCGGCGATTCGGGGAATATTGGTCGCACTTATGGTGCTGACCCCCGCGTTGTACTTGCCCGTATCGTCAACGAATGGCACCGAGATTGTCGTCTTTCTCGCCATTCTCGCATTCTTTTTGACTTTTGCCGAATACAACTCAGCCTTTCCCAGCTTTATCGAGTTTCGCGACGCACCGCCTGTGAACCGACTGCGGTTTGTCGGGCTGATGACGATGGTCACGTTCCTGACACTGATCTGCAAAAACGCTTACCTGCCCACTGGTCTGACCTCGGCTTTCTATGCGTTGGGTCTTGGTGTCGCCAATGTGGTCGACTTTCCGTATTCCCCGGTCCGGCTGGTTGTGTTGATGCTGCCCGCAGATGCCGGCCCATCACTGGTAGAACTTGTGCGAATTGCGGCCAGCGTGGCTTATGTCGCGGCGCTGGTGACCATCGCCAGCTTTGCCTATGCGGTAAAGCTGCGTGGCTGGCCGACGGCCAACGGTGCGTTCAACGTCTGGACCAACCTGCCACTGTTCGACCCCACCAAGGGCGGAGACGTCGTTACCCGCCTGCAACGGGACGGAAGGCTGAACATCTCGATCGGGGTGCTGCTGCCCTTTCTGATCCCGGCCTTGATCAAGATTTTAACTGACTATGCCAGCCCGATCTCGCTGAGCAACCCTCAGACTCTGATCTGGACCATGAGCGCTTGGGCCTTCCTGCCTGCCAGTATGATCATGCGCGGCATGGCAACTCTACGCATCGCCAATCTGATCGTTGAAAAGCGCCGCGCTTATTCTACGACCGAGTCCACGCAAGCTGCATGATCCGCGCCCTACTGCTGCTGCTAGTGCCGGTAATGGCACAGGCGCAGGTGGTACGTGTCGCCTCTTTTAACACAGAACTCAGCCGCGACGGGCCAGGCCTTCTGCTGCGCGACATAAGGCGCGGCGACGCGCAGGTGCAGGCTGTTGTCGACGTGCTGGTGGCCGCGCGCCCGGATATCGTGACCCTTCAGAGTATCGACTGGGACCTGAACGCTGAGGCCCTGACCGCATTGACCGATCTGCTGTACGCCCAAGGTTTGAATTACCCCTATCACTTTGCCGCGCAGCCCAATGCGGGGCTCGAAACCTCTTTGGATCTGAACGGGGACGGACTAACGCATGGCCCGGCCGATGCCCAAGGTTGGGGCAGGTTCACCGGCCAGGGCGGGCTTGCGGTGCTGTCGCGGTATCCGATTCAACTTGAAGGCGTGCAGGACTTCACCAACCTGCTGTGGCGCGACCTGCCCGGCGCGCAGTTGCCAGTCACGGACGATGGCCCTTTCCCTTCGGAAGAGGCCTATAACATCCAGCGTCTGTCCGCCGTGGCTCATTGGATCGTACCAGTGGACACGCCCATCGGCGTACTGGATCTGATGACGTTCCATGCCGCCCCGCCGGTGTTCGACGGCCCCGAAGATCGTAACGGGCTGCGTAACCGCGACGAAATTCGCCTCTGGTCCTCCGTTCTGGAAGGCGAGATAGGGCGCAGGCCAGACGGCCCGTTTGTGATCGCCGGGGATGCCAATCTGGACCCCGAACGTGGGGAGGGGCGCAGGGAAGCGATCCGGGCACTGTTGTCGGATCCCCGCCTGCAAGACCCCCGTCCTACTGACGTGTCGGGCGCACTGACCACCGTGGAGTGGAAAGCCGTGGGTGAAATGCGGGTGGATTACGTGTTGCCTTCAGCCGATCTGCAAGTCACTGGATCGGGTGTGTTCTGGCCCGCACCGGATACGCCTCTGCGCACAACAGCCGAGCAAGCCAGCAGACACCGGCTGGTCTGGGTCGATGTAACCTCACCAGCCCAGCCAACAAACTGATCCATTCAGTTCGCCTGGGGAATTGCCGGGGCCATCAGAAAGTGTATTCATTTCTGAATGGATAAATCTCTCACCCACGCTGACTGGTCCCTCATTCAGAGTTTTCTCGCAGTAGCCGAAACCGGGTCACTGTCGGCTGCGGCCCGGCAGCTGGATCGCAGCCAGCCAACGCTGGGACGCCAGATTCATGCGCTCGAAGATGAACTGGGCGTCTCCCTGTTTGACCGCCACGCCCGTGGTCTCAAACTAAGCGAAGTGGGCACACAACTCTTGCCGATGGCACAGCAGATGCATTCGGCCATGAACTCATTCAGTCTAGCGGCGGCGGGTCAGTCTCAGCAACTGGAAGGATCGGTGCGCATCACGGCTTCGGTCTTTGCGTCACATCATCTGCTGCCTCCGATACTCTCGCAGATTCGCGCGTTGGAACCGGCAATCCAGCTTGAACTGGTCGCAACGGACGCCACCGAGAACCTGCTGTACCGCGAGGCTGATATCGCGGTGCGCATGTACCGCCCCGCGCAGATGGACATCATCTCGCGCTATCTGGGGGATGTGAACCTGTGCTTCTGTGCCGCGCAGGTTTATCTGGATCGCGCCGGTCGCCCGCGGCGACCCGAGGACCTGTTCGATCACGATCTGGTCGGCTTTGACGCCAATGAACACATTATCAACAGGATGCAGAAACGTGGATGGCCTGCAAGCAAAGACAGCTTTGCCACAAGGTGCGATCTACAAAGTGCCTATTGGCAGTTGATCCGGGCAGGGTGCGGCATCGGATTTTCACAGATTCAGGTGGCCGAGGCTGACCCGGATGTCGAAGTGTTGGACTTGGATGTCGAGATTGAGCCCCTTCCCGTTTGGCTGGCGGCCCCTCAAGCGATGCGTCAGACCCCGCGCATCCGCCGGGTCTGGGATTTGCTGGCCGAAGGCCTGAAAGCCGCTCTTTAGACTCTATAGCGGTCCGGTATAGGTGCCACGCGCAGGGTAATTGTTGCCCAGCGTGAATTTCAGACCCCCCGCGATATCTGACATAGCCGGACGGCCAAATGGCGTTGTCTGCTGCCACGCGTAATAAAGCGTCCGGTCAGGCACGATGTAAAAATGGCCGGGTTCGGCGAACAGGTCCGGTTCAGCGCTGCCTTCGCGTTTGGTCGAGATGTTCAGGCCCCAGTCCTCTCGCGCGGCAGCCAATGGCAAGCTGTGACCGACACGCAGTCGCGATACCCCAGCTTTCTGGGCAGTTTCCGCTGCACGTTCGCCGGTGTCAGTGGTGATCATGATCACTTCAACGCCCAGCGCGGCAAAGTCATCCAGCGTTTCTTCGACCTCGGTCATCTGCTTAATGCAGATCGGGCAGTGCAGTCCGCGATACTGAATCACCAACGTCCCATTTTCGCCCTTGTCGACGTCCAGATCGAAAGATCCGCCACCCACGGTTTCGATTTTCAGCGCAGGAGCGGGATTTCCCGGTATCAACATGTGTTTTCCTCGTGATTTGACGGGTTCGTCTCATTGACCCGATGCCGCTCAGACGCTAGGGCGATTGCGACGAAACGCAAGGAGACCCTTCATGTCCAACCCTTCGCTCCTCATCCTGCCCGGAGACGGAATTGGCCCCGAAGTTATGGCCGAAGTGCGCCGCGTAATCGATTGGTTCGGCGAAAAGCGTGGCCTTCACTTTGACGTGAGCGAAGATCTGGTCGGCGGTGCCGCCTATGACGCGCATGGCAAGCCCCTGTCGGATGAAACCATGGCCAAGGCGCAAGAGGTCGACGCGGTTCTGCTGGGTGCCGTGGGCGGCCCGAAATACGACGATCTGGACTTCAGTGTAAAGCCCGAGCGCGGCCTGCTGCGTCTGCGCAAGGAAATGGACCTGTATTCCAACCTGCGCCCGGCCCAGTGCTTTGACGCGCTGGCCGATTTCTCATCGCTGAAAAAGGATATCGTTGCCGGTCTGGACATCATGATCGTGCGCGAGCTGACCTCGGGCGTTTATTTCGGCGAGCCGCGTGGCATTTTCGAAGAAGGCAACGAGCGTGTGGGCATCAACACCCAGCGTTACACCGAATCCGAGATCGAACGCGCCGCGCGTTCCGCCTTTGAACTGGCGATGCGCCGGAACAAAAAGCTGTGCTCGATGGAAAAGGCCAACGTGATGGAGGCCGGTATCCTCTGGCGCGAGGTCGTGGACCGTGTCGCTCAGGATTACCCCGAGGTCGAAGTGACCCATATGTATGCCGACAACGGCGCGATGCAGCTGGTGCGCGCACCCAAGCAGTTCGACGTTATCGTCACCGATAACCTGTTCGGCGACATCCTGTCGGATTGTGCCGCGATGCTGACTGGCTCGCTGGGCATGCTACCGTCGGCCAGCCTGGGTGCCCCGATGGCCAATGGCCGCCCCAAGGCGATGTACGAACCGGTTCACGGCTCTGCCCCGGATATCGCCGGTCAGGGCAAGGCCAACCCGATCGCCTGTATCCTCAGCTTCGCCATGGCGCTGCGCTACAGCTTTGATCAGGGCGCCGAGGCCGACCGTCTGGAAGCCGCAATTGAGAAGGTTCTGGCAGATGGCGTCCGGACCGGCGACCTGCTGGCCGAAGAAGGGGTTCAGCCGGTCTCGACCACCGAAATGGGTGACGCAATTCTGGCGGCTCTGGACGAGAGCCTCTGATCGGGTCTGACATTCCAAAGTAAAAGGCGGTGCCCGGTGCACCGCCTTTTTTTGTGGCCTTAATTTCCGAAGATATTGTTCAGCAGGTTGTTGATCGCCTTGTCCAGACCGGTCTGCTGTCTTTGGCGCTGTTGCCGCGGCTGCGCCGTCTGAACCGGCGGATCGGGGGCAAGCATCGGCAATGGCGTGGGCGTCATCCCCTCGGTCACACGCAGCATTGTTTCTTTCCAAATCTCCGCAGGCAAACCACCGCCGGTCACACCGGACAGCGGCGTGTTGTCATCATACCCCATCCAGACACCCGTTACGTAATCCGCGGTAAAACCGATAAACCACGCATCCCGCGCCGCCTGAGTGGTGCCGGTCTTGCCCGCCACCTGCCATCCCGGCAGCTTGGCGCGCCCGCCCGTGCCCTCGGACACCACGCGCTCCATCATCCATGTCAGCTGCTTGGCGGCCTTGTCGTTGATCACCCGCTCACCAATGCCGGAGCTTGTCACGATCACCGGAGTCTCATCGCCCAGCAGTTTCAGTTCGGACAGGCCATAAGGTTCCACAGCCGAGCCACCGTTCAGGATACCCGCATAAGCCCCGGTCATCTCGATCAGAGTACTTTCCGACGCGCCCAGCGCCAGCGCCGGGCCTTCGGCGAGGTTGCTTTCAATGCCGAACTCGCTGGCCACGGTGCGTACATTGTCCAGCCCGACAAATTCGGCCACTTTCACGGCAGGGATGTTCAACGAGTTCTTCAGCGCATCCGCCAACGTCACCCGACCATAGAACTTGTGAGTATAGTTCTTGGGGCACCACTGGCCCGACCCGGGAATGTTGACGCAATAGGGCTCATCCACCACCGTATCCAGTGGTGAATGGCCAAGCTCCAGCGCTGTGGCATAGACGAAGGGCTTGAAGGACGATCCCGTCTGCCGCAACGCCTGTGTGGCGCGGTTGAACGCGCCCGACACACGTGTCTTGCGCCCGCCGACCATGGCCCGCACCGCCCCGTCCGCCGACATCACAACAATCGCGGCCTGCGCCTTGGAGCCTTCGCGCACCTTTTCCTGAAAGATGTACTTCAGCGCCTCTTCCGCCGATTTCTGCAGGCGCTGGTCCAGCGTGGTGCGGATCACCACGTCATCCGTGGTATCGGTGCCAAAATAGCTGGGCAGCTCGGTGATCACCCAATCGGCAAAATAGCCGCCAGCCCGCGCCGCAGCTGCTTCGGACAACTGCGCCGGGTTGCTGCGCGCATTGCTGGCCTGCGAGGCCGTCAGATAGCCCTGAGCCTCCATCAGCCCAACCACCAACTGCGCCCGGTCCTGTGAGCGCTGCAGATTATTCGTGGGAGCATAGCGTGTAGGTGCAACCAGCAAACCCGCCAGCATCGCCGCTTGCGATGGCGACACCTCGGCCGCTGAAATACCAAAGTAACGCTGGCTCGCGGCCTCGAACCCACGAGCGCCCGCGCCGAGGAAGGCGCGGTTCAGATAGATGGTCAGGATCTCGTCCTTGGAGTATTTCACCTCCATCGCCATTGCATAGACCGCTTCCTTGGCCTTGCGCCACAGCGATCCCTGACGGCAATCGGACTCATACGCGGCCTCGGACTCCCACTCGCTGGGCACGTACGGCACGCCCAGACACAGCAGCTTGGCGGTTTGTTGCGTAATGGTCGACCCACCATGGCCCGACAGCGGCCCGCGCCCTTCGCTGAGGTTGATTCGAACCGCACTGGCGACGCCCCGGGGGCTGACACCGAAATGGCGATAGAATCGCTTGTCCTCGGTGGCGACCACAGCATTTTTCAGATGGGGTGAGACGGTGTCGGCGGTGATCACCCCGCCGAACTGATCCCCGCGCCAGGCAAAGACCTTGCCATCGCGGTCCAGCAACGTGACCGAGCCCCGCGCCCGGCCGTCCAGCAAGGCATCCACGTCGGGCAACGAGGTGTAGACAACCCCTACCGCCAGCGCCAGCAGCATGGCAACCACCGCGCCCACGCGCCACGTAACCCCCCAGATCAGCCGCCAAATCCAGCGGAACAGCCGACGGAAGAACCCGCCGCCTCCGTTTCCACCGGACTTCCGGCGCGTCTTCTTTCGGGTCGTCCTGCGGGTCGTCGTCTTGCGCGCGGTCGCCTTCTTTCCAGCGGGCTTTGCAGCCCGCTTGGTCGCCGTGGGTTTGCGCCCTTTCGACGGGTATCTCTTGTCCGCGACAAGCGGTGCCTTTCGGCGCCTGGACTCAGTCATGCTCAAACTCTGCCCGGTTATCATTTTGAGGCACCATACCCTGACACAACGGTGAAGTAGAGGTCTGAATTTCCGGAAGCCGCCCTTCTCAAACTGCCTAATTTTTGATCACCTCACGCGGTTTGTGCAAAAATTGTGCACCTTGCCACTATTTTCCCCAGCGTTTCGTCGCTCAGACCGTTCCTTACACGACGCAGGCGCGCTTTTTTCTGCAGGTGCAAACAGGCCGGGCAGACCGGGGAAGCAGAGGGGAAGAACGTGAAACTGATCATTGCGACAATCAAGCCGTTCAAGCTCGAGGAGGTGCGCGAGGCACTGACCGAGGCAGGCGTGCGCGGCATGATGGTGACCGAAATCAAGGGCTTCGGCTCGCAATCCGGTCACACGGAAATTTATCGCGGCGCCGAATACGCCGTGAATTTCGTACCCAAGATCAAGCTCGAGATCGTGGTTCCTGCCGCGATGGTCGACCAGATCGTCGAAACCATCACCAAAACCGCCAAAACCGGCAAGATCGGCGACGGCAAGATTTTCGTTCTCGATGTCGAGCAGGCCCTGCGCGTGCGGACCGGGGAAACGAACGAAGAGGCGCTGTAACGCGCGCCCACTCACTATCATTCGAGGACTGACAATGAACCTGATGAAATCTCTCATCCCTGCCACCGCGATTGTCGCGCTGCCGCAGATGGGTCTTGCGCAAGAGGCCGCCGCTGGCGAAGCCGCATTGCACACCCAGTATATCTTTACCACGCTGCTGTTCCTGATGGCAGGTTTCCTCGTCTTCTTCATGGCGGCAGGCTTTGCCATGCTGGAAGGCGGCCTGGTGCGTTCCAAGAACGTTGCCATGCAGATGATCAAGAACATCGCGCTGTTTTCCATTGCCGCAATCATGTACTGGCTGGTTGGCTTCAACACGATGTATCCGGGCGACTTCAATGGTTTCTTTGCCATTGGCGGCCCGACCGTGCTTGATGCAGTGGGTGTTGCACCCGCAGACGCCGCGCTGGATTACGCGTCGATCGGTTCGGACTTCTTCTTCCAACTGGTCTTCGTGGCGGCAACCGCGTCCATCGTGTCCGGTGCCGTGGCCGAACGTATCAAACTGTGGCCCTTCCTGATCTTTGTCGTCGTACTAACCGGTATCATGTATCCGATTTCGGGTTCGTGGAAATGGGGCGGCGGCTGGCTGGACGCCATGGGCTTTTCCGACTTCGCCGGCTCGACCGTTGTACACTCGGTCGGTGGCTGGGCTGCTCTGGCAGGTGTCATCATCCTTGGCCCGCGTATCGGCAAGTACACCAAAGAGGGCAAAGTACACCCGATGCCCGGTTCGAACCTGGCACTCGCAACTCTGGGTACGTTCATCCTGTGGCTGGGTTGGTTCGGCTTCAACGGTGGCTCGCAACTGGCGATGGGCACCGTGGGTGATGTATCGGACGTCTCGCGCATCTTTGCCAACACCAACATGGCCGCAGCTTCGGGTGCCATCGCAGCCCTGATCCTGACCCAACTTCTGTACAAGAAGCCTGACCTTACCATGGTCCTGAACGGCGCGCTGGCCGGTCTGGTTTCGATCACTGCCGAACCTCTGGCCCCGACCCTGTTCGGTGCGCTGTGGATCGGTGCTGTGGGCGGTATCATCGTGGTCTTCGCGGTTCCGATGCTGGACAAGTTCAAGATCGACGACGTTGTTGGTGCGATCCCGGTTCACCTGTTCGCAGGCATCTGGGGCACCATCGCCGTGATCTTCTACGGCGAAGCAAACCTGATCACACAGCTGACCGGTATCATCGCATACGGTGTCTTCACCTTTATCGGCGCTCTGGTTCTGTGGATCATCCTGAAAGCCACCCTTGGCATCCGTGTCAGCGAAGAGGACGAAATCAACGGCCTCGACATGGCAGAACTGGGTATGGAAGCTTACCCCGAGTTCTCCAAGGGCTAAGACCTGAGATAACCACTCGAAGGCCGGGCGTTCGCGCCCGGCTTTTTCTTTTCGGCGGGGTCTTTTGAACAGGGCAAACAAAAAAGCCGCGCTGTGCTGCGCGGCTTTTGTCATTCGCAGATGGCTGGCTCAGACGCCGACGTCAATAATCGCCTTAGCAAGGATAGGCACGGTGTTGGCGTTGAGGCCCGCGATGTTCAGGCGGCTGTCGCCGACCATGTAGATGCCGTGATCTGCGCGCAGTTTCTCGACCAGCTCCGGTGCCGCGCCCAGACGCGAGAACATGCCGCGGTGTTGGGCGATGAAGCTGAAACGGTCCGACCCGCTCAGGCGCTGCAACTCGTCCGACAGCTGCTGGCGCAGGCCCAGCATCGACAGGCGGACCTCTTCCAACTCGGCCGCCCAGTCGGCGCGCAGGGCGTCGTCGGTCAGGATCGTGGTCACAACCCGCGCGCCATGGTCCGGCGGGAACGAATAGTTCTGGCGGTTCAGAAACGCCAGCGTCGCCTGATTCAGAGCCGTTTGCGCCGCATCATCGCTGATCGCCATCAGCAGGCCGGTGCGCTCACGGTAAACGCCGAAGTTCTTCGAGCACGACGCTGCGATCAGGCAGCGTTTGACTGACGAGGCCACCAGACGGGTCGCCTGCGCGTCTTCTTCCAGTCCGTCGCCAAAACCCTGATAGGCAATGTCGATCATCGCCACGAGGCCCAGCTCGTTGATGATGTTCACAACCTCTTGCCACTGCACCAAGTTCAGGTTGGCGCCGGTCGGGTTGTGGCAGCAGCCGTGTAGCAGCACCACGTCGCCCGCTTTGGCGGTTTTCAGGTCCGCGACCATGCCGTCGAAATCGACGCCTCGGGTCTCACCATCGAAGTAACGGTACTGAACCGTCTCCATCCCCAGATAGTTCAGGATCGACAGATGGTTCGGCCATGTGGGGTTCGACACGAACACGCGTGCCGACGGGTTGGCCATGCGGATCATCTCGAACGCTTGCCGACACGCGCCGGTGCCGCCGGGGGTCGCCACGGCGGCAATGTTCGCGCGTGGCACCGCGTCGCCAAGGATCAGGCTGATCATTGCATCGGCATAGGC
This sequence comes from Ruegeria arenilitoris, assembly GCF_013032445.1. GTDB lineage: Bacteria > Pseudomonadota > Alphaproteobacteria > Rhodobacterales > Rhodobacteraceae > Ruegeria > Ruegeria arenilitoris_F. Next base: position 35,237 of record NZ_WQCA01000012.1, on the reverse strand, counting down.
AGGGTCACCAGCCAGACCGGTATAGGCCTTGGTTTCCTGCTCTTCGAGAATGCGTTTTTCGGCGGCCTTAACCGCGCGCATCACGGGCGTCACGCCCTCGGCGTTCTTGTAGACGCCAACACCCAGGTCGATTTTCTGATCACGCGGGTCTTCGCGGTACGCCTGCATCAGCGCCAGGATCTTGTCGGCGGGCTGCGGTTTGAGGTTTTCGAACATCAGTTCTCTCCGGTTGCGACGGGCAGGGTCGGGAAAGCACCCCATTCAGCCCAGGAGCCGTCATAAAGCGAATGATCTTTCTTGCCCAAGCGTTCCAACGCTAGGCTAAGGATCGCAGCGGTCACGCCCGACCCACAAGAGGTGATGGCGGGCTTCGACAGGTCCACGCCTGCGGTCTCGAACACGGCACGGCATTCGTCAGGCGATTTCATCGTGCCGTTTTTGTTCAGCAGAGTGCCAAAGGGCACGTTGCGCGAACCCGGAATATGGCCCGAGCGCAATCCTTCGCGCGGTTCCGCCTCGGCCCCGGCAAACCGGGCTGCCGATCGGGCGTCGATGATCTCGTGATCGGCCAGCTTGGCAGCAGACGACACCTGCGTCACGTCGCGCACCAGATGGTTCTGTACGCGCACCGTCATGTGACGGTCGCGGATAACGGGCGGCAGATCCTCGATCTCGCGGCCCTCGGCCTGCCATTTGGGGAAACCGCCGTCCAGAACGGCCACGTTTTCTTGCCCCATCAGCCGGAACAGCCACCAGACCCGCGCGGCCGACATCAGACCGGCACCGTCATAGACCACGACCTGATGGCCATCGCCCACACCCATCGCCCGCAAGCGCGACATGAACTTTTCGACCGGAGGCGCCATATGCGGCAGATCAGACCGCCTGTCGGAAATCTCATCTATGTCGAAGAACCGGGCGCCGGGAATATGCGCCTCGTCGTATTCCGCCTTGGCGTCGCGCCCCTGCTGCGGCAAATACCACGACCCGTCCAGAATCCGCAGATCCGGGTCCTTGATATGGGCGGCAAGCCATTCGGTTGAAACGAGGGTTTTCGGATCGTCCTGCATCAAAGCCTCCCCTAAGCGAGCTTGTTTTGTCCCTATACGCGCTCGCATTGGGGTTCAAGGCTGGAAGGGGCGTTGTCCGCCTAGCGCGCGCGTCTGAGGCGGAAAAACTGAACGATCCCGATCATGCTGATCAGAATCCAGAAGGATTCAATCAACATTGAGGCCAGATTGAAGTTCTGAAGCAATGAATAGACGATCAGGATCGACCCCGCCAAATTCAGCACCGGAAACGCCAGATCGTCCGAATTCATCATCCGCATCTGAGTGGCGAAATACGCAGCCACAACAACCAGCGCACCGAACGAGCCGACGGCATCCGCCAGCGTCAGAGTTTCAAGAAAAGCGGCCATGTTGTCCCTCGGGCTTTTTTGGATTGGTGTTCAGCCGATCGCGGCCAACGCATCAAGCTGCGCATAATGGTGCATGTTCAGAAACGCGGCCCCCTGTTCACCGGCGCGATAGCCATGCGGCAAGTCCGCTGCAAACCGCAACCCCTGCCCGGCCTGCAACGGCACCCATTTGCCGTCCCGCAGAATCTCGAGCGATCCGTTCAGGACGAAGACCTCTTCAGTTACGCCAGTGGCATGGGCGGCGGATTCGTGGCTCTGGTTCGGTGCTAGATCGACGTGGAAGGTCTCGGCGCGCAGGGCGGGGTCAAAGGGAAAGACGATCTTGACCTCAATGCTGCCGGGAAAGGTCACGGTGCGGAACACGTCCGGCGCTGCCGTATCACGCAACGCCGTCGAGCCGATTAGCGCGCTCAGCGGCAACTGAAACCCTTTGGCGATCTTCCACAGCGTCGCGATGGTCGGGCTGGATTCGCCGCGCTCGATCTGGCCCAGCATGGCTTTGCTGACGCCGGTCATCTCGGCCACCTTCGACAGGCTCAGCCCCGAGGCCGCCCGTACATCCCGTAGTTTCAGCGTTATATCGTCCGGTGCCATATCAATCGTCTTTCGAATCCCCTTGTGCGTTATAGCGCACATGTGGTACGTGCGCTATAACGTACGCACCCCGCATATCGCAACCGGGGCAAAAGGGAAACAGCATCATGCCAATGTACCGATCCAGAACCTCCACCCATGGCCGCAACATGGCCGGTGCCCGTGGCCTGTGGCGCGCCACAGGCATGACCGAAAGCGATTTCGGCAAGCCGATCATCGCCATCGTCAACTCGTTCACCCAGTTCGTGCCGGGTCACGTGCACCTGAAGGATCTGGGCCAGATGGTTGCACGCGAGGTTGAGGCCGCAGGTGGTGTGGCCAAGGAATTCAACACCATCGCTGTGGATGACGGCATCGCCATGGGCCACGACGGGATGCTGTATTCACTGCCCTCACGTGAGGTGATCGCGGATTCTGTGGAATACATGGTCAACGCGCATTGCGCAGACGCGATGGTCTGCATCTCGAACTGCGACAAGATCACACCGGGCATGTTGATGGCGGCGATGCGCCTGAACATCCCGGCGATCTTTGTCTCGGGCGGGCCGATGGAAGCCGGCAAGATCGACATCGAGGATCTGGACGTCAAGAAAATCGACCTCGTCGACGCGATGGTCGCTGCCGCCGACGATCATTACACCGATGAACAGGTGAAACATATAGAAGAGAACGCCTGCCCCACCTGTGGTTCGTGCTCTGGCATGTTCACCGCCAACTCAATGAACTGTCTGGCCGAGGCGCTGGGTCTGGCACTGCCGGGCAACGGTTCAACTCTGGCAACGCACGCAGACCGCAAAGAACTGTTCCTTGAGGCCGGTCGCCGCATCGTTGAGATCACCAAACGCCACTATGACTTGAACGAAAAGGGCTTCCTGCCGCGTGAAATCGCCACCTTTGAGGCGTTTGAAAACGCCATGAGCCTGGATATCGCCATGGGCGGGTCAACCAACACCGTCCTGCACCTGTTGGCCATCGCGCATGAGGGCGAGGTGCATTTCACCATGTCCGACATGGACCGCCTCAGCCGCAAGGTGCCGTGTCTGTGCAAAGTTGCGCCCAACACCGAGAACGTGCACATGGAGGACGTGCACCGTGCCGGCGGCATCTTTTCGATCCTCGGTGAACTTGGCCGTGCCGGTTTGCTGCACGAAGATTGCAGCACGGTTCACTCCGGCACCATCGGTGAGGCGATTGCCAACTGGGACATCAAGATCGCCAACAACCCGAAGGCGCAGGAACTGTTCAAGGCTGCCCCCGGTGGCGTGCGCACCACGCAGGCGTTCAGCCAGTCGAACCGCTATAAGGAACTGGACACCGACCGGGAAGGCGGTGTGATCCGCAGCAAGGAACACGCCTTCAGTCAGGATGGCGGTCTGGCGGTTCTGTTCGGCAACATCGCGCGTGACGGCTGCATCGTGAAAACCGCGGGCGTCGATCCGGCCAGCCTGACCTTCACCGGCACGGCTTACGTCTGCGAAAGCCAGGATCAGGCGGTCAATGACATCCTGACCGGCAAAGTAGAGGCCGGCGATGTGGTGGTTATCCGCTATGAAGGCCCGCGCGGAGGGCCGGGGATGCAAGAGATGCTGTATCCGACCTCGTATCTGAAATCCAAAGGCCTGGGCAAAGCTTGTGCCTTGCTGACTGACGGCCGCTTCTCTGGCGGCACCTCGGGCCTGTCGATCGGCCACGTCTCGCCTGAGGCCGCCGAAGGTGGTGAAATCGGACTGGTGCGCCAGGGCGACAAGATCGAGATCGACATTCCTAACCGTTCCATCCATCTGGCCGTGTCCGACGAAGAACTGGCAGCGCGCCGGGAAGAACAGGATGAAAAGGGCTGGGAACCCGCCGAACCGCGCAAGCGCAAGGTATCCACGGCGCTCAAGGCCTATGCCAAGCTGACAACCAGCGCCGCCAAAGGCGCTGTGCGTCAGGTCTAAGCGACAAGAACCGGCTCCAGATCGGGACCGGTTCTTTCCAGCCTCGAAAGGCTCCCGCGCCCGAAGCGCACCATCGGCTATGCCGATGCCGCGTTCGGCTTTGGGCCCGGCGCCGCGCTTTGCGCGGCGCCGGGCCCAACCAGAGGAGATGCCTTGTCAGAGACATTGACGGTGGGCGGGAGCGCTCTGAGGCAGTGTCAGTCGCCGAGTTTGGCGTGGACCTCCTCCAGATCAATTTCGCCAATCGGCATCTTGTTTGACGGGTTTTCGAAATCGTATTTGAACAGCTCGAAATCCTGTTTGTAGATTTCATAAACCAGATGCATCGACAGATCGTCGAAGTAGTCCTCGACCGGATGGGCGCGCTTGGGACCGTGGCCCTCGGATTCGTTGAACCGGGGGATATCTGACAAGTTTATCGCGTGCGGCGTGTCGAGATTGTCCAGAACACCCTGCATCCCGTCGTTGAACTTCTCGGTCCAGAAAATCCGGTCGTACCGCCCTCCGTTTACAATGAAGGTCGAGACATGGCCTGACATCGCCGACCAGTGAATGTCGGGATCCATCGGCCTGCGCCAGCGGATCGTATCCCGTGCGAATAATAGAAAGCGGCGGAAACTGGCAATCTGGTCGAACTCACCTTTGCCGTCATCGCCACCCACTTCGATTCCGTAATTGTAGATCAACGTCGGAACCAGATTGCCCCGATAGCGTTTTCCGTTCCGCTGAATGCCGCAGATCTTATCGAAGAACGAACTTAGAATCCGCGTGTAGGGATTGCGTACGCAGGTAAAGGAATAAGACCCATGATTGCGAATATTGCCCGTGATACGGTCCTGGCTATGATCGAACGCCCATTTGTGCAACCCGTCTTTTGCGTCGTGGATATCGCCGTCAAAGAACCGCCCATGGTCCGAGAAATACATGATCTGCCCGATGGTCGAGCAGGCACATTTCGGCACGACACGGTACACCATACTTTCGCTTTCGGTCATCCAAGTACCGGGAAAACCCATCTGCTGCGCCTCCTTAACAGGTCAGAACTCACTAAACACGCCTGCTTTTGTAGCCAAAGAACCAAAAATATTCTGTTTATTCAATCGCTCATCCTCAGTATCACGGGTGGATACCAGCCGAAACAGGTCAAGCAGAGCGAAAATGGCAAAGATTGCCTACATACTTTTGTGCCACAAAGACCCCGAGGCGATCATTGCCCAGGCAGGGCAACTGACTGCTGCAGGGGATTGCATGGCCATTCACTTTGATGCGCGCGCCAATGCGGCGGCCTATGATCGTATTCGCTCGGCCCTGAAGGACAACCCGAATGTCACCTTCGCCGCCAAGCGCATCAAATGCGGCTGGGGCGAGTGGTCATTGGTTCAGGCAACGCTGAACGCGCTGCAGGCCGCCGTCGACGCCTTTCCCCGCGCCACGCATTTCTACATGTTGTCCGGCGATTGCATGGCGATCAAAACGGCCGAATACGCCCATTGGTTCCTGGACGAAAACGACAAGGATTTTATCGAAAGCCACGATTTCTTTGCCAGTAACTGGATCAAGACCGGCATGAAGGACGACCGGTTGATCTATCGCCACTTCTTCAACGAACGCACCCAAAGCAAACGGTTCTACACCTCATACGATCTGCAAAAACGCTTTGGCCTGACCCGCGAGATACCGGCTGATATTCAGGTCATGATCGGCAGCCAGTGGTGGTGCCTGCGCCGCCGCACGGTCGAGATGATCCTCGACTTTCTGCAACAGCGCCCGGATGTGAAACGCTTTTTCTCGACCACCTGGATTCCGGATGAAACTTTCTTTCAAACCCTCGTCCGCCACCTGATCCCCAAGGAAGAGATTGAAAATCGCACCCCGACCTTTCTGATGTTCTCGGATTACGGAATGCCGGTAACCTTCTACAACGACCATTACGACATGCTGCTGAGGCAGGATTACCTGTTCGCCCGCAAGATCAGCCCCGAAGCGCATGAACTGAAAGAACGGCTGGGCGCGCTTTACGCAAGCGAAGAGGTTGAGTTCAAAATCTCGGATGAGGGCCGCAATCTCTATGGTTTCCTGACCGGGCGCGGCCGCGTTGGCCGCCGGTTCGGGCAACGGTTCTGGGAGGCTGGGAATACGCTGGGCCCTGAGCGTGAGGTTTTCCTGATCGCCTGTAAGAAATGGCATGTGGCCAAGCGGTTGGTCGATCAGATCACCTCCGAGACGGATATTCCCTGCGTCGAATACCTGTTCAACGAAGAAAACACCCCCTTGCCCGATCTCGGCGGGATCGAGACAACGCTACAGAAACGTTCGCGCCACCGGCGCGCGGTGGTGAGGATGTTGTTCGACCATTTCGGCACCGACAAGCTGGTGATCTGCGTCGATCCGGCCAATCTGGACATCATTCAGGATTTCTGCGCCGATCAGGCCAAGACCCATGTTCTTGAGATCGAGTGTGAGTATTCCGACGACTACCTGATCGGTCACGCCCGCCGGGTAGGTCTGGCCGGAGAAAACAGCCCCACTGAAACCGTCGCGCGGCTTGTGCCGACGCTGCGCAACTCGATGTCCTACGAATCCGAGCTGATCCGGGGGGCTGGTTTTGACGGTTATTTGCGGATTCGGGAAACCAACCCGAGGGCCGAAAATGAGGCCGCCCTGGCCGAGTTTTTGGGTGTCTCGCAGGACAAGGCACAAGCCGTGATGCGGCTGGATTACCTGTTTGCGGATTGACCCGGCGACGGTATTGCCGCCGGGCCCTTTGATCAGATGTCGAACTTGACGCCTTGCGCCAGCGGCAACTCGGCCGAGTAGTTCACGGTGTTGGTCTGGCGCCGCATATAGGCTTTCCACGCGTCCGATCCGCTTTCGCGCCCGCCACCGGTTTCCTTCTCGCCCCCAAAGGCACCGCCGATCTCGGCCCCCGAAGGCCCGATATTAACGTTGGCAATGCCACAATCGGACCCGGCTGCGGTCAGGAATTGCTCGGCCTCGCGCATATTCAGGGTGAACACGCAAGACGACAGGCCCTGCGGCACGTCATTCTGAATCTCGATGGCTTCGTCGAAATCACTGTATTCCATGACGTAGAGGATCGGGGCAAAGGTCTCGGTCTTCACTGTTGCGGTCTGGCCAGGCATCTCGACGATGGCAGGCTGCATGTAGACGCCGGCGGGCACACCTTCGGTTACCCGGTTGCCGCCGAATACGGTACCACCCTCAGCTTCAGCCGCTTTCAGGGCCGCTGTCATAGCCGCACCCGAGGCTTCATCCACCAGCGGGCCGATCAGCGTACCCTCGATCAGTGGATTGCCGATGGGCAGACCGGCATAAGCCTTTTTCAAACGACTCACCAATTCCGCGCGGATCGATTTATGCACGATCAGACGGCGCAGCGTGGTGCAGCGTTGGCCTGCGGTGCCGACGGCCGAGAACACAATCGCCCGCACCGCCATTTCCAGATCGGCTGAGGGACCAACGATCATCGCGTTGTTGCCGCCCAGCTCCAGAATACACTTGCCGAACCGCTGTGCCACGATGGGCGCAACCGCGCGGCCCATGCGGGTCGAACCTGTGGCCGAGATTACCGGCACATCCTCGCTGGCCACCAACGCCTCGCCCAGCGCGGCGCCACCGATCAATGTTTGCAACAAGCCTTCGGGCGCATCGCCAAACCGGGCCAACGCGCGTTCGAAGATCTTCTGGCAGGCCATCGCGGTCAGCGGGGTTTTCTCGGACGGCTTCCAGATGACCGTGTCCCCGCAGACCAGCGCAATTGCCGCATTCCACGACCAGACCGCAACTGGGAAATTGAAGGCCGAAATCACGCCAACCGGCCCCGCCGGGTGCCAGGTCTCCATCATCCGGTGGCCGGGGCGTTCGGATGCAATTGTCAGGCCATACAGCTGCCGCGACAGGCCCACGGCAAAGTCGCAGATGTCTATCATCTCTTGAACTTCGCCGAGGCCTTCCGAGGTGATCTTGCCCGCCTCCCAGCTGACCAGCGCGCCCAGATCATCCTTGGCGGCGCGCAGTTCCTCGCCCAGCAGACGGATCAGTTCGCCCCGACGCGGGGCCGGTACAGTGCGCCATGCTTTAAAAGCCGCTTTGGAGCGGGCAAAGACAGCATCCATGTCGGCGTCGGGCGTCTCATGCACTTCAGCCAGCAGGTTGCCGTCGATGGGAGACCGCACGGCCAGCGTACCGCCGGTCAGCTCCGCCTCGGTCAGGTCCAGATTTGCGAGAGTGGTTTGGGCTGTCATTACGATGTCTTTCATATCTCAGGCCGCTTTATTCTGTTGGGTGACGTCACCGGCGCGATAGAGCCGGCCAAATTCGGTGTTGAGGAAGTCGGGCAAGTTCACCTGCTCCTGCCGGACAAACCCTGTGCTGGGCAAAGCCCCCGTGCGCATCAGATCAACCACGCCCAGAACGCCCGCGGCGGTAGTCACCTGAATGGCGCTCCAGACCTGCCCGTTGATGGTGCGGGCAAAGCTTTTGTTGATCAGGGATTTCTCGCGCAGGGCCCCGTCGATCATGCCTTTGGCGGTGCAATAAACCAGAACCACATCCTGATCCGTGCGCGGCAGGGCAGTTTCAAAGATGTCTTTCAGCAGATCACGGCGGCGCTCCAGCCCCAGATCCTTGAGCAGCAGCTTCAGGATATCGCAATGGCCGGGATAGCGGATTGAGCGGTACGACACTGCCCGCGCCTTGCCTTCCAGAGTTTCCGGCAAGGTGCCCAGCCCGCCCGAGGTGTTGAAACACTCATACTCCACCCCGTCATGGCCCAGCACCTCGTAGTCTTCCAGAGGTGCGGTTTTCACCCGCTCGCCGTTCACGATGGCATCGCAGGGGTTGCAATACTCGTTGATCAGCCCGTCGGTGGACCATGTCAGATTGTATTTCAGCGCGTTGGTCGGATAGAGCGGCAAGGCCCCCACCCGCATATGCAAGCTGTCGAGATCGTCAAACTCGGACGCTAGTGCAGCCCCGGCAATGCCGACAAAGCCCGGCGCCAGACCGCATTGCGGCATGAAGGCGGTTTTGCTGTCCTCGGCCAGTTCACGCACCGCATTGGTGGCGGCGACATCTTCGGTCAGGTCGAAGTAATGTGCGCCTGCTGTCTTGGCGGCCTTGGCAATCTTGGGCGTCAGAAAGAACGGAGCCGCCGAGATCACGGCATCGAACTCGGCCAGCCCCTGCGCCAGTTGCGCCTCATCCCCCACATCAATTTGCCGAGTTGCAATCCCCTGCTTGTTCAGCACCGACAGAGCGGCCAGATCGCGATCCGCCACGGTGACCGAGTAGTTGGGGGATGCTTGCAGCAGGCTGGCGATCATCTGACCGATCTTGCCTGCCCCTATGACACAAATATTCCAGCTCAAAACGCGCCTCCTCTTTCGTTTATTGAAAGTATGAAGCGCGGGCTGTTCGATCCGCAGGGGGTATCTTGACGAAAACGCCGAAAGTTACGTCATTTTGACGATATTTTCGTCAAAATGCATTAAGCGATCTGCGCCATGCGCGAAGCGACCGCCTCGGCCGGCGGGGCGGCACTGGCGACATTCATCTCGACCAAGGCCTGTTTCGCAGCGGCGACCACGGCGCGCATCACGTCCGCGTCCATGCGACCGATGCAACCGACCCGGAAGCTCTCGACCACGGTCAGTTTGCCGGGATAGATGATAAAGCCTTGATCTTGCATCAGATCGTAGAACCGCCCAAAGTCAAAATTCGGGTCTGCCGGGCAGAAGAAGGTGACGATGATCGGCGACAGCCATTCATCCGACAGCAGGGTCTCAAACCCCAGATCACGCCTCCCCGACACCATGACATCGCGGTTGCGCTTATAGCGGGCACCGCGCCCAGCCACGCCACCTTCGGCGGCATGTTCGGTCAGCGCCTGCAGAAAGGCCGCAACCACATGGGTCGGCGGGGTAAAGCGCCACTGGCCGGTTTTCTCCATCGCGTCCCATTGCGCGTACAGGTCCAGGCTGAGCGAGGGGCAGTTGCCTTTCGCTTCGGCCAGCGCCGACTTGCGGGCCAGAACAAAGCCAAAGCCCGGCACGCCTTCGATGCATTTGTTGGCCGAAGAGACCAGCGCCTCGAACGAGTACTCACTTGGTTGCAGCGGGATCGCACCAAAGGCCGACATGCTGTCGATCAGCAGCTTGCGTCCCGCCGCCGCCGTGGCCTGAGAAATCTCATGCAGCGGGTTCAGGATGCCCGAGCTGGTTTCACAGTGGATCGCAACCACATGGGTGATCGCCGGATCATCGGCCAGTATCTGCGCCACCTCGGCCCCTAGGGGCGGCAGGTAGTCACCCTTGTCCAGCACCACATGTCCGCGCCCGGTATAGGCCAGCGTCTGCGCCGCGCGTTTGCCATAGGCGCCATTGGCCAGCACCAGTGCCTTGCCGTCGGGTGGGATCATCGAGTTCAGCATCGCCTCGACCGCGAAGGTGCCCGACCCTTGCATGGGCACGCAGTCATAGTCTTCTTTACCGGCGCCCAGCAGATCCAGAAGCCGCGAACGCAACTCGGCCGTCATTGCGCGAAAATCGCCATCCCAGCTGCCCCAGTCGCACAGCATCGCCTGTTTCACGGAATACGAAGTCGTCAGCGGCCCTGGCGTCAGCAGGTAGGGCTCTCCGAGTTCGGGGCGGGGAAAGGAAGACATGATTAGCGGCCTTGTTCACGGAATTGGCATAGGCAACAGCTATTTGCATGAGTCCGTTTTTTCCAGATACTATAGCTTTTCCCTATGATGAGGGCGCTGTCAGAAATCTGACACTAAAGCTTAGAAAAACGTTGAGGTTTGGCCTTTGTTAATTCGTGCAGTCAAATCAAGAACATCCGTGATTTTTGTATCTAAACGCGATACGGTATGACCAATTGGGCTATTTTGTTCGCGCAAATGCCAGCGATCTGACGGCCCGGCCAGCGCAGAATGCCCCGTCGGGTAGGTCAAGAAATTTCGTGTGACCGCTGCAGCCAGACTCAGGCACCAAATACCGCGTTGGTTCTTTGATGTGTTTCACGGCAAAGTTCAGGGGAGAACAGACGTGCCTAAGGACCCAATTGAAAACACCATTTCCGTCACACCAACCGAACCCGAATGGTCATTGATACAGGAAATCCTGCCAGCGGATGATCCATCAATCATCAGGCCACATTTTGAGTGCTTTGAAGTGATGGAGGAAACCGTTCTGCCCCCGCAGGGTATGTATGTAGTGCTTGGGGGTGAGGTACAGCTGCGGCAGGACGGTACGGTGCTGGCCACTGCGGACACGGGCGATTACTTCTACGAAGAACATCTTGAGATTTTTGACATCCCGGTAAGCTTGGAGGCGCTGGCCACGCCCGGCACCAAACTGGCCTATCTCTCCAGCAATAACTGGTTCGAAATTCCGACCAAGATCCGCGAGGCCTGCTACGACACGTTGTTCGGCGATCTGGTCAGCGTGCACCTGCAGAATTTCCAGCAACCCATCAACTGCTGCAGCGTCACTGCGGCGGCGCTCAGCATGTCGGCGCTTGGGTTCAGCTGCGAGGTGAACGACATTTTCCGCGAATGTGGTCTGCCAACGTCGTTCGTGGTGAATGACGGCATCTCGCTGGGTGAACTCTATGACGTTGCCTGTACATTCATTCAAACGCAGGGGTTGCGTGAAAAAGTGCAGGTTCAGGCCTATTTCATGGATGAGGCGACAACTTCGGTTGAGCTGCTGCTAGAAGCGATCGACGAGTCCAACCGTCTGGGCGGTAACAACGACATTCTGGTGGCCAATTTTCAGGTTGGCGTCGCCCATGGCAAGGAAAACATGCCGGGCGGACATTTTGCTATCATTGCCAAATGCAACCCCAGCACCGGACTGGTGCATATGATGGATGTGCACCCCGAGAAATACGGCAAGCTGTGGGTCACCACTGTGGATCGCATCTGGGCCGGAATGTCGGATCGTGACGGAACCTCGATGCGGTCACGGGGCATCCTGCGGTTCTCGGCACGCGAGGCGGTCAAGACCAACCTGCAAACGTTGCAGCAGGACTGCAACTATGTCGACAGCACTCGGTATCTGGCCAAAGACCCCAAGAAACGGCGCAACCTGTTCCGGCGGGCAAGTCCGAACATGAACTCACTTGGGGTGCTGGCCGAAAGCCTTGCAATTCTGGGCGATGCGCAAGTCGATGAAGACAAGCTGCTGATCGCGACCCAAACCGATTTCACCGAAGCGGTCCGCCGGGTGTCGACCGCAAAAGAGATGCACGCGCTGGCACAGCGCTATCTCAGCCAATCCCCCGATGTACATCTGGGCAGTACCTTCCACAGCTACGCGAAGCGCAAGGGGGGAGGCGCCCAATCCCCCCAGGACTGGTTCCGCGATCAACTTCACAGCCTGAATGTGAAGCAGGATCGCCATTTGATGATCAATATCGACTTCAACCGCGTTCTGGGGTTCGAAGTCATCCGTCCGCCCGAGAACGTGTATCGCGAGACCGCACTGCTAGAAGAGTTCTGGTGCCTTTGCATCGCTTACGATGAGCAAACTGATATTGTGACCGTGGTGGATATGAGCCCGGCCACCTCGCAGGTCTGGCAGGCGCCGCGCGGTCACATATTCCGTGGTCTGCGTGACGTCCAAAGCCCGGCAATGCTGGTGATCGAAGAACAGGAGCCGCCCGAAGATCCGACCGACGTCGCCCGCATTGTTCTGAAAAACGAGATCGTGCTGTTCTATGCGGACGAAGACCCGTGGTCCTATATGCTGCGCAGTATGCTGGGCAACATCGGCATCACCACAGCGCGCTTGATCGATATCGAAGGCCACGGGGCGAATGTGATGAAGATGCGGCGGCAGCTGACGGTGATGACCGGCAAAGAAAAGCCGCCTTACCTGTTTTTCCAGGGCGAATGCATGGGAAGACGGCAAGACATTGTCGACGCTGTGTTGGACGGCAGTTTTCAGATGCGCGTGAAAGAGGCTGGACTGCCGGTCTTGCTGCGCCATGAGTCCCCCAGCCTCGACAAAAACATCTTCGGTTACCCCAAAGGCGGCCTGACCGACGCCCCAAGTGAAAAACGTAATGTGCTGCTTTGCGCCTGCGGATCCTCAGCAGCAGATAAGGTGCCGGATCTGGTCAAGCGGATCACCGCTGCGGGTCACAACGTCAAGCTCATCCCCTCTGTCTCGGCCGAGAAGTTCTTTCGCGATATCGAAGTCGAGGAAGAAACCGGGAATATCAAAAAGACCCGGCCCAAGAAGATCGACGACTACATCTCGCATCACGACTATTACCGCGACGATGACGAGTGGAATTTTCGGTATACCGAATTCGGAATGCCCTTACGCGCCTCACATCTGGCGCTGTGCGATTGGGCGGACTGCGTAATCGTGGCACCGGTGACCTGCAACACGATGGGCAAGATCGCCAACGGGATTGCCGACAACCTGCTGACCTCGGTCTTTGTGGCGTGGCAGTACCGCAACAAGCCAGCAATCCTCTGCCCGGCCTGCAACACCAACATGTGGAATAACGTCACCACCCAGCGGAACGTGGAAAAGCTGCGCGATCTGGGCATCGATCTGGTTGGCCCGCGCAAGGGGCGGCTGTCGAACGGCATGATGGGGATCGGCATGATGGCGACCCCGGATCAGATCATAGAGGTGCTGGACGAAGCCTTCGAGGAACTGGCCGATCAGGAACACAATATTTGCAAATGGGCGCAAGAAGCCGCCGCCTCGGACAGTTTCACGCAATGGGAACGCGTGTTCCAGGCTATCGACAACGGCATGGCCGGGATCGATATCGTTGACGACAACAATGGCGACACGTTGCTGCATTACGCAGCAGGCGGCGAAGGTGAGATGAAAGAGAGCGGGGTAGACCAAGGCAAACCCGACCTTGAAGCGGCGCAAGCCCTGATTGATCGCGGCATCAACGTCAACGCCTCGAATGACCACGGCTTTACCAGCCTGCATGTGGCGGTGATGAACAACTCGGTCGAGATGGTGGAAGTCCTGCTGGGGGCAGACGGGATCGACGCCAGTTCCTGCATCCACTTCCTGCAGAACCCCAACAACACCAAGGGCATCAAACTGGCCGAAGAGATCGTTGAGATGCTGGACGAATGGGCCAACACCCATACCCTGACCGAACTAAAGGAAGAGGACGAAAACGATCTGATTGAGGATCGGGAAAAGACCTATCTCTACTTCACCTACGGTTCGCTCAAGAAAGGGTTCCCGAACCACGATGCCCATACCGAGGTGCTGGATGATTTCGTAGGCGAGGCCATAACCCGGCAGCGGATGCCTCTGATCGTCCCGAACGAGCCGCATTGCGACAACCCGAACTGCGGCTTCCTGCACCGCATGGCCACGCTGGTCGACCAGAAAGGCCGCGGCAAAGCCGTGAAAGGCGAGGTCTATCGCGTCTCATCCAGCGGGATGAAGGAGCTGGACAAACTGGAAGGCTATCACGGCCCCGGTTCTCCCGAGAATGTCTATGTACGCAAACGGATCAATGTGCTGATCAACGGCGTGAAAAAACCTGCCTATACCTATGTGATTGCGCATCCCACCAAGTATCTGGATCAATGGGAAGAGGGCACATCAGGGATTGTTGCGGAATACACGTTGGATATGGCCACAGGCACGCCCAAACCGGGCTACCAGCCTCCGGCCTAATTTTGCATCTCGATCACGGTCTCATCCTCGGGGTCGGCCTTGAGGCTGAGGTTATAGGCCGTGATCGCCACCATACACAGCAGGACAAAAGGCCAAAACGCGGCCTTTGGGAACAGGTTGTCCTTGAAGTGGATGAACCGCAGCGAGGGCACCGCCTCGGACGCGAACAGGTAGGTGTTGATCGAGACAGCCAGCAGCAGGAAATACATCAGGAAAAAGAACGATTCCATGTAGATCACCGGCGATCCGGCAAAGCCTTCGCGCAGTTGGACATGGGCCAGCAGGATTACGAAGAACAGAACCGAGCACGTGCCGATCACGCTGGAGGTGCTGAAATCGTGCCGTTCCACCAGATTGGGGCGGCGGGTCACGGTCATCACTGCGCCGAACAGCAGCATCGTCACAACAATCAACGGGATCATGTGGACAATGAAAGCATTCCCAAAGTTCCGCTTGATGACGAAGTTATAGTGAAGTTCCGGCAGGTTGGTCTGGAACTCGTTTTCGCCGATGCCCAGCGTGGTATCCAGGTCGGACAGACGATAGTCGAAATAGGTATTCTCCCGCTCCCATGTGCCCATGACGATACGGGGGTCGATGCCAAATATGTCCTCGGGTCCGGTGGCAGGGTAGGCCGAAAAATCAGGAATTAGAGCAACATTCACGTCGAACTCACCGGGCCAGAACCGGACCCAGACAGTTTTGTGGTCGAACGGATAGCTGGTGTAGTCAAAGCTCTGCCGCAGGGTTTGTTCGAAATACCATCCGATCAATTCTGATCCGTCCTGTTCCATGCGATAGACCTCTTCGATCAGGCCACTCGCGGCATCGGTGGCTTCGGGCAGGATGAATCCGACCTCGCCTTCGGCGGGTTTGATCGCGTCATGACGACCGTCTTCGTAGTGCTGCCAGATATAGCCGCTGACGTGCACGTCGCTGGCACCGACAAAGCTGAAGGATTTGATGAAAATCCCGGTCTTCACTCGGTATTCGGGCGCATTTCCCAGCTTTTGCAGGTAACCATCGACCGAAGCCTGATCCGGTAGCTGCGTCGGGTCGCCTTCGAAATGATTCAGCGCGACCAGAAGCCTGAAGAGCAGCACCGCCAGACCAAAGGTCAGGGCACCGGAAATCCACCAAACCTTCTTTTCGATGCTCATTCAGCTCCTCTCATGCGTGGTCCAGTTGCCGACCAGAGACTGCGTAACGCCCATCTCGGCGAACCGTGTGTCCAGCGCGTCAAAGTCCTCATGCGCGGACATCGGAATACCCCAGCCGCCGCACGCGGCCAGAACCTTTGCGTGATGAATCGACAGATCAACCATTGGCAGGGGTTCTTCAGCGGTGAATTTGGCCAGCGCATCCGCGTATTCCGTTGCCCTGTCCCATTCCTGCCGCGCCAACATGACAGCGCTGGCATCAGGATAGAAATGCAGATGGCTATGGCCCACGCAGCCCTCGGCGATGATCTGAGCGCCCAGTTTCAGGTGTTGATCCTGCTTATTAGGATCTGTTTCCGCCATGGCGAGCGCTGACAGTGCCTTTGGCCCGACGAAGTTGCGACCGTGTTCCAAGGCGATCTCAACGGCATGCTCGCCTGTCTCACGCGCCTGATCCAACCGCCCTGCATAGACCTGTGTACGGGCCAAATGCTCCAGCGCCTGCGCCTCAAGCCGTTTAGCCCCGACGCGGTTGGCGATCTCGGCTGAGACTGTGAAGGTCTCAAGCGCCTGATCCAGTTCGCCCAGAAACGTATGCGCCACGCCCAGACAGGTCTGCGCCACGCATTCCGGGACAAAGGCAAAGTACTTCTGGGAAACCTCTATGGCTTCCTGCGCGTCCCGCTTACCCTGCGCCACATCGCCGGTATAGCTGCGTGCTACGCTG
This sequence comes from Ruegeria arenilitoris, assembly GCF_013032445.1. Taxonomy (GTDB): domain Bacteria; phylum Pseudomonadota; class Alphaproteobacteria; order Rhodobacterales; family Rhodobacteraceae; genus Ruegeria; species Ruegeria arenilitoris_F. The sequence continues at coordinate 18,699 of NZ_WQCA01000012.1, read as the reverse complement.
AGGTTGTGCAGGTTCGCGGCCAAGTCTCGCACCAGCCCCTTTTCACGCGCCCGTTCAACTGCCTGAGTATAGAACCCGGCGGCGGTCTGCATTGTTGCGTTCATGAAATTAGCATCGCCAAACCCGCTAAGCGCGCCAACCTCCAACCGGGCGGATTCCAGCTTTCTGGCCAGTGTTAGAGCCTTTTCATTGCTTCGAAGCGCGTCTTCGACCCGGCCCAGCGGGAAATAGACGTTGCCGCGCACGTAATTGATTTGAGCGATGTCCCGCTCAGACCCACACCGCTCTGCGGCGATCTCGGCAGTGTCGAGGCTTTGCAGTGCGTCTTTGTACAGGCTGGCCTGCCGTGCCGCCTGCGCCAACCCGATATGGGCCCGGCTAACCTGCTCATCGGTCTCGGCCAGATCTGCGGCCTCTTTGAATTCGCGCAGGGCGTCATCCGATAACCCCTGCAATCGGTGCGTCTCACCCCGCGCACAGTACAGATCAAACCGCACCCCGGACGGCGCGGGCAGTTCCAGCGCTCGCTCGATCAGCGGGCTGGCATCGTCGAACTGAAAGGCCTGGATCAAGTTCTCGGCTGCATCCAGATAGGCCTGCGCAGCATTGGTTGCGCCTGCCCGATCCAGATGCTGCGCCCGCAAGGTGGCGTCACGATCTTCGAACCATTTCGCAGCCTGACGATGCAGCCTTGCACGCTCCGACTTGACCAGCGTTGCATAAGACCCGTCGCGGATCAGTGCGTGGGCAAACATCAGATCAGTCCCGGCCTCGCGGATCAGGGCCGAGCGGATCAGCGTCGAAGTATCCAGATGCCCTTCACCCAGAACAAAGTTCAGCACCTCGGGCGAGAACCGCTGCCCCAGCACCGAGGCCGCCTGAATTGCGGCCCGACTGGACCGATCCAGCGCATCCAGCCGCGACTGCACAATCCCCTGGATGCTGCCGGGCACGGATTCGCGTTTCAGTACATCGATATTGCGTAGTAACTGCTCCAAAAACAGCGGGTTACCCCCGGCGCGTTGCACACATGCATCCAGAAGCTCGGGATCGATACCGGTGAATTCTTCGACCAGTTGCCGGGCTTGAGCCTCGCCCATTGGCGCCAGTTCCAGTTTTGAAATCAGCGCGCCGTCCGTGCTCATCTGCCATTCGCGATTGATTGGGTCGCCTTCGACGCGGCTGGTCATCAGCAAGACGCAGGGTAAATCTCGCGTGGTGGCGGCGATATGGGCGCAGGCCGTCAGGATATCCGGCGCGGCCCAGTGGATATCCTCGATCTGGATCAGCATCGGCGCTTCACGGCTGCGTGCGGCGATCAACTCATCAATAACCTGCCGCCGACCCCGCAGGCGGGTGGCGTTGTCCATCACTGCATAAACCTCGGCCAGACCCGGGTCCTGCTCCAGTTCCAGCAGTGCGTTCAAATGGGTGGCATTTGAAGGCGATACCCAGCCCTTGGCCACCGCCTCCTGCGCCATCGCCGCGCCAGTGGTGGCGTCATCCGCAGCCTCAAGGCCCAGAATACTGCGGGCAATAGATTGAATGGCCGAGTGCCCCTCACGCGCACCAAAATCCATCACGACGCCGTTGTGGATCGAGTAATTCAGTGCATCGGCCATCTCGGCCACTTGTTCGGATAGGTGGGTCTTGCCAATCCCGGGTTCACCCAGAACGATATGAACCTCGCCCTTGCCATGCTGCTGGCAACGGTCGAACGTGGCTGAAAACAGAGACAACTCACGCTCGCGTCCAACAAAGCGGTGCCGGCGCGACCGGATGTTGCGTGCCAAACGATCCAAACGCCACAGCTCGATGGGTGCGTTCAGCCCCTTGATATCCTTCTTGCCCATGGACTCACCGACGAAAAGCGGCCCTAACGCACGCTGAATGTCATGTGAAACAAAGGTTTCGCCCGGCACGGCCATGTCGGTGATACGCGAGGCTAGGTTCACGCCGTCGCCAGTCACCGTGTATTCCGTATGCGCCTGACTGCCGGTGTTGCTGGCGATCACCTGACCCGAGGCGATGCCGATATGGCAGGAAACCGGCGGGTTCAGGCTGGGCAGAACCGCGTGAATTTCCAGCGCTGCCCGCGCCGCTCGCTCGGTGTCATTGGTGTGAGAAATCGGCGCGCCGAACACGGCCATGACTGCGTCGCCGATATGCTTGTCGATCCGGCCGCCGAATTTCTCGACCACGTGATCGACTTTGGAAAAAAAAGCGTTCAGCAGCGCGTGCATGTCCTCAGCGTCCAGCTCGCTGGTCAGGCGAGTAAAGCCGCTAAGATCGGCAAACATCACAGTCACCTGCCGCTTGGCAGGCTCCAGCGGTGCTTCTGGTTCGTACGGTTGAACGGCTTCAACCGTCTCAAGTTCAGATATCGCGCGCAGCAGCCTGCGGCGATCTCCGACGGCGGTCACTCCGATTTCGATCAGGTCTTCGCCCGTCAGATCGGGCAGAATTGCGAAATCAATCTTGTTATCCAAAAAGGCTTGCGCGTATTCGGAAAGTCCAAGCGCGCCTAGCCAGTCCCTCAGGTCCTGAGACATATCGCCCCTCTGAAGCCCCCATACTTCAGAGTCAGACCTAGCACACCAAACCCACCTGAGTCTGCAATGCCTGGAGAAATTAATGTTTATGTACGCCCATATGCCCGAAATAGGGCGTCAGACTTCGGCGCTGAGACCTTCGGTCGACAGATCGTCCAGCCTCGGCATCAGCCGCAGCAATTCGCTGGCATAGTCGGTCTGGGGGTTGGCGAACAACGCGTTGGTCTCCTGCAACTCGACCACCTTGCCCTGTTTCATCACCGCAACCCGGTCGCACATCTGGCGCACCACGGGCAGGTCATGGCTGATGAACAGCAGGGTCAGGCCTAGATGCTCTTGCAGGTCCTTCAGTATGTTCAGGATCTGCGCCTGAATGGACACATCCAGCGCGCTGGTCGGTTCGTCACAGATCAGGAAACGCGGCTGCGTGGCCAGTGCGCGGGCGATGGAAATTCGCTGACGTTGACCGCCCGAGAATTCATGCGGGTATTTCAACCCGGCCTCATGGCCCAGTCCGACCTGATCCAGCAGTTCATCCACACGGCGCTTGATATCTGCGCCGTCCATCAGCCGGTGATGGCGGATCGGTTCGGCCACGATATCGTCCACCCGCATCCGGGGATTGAGCGAGGAATACGGGTCCTGAAAGATCATCTGGATGTTCTTGCGATAGGCATCCAGCGCAGCCTTGTTGTTCAGATCGCTGACCACCTGCCCCTCAAATGTGATGGTTCCACCGTCCACCGGGTAAAGCCCGGCGATCATTCGCGCGACGGTGGACTTGCCCGAGCCGGACTCGCCCACCACGCCGAACACTTCACCCGCACGGATGTCAAAGCTGACATCATCCACAGCGGTGAAATAAGTGCGATCCCAGGGCAGCAAACCTTTGCGCTGCAGGAACTTCTTGGTCAGGTTGCGAATCTCGAACACCGGTTTGGTGGTGTCGTTGTCCACCTTGGGCCAATGGCGGGCCATGTCCTCGATGGCAAACCGCGTTTCGCGCCCGCCATAGCTGATCTGCGGAAAGCGGTGCAGCTTCAACGTCGGGCGCGGAACGGCGGCGATCAGGGACTTGGTGTATTCGTGGCTGGGCTGGCCCATGACCTGAGACGTGGGGCCGGTTTCCACCACCTTGCCCGCATACATCACCGTCACCTTGTCGGTGGTATCGGCGATCACCCCCATATCGTGGGTGATCAGAATGACGCCCACCTGCCGTTCGCGCGCCAACTCCTTGATCAGGTCCAGAATCTGCGCCTGCACCGAGACATCCAGCGCCGTGGTCGGCTCATCCGCGATGATCACGTCCGGTTCGGTACACAGCGCCAGCGCAATCACCACACGCTGCCGCATCCCGCCCGAGAATTGGTGCGGGTATTGGTCCAGCCTCGTGTCCGGATCGGGGATGCCGACGCGGTCGATCAGGTCACGCGCACGCTTGCTGGCCTCGGCCTCGGACCCGCCCAGATGGGCTTGAATCGTCTCAACCAACTGCTCACGCACGGTGAACAGAGGGTTCAGCGAGGTCAGCGGGTCCTGAAAGATCATCGAGATCTTCTTGCCGCGCAGACCGCGCATCGCCTCGGCGTCGAGTCCGCTGATCTGATCGCCGCTCAGCCGGATGGTGCCGCTGGCAATGCGGCCGGGGCGGTCCAGCAGCCCCATGATGGCGGAACCGATGGTGGATTTGCCGGCGCCGGATTCACCCACCAGCCCGTGGATTTCGCCGGGTTCCACCGACAGGTCCACATGGTCCACAGCGGTGAACAGTTTGCGGCGGGTCGGGAATTCGACCGTTAGGTCATTGATCGTCAGAAGGCTCATGAAATCACCGCAGCTTGGGGTTCAGCGCATCGCGCAGCCAGTCGCCCAGCAGGTTCACAGACAGGGCCAGCGCCAGAAGGGTGCAGGCCGGGAAGAACAGGATCCACCACTCGCCCGAGAACAGGAAGCCCTGCCCGATGCGGATCAGCGTGCCCAGCGAAGGTTGGGTCGGAGGCGCCCCGACGCCGAGGAAACTCAACGTCGCCTCAGCAATGATCGCCAGCGCCAAGGAAATGGTGGCGATCACCAGAACCGGGCTGAGCACGTTGGGCAGGATGTGACGGAACATTATCGGGATAGACCCGCGTCCGATCAGACGAGCGGCCTGAACGTATTCTTTGTTCTTTTCCACCAGTGCCGCACCGCGCACGACACGGGCGAACTGCACCCAGTCGGACAGGGCAATCGCGATGATCAACACATAAATTGCCATCGCATTGCGGTATTCCGGCGGCGTCACCCCCTTGGCGATGCCGAAGATCAGCATGGCGACCAGTATGGCCGGAAAGGTCAGCTGCACATCGGCAATCCGCATGATTAGGGTCTCAATCCAACCACCATAATAGGCGGCCATGAGGCCAAGGATCACCCCGATGATCATCGCCAGCAACACCGCTGAGGCCCCCACGAACAGTGAAATGCGCAAGCCATACAGGATGGTCGAGAACACGTCGCGGCCCTGATCGTCTGTGCCCAGCAAGAAGGTTTCCTGCGTGAAGGCGTTCGGCGTGCCGGGAGGCGTAAACCCGTTCATCAGGTTCAGCGTCGCCGGGTCGAACGGATTATAGGGCGCGATCAGCGGGGCAAAGATGGCGGCCAGCACAAGGATAACCACCACAAGCGATGCCACCATGGCCACCGGAGAATGCCGGAACGACCACGCAAAATCGCTGTCCCAGAACTTGGCGAAACGCGATTTGGGCGCGGACGGCGGGGTTTCGATAGTATCGGTCATGTGGCCCTCGCGTCGACACGCATGCGCGGGTCAATGGCATAGTAAAGCAGATCGACAATCAGGTTGATCGTCACGAACATGACCGAGATCAGCATCAGATAAGCGGCCATGACGGGGATATCAACAAACTGGATCGCGTTGATGAACAGCAGACCGACGCCGGGCCACTGGAACACCGTCTCGGTGATGATGGCGAAGGCGATGATCGAGCCCAATTGCAGACCGGTGATCGTAATCACCGGCACCAGTGTGTTTTTCAGGGCGTGGCGGAAATTGATCACCCGGTCCGACAGCCCTCGGGCGCGGGCAAAGCGGACATAGTCGGCGCGCATCACTTCGAGCATTTCTGACCGCACCAACCGCATGATCAGCGTCATCTGATACAGACCCAGTGTGATCGCCGGCAGGATCAGCGCCTTCAGCCCCGATGCCGTCAGGAACCCGGTGGACCAGTTGCCGATCTTCACCGTCTCCCCTCGGCCAAAGCTGGGTAGCCAACCCAATTCGATGGAAAACACATAGATCAGCAAAATCCCGATCAGGAAGGTCGGCAGCGACACCCCTAGCAGCGACACGGTCATGATCACATTCGCGGCGATCCCTTGTCGTCGGATCGCCGTAAACACGCCCAGCGCAATGCCCATGGTGATGGCCAGAAAGCCCGAAACAAAGGCCAGCTCGAGCGTGGCAGGCGCACGTTCGATCAGGATCGTCGAGACGGGCCGCCCCTGACGGTACGAGACGCCAAAATCGCCCTGAACCGCGCCTTTGAGGAACTTGAAATACTGCACTGGAAAGGGTTGATCCAATCCCAGTTCGGTGCGCAGCCGATCAATGTCGGCCTGTGTGCGTTCCTGCCCCAGCATGTTGTCGATCGGATCACCGACAAAGCGGAACATCGAAAAGGCCACCAGACCCACGACCAGCAGCACGATCACGGATTGGAACATCCTTCGGACGATATATGCGAACATTCGTTTCCCTCGTTGATCGGTCTCTCTAGGCTGGCTTTGACCAGATGGTCAAGCTATCGCTAACAGACAGACGCGACGTTCCGTTAGTTCACCGTCACCCAGCGCAGCAGAAAGAAGTTGTCCGGCCGTTGTGTCAGGTCGACATTGCTGCGCGTACCCCAGACAAGGGGCTGCACGTACATCGGGACATAGACCTGTTCGTCCTGAATGATCTGCGCCACCTCATCCAGCATGGCCTGCCGTTTGGTTTCATCCAGTTCGGATTGAACCATCGGCAACAGCTCATCCACGCGCGCGTTTGAAAAGCCGCCGAAGTTCCAGCTGCCCAGCTTCTTTTCCTCATTCGGTGTGGCCACAAGGAACCGCACCGGGTGTTCGGCGTCAAACGTACCGGGGCTCCAGCCCAGCAGGTACATGTCGTAATTGCCTTCGCGCAGCTCGGGCCAATAGTTGCGGACCGGCATGGCATCCAGTTCTGCGGTAAGCCCGATTTGCGCCAGCATAGAGACCACGGCCTGACACACAGCTTCATCATTCAGATAGCGGTCATTGGGGCATTTCAGACCGAAGGAAAAGCCATCCGCGTACCCCGCCTCGACCAGCAGGGCCTTGGCGGCTTCGACATCAAAGGCCGGGCGGTCGGCGTTGGTGGCGGAGTAGCCGCTCATGGCGGGACTGACCAGTTGCGAAGCCGCCTCGGCATTGCCGCGCATGATGGTGGCCAGAATGGCGTCCACATTCACAGCTTGCGCCACGGCCTTGCGCACGCGCGGGTCACGGAACGGGTTCGGTTCACCCGCGTCATTGGTGTATTTCAGCGCCTCGGCCTGATGATCAAAGCCCAGCATGATCACGCGCGCTTCGATGCCCTGAATGACGTTCACGTCGCCGTTGCCTTGCAGGCGCGCCACATCCTGAATCGGCACCGGGTTGATCATGTGCACATCCCCCGACAACAGCGCGGCAACGGCGGTGGCGGGGTTCTGGATCGGGTTGAACTCAGCGCTGGTGATGTTGTGTTCGGCCTCGTCCCACCAGCCGATATGCGGCTCTAACACAGTCCGCAAACCCGGCTCGCGCGCGGTGACCTTGAACGCGCCGGTGCCATTGGCGTTGAGCGTGGCATAGTTGCCGGTTTCCTTGTCGGGGACTGTAGCATCATTCGCCTCGGTCCAGCCCTGATCCATGATCATCCAGTTGGCAATGGAGGACGGAAACAGCGGGTTCGGCGCGGTGGTCATGAAATCGACGGTATAATCATCGACCACGATCACTTCGCTGATTGGCGCAAACCAGCTGCGGGTGTCTGCAGCCTCGCCCGAGGCACGCTGATAGCTGAACAACACGTCCTGCGCATCAAATGTACTGCCGTCATGAAAGGTCACGCCCTCACGCAGTTTGAATCGCCAGCCCTCGCCGTCGCCTATGCTCTCCCAACTAACGGCAAGGGCCGGTTCGACCTGCATGTCCTTGTCGCGGCGCACTAGCCCTTCGTAGACATTATTGAGAAACCCGAGAACCGGGGCCGAATTGACGGCGTGCGGGTCCATCGTCTGCGGATCGGTGGTCGAGGCCCATGTGAACTCGGCCGCCTGCGTGCCGGTGGCGATCAACATAGCCAGACCAATGGCGCTGTGTCTGAGGATCATGGCGAAATCTCACTGTGTCTGCCGCAAAGGGGCGATGTTGAAGGATAACGCAAAAGGCAGGGCGCGAGGATCACGCCCTGCCAAGTCACTGATCTGAAAGCCTTAGTTCAGAGTGAAGTACTTGATCTTGGGCGAGTCTTCCGGCTCGACCACAGTACCGACATTGGACTTCATACCCCAGTTCAGCACTTGGTGGTGGATCGGGATGTACAGCTGTTCGTCCTGAACCACCTGCCAGATTTCAGCGATCTGCTTGTCACGCTCGGGCAGGTTGGTTTCCGACGCCAGACCCTGGATCTTGGCATCCAGTTCCGGGTTGCTGTAGCGGGTACCGTTCCACGAGCCATATTTCTCACCCTTGGTGTGGGCTAGGAAGTTGAAGATGTATTCCGAGTCATAGGTCGGAACACCCCAGCCCAGCATGTAGAAATCGGTTTCCAGGTTGTTGATCAGCGGGAAGTGTTGCGCCTTGGGTTTTGCATCCAGATTCACAGTGATCCCGATCTGCGCCAGCATCCCGACGGCGGCCTGACAGATCGCCTCATCATTGATGTAGCGGTCATTCGGGCAGTCGAGCTGGATGGTGAATCCGTCCGGATATCCAGCCTCGGCCATCAGCGCCTTGGCGCCTTCGATGTCAGTGGTCGAGGAGCTGTCCATGCCCTCATCCCAGCCGTTCACGAAGGGCGGGGCGATCATGCCCGCCGGTGCCGATTGGCCGCGCATCACGACTTGCTTGATCGCATCGCGGTTGATCGCCTTGGACATGGCCTGACGCACGCGGACATCGGACAAGGGGTTCTTGCCATCGACATTGTCGTTGGCCAGATCGGCATCGCCCATGTTCAGGCCAAAGAAGATGACCCGGTTCTGGGGCGCGGTGCGCACATCCAGACCATCGGCGCTGGCAACGCGCTCAAGGTCCTGCACGGGGACGTCCTGAATGAAATCGACCTCACCAGACAGCAGCGCCGCAACACGGGTGGCTGCGTTCTGGATCGGGGTATAGATGATTTCGGTCACGGCCAGTGGGAACTCATCCTTGCCCCAGTAATTTTCATTGAGGGCCAGAACGGTTTTCACATCGGGCTCGCGGCTGACCACCTTGTAGGGGCCAGTGCCGTTGGCGTTCTTGGCCGCAAACGTGTCCTCGCCGCCTTCATAGTCCTGCACCTTCACAGCGTTGTTCGCTTCGGCCCAGCCTTTGTCCATCATGAACATGTTGGTCAGGTTGTTAGGCATGATCGGGTTCGGACCATCGGTTTCGATCTCAACCGTGTACTTGTCCGGCGCGCGCACCTCTTTCACCGAGGCCAGCAGTTCCTTGTAATCCGAATCCGGCGTCATCGCCCGGTTCAACGAGAATACGACGTCTTCGCTGTCGAACTCGGCGCCATCATGAAAGGTCACGCCTTCGCGCAGTTTGAACACCCAGATATTCGGATTTTCCTCGGATGGCGCCCATTCGGTGGCCAGCGAGGGCACCAGCGCGCCGGAATGGTCGCGCATCACCAGCGTTTCCATGATCTGGTGCGCCAGCGCCGAGGTCGGGCCTTCGTTCTGGGCATGTGGGTCCAGCGTCAGCGAGTCGCCCGCCCGCGCCCAGCGCAGAGTTTCGGCCGACGCGCCCGCCGCCATCAACGCAGTAGCGCTGGCAGCAATCATCAGGTTTCTTAGGATCATTGTAGTCTCCCCGGTTTTATTGTTAGCGCCGTCTTTGTGACGGCCAGCCGCTTTTTGCGGCCGTGGTGCAACCGATCATCCAGATCATTTTGATGGTTGCAACAATAGATTGAACATAAGCGCGGCGACCCAAGGGAAACCCGGAGCACCGGACCTGAATCAGGCAAACGGCACCCACGCTTCGTCCAGTGTTTTTTGCCCCGTGGGCAGGGTCAGGTCACAGGTGACCGGGTTTGATCGCGCAATCACCCGCCCCTTGCGGACCACGGCCAGCCGGTGGGCGCGCAGCCGGATCGCCTCGATCCGATCGCTGGCCTGCAGCAGCACGAAATTCGCCGCACAGCCTTTGGCGACACCGTACCCCTCCAACCCCATGATCCTGGCCGAGTTTTCAGTGACCGCATCGAAACACCACGCCATATCGGCGCGGCTGGACAGTTGCCCCACATGCAACCCCATGAAGGCCACATCCAGCATGTCGGCCTTACCCAGCGAATACCACGGATCCATCATGCAATCCGAGCCGAACCCCACGGTGATCCCGGCATCGCGCAGCTCACGCACACGGGTTTGGCCGCGGCGTTTGGGATAGGTGTCGTGACGCCCTTGCAGCATGATGTTGATCAGCGGGTTCGGGATCGCGTGCACCTCAGCCTCGACCATCAGCGGGATCAGCTTCGAGACATAATAATTATCCATGGAATGCATCGAGGTCAGATGTGACCCGGCAACCCGGCCATTCAGACCCAAACGCTGGGTTTCGTAGGCAAGGGTTTCGATATGGCGGCTTTGCGGGTCGTCACTTTCGTCACAATGCATATCGACCATCAGCCCGCGCTCGGCGGCGATCTCGCACAACAGGCGCACGGATTCGGCCCCGTCCGCCATGGTGCGTTCGAAATGCGGGATACCACCCACCACATCCACGCCCATATCCAGCGCCCGGATCGTGTTCGCCATCGCTGTCGGGTCGCGCAGAACACCGTCCTGCGGGAAGGCGACCAGTTGTAGATCAAGGTAGTCCTTCACCTGCTCGCGCACCTGCAACAGCGCTTGCACGCCCTTCAGTTCGTCATCGCAAGTGTCCACATGGCTGCGGATCGCACCGATGCCTTTGGCCACCGCCAATTCGCAGTACCGCAGGGCGCGGGCGACGATGTCTTCGACCGTTTGGATCGGCTTCAACTCTCCCCACAGGGCAATCCCTTCCAGCAACGTGCCCGAGACATTCATCCGCGGCGTGCCCAACGACAGGGTCGCATCCATATGGAAATGCGGATCGACAAAGGGCGGTGAAACCAGTTGCCCCTCGGCGTCGATCACCTCACCCGCTTCGGCAGAGATCCCGGGCTCGATGGCGGCGATCCTTCCATCTGCGCAGGCGATATCCACGCCGGTCTGGCCATCGGGCAGAGTGGCATTCTTGACGATCAGATCGAACATGGCGGCTCCTATCGTTGGCCTTTGAACCAGGGGGTTAGCAATGCGCGCGGATAATCCGCCGACCGCGCGGCAACGACAAGCGCGATGATCGACAGGATATAGGGCGCCATCAGGAACACCTGACCGGGCACCAGCGCGCCCATCTCGGTCTGCAGACGCACCTGCAGCGCATCGAAAGCTCCGAACAGCAGCGCGCCCAACAGCGCCTTGCCCGGGCGCCAGCTGGCAAAGATCACCAGCGCGATACAGACCCAGCCGCGCCCGTTGACCATGCCGAAGAAAAACGCGTCAAAGGCGCTCATGGTCAGAAAGGCTCCGCCCAGTGCCATCAGGGCCGAGCCCGCAACGATAGCTCCGATGCGCAGCCCATAGACCGACAGACCCTGCGCATCGACACTGTCCGGATTGTCTCCAACGGCCTTGATCGCCACGCCCAAAGCGGTGCGGTTCATCACGTACCAGACCACCGCGACCAGAAGCAGCGCCAGCCATGTCAGGGCGGTTTGCTGGAATAAAACAGATCCTAAAAAGGGCAATTCTGACAGGACCGGCAGATCCAGCGGCTGGAAGGGCTCGATCCGAGGCGGTGAGGACACATTCGGCAGCGCCGTACGATAGGTGTAGTAACTGACCGAGGTGGCAAACAGCGTGATCCCCAGCCCCGAGACGTGCTGAGACAGCCCCAATGGCACTGTCAGGATTGCGTGTAGCAGACCAAAGAACGCTCCGGCCAGGGCTGCAACCAGCACCCCGCCCCAAAGACCCGCACCCAGCCAGACTGCCATCCAGCCACACATGGCGCCGACGACGAAAATCCCCTCGATCCCGAGGTTCAGCACCCCCGCCCGTTCGCAGATCAACGCGCCCAGAACGCCGAAGATCAGCGGTGTCGCGATGCGCAGGGAGGCGGCCCAGAAACTCTCTGACAGCAGGATGTTGAGAATATCCATCATGACGCCGCCCTCGAGGTGCTGGCCCGGACGATCCGATAGCGGGCAAAGAACCCGCCGACCAGAACACACAATAGGGAAACCGACACCACCAGATCAGCAAGGAACGAGGATACGCCCATCGCGCGGCTCATACTGTCAGCGCCCACGAAGACCGAGGCGATGAACAGCGCCGCGATGACCACGCCCACTGGTGACAACCCGGCCAGCATCGCCACAACAATGCCGGTGTAGCCAAAGCCGGGTGAAAGGTCGGCGGTCAGATAGCCCTTCAATCCCGCAACCTCGCTGACGCCCGCCAAACCAGCCAAACCACCTGACAGGGCGGCTACTCCGAACAGCGACCGATTCACGTTGATCCCTGCATGGCGTGCGGCGGCGGCGTTCTCTCCCACCGCCCGCAACCTAAACCCCCAGACCGAGCGCGCCAGCATGAACTGGGCCACTCCGGCCAAAATCAGGGCCAAAATCAGCCCGGAATGCACCCGCATCCGTTCCAATAACGGCGGCAGCATCCCCTGATCCAGAATCGGCGCCGATTGCGGCCAGCCCAGACTCATCGGGTCCTGCAACGGGCCTTCAAGCATCATCTGCACAAAGATCAGGATGATGAAGTTAAGCAGCAGCGTGGTCACCACTTCATCCGCGCCAAAGCGTGTTTTCAGGTAAGTAGGCGCGACCATCCCCGCAGCCCCCGCCGCTGCGCCCAGCACGACGATCAATGGCAGTAGCAGGATACCAGATACATCCAGCGCCCCGGACCCGATGGCCACAGCAGCCATTGCCCCAAGATAAAGCTGCCCCTCAGCTCCGATATTCCACAGCTTGGCGCGAAAGGCCAAAGCGGCGGCAAGCCCGGTAAAGATCAACGGAGTGGCGCGGGTCAGCACCTCGGAGAAGGCAAAAACGGAACCAAACACACCGCGAAACATCTCGGCATAAGCTGCAATTGGATTGGCCCCGGCAGCCAGCAGGGGAATGGCAGCAAAGCCCAAAGCGATCACGGCAGACAGGATCGGAACGCCCAGAGTAAAGGCACGTGACTGTGTTTGGCGCGGTTCGATGCGGATCATGCCGGTTCTCCTGCCATCATCAGCCCGATCTGTTCCCGGTCGCGGCTGGGGGCCTCGTGTAGCTCGCCGTCGCGGATCACCACAATCCGGTCGGCTAGGCCCAGAATTTCGTCGAGGTCCTCAGAAATCAGCACTACTCCTGCACCACGCGCTCGCGCCTCAAGCAATCGTCGCCCGACCTCGGCCGCGGCGCCCATGTCCAAACCGCGGGTGGGTTGGTTCGCCAAAATCAGGCTTGGCAACCGGTCGAACACACGCGCCAGAATGAGCTTTTGGATATTGCCTCCGGACAACAAACGTGCCGCAGCATCCACACCCGGCCCGCGCACGTCGTAAGCCTTGGCCAACCGTTCGGCATTGCCCTGAATCGCTTCTCGCCGCAGAAGCCCGCGCGATTGCACGTCACCATCATCCAGCCGTTCGATGATCATGTTCTCGGCCACGCTCATCGCACCAACGATGCCTTCGTGGTGGCGGTCTTCGGGAATGCGGCCAACGCCCGCCCGTACCATGGCCGAAGGGGTGGGTGTGTTAATTTCCACCTCTTTCACCTTGATTAGACCCTGTTCAGGCCGTGTCAGACCTGAGATCACATTGGCCAAACCGCTTTGCCCATTACCAGACACCCCTGCAATCCCGAGGATTTCATGCGCGTGCACCGTCAGATCTACGCCGCTGAGCGTATCTCGCTTGGACCGACCTGCAACCGACACACCCGACAGTGTCAGTACCGGCGCACCCGGTGCCATCGCAGTGCCCGCCAGTTCCGGTGTGTCCGCCCCGACCATCATCCGGGCGATGGATTTCTCATCGGCCTCAGACGTCGCCATCTCACCTACTTTCTTACCGTGGCGCAGAACGGCGATGCGGTCGGAGAAGGCCAGAACCTCGCGCAGTTTATGGCTGATGAAAATGACCGACAGCCCCTCGGCCGTCATCATGCGGATGTTTTCGAACAGCGTATCAGCCTCTTGCGGGGTGAGAACAGCGGTGGGTTCGTCCAACACCAGAATGCGGGCCTGTCGATACAGCGCCTTGAGGATTTCGACCCTCTGACGTTCCCCCACCGACAGCCGCCCCACCGGCGTATCCAGCGGCGCAGTCAGGCCGCTTTGGACGATGATCTCTTCAACTTTATGCCGTGCCGCGCGCCGGTTGCGACGCAGGGCCAACAGGGGTTCGGCCCCCAGGGTGATATTGTCCAAAGCCGAGATATTCTCGGCCAGGGTGAAATGCTGGTGCACCATGCCGACGCCCGCCGCCAAGGCCACCTGCGGATGGCCCAGCGGCATCGGCTGTAGAACACCCGCCTCATCGGCGACATCAATAGACCCTGAATCGGGCAAATAATGCCCAAACAGCATATTCATCAGCGTGGTCTTGCCCGCGCCGTTTTCGCCCAGCAAGGCCAGAACCTCTCCCTTGTTCAGGGTCAGGCTGACATCGTCATTGGCGATAACCGGGCCGAAATGCTTGCTCAGCCCGTTGAGCTTGAGAACTGTGGTCATTGGCAAAGCGGGCCGGTGCAGAAACCGGCCCGAGCACGATCAGTTGTCCGAGACCGGCCGGTCGTCGTTGACATTCACGCGGAACAGCCCGTCCAGAATCTCGGCCTGACGCGCATTTACCGCTTCGAGCACATCAGCCGGAACCAGTTCCTCATCCAGAACCATCGATCCGCCGCCATAGCCCATAAAGCTGTACTGGCCGTAATCCGCAGCCTCGAACGAGCCACCCGCGACATTGGCGATCGCCTTGTCGATGGTCGGTTCCATATGCCAAAGGGCCGAGGCCATGATCGTGCCGGGATAGTCCCCCGACGTGTCGATGACGTTACCCACGGCCTTCACGCCGCGTTCGACCGCCGCATCCGACACGCCAAAGCGTTCCGCATACATGATGTCCGCCCCCGCATCCATCATCGCGATGGCGCTTTCCTTGGCCTTGGGCGGGTCATACCAACTGTCGATGAAGGTCACGAGGAAGGTGACATCCGGGTTCACCTCACGCGCGCCGTCCATGAAGGCGTTCATCAGGCGGTTGACCTCGGGGATGGCATAGCCGCCGACCATGCCGATCACATTCGATTCCGTCGCGGCGCCAGCCACCATTCCGGTCAGGTAGGAAGGCTCGTGAATCCAGTTGTCAAAAACCGAGAAATTGGGCGCCACCGGACCAAAGGACGAGCCCATCAGAAAGGCAGTTTCGGGATAGTCCTTGGCCACCTTGCGAGCGGCGCGTTCCAGACCGAACACCTCACCCACGATCAGCTGCGCGCCCTGTTCGGCATATTCACGCATGACGCGTTCATAATCTGTGTTGGCGACATTTTCCGAGAACACATATTCAATGTCGCCTCGCTCAGCCGCTGTATTCAGGGCTTTGTGGATACGGCTGATCCATTGCTGTTCCACCGGCAGCGTGTAAATTGCCGCAACCTTGACCGTTTCAGCCGCCGCCAGCCCGGCGGAATACAATGTCGAAGCCGCCGCCACCGCGGCCAGCAGCACTCTGCGCGTAAATTTTGTTTTGGTCATATCTCTCTCCTGTGTGGCCGGATGGCAGCATTTTTTTACTGTTCAGTCAATTTTTTCATCGCCCATCATGGTGAACCAGAACAGACCGCAGCGTCTTAGAGCGTTTTTTAGGCAACCGCCTACTGCGAGGATGAAGCCTGCAATCTGGCTGGAACTCCAAGGACCTAAGCCAAGCAGCGGTTGCATGAAACAGAGTAGTGGTTTGCCGGTTTGATACCCTGTTTTTCTTGAGTGGCGCGCATCAGGCGTGCGGGCCTTTATTCTTGCCTATTGACCGTGTAGAGAGCAGCGGCACACGCGTTTTGCGTGTGTTTGGCATTTGGGATTGTTTAGTAGATATGAAGCAAACTCCGATACGCGATGCGCAATTCCAACCGCCCCGGTCGACGCCAGATGATGCGCCGGAAGATGACTCAATTGATATTGGCGCTTTGGCGGGCACGTTGTGGCGGGGTAAGTGGATCATTGCCCTGACCACCGCTGCCGCCATTTTGATCGGGGCGTATTACGCGTTTGTTTCGGCTGTCCCGTTGTATCGGTCTACGGCGGTAGTCATGCTGGAAACAGATCAGGCCAGCGTGGTCGATCTGCAAAGCGTAGTGGGCGGATTGGCCGGGGACACGGCCGAGATCAACTCGGAGCTTGAAGTGCTGAAGTCCCGTGGCCTGATGGGCAAGGTTGTTGACCGGCTGGACCTAGTGTCCGATCCAGAGTTCAACGCCGAGCTTCATCCGGTATCCGCAATCGCCAGCGCCAGGCAGTTTTTCATGTCCATGTTTGGCACCGGGGACGCCCCCGGGCAGGACTCAGAAGATCTTGTCGAGCAGTTGACCCGAGACGATGTGATATCGGCGCTGCTCGAGAAGGTTTCGGTGCGCAACGTGCGACAAAGCCTAGTGTTCGAAGTGACGGTCGAGACAGAATCGGCCCGCAAATCCGCCCTTATCGCCGATACGATTGTCGAACTTTACGTATTGAACCAGATTGAGGTGAAGTTCGAGGCCACCGAACAGGCAACTGAATGGCTGACCAACCGCGTGACCGACCTGCAGGTTGAACTGGAGACCGCTGAGGCGAAGGTCAGCGAGTTCAATGCAACGACAGCGCTGGTCTCGCCTGAGGCGCTCCAAGTGCAGGAAGTGCAACTGAAAGACCTGCGCGAACGCCGCGTGTCGGCTGAAGCGAACCGCGTCGCAGCGCAGGCCCGTTATGACGCATTGGGAGCTGCGGATACACGCGCGGCGCAGGCCGAAACCAGCCAGGACCCCCAGTTGCAACGCCTGTTTGCACAAATCGACGAGACCGCCGCAAGCGAAGACGCCTTTGACACCGCGTTCCAGCGTCTGGTTGCGCGCACCGCACTCGAGGCACGCCGCGCAACGCAGCAGGTCCAGGCTCTGACGCGGTCGTCCGAAGAGCTGGGCCATCAGATTTCACAGCAGAATGCAGATCTGATCACGCTACAGCAACTGGCTCGCGAAGCCGAGGCGGTCCGGCTGCTGTACGAGTATTTCCTGGCTCGCCTGAAAGAAACATCGGCGCAAGAAGGTATCCAAAAAGCGGACAGCCGACAGTTGTCGCGCGCCGTGATCCCCAGCACTCCGGCATCGCCCCGAAAGCCTCTGATCCTGGCGTTCTCGGTCCTTTTGGGTCTCATGTTGGGTGCGGGTATCGTGCTGCTGATCGAAATGCGCCGCAAAGGGTATCGGTCTGCGCAGGAACTTGAGCGCAAGACCGGTTACAGCGTATTGGGCCAGATCCCGATCTTTCCGGCCCGCGAGCGACGCAAGGTTCTGGAGTATCTCGCCGAAAAGCCTTCATCTGCTACCGCCGAGGCGGTGCGCAACCTGCGCACGTCACTGATGCTGTCCAATGTGGACCATCCGCCGCAGGTTGTGGTTCTGACATCAGCTCTGCCGGGCGAAGGCAAGACGACGAATGCGTTGGCGCTGGCGCAAAACTTCGTCGGGATCGGGAAAAAAGTTCTTCTGGTGGAAGGAGATATCCGGCGCCTGACCATGACGGCGCAGCTGCAGGGCGTACCGAAAAAGGGAATCGTGTCTGTTCTGTCCGGGGATAGCACGCTTCAAGAGGCCATCTTTCAGGACTCACTGTTAGGCTGTGACATTCTGGCTGGCGAAAAAACATCGGCCAATGCGGCGGACCTTTTTGCCTCGGAGCGGTTCCGACTGTTCCTGGAGGATATGCGTAAGCTCTATGACGTCATCCTGATCGACACGCCTCCCACGCTTCTGGTGTCCGATGCGCGCCTGATTGCACGAAATGCAGATGCCGTACTTCTGACCATCAAGTGGAACGACACGTCTGAACAGGATGTCACCGAAGTGATGCGTCTATTCCACACGGACAACCAACGCCTGACCGGCCTGGTGCTGGGCCAGATCAATACGCGCAGCGCCAAACATTATGGCTATTCCTACGGCAACTACGCCGACACGTACTATAGCAATTAGGATGCACTGTCTGGTGTCGAACAAAAGCGCGCCTCAACAGCGCGCTTTTTTTGTTCTGAAGCCGATGGCCTAGTTGGTGCCGACGGTGCTAGTTGTGCTGTTCGTCGAACCGCCACCACCGCCGCCTGCAGCTGCCACGCCAACAGCGGCCGCAACAACGCCAAGCGCGGGTACAACAAGCGGTACGAATCCGGTCACGCCAGCTGCCGCCGCTGCCCCACCTGCTGCAGTGGCACCTCCGGCTCCCGCACCAGCACCTGCTCCGCTTCCGGTCTGAGCCGCGGCCGCCCCACCGGTAGCATCCTGTGCATATGCGCCTGTGGTCGAAAGAGCCAAAATCAGAAATGTAGTTCTGATCATCGTGAATCTCCTAAAGCAAGTCTTGGGCAGTTGATATCACAACAACTCAAAGTTGAGAATGCTGTATCCGCTAAAAATTCTTAAAGGTGTCTGGCGAGGTTTGTTTTTCAGCGCGTTGCCACAAAAACTTGCCCTAATACCCCGCCGCGAACTACGGCCGCACAGTGCTTACTCCCTGATTAATTTGAGTGTATTGATTTTGGGTTTGTCAGAGGGGTTTAT
>NZ_WQCA01000011.1 GCF_013032445.1 Ruegeria arenilitoris | reverse complement strand
CGTCTCCGCCGTCTCCAGCGTCCCAGCAACCGCCTCAGCAGCGCCGGTGAAGGGGTATTTACGGATTGGTCCGGGAACCTGCAACCCCCATTTTGAAAAAACTTCACATTTCTCAGCAGAAACTCACTAACTTTAATGTAAACAACAGGTTAACTTTAGAATTTCCCTCGCTGGCGCCTACGAATGCCGGTGAAAGCCTCGGAAAGGTTGGTCTTTGAGCGGAATCGTACCCAATGCTTGGTATGCCCCCGAGAGTCGGGCACATAAAAACGCCGCCCGAGTCTCCTCGGGCGGCTTCACTTCGTGGGTGGTCGTCCTGTTTACTTCAAATCAAACCGATCCGCGTTCATCACCTTGTTCCAGGCCGAAACGAAGTCGCAGACGAATTTGCCCTCTGCATCGGCCTGACCATAGACCTCGGCCAGAGCCCGCAATTGCGAATTCGAGCCGAACACCAGATCGACGCGGGTGCCGGTCCATTTGACATCACCGCTGGCGCGGTCGCGACCTTCGTAGACGCCTTTGCCGGCGGGCTTCCATTCGGTGCTCATGTCGAGAATGTTGGTGAAGAAGTCATTGCTGAGCGTTCCAACGCGGTTAGTGAACACGCCATGCGTGCTGTCGCCGAAATTGGCACCCAGCACACGCAGACCGCCGACAAGCACCGTCATCTCGGGCGCGGACAGGGTCAGCAACTGCGCCCGGTCAACCAGCAGTTCTTCGGGTGACACTGTATAGTCGGCCTTCTGGTAGTTGCGGAAGCCGTCAGCGATAGGCTCCATCACCGAGAAGCTATCCACATCCGTCTGCTCTTGCGTCGCATCGGTGCGGCCCGGAGTGAACGGGACCTCGACATCCTGACCGCCCGCTTTGGCCGCCTGTTCGACACCTACAGCACCCGCCAGAACGATCACATCCGCCAGTGACACTTTCTTGCTGCCCGACTGTGCATCGTTGAAGGCTTTCTGAACGCCCTCCAGCGCGTCCAGCGCCTTGGACAGTTTCATCGGCTCGTTGACGTCCCAGTCTTTCTGCGGCGCAAGACGGACACGGGCGCCATTGGCACCGCCCCGCTTGTCCGACCCGCGGAAGGTCGAGGCTGAGGCCCATGCGGTCGAGACCAGTTCGGATACCGACAGGCCGGCGGCAGCAATCTTGGCTTTCAGGTCGGCCACATCCGCATCATCGACCAGGTCGTGATCCACGGCGGGGACGTTGTCCTGCCACAGCAGTTCTTCGGCCGGGGCTTCCGGGCCGATGTAGGCCGAGCGCGGACCCATGTCGCGGTGGGTCAGTTTGAACCACGCACGGGCGAAGGCATCGGCGAACTCTTCCGGGTTCTCGTGGAAGCGCTTCGAGATCGGGCCATAGATCGGGTCCATGCGCATCGCCATATCGGCGGTGGTCATCATGGTTTTGACCTTCTTGGACGGATCATGCGCCGCCGGGGCCATGTCTTCTTCCTTAACACCGACCGGTTCCCAGATATATGCACCTGAGGGGCTTTTGGTCAGGTTCCAGTCATAGCCGAACAGCAGATCGAAATATCCATTGTCCCATTTGATCGGGTTCGCGGTCCAAGCACCTTCGATGCCCGAGGTCGTGGTGTCGTCACCCTTGCCCGAGCCGAACTTATTGATCCAGCCAAAGCCCATCTCTTCAATCGGAGCAGCCTCAGGGTCAGGGCCGACCAGATCGGGGTCACCCGCACCATGCGCTTTACCGAAGGTGTGACCACCGGCAACCAGCGCGACGGTTTCCTCGTCATTCATCGCCATCCGGCCAAAGGTATCGCGGATGTCGCGGCCAGAGGCCAAGACGTTCGGCTCTCCATCCGGTCCTTCGGGATTCACATAGATCAGGCCCATCTGCACAGCGGCCAGCGGGTTTTCAAGATCACGCTCACCCGAATAGCG
This sequence comes from Ruegeria arenilitoris, assembly GCF_013032445.1. Lineage (GTDB taxonomy): Bacteria > Pseudomonadota > Alphaproteobacteria > Rhodobacterales > Rhodobacteraceae > Ruegeria > Ruegeria arenilitoris_F. The sequence goes on along the minus strand of NZ_WQCA01000011.1, from coordinate 192,664 downwards.
GCTATGCGGGTTGTTGGTCGGGGCCAACCATTCGGTCTCGGACCCCCAATAGATGTCTTCCTCAGGTGCCCAGATATCTACCCGGCCCCCGGCGAAACCGAAGGTCTTGCCGCCCATCGACTCGATTGCGCAATTCCCGGCCAGGATCATCAGGTCCGCCCAGGAGATTTGGTTTCCGTATTTCTGCTTGATCGGCCACAGAAGACGGCGCGCCTTGTCCAGGTTGCCGTTATCCGGCCAGCTGTTTAGCGGCGCGAAACGCTGGTTCCCGGTCGAGGCCCCGCCACGGCCATCGGCGGTGCGGTACGTCCCGGCGCTGTGCCAGGCCATACGGATGAAGAATCCACCGTAATGGCCATAGTCCGCAGGCCACCAGTCCTGCGAATCCGTCATCAGCGCATAGAGGTCTTCTTTCAGAGCCTTCATGTCCAGCTTCTTGAATTCTTCGGCATAGTCAAAATCCGCACCCAGCGGGCTCGACGCAGGCGTGTTCTGGTGCAGAATCGACAGGTTTAGCTGGTTCGGCCACCAATCCCGGTTCGACCGGGTACCCGCGCCATGCATGACAGGGCATCCGCCCGTTTTGGGGTTATCACTTCCGTCCATATCGATCTCCAATCCTGGCTAATTTCCGGCAGGTTCGCGCGGTCAAAACTCGGTCGATCAAGAACACATTTAGAGGGCACTTTTACCCCGCCAAGGATGCGCGATGCGTCCTGTGCAAGGTTTCGGCGACTCTGTTGTCTTGTCCCTTCAAGAAGTAACAAAACAAAGCCATGCAAAAAAGTTTTGTTTAGTGATGAGTTTAATAGGAAATGATTATGACATTTTTAGAATTGATCAGCCTTACCATAATAACCTTGGGTCACATCCCGGATACGGCAATTGTTTTTTCCCGCCGCTCAGCCACAGTCTTGGACAAGGCTGACTTGGCACCACTATGCCCTGTCGGGCAGGAGGGGGAAATCGGAATGGAATTCGACTATGTTATTGTCGGCGGCGGGTCCGCGGGCTCGGTGCTGGCAAGCCGTCTCAGCGAAGATCCAAGCAAACGCGTCTGCCTGCTTGAGGCTGGTGGGCGCGGCGACAGCATTTTGGTCCGGATGCCCTCGGCCGTAGTTGCCGCCTTGCCCGGACGTCCCAAGATCAACAACTGGGCCTTTGAAACGGTGCCGCAACCGGGGCTGAATGGGCGGCGTGGCTATCAACCGCGTGGCAAGGCACTGGGCGGGTCCAGCGCAATCAATGCGATGCTTTATGTCAGGGGCCATCGTCAGGATTATGACGGCTGGGCCGAGCTGGGCTGTACCGGTTGGGGCTGGGACAGTGTGCTGCCTTATTTCAAACGGTCCGAGAATAATGAGGATGGCGCCGATGATCTACATGGTGCGGCTGGCCCACTGCAGGTGTCAAACCAGAAAGAGCCGCGCCCGATCACCCATGCCTTCGTTGAGGCGGCCGAGCAGATGCAGCACCGCCGTACCGATGATTTCAATCGCGGCGACAACGAAGGGGTTGGTCTGTATCAGGTGACGCAGTTCCACGACCCGGCCAAAAACGGCGAGCGGTGCTCAGCCGCTGCGGCTTATGTCTTTCCAGCCATCGGCCGCCCCAACCTGACGGTCATTACTCAGGCCCATGCCAAAGAACTGACCTTTGATGGCAAACGCGCGACCGGGGTGATCTACAAAAAGAAAGCTAAGGGCGCCGATATCACGGTCACGGCAAAGCGTGAGGTACTGGTTTGCGCCGGAGCGCTGAAATCACCGCACTTGCTGCAACTGTCCGGGATCGGTGCTGCCGAGGACCTGACTAAACATGGTATTGCCGTGCGCCACAACCTGCCCGGTGTGGGCAAGAACCTGCAGGACCATCTGGATTTCATCCTGTCCTACAAAACCAAGGACACCGACAATTTCGGAATCAGCCCGATGGCGTCGGCAAATATGACCCGGCACCTTTTGCGCTGGCGTAAGACCGGCGTGTCGATGGCAGCGACTCCCTTTGCCGAAGGGGCGGGGTTTCTGAAAACCTCAGCCGATCTGAACCGACCTGACATTCAACTGCACTTCGCCATCGCGCTGGTCGATGATCACGCCCGCAAGCTGCATTATGGCCATGGCTTCACCTGCCATGTCTGCAAACTGCGCCCCGAAAGCCGCGGCACGGTCGGCCTGAACAGCGCCGACCCCTTTGCCGCGCCCGCCATCGACCCGGCGTTTTTGTCCGATGACCGCGATCTGGACACGATGATCAAGGGCGCGCGGATGATGCGGGACATCCTCGAGGCCCCGGCGCTGGCCAAATACCGGCACAAAGAGATGTTCGGAACCGACGCCGCACGTACTGACGCCGATTGGGAACAGCACATCCGCGCCCGCGCGGACACGATCTATCACCCGGTCGGAACCTGCAAAATGGGTGTAGATGAGATGGCCGTGGTCGACCCGGAGCTGCGCGTACGCGGGATCGAGGGGCTGCGGGTGGTCGATGCCTCGGTCATGCCGACGCTGATCTCGGGCAATACCAACGCGCCAACCATTATGATCGCCGAGAAAGCCGCCGACCTGATCAAGGCCGCGGGGTGATCCTCAGACGTCTGTCATCAGAGCCTCAAGTCCGGAGCGATAGTCCGGATAAAGCAGGCGCACGCCCAGTTCATCCTTGATCCGGTCATTTCGGACGCGCTTGTTTTCATTGTAAAAGCTGCGGGCCATCGGGGTCAGGTCGGCCTCATCAAACGGCACTGCGGGCGGTAGAGGCAGGCCCTGCAGCTCGGCGGCATAGGCGATGACGTCCTGCGGCGGCACCGGCTCATCATCGCAGACATTATATATGGCGCTGGGATTGGGTGCAGCCATCGACGCCGCCAGAACCTGCGCGATGTCCGTAACGTGAATGCGAGAAAACACCTGCCCGGGCTTAATAATGCGACGCATTCCCGCCCGCTTGAGCTTGGAAAACGGGCCGCGACCGGGGCCATAGATGCCAGCCAGCCGAAAGATATGGACCGGCAACCCGGGGATGTTCTGCCATTGCTGTTCGGCCTTTACCCGCCACCGGCCTCGCTCTGCCGTAGGTGTGGGCGGCGTGGACTCATCCACCCATTCCCCCTGATGATCGCCATAAACGGCCGTCGTCGACAGGTATCCAACCCATTTGAATTGCGCAGCCCGTGCAGCGATCTCATCCTGCAACGCGGCCAGCACCGGATCACCGTCTTTTTTGGGGGACGTCGAGATTAGCAGATGCGTCACCCCATCCAGATCCGGTGTCTGCCCGGGCCAGATCAACGGCTCAGCGCCTGATGCGCGAATGGTGGGGGATTGGGCGGGATCGCGAGTGGTGCCGACGATGTGCCATCCTTGGGGTTTCAGTAGCTGGGACAAGGCTTGCGCCGAATATCCGTGGCCGAACGAAAAAAGAGTTCCTGTCATGCCGCCTTTGATGATCCGCAATCCCGGCGGATGCAAGCACCTGCGTCTGAATACTTGATTCGAATCCCTCAATGCGCCTTTCTTTTAAGCATGCCTGAGAAAACACCAAACCTGCACACCGCTTATTCCCTGGAATCGCCCGACGATCACAAAGAGCTTTATGCAGAGTGGGCCGGGGACTATGACGAGACCTTCGCCGCGCGCGAAGACTATCAGCTCCATATTCACACAGCCCGTGCCTTTGTAGCCGCCGGTGGGCAAGGCCCGGTTTTGGATGTGGGTGCGGGTACCGGGCTGTGCGGCGCGGTTTTGGCCGGGCTGGGTGTCGGGCCGATCGACGCCACCGATATCAGCGCCGAGATGCTGGATCAGGCGATGCGCAAGGATATCTACCGCGACGCGATCGAGGCCGATTTGAATCAGGGCATCCCGGTTCCGCGCGACAGCTATTCCGGCATTGTGTCCTCGGGCACGTTCACCCATGGCCATCTGGGCCCCGAGGCCCTACCCGCCCTGCTACGCATTGCCCGCCCCGGCGCACAATTCGCTCTGTCGATCAACGCGCAGCACTATGAAAAGCTGGGCTTTGCTGAGGCATTGCACAAACTGGCACAGGGTCAGATACACAACCTGACCCTGCCCGAGGTGCGGATTTATGGCGATCTGGCCGTAGGCCCCAACAAGGACGACACCGCGCTGATTGCCTTGTTTGAGCGCACCTGACCCCTACGTATACATCTGCTTTTTGAAGGCCCGGGTGCGCGTCGTCGCCTCGGCCGAGCCGTCATGGTAGGTGCCGAACCACTTGTCGAAGGGAATCTCGGACGTGCCGTAGTTGCACTCGAAATACCGGTGATGCAGCTGGTGAAAGAAATCCCCTGCACGGGCGGCATCGGTTTCTCCGGCCTTCAGCTTTTCGAACCCGGAATGCGACAGCACCGGGCTGATCTGCTGGAAATACGTGTGGAATAGTACATGCAGCGGATGAGACGGCACGATCAGGTGGATGAAGTAGGTGGTGAAATACAGCAGGTTTTCATACCAGTGGTTCGATATCCCCGACCACGGCCCGATATTGACGTTACGGTGATGAACGGCATGGACATGTTTATAGAGTTTTGGGTGATGCTCCAGCCGATGTACCCAATAAAAATGCAGCCCCGACCACATGGGAATGAACAGCATCCAGACCACACACCAGACCGGTGCGCTGGCCCATGTGACCGTCGGCACATAGCCATTGGCCATCGCCCAGTAGATCACCCACTGATAGACGGTCGCGACTGTCATCGCGCTACCCAGTGTCCACCAGATATTGTCCCAGACCTGATTGCGGAAGGTGAAGTTGCCATTGTTGCGGGTCAGGTCTCGGCGGTCGAATTTCTTATACATGCCCTGGCCTTTGCGCATGTACAGCCACCAGTGCAGGCTGCCAGCAACCAGAATCTGCGGCACCATGTTCAGCAGCCAGATGCGGAACATCCAACCGGGCGCAAAGCTTTGCATCGTCTCTAACGAAGGGAAAAAGAAGACATAAGCCGTGACGGCCAGCACCATGCACAAGGTCAAAGCGGTGATCTGCAGCCACGCTCCGCTATACCATTTCAGCACAGCAGCAGGACGCGGAGGCCAGTTGAACAGCGGGTTCAGCCCCACCGGCCCCTCGGGGTGATAGTGCCAGCGGGCAGCTTCGGGGTCTTGGGTGACGTCGGTCATGGCAATACCCTATTTATGGCGTAGTCGGGTTATGTGGCGTAGTCCGAGCCTTCGGCATCCAGCAGAGCCTTGATCTCGCGCAGATGCGCCTCACCCTGACCGGGATAGTCGTCAAGCTCCTGCGCTGTCTTCTCGGCGATCTCATCCGACAGCACGCGCAGGGGCTGACCGGTTTGCAGTGCTCGGATGTAGGTTTCCGCCGCGCGTTCGAAATAATAGAGGCGATTGAAAGTATCCGCCGGGTCGCTTCCGATCACCAGCACACCATGGTTGCCCATGATCATGACCTTTTTCTTCGGGTCCGACAGCATTCCGGCGCAACGCTCGCCTTCGCTTTCAAAGGCCAATCCACCGAATTCCTGATCGACCACATAGCGGTTGTAGAAGGTGGCAGTGTTCTGATCGATCGGAGGCATCGAACTGTCCGCCAATGAGGCCAGAACCGTGGCAAAGATCGAATGCACATGCATCACACAGCGCGCATGCAGACAGTGGCGGTGGATCGAGCCATGAAGCCCCCAAGCGGTGGGATCAGGCGCGCCGGGCTGAGACATCACGTCCGGGTCGTTGGCATCCAGCAGCAACAGATTCGACGCCGTGATCCGCGCGAAATGCATCTGATTGGGGTTCATCAGGAACTGGGTGCCGTCCTCATTCACCGCAAGGCTGAAATGATTGGCCACGCCTTCATGCATGTTCAGACGCTCGGTCCAGCGGAAAGCGGCGGCAAGGTCCACGCGTTCCGCCCAATGGTCGATATTCGGGCGCAGGTTGGTGACGGTCATTTCGAGCTCCTGTTGGGATAGCTGGGGCTTGGGCAAAAGCGTGCCTGCGACGCGACTGTTTGACCAACGAAAAAAACAGACCTATCTCATTAGCTGAGCTAATGGCAGGGTTATGCACATGCAGAATTCACTTCCTCCGCTGGGCTGGCTGCGCACGTTCGAGGCCTCGGCCCGGCATCTGTCCTTTACCGGTGCGGCCCGGGATTTGAACATGACCCAAAGCGCGGTCAGCCAGCAGATCAAATCGCTGGAGGGCTATCTGGGTCAGCCGCTGTTTGTACGCCGCCCGCGTGCCTTGGAGCTGACCGAGGCGGGCATCACCTATCTACCCGTGGTGCGTGATGCATTCCGGACGCTGGTGCGCGGCACGCAAGCGGTGACCGGAGCGCAACAGAACGCAGTGCAGGTCCAAAGCAACATCAGTTTTGCGGTCAACTGGCTGGCCCCGCGCCTGCCGCAGTTTCGATCGGAACACCCCGAGGTGCAGCTAAATATCTTTATCGAGCTGTGGGAACCGCGCGAGATGGCAGAGGGGGCCGCGGTGGAAATCCGCTATTCGCTGCGGCCCTCCGACACGGTGCGCACCGAATTGCTGCGGACCGATCACTATTATCCGGTTTGCGCCCCCGGTTATGAGGTGACGCTGGACACGTTGCAGCAGCAGCCGCTGTTTGATTGTTCCAACCTGATGTCCAACTGGGCGAGTTGGGCGGAAGATCAGGCTCTAAATTGGAGTAATCCGCCTGTTACCTATTCGACGACCTATTTGGTCAGCCTGTCCGTTGCGATGGCCGGAGGTGGGCTGTGCCTGACCCACGACACCATCGCGCGCGATCTGATCCGGCAGGGGCGATTGGTGGCACCGTTCTCCCATCGCGCGGTCATGCCCGAGGCCTATTACCTGCTGTTGTCCCCACAGGCCGAGGAAACTCCGGGGGCGCTGGCCTTTGCCGATTGGCTGCGGCGCGAGATGGAGGCCGATCGACTGACGTAACCGAGCCACTCTCGCCCATCGTCTATGCCGCTTTGCGGCATCTCCTCTGGTTGGGCCGGGCAGCGCTTGCGCGCTGCGTGACGGTTTCATGATAGCTGCGCGCCGGGGGTTGCACCTTTTTGTGCATTCGGGAAAGTTGAGCCATGGAATACACGCCTTTCCCAAGTTGGCCCGATGTCGCCCCCAGATTGATTGCAGTTGCCGCAGGACGCGAACCCGCCGACACGGTCATACGCGGCGGGGTCTGGGTGAATGTTCACAGCCGCGAGACGCTGGCCGATCATGACATCGCCATTGCAGCCGGGCGTGTGGCCTTTGTCGGGGCGGATGCGTCCCACTGCATTGGACCTGACACGCAAATCATCGAAGCGAGCGGCCGTTACATGCTGCCGGGCCTATGCGACGCCCATATGCATATCGAATCGGGCATGTTGACCCCGGCTGAATTCGCCCGCGCCGTGATTCCGCATGGCACCACCTCGATGTTCACCGACCCGCACGAGATTGCCAATGTGCTGGGGTTGGATGGCGTACGCATGATGCGTGACGAGGCGTTGATGCAACCGGTGAACATCTTCACCCAGATGCCATCCTGCGCGCCCTCCGCGCCGGGGTTAGAAACGACGGGTTATGAGATCACCCCCGAAGACGTGGCCGAAGCAATGAACTGGCCCGGCATCATCGGGCTGGGTGAGATGATGAATTTCCCTGGCGTGATCCATGGTGATCCTAAGATGCTGGCAGAGATCGCGGCGACTCAGCGGGCGGGCAAGACGGTGGGCGGGCATTATGCCTCGCCGGATTTGGGGCCTGAGTTCGCGGCCTATGTCGCGGGCGGCCCAGCAGACGACCACGAAGGCACCTGCGAGGCAGATGCGATTGCGCGAGTCCGGCAGGGGATGCGGTCGATGATGCGGCTGGGGTCGGCCTGGTATGACGTGGAAAGCCAGATCACGGCCGTGACCGAAAAGGGGCTGGATTCGCGAAACTTTATCCTGTGCACGGATGATTGCCATTCTGGCACTCTGGTCAATGAGGGCCACATGAATCGGGTAGTACGTCACGCGATAGCCTGCGGATGCGACCCACTGGTCGCCTTGCAGATGGCGACGATCAACACCGCAACCCATTTTGGGCTGGAGCGTGAGATCGGATCAATCACGCCGGGACGGCGGGCGGATGTTATCCTCAGTTCGGACCTGACGGAATTGCCCATCGAACTAGTCGTCGCCCGTGGTCAGGTGGTGGCAGAGAACGGATCAATCTCTGTCGACTGCCCACACCTGAACTGGCCTGATACAGCCCGCAGCACCGTGCATCTGGGTCATGCGCTGACCGATACGGATTTCGAAATCAAAGCCCCAGCTGGCGCCAACCGGGTGCAGGCCAATGTCATCGGTGTGGTAGAAAACCAGGCCCCCACCAAGGCACTGAAATCCGAATTGCCGATCATCGGCGGGCTGGTCGAGGGTGAAGGTGACGTCTGCCAAATCGCTCTGGTCGAACGCCATCGCGCGACCGGCGGGGTCACGAACGCCTTTGTCTCGGGCTTTGGCTATCAGGGCAAGATGGCGATGGCCTCGACCGTGGCGCATGACAGCCACCACATGATCGTTGTCGGCACCGACCGGGAGCAGATGGCGCTGGCCGCGAACCGTTTGGCTGAGGTCGGCGGCGGCATCACCCTTTTCCGCGATGGAAAGGAACTGGCGCTGGTGGAACTGCCCATTGCAGGCCTGATGTCCGACAGCCCTGCCGCTGACGTTGCCGCCAAAGCGGACAAGATGGTCGAGGCAATGCAGGCCTGCGGCTGTCAGTTGAACAACGCATACATGCAGCACTCGCTGCTGGCTTTGGTCGTGATCCCCGAATTGCGGATCTCGGATCTGGGGCTGGTGGATGTGCGCACATTTGAAAAGATCGACCTTCTGGAACCTCTTGCATGACAATAATAAAAACACCTGATGTCCCGACGCCCGAGAAATTCACTGACCCCGCCGCTGCCGTGGCCCGTTTGGAAGAGCTGTACGAGAAGGCGACCCAGTTCCTGTGCGACAGCTTTGCCAAAGCGATGGAACAGGGCGCACCGGCCGAACGTTATCGGGCGTTTTATCCGGAAATCCGTATCAAGACCTCGTCCTATGCGCAGGTCGATAGCCGCTTGAGCTTTGGCCACGTGTCCGAGCCCGGCACCCATGTGACCACTGTCACGCGGCCCGACCTGTTCCGATCCTATCTGACGCAACAGATCGCCCTGCTGATCAGGAACCACGATCAGCCGGTGACGATTCAAGCGTCCGAAACCCCAATTCCGGTGCATTTCGCGGTGGCCAACAACCCAGATCTGGTGGTGCCACATCAGGGGGCGGCCGGATTCACCCTGCGCGATGTGTTCGATGTGCCGGACCTGACCACCACCAATGATGACATCGTGAACGGAGTGTATGACGCCGAGGATGAGATCGGCCCGCTATCCCTGTTCACTGCACAGCGGGTAGATTACTCGCTTGCACGACTGTCGCACTACACTGCAACCGACCCCGACCATTTCCAGAACCACGTTCTGTTCACCAACTACCAGTTCTACGTGTCCGAATTCGAGAACTACGCGCGCGAGCAGCTGGCTAAACCAGATAGCGGCTATACCAGTTTTATTTCAACCGGAAATGTCGAGATCACGACGCCAGACGGTGTACTGGAGCAGCCTCTGAAACTGCCCCAGATGCCAACCTATCACCTTAAACGCGCGGATGGGGGCGGGATCACGCTGGTCAATATCGGGGTCGGGCCCTCGAATGCGAAAACCGCCACCGACCATATCGCGGTGCTGCGCCCTCATGCCTGGCTGATGGTCGGCCATTGCGCCGGGTTGCGGAATACGCAGGCATTGGGGGATTTCGTGCTGGCCCACGCCTATCTGCGAGAGGACAAGGTGCTGGACGATGACCTGCCGGTCTGGGTGCCAATCCCGCCGTTGGCCGAGATTCAGGTCGCTTTGGAACAGGCTGTGGCTGAAGTCACCGAACTGGAAGGTTATGAACTGAAGCGGATCATGCGCACCGGCACCGTCGCGTCGGTGGACAACCGCAACTGGGAATTGCGCGATCAGTCCGGCCCGGTGCAGCGCCTCAGCCAATCCCGGGCTATTGCGTTGGATATGGAGAGCGCCACAATCGCCGCAAATGGCTATCGCTTCCGGGTTCCTTACGGCACTTTGCTGTGTGTCTCGGACAAACCGCTGCACGGGGAATTAAAGCTTCCTGGCATGGCTTCGGCGTTTTATACCACTCAGGTCAGCCGTCATCTGGCAATCGGAATACGTGCGATGGAACATCTGCGCGGAATGCCATTAGAGCGCCTGCACAGCCGGAAATTGCGTTCCTTCGACGAAACGGCCTTTCTCTGAAGCAAAAAAGCAACGTTTTCCCCATATTTTTAGGGTTTTCCGCGCTACTATTCGTTGTGTTCGTCCACAATATCCCGTTACAGTTACGCGGTGAGGCCCTATTTATCGGGCACGTTAAGGAGACCAAGAAATGGCAAAGCCTATGACAAAGACTCAGCTGGTTGCTGCTCTCGCTGAGGAGATGGGGACTGACAAGAAAGCCGCAAACGCTGCGCTGGAGGCCATGACCGGCCTGATCACCCGCGAAGTTTCGGCTGGCGGTGCGGTAACCCTGCCCGGCGTTGGCAAAATCTACTGCCGCGAACGCCCCGAGCGCATGGTGCGCAACCCCGCCACCGGCGAGCAGTTCAAGAAAGAAGCCGACAAAGTGGTCAAGATGACCATCGCGAAGGCACTGAAGGACAGCGTGAACGGCTGATTTCAGCTTTCACCGCGACATGATCAAGGGCCGCCGGTTGGGGGCCCTTTTTCTTTGGCTCAGTGCAGGCTTAGCAGCACTTCCAGATCACGACGGCTGAGGCGGGTCAACAAAGCCCTGTCATAAGCAGACAGTTTTGCCCCCTTGCGAATGTATGCCTCAAGATACGCGGCAATTTCGCTGGTTGAGCGATAGTACAAATCCGGCGAAGACCGGCTGAGTTCGTCTACAAGCCGAAACAGCAGTTTCTTCTGTTTTTCCGAATCCAAATCTTTGCGTTTTTCTTCCAGCATCAATGGCCTCATCCGCTATGTGCAAAATCTAGCTCAACAGGGACTAATTCCAACTCTAAGTCGAAACGAAAAACGGGCGCCACGATGGGCGCCCGTTTTCAGATTGCGGTTTCGAAACAGATCAGTGAACCGTCTCAACCTTGTGGAAGTCCAGATCGCGGTCTTCCGGCATCGAGTCGATGCTCAGCACCTCTTTGCGCTTGGCGATCAGGATATAGACCACACAGGCCAGATACAGACCGACGACCACAGCACCGATCCACTGAATCTGCAGCCACTGGCTTTGGAACAGCAAGGTCAGGGCGAACAGCAGCGCAACGTTGCCTGAGACGTACGGGGCCTTGCCAAAGCGCTCGACTGTCATGTTCAGGTTGTCGGTGTATAGGCGGATCAGCGAGTCCAACGAGTTGATCACGAAGGTCACACCCACGATCACCATCGCAATGTTGATGAGGCCTGCGGTCTCGATTCCGTTCAGGTGGTAGTAGTAGAGAACGGTGAACCAGATACCCAGCGGGATCGATGGGAAGATCAGCAGTGCCGCCAGCAGCTGCCACGTGGTCAGGCCACCAACAAAGCGCGAGGTGAACTGGCCGATCATGATCGACCACGCGAACCACCAGAACAGGTAGAAGGCGTGATAGTCGGTCAGCGGCAGGACGAACTTGTGGATGTTCGCGAAATAGGCACCGATGTTGCTGCCGGTTTCCATGAACCCAGTCACACCCATACCGGCCGCGGCCCACATGCCAAGGATCAGCGCCAGGAACAGGAAGGTCGAGCCCACCGAGAGGATGCGCACGTATTTCAGGTCGGTCGACGAATAAGCCGCGGCCAGAATGACGACGAAGACGATGATGTAGAAAGTGCCGACTACGGATTCACCGTCGCCCACTTCGGGCAGGTAACCCGGCAGGTAGATCAGGAACAGGCTGGCGGTGAAGGCGCAGGTGCCGATGATGACCACGTTGTTGACCAGTTTGACCAGCGGGATCTCAAAGAACTTTACGCGGGGCTCGATCACACAGAAATAGAACGCCGTCAGGAAGTAGAAGGCCCAGATCAGGAAACCCCAAAAGCCAAACTCGATGGCAAGCGGATTGGCAAAGGCGTATGCGGGTTCTTCGGCATAACCACCGAACTCGGTCAACGGGAACATGATCAGACCCACATCCAGACCGGATGTGAACAGGATCGCAATGAAAGTGAACAGATGGACGGGGGTAACGCCGACACAGCGCAGATTCCACCACTTCACCACAAAGAAAGCGACCAGGCCCAGGGCCAGCAGGACGCCAAACGACAAGATGTATTCCAGAAGCACCAAAACGCCTCCCATGATATTTCGGATGCCGCTGCTGTTATCTTTTATTGGCCAGTCAATCAATAAAAACGACCTTAACGATAAGGTAGCGGACCGGATGTGCCTTTTTTGACGCAAAAAGGGGCGCATCTTGCGGCGGGTGCGAATTTGATCAACAGTGCGCGAAAGTTCTAAGGGGGACCGGAATGGATCTTCGCGCCATTGCCATGGGGCTGACATTTGCGTTCATCTGGTCGTCGGCCTTCACCTCGGCCCGGATTATCGTTGCGGACGCATCACCGCTGTTTTCGCTGGCCTTGCGGTTCCTGATCTCGGGCCTGCTGGGCGTCGCCATTGCCCGCGCCATGGGCCAAAGCTGGAACCTGACCCGACCCCAGTGGCGGGCGACGATTCTGTTCGGAATTTGCCAGAATGCACTTTATTTGGGTCTGAACTTCTATGCGATGCAAACGGTCGAGGCCTCTCTTGCCGCCATCATCGCCTCAACCATGCCGTTGCTGGTGGCGTTGGCGGGTTGGGTGTTTATGGGTGAAAAACTGCGACCGATTGCGGTGCTGGGCCTGTTTGCGGGCTTTGCAGGCGTAGCCCTGATCATGAGCACGCGGATCGGTGGCGGCGTGGATATGTTTGGCGTGGCCCTGTGTTGTCTGGGCGCCCTGGCGCTGACCTTTGCCACGCTGTCCATTCGCGGCGCCACCTCGGGCGGCAACTTCATGATGGTGGTCGGGCTGCAGATGTTGGTGGGTTCTGCCGTTCTGTTCGTCGCGGCACCGGTGTTTGAGACGATTTACATCCACCCGACCGTGCCGCTGGCGCTGGCCTTCACCTACACAACCCTTTTCCCCGGCCTTCTGGCAACACTGATCTGGGTGCTGCTGCTGGACCGGATCGGCGCCACCCGCGCGGCGACCTTCCATTTCCTCAACCCCGTCTTTGGCGTCTCCATTGCCGCCATCCTGCTGGGTGAGAAATTGGGCCCGTTGGACGCGGTGGGGGTTGGGATCACCACACTCGGCATACTCGCGGTTCAACTGGCGCGACAGCCTGCTCAGGGCAGCAAGGCCTCGACCTGACGCAGCAGCTTGGGCGCATCCGGCTTTGTGTTCGCGCCATAGGTAGCAACAACCTCACCATTGAGGTCCAGAAGAATCTTGTTGAAATTCCACCGGGGCTCGAACCCGGTCTGCGACGCCACCGCCTTGTAGAACGGATGCGCATCGGCACCTTTAACCGGGGTGATATCCGTCATCGGCAGGGTAAGGCCATAGTTCATCTCGCAGAACTCCTTGACTTCATCGGCCGAGCCCAGCTCTTGGTTGAACGAATCCGATGGCACCGCCAGAACCACAAGGCCTTGATCCGAATAGGCCTCATGTACCTTTTGCAGAGCCGCATATTGCCCGGTGAACCCGCAATGCGAGGCGGTGTTCACCACCAGAACCGGCTGGCCCCTCCAGTCTTCGATCGACAAAGTGCCGCCGTCAATCGACGCAAACTCGCCTGCCAAGGGTGCCGCCTGCACCGCACGACCGAGCAGGATCAAAACCGTCAAAGCAAACATTCTGAGCATGATTTGGCCTCCCTTTACCTACATTACGTATCAAACTCGGCGGCAGATCACCCGCACGAACGCGCGAGGCCGCTGAAATAGGGCTTTGATTTCCCCGCCCCTGCCCCCAGATTATGCCACAAGAAAACCGACCGGAGGAGCCATGACCCGTTATACCAAAGACCCCGAGGCCATCGCCGCCCTGTCCCCCGAAGAGTTCCACGTGACCCAGCGCAGCGGAACCGAGCGTCCGGGCACCGGAAAATATTTGGGCAACAAGGAGCCGGGGATTTACGTAGACATCGTCTCGGGCGAGCCGCTGTTCGCCTCGACCCATAAATACGAATCCGGTTGTGGCTGGCCCAGTTTCACCAAACCGATCATCCATGAGCATGTGGAAGAGTTTCACGACGCTACCCATGGTATGATCCGTACCGAGGTCCGCTCGAAACACGGCGACAGCCATCTGGGGCATGTTTTCCCGGATGGTCCACGCGAACATGGCGGGCTGCGCTATTGCATCAACTCTGCCGCGCTGCGGTTCATCCATCGCGACGAGATGGAGGCCGAAGGCTATGGCGAATACCTGATCCACGTGGAGGATATCCAATGACCAAAGAACGCGCCGTATTGGCCGGGGGCTGTTTCTGGGGGATGCAGGACCTGATCCGCAAACTACCGGGCGTGTCGCGCACCCGCGTCGGCTACACCGGCGGGGATGTGCCCAACGCCACTTATCGCAACCACGGCACCCATGCCGAAGGGATCGAGATCTTCTTTGACCCGTCGCAGATCACCTATCGCGATCTGTTGGAGTTCTTCTTTCAGATCCACGACCCGACCACGCTGAACCGTCAGGGCAATGATCGCGGCATGAGCTACCGGTCGGCCATCTACTATGTGGATGACGCTCAGAAACAGGTGGCTGAGGATACGATTGCCGATGTGAACGCTAGTGGCATCTGGCCCGGCAAGGTGGTGACCGAGGTCGAACCCGTGGGCGATTTCTGGGAAGCCGAGCCCGAGCATCAGGACTACCTCGAGCGTATTCCGAACGGTTATACCTGCCACTTCCCGCGCCCCGATTGGGTATTGCCCAAACGCGACGCGGCTGAATAAGGGAGCCCCTGCGGGGGCTATCCCGTCGCCACCCGAGGGCGGCCACTGGCCTCGACGGTGATCATGGCCTCGACAAACACGTCCTGCGCCTCGATCCGGGCGGTTCGGATATCCCGGTCAACCACGACCCGGATATCCTCGGCCCCGGCCTGACGCACGGCGCCCTCGGCCTCGGACCGCAGTACTGATTCCAAAAGATTCAACGCCGCGTCGGATTCGTTAAAGTCTTGCGGGCCGTCTTCAAGGTGAACCCGGAACCGGCCTTCGGACGGAGACGTGACCGTGCCGGTTCGGCGCAGGGTCAGGCGGCCCACCACGGCACCGATGGCATTGGCCACACCCGCATGTTCCGGCAGAATCATGCGACAGCGCAGACGCTCGCCGACCGCCGGATAATTACTGGGCGCCGACGCCCCGAGGCCCACCACATCCACGTTCAAAGTGGTATCCAGTGCCAACAGGCCGCGATGGCCGGACAGGCCTTTTTGCGTCAGGACATGGCGCGCCAGCTCGGCTGATGGCACGCCAAAAGCCTCGGCCTCTTCCGCAAAAGCAGTCTCTAACAAGGTCAAAGTGGTTTGTTCAGTCAGTTGATCCACGATGATCTGCGCCAATTCCTCGGACGTCTTAGCCAGCCTGTCCCCGGTTCCAATCCGTTTGCGCGCGATCAGTTCAAGCGCCTTATGCGCCGCATCCGCATCCCAGGCGTCCAAACGACCCAGAACATGGCTGGCATCCGATGGCGTCACGCCCGAAACCTGTACGATCCCGCGATCCACCAACCGCGCCAAGGCTCCGTTTTCCATCCGGGTCCGCAGCAACCCGCTGAGCGGCAGAACCTTGTCGCCCAACCGCTCCAGCAGGGCCTCTTCCCGCGCGCCCAAGCCTTCGGCATGAATGCCGGGAACGCGCCGCGCAAACCTCGTATCGTGTTCGCCCACCGTCGTTGCACGCAACTGCGCGTCCAACACGGCATGAACGGCCTCGGGCGCTTCAGACGCAATCAACGAGACCGGCAGCACCCGACGCGGCCCCAGAAACACGCCGCCGCCCAGTCCTTCGGTCATCACATGCACCTGACTGTCGCCGCCCAGACCATGGGTGCGCATAGCGACCGCCTCAACCATAGTGCGGAACCCGCCAACCTGCGCGCCAGCGGGATCAATCGCGGGCTTGCCGTCGCGGATCAACGCCACATCGGTGGTGGTCCCGCCGATATCCGAAACCAGTGCGTTCTCGGTTCCCGTCAGCCAGCTTGCCCCAACAATCGACGCCGCCGGGCCGCTGAGGATAGTTTCTATCGGCCGTTCGCGCGCCTGTTCAGCGCTCATCAGGGCACCGTCGCCCCGCACAACCATCATCGGTGCAGTGATGCCCAATTCCAGCAACCGGTCCTGCGCCCGCCCGATCAACCTGTCGATCATCCCGATCAGACGCGCATTCAACACGGCGGTCACCGCCCGTTTCGGACCATTCAACTTGGCTGACAGGTGATGCGAACATGTGACCGGGGAACCGGTCCGCTCAGCAATGATCCGCGCCGCCTCCAACTCATGCGCGGGGTTCCGTGTGGCAAACTGGGCAGCAACGGCAAAGCCCGAAATACCTTTGTGAGAGTCTAAAAATGCCTCAAGCGCCGCCAAATCCAACGGCGCAGCTTCGCCTCCGGCATGGGTGTGACCGCCCGCAACCACCAAAGCCGGATCACCCTTCAATGCGTCCCGCAGCCCGTGCTTGTCCAGATCGCCGTCCTTGAACCCGATATAGATCAGCGCCACGCGCCCGCCCTGCCCTTCGACCAACGCGTTTGTCGCCAATGTGGTTGACAGCGACGCCATCGAAATCTGTTCCGGCGCCACCTGCGCCGCCTCCAGAACCGCCTGAATCGCCTTGCCCACGCCAATCGCCAGATCAGCGCGCGTGGTCAGGGACTTGGCCGAGGCGATCACCTTACACTCATCCCGGACCAGCACCGCATCGGTATAGGTTCCGCCCGTATCCACCCCCAAAGCCAACGCCATCGGGATCTCCTTTTTGTTCGCTGCGGATGGGTTTAGCGGTTTGGACCGACACGTCCAGCCTGTTTGCGGCACTTATGGCAATCGTTGCACCGCCCAGCGCGCCGCATCAGCAACTGCTGGGTCCGGATCGTCGGTCAAACCCTGCGCAATCGGCCGCAATTCGGCCCTGCCCGAGTTGCCGATGGCATAGAGCACATTGCGCACAAAGCGATCCCGTCCGATGCGTTTGATCGGAGATCCGGAGAACTTCGCACGAAACGCCGCGTCGTCCAGCGCCGCCAGGTCCGCCAAGGCAGGCGCTTTCAGATCCTCCCGGGCGGCATAGCGCATATCGCTGGCCGCAACCGCAAACTTGTTCCAGGGACAGGCCGCCAGGCAATCGTCGCAGCCGTAAATCCGGTTGCCGAGCTTGGCGCGCAGTTCCTCGTCCACCGGGCCTTTGTGTTCAATGGTCAGGTAGGAAATACAGCGCGTCGCATCCAACTGGTAAGGTGCCGGGAATGCATCCGTCGGACAGGCATCCAGACAGGCACGGCACGATCCGCAATTATCCACCTCGGCCATGTCTGATTGCAGATCCAAAGTGGTAAAAACAGACCCTATAAAGGCCCAATTACCCCAATCCCGGCTAACCAGATTGGTGTGTTTACCCTGCCAACCCAGTCCGGCAGCATGGCCCAAAGCCTTTTCCGGCACTGGAGCCGTATCGACAAAGACCTTCACCTCACCCCCGGCCTCGGCAATCAGCCAACGGGCCAGACGCTTCAGCCGTTTCTTGACCAGATCATGATAGTCCTTGTTCTGCGCATAGACCGAGATCGCTGCCTTTTCCGGGTGATTCAGCACTTCGGTCGGGTCATGATCCGGTGCATAACTTTCGGCCAGCATGATCACCGACCGCGCCTCGCGCCACAGTGCCGCCGGATCACCGCGCCAATGGGTCCGCTCGGCCATCCACGCCATCTGCCCATGGTATCCGGCCTGCAGGAACGCCTCCAATCGGGATGGAACCTCTGGCACATCCCAAGGTCGGCACACACGACAAGATACAAACCCTTCGCTCAGCGCCTGCGCCACCAGCTTGTCTTTTAAACCCGCTCCGATCTTCATCTGGCTACAAATATCCTTGGGGGTCCGGGGACAGACAGCCCCCTTTGCCACCCTATCAGAAATCCAGATCGGCGTAATGAGCGGGCGGCCGGAACCCCGGCACCTGGTCCGCTAATATCGATCGAAACGCTGGCCGCGATTTGATCTTGGCGTACCAGTCCTTAACCGCGGCAGACCGATTCCAATCCACGTCCGAGATATAATCCAGAGCCGACAGATGCGCCGCAGCTGCAAAATCCGCCAAAGTCATCTGGTCCCCCGCCAGCCAGCGCCGATGATCCAGCAGCCACGCCATGTAATCCAGATGGTATTTGATCGCGCGGGCGCCTTCCTTAACGTTCTTGCTGTCTGGATAGCCTTCACCGGTGACCTTCTTGTTCACCCGCTCATACAGCAGTTTCGAGGTCACCTCGTGGTGGAACTTGTCATCGAACCAGCCTACCAAACGACGCATCTCGTAACGGGCCTCAGGCGTTTTCGGCATCAGAGGGGGCTCAGGTCGCGTTTCCTCGATATATTCACAAATCGCTGCGCTTTCCGACATGATCTGCCCGTCCAACCGCAAAACCGGCACTTTACCGGCCGGATTGCGGCGCAGGAAATCCGGGTCTTTTTCCCAGTATCGCTCTTCGACCAGCTCGACCTCGATCTTCTTTTCCGCCATAGACAGGCGAACCTTGCGGCAATACGGGGACAGGGGAACGTGAAACAGACGCGCCATGGGCTTCCAATCGAACCAGTGAATACCCCCCAGATTTAGCCTTGAGGGGCGATGGGTTTCAATCCTCGAAACAATCCGCGCGACCATCTGCGCGGATGGTGGCCGCCCCGTCCAAAATCGACGCAGCCCTTCGGCGCGTCCAAACCGAAGGATCGGTGACCGACCGGTTGCGGGGCGAGGGCAAGATCGCTGCGATGCGCGCGGCCTGCACCGGGCTCAGTCGAGCAGCGGGCACGTTGAAATTGCTTCGCGCTGCGGCCTCGACCCCAAACACGCCCTGCCCGGTTTCGGCTACGTTTAGATAAACCTCAAGAATACGTTGCTTGCTCCAGAAAATCTCGACAACCGGCGTGATCGAGGTTTCCAGCGCTTTGCGCACCCAACTGCGGCCCTGCCACAGGAAGACATTCTTCACCACCTGCTGCGTAATGGTCGACGCCCCACGCGAACCACCATCCTCCAGCGCGTCGCGGATCGCTTCGACGTCGAAACCCCAATGCAGGCAGAAATTGGCATCCTCGGCCGCCACGACCGAACGCGCCATAACGGGAGATATCTCTTCGATCGGAACCCAATCCCGCTCGACTTTGCCCAGCCGGCGCCATTCGGACCAGATCGTATGTGTTACCGGCGGGTTCACTACAGAAAACAGCGCCACCAGCCCGACCACAAAGACAACCACTCCCAACACAGCCCGAGTCACCCAACGGCGAATCCGCAATTTGGTTGGTTTCTTTGTCTTTGACGCTTTGCTTTTCTTACTGCTCGATTTGCGCGCTGCTTTTTGTGCCATGTGCTTGCTATACGACGCGGCGCCGGGGTTTAAAACGATTTATATCGCCAGTGCCCGAGCCTCGCGCGGACGGATGACGGGTCGTGCGGTCTCTGGCATTTCGGGGTTACGCCCGCACAATTCGGGAAAAAGCCGGAATATCTCGGCCTGCGTATCCCGATCCGATTGGGAAATCGCATGTCCGGGATAATAGCTTTCACTTTTTGCCCCGTTGGCAATGACGATCTCATGACGAGCAAACAACAGGTGGATATACTCGACCTCGTCTCCTTCGACGCGTGTGACCGTTTCACCGTTGACCAGACAATGGGCGGCGATCAGAACCTCGGAATGACCAAAGTGGTAAGGCGCCCGCCAATCCGCCACTAGCATCCGGTGCTGAGGTGACACGGTCAGAGGGCGATCCAGCCCCAAAACCCCAGCCTCGAAACGGATTGGGGCCAGTTTGCCCTGTGCCCTGACTTTGGTCCGGCCCACCCACAGCAAGGATTGCGGACCATTGTCGGTGGTTGTGATCAGGTCTCCCGGTTGCAACTCTTCGACCCGACGCGGCCCGTCCGGTGTGTCGATCAACGTACCGGGCGTGAAACAGGGAGGACCAAGATCATCGTTGGCGATATTAACCGAACCAAAGGAATCTCCGGTATCGCTGAAATCCGTGACGGATGAACTGACGAATGTGCCGTTTTGCAGAACCTGCCCATCGGTTGGCGTAAAAACCTCACGCCCGTCGGCCAGATAGAAGGTGACGCCGGTATAGGTAACCTCTGTCCCGTTCGCCAATTCGATTGTCACCATATCGTTGAAAAACGAAGACGTGATATCAACGCCGTCAACGGTGTCGCCCGGTGGGCCAACCGGAGGATCAAGCCGATCGATCAGGTCATCGTCGTTGAAATCAACGATGTCGAGCTTCTGAAATGACAGTGCCGAACCCGGAACCGTACCATTTGCGCCGGGGTTCGCCGGATCCAGAATAAAGAACTGATCTGTATAGGTCGTGGGCATGTGCCTGCTCCTGCCAACTCATTACATTGGTTACATTGGGATGCAGTATGGCTGCATATCCCGAAGGAACTATGGCCATAGCTAGGCGTGATCCGCGCAAAAGTGCAATAAATGCGAAGAAATCAGCTAAAAATGATAAAACCCGCGTGTTTTCTGAGACACGCGGGTTTTCTTGTTCAGGATCTGATACCGGCTTATTCCGCTGGAACCGCCTCGACCTCGTTAGTCAGAGGATGGCTGAGCTTGTTCAGCATCTCTTTCGGGCAGACTTGCAGGAAGTTGGCCTTTTCAACATCCCAGTGCTGCAGAATGTCGGCAGCCTTGCGGCTAAAGGTTTCAACCTGATGGGTTTCGATCAGCGATTTCAGCTGCTCTTCCCAATGGTCGACGGCCACCGGGCAGGTCACCAGCGTTTCCATGTTCATCAGCTTTTCGGCCTTGCCTTCGGGGTCGTACAGATAAGCCATACCGCCCGTCATGCCCGCGCCAAAGTTGGCACCGATGTCACCCAGGATCACCGCAACACCGCCGGTCATATATTCACAACCGTTGGAACCACAGCCCTCGATCACCACCGTGGCGCCCGAGTTGCGCACCGCGAACCGCTCACCTGCGCGGCCGGCGGCGAACAGGTAGCCATCGGTGGCCCCATACAGGACGGTGTTGCCGATGATAGTGTTGTCATCCGCCTTCAGCGGGCTGACCTGCGGCGGGCGAACGACAATCATGCCGCCCGACAGACCCTTGCCGACATAGTCATTGGCATCGCCTGACACTTCCAGTTTCAGACCCGGCGCCGCAAAAGCCCCCAGCGACTGACCGGCCGACCCTTGCAGTTTCACATGCAGGTGGTCGGACTGGAACGTGTTCCGCATCCCAAAGTTCTGCACGATATGGCTGGAAACACGGGTACCTACGGTCCGGTGTGTGTTCTGCACCGCATAAGACAGCTGCATCTTTTCGCCATCCTTAAGGAACCGCGCCGCATCACGAACGATCTCGGCATCCAGAGTATCCGGCACCACGTTGCGATCCTTGTCGCGGTTATAAACGATGTCCTGAGCACCATCGACGGTGATCAACAGCGGGTTCAGGTCCAGATCGTCCAGATGCGCGGATCCACGGCTGACCTGCGCCAACAGATCGGCCCGGCCGATGATCTCGTCGATCGAACGCGCACCCAGGCTGGCCAGCAACTCGCGCACTTCCTGCGCGTAGAAGGTGATCAGGTTGACGACCTTGTCCGCATTGCCGGTGAACTTGGCGCGCAGGTCTTCATCCTGCGTACAGACGCCAACCGGGCAGGTGTTCGACTGGCACTGGCGTACCATGATACAGCCCATTGCGATCAGGGCGGCAGTACCGATACCGTATTCCTCGGCCCCCATCATCGCGGCCATGACAATGTCACGACCGGTGCGCAGGCCACCATCGGTCCGCAGGGTCACGCGATCACGCAGGTTGTTCATCGCCAGAACCTGATGCGCCTCGGTCAGGCCCATCTCCCACGGAAGTCCAGCATATTTGATCGAGGTCGCGGGCGAGGCACCCGTGCCACCATTGTGGCCCGAAATCAGGATGATATCCGCTTTCGCCTTGGCAACACCGGCAGCAATCGTGCCAACGCCCGAAGACGCAACCAGCTTGACCGTCACCTTACAGCGCGGGTTGATCTGCTTGAGGTCGTAGATCAGCTGCGCCAGATCCTCGATCGAATAGATATCGTGGTGCGGCGGCGGCGAGATCAGCGTCACACCCTTGGTCGAGTGCCGCAGACGCGCAATCAGGTCGGTGACCTTCATGCCCGGCAGCTGACCACCCTCACCGGGTTTCGCGCCCTGGGCGACCTTGATCTCAAGCTCTTCACACTGGTTCAGGTATTCGGCGGTCACACCGAACCGGCCCGAAGCCACCTGTTTGATCTTGGCCGACGGGTTATCACCATTGGGCTCCGGCACGAAATGCGCCGGATCTTCACCACCTTCACCCGAGTCGGATTTCGCTCCGATCCGGTTCATCGCCACGTTCAGCGTCTTGTGCGCCTCGGGGCTCAACGCGCCCAGCGACATGCCCGGGGTCACGAACCGCTTGCGGATCGAGGTGATCGATTCGACCTCTTCAATTGGCACTGGCTTGCCCAGCGGTTTGAAATCCATCAGGTCGCGCAGGTGGATCGGCGGGTTCGACTGCATCTTGGCCGAATACTGCTTCCACAGTTCGTACGAGGCGCGGTTGCAGGCCATCTGCATCATATGCATCGAGGTTGCTTCCCACGCGTGGGTCTCACCCGATTTGCGCGCTTTGTAGAAACCACCGATGGGCAGCACGTCCAGTCCGCTGGTCCAGGCTTTAGCGTGGATTTCCTCGGCCTTGGTCTGAATACCGGTGACACCGATACCGGAAATCCGGCTGGTCATGCCCGGGAAATACTCGGCCACCATGGCGCGGCTGAGACCCACGGCCTCAAAGTTCAGACCTCCGCGATAAGACGAGATCACCGAGATGCCCATCTTGGCCATGATTTTCAACAGACCTTGGTCAATGGCTTCACGGAAACGGGCCACGTTTTCGGTCAGAGTGCCATCCAGCAGGCCGCGACCAATGCGGTCGGCCAGCGAATCCTCGGCCAGATAGGCGTTCACAACTGTCGCGCCACAGCCGATCAGCACGGCAAAGTAATGCGGGTCGACACATTCGGCCGAGCGCACGTTCAATGAGCAGAAGGTCCGCAGCCCCTGGCGGGTCAGATGCGAGTGAACCGCGCTGGTCGCCAGGATCATCGGCATCGCCACGCGACCTTCGCCCGAGTTCACGTCGGACAGCACCAGATGCCCAGCGCCCGAACGCACGGCCTCTTCTGCTTCGGCTCTAACACGGGACAAAGCGGCGCTTAGTGCACCTCGGCCGGGCTCAAAGCTACAGTCAATCTCAGCCAGCGGAGAGCCGAAGTTTTCGACTAGTTTGTCCCACTGCGCGTTGCCGACGAAGGGGCTTTCCAGCACGATGATTTCGGTCTGGCTGCTGTCTTCATCCAGCACGTTTTTCAGGTTACCGAACCGCGTTTTCAGCGACATCACGCGGTATTCACGCAAGCTGTCGATCGGCGGGTTGGTCACCTGGCTGAAGTTCTGGCGGAAGAAATGACTCAGCGGGCGGTATTGCTTGGACAGAACCGCCGACGGAGTGTCATCCCCCATCGAGGCAATCGATTCCTTACCGTCCTCGGCCATCGGCGCGAGGATTTGCTCCAGTTCCTCGATCGAATAGCCCGCCGCAATCTGACGCTTGCGCAGTTCTTCACCCGAGAAGATTGGCGCTTCGGCCACTTCGGCCAACGTGACGTCCAAATCGTTGATCTTGCCGACCCACTCGCCAAAGGGCAGCGCGCGCGCCAGTTTGTCCTTGATCTGGGTATCGCGGTAAAGCTTGCCCTTTTTCATATCGACGGCCAGCATCTGACCCGGACCCAGCGCGCCTTTTTCGGTCACCGATGCCTCATCGATCGGCACCATACCGGCCTCGGACCCTGCGATGACCAGACCATCGCCCGTCACCACATAACGCATCGGACGCAGGCCGTTCCGGTCCAGACCAGCACAGACCCAGCGGCCATCGGTCATGGCAAGTGCTGCGGGGCCATCCCACGGCTCCATCACCGAGTTGCAGTAGGAATACATGTCACGCCACGCCTGCGGCAGCTCGACCGCCTGCTTGGACCAGCTCTCCGGCACCAGCATGGTTTTCGCCATCGGGGCCGAACGGCCCGCGCGCACCAGAACCTCGAAAACCGAGTCCAAAGCAGCCGAGTCCGACGATCCACCCGCGATGATCGGCTTGATATCCTCGGCATAGTCACCAAAGGTGCCCGACGCCATGCGGATCTCATGGCTCTTCATCCAGTTGATGTTGCCTTTCAGCGTGTTGATTTCACCGTTATGAGCCAACATGCGGAACGGCTGCGCCAACCACCATTGCGGGAAGGTGTTGGTCGAATAACGCTGGTGATAGATCGCAAACGCCGATTCAAAGCGTTCGTCCATCAGGTCGGGGTAAAACACCGCCACCTGCTCGGCCAGCATCATGCCCTTGTAGATGATCGAACGGCATGACAGCGACGCCAGATAGAGGCCGGAAATGCCTGCAGCAGCGGCCGCCTTTTCGATGCGGCGACGGATGACATATAGCTCGCGCTCAAACGTCTCTTCGTCCACGCCTTTGGAATTCGAGATCAGAATCTGCTCGATCTCAGGACGGGTCGCGTTGGCCTTGTCGCCCAGACAGGTGACATCCACCGGCACGTGGCGCCAGCCGTAGATGTAGTAGCCCATGCGCAGAACTTCGGTTTCCACGATGGTCCGGCAGCTTTCCTGCGCGCCGAAATCGGTGCGGGGCAGGAAGACCTGACCAACCGCGATCAGCTCATCCAGATTAGGCTCGTGGCCGGTACGACGGATCTGATCATAGAAGAAGGGCACCGGGATCTGAACGTGGATGCCCGCGCCGTCACCGGTCTTGCCATCGGCATCCACAGCACCACGGTGCCAGATCGCCTTGAGGGCATCGATCCCGGCATCCACAACCTTGCGCGACGGCTTGCCGTCAACGGATACAACAAGGCCCACACCGCAGGAAGAATGCTCTTCTTCCTCGGAATAGAGACCGTTTTCCGCCATCCATTTGCGCTTGGCT
Organism: Ruegeria arenilitoris; assembly: GCF_013032445.1. Classification (GTDB taxonomy): domain Bacteria; phylum Pseudomonadota; class Alphaproteobacteria; order Rhodobacterales; family Rhodobacteraceae; genus Ruegeria; species Ruegeria arenilitoris_F. The sequence continues at coordinate 167,281 of NZ_WQCA01000011.1, read as the reverse complement.
TCCTCGGCCCGCACCCAATCGGCATCATATTTGGTCATTGGCTGTCTCCTTCTTCCGGCTGGGCAAACATGGCTTCGACCTCGGCTTTGGTCATCTGCTTGCGTTCGCCTGCGAACGCGTACCCATCGGGCTTTTTGTCGATAAAAAGTTCCAGTTGCAGCAGGTTTCCTGTGTCTTCGAACAGGCCCGCTGCCATTTCAGTGTGTCCGTGCATCTCGCCCGGTGCGGTGACCCGGTACCAAAGGGCCGAGCCACACTCGGCGCAAAAGGCACGCTCGGCCCATTCGGACGAGGTGAAGGTTTTGACCGGGCCCAAAGCGGCATAGCCGGGCTCGGCCTGAAACGTCACCAGCATCGAGCTGGTCCAGCGACGGCATTGGTCGCAATGACATGCGCCCAGCGAGTCCTTCGCCGGGGTGGCGGTCACGGTGACCGCGCCACACATGCATTGGCCTTGCAATTCGGGCATTCGAACCCTCCTGTCGCTGGGCGTTGGTTTACTCGGCTGCGATGGCGGCCTTGGCGTTGAACCGGTCGATGATCGCATCGGCGCAGTCGCGGCCGTCACGGATCGCCCAAACCACCAGCGAGGCACCGCGCACGATGTCGCCAATGGCATAGACACCGTCCATCTCGGTCTCGCCGGTCTGGAACGCGGCCTTGACGGTGCCCCAACGGGTCACGGGCAGGTCGGGCTGACCAAACAGGGTGGGCAGGTCTTCGGGCTCGAAACCCAGCGCCTTGATCACCAGATCGGCCTCTTCGACGTAATCCGCGCCTTCGATCACTTCGGGCGCCTGACGGCCCGAAGCATCGGGCTGACCCAAACGCATCTTCTGCACCATCACACCCGAGACTTTGTCATCGCCGGTAAAGCCCTTGGGCGCGCTGAGCCATTCAAACACTACGCCTTCTTCCTCGGCGTTCTGGGTTTCGCGCTGCGAGCCCGGCATGTTGGCACGGTCGCGGCGATACAGACATTTGACCGAGGTCGCACCCTGACGGATCGAGGTGCGTACGCAGTCCATCGCGGTGTCACCACCGCCGATCACGACAACTTTCTTGCCGTCGGCATTCAGGCGGCCATTGTCGAAATCTTCGACGGCGTCGCCAAAGCTTTTGCGGTTCGAGGCGGTCAGGAAGTCGATGGCTTTCTCGATGCCATTCAGACCGCTGCCCGGCATGGACAGGTCACGCGACTTGTAAACACCGGTCGCAATAATCACCGCGTCATGCTTGGCGTTGATTTCTGCAAACTTTTCGGCGTCCACGTCGCAATTCAGAACGAACTCGACCCCGCCATCAGCCAGCAGGTCATTGCGGCGCTGCACGATGTCTTTTTCCAGCTTGAAGCCCGGAATGCCGTACATCAGCAGACCGCCCGCGCGGTCATAGCGGTCATAAACGGTGACTTGAATGCCAGCCTGGCGCAGCATATCCGCCGCAGCCAGACCGCCGGGGCCGCCACCGATGATGCCGACGCTTTCGCTGCGCTCAGCCGCGGGGATAACCGGCTTTACCCAACCTTTGTCCCAGGCCGTGTCGGTGATGTATTTTTCGATAGTGCCAATTGTAACCGTGCCATGGCCGGATTGTTCGATCACGCAGTTGCCTTCGCACAGACGGTCCTGCGGGCAGATGCGGCCACAGATCTCGGGGAAGGTGTTGGTGGCTTGGCTGGTGGCATAAGCCTCTTCCAGACGGCCGGTCGCGGTCAGGCGCAGCCAGTCGGGAATGTTGTTGTGCAACGGGCAGTGCGACTGACAATAGGGCACACCACATTGACTGCAGCGACTGGCCTGTTCTTCCGCCTTGGCCGACGCGAATTCAGCATAGATTTCGTCAAAATCTTCTTTGCGCGCATCGGCGGCACGCTTTTCAGGCATGACGCGGTCGATCTGCACAAATTTCAGCATCGGTTGCTTGGCCACGGGTCAGACTCCATGAATTGGCTTGGTCGGACTTCTTTAAGAGATACGGTTCTGGATGAAAAGTCAATTATGCTGACCTAAATTGAAAAAATTTGAGCCGGAAACCGAAATCGATGAAAAATATTCAGTTTTTTAGTACCGAATCGGACCTATTTCCGCGCTTTCCTTTTTGGCACCACACTTATACCCATTGCATTATAGAATACGTGACGGCGGCACGGCAGGTTAAATGAGTTTTTTTCAACTGATTCTCGCGGCAATTATTCAGGGAATCACCGAATTTTTGCCCATTTCATCGTCGGGCCATCTGATCCTGCTGCCCAGCCTGACGGGTTTGGACGACCAGGGGCTGACCATCGACGTTGCCGTGCATGTGGGCACTCTGGGCGCCGTGATCCTGTACTTCTGGTCCGACGTGAAACAGGCCGTTTCCGGCCTGCCGCGCGCCCTGACCGGACGGCTCGATACCCCGCAGGCCCGGCTTGCGATGGGACTGATCATAGCAACCATTCCCACCGTCATCGTCGGCGCCATCCTGTTTAAAACCGGTCTTAGCCAGTCGTTGCGCTCGATGGCTGTAATTGGCTGGACCATGCTGGGTTTCGGGCTGGTGTTGTATTGGATGGACCAGAAAGGGCCGCAGACAAAACAGGCCGAAGATTGGGGCCTGCGCGACGCCATGATCATGGGGTTGTGGCAGGTTCTGGCGCTGATTCCGGGCACCTCGCGGTCAGGCATCACCATCACCGGCGCGCGGCAGTTGGGATACAGCCGCGAAGATGGCGCACGCATCGCGATGCTGATGTCGATCCCGACGATTCTGGCCTCGGGCGTGTTGTTGTCGGCAGATGTGATCCGCGAGGCGGACGCACAACTGGCCAAAGACGGCGCGATTGCCGCCTTTTTTGCCTTTGTCTCGGCCCTGCTGGCGCTGACCCTGATGATGCGCCTACTGCGCAGCGTCAGTTTCACGCCTTACGTGATCTATCGCGTAATTCTGGGCGCGATCCTGCTAGTGATTGCCTACAGCTGATCAAGTCCGCAGGTTATCGGCCGAATTCTGGATGTCGTCATATTGACCGGCCGGGCGGAACTTCCACAGGTAATCCGGCAGCACCGATTCCAACGTGGCCGGTTCGATTCCCAGATCGTCAAAGCCCTTGGCATCCGCGGACACCACATTGTCACGGCGCAGGTTCTTCAGCTGGTCGCGAGTCAGGATATGGTTCGGGAACAGCTGAAAGCTGACGAATTTCGCGATGTCCAGCACACCTGCCATAACCCTAGCCGCAAAGAACGGAACGCCAATGACAACACGGCGGCGGTGGATCACGCCCAGCATCTGCTGCATCAGTGCACGGAAGGATTTCACCTCGGGCCCACCCAGCTCATAGATACCGGCCTCAGCCTGACCCAGTACGCCCTTAACGGCGGCTTTGGCCACATCATCTACATAAACCGGCTGAAACTTGGTGTCCGCGCCGACCAGAGGCAGGAACGGCCCCATGCGGGTCATGCCTGCGAAACGGTTAAAGAACTGATCCTCGGTCCCGAAAATGACCGACGGACGCAGGATGACCGCGTTCGGCATATGCGAAAGCACGCCAGCCTCGCCATGCGCCTTGGTGCGGGAATATTCGCTGTTGGAGTCCGCATCCGCCCCAATGGCCGAAACATGCACCATTCGTGCAACGCCCTGTTCGGCGGCGATCCGCGCGATCCGCTCGGCCCCTTCGGCCTGCACGGCGTCAAATGCGTTTTTGCCCAGTTCGTTCAACACTCCGACGCAGTTCACCACCGCGTCCGCGCCATGCATGACCGCAGCCACCGAGGCATCATCGCGGATGTTGCACAGAATGGGTTCGACCTGACCAACCACACCATAGGGTTTGACAAACATCGCCTCATTCGGGCGGCGTACCGCGACCCGCACGCGCCATCCTTCGTTCGCCATGCGACGTGCGATGTAACGACCGACAAATCCCGATCCGCCGTAAATCGTGACCAGTTTGGACATGCGAGGGCTCCTGCTGATGGATCTTGATCCGATCTACCGCCCAAAGCCCCGGCAAACAAGGCGCAATAACGCCGCGCATCCTTGAAAAAACCGTCGGTTTCCGGAGTGTTTAAGGCATGGTTCAAAAAACTTTCAAAAAACTTCCCGAATCCTGTTGACGCCCCCCGCCAGTAGGCTTAAACGCCCCTCCACGACACCTGCCCAGGTGGCGGAATTGGTAGACGCGCTAGCTTCAGGTGCTAGTGTCCGTATGGACGTGGAGGTTCGAGTCCTCTCCTGGGCACCAAATTCCCGACAATGTAAAATGACCAATCCGCAAATACGGAGATCACAATTGTCTGCGGGATTTATCCTCCGTTCCATAAATCGTGTTGATTTGAAAGCAGGCAGTGGTTCCAGCTTTCGAATCCAGCCACATTCTTCGGGTTTAAAAGCCCCGTTCAGGCGGTTGCGACGACAGTTCCAAAAGTGACGTAACGTCCAGAAACGTAAACTTCTCCTTCAACATCCTTACGTAAAGGTAAGCGTTGGAAACACTTTTTGACCGAACAGTTAAAAAATGACGTAAATAGGCGGATTCTTCCCCCTTGTTCCAAGAAAGCCACTGCGTAAATGCCCCGTGTCGCTGCGGATCACCACTCACGGATCATCGATCCTCGAGCCCAGAACCAGCGGGTTCGGATCAGGTCCGCAGCGGCAATTTTTGGAACGGAATTTTGGAGGAAAGTAAAATGAAGATCAGTTCATTTCTCAATCGCTTCAAAGCGACCAAAACTGTGCAAGTTTCTGCTGCAGAGGATACAGAACCCATGTCAGCAAAGAGCCGCAGAGTTCCCCCGATCAAGAAATCCGAACTGACCACGCTGTTCCACTCCGTTCTGGAAGAGAAACGCGATGACCTCCCGGCCGGGCGCAAGTGACCCGCGCCTGACCTCACTGCTCTTCGGTGTTATTCCGTGACCCGGAATTGATTTAAACCCTCGATTTTTCGAATTTTTCCCAGGCCGATTGAAAGGCCGGAAAATCAAAGCCCGGCTGGGTGGCAGCATCAAGGACGATGCGTTCGGTCGTCAGCAGTTTCTGAATCGCGGCCTCAAGCTGATCGACAATATCCTCTGGCACCACCAGCGCGCCATGGCGGTCAGCGTGGATCAGATCACCGGGGTTGACCGTTAAACCAAAGACCGACACCGGCGTATCAAGTTCGCGCACATGGACAAAGCCATGGCTGGGTCCGACGGACCCGGCAACCACCGGAAAACCTTCGGGCAGATCGCCGAGGTCGCGCATGACGCCGTTGGTCAGGGCACCCGACATACCAAAGCCTTTGTGCACGGTCGTATTGATTTCGCCCCAATAGGCGCCGATGCAGTTGGGGAAATCGACATCCTCGATCACCGCGACCGAGGGCGCGGGGCCTTCGGCCATATACTTGTAATAAGCCATGCGGCGTTCCCGGATGACCTCCGGCGCTTCAGATGGCGGCTGAACCGCGGCGATCTTGGCAGTGCGGGCATAACCCACGATCGCAGGCTCGGACGGGGCCGAGCACAGCATGGTGCCGCGGGTGAACGCATCGAACCCACGCTTGCCCTGCGCCACCTCGATGGCGTTGCAGACGGTGGGGGTATCGACCTTGCGCAACAGGGTCAGAAGGGACGGTGTCATTTGGCCTCCAGCCAGCGGATCAGAGCCGCTGTCGTGTCATTGGGTTGTTCCAAGGTGGGCAGGTGCCCAGCCTGTTCGATGATTTCCAGCGTGCTGTCGGGCAGCAGATCGTGCATGAGCTGGTGCCGCTCGACCGGACACAAGCCGTCGTCACGGCCGCACAAAACCAGCGCTTTGCCGGTATAAGACTTCAGGGTTTCCGACTGGTCTGGACGGTCCATCAAAGCGCGGGACTGGCGCAGGAACACGTCGGGGCCAAGATCCATCGCCATCGCCATGCACAGGTCCAGAATGGCGCCCTGATTGGGTCCGTCGGCAAGGTAGTTGGGCTTCATCTCGACCCGCATCACCGTCCGCAGTTTACCATCACGCACAGCTGCCATCTGGGGGCCGCGCCGCTCCTTGACCTCGGGCTTTTCGGCCAGCGGGTTGGTGTCCAGCAGGGCCAGCCGTTCGACCCGGTCGGGGGCTTGCCGCACGACCTCCATCGCGACGATGCCGCCCATCGACAGCCCCGCCAGAGCAAAGGCCGGCGGCGCGTCGGCCAGAATATCGGCGGCCATTGCCTGAACTCTGTCCTGCGTCGCCAATGGAAAGGTCACTAACGGTCTGGATCCGGACAACGCGGCGATTTGCGGCTGATACAGCCGCGCATCACACATCATGCCGGGCAAAAGAACCAGTGGTATCATGCCGAGGCCAGCCTAGCGCCTTCGGACAGCGCGGTCAGCTTGGCATAGGCGATGTCGGGATCGACCGCGCCAAAGCCTGCAAAGGTTCCGAAACCACAGTCACTGCCGGCAATCACCCGGTCCGCACCGACGATATCGGTGAAACGCGCGATGCGCTGCGCGACCAGTTCGGGGTGTTCGACAAAGTTTGTTGTGGTGTCGACAACGCCGGGCACCAGAACCTTGTTGTCCGGAATCTCAGCCTTGCGGTCGCGGAACACGGTCCACTCGTGCGCGTGGCGTGGGTTCGAGGTTTCGAACAGCACATAGCGGGATTTTGTGTTCATCAGGGTCGTGAACACCTTATCCATGGCAATATCGCAGCAATGCGGCCCTTCGTAGTTGCCCCAGCAGATATGCACCCGCACCCGGTCTTGCGGCACGTTCTGCAGGGCGTGGTTCAGGGCCTCAACGTGCATATCGGCGATTTTGACGAATTCCGCGTCGGAAAGATCGGTGAACAACATGTGGCGCGACAGCGCAAGGTCGGGGCAATCCAGTTGCAGGTCCAGCCCGGCGGCCACAATGGTTTCGTATTCCTCCTTCATCGCATCCGCCAGTGCGACCAGATAGGCCTCGCGCGTGGGGTAGAAAGCGTTCTGCAGGAACAGCGAAATCACACCCGGAGATGCGGCGTTCATGAACCCGTGCTTGGCCCCGTGCTGCGCCATTGCAGCCTTGAGGTTCGCAATATCCTTCTCCAACTCACCCTGACCTTTCGAGCGCACCTCTCCGGTGCATTGCGGCCGGGCATATTGCGGCGTGCCGCCATCATCGGCCAGCCGTTGCAGGAAGCCGGGGAACATCTTCAGATCAGCCGGAGCGTTACGCGGGCTGTCACCCGAGAACCCGGTATAGCGATCCTTGACATAGGTGGCGTAGGAAATCTTCGAGGTCTCGCCATCGCTGACGATATCCACTCCGGCCTCGACCTGTTTGCGCACGGTTTCTGACACGGCTGCGGTCATGCTCGCGTCGAATGCGCCCTGTTCAAACGGCTCTTCGCGTTCGCGGGCAAAGATGAAATCCACCACTTCTTGCGAGCGTGGCAGTGATCCGACATGTGTTGTCTTTACGGACATGGAACCTCCGTTAGTTTTTGCGCGCCATCAGCACGGTGTGGCTTTGGGTCTCCGGGTCCTTGGCCAGAAATCCGGTCAAAATCAGCCCGTTCTCCTCGAGGCAGGTGGCATAGGCCGCAGGCGAAAGGGAGGCGTGGTAAACCGGCTCTCCTCCGACGGTTCCCTGCTCTTCGCCCGCGCTGGGGCCGACAGTCAGCATCAGCATCCCGCCAGGGCGCAGATGGCGCGCCATGCGGGCGATGCAATCCTTTTGCTCATCCGCTGTCAGATGGAAAAAGCTGTTCCAAGCGATGATACCATCAAAGCTGCGGTCCAGTTCAAAATCGCGCATATCCGCCTGCACCCAATCGCCATCGGGCCAGCGGCTGCGCGCGATCTCAAGCATCGCTTCCGAAAAGTCGACGCCGGTAACGGTGAAGCCTTCGGCCTTGAACCAGCGGGCGATGGGTTCGCCGGTTCCGCAGCCTAGATCCAGCACGTGATCGCCGGGCTTCAGGCTGGCGGTGAAGCGCGCCAGCCAGCGCGCTTCGAACAGGGCCTTCGAGCGTTGCTCGTCATAGGCCCTGGCCTGCCGTTCATAGACGGCATGGGTATCGTCGGGATCGACGGTCATCCGACCCAGGTCGCACCGGCAGGATCGTCGGTGGCCGTGATACGATAGAGACCCGCCTGACCGGTCATGGAGGGCGCGACAGTGTAAGTTTCACCCGGCATGACAACTGCAGTGTCACCGTTCGAAAATGTAGTCGAATAGCCATCGACAGTGATCCGCCAGTGACCGCTTGCCGGCATCAGAACCACAGGCTTCTCGACCTTGACCGCATCATTCTGGGCCGAACCACGGGTCAGGAAATCAACCTCAAAGCCCGGCTTGTCCTTGATGATGCCGTTTTCGCCAATCACAGTCGCGGGTTTGCCCGCCGCCAGAGCCATCAGGTCCCAGTAACGCGCCACGTATTTGCCGATCACGGCATCGACGGGCACTTCGGGATAGGCTTTCAGTTCTTCTTCGGTCAGCAGAGGCATCGGGCGGACGTTGTGCGGCAGTTCCTGACCCTTTTTGCTGTCATACAGCACACCGTTGTCGCCCAGCATCAGGCCATGTGCCTGTGCGTCTTCGATCACCTGCGGTGCCCATGTCACGCCACCGCCAGCATCGTCGCCACCGAGGATCGACATGATCATACCGTAGTCGTCGCCCACATTCTCGAACCCGCGGAAGATGCCGGTCGGGATGTTGAAGATATCACCCTCCTCGGCAATGAACTCACCCGCTGTACCGTAACGGCCCCAGAAGAAACGCCAGCGACCCTTGGCGACAAAGAAAACCTCGGCCGTGGTGTGACTGTGCAGCGAGTTACGGCATTTCGGAGGTTGCCCCGCCGCGCCGATATTGAAGCCGATCTTGTCGGTGATGTGGACGTGCTGATCGGGGGATTCTGAGACGCCACCACCGACGATGGTAAAGTTCTCTTTCTGGTCGCTGCCCGGAGTGTGGGCGTCGATGAAAGCGGTTTTGCAGGGTTGCAGCTCGCCATAGCGGACGATGCGTTGTTCGATGGTGCTCATTTTAGTCTCCTAACGGGTTTGATGTTGCAACAGGGGGTCAGCCTGTTGCCCCGGGAGGGCGGTTGTTCAGCCGCTTGGCCCGCAAAGAGGCCCGGTGGCAGTGATACCGCCGGGTTCCTTCGCTGGTATCCAAAGGGGCAGGCACCAAGGGCATTACACGTCCCCGGTCGCCAAGATCAGCTGTTTCCAGACCGCCGTCTCATCAAATAGAGTCCATTCACGGCGCAACCTGATGTCGCCGCCGATCAGTTCACCCCATTCGGCGTGGCTGATGCCCAGCACATACAGCTCGGCCCCGGTCGGAACGCCAAAGGCACCCCAGCCGTCATGCTTGCCGTGCAAGCTCCAGCGGATGGCCGAGCGCGGCGGCATGTTCGGATCATCACGCCCGATCTGGTGGTGGATGGTGAAGGTCGCACTGGGCATTGCCGCGCGCAGCGACATCCAGAACCGGTCAACCGGATCGCGCCCATGGCCGCTTGCGCCGCCGGGATATTCGGTCTGAACCGCGCGGTCATATTCACGCTCAACCGCGCCCATATCCGCGCCCATCATCCGGGTCAGCAGATCGGCGTGGCGCTGACCCCATTCGTTGTCATTGCCGCGACCAGAATACGGACCTTCCAAGTCATTGGCAGGGGTCAGCGGTTTGACGCAGTTTTCCGGCCCGCCCTCGCGTTCGATCAGATCGCGGGTGAAATCTTTCGGGTCCCAGCCCATCTGGCGCACGACCGCGCCGTTGTCACGGATCAACCACTCGTCATCGATGGTGTTGTTGCGGGCATGGCAGTCGGCCAGAATGCGATAGCGCAGCTTGGCACCTGTCGCCTGACCAAACATGCCGTCACCAAGATGGGTCGCGGTAGACATGATGCGGTGGCTCGACAGCATCCCGTCTTCCGGCGTGCCGGACCAAATCACGTCCTCGCCCAACAAGGTGCGGTCAGGAAATTCGGCCAGCGTGGCCATAGTGGCGCCGATGACACCCTGATTGCCGGTCGACACACTGCCCGGCATCCGCACCACAATGTCGGACCCATAGTATTCGTGCAGCGTGGAAATCCCCCGGTCTTCCCAGATCTCTTTGGTGATACCGATGATATAGTCGGGAAAGTCCCGGAACTTGGCGTCGAAGCCTTTCATGTCTCTGTCCTTTGTGGAATCCACCCTTTGGGCAACCGGGCCGAAGTCCGCACGATCAGCGGCCCGTCAATGGCCACTTTGCGCGGTTTCGCCGATGCCGGGGCGTCGATATGTTCAAGTAATGCGGTGACGGTTTTCGCCACCATGAGATTGGCGCGTTGCCGGATCGTGGTCAGGTTATAGGCAGGCCACCCGGCGGGCGGCACATCGTCATAGCCCACGACCGAGACATCCTCGGGCACACGCAGCCCCAGTTCAAACCGGATCACATCCATCACCGCCAGAGCCATGTGGTCATTGGCGACAAAGACCGCATCCGGGCGTTTCTCAGGTGGGACGTCAAACATGCGCCGCGCTGCCGCACGTACCTTTTCGGTGTGAAAATCACCGACTTCATGGGCGTACAGGCTCTGCCCGGCTTCTGTCAGTGCAGCGCGGAACCCCGCCTCGCGGTCGCGCTGGGTCGAGGCGCCCTGCCAGCCCGCAATATAGCCGATACGCTGATGCCCTCCAGCCAGAAGGAACTCAGCCACTTTGCGCCCCCCGACATAGTTGTCGGACGTGACCGAGGTGATACCTTCGATATCCTGACTGCGGTTGAACAGTACCACCGGAACACCGGCCTGCTGGCAACGCATCGCAATTTCCGAAGACATCGCGACCGAGGCCAGAATGACCCCATCCACCTGATAGTCGAGGATCTCCGCCATCACGTCTTCGATGTTCCCCGCAGTGCGCGAAGCCATGAAAATCAGGACGTGATAACCCTTTTCCTGCAAAGCGTTGGACAATTTCTCAAGCGCTTCGGGATAAAAGTAGTTGTCCAGATATCCAACCACCAACCCGATCATACGGCTTTTACCCGACACCATCGCGCGGGCTAGAACATTGGGGCGATAGCCGAGTTCGGCAGCAGCCTTGCGCACCTTTTCTTCGGTTTTCTTGCTGACCGACGCGCCGGGCGTGAACACCCGGCTGACCGCCGATTGGCTGACACCTGCCAACTGCGCAACTTGCAGCGATGTGACTTTCTCAGCCATCAGTCTGCCGTCCATCCTCCGTCAATCAGCATCGAGGTGCCCGTGACCAGCGCCGAAGCGTCCGAGGCCAGATACGTCACCGCACCCATGATGTCCTCAACCTCACCAATCCGGTCCAGCTTGATCTTTTCCATAATCCACGCGGCGCGTTCGGGGTTGTCGAAGGTGGATTGGGTCAGGGGCGTGCGGATGAAGGTGGGACACACCGTGTTGATACGGATGCGCTGCTTGCCCCATTCGATCGCCATGGCTTTGACCATACCTTCCAGCCCGTGCTTGGTGGCACAATACAGCGCCCGGTCAACGCCGCCCACATGACCCATCTGGCTTGAGATATGGATGATCGACCCCGGCTTGCCCGCCGCCAACAGCGCCTTGGCCGCATAAGATGACAGGAAATAGGCCGAGCGCAGGTTGACGTTGGTCACTGCGTCAAAATCCTCGGCCGAGGTTTCAATCGCCGGGCCGTGACGCGCTGTTCCGGCCGAGTTCACCACCACGTCAAAGACGCGGCCGTCGAACAGCCCGCGCAGCGCCTCAAGATCACCCTGATCCACCACGGCCGCCTCAGCCGACCAACCCTGCTCTTGGAACGCGTCAACGGTCTCGTTCAAGCGATCCGCACCACGCGCCGCGCAGACCACATGCGCACCCGCTTCGGCCAGGGCCACGGCACAGCCCTGCCCGATGCCCGATGATGCACCGGTGACAAGAGCGCTCTTGCCCGCCAGAGAAAACGAAGGGGTGCGGGGCAGATCACTCATCAGCTCATTCCATCCGGTATATTAATTCGCCCCATGTTGCGGGCCTTGTTGAATTCCCGCAGTCGGGCGAAAACGTCAACGCCAAGCTGACGATATGCGTCCAGAAGATCGACCAGAACCCAGTTTTCGCGGATCTTGCCGTTTTCAACGCGCCAGAAATCAAGGCTGCGCATGGTGATCCGTTTGCCCGAGGGCGCAATCCCCATCCAGCCATCATGGGTCACGGTCTGAATCATGTTGGGCCAGCCGGTTACGGCGGCATAGTCGCCATCCCCAAAGAAGTGATAGGTGATATCGTCCACATATTGTCCGCGATCCGGCATCCCGTTGAGGAATGGAATCTGGTGCCAGTTACGGAACCCCGAGAATCCGCGCCCCGTTCCGATACCCGCCGGGCCGTACCAGTTCATACGAGGATGCCAGAACCGCTCAGGCTCCATCACCTCTGGCCCACCCTGTGAGGGGTGTTTCTTGAGGTATTCGAGCATGTCGATGATGTGCTGACAGGTCGCCTGACCCTTGACCGCATCATAGGGCCCCGGCACAAAACCGTCCTGCGTGGCCGGCCCGGGCACATGCCATTCGCGGCCAAGGCTAGGCGCCAAAGGCCAGGCATTCGCTTGCATCATAACCTCGGGGATGTCCCACAGGGCCTGCATCTCGACCACTTTACCATCAACAAAACGGTAGAATTCGTGGAACCGCATCGTCACTTGATGGCCGGTCGGCGGGATATCCAGCCAAGGCCCGGTGAAGGTACCGGTGTAGTAACCGCCACATCCGACCCAATCGGATCCATGTTCATCCGGGCCAGCCATGACGATATAGTCGCGGCGTTCCAGATCAGGCCAAGCGGACAGCAGGTCTTTGTAGGCGATATCATAATAGGCGTCGCCGCCGGTGCTGTCGCCAAAAGGATGGCACAGCTTGTAAACAGCGTCAGGGGCGCTGACATCTGCCAACGCCCTGCGCACACCGTCCTCACTGAAGTCGTACATCGCCGCCCGAAGCGGCGCGATCAGCGATTTGTGATGTGTGTGCTTGTCACTCATTCAGCGGCATCCCGATAGGGCGCGGGCTCACCGTAAGGCACGTTGATCCCGCCATAGCGACGCACACGCACGTTGCACTGCTCGGCATGGCCAACAAAGCCTTCGAGCATACACAGGCGCGAGCCGTACTCACCGATCAGCGTCGCCGCTTCATCGGTCAAAACCTTCTGGTAGCTGTGCGTCTTCAGGTATTTACCAACCCACAGACCACCGGTATAGCGACCCGCTTTCTTGGTGGGCAGCGTGTGGTTGGTACCGATGACCTTGTCCCCGTTGGAAACGTTGGTACGCGGACCAAGGAACAGCGCGCCGTAGCAGGTCATGTTCTCAAGGAACCAATCGTCACGGTCGGTCATGACCTGAACATGCTCGGACGCGATGTCGTCAGCGACATGCAGCATCTCATCATAGGTGTCACAGACGATGACTTCGCCATACTCATCCCACGACACTTTCGCGGTGCCTGCGGTTGGCAGAATGCCCAGAATACGGTCGACCTCCGACAGGGTTTCTTCGGCCAGTTTGCGCGAGTTGGTCAGCAGTACGCAGGGGCTGTTATAGCCATGCTCGGCCTGACCCAGCAGGTCGGTGGCGCAAAGCTCGGCGTCGGCTGCGGTTTCATCGGCGATGACCATGGTCTCGGTCGGACCGGCGAACAAGTCGATGCCGACACGGCCAAACAGCTGGCGCTTGGCTTCGGCCACAAAGGCGTTGCCGGGACCAACCAGCATGTGAACCGGATCGATGGTCTCAGTCCCAATCGCCATGGCACCGATGGCCTGAATGCCGCCCATGACATAAATCTCATGCGCGCCGCCCAGATGCATGGCCGCAATCACAGCCGCGTTCGGCTTGCCGTTGAACGGAGGCGTACAGGCGATGATGCGCGGCACACCGGCGACCGAGGCCGTGGCCACGGACATATGCGCCGAGGCCACCATCGGGAACTTACCGCCGGGCACGTAGCAGCCCACCGATTGAACCGGGATGTTCTTGTGACCAAGGATCACGCCCGGCAGGGTTTCGACCTCGATATCCAGCATCGAGTCGCGCTGCGCCTGTGCAAAGTTACGCACTTGTTCCTGCGCGAACTTGATGTCTGCCAGCTCACGCTCGGTCAGCTGGCTGATCAGGTCGTCGATCTCTTGCTGCGACAGCCGGAACGAGGCGGGCGAATAATTGTCGAACTTCTCGCTCAACTCACGCACGGCGGCATCGCCGCGGGTTTCGATGTCTTTCAGCGTGGCTTCCACCACGGCGCGGGTCTTGGCGTCATCCTCGGCCCGGTCGGCGTCAGACTTACCGCGTTTGAGATACTCAATTGCCATTGTCTAAACCCTTTTTATTCAGGACGAGGAGCGGTTTTTTCACCACGGTCATAGGCTTCCCAGCCTTCGCCGTTGAAGATATCGACACCCAGCTGCGCGGCGACATGAGCGAAATCAACGTTCACCCAATTGTCGACAATCTTGCCATCGACCACTTTCCAGAAGTCCATGTAGCGGATCTCAACCCGCTTGCCGGTGGGCGCGATACCCAGGAATTCGCCGGAATGGGTGGCTTCCTGACGGCCGAACGCCGCCGCCCACTCACCCATATACAGGCGCGCTTCATCGATGCAGGTCTTGTCCGAGAACGCCGCCTGGAACGGGCGCTGCCAGTTGTCCTGAAACTCTTTCAGGCCGGTCTTAATGCCACAGCCCTGGTTGCCCAGCCAGCGGAAGCCTTCCGAGAAGAACTCGCCGATGTCGTCGATGCGGTGGTCATTCAGACCGTCAACCATGGTTTCGATGACACGACGGGTGTCTTCGGTTTTGCTCAGGTCCGTGTCGCGGGTCAGTACCGCTTGTTCGGGACGGGAACCTTTCATTTTTCTATCCTTTCAGATCGCAAGAAGTGTGTGAGGGGGGTCAATGACCCGCCATCACAAAAAGTCCCTCGGCATTCTGTTCAGCGCCGGATGACGCGAGACTGCGCTGTTGCGCGACCGACTGCTCATCAGCCTTTCACCGCCCCTGCGGTCAGACCGCTGACGATCTGGCGTTGGAAGATCAGCACAAGGAAGATCAGCGGCGCGGTGATCGACACGGCGGCAGCCACGGCGACAACCTGGTCGGTTGTGGTGGTTTCGCGGTTGAACATGCCGACGATGGCCGGAACCATGGTCTGGTTCTGCGCGTCCAGCAGCAGTGAGGTCACGAGGAAGTCGTTATAGGCCAGCAGGAAGCTGAACAGACCAGTTGTAATCACTCCCGGCCACATCACCGGCATGATGACACGGCGGAAAGCCTGGAAGTGGCTGCAACCATCAACGCGGGCGGCCTCATCCAGTTCGGCCGGGATGTTCTGGAAGAACGAGCGCAGCATCCAGATGGTGAAGGGTTGGTTGATCGCAACCAGAACCGCGATCACCGCGAAGGGCTTGCCATAAAGCGTCGGGGCGTTTTCGCCGAGGATCGGGCTCAGCCATTCAGCCGAGTTGATGAAGACCGGCAGGTAGCCTGCGACCAGAACCGAGTGCGGCAAGGCGCGGAACACCAACGCCACGATCAAGATCCAGAATGCGAATGTCGACCCGGAGCGTGCCAGACCGTACCCTGCCAGCGTTCCTACGGTCAGCGAGACGGTTACAACCCCGGTGGTCACGATCAGCGAGTTGCGGAAGTTGTCCGAGAAACCGCGATCAATCCAGACGGTTTTGTAGTGTTCGGTGGTCAGGCCCAGAACGTCCCGGCCCAAGGGGCCAAAGAGCGGGTTCAGCACACCAAGGATCGCGGGCAGGATCACAAAGAACGCAACCAGAAAGCCCACTGCGACCGCCAGTACACCGATCACCCAGCCGATCCATTCCTGACCGGGTTTGGAGTAGGACTTCACCATCGAGGGCAAGGTCTTGGTCGAGATGATGATCGTACCCCAGAAGACCGCGATACCCAAAATAATATCCAGCAGCGACAGGCCGTTGCCCTTGGCCAGAGTCTCAGGCCCGAAGATCACGTTCAGCGCGTTGCTGTCAAACGCATCCACCGGGGATTTGAAGCTCATTACCGCGATCCAGAAGATCGGGAAGGCTGCGACCAGGCACCAGAAGACCAGGAAGATGTTCGAGGTCAGCCGCAGGCCGAACGGTTGTTGAAGCGCGCGTGAGGACATATTAGTGACCCCCTTTGTGATCGCGCCATGTTCGGCGCAGCGGAAGGATAAGCAGGATGACGATGCCGATCATGGTCAGCATGGCGCTGGCCGAGGCCCGGCTGATCGACCGGTTACCGGCCTGATCCGGTACCAGGAAGTCGTAGGTCAGCCACTGCAGCGAGATGACATAGCCCTGGCTCGAGAAACCGACGATTTCTTCGAACACGCGATAGGCGTCCATCAGGTGGATCATCGCAACAAAGATGATCAGCGGCATCAGATGCGGGATAACGATGTATTTCATACGCTGCCAGCGCGTGGCGCCATCGATCACGGCGCTTTCCAGACTGTCCTGATTAACGGTCTGCAGACCAGCGTAGAAGATAATGGCAGCGAAAGGTGCGACGTGCCACACGCGGTAGAGCATCATCAGGATTTCAATCGTCCACGCCTGCGCGAACAGGGCAATATCCCGACTCAGCCACCATTCCAGCATTGCCGTCAAAATTCCGTCGCCCCGGAACAGCCAGTTGATCGACAGCACCCCGATCACCGGTGTGATGATGAAGGGCAGCAGCGAGATAAAGATTACCGGCCCGCGGATCGCCCGCGCAGCGTTGTTGATCAGGACCGCAATGCCCAACCCGCAGACGATCACCAAAGGTAGAGTGATCAGCGTGAAGGTCAGCGTGAACCGCAACGCCTTCCAGAAGTCGATCGTGGATAGAACGCTCAGGCTGCCTTCACTGATCGCACGCCAGGCGCGCTCGGGTTCCAGCACGTTGCGATAGCTTTGCAGCCCGACATACTCGGTCTTGGTGATGACCTCACCATGTTCGTCCAGCTTCGGTTGCGACTTCAGCTCGGTCGTACAGGTCTGGGTCAGGAAACCGGGGGTGCAGGTTTCAACCTCGACCGTCTCATAAATCGGCTGAGTAATGTAAAAGCTCTGCTTGAACACGCTGACCAACGGGAAAGCGATGAAGAGAAGCATCATAAAGACAGAGGGGCCAACAAAGGCGGCAAATGTCCGGAAGTTCATGGCTCTGCCTTTCTCATGGTTCTCGAGGGATCAGGAGGGGAAGGGAGGGCCGGAGCCCTCCCCCCGGGAGGATTAGTTGTTGACCAGACCAGCTTCTTTTGCAGCGGTAAGGTACGAAGCTTCGATATCGGCCAGAGTGGTCGACGCGTCCTTGGCACCGGTCAGATAATCGGCCAGACCATTGCCCAGCGCGCTGTGCAGAACGCCCATCGGGGCGGACGCGGGATACGCCTTGGCACCGTTTTCTGCAGAAGCTGCGGCACCGGCCGCCAGATCACCCGGCGTGTAGGCGGGGCTCAGCCAGACGGCGGTGTCGTTGTTGGCGCTGACCATTTCACCATCGATACCTTCCAGTACCAGACGGAACGCGGCATCCGCTTCTTCGTCGCTCATGTTCGCGGCCAAGACGACACCGTCCCACCAGATTGTGGTCGCCGGAGCGGCAGCACCCATCGGCGCTGATGCCATGGTCACTTTTCCGACAACCTGGCTTTCGGCTTCGTCATTCATCGCAGCGGCGCGGCTGGCCCACAGGTTCGCCATGGCGATCTTGCCCTGCTGGAACTGCTGCTGAACATAGGTCGAGTCGGATACCAGGAATTCCGGATCCATGTACTCGGTCATGGCCTTCATGGTTTCCAGCGCTTTGACGCCTTGTTCGTTGTTGATCGCAGGCATGTTGCCTTCGCCAAAGAACTCACCGCCTTCGCCCATGTACATGTTGACGAATTCCTGAGCCAGGTTCCAACCGGTCTTGAAGGTACCGCCGATCGGGTATTCCATCACACCGGCTTCTTTGATCTTGGCAGCGGCGGCCAGAACGTCGTCATAGGTCTTGGGTTCTTCGATGCCCAGATCGGCCAGAACGTCGTCGCGATACATCAGGTGCTGTGCGTTCACCATCATGGCAATCGCCATAACCTTGCCGTCCACCTTGATCAGCTGGTTCGGCAGCAGGTCCTGACCGTATTTCTCGACCAGATCATCCAGCGGACGCAGCGAGCCTGCGTTCAGCAGCGGAATCATCGTCTCGTTGGCGACGCCACCGATCTGATACAAGGAAGGGTTCGCCGCAAAGGCTTCGGGCTGTTTCTCGCGGAATTCCTGATCCAGCGAGGCGCTAAAGTTGCCGCATTCGGCCATCGCATCCGTAACGGCTTTCCAAGCCTCAAAACCAGCCGAGAGCGATTTCAGCGGCACTTCGTTTTCATACGCACATTCGGCCCAAGCGCCGGTTGCTGCGAGGGACATGGCGCCTGCCATGAAGAGTGATTTGAGTTTCATGTGTTTCTCCCTGTCAGGATCGGTCCGTCGTCGACGTCCGGACCGCTGTTACGCCCGTTTGGGCTGTTCGTGGGATTGCTCCCCAATCCGAGCACCGCTTTCAGCTTCAAAGAGGTGACAGATATCTGTTGGCACCGAGAACGAGACCATCTCGCCAATCTCGGCACGGAAGGCTTTGTCGGCCTTAACCGACACCAGCGCGCCACCGACCCGGACCGAGATCATGGTCGCGTCGCCCAGCAGTTCCAGCGTGTAGATCGGAGCTGTGATCTGGCCTTGCCCTTCAGCAATGCTGGCATCTTCGGCGCGGAAGCCCAAAGTCATCGGGCCGTCCGGCGCGTCGACCGGAATTTCCACATTCTCGGCGCGGAACACACCGCCCGACACCTGACCGTCCATAAGGTTCATCGCCGGTGAGCCGATGAAGCTGGCGACAAAAGTGTTTGCTGGGCGATCATAAATCTCGGTCGGACTGCCAACTTGCTGCACCACGCCTTTTTTCATAACCACGACGCGGTCGGCCAAGGTCATCGCTTCGATCTGGTCGTGGGTCACATAGATGGTGGTAACCGCCAACTCGTGGCTGAGGTTCTTGATCTGCGCCCGGGTCGAAACCCGCAGCTTGGCGTCCAGGTTCGACAGCGGTTCGTCCATCAGGAACACGTTGGGTTCGCGGACAATGGCTCGAGCCAGCGCCACACGTTGCCGCTGACCACCTGACAGTTCGGCGGGCTTGCGGTGCAGGAACTCGTCCAGCTCGACCATCGCACTGGCGCGACGCACCTTTTCGTCATGGGTCGCCGGGTCGATACCGCGCACTTTCAACGGAAATCGGATGTTCTCATAGACGTTCATGTTCGGGTAGAGCGCATAGCTCTGGAACACCATCGCGACGTCGCGGTCTTTCGGCTCGAGGTCGTTGACCACTTTGCCGTCGATCAGCAACTCGCCTTCGGTGACATCTTCCAGACCTGCGATCATGCGCATCGTGGTCGTCTTGCCGCAGCCTGACGGGCCAAGCAGCACCAGAAACTCACGATCCGCGATGGTCAGGTCGAAATTGTGGACCCCGACAAAATTGCCCCAGCGTTTGCCGACGTTACGCAGTTGAATTTCCGCCATGGTGCCCCCTGAAAGGATTCGCTTTGCATACGTTTGCAAAACTGTATTCTTCGTGAATCATTTCTGGCAAGACTTTTTTGCATACGTATGCAAAAAATCCCTAACCAGCGATTCTCAATCGCTTAAATCCGAAGCAAGCCATCAGGAAAACGGTGCAATCGTGAGCTTTCAGCAAGAAAAAACACTCGTCTCCTCGTTCTTCGAGGCCCTCGACTCAGCCAGCGAATCGAATCTGTCCGACGTTTTTGGGCAGTTCTGCGCGCAGGATTTGCTGTGGCGCGGCTTTCATCCGTTCAATGAGATCATTGGTGCCGAATCCGTGGCACGGACGTTCTGGCAGCCGCTGAAATCCAGCCTGAAGCGGATGCAGCGGCGTCAGGACGTGTTCTTCGCAGGCACCAACTCTCTGGAATCGGGCGCGGATGTCTGGGTGGTGTCGATGGGTCACCTGATGGGCCTGTTCGATACGCCATGGTTGGGGATTCGCCCCACCGGCAAGATGGCGTTTCTGCGCTATTGCGAGTTTCACCGGATCGCCGACGGCAAGATTGCCGAGACGGCAATGTATTTCGACATCCCGCATCTGATGGTTCAGGCCGGACAAAACCCGTTCCCGCCACAGACCGCAGCACATCTGATCCAGCCCGGGCCGCTGACACATGATGGTCTGCTGTATGAATACCAACCCGAAGAAGAAGGCCGCAGGACGCTGGCGGCGATCAACGCCATGATCTCGGATCTCGGCCAATGGAATAGTGGCCTGTCGTTGGAAGACGAGTTGGCCCGCACATGGCATGATGACATGATCTGGTGGGGTCCCGAAGGTATCGGCGCCACCTACACGATTGAACGCTATGCCAAACAGCATTCCGGCCCGTTCCGCGCCGGGTTTACCGAACGTTCCAAAACCAAGCATATCTGCCGTCTGGCCGAGGGGCATTATGGCGGGTTCTTCGGTTGGCCCAATTTCACCGCAGTGCCGACGGGCGGGTTCATGGGGATGCCCGCCACCGGAATACCCGGTGAGTTCCGGGTGATCGACATCTACCGTCGTGCTGGGAATAAGCTGGCCGAGAACTGGATTTTCATCGACCTCCTGCATTTCTGGAAACAACAAGGGGTCGATATTCTAGCCCGCACGACAGGGATTGAAATACCATGAGGATTGATGCGCATCACCACCTGTGGGATCTGAACGCCGTGAACTATCCGTGGCTGATGGAAAAGGGCGCAGTACGGTTCTTTGGCGATCCCACCCCGATTCAGCGCGACTATCTGCTGCCCGAGTTCCGCAAGGATGCCGGGGCTGCCGGTTTTTCCGCTTCGGTTCACATTCAGGTCGGCGCCGCCGATCCCTGGGCCGAGGCACAATGGGTTCAATCCGTCGCCGATCAATATACCGACTGGCCTCTGGTGCAGGTCGCCTTTTGTGACCTGACCACGGACGATCTGGCCGAACAGTTGGACCAGCTGCAATCCCTGCCCTCACTGCGCGGCGTGCGCCAGATCATCGGCCGCGCCCCGGGGGAGGATCAGCTCTCGGGCACAAACGAGTTGCTGGACAACCCGAAGTTTCTGGCCGGGTTGCAACAATTGGGCGAACGCGGCTTGTCCTTTGACCTGCAATTGCTGCCCGAACTGATGGAGCGGACCGCCGCCGTTTTGGCACAAGCACCCTCAACGCAAGTGGCGCTGTGCCATGCGGGGTCACCGCATGACCGGTCCGAAATGGGGCTGGAAGGTTGGTCCAAAGCTCTGAAATCGCTTTCGGCGCTGCCGCAGGTCACCTGCAAGCTCTCGGGCCTCGGCATGTTCGATCACAACTGGTGCGCCAACAGCGTCGGGCCCATCGTCGAGACCTGTCTGACCCAGTTCGGGCCCGAACGCTGCATGTTTGGGTCTAATTTTCCGGTCGACAGCCTGTCATCCAATTACGCGGACCTGATTGCCAGACACAAAGCGCTGGTGCCCGAAGCCCAACACGATCAGGTTTTCGGGCGCACCGCGCAGCAGTTCTATCAGATGTAACAGGCAGAGTGTCCTGCCGGTCAGGACGCCGATTGCTCGGACACGATCTCGCCAAACCGGGTAAAGAACTTGCCCGACAGTTTTTTGGCGGTGCCCGAGATCAGGCGGCTGCCCAATTGGGCGATTTTGCCGCCAACATCGACCTTGGCGGTATAAGACAGCACCGTCTCTTCCCCGTCTTCGGTCAGCGTCACATCGGCCCCTCCCTTGGCAAAGCCCGCAGCCCCACCCTTGCCTTCGCCAGACAGGGAAAACCCGTCAGGGGCGTTAGAGGTGTCCAGCGTGACCTCACCGGCGAACTTGGCTTTGACCGGACCGATCTTCAGCACTACCTTGGCCGCAAGCTCATCGGGCGCGTTCTGGGTCAGTTCCTCGCAACCCGGAATGCACTCCTGCAGGATCTCGGGGTTATTCAGGGCTTGGTACACGACATCCCGTGGTGCCGAGATGCGGATTTCATCACTCAGGTCCATGCGCGCGTCCTTTGATCAGTGGCTTGCCTTGTTCAGCAAAGTTACAGGTTCCGCCGCATCTTTCCAGAGGCTGTTTCAGCGCCGCCAATCCCCGACTGGCGGCGCCCACTTTATCAATCGCTGATCGCGCCTTCCTCATCCCGGCGCTGGTGCATTTTGGCTTTGACCCGTGCACCAACAATCAGGGGCAGGACAAAGCCGATGATGGCGATGGACCACAGCGCGATGGACAGCGGGCTGTCGATCAGGGTCCACCAGTTGCCGTTGTCGATGGTCACCGCACGACGCAGGTTGTTCTCCATCGAGTTGCCCAGCAGTGTGCCCAGAATGATCGGAACCAGCGGCACGTCCAGCTTGCGCAGAACCCAGCCCATCACACCGAACCCGATCATCACCAGCAGGTCAAAGCTGGAGCCCGAGATGCCGTAGATACCCACAAAGCTGACCATCGCAACGATGGGCATCAGGATGCGTGACGGGATCATGAGGACACGGGTGAACAGCCCCACCATCGGGATGTTCATCGCCAAAAGCATGAAATTGGCTATGAATAGAGCCGCAATCAGGCCCCAGACCACATCCGGGTTCTGCGTGAACAGCAGCGGACCGGGTGTGATGTTCAGCGCCAACAGAACCGCCAACAGCACGGCTGTGGTCCCTGATCCCGGCACACCCAGCGCCAGCATCGGCACCAGAGCGCCCCCGGCGGCGGCGTTGTTCCCAGCCTCAGGCGCAGCCACGCCACGTGGATCGCCGGTGCCAAAGGTGTTTTCCTTGTCGACCAGCCGTTTCTCCATCGAATAGGAAATGAACGAACCCAAAGACGCCCCCGCCCCCGGCAGAACGCCCGCGATGAAGCCAAGGAACGAGGTCCGCAGCATGGTCGGGGTACACTTCTTGACCATCGACATCGGCGGATACAGGCGACCGATGTTCAGCTTACGCCCCTCGGCATCCGATCCGCCATGGCGATGTTCAAGAAAGATGAACACTTCTGACAGGGCGAACAGGCCAACGATGGCAACAAGGAAATCGAGCCCGTCATACAGGTGCACCTCACCAAAAGTGAACCGCGGCACGCCTGTCTGGGTGTCCACGCCGATGGTCGCCAGCCCAAGGCCCAGCGCTGCCGCAAAGGCAGACTTCGCCTGATTGGTCGAGGAGACGCCGCCCAAAGTCATGAAGGCCAACGCGAACAGGGCGAAATACTCAGCCGGTCCGAACAGCAGCGCGATCTTCACCAGCTGCGGCGCAAGGAAGATCAGGCCCCATGTGGCCAGAAACGCGCCAACGAACGATGCGATACCGGACAGCGACAGCGCCTCACCGGCAAAGCCCTTTTTCGCCATGGGATGCCCGTCCAAGCAGGTCATCATGGCCGGTTCGTCTCCGGGGATGTTCAGCAGGATCGAAGAGATCCGCCCCCCGTACATTGCCCCGTAATAGACACTGGTCAGCAGGATCAGCGACGGTGTCGCCCCCAGCCCCAGCGTAAAGGCCAGCGGGATCAGAATGGCCACACCGTTCGACGGGCCCAGACCGGGCAGTGCGCCCATGATCGTGCCCAGAAAACAGCCCAGCAGGGCCAGCATCAGGTTCTGCCATGTCAGCGCGATGGCGAAACCGTCTCCGAGGGATGCAAGAGTTTCCATGTTTTTTCCTCAGAACCCCAACGGGCCGCGGGCCAGCGACAGGCCCAGAACCAGATGGAAGATAACGTAGATGCCGACAGATGTGCCGATGCCCACAAGGACGCTTTCGATTGGCCCAGAGCCCAAACGCCAGGCCAGATAGGTAGCGGCAAAAGCGGTTGCGATCACAAAGCCGATTTCGGGTAGCAGTTCGGCATAAAGGATCATCATCACCACGGCGGCGCCGACCTCGACCAGACGGCCCAGCGCGGGCCATTCGGGTTCGGTATCGGGGCGCAGGGCAATGACGATGCTCGACAGGCCCAGAATGGCGGCGATGATCAGGGGGAAAGCTTTGGGTCCGACGGCATCGGACAAAAAGCTCTCCTCGATCGCCAATGCGGAAAAGGCAAATCCGATGGCGAGTAGCAGTCCGACGACCCCGAAGATGCGGTCACTCATCGGTGTCTCCTATTGTTCGGGTAAATCTAATGATCCGGGCACGGCTTGGTGCCCGGATCGCTGTGAGTGGTGTTACTTGATGATCCCGATCTCTTTCGAAATCGTCTGGATCTGACCCACGGATTCAGCGACAAAGTTCTGGAAATCTTCACCCTGAAGGTCCAGCGGGGCCAGACCGTTGGCGGCCATCACCTCTTTCCATTCATCCGAGGCGTAGAGATCACCGATCTTGCCGACCCAGTCGCCATAGGCTTCATCGGTCATGCCACCCGGAGCGTAGAACCCGCGCCAGTTGGCACCGATGGCGTCAACGCCCTGTTCCTTGGCGGTCGGGAAATCTGCAAACTCACCCGGCAAGCGGTCGGGGGCCAGCACCGCGATCACCTTAATATCGCCGGAATCCACAAAACCCTTGGCCTCGGAGATATCGCCGGTGAAGGCCTGAACCGAGCCGGCCAGCAGCTGGGTTACGGCTTCACCACCGCCGTCAAAGGCGATGTATTTGACCGCCCGCACGTCGTCGATGCCATAGGCATTGGCCGCGATCAGCACCTTCAGGTGATCCCAGCCACCCACTGCGGACCCACCGGCAACCGAGACCGAGGCCGGGTCGGCTTTGATCTGGTCCAGCAGTTCGGGCAGTGTGTTGACCGGGCTGTCGGCGGCCACGGCGATCACGCCATAGTCGGCGCCAATGGCGGCCAACCAGCGCACCTGATCCATGGTGTTGCCCGGATAGGCCCCTTGGGCCAGACGGGTGGCAGTGGCCGCGCTGGCGGCAACGATCAGTTCGTTGTCCTCACCACGCTTGTTCACCACCTCGGCAAAGGCCACGCCACCGCCGCCACCGGCAAGGTTCACAACCTGCATCGTCTGGTCGATCAGGCCCAGATCCTGCAGCGACTTACCCACCTGACGGCAGGTGAAGTCCCAGCCGCCGCCAGGGTTGGCCGGGGCGATACATTCCTGCGCGCTGGCGGCGACGCCAGACAGGGCAAAGACAGCAGCCGCAATTGCGCCACTGGTTCCAAACAGTTTCATTCGTGTCTCCTCCTCAGGTCTTTTTGGGCCGCGTTTCAGCGACCGAAACTGATCCCCGCAGGCGCGTGTCCTTGCAGGTCGTACCTGTTTACCGAATAATGCTGTCACGAACCTGTCATGGTTCCTGCGTTCGGCTTTGGGAGGGGTCATGCGCGTTTTGATGATCGAAGATGCCGAAGACCTGGCCGAGGGAGTTGTGGCCCATCTGGCGCGATCTGGCGTGGTGTGCGATCTGGCGACCACCGTGGAATCTGCCAGCGATTTCCGCGCGGTACAAAGCTATGACGCCATGCTGCTGGACATCAATCTGCCTGACGGGTCAGGGTTGAACTTCCTTGGCAAAATCCGCGCCTCAGGCGATCGCACGCCGGTACTGATGCTGACCGCGCTGACCTCGGTCGAGGACCGCGTGGCCGCTTTGGACAAAGGTGCCGACGACTATCTGGGCAAACCCTTCGACCAACGCGAACTGGAAGCCCGCCTGCGAGCCCTTGTTCGCCGGGACGCTGACCGCAAGAGCGAGCAGATCACGCTGGGTCCGCTGATCTATGCCCCCAAGGACCGAAGCGCCACGTTGGAGGGCAAACGCCTGACCCTGACCGCACGCGAGGCCGCTGTGCTGGACGCGCTGATCCGGCATGAGGGGCAATTCTTGTCGAAAACACGGCTCTATGACTCGCTTTACGGGTTCGAAGATGCCGATGTGGGCGAAAACGCCATTGAGCTTTATATCGCGCGTTTACGAAAGAAATTCACCGGCAGTGCCGTCAGCATTACCACCCAGCGCGGGGTCGGGTATCGGATCGGTCTGAATGGCTAGGCTGCACCTGCCCCACAGTCTGACGGCGCGGGTTCTCAGCGCGGTGATGCTGATCCTGATACTCGGCGGCTGTCTTGTGGCGTTGTCAATCTGGGCCAATGGTCGGCTGGCGGCGCGACAGGCTTATGACCGCCTGCTGTTGGGCGCGGCCAGCGATATTGCCGAATCCGTACGTATTCAGGATGGCGAGCCGTTTGTGGATCTGCCGGTCTCGGCCTTTCAACTGCTGGCGCAGGCGCCGGATGACCGGATTTTCTATGCAGTGCAGGTGCCGAATGGCCCGTTCATCACCGGGTTGGATCGTGACACGGTAATCGACGTTCCGCAGCAACCCGGCACCGCGCCCTTCTATTTCGCGGCCAACCTGAACGGAGAACCCGCCCGCTTTGTCCGTGTGGCCCGCCTTTTTGCCGAACGGGAGTTCTCGGGCGAGGTTGAGGTTCTGGTCGGCCAAACCTTACGCGCACGTCAGTCCATGACCGCCGGTTTGATGCGTGATGCGCTGCTGCCCATGGCCATGGCAGGAGTTTTACTGCTGGTCATGTCGTGGTTCGTCACTCGCTCTGCCCTTCGCCCGCTTGAGGCCCTGTCCGACGACCTCACCCGCCGCGACCCGCATGACCTGACACCGATGGTCAGCGATGGGCTGCCGCGTGAACTGCAGGTGATGCTAACCGCGATGAACCGGTTCATGGGGCGGCTCGACCGGCAGGTGGATACGATGCGCAACCTGATTGCCGACACCGCCCATCAGTTGCGCACCCCGGTTGCCGCCATCAGGGTACAGGCCGAGATCGCGCAGGACGATCCCGATCCCCCGGCCCGCGCGCGCGCCTTGGACCGGCTGCTCAGACGCACACGGTCACTGGGCACTCTGCTGGATCAGTTGCTGTCGCGCGCCATGGTGATCCACCGCATCGACAGCGCTCCCCGGCGCCCAGTTGACCTTCGCGAAGTGGCGCTGGACGTGCTAGAACAGAGCGATCACGAACTGGTTGCACCCGGTGTCGAGGTCCGGCTGGAGATCGGCGAAACCCCGGTGCTGATAAACGCCGACGCCTTTTCCCTTGGTGAGGCCGCAAAGAACCTGCTGGGCAATGCGCTACGGCATGGTGAACCACCTATCAGCATAGGAGCGACTCAAGAGGGCACCCGCGCCGTTCTGTGGGTGCGCGATCATGGCCCCGGCCCCGCCACACCCATCGCCGATCATATAGGGGATCGGTTCAACCGCACCACCGGCTCGGGCGAGGATAGCAGCGGGCTGGGCCTGTCGATCGTGAAATCCACCGCCGAGGCTTTTGACGGCAAAGTTGAGATGATCCGCGACGATACCGGATTTCGCGCAGCACTCAGCTTTCCGGCCACGAGGGGGATGAAATGATCCGCGCCCTGATACTCTGCCTTTTGTTTGCCCTGCCCGGCATACCTCGTGCGCAGGAAGCCACCGCCAGTTTCGGCGGCGGCAATGACCCGATGCTGATCCGATCAACGACCGACATCGCCATCATTGCCCCATTGCTGGAACGTTTTGCCGAGCTGAAACCCGACCTGCGGATCACCTACGAACAATGGGGATCGAATGCGCTGTTCCAGCACAGCCGCACGGTCTGCAAGGGTGGCCAGAGCCCCGCCGATGTGGTGTTTTCCTCGGCCATTCAGCAGATGGTGTGGCTGGTCAATTCCGCCTGTGCTCACCGCTACCGTTCCCCCAGAACCGAAGCCCTGCCGGAGGCACGCAGGTGGAGGGATGAGCTGTGGGGCATCACTACTGAGCCCGCCGTCATCGCCTACAACAAAGCGCTGCTGGAGGATAAGCACGTGCCCCGTAATCGCTTTGCTCTGCTGGACGCGATGCGCACACAGCCCGATCTGCTGCGGGGTCGGGTGGCGACCTATGACATCGCCGCCTCGGGTCTGGGATACCTGTTCGCCTATGGTGACAGTCTTGAGGCCACGACCTTTGGTTCCCTGATCGAAGGCTTTGCCCGCATCGATGCCGTGGCCACCTGCTGTTCATCCGAGATCATCCGCGACGTGGCCGAGGGGCGGTTCCTGATCGCCTACAATGTTCTGGGGTCCTACGTCGCCAATGCAGATGCCCCTGGCGTGGGCGTGATCCTGCCCGAGGATTACACGCTGGTCCTGTCCCGCGCCTTCATGATCCCGGCGCAGGCGGCCAACAAGGATGCCGCGACCGGGTTTCTGGATTTTCTGCTGTCACCCGAGGCGCAAAACCTGCTGGCGGCTTCGGGCCTTGTGGCCCAGATGGACGCAACTGAGACCGGCCTGACCCCCAGCGCCCGCCGCTTTATCGCGTTGTCCCCAGCGCTGCTGGTCGCGCGGGACCAGAACCGCCGGGCAGAGCTGTTCAAATTGTGGAACGATGCCTTTGACGTGGAAACCGCTCGCTAGGCCTGTTTTTCGACCACCGGCTCTCCATCCGCATTGACCGCCGGTTCGGCATCGGGCCGGACGGGTTCTACCGGCATCTCGATGACTTCGGGCTCAACCGTTTCCTCGACCTCTTCGATTTCAGGTTCCGGCTCGGGCTCGGCTTCCTGTTTGTCCTCAAGCGCGCCGACAATCAGCGGCAGCATGTGAACGCCAGTGGCCGTTGCGATCTCGGGTGTTCGTGGGGTCTGCCAGCTGAGCGTATCAAAGCTGCCGCAATTCTGGCAGACCGGGGCCCATTCGGGCTGAATGTCGTGGCAGTTGTCACAGACCCATTGCGGCCCGCGCGGCGCGTTCAGCGCCTTGGCCAGCCAGCCCTGCACCACGGCGTCCGAGGCACCTTCACCCCGTTCAATCGCAGCCATCAGTGTATAAGCGCGCGCATCGGCTTGTTTTTCGACCACATCACCCAGCGCCCGGCGGGCTTCGGGGAAGTCCTCGGCCACGATGTTCAACTCAGCCAGGATCAGGCGCGTTTCCGGGTTTTCCGGGTGAATGCGGGTCAGAGCGGTAAAGCGTTTAATCCGCGCCTCGGGCGTTTCATCCGGCGCGATTTCAGCAAAGGCATGGGCCAGATCTGGGTGCGGCTGCACCTCCCAGGCTTTTTTCAGGATCTTGGTCGCGGCGCGCGGTTTGCCTTTTTCGATATAAGCCCGCGCGGCCATCGCAGCGGCGGGCACAAGATCGGGTGACAGGCGGTTGGCCTCAATCGCGTGTTCCTGCTGTTCAACCGTTGCGCCCTCGGCCAGAATACCCTTGGCCTCGGACAGAGCCAGCACCGCATCGCGGCGCTTGAACACGTCACGCGGTAGGTGACCGGCCTTCAGCTTGGCGGTCAGAGTCGAACGCGCGCCACTCCAGTCATGCGATTTGGTTTGCAGACCCAGCAAAATGTCCTGAGTTTCAGCATGGCGTGGTTTGATCGCCAGTGCCTTTTCGGCCAGCTTGCGGGCGGTATCGTCGTCGCCCTCGGCCAGTTTCTGTTTCATGATTCCGCGCACGCCGACAAACCGGGTGGCGTTGTTGGTGACCAGCTTCTTGTAGGTCTCAGACGCCTTAGTGGTATCGCCATTCATTTCAGCCGCCTGCGCCACCAGCAGGTTGGTCAATTCCGGCTTGTTCAGCAGCTTTTCGGCCTTGTAGGCCTTGTTCATCGCCACGCGACCCTCGCCCGAGGCCAGTGCCATCAGGCCATCAGCCAGCGCCTGATAGCCCCGCTTTTCGCGGCTGCGGTCGAAATAGCGCGACAAGGCGGTTTCGTCGCCATTAAGGAAATGAAGCGTCGCGATCAGCAAGGTCAGCAGCTTGAAGAACACCCAGATCAGGACAACCAGCACGCCCAGCGCAATCACCGATTGCAACGGCCCCAAGGTGAATTCCTGACCCCACGCCGTGATCTGCACACCGCCACTGGTTTCCATCAGGAACATGGCGCCCATGGCCAGAAGGCCGATAATCGCTACAAAAACAAGGATCTTTAACAATGACCACAGCATGGCAGGTCCTTCAGTTCGAGTTTACGCTGGATTGCAGCGCATTTGCAGCGTCTACCGCGGCCTCACGAGTTTGAGCCGCCTGCTCCCAATCGGCCATCGCTGTTTGGGCCGCTTCGGGCAGGGATTTCAGTTCGCTCAACGCGGCTGCAACATCACCGCCTGCCAGCGCAGCCTCGGCTCGCGACAGGACCGCATCGGGGCTGTCACCTTCTTGTGGTGTAACCGAGCGCGCACCGGTCTGGCGCTGCAGGAATGCGACCAGACCCGTAGCCTTGTCCGCATCTCGCGCATCGGCCAGTGCCGTGCGGGCTGCAGGCGCGAAAGAGCTCCGCAGTGCGGCCAAGGTGGCAACACCATCTTTTGCCGGCGTCGACAATGCCTCGGGCACAGTCACGCCGCCGGCTGTCAGTTCGGCAACCAGATCGTTATAGGGCTGGCCCGCATCCAGTTGGCTATGTACCTGAGACAAGATTGATGCATTGGTGGCCGCTTGCGCCTTGGCAGCGGCCTGTGCCTCAAGCGCTTGCGCGTCTGAAACCATTTTCTCGACCTCGGCCCGCTGCGCAACAAGTGAATCCTGCAGTTTCTTTAGTTCGGCCTCAAACGCGGCCGAGGCTTCGGGCGAAGCACCTTGCGTCAGCGCGCCGCTTTCCAGATCGCTCAGACGACTGGCCAGAGGGTCGATCTTGCCCGCCAGCCCGTCGAGGCTGGACTTCACCGTGTCCAGCTCCGCGCTGATCGGCGTGATCTGATCCGTCAGGGCCGCAATTTTGCTGTCCACATCGGAACTGTCCGAGTTGTCGGCCAGAGATTTTGTCAGCGAATCGATCTGGCTGGACTGATCATTCAGTTTCGCCTCAAGCGCCGCGAGGCCATCGGCCTGGCCGGACCCGAAGAAACCTGCGCTGCCTGCGGCAAACCCGATCCCGGCCGCAAGCACTCCGCCCAACAGGGCCGGCACAAAGCCGCCGCGTTTTTCCGGCTCAGGTTCGGCGGGTTTGTCTGCGACCGCCGCGACAGGATCTTCCACAACCGGCTCGATGGCGGCTTCGGCTTCGGCTTCGGCTTCGGCTTCGGCTTCGGCTTCGGCTTCGGCTTCGGAAAGGGCCTCTTCTACCGGCTGGGTCGCGTCAAGAGACGCATCGTCCTGCGAGGAAACGGTTTCAACCACTTCATCCGACTTGGGGTCTTCCACCGGCTTTTGATCGGTTTTTTTCTTACGAGCCACCGCAATATTCCCCTTATCGAATCCAATTTCACATGAATAACAGACCACTCTAGGTTAATCGGTGGTCTCGCCGCCCTCAACCCGCATCGCGTGTTTCACAAGTTTTTTAACCGCTTTCTGCATTTTCTTCGGGGTTGGCTCTTTGGCGATCTTCAGGCGCGCATAGTCCAAGGAATAAAGGGGTTCCGCCGTCGCGTCACTGATTGCGGCCAGCCACAAGGGTGCCGAACCGACCCAGATATCGGCAAATTGTCGCGCCGTTCTGGGTGAAAAGAGTGGCGCGATGACCGGCACATTTCCCTCAGCGGCCACCGCAACTTCGGATGTCAGCGGTAACAGTCGCTGCTGGTAGACGGGCTGTTCGCGCACGGTCAGGCCCGACTCGGTCAGGCGGGTGGCTATGTTTCCACGGCTGTGTTCGCCCCGAAGATGCAGCAGTGGACTTTCAGGCCGATGCTTCAGCAGAAATGCCACCAGTTCCTCGGCAGTTGCGCCAACCATCTGCGCATCCCAACCAGCGCCTTTCGCAGTACCAGTGGTGGCTGGGCCGACGCAGAACGCGGGCATGTCCCGTGTCAGACCCAGAGACACGGCGGCATTTACACCGTTGGCCGAAGTGAAAATCAGCCCGCGCACGCCGTTGGTATCCACGCTGATCGGCAGGGGTTTGATCTCGAGGATCGGGGAATAGATGACCTCGACCCGTGATCTGGTGCGGGTCGGCAGCTGCGCAACGAACCGTTCAGAGGCTGCGCGTGGGCGGGTCATCAGCAAATACAACAGTCGGCGCCTTCCGCCTTGGGATTGTTTGCATCGGCGCGGGGTGATACCCCGCTTGGCAATCAAGGTGTAACGGATCAGACCAATGGTGCAAACACTTACCGTCCTCGGGCTGGAAAGCAGCTGTGACGACACGGCAGCGGCCGTGGTGCGCCAAACGGATGGCGGGCGGGCCGAAGTGCTGTCGTCCATCGTGCATGGCCAGACCGAATTGCACAGCGCTTTCGGCGGCGTGGTGCCCGAGATTGCCGCCCGTGCTCATGCGGAAAAGCTGGATACCTGCGTCATGCAGGCGCTTGAGGCCGCAGGTCTGATCCTGGCCGATATGGACGCCATTGCGGTGACCGCCGGGCCAGGCCTGATCGGCGGCGTCATGTCCGGCGTCATGTGCGCCAAAGGGCTGAGCGCCGCGACCGGCTTGCCGCTGATCGGCGTGAACCATCTGGCAGGCCACGCGCTGACACCGCGTCTGACTGACGGGATCTCGTTTCCCTATTTGATGCTCTTGGTGTCGGGTGGCCACTGCCAATACCTGATCGCCCACGGACCGGAACAGTTCACCCGTTTGGGCGGCACCATCGACGACGCACCGGGCGAGGCCTTCGACAAAACCGCTCGCCTGCTGGGCCTGCCGCAACCTGGTGGCCCCACGGTCGAGGTCGAGGCGCGGTCGGGCGATCCTAAGCGCTTCCGCTTTCCCCGGCCTTTGCTCGACCGCCCCGGATGTGACCTATCCTTCTCGGGTCTCAAAACCGCGCTGATGCGGATGCGGGATCAGATCGTTGCCGAGAAAGGCGGCCTGACCCGTCAGGACCGCGCCGATCTATGCGCTGGGTTTCAGCAGGCCATCGTGGACACGCTGGCCGAAAAAACCCGCCGTGCAATGGATCTGTATCTGAAGGAGAACCCCTCTAACGCGGTGATCGCCGTGGCGGGCGGTGTTGCTGCAAACTCGGCCATTCGTTCCGCGTTAGAGACTGTTTGCGCCGAAAAAGGCGCCCGTTTCACAGCACCTCCGCTGGCTTTGTGTACTGACAACGCGGCCATGATCGCCTATGCCGGGCTAGAGCGATTTCGCGCCGGCGCCCGCGATGGTCTGGACCTGACGGCCCGACCCCGCTGGCCCTTGGACCAAAACAGCCCCGCCATGCTGGGTAGCGGCAAGAAAGGCGCCAAGGCATGAGTGTTTCGGTACTGGGATCTGGTGCCTTCGGCACGGCACTCGCGATCTCGCTGGCTGGAAACGGGCCGGTGACGTTGTGGTCGCGAAACGCCGAACACGCCCGGCACATGCAGAACAACCGCGAGAATACCGCGCGACTACCAAACGTGGCGCTGCCGGGAGCGATCACGGTGACGGCCGATATTCAGGATGCGGTTAAGGCCGACGTGCTGTTGCTGGCCGTACCCATGCAGAAACTGCGCGCGGCCCTGAAGGAACACGCCACGGTGCTGGCTGGGAAAACGCTGGTCGCCTGCTGCAAAGGGATCGAACTTTCGTCCGGTCTCGGCCCCATTTCCGTGATCCACGAAACCATCCCGGACGCGCGCCCTGCCCTTTTGACCGGACCCAGCTTTGCCGATGACATCGCGCGCGGTCTGCCCACCGCGTTGACCCTGGCCTGTGCTGATGACGATCTGAGCCTGACCCTGCAACATGAGCTGACCACAGCCAACCTGCGCCTTTACCGCACCACCGACGTGATCGGTGCGGAACTGGGCGGAGCTTTGAAAAACGTCATGGCCATTGGCTGCGGAGCAGCCATCGGCGCAGGCCTCGGCGACAGTGCCCGCGCCGCCCTGATGACCCGTGGGTTTGCCGAAATGCAGCGCTTTGCCCTGATGCGTGGCGCGCAACCAGAGACGTTGATGGGGCTGTCAGGGCTGGGGGATCTAGTGCTCACCTGCTCGTCTGAGCTGTCCCGAAACTACCGTTTTGGCCTGAGTTTGGGTCTGAATAGCCCCTTTGACAGCCACACAACAGTCGAAGGGGTCGCTACTGCGCGCGCCATGTCCGAGATTGCCATACGTGAGGGTCTGGACATGCCCATCAGCGCCACAGTGGCAGACCTGAGCCACGGCATCTACAGTGTCACACAAGCCATCGAAACCCTGCTTAACCGACCCCTCAAGGAGGAATAACATGCTGATCGCCCTCATCGCCCGTGACAAGGACGGCGCCCTGCAAACCCGGCTGGACAACCGCGCCGCGCATCTGGCCTATATTGAGGAAACCGGCGTTGTTTCTCAGGCCGGTCCGCTGCTGAACGGTGACGCGATGATCGGCTCGCTTGTGATCCTTGAGGTCGAAGACATGGCCGCCGCTGAAAACTGGGCTGAAAACGATCCCTATGCCAAGGCAGGGCTGTTCCAGTCCGTCGACCTGATCCCGTGGAAGAAGGTCATCGGCTGATGGCATATTGGCTGTTCAAATCCGAGCCGTCGACCTGGAGCTGGGACCAGCAGGTTGCCAAAGGGGAAGCGGGCGAAGAATGGGACGGCGTGCGCAACTATCAGGCGCGCAATTTCATGCGGCAGATGGCCGTTGGCGATCGCGGGTTTTTCTACCACTCGCAAAAGGACAAGGCCATTGTCGGCATCGTCGAGGTTTGCGCCGAGGCACATCCCGACAGCACTACTGATGATGATCGCTGGGAATGCGTGGATATCAAGGCGGTTCGACCGTTCACAACACCCGTGACGCTGGACCAGATCAAAGCGGATGAGCGTCTGGCGGACATGGTGCTGGTGAAGAACTCTCGGCTGTCGGTGCAACCAGTCAGCGAGGCCGAATGGCAAGTGATCTGCGCAATGGGTGAAACGCCGGCGGATTGATAATAAGGGAAGGTCCTGACGGACGCAGAACCTTCCCTACCCCCGCGTGCTCCCTACTCACCACACGCGTATGGAAATCTCTGGTTCTGACCGTCCTAGTCACACTTGGACCATAGCCGGGTTTCGGCACCCAATTCAAATGCTAAGTCCTTAAAATATGACTCAAACACGAAACGCCCGCCGATGGGAGGCGGGCGCTACGTCTAAAAACGGACAGTTTAGCCGTAGACGGCTTCTTTGCCGAAATGCTTGGTCAGCATGTAGTAGACCACGACACGGTACTTGTTGCGCTCGGACATGCCATAAGTCTCCAGAACCTTGTTGATGGCCTCCATCAATTCCGGTCCATCGGCCAGACCCAGTTTCTTGATAAGAAAGTTGTTCTTGACGGTCTCGAGCTCACCGTCCTGCGTGGCTGCCACGGTCGACGCGTCGGCGTCATAAATCGCCGGACCACAACCGATGGTTACCTTGGTCAGCAGGTCCATATCAGCGTCCATCCCGCATTTGTCTTTCAGGTCTTCTGCGTATTTGGCGATCAGATCGTCGCGTTTTCCCATAGTCATCTCCTGGTTCAAAATTGGTTTCTGGCTACACCAGCGCCGCAAACACGGTAACGGGCGCAAAAAATTGCACAAAGGGAAAAATTCACAGCATTCCCCCTAAAACCGTGAAGTCGATCTTCAACTTGGCTTTGACTCGGCGCTATTTAACATTTACGT
This sequence comes from Ruegeria arenilitoris, assembly GCF_013032445.1. Lineage (GTDB taxonomy): Bacteria > Pseudomonadota > Alphaproteobacteria > Rhodobacterales > Rhodobacteraceae > Ruegeria > Ruegeria arenilitoris_F. Next base: position 131,731 of record NZ_WQCA01000011.1, on the reverse strand, counting down.
TAAATAAAGACTACCACTCGGAGTCAGGAGGTCGCAATGCCCGTGTCACTACCAAACGAGAGCCCACAATACAGAGCCGCCCGAAACACCCTGCTGAAGGCGGAGGCCGACCTAAGAGCCAATGTCGAGAAGGTTGCAAACCTGCGGCGCAACCTGCCTAAAGGAGGGGAAATTCTGCAGGACTATATTTTCAGATCAGAACGGGGTGAGCCTGCACCATTGTCTTCTCTGTTCGGCTCTCACGATACCTTGGCCATCTATTCCCTCATGTACGGTCCTGACGCACAGTCGCCCTGCCCGATGTGTTCGGCCTTTCTGGACGGGTTGAATGGACAAGTCCCACATATCTCTCAGAAAATAGCTTTTGCAGTGGTGGCTCAAAACACCACAGAAAAACTGGTCGCTCTCAAATCAAAGATGGAGTGGAATGATCTGCCGCTCTATTCCGCGCTTGGTACGGATTATCAGCGCGACTATCTGGCCGAAGCCCAAGACGGAAGCCAACTGCCGATCCTGAACGTCTTTCAACGCGATCAGGGCGGCATCACTCATTTCTGGAGCTCAGAGTTGTTCTTCGAGCCCAGCGACTGGCATCCGCGGCACGTGGATGCGGCCTGGCCCCTGTGGAACATATTGGATTTCACCCCTCAAGGCCGAGGGGATTTCATACCCTCACTACGTTGACGGCAAAAGAAAACGGCGGCCAATCGGCCGCCGCTTCTTTTCCGACATTTGCGAAAATCAGTAACGATAATGCTCTGGCTTGTACGGGCCTTCGGGCTTTACGCCGATATAAGCCGCCTGCTCGTTGTCCATCTTGGTCAGCTTCACACCGATACGGTCCAGGTGCAGACGGGCCACTTTCTCATCCAGATGCTTGGGCAGGATATAGACATCGTTTTTGTACTGGTCACCTTTGGTGAACAGCTCGATCTGCGCCAGAACCTGGTTGGTGAACGAGGCCGACATCACGAAGGACGGGTGGCCTGTGGCGTTGCCGAGGTTCAGCAGACGGCCTTCGGACAGCAGGATGATACGGTTGCCCGAGGGCATCTCGATCATGTCCACCTGTTCCTTGATGTTGGTCCACTTGTGATTCTTCAGGCTGGCGACCTGAATTTCGTTGTCGAAGTGGCCGATGTTGCCGACGATAGCCATGTCCTTCATCTCGCGCATATGCTCGATGCGGATCACGTCCTTGTTGCCGGTGGTGGTGATGAAGATATCGGCGCTGGCGACTTCGTCTTCCAGCAGGGTGACCTCGAACCCGTCCATCGCGGCCTGCAGGGCACAGATCGGGTCAACTTCGGTCACTTTCACACGGGCACCGGCACCGCGCAGCGACGCGGCCGAGCCTTTGCCCACGTCACCATAACCACAAACCACGGCAACCTTACCGGCCATCATGGTATCAGTAGCGCGGCGGATGCCGTCGACCAGCGATTCCTTACAGCCGTATTTGTTGTCGAATTTCGACTTGGTGACCGAGTCATTCACGTTGATCGCAGGGAACGGCAGGTGGCCGTCTTTCACCAGCTGATACAGGCGGTTCACGCCGGTGGTGGTTTCTTCGGACACACCTTGGATCTGGTCACGCATCTTTGTGAACCAGCCCGGAGACGCAGCCATACGCTTGGAAATCTGGGCCTTGATGACCTCTTCCTCTTCCGAACCCGGAACCGGGATGATGTCTTCACCCGCTTCGGCACGGGCGCCCAGCAGGATGTACAGGGTCGCGTCGCCGCCATCGTCCAGGATCATGTTGGGGCCGTCTTCGAACAGGAAGGATTTATCCAGATAGTCCCAATGCTCTTCCAGCGTCTGGCCCTTGATGGCGAAGACGGGGATGCCAGCTTCGGCAATCGCGGCGGCGGCGTGGTCCTGGGTCGAGAAGATGTTGCACGACGCCCAGCGCACATCCGCGCCCAGCGCCACCAGCGTTTCAATCAGAACGGCGGTCTGGATGGTCATGTGCAGCGACCCGACGATACGGGCGCCCTTCAGAGGCTTGCTCTCACCATATTCTGAACGAAGTGACATCAGCCCCGGCATCTCGGTTTCAGCGATGTCCAGCTCTTTGCGGCCAAAGCCCGCCAATGAAATGTCTTTAACGATATAGTCCCCGGCCATTAGTTACTCCACTCCGGTAAAACACAGTCCAAATTGCCCCTAACATTCCTTGAGGCAGGTGGCAACGCGAATGGCCGGAAACGGGGTATTCCGCTTTTTAAATCAGCTGGGTTGACCCTTTAGCTTGATCTTCGGGATCGCTTCAAAAAAATCGGTGCCAACGGCGACAATACAACTAATGCCGTTCGCCTGGGTCACCAGAACCGTGTAGCTTCCGGTTTCTTTCGAGGTCCAGACCTCCATGATCGTCTGCGCACCGCGCGTTTTCTGCAATCCGCCAAAGACCAGCTCTTCTGAATAGCTGTTCTGCAGTTTGTCGATCACATGCTCGCGCTGCGCACAACTTTGGGCAAATACGGGTGGGGCAGTGGCGGCCATTCCAAAGGCCAGAGTAATTCCAAACAGACGCTTAAACATAGCTAGCTCCCTTCGATACGAGTTACGTTCCGAGAGGGGCACACCAGGAGGAGCATGCACCCCCCTCAGCACAAATGTCGGTATCACCACGCACTGGTTCAAAGCACGACTGGTCAAGAAAAAGTTGGCAGCTGGTGATCTCGACAGGTACATCATAACACAAAAGCGCGAATTTAGCGTGTCCAACTTCACAAGGCATGGCAGAATGGCAACACAAGCACGAGCATGGCAGCGGATGCTGTCGGGGCGCAGGCTGGACCTGCTGGACCCGACCCCTGTGGACATCGAAATCGAAGATATCGCCCATGGACTGGCCTTTGTGGCCCGCTGGAACGGTCAAACGGCAGGCGATTTTGCCTATTCCGTGGCCGAGCATTCCCTGTTGGTCGAAGAGCTTTTTGGCCGGATTGCCCCAAAAGCACCGGTAAAATGGCGGCTCGCAGCTTTGTTACACGACGCGCCGGAATATGTGATCGGAGATATGATCTCGCCGGTCAAATCCGCTGTTGGCCCCGATTACGGCGCGCTGGATTACCGATTGGCGGCAGCAATCCACATCCGCTTTGGCCTGCCTGCTGCGGTACCGAAAACGGTTAAACGACAGATCAAGAAGGCCGACAAGATCAGCGCCTGGATGGAGGCTACCCAGATCGCGGGCTTTTCCGAGGCCGAGGCGACCAAGTTCTTTGGTCGGCCGGACAAGGCGGTGATGGAGGGGTTGGAGATTACCTTACGCACGCCGGTTGAAGTACGACGAGCGTATATGGCGCGACATGAAGCTCTGCTGGATCAGCTTTAGCCGAAGACGTAGAAACAAATTTTATTGCCATCCAGATCGCGGGCATAAGCGCCATAAAACCGATCCGGCACCCGTTGTCCGGGTTCGCCTTCGTCTGTAGCACCAAGATTGATAGCTCTGTCATAAAGTGCCTTGGCTTCGTCCTTGGACTCGGCTGCAAAGGCAACCATGCCACCATTTCCCGCTGTACAAGCTTCGCCATCAAATGGAGTACAAACAGCGAGCATCGGAGCCGAGGGATCGTTGCCGATAAAGGCAATGCGGCCAGCATCTATCACAACTTTTGCACCTTTGTCAGCAAACAGGTTCGTATAAAAATCCTTAGCGCGCTCCATGTCTGAAACGCCTATGGTCACATAGCCGATCATTTAAGAGACTCCTCTATTGTCTTCATTTTTCAAAGCAGACAATCGAAAATGAAAGCTGAAGTATCAAATCACGTAGCAGTGACAGCAATTCACCGAGGACTGCGCTTCGCCAGTATCCGCTGCAAGGTCCGGCGGTGCATATTCAGGCGACGTGCGGTCTCCGAGACGTTCCGGTCACACAGCTCATAGACCCGCTGGATATGCTCCCAACGGACACGATCCGCGCTCATGGGGTTTTCCGGTGGCGGGGGCAGTTCGTCTCCCTTAGCCAACAGCGCGCTGGTTATGTCGGTGGCGTCAGCGGGTTTGGAAAGGTAATCGGTTGCGCCGATCTTGACGGCAGCCACGGCGGTGGCAATCGCGCCATATCCGGTCAGAACCACGACTCGGCTGTCGGGGCGTTTTTCGCGAAGAACTTCGACCACATCCAAACCGTTGCCATCCTCTAGCCGCAGATCGACCACGGCGTAAGCGGGCGGGCGAGCGGTGGAAATGGCGCGACCTGCGGCGACGGACCCTGCGGTTTCAACCTCGAACCCGCGTTTTTCCATGGCTTTGGCCAGTCGCCTCAGAAACGGCTCGTCATCATCCACCAGAAGAAGGGATTTATCGGGGCCGATATCGAGGTCAGTGCTGTCCGCCATATTCTGTTCTTTCCGCTATTTCACGCCGTTGGCTTAAACATGAGTAATAGCAGCGCCATTCCAAAGGTCAAACGGATCAGAGCTTGTCCAGAAAACACCCGACCTTGTCGGCCATCTGTTCCGCCGTGTCATCACGGTTGAAAAATTCAAGAAAGCCCTGCTCGGGCGTCACCAGATAGGTAAAGGTGGAATGGTCGACCAGATAGTACTCATCGCTTTTGTCATGCGCCCGGTAGTAAGTCTTGTAGGCTTGGCTGGCGGCTTTGACCTGCTCGGGTGATCCGGTCAGGCCAATAGTCTTACCGCCAAGATTGAAGGCAAAGTCATCCACCACTTCGGGCGTGTCACGTTCGGGATCAATCGAAATGAACAGCGGTGTCACCGACTGGCCGCGCTCGGCCAGAATGTCCACCGCCTCGGCGTTGCGCGACATGTCAAAGGGGCAAACATCAGGGCAAAAGGTATAACCGAAATAGACCAGCGTCGGTTCGGTTATCACATCGGTGTCGGTGACGGTTTCGCCCTTGCCATTGACCAGCTCGAACGGGCCGCCGATGGCCGCTGTACCACCCGCAATCTGGGCAGACCGGCATTGTGCGAACTGATCGTCAGACCCCGCCCCCCGCGTCAGCAGCCACATGGCGCCCAGACCAACGGCCAGAACAACGGTTGCAAGGATGGCGTAAAGGCGGATCATGGCATCAATCCTGGGATGAGAGGGGTTGTTGATCGTTTCGGCCCGGACACCTATCAAGATGATCAGCCGATGCAACAGGACATAATCGACCGATGGCAAATTCCAACATCACATTATGGCGCAGTCAGGAACGCAGCAGCTGGATCCGGCTGCGCACGCTGATCCTGCTACGCTGGGTGGCCATCATCGGTCAGTTCACCGCCATCACGGTTGCACAACAGTATTTTCAGGTGCAGCTGGAGTTGGCGCTGTGTTATCTGGCCATCGGTATTTCGGTCATGGGCAACATGACCGCCATCCTACTGTTTCCGAAAAACAAGCGCCTGACCGAGTTCGAAAACTTCCTGATGGTGCTGTTCGACCTGTCTCAGCTGGCCATCCTGCTGTACCTGACGGGCGGGCTGAACAACCCCTTTGCCCTGCTGTTGCTGGGTCCGGTGACGATTTCGGCGAATGTGATGAGCACGCGCTCGACCGTGATCGTGGGGGCGGTGGCGATTGTTCTGACAAGCTTGCTCGCCGAGTTTCACCTGCCGTTGCGCACCGAACAAGGCTTGATACTGCAGATTCCGGATTTGCTTTTGTTCGGCAATTGGGCGGCGGTTGTCATCGCCATCGTCTTCATCGGCGCCTATTCCCACCGCGTCAGTTCCGAAGTGCAGTCCATGTCCGAAGCGCTCTCGGCCACGCATATGGCGCTGGCGCGGGAACAGAAACTGACCGATCTGGGCGGCGTGGTTGCCGCCGCTGCGCATGAACTGGGCACGCCGCTGGCAACAATCAAGCTGACCAGTTCCGAACTGATTGAGGAACTGGATGACCGCCCCGACCTGAAAGAGGACGCCGCCCTGATCCGAGAACAGGCCAATCGTTGCCGCGATATTCTGCGTGACATGGGTCGGGCCGGGAAAGACGATCTGCATCTGCGACAGGCACCTCTGTCGACCGTCGTGCATGAGGCCGCCGAGCCGCACCTCAATCGGGGCAAGTTCGTTCACTTTGCTGAAGGTCCGGCGGGGGACGGAGATGTTCAGCAACCGTCGATCCTGCGCAAGCCCGAGATCATCCACGGCCTACGCAACCTGATCCAGAACGCTGTGGACTTCGCCCGCGCCAATGTCTGGGTCGAGGCCGAATGGACCACGGATCAGATCACCGTAAACATCATGGATGACGGGCGCGGATACCCGTCGCAGATGATCGGCCGGATCGGTGACCCCTTTATGCGCCGCCGCCGGGTCGAGAAAGATCAAAGAACCCGCCCGGAATATGAAGGCATGGGGCTGGGCCTGTTCATCGCCAAGACCCTGCTGGAACGCAGCGGTGCCGAGCTGGATTTTGCCAACGGCTCGGACCCCTATCAGACCCTGTGCGACAATCCTGAACGCCGCGGCGCGATTGTGCGGGTGTCGTGGCCGCGCAATCTGGTGGATGCGCAGACTGGCGACACCCCTGTTCCATTCGGAGAAAACCAGCAGATCCGGGTCTGAGTTAAGACCCCATTAACCATTCACACGCATAATTCCTCCGGTATCAGTTCCGGAGGGCACATGGTCGACTGGATCATTCTGGCCGCGATCAGCCTGATATCTGCCAGTCTGGCAGTGCAATGGCTCTTGCCCCGCCGCAGGCAGAGGGGTGACAATTTCGGCTTGTCCACACCCGCATCACTGTATGATGCGGTGTTTTTATTCGATGGCAATCGCCTGATCAGCCATTCCGGTATCGCGCTGGAAGGGTTCGAAGCCGTCCGCGACTGGCCCGACCTGCGTCGTCTGCTGCAGCGGGATTTTCCCAGCTTTCCCGAAACACCCGACCATATCCGGCATCAGGGCATGCTGGTCATTCCCGCCATCGACTGCACTGTCGAACGAGACATCCTGTGCGAATGGATTGATGGCATCGTCCGCGTCCAATTGCGCGACAGCGCCGAACGTCCCACCCCGGTCCAGCGCGACGCGCAGGATCCGATCCGTCTGGCGATGGAGCAGGCCCCCTATCCCGTCTGGTTGCTGGATCATCAAGGCAATGTCCGTTGGTGCAATGCCGCCTATATCGCCTTGGTCAGAAAGGTTCGCGGCCCGGATACCGATCTGACGGCTCCGCTGTTTCCCGGGGCGGACGCGGATGCGCGGTTAGGTGCAAAAACCCGCATCTCTATCTCGTCCGAAGGCAGTGAGAACAAGCTATGGTTCGATCTGACACAGGTTGATCATCCCGAAGGCCACCTGTGTTATGCGGTTGATATCAATGCTATTGTTGCCGCCGAAACCGCCCAGCGCAAATTCGTCCAGACCATGACGAAAACTTTTGCCCAACTGTCCATCGGCCTGGCGATCTTCGACCGCAACCGACAGTTGGCCCTGTTCAACCCGGCTCTGATCGACCTGACCACCCTGCCCCCGGATTTCCTCAGCTGCCGCCCCAGTCTGTCCAGCTTTTTCGATCGGTTGCGCGATCAGCACATGATGCCGGAACCCAAGAACTATCGCGGATGGCGCGCCCAAATGAACGACCTGCTCGAAGCAGCCGAGGATGGAAATTATCAGGAAACGTGGTCATTGCCGTCAGGGTCGGTTTACTCGGTCAGCGGACGCCCACATCCAGACGGAGCTGTGGCGTTTCTGTTTGAAGATATCACCGCGGAAATTACCCTGACCCGTCGGTTCCGCTCGGAGATGGATCTGATGCAATCGGTTCTGGACAAGCTGGCCGATGCAATAGCGGTCTTCGGCGATGATGGAACATTGGCAATCACCAACCGCGCCTATCAGAAACTGTGGGGGGAATCATATGAGGCCGGATTCGAACAAGAGTCAGTATTGGTTGTGACGCGCAGCTGGCAGGAACAATGCACAGCCACGCCTATTCTGGGCGAGATCCGCGACTTCGTGCAAACTCGGGACGCCCGTGCGGAATGGTCCAGTGGCCTTCGGCTGCGAAATGGGACCAATTTGATCTGCACAGTCAGCCCTATGCAGAACGGCGCGACGATTGTCAGGTTCATGGTGGACGAGCTTGGGGCTACACAACCGATCCGCCAAATCTGCGCCTGAACCGGGTTGCAGCCGACAGGGCCTGAGGTCATTGTGGCGCCATGACGTTGCACCCTCGTTCGATCACCCTGACTTCGCCCGAAGAAACATCGCAATTCGCCGCCCGACTGGGAGCGGAATTGCACCCCGGCGACGTGGTTCTACTTGAAGGTGAGATCGGCAGCGGTAAGACCCATTTCGCCCGCAGCCTGATCCAGTCGCTGATGACCGAGCCCGAGGATGTGCCCTCACCCACCTATACGCTTGTTCAGGCCTATGACACCCTGGCGGGCGAGATTTGGCACTGCGATCTCTATCGTCTGTCTGCGGTGGAAGAGGTCGAGGAATTGGGCCTGATCGAAGCGTTTGACACAGCAATTTGTCTGGTCGAATGGCCCGACAAGCTGGGCTCATTGACCCCTGAAACCGCCCTGAAACTAAGCTTTGAAACAGACCCTGATACGATGGAAAACCGTCATCTGACCCTGTCGTGGTCCGATCCGAAATGGCCCTTCAAACTGGAGAGCGCCGAATGACAAACCGCGCTGTGCTGGCCGAGGCACTGATTGCACAAACACCATGGGCCAACGCAAACCGTGTACCGCTTGCCGGGGACGCTTCGAACCGTCGATATGAACGTCTGACCGATCCCGATACCGGTCGGACCGCCGTATTGATGGATTCCCCTCCGGATAAGGCCGAACCGGTCGCGGATTTTGTGCGCATGGCGAACCATCTGCGCTCTGTTGGCCTCAGCGCGCCCGAAATTTACACCGAGGATACGGAATTCGGCTTTCTGCTGCTGGAAGATCTGGGCGACGACCTGTTTACCCGCGTTCTGAAGCAAGACCCAAAGATGGAGCGGCAGCTATACGAGGCCGCGACCGACGTTCTGATCGCGCTACACAAGGCCCCCACCCTGTCTTTGCCCTCTTACGGCCCATCTCTGATGACCGAACTGGCGGCGTTGTCCTTTACCAAATACGCGCAGGCGGTTCAGGGCCAGCACGAAACGCGTGCGCGGGAACAGTTCGAATACCGGTTTTCGGACATTCTGCATCAGGAAACCTCGGGGACCAAAGTGGTGATCCAGCGCGACTACCATGCCGAGAACATGATCTGGCTGCCGGACCGGGACGGCGTGAAACGGGTGGGCCTGTTGGATTTCCAAACCGCCATGCTGGGCCATCCGGCCTATGACCTCGTGTCGATGCTGCAGGATGTCCGCCGCGATGTGGCCCCGGGCACCGAGATGCGGATGGTCAACCGCTATATCACCGCAAGCGGTGTGAACGATCACGACTTCCGCACCGCCTATGCCGTGCTGGGGACGCAGCGAAACCTACGGATTCTGGGTGTGTTTGCCCGTCTGGCGACGGAATACGGCAAACCTCAGTATATTGATCTGATCCCAGCCACATGGGCGCATCTGATGCGCGATCTGGATCACCCGGCGTTGGCCACGGTGGCCGATCTGCTGCGCACGGCCCTGCCCGCGCCAAAACCGGAAAACCTGGACAGGCTCAGACAAACATGACCCGACATCCCGAAGCCGTGATGCTGTTCGCCGCCGGGTTTGGCACCCGAATGGGCGCGCTGACCAAAGCCCGCCCGAAACCTCTGATCGAGGTCGGAGGCCGCCCCCTGATCAACCATGCGCTGGATTTGGTGGACGATCTGGGTCCGGATCGCGTGGTGGCCAATTTGCACTATCTGCCCGACCAGCTTGAGGCACATCTGGCCCCCAAAGGCGTACTTCTGTCCCGTGAAGAGCCCGAGATTCTGGAAACCGGTGGCGGATTGCGCGCGGCTCTGCCTCTGCTAGGGCCGAACCCGGTTTTCACCCTGAATACCGATGCGATCTGGGCCGGGCCCAACCCTCTGACCCTGTTGCGCGATGCCTGGGACCCCGATCGGATGGATGCGCTGCTGATGTGCGTCCCCACAAGTCAGACCATCGGCCACATTGGAACGGGTGATTTCACCGCCGATGCCGAGGGCCGGATCACCCGTGGCCCTGGCCTGATTTATGGCGGGGCGCAGATCGTTAAAACCCAAGCGCTGATGGCTATTCCAGACAAGGCATTTTCGCTGAACCTGCTTTGGGACCAAATGCACAGCCAGAGGCGTCTTTTCGCGGCCACCTATCCCGGCCGCTGGTGCGATGTGGGCCGCCCCGAAGGGATTACCTTGGCCGAAGGGCTGATCGCGGATGTTTAAGCCCAGCACCGCGCCTCGCGTCTTTGCCGTTCCACCCGGATCAGACTTTCCCAAAGCGCTGGTGGATGGGCTGCGACGGCGCAGCGCCGAGCACCCGCCCGAGGCCCTAGCACGGGTGCAACTGGTCGTGAACACCCGCCGCATGGCCCGCCGCGTGCGTGATCTGTTCGATCAGGGGCCCGCTTGCCTCTTGCCGCGGCTTTCACTGGTCACCGATCTGGGTGAAAGCGTCGATCTGGCGCAGATTCCTCCCGCCATACCGGCCCTGCGGCGCAGGTTGGAACTGACGCAACTGATCGCCAAGTTGTTGGAACAACAGCCTGATTTGGCCGCGCGATCCTCGCTATTTGATCTGTCCGACAGTCTGGCCGCACTGATTGACGAGATGCAGGGCGAGGGCGTCTCACCCGATGCGATCCGCAAACTGGATGTCAGCGATATGTCAGGTCATTGGGCCCGCGCGCAGGCATTTATCGGGATCGCCGATCACTTTATCGACTCTGGCCCCGATGCACTGGATGCGCAGGCGCGGCAGCGGCGTGTAGTGGAAAATCTGATCGACCGCTGGCAAGTTACACCGCCACAACACCCGGTGATTCTTGCGGGTTCCACCGGCTCGCGCGGAACCACCCTGATGCTGATGGAGGCCGTTGCCTGCTTACCCCAAGGGGCGCTGATCCTGCCCGGTTACGATTTCGACCAGCCGGATCATGTCTGGCGCGGTTTGGACGAGGCGCTGACTTCGGAAGATCACCCGCAATACCGGTTTCGCAAGCTGATGTCCCGGCTTGAGATTCAGCCCGACCGGATCGAACGCTGGACCAGTGACCAGGCGCCTTCTCCTGCGCGTAACAGGCTGATTTCACTGGCCTTACGTCCCGCTCCGATCACTGATGCCTGGATGTCCGAAGGGCCTAAACTGATCGATCTGGACAGTGCCACGCAAGACCTCACACTGGTCGAGGCACAATCCCCCAGGGCCGAAGCGCTGGCCATTGCGCTGCGCCTGCGTGAAGCCGCCGAAACCGGTCAGACCGCCGCGCTGATCACCCCCGACCGGATGCTGACCCGTCAGGTTAGCGCCGCCCTGGATCGCTGGAACATCCTGCCCGATGACAGCGCGGGCCTGCCGCTGCAGCTGTCGCCTCCGGGCCGGTTCTTGCGCCATGTGGCGGGTCTGTTCACACGGCGGCTGGAAGGTGAGGCGCTGCTGACCTTGCTGAAACACCCGCTTTGCCATGGTGGCGGTGATCGGGGGGCGCATTTGCTGCACAGCCGCGACCTGGAGCTGGACTTGCGTAGACACGGCCCTCCGTTCCCCGACAGCGCCAGTCTGACCGCGTTTGCCATCCGCAAAGAGGTACCCGAGGGCTGGATGCGCTGGCTGACGACACAGTTCTGCAACCAGCATGTGACAGGTGAGCTGCCCTTGTCGGATTGGGTGACGCGCCTGCGTACCTTGGCCGAGGCGATTTCAGCAGGTAGCGATGGCGAAACCGGACCGCTGTGGGAGAAGAACGCAGGCCAAAAGGCATTGAAAGTTCTGACCGCGCTAGAGGATGAGGCCGAACATGGCGGCCCGATGACCGCCCATGATTTCGCCGATCTGCTGGGCGCGTTGCTGGCCGGCGAAGAGGTCCGAGACCGCGACGCACCGCATCCGCATATCATGATCTGGGGCACGCTCGAGGCGCGGGTGCAGGGTGCCGACCTGCTGATCCTTGGCGGTCTGAACGAAGGTAGCTGGCCCGAGGCCGCCGCACCGGACCCCTGGCTGAACCGCCAGATGCGCGACAAGGCCGGGCTGTTGCTGCCCGAGCGCCGTATTGGGCTTTCAGCCCATGATTTCCAGCAGGCCGTCGGCGCGCCCGAAGTCTGGCTGACCCGCGCGACCCGGTCCGATGATGCTGAAACCGTGCCGTCGCGATGGCTGAACCGGATGACAAACCTGTTGCAGGGCTTGCCGGGGCAGGGTGGTCCACAGGCCCTGTCGGCAATGCGCACCCGTGGCCAGACATACTTGCGTTGGTCGGAACAGCTTGAGGCCGCGCCGAGGATTGACCAAGCGCCGCGCCCGTCTCCGCGCCCGCCGGTCACCGCGCGCCCACGTCGTCTGAGCGTAACCGAAATCAAACGCCTGATCCGCGATCCCTATGCGATCTACGCAAAACACGTGCTGCGGTTGCGGCCTCTGGATCCGCTGGTACAGGCCCCGGATGCCCTGCTGCGCGGGATCGTCATCCACGAAATCCTCGAGCATTTCGTAAAGGACAGCGTGTTGGACAGTGCCTTGCTGACCCGCGAGAACTTCCTGAAACGCGCAGAGACCCTGTTGAATCAGCATGTCGCCTGGCCCACGGCCCGGAAATTGTGGCTGGCACGTCTGGAACGCATCGCCAACGATTTCCTGACTGCCGAAACTGCCAGGCGCGGCGACGGGGGGCCGGTGGCGTTCGAGGCGGCAATGAAACTGGTACTGAGCCCGCTGGATTTCACCATCGCAGGCCGGGCTGACCGGATCGACCATAACAGCCGAGGTGCGTTGCGGCTTGTGGACTATAAGACCGGCACGCCTCCGACCGAAAGCCAGCAGGCCAAGTTCGACAAACAGCTGCTGATCGAGGCGGCAATGGCCGAGCAGGGCGCAATAGAAGGCATCGACCCTCTGCCAGTGGCCGAAGCAGTCTTTATCGGCATGGGTGGCACCTATAAAGAGGTCGCAGCACCGCTTGCCAAGGAACCGCCCGATAAGGTTCTGGCCGAGCTGAAAGAGCTGGTTTCTGCCTATTTAGAGCCTGATCAGGGATTCACATCGCGCCGGATGCTGCACAAGGACACCGATATTGGCGACTATGACCATCTGGCCCGCTTTGGCGAATGGGACCGCACCGATGAAACCGATCCAGAGGTGCTGAAATGAACGCCCGCAACGATGCAACCGAACGGCAGGTTCAGGCCGCACGGCCCGATGCCTCAACCTGGTTGGCGGCCAATGCGGGCTCGGGCAAGACGCGGGTTTTGACCGACCGGGTGGCACGTCTGTTGTTGGGTGGCGTGCAGCCGCAGCACATCCTCTGCCTGACCTATACCAAGGCCGCGGCCAGCGAGATGCAGAACCGTCTGTTCAAGCGGCTAGGTGAATGGGCGATGTTGGGCGACGACGCGCTGCTGGCTCAACTGACCGACTTGGGTGTACCGGGGGTGATCGATCCTGACCGACTGGCACAGGCCCGCACCCTGTTTGCCCGCGCCATTGAGACACCGGGCGGTCTGAAGATCCAGACGATCCACTCATTCTGCGCCTCGCTGCTGCGGCGCTTTCCGCTGGAGGCCGGAGTCAGCCCGCAATTTTCCGAGATGGAGGACCGCGCCGCTGCCCTGTTGCGCGAGGAGATCGTCGAGGACTTCGCCGAAGGCCCGCAGGCCTCGCTGATCGAGGAAGTCGCCCGTTTCGTCACCGACACCGGCTTCGAAAACCTGACCGCTGCGATCACCCATAAACGGAACCTGTTTGCCCAACCGCTGGACTGGTCCGACCTGCTGCACCGCTTTGATCTGCCGGATGGGTTTGACGAAGACGCCCTGCAGGCCCGCGTTTTCATAGGGGGAGAGGTTGACCTAATCCGCTCGATCCTGCCCGCGCTGTCTGAGAGCGGCGGCAACAACGCCAAAGCTGCGGCCAAGTTGGCGGCGTTTACCGAGGCGCGGATCAACAGCCTGTCGGTATTGGAAAGCGTGTTTCTGACCGGGAAGGCGGCCAAAGAGCCGTTTACCGCCAAGATCAACAGCTTTCCCACCAAAGCCCTGCGCGAAGGGGCGTTAGCTGCCCAGATGCCGCAGCTTGAGTCTTTCATGTTGCGTATTGAGGCCGCCCGGGAACAGCGTTTGGCCTTGGTCGCGGCGCGCAAGACAAATGTGTTGAACCGCTTTGCCGCTGCCTTCCTACCGGAATATGAACGGCGCAAACAGTTGCGCGGCTGGCTGGATTTCGATGACCTGATCCTGCGCGCGCGGCAGGTGCTGAACGACCCGGCCGTGGCGGAATGGGTGCTGTACCGGCTGGACGGCGGTATCGACCACATTTTGGTGGACGAGGCACAGGATACCAGCCCCGACCAGTGGGACGTGGTCGAGAAACTGGCGCAGGAATTCACCAGCGGGGAAGGGGCCCGATCCGGGGTCGAGCGCACGATTTTCGTGGTCGGCGACAAGAAACAGTCGATCTATTCCTTTCAGGGTGCCGACCCGCAGGCCTTTGACCGAATGCAGCAGGAATTTGGCCGCAGACTTGCAGAATCAGGCTCTAAACTTTGGGATTCGACGCTTGAATACTCGTTCCGGTCCTCCAGCGCGATCCTGTCTCTGGTCGATATTCTGTTCGAAAACCGGACCGACGCCGGGTTTCACAAGGACATTCTGCACCGCGCCTTCAAATCCGATCTGCCGGGGCGGGTCGATCTGTGGCCGGTGGTCGAAAAGGTCGACGAAGATGATGACGGCGACTGGACCGATCCGGTCGACCGCCCCGGCACACGGCATCACACCGTCATTCTGGCCGAGAAGGTGGCCCAATCGATCAAGGATATGATCGACGACGACGAAACGATCCCCGAGGACGGCAAAACGCCCGGCACATTCGTGCGGCGTAAGGTGCAGCCGGGGGATTTCCTGATCCTCGTGCAGCGCCGCTCCGACCTGTTTGCCGAGATCATCCGCGCCTGCAAGGCCCTGCGCCTACCCATCGCCGGGGCCGACCGGCTGAAGGTGGGTGCGGAACTGGCCGTGAAAGACCTGGCCGCGCTGCTCAGCTTTCTGGCCACACCCGAGGACAGCCTGTCGCTGGCGACCGTGCTGAAATCGCCTCTGTTCGGCTGGACGGAGCAGCAATTGTTCGATCTGGCACATAAGCGGCAGGAACAATTCCTGTGGGCGGCGCTGCGTCAGCGCGCCGAGGAGTTCCCGGAAACACTGGAGATTCTCAACGATCTGCGCGGTCAGATCGACTTTCTTCGCCCGTATGACCTGATCGAGCGCATCCTGACCCGCCATGACGGGCGACGCAAATTGCTGGGCCGTCTGGGAGCCGAGGCCGAGGATGGAATCAACGCGCTGCTGTCGCAGGCGCTGGCTTATGAGCGGACGGATATACCCAGCCTGACCGGGTTTCTGGTTTGGATGCAGACCGACGATCTGGAAATCAAACGGCAGATGAGCGGCGTCGGTAACATGATTCGGGTGATGACGGTGCATGGATCCAAAGGCCTTGAGGCGCCGATCGTGATCCTGCCGGACACCGGCAAACGGCAGGCCCCGCGTGATGCTGAGATCATGGTGGGTGAGGGCACACCACTATGGAAAGTGCCCGCCGATGCCTCGCCAGCCCTGATCGCTAAGGCAAGGGCCGAGGCGCGGGCGCGGGAAGAGAATGAACGTCTTCGGCTGTTATATGTGGCTCTAACACGGGCCGAAAAGTGGTTGATCGTGGGTGCTGCAGGGGATGTCGGCAAGGACGGAACCAGTTGGTATCAGATGGTTGAGGCCGCGATGGCGCGGGCAGGGGCCACGCAGATGCCGGGGTCCGACACACTGCGCCTGTCCCATGCGGATTGGGACGCGCTGCCGCTTGTCGAACACGCGGAACCCGAAATTGCCCATACGCCACTGCCAGATCAGTTCCTGAACCCCGCCACTGTGCCGGACCCTGCGCCGGAAACGCTCAGCCCCTCTGATCTGGGCGGGACCAAAGCACTGCCCGGCGACTCCGGTCAGGATGAAGAAGCCGCCAAGCTGCGAGGCACACGCCTGCACCTGCTGCTGGAGCATTTGCCATCGGTCGCGCAGGAAAAATGGCCGCAGCTCTGCGCCCGGGTTCTGCCCGATATGCAGGATGCAGACCGACAAGAGCTGCTGACTGAGGCACAGGCCGTTCTGACGGCGGGGCATCTGCAAGCCGTATTCGCGGGCGACGCACTGGCCGAAGTTCCTGTCACTGCCGAGCTGAACGGGCGGCGGATGCACGGGGTGATCGACCGGCTGATCGTGACGGAAGCTGACGTGCAGGTGATTGATTTCAAATCAAATGCCACGGTTCCGGACAGCCCCGCAGCGTGCCCCGAAGGTCTGTTGCGTCAGATGGGAGCTTATGCGCAGGCGCTTGCCCAAATCTATCCGGGTCGGGAAATCCGCACGGCAATCCTGTGGACCCGAACAGCGGATCTCATGTGGTTGCCACACGATCTTGTGACGGATGCACTGGCCCGCACCCAGATATCTTGACCTCGGACTGCGGCGACCCTACGTTCTGTTCCCGAGTTTACCCCATTCAGGAGACATGAAATGTCGACCGTAGCCGTAACCGACGATACCTTTGACGCCGAGGTTAAGAATTCCGACATCCCCGTGGTTGTCGATTTCTGGGCCGAATGGTGTGGCCCCTGTAAGCAGATTGGCCCCGCTCTGGAAGAGCTGGCCGCTGAATACGGTGACAAGATCAAAATCGCCAAAGTCGACGTGGACAGCAACCCGAACGCAGCCGCCGCCATGGGCGTACGCGGCATCCCGGCGCTGTTCATCTTCAAGGACGGTCAGGTTATTTCGAACCGTGCTGGTGCCGCCCCGAAAGCGGCGCTGCAAAGCTGGATCGACGAGTCGATCTGATTGCCTTCAGAATATCGATGCAAAGGGTGCCTTGAATTGGGCACCCTTTCTTTTTTCAAAATCCGTCACTCGATTGTCCAGCTCACAGAAATCCCACTGCCATCCTTGTGCGTGAATGTGACTGAGTCATCCGCGAGGGAAACGACCTGACAATCATGGGGCAGGGGTACGCCGTCGATCACAAGGTCCCGGCAATAATGCGTGCCTTTCCATTCCCATGAGCCGCTGATGCTGCCGCCTTCGGGGCCTTTGCCTTCAACCACGCCGTTTTTGAGTATTTTCACCCAAGCCTGTCCCTGAACAAGCTTTTTGCCAACGACCAGTTCCATGAACTTGTGTTTGCTTTCAATCTCTTCGGCTGACGCCTGCGTCACGGCACAACCTAATACCACCACCAATGACATGAGCTGAAACGACCTCATCACAAAAATTCCTTTCACGACCGCACAAATTAATGGCTTTGACTTTAAACGAAATTTCCGAGATTTTACATCGCTCTGTCCACAAATGCGTTTTCGGTAATCAAGCCTTGCCCGACATCATGCATCGTTTTCATTCTTACAATTTACAGAAACTCGTGCAGGTTGGCATGGGAACTAACGACAGGAGATGACATGCCCAGTACACGGGTGCTTGTGGAATTCGGAATGGGAACGTCGTTGCGCCGTGAGGACTACACCGAAGCGGCTTTGCGGGCGATCAAGGACGCGCTTTGGCACAACTCGGTCAACATGGCCGAGCTGTTCGATTTCCCGAAAGAGGCGATGATCATCGACGCCGAAATTGGCGTGCAGAAACCTGATCAGGTGGACAAGGACGCGCTGAAAGTGATCTTTCCCTATGGCCAGCCCAATATCACCGTCACGCAGGGCGGGTTGGATATCGAAAAACCCCACACCGAAGGGCGCACGGTTATTGCCAACGCGGCCGTCGTTGTTTCCTTCGACATGGAGCCAGTGGAATGACCGAAAAACGTATCATCCTTGAGATGGGCACAGGGAATGACCTTTACGGTCAGGACTACACCAAGGCGGCGCGGCGGGCGGTGCAGGATGCGCTGCACCATTCCTCGATCACTCTGTTTTCCAAACTGGGCATCGACCATGCCGAGATGCGTGTGATGGTCACGATTGGCGTGCAGCAGCCGGAGCGCGTGAATTGTGAGTTGGTCGCGGCCGATCTGCCCCGAGGTCGGGCCGAGGTACGGGCCGTCAAAGGCGGGCTGGACGTTGAAGATACCGAGGCCGGAACCCGACATGTTGTGGCAACCGCCGCGATCGAAGCGTTCCTGCCGGATCTTTCCGGCCTATACAAACTGTCCTGACAAAGAAAAAGCCGCTCTGGCGAGCGGCTCATCTTTTGCGGTCGTACTGACGGCGGATCAGACTTTGTCGATGTCCGCACGGCACAGGCCGATATCGTCCAGCTGTGCATCGCTCAGCTCTGCCAGCAGCGCGCGAGTTTTGCGGGTTTCGTTCCATTCGGCCGCTTTTTCAAAAGCTGCGGTGAACGCGTCCACTACATGCAGGATGGTAGCTGCTCCGAGCGGCGCATGGATATTTGCGGTGGTTGCCATTTGCGCATTCCTTAAACTGAAACAGCCGACCCTTCGTCGGTTGTGAGTTTCATTTAGGCTCAAGTGCCGAGTCTCACAATTGCTAGTCCGGTAACCCCGATTTGCGTTTTATGCATATCATTTAGGCAGTTTGTGAACTGTTGCGCTGCGGACGGGACCGGCCCATATAGGATGCCAGCGAAGAACGGAGGCCCTGATGGCAGACAGCGATTTTCCCGGTTGGCATGGCACAACGATCATTGGCGTCAAAAAGGGCGGCCAGGTGGTGATTGCCGGCGACGGACAGGTCAGCTTGGGCCAAACCGTGATCAAAGGCACCGCCCGCAAAGTGCGCCGCCTGTCGCCCGGCGGGTTCGAGGTTGTGGCTGGATTTGCCGGATCGACCGCCGATGCGTTCACCCTGCTGGAACGACTGGAAGCCAAGCTTGAGGCCACGCCAGGACAGTTGGCCCGCGCCTCGGTCGAATTGGCCAAGGACTGGCGCACAGATAAGTACCTGCAAAAGCTCGAGGCGATGCTAATCGTCACCGACGGCAAGGATCTGCTGGTGATCACCGGGGCAGGCGACGTGCTGGAGCCGGAACACAACGTGGCGGCCATCGGATCGGGCGGAAACTTCGCCTTGGCCGCAGCCCGCGCGATGATGGACAGCGACAAAGAGGCCGAACAGGTCGCGCGTGAGGCGATGGCAATCGCCGCCGATATCTGCGTCTACACGAACGGAAATCTAACGGTGGAAACCATTTCAGGCTAACAACGCTTTGATCTCTTTTCCTTTCCAACGGCGATGCATCCCGATCAGGCCAAAGATCGCGACGATGATCACGATGTAATAGGGCACGCGGATGTCGATGCTCATCAGCCCGCCGCCGATCAGGGACATGATCCCTCCGGCGAGGCAGAAGACCGCCGTGGTCACACCCATGACCCAGCCTTGATCCGTCTCGCTGACGCTGGATGAAAACAGACCCAGTAGGGTTGGGTAAGAAACGCCGAAGAAGAAATAGAAGAAGAAGACTGGCACATAGCTCAGCACCCCGCTGGGGCTGAAGGCAAAGGCAAAGCCGCAGATCACCATGACAACCAGCGAAGTATAAACGATCTGGTGCTTGCTGAATCTCTCCTGCGCGGGTTTCACCAGGAAGGTACTGGAAAACGCTAGCGCAAAGCCAATCACCACCATCGCCACGCTGCCGCCGATCACGCCATAACCAAAGCGGCTGGTCAGGAAATTGTCGACAAAGACATAGAAAGTCACGTTGGCGATCATGAAGAACGCATAGACTGGCAGGATTTTCAGAACCATCGGATGCCCGCGCACGGCAATCAGACTGTCGGTGATATCACGGGGGCGGAAAACAAAGGCAGCGCGCTCGGTCCGCGTATCCTTGAAGAAGAACAGCACAAGGAAAATGGCGATCAACACCAGAACGAAAGCACCGTAGAACGGGGTTTTCAGCGTGGCGACACTGCCCAGCAGCGCCGAATCCGACAGGACCGCCCCAATGATCGGGCCTCCGACCAGGCCAAAGCTGACGCCGGTCACGATATACCCCATGTTGCGATCCCGGTCGGCTGCATCAGTGCTGCCGTCAATCATCGCCGCCTGCGCAATCGGCTGGTTGCCAGCCGTGAACCCCGTGATCGACCGGCCCAGGATCAGCAGCAGCAGGCTGTCCATATAAAGCGAGGCAATGGTAATCGCATAGCCTGCCAACGCTCCGCCCAAACAGACCAGCAAAGCGTTTTTGCGCCCGATGGAATCCGATACCTTCGAGACATAGACCACCCCCAGAAACCACGACAGAAAAAAGCACCCGATCACCAGCCCGTAATAAAAATGTCGGCGGCCGTCGGGAGTGCTGTCGGGTAGAAAACCGGATTTCGTCTCCATGATCAGTGAGTTGATGATCGGGAAGACAAGCCCCTGTCCGATCAGGTCCACAAACACCACAAACAGCAAAGTAATCTTGGCAATTTTCGTCATGTCCGCGCTCCTGACCCTCAACGCCTTGAAAACACTGTATCAGAGCGGGCGGATTTCACCTATGGAAAGCATTTGCAAACCGGGTGGGGCATTGCTAACCAACGCTGCTAATGAAAAAGGCTTGGTTGTTTTCGCCTCAGCGGTGATTACCTAAGCCCAAGCTTTGATATGCCGACCGGAAGGACTACGCTTTGACCGACCTGACCCCGCGCGAGATTGTCTCGGAACTGGACCGTTTCATCATCGGTCAGAAGGATGCCAAGCGTGCCGTCGCCGTAGCCCTGCGCAACCGCTGGCGGCGCAAGCAATTGGCCGATGACATCCGCGATGAGGTCTATCCCAAGAACATCCTGATGATCGGCCCCACCGGCGTTGGCAAGACCGAGATCAGCCGCCGTCTGGCCAAACTGGCTCGCGCGCCCTTCATCAAGGTTGAGGCCACCAAATTTACCGAGGTCGGATATGTCGGGCGCGACGTGGAACAGATCGTGCGCGATCTGGCCGATGCCGCCATCATCCAGACCCGTGAATACATGCGTGAGGATGTGAAAGCCAAGGCGCATCAGGCCGCCGAAGACCGCGTCATCGAGGCCATCGCCGGCACCGACGCCCGCGAAGGCACCCGCGAGATGTTCCGCAAAAAGCTGAAAGCGGGTGAGCTGGACGATACGGTGATCGAGCTGGAACTGTCCGACACCTCAAATCCGATGCCGATGTTTGACGTGCCCGGCCAGCCCGGCAGTCAGATGGGCATGATGAATCTGGGCGATATCTTCGGCAAGGCCTTTGGCGGGCGCACCGTCAAGAAACGCATGACAGTCGCCGAAAGCTATGATGCGTTGATCGGGGAAGAAGCCGACAAACTGCTGGAGGATGAAACCGTCAACCGCGTAGCGTTGGAATCCGTGGAACAGAACGGCATCGTGTTTCTGGACGAGATCGACAAGGTCTGCGCCCGCGCCGAAGTACGCGGCGGCGACGTCAGCCGCGAAGGGGTGCAGCGCGATTTGCTGCCCCTGATCGAAGGCACCACCGTCAGCACCAAGCATGGCCCGGTGAAAACCGACCATATTCTGTTCATCGCTTCTGGCGCGTTTCACATCGCCAAGCCCTCGGACCTGTTGCCGGAATTGCAGGGCCGACTGCCGATCCGCGTGGAACTGCGTGCACTGACCGAAGAAGATTTCGTGCGCATCCTGACCGAGACCGACAACGCCCTGACCCTGCAATACACCGCCCTGATGGGCACCGAAGAGGTCACCGTCAGCTTTACCGAAGATGGTATCGCGGCGCTGGCCCGTATTGCTGCGGATGTGAACCAGACCGTCGAGAATATTGGCGCACGGCGGCTTTACACGGTGATGGAGCGAGTGTTCGAAGAGCTGTCCTTTACCGCGCCCGATCATGCCGGAGCCGAGATTACCGTGAACGCGCAGTTCGTGGACGACAATCTGGGTGAGCTGACCAAATCCACCGACCTCAGCCGTTACGTTCTGTAACACGGCCAGCCGGTTTTTGCCGTTCCTATTGCCCCATGTTGCTGGACGCGGGGCCAGAAATCGATAGCTTGGCGCAAAAGCTTCCGAGGTCTGCCCGTGCTGCGCTATTTTATTGTTCTGATTGCCTCACTGTCTGTGACCGCCTGCGTCGACAGGACGATCACGGAAACTGTGCCCTCGGCCCTGACCGTGGGTACACCCAAAACCGTGTTTGCCAGCACATCGCGCGCACGTGAGGTGGATGGGTCATACGGCTTCCGGCGTGGCGAAACGCTGCAATACCTGGAAACCAAAGTTTCTATCCCGCCGAACCACACACCAGGAACGCTGAAGTTTTCCTACGCCAACCCGAACCCACAAAAAGAATTCGTTCTGGCGGACATAACCGAACTGAATGGACCACAGGGGTTACGAGAGCATCTTCGCGGACAGGACGACGTTACGATCTTTGTGCACGGCTATAACTCGACCCAAACGGAAACCATCTTCCGCGCGGCGCAGTTATCCCATGACATTGGTCTGCCCGGACAGATCCTTGTTTATTCCTGGCCCAGCCGCGCGACAGGGTACGGCTATGCCTACGATCTGGACAGTATGCTGTTTGCCCGCGACGGGTTAGAGCAAACAATCCGCGAACTGAAATCCATGGGTGTTAAGCGTGTCATTCTGGTGGCGCATTCCATGGGGAGCGCCTTGTCGATGGAGATGATGCGGCAGGCCGAATTGCAGGAACCCGGTTGGGCCAACAGGAACCTCGAAGGCGTCGTACTGATCTCACCCGATCTGGACGTGGACTTGTTCCGCTCGCAGATGGAGCGGATCAAGACACCGCCAGATCCCTTTATTGTTATGGTGTCGCAGAAAGACAAAATCCTGAACATCTCGGCCCGCCTGCGTGGCACGGACGAAGGAGAAAGACTTGGTAATATCAGCTCGGTCGACTCGCTGGCCGAGTATCCGATCAATGTGATCGACACTACGGCCTTCAACAGCGATGCTGAATCCTCGCATTTTGTGGCCGCCACCTCTCCGGCGTTGCTGGCAATCCTCAGTTCGGTCCGGCGGGTCAGCAACACGTTCGGTCCCGATGAACGGCCCGGAATCGATGTTCTGGTACCGCCCAGTCAACGCAACCCAGATGGCGCAACCGAGATCGTCCTGACGGAAACCGGTGAGGCCGAGGTGACAACCCCGTGACAGGGTTCAGCCTGCGCCGGTATCTGATTGAAAATGCAAACTGGCTGAGTGCGGGCGTCCTTCTGACCTTCATGTCCAGCTTTGGACAGACCTTCTTCATCTCGATCTTCTCGGGCCATATCCGCACGGAGTTCGGCCTGACCCACGGCTCATGGGGCGCGATCTATTCGCTGGGCACCACGGTATCGGCCATTGTGATGATCTGGGCCGGGGGCCTGACCGACATCTTCCGCGTGCGGATATTGGGGCCGGTTGTTCTGGCCGGTTTGGCGATGGCAGCGATGGCGATGGCCACGAACACTGCGCTGTTTCTGTTGCCCGTGATGATCTTTCTGTTGCGCCTGTTCGGGCAGGGGATGAGCATCCATCTGGCGCAAGTCGCCATGGCGCGCTGGTTCACAGCGACTCGGGGCAAGGCCCTGTCCGTTGCCTCGCTGGGTTATGCGATTGGGGAATCCCTGCTGCCCCTTATCTTTGTCGCCGCAATGGCTTTTCTGGACTGGCGCTGGTTATGGGTGGTCGCCGCGGGGGTGACGATCACAGGTATCCCGGTCCTGATGGGTTTATTACGGCATGAACGCACCCCGCAGAGCCTGACAGGCGATCACACCGCCACCGGGATGCAGGACCGCCATTGGACCCGGCGCGCGGCGCTGCTTCATCCGCTGTTCTGGTTCATGGCCCCTGCAATCCTTGGGCCATCGGCCTTCATAACCGCTTTTTTCTTCCATCAGGTGCATTTAGCTGCGGTCAAGGACTGGCCCCATATCCAACTGGTG
This sequence comes from Ruegeria arenilitoris, assembly GCF_013032445.1. Lineage (GTDB taxonomy): Bacteria > Pseudomonadota > Alphaproteobacteria > Rhodobacterales > Rhodobacteraceae > Ruegeria > Ruegeria arenilitoris_F. The sequence continues at coordinate 107,726 of NZ_WQCA01000011.1, read as the reverse complement.
GCCCTGTTCCCGATGTTTACAGGTATGTCGATCCTGTCGATGTTTGCGGCGGGCTGGGCGCTTGATAGGTGGGGCACGGCACGCATCATGCCCTATTACCAGCTACCCATGGCGGTTGGCTTTGCCATCCTCTCGGTCACGGACACGATCGGCGGAGCATTGGTCGGCCTGATCTTTCTGGCCCTGACCGTCGGCGCGAACACGACATTACCCAGTGCCTTCTGGGCCGAGTTCTACGGCACTCGGCATATCGGCGCGATCAAGGCGCTGGCAACGGCGGTCATGGTGCTGGGATCGGCCATCGGCCCGGCTCTGACCGGCGTTTTGATTGATCGAGGCATTTCGCTGGGCACTCAGTTCCTATGGATCGCCGTCTTCTTTGTGCTGGTTTGCGCGCTGTGTTGGATCGGTATCCGCCGCGCCCGATCCGAGCTCTAACGGCTGCGCCGCAGATATACGTAGTAGGCCCCATCACCACCGTGACTGATATGGGCAGGTGTCACCTGCAGCACGGCTTGCGCCAACGGCGGGATCGACAGCCAGTGCGGCACATTGTTACGCAGCACGCCGCGCGGGGTCGGGATCGGGCCGGGTTCATCCCGGTCCTTGCCTTTGCCGGTCACCACCAGAACCAGCCGCTTGCCCTGCGCCTGCGATGTCAGGACAAAGCGGATCAGCGCCGGGTGTGCTGTGTCAACGCGCATCCCGTGCAGGTCAAGTTTTCCTTCGGGCTTTAACTTTCCGCGTTTCATCCGCCCAAACGCTTTGGTGTCCATCTGCACCGGGCTGGCGCGCAGGCTATCGGTGACTGAAGGTTTCAGTGCATGACGCACCGGCTTGACGTGGGCGGTCTGGCCAACCTCAAACCCCTCCAGACGTATCTTTGGTGCTTTGGTCGGTTTGGGCTTTGGCAGGGTGGTCGGATGCACCGATTGCGGCAGTTCCGGGTGCAGGCGTTCAGCCTGTTTGGTGACCTTGCGCCATAGCTCGATCTCTTCTTCGGTCAGTTTGCGCCGGGTCATCAGAATTCGTCCGGGATCAAGGCGTAGGCGCGCTGGATCGGCAGCAGAAGGACCATTCGGCCCGGATCTTTCAAACGTCCGGCGGCTTGTCCGGCCTCATCACCAGTGCCAAAGAAGATATCCGCCCGCTGCGCCCCCTTGATGGCCGCGCCCGTGTCCTGTGCGATCATCAGCCGACGCAGCGGTTCTTTGCCGTCTTTTTCCACCCAGACCGGAGCCCCCAGTGGCGTATAGGCCGGATCGGCAGCGATACTACGCATAGTGGTGACGGATCGGTTCATCGCACCCAGCGGCCCGAATTCAGGCGCGACGCGGGTGACCTCTCGGAAGAATACGTAAGAGGGGTTGTGAAGCAGCAACTCCGCCCCGGCCTCAGGGTTCTTGCGCACCCAGGCCTTGATCATCTGGGCACTGACCTGATGTGCGCCCAACGCACCCTGCCGGATCAGTTCCGAGCCGATGGAGCGATAGGGGTGCCCGTTGGCACCGCCATAACCCACGCGCAACGCCCCTCCACCGGCAAGGCGGATACGGCCCGACCCCTGAATCTGTAGAAAGAACAGTTCGACCGGGTCATCGACCCAGGCAATCTCAAGCCCCCGGTCCGTCATGGCCTCACCGGTCAGGATTTCACGGCGGCTGAGCCACAGCCCTTCAGCTCGCGCTTCGGGCGGCATCTTATAGATTGGGTATTTGAAACGGTCTGTCCGGGTGCGGGACCCGTCCAGTTCGGGTTCAAAGTATCCAGTGAACAGTCCATCTTTGCCGTCTTCGACCAGAACCGGGCGGAAGAACAGTTCAAAGAACGATCGCGCGGCGTCGGCCTCATAGGTTTGCGCCACGTGGCACAGCGCCCGCCAATCCGGGTCGTCCAGATCGCCGCAAGTGTTCAGAAAAACAGAAAGGGCCGCCCCGTGGTCATCGGCGGCCCAGCCTTCAAGATCGTCAAACGACAGGATTGAGCGCGTCGCCTCAGCTCCGGCGGCGCTTGCGGTGGTCATCGCGCCCACCAGTAAAAGCGACCGGAGTGCGGCAATCATGCGTCCGTGGCAACAAGCAGCCAGTTCGGATCGTCCGAGCCCATCACACGGGCAAAGGTCCAGCTGTCCTTTTGGCGTTTGACGGTGTTGGGGTTGCCTTCGATGATATCGCCGCCGCGATCCCGCACGACCGAGGTCAGTTCACCCACAAACTTCATGGTGATCTCGGCCTGATTGGTATCTTTGTCGAACTTCACATCAGCCAGCGAGGTCTCGCGGACGCCAATGAATTCGGCTTCGATGGTTAGGCCTTTGTCTTCCCGATCGGCAACGACGGAAACGAAGGTATCAAACACCTCTTCGGACAGGAAAGGCTGGATTTCGTCCAGATTTCCTTTTTCGAACCCCATGACGATCATCTCATAGGCGCCGCGTGCACCCTGCACAAACTCACTGACGGAAAAGCTGGGCTCAACCCGCTTCATCGCAGCCAGAGTTTGCGCCTGTTCGCTGTCTTCGGCGACATGGTCTGTGATGTCGTGATCCGGGCCGCCTTCGATCACCTCGAACCCGCGACGGGCATTCTGTGTATCGGGCTGCTTCTGAACAGGAGGTTTCTCAAAACCTTCACGCGTGCCCAGCACGCTTTTCAGGCGCAGGATCAGGAAAACGGCAATTCCGGCCAGGACCAGCAACTGGATCATCGGTTCGTTCATTTCATCCTCTTTTCAGACTGCGGCTTTGTATACGCAGCCTCATGCCACTATGTAGGTGACAGTTCGTGGCAAGTCCACCGCCCGGCCTCTGGTAAAGGATAACGCAAATGTATCTGTTCTTGGCATTTTTATTGGTCCCGATCATTGAGATTGCCCTGTTCATTCAGGTTGGCGGTCTGATTGGCCTGTGGCCAACCCTTGCAATTGTGGTTCTGACGGCCGTTCTGGGCGCTGCATTGGTCAGGACACAAGGTCGCATGGCGCTGGCCAATCTGCAGCGATCCTTTGCCGAACTGGACGATCCGACCGAGCCATTGGCCCATGGTGCTATGATCCTGTTGTCGGGTGTACTGCTGTTGACGCCCGGGTTCTTCACAGATGCGGTCGGCTTTGCGCTGCTTATTCCGGGCATTCGGGTGGCGGTGTTCCGCTATCTCAAGTCAAGAGTGACTATCACACAGTTCCAGATGGGCACCGGGGCGCAGTTCCGGTCCGGACCAGCACCGTTTGACGATGACGTGATCGACGGCGAATTTACCGAGGTCCGGCCCCGTCAGGACCCCTCGAAGCCATCGAAATGGGTCGAAGGCCCGTGACCTGCATTGAGGTGCCGCGCCCAACTTGTTAAGCAGAAGCGAATTTCATTTTCGGAGTAGATCCATGGCTGACGAAAGCCCTGCAGAAAACACCGCGGCGCAGGCTGCACCGCAAATTCAGATGCGCGTTCTGGGACAATTCATTCGCGACCTGTCTTTTGAAAACGTGATGGCGCAAAAAGGCGTGTCAGGTGACGTTCAGCCCGAGATCGCAGTTCAGGTGAATCTGGATGCGAAAAAGCGTTCGACCGAGCATCAATACGAAGTGGCAATCAAGCTGAACCTCAAGTCGAAAGCCAAGGGCATGGAGGACGTTCTGTTCCTGTGCGAGATCGACTATTGCGGCCTGTTCCACATCGAAGGCGTAGCCGACGACCAGCTGCACCCGTTCCTGATGATCGAATGTCCGCGGATGCTGTTCCCGTTCCTGCGCCGCATCGTCAGCGACATCACCCGCGACGGTGGCTATCCACCGGTGAACCTGGACAATATCGATTTTGTCGGACTGTACCGCAACGAATTGATGCGTCGTCAGGCCGAAGCACAGAAAGCCGAAGCTTAATCTGTACGACCCGCGCCGGGATTGGTATCAGGCGCGGGTCCACAGGGCGTTTTCGCCCAGTTTTTCCACAAATTCCTCATGCGCCGCGCGTTCTGCGTCGGTGATCTTTGACGCCAGTGGTGTCGGGCGCGCCGTTGGTCGCCAGTCATCTTGACCACCTGCGCCCGATGACGCGGATGTCGATAGTCCGAAATCCGGCTGCCGTCCGCCGATCAGTTCCAGATAAACCTCAGCCAGAATCTCCGAGTCGAGCAACGCCCCGTGCAGCACCCGGTTGGTATTGTCGATATTGAACCGCCGGCACAACGCATCCAGAGAGGCGGGCGAACCGGGAAACCGTTTGCGCGCAATCGCCAGCGTATCCAGCGCCTGATCCACCGGAATCTGCGGCAGGCCCAACCATCTGAGTTCCGCGTTCAGGAATTTCATGTCGAAGGACGCGTTGTGGATGACCAGCTTGGAATCCTGGATGAAATCCAGAAAGCCTTGACCCACCTTGGCGAAGACAGGCTTGTCTTTCAGCGTCACCTCACCCTTTTCAGGCGGGCGCGGGGTTTCCAGCAGGTCGGGGCCGATGCCATGCACGCCAAACGCCTCTTCGGGCATCGAGCGTTCGGGGTTGATATAGACGTGATAGGTCTCACCGGTGGCCACGTGGTTCCACAGCTCGACCGCACCGATTTCAACGATCCGGTCGCCGCTTTCGGGGTCAAACCCCGTGGTTTCGGTATCGAGTACAATCTCACGCATCTGCCATCCCCGCCCGTATCTGCCTGACAACATCCTGCACCTGCGCGCGGGCGTGGTCCAGCGTATCCGTCACGATCACATAATCCGACCGCGCGCATTTTTCGTCATTCGGCATCTGCTTGGCGCGGATCTGCTCGAACTGAGCCTCGGTCATGGTACCGCGTTCCATCACGCGGCGCTTTTGTTCATCAGCCGGAACGGAAACACAGGCGACGGCATCCATCGCCGCATCGCCACCGGTCTCAAAAAGCAAAGGAATGTCGAACACCAAAATATCCGCCTTGGTCTGCTCGCGGAATGCGGCCCGGTCGGTGGCCACCAGCGGGTGCACGATGGCTTCGATCTGTTTCAACGCAGTTGGGTCCTGCGCGATGATCTGTTTCAGCACATCGCGGCTGACGGTACCCTCAACAATCGCATCCGGAAAGGCTGCCTGCATGGGCTCAACGGCGGCTCCTTCCCTTGAATAGAGTCTATGTACGGCCTCATCCGCATCCCACAGCGCGCAGCCTTCATCGACGAAGATCTGCGCCGTGGTGCTTTTGCCCATCCCGATTGAGCCCGTCAGGCCAAGCGCGAAACTCATCCCAAAACCGCCGCACGAAGATCATCGGTCACCTCGGGGCGGACACCAAACCAGCTTTCGAATCCAGGCACTGCCTGATGCAGCAACATGCCCAAGCCGTCGACGGTGGTACAGCCGGCCTGTTCCGCCGCTTGCAACAAGTGCGTCTTCAACGGGGCATAGACCAGATCGGTGACCACCGCACCGGGCTGCAATCCATCCAGCGGAACCCGCAATTCCGGCTGCCCCAACATCCCCAATGAAGTTGTGTTGACCACCAGTTCCGCGTTTTCGATGACATTTCCCGCCTGTAGCCAATCAACAACGGAAATGCGGTCACCGAATTCCTCCTGCAACTGGTCTGCACGTTCGCGGGTGCGGTTGGTCAGCATGATCTGGGACACGCCCGCGTCCAGCAAGCTCTGCAATACCGCCCGCGCCGCGCCGCCTGCGCCAAACACCACCGCCGGGCCGCCCGAGGGTGTCCAATCCGGTGCACCGCTGCGCAGGTTCTCAAGGAATCCATAGCCGTCGGTGTTGTCCGCGTGGATCGAACCGTCCTCCTGAAACACCAGCGTATTCGCGGCACCTATGACCGATGCGCGTCCAGACACATGATCGGCAATGCGCAGCGCGGCTTCTTTATGGGGAACGGTCACATTGGTGCCGACAAACCCGGCCTTAGGCAGAGTGCGCAGGACGGTCTCAAAATCATCCGGGGCCACGTCCATCGGAACGTAATGCCCCGCCAGACCATATTTCTTCAGCCAGTGGCCATGCAGTTGGGGCGATTTGGAATGCGCGATCGGGTGCCCAATCACCCCGGCCAATGGAATTCGGTTATGCGTCATTGATCGATCACCCCTTTGACGGCCAGAAAATTGAGCAGTTCCAACAGGGGCATACCCAAGACATTAAAATAGTCGCCGTCAATGGTGGCGAACAGGCGGACACCTTCCTCTTCCAGCTTATAGGCGCCAACCGCATGGCGGATGCTGTCCCAGTTGCGGTCGATATAGTCGCGCAGGTAAGCGTCCGAGCTCATCCGCATCCGCAGGCGCACTTGTCCAACGTGGCGCCAGATCGGCTCACCATCCTGATAGATCACCGCAGCCGAAAACAGCATATGACGTTTGCCCCGCATCGCCTTGAGTTGCGCCAGAGCGTCCTCGGGCGTTTCGGGTTTGGACAGCAACTGCCCTTCAAAGTCCAGCACCTGATCGCAACCCAGAACCATCGCCCCGGGGGTTTTGTCACTGACCTTGCGGGCCTTCATCTCGGCCAGAGCGTCGGCGATGTCGCGGGGCGGGGCGCCTTCGGCCAGCAGCGCGCGTTTCATGGTATCCTCGTCCAAGCGGGCAACCTGAACGGAAAACGGCACGCCTGCGTTTTCCAGCAGCTGCGCGCGAATGGATGAGCCTGAGGCCAAAATGATGGGGACAGACATGTGGACAACCCCGTGTGCAAGTAGTTGAGCGTTCTGGGACGGTTTGTATGGTTTTCCGATTGACACGCAACCCCGGGAATTTCGCGCAAAACTTCCCTGAGTCGCTCGAACGCTGTCCATCCGGGACAAGGATAAGTCAGACAGGGGGGATAAGCGGGAGCTCCACAGATACTCCACGATTTATCCCCAGACAGATTGCAGGACGTTGTTCTTAAATATTTGAAATTATGTTATTATTTTCGAAACTCACAGAATCATACCCCTGAACCAAAAAACTTTCCACCTGGGGAAAACACATGTGTAAAAAAGTAATCCACGGATTTTGTTCACCCTACAAAACCATCTTCCTTTTTCTTTTCTTATTTTTTTATTAGGGAGAGTTCCGAGCAACGCCCGGAGCCAGAATGACCGATCTTCTTTTCACGATTTACCCGTGGGTGAAGTCTTTACACATCATGGCCGTGATCTCGTGGATGGCCGGATTGTTCTATCTGCCCAGACTGTTCGTCTATCACGTAGAAAAGGCACAAGCCGTCGACGGGGCGGAACCCATTTTCTTTGAAATGGAAGACAAGCTGCTGCGCGTGATCATGCGCCCGGCAATGTACGTGGCGTGGGTTTGCGGGCTGATCATGGTGTTCACGCCCGGCATCGTTGGGTGGGATTGGTCCTGGCCCTGGGTGAAGGGCGCAGCGGTGCTTGGGATGACCTGGTTCCATCATTGGCTGATGGCACGGCGCAAGGACTTCGCTGAGGGCCGAAATAAGCTCACTGGACGGCAGTATCGCATGATGAACGAGGTTCCGACCATTCTGATGGTTGCCATAGTCCTGGCGGTCATTCTGAAGTTCTGACGGCCTGTTTGACTCCGACGACTGCCGCGCTTATGTAGGGATCAACACGCCCGTCCGGGCGGCGTATTTTCCGTACTGAAATTCCACTTCGTGCCGCGCAGTAAGCGGTGAAGGTATGTATCATGTCCACTGAATCCCTGAATCTGGCCGACCTGAAAGCCAAAAGCCCCAAAGACCTTCTGGCGATGGCCGAAGAACTAGAGATCGAAAACGCCTCGACCATGCGCAAAGGCGAGATGATGTTCCAGATTCTGCGCGAACGCGCGGATGAAGGCTGGACTGTCGGCGGCGATGGCGTGCTTGAGGTGCTGCAGGACGGCTTCGGCTTCTTGCGCTCGCCCGAGGCAAACTATCTGCCGGGTCCGGATGACATCTATGTCTCGCCCGACATGATCCGTCAGCACTCGCTGCGGACGGGTGACACGGTGGAAGGCGAGATCAAGGCACCTGATGATAATGAACGCTATTTTGCGCTGACCAATGTCACCAAGATCAACTTTGAAAATCCTGAAAAGGCAAAGCACAAGATCCTGTTCGACAATCTGACGCCTCTGTATCCGGACGAGCGTCTGAAGATGGAGATTGAAGATCCCACCATCAAGGACAAGTCGGCCCGTGTGATTGATCTGGTTGCGCCGATCGGTAAAGGCCAGCGTTCGCTGATCGTGGCGCCGCCGCGGACCGGTAAAACCGTGATCCTGCAGAACATCGCGCATTCGATCGAACAGAACCACCCCGAATGCTATCTGATCGTGTTGCTGATCGACGAACGCCCGGAAGAGGTGACGGACATGCAGCGCTCGGTGAAGGGTGAGGTTGTGTCCTCGACCTTCGACGAACCGGCAACGCGCCACGTGGCCGTGTCGGAAATGGTCATCGAAAAAGCCAAGCGATTGGTCGAACATAAACGAGATGTTGTTATTCTTCTTGATTCTATCACAAGGCTTGGTAGGGCCTTTAACACTGTAGTGCCGTCCTCGGGTAAAGTTCTGACCGGTGGTGTGGACGCAAATGCGTTGCAACGACCCAAGCGTTTCTTTGGTGCGGCGCGGAATATCGAAGAGGGTGGTTCGCTGACCATCATCGCCACCGCGCTAATCGATACCGGCAGCCGGATGGACGAAGTGATCTTTGAAGAATTCAAAGGTACCGGTAACTCGGAAATCGTTCTGGATCGCAAGATCGCCGACAAGCGCGTGTTCCCAGCCATCGACATCCTCAAGTCCGGTACGCGGAAAGAGGATCTGCTGGTCGACAAGGGCGATCTGGCCAAGACCTTTGTCCTACGCCGCATCCTCAACCCGATGGGCACCACCGATGCGATCGAATTCCTGTTGTCGAAGTTGAAGCAGACCAAGACAAACGGTGAGTTCTTCGATTCGATGAACACCTGACACAGGTCTTAACTGACGCGAGGCCTTCGAATGGATACGATATTCGCCTTGGCCAGCGCACAGGGCAAAGCAGGGGTGGCGGTGATCCGCCTCTCTGGCCCTTTAGCGCATTCTGCTGCGGCTGGCCTGACCTGCGACCCGCTGCCGCCCCGTGGTATGCGGGTTCGATCCTTGTATGCGGATGACGGTTCGCGACTGGATGACGGGTTGATCCTGACCTTCCAGGGGCCGGCCAGCTTCACCGGAGAAGACGTGGCCGAGCTGCAAATTCACGGCAGCACCGCTTCAGTCAACGCAGTGATGCGCTGCCTGTCTGATACAGACGGGCTGCGCCTTGCAGAACCCGGTGAGTTCACGCGCCGCGCGTTGGAAAACGGAAAAATGGACCTGACCCAGGTCGAAGGTCTGGCCGACCTGATCGACGCGGAAACCGAAGCGCAGCGGAAACAGGCGCAGACCATTTTGGCCGGGGAACTGGGTGGATTGGCCGAACGCTGGCGCCGTCATCTGATCCGAGCGGCGTCGCTGTTGGAAGCCGTCATCGATTTTGCCGACGAAGAAGTGCCAACGGACGTCACACCGGAAGTGCAGACACTGGTGACCGGTGTCATGCAGGACCTGCAGCGTGAGGCGGATGGCGTCAAGATTGCCGAACGCATCCGGACCGGGTTTGAAGTGGCAATTGTCGGCCTGCCAAATGCGGGCAAGTCGACCTTGCTGAATGCCTTGGCGGGGCGTGAGGCCGCGATCACCTCGGAATATGCAGGCACGACCCGCGATGTGATCGAGGTTCGGATGGATCTGGCCGGGTTGCCGGTGACGCTGCTGGATACGGCCGGTTTGCGCGAGACCGAGGATCACGTCGAAAATCTTGGGATTGAGCTGGCCCGTAAACGCGCGGACTCGGCTGATTTGCGGGTATTTTTAACCGAAGATCCATCAGAGCTTGGCGTTCAGATGCTGGACGGTGATATTCAGATGCTGCCGAAATCTGATCTCCGTGAGGATGGCAATGGCGGGATTTCCGGGAAAACGGGGCAGGGGATTGATCAGCTGATCTCCCATATATCGTGTGTTTTGGGTAAGCGATCTACCAGTCATGGTATTGCAACTCGCGAACGGCATCGTGTCGCGTTGATTGATGCCCGGACGGCATTGGGTGCAGCGATGGCGGTTCTGGAATCAGGGCCAGACCTGTATGATATCGCTGCTGAAGAACTACGCACGGCGATCCGTGCCTTGGAAACACTGGTTGGCAGGATTGGGGTCGAAGACCTTCTGGACGAGATATTCTCCAGTTTCTGTCTGGGTAAGTAGGGAGTGTTTCACGTGAAACATTCAAAGTTCGATGTGATTGTTGTTGGCGCGGGTCATGCCGGAACCGAAGCCGCGCATGCTGCCGCACGGATGGGGGTAGAGACGGCTCTGGTCACTCTGTCCGCCTCTGATATCGGTGTGATGTCCTGTAACCCCGCCATCGGAGGTTTGGGAAAAGGGCATCTGGTGCGCGAGATTGATGCGCTGGACGGCGTCATGGGACGGGTTGCAGATCAGGCGGGCATTCAGTTCCGTTTGCTGAATCGCCGAAAAGGACCGGCGGTGCAGGGCCCCAGAACCCAAGCTGACCGCGCGTTGTATCGGGCCGCGATGCAAAAGGAGACGCAGGCGCAGAATCATTTGACTGTCGTGGTTGGAGAGGTCGTCGACTTTTTGATGGACGGTCCTAAGGTGGTCGGAATCAAGTTGGCAGACGATACAGAAATCCACGCCGGTGCCGTTATCCTGACTTCGGGAACCTTCTTACGAGGTATTATCCATATCGGTGATGTTTCCAGGCCAGGAGGGCGGATGGGGGATAGGCCCTCGGTCAAACTGGCGGAACGCTTGGATAGTCTTGATCTGCCGATGGGGCGCCTGAAAACAGGGACACCGCCAAGGCTGGACGGTCGGACAATCGACTGGTCCGATCTTGAACGTCAGGACGGAGACGACGATCCTTCGTTGTTTTCCTTTCTCTCAACATCCGTTGTGGCACCCCAGGTTTCGTGCGGAATCACGCATACAAACGCACGCACCCATGAGATCATCGAAAAGAACCTGTCCCGATCTGCCATGTACGGGGGGCATATCGATGGGGTGGGGCCGAGATACTGTCCTTCGATCGAAGACAAGATAGTTCGATTTGCGGAAAAGGATTCTCACCAGATTTTCCTGGAGCCGGAAGGGGTTGAAGACCACACGATCTATCCGAACGGTATTTCGACCTCTTTGCCTCAGGACGTACAACAGGATTATGTACGTTCAATAAAGGGTCTGGAGAAGGCCGAAATCTTACAACCGGGCTACGCGATTGAATATGACTACGTTGATCCCCGCGTTCTGACGTCGTCACTGTCTTTACCTGATGCACCGGGTCTATATCTTGCGGGCCAGATCAACGGCACCACAGGATATGAGGAAGCAGCTGCCCAAGGCTTGGTGGCCGGATTGAATGCTGCCTTGGCCGTTTTGGGTCGCGATCCCATTCATTTCACTCGGGCCGACAGCTATATCGGCGTGATGATCGACGATCTGACCACACGCGGTGTGGCCGAACCGTACCGTATGTTCACCTCTCGTGCGGAATTCCGTCTGTCCTTGCGGGCTGACAATGCGGATCAACGACTGACACCGATAGGCATCGGCCTTGGGTGTGTCGGAAAGGAGCGACAGAGTCGTTTCGGCGAAAAGATGGACAAACTCACCGCCGTCAAGTCCAAGCTGACCGATCGAACATATACGCAGAAAGAGGTGCGAGCCGTCGGAATCAACGTCAATCAGGACGGAAATCGTCGGGATGGTATGGCGTTGTTGGCGTTTCCCGACGTTTCATTTGATGATTTGGTTCCTCTTGTCCCGGAGTTGGAGGCGGTCGAAACGGGCATCCGCCTCCAGGTCGAGCGGGATGCGCTATATGCCAACTACATAGCGCGTCAGAAAAAGGATGTCGAAGCGATGAAACGCGATGAATCCTATGAAATACCACGGGATTTTGACTACTCCGCGTTGGAAGGCCTGTCATCCGAGATGAAACAGAAGCTGTCACTGGCCAGACCCTTGAATATTGCTCAGGCCGGGCGCGTCGAAGGAGTAACACCAGCCGCGCTTACACTGTTGTTGGCCAAATTGAGGCGTGAACAAAAGGTACGCAAGGCATGAGCCAAGAGATCTTTGATGGTTTGAGTGTTTCACGTGAAACATTCGAGCGGCTCGAGACCTATGTAGATCTGGTGCAACGCTGGAATCCAAAGATCAATCTGGTATCCCGCAATAGTTTAAAGGACATCTGGGCGCGGCATATTCTGGACTCCGTACAGGTATACCGCTGTGCAGGCACGTACAAAACCTGGGCGGACTTGGGCAGCGGTGGTGGATTCCCTGGTATGGTCTGCGCGATCATGGCCATAGAGGAAGCACCAGATGCCAAATTCACTTTCGTGGAAAGCGACCAGCGCAAATCGGCCTTCCTGCGCAGTGTGGCACGGGAATGCGGCGCCAATTGTGCTGTCATTTCAAAGCGAATCGAAACTGTGGTGCCGTTGCAGGCAGAGGTGTTGTCTGCGCGGGCGCTTGCCGATCTGAAGGCATTATTGTCATTTTGTGACAGACATTTAGGAAAAACCGGTATTGCTTTGTTGCCGAAAGGTGCAAGCTGGAAAAAAGAGCTGGAAGCTGCACGCGAGCAATGGAATTTCGAGTGCGAGCCGATTACAAGTTTAACTGAACCCCAAGCTGTTATCCTAAGGATCAAAGGAGTATCGCGTGGTTGATCTGTCTCGTCCCTCAGGGCCCCGGATAATTGCGGTTGCCAATCAAAAGGGTGGGGTGGGAAAAACGACGACAGCGATCAATCTGGCCGCTGGTCTGGCAGAAGCAGGATGCAGGGTTCTGGTTGTTGACCTCGATCCACAGGGCAATGCCTCGACCGGCCTTGGCGTCGAAGACCGGGACTGGACGACCTATGATTTGATCCTTGACGACGCGCCGCTTGAGGCGGTGGTGCAAGAGACCGAAATCGAAGGCCTGTTCGTGATCCCCGCAACCGTTGATCTGAGTTCGGCCGATATTGAACTGATTTCCAACGAAAAGCGCAGCTATCTACTGCATGACGCGCTGCGCCAGACGCCAATTGACAAGTTTGAGCTGGATTTTGTGCTCATTGACTGCCCACCATCTCTGAATCTGCTGACCGTAAACGCCATGGTTGCGGCCCATTCCGTTCTGGTTCCGTTGCAAAGCGAGTTCTTTGCGTTGGAGGGCTTATCGCAATTGATGCTGACGATACGAGAGGTCCGTCAAACCGCGAATCCGGACCTCAGAATCGAAGGTGTTGTGTTAACAATGTATGACAACCGCAACAACTTGTCCCGTCAGGTTGAAAAAGACGCGCGTGACAATCTGGGTGAGATGGTATTTAAAACCAAGATACCCAGAAATGTGCGGGTCAGCGAGGCGCCGTCGTACGCTTTGCCGGTTCTGCAATATGACTCGGGGTCGTTGGGGGCGATGGCATATCGGCATCTGGCGCGCGAAGTCATTCATAAGAATAAGAAAGCCGCCGCCTGAGCGGCAGTGAGGAGGGCTCAGTGGCCGTCAAGAAATCAAAACCCAGAGGTTTGGGCCGCGGATTGTCGGCTCTGATGGCAGATGTAACGCAAGAAACTGAAGGATTGGTCCCGTCTGAACCCCGCCGACCAGACATGAAAGTCCCGATTGAAAAGCTTCGCGCCAATCCGAACCAGCCGCGGCGAACGTTTTCGCCGGATCAGCTGGATGAGCTTGCGGCTTCGGTCAAAGAAAAAGGTATCATTCAGCCGTTGATCGTGCGGGAAATCAACGGCAGCGAATATGAAATCGTGGCAGGTGAGCGCCGCTGGCGCGCCGCCCAAATGGCGCAGCTGCACGATATTCCGGTCATTGTCCGTGATTTTGACGATACCGAAGTGCTGGAAGTCGCGATTATCGAGAACATTCAGCGTGCAGACCTGAATGCCGTCGAAGAGGCGGCAGGCTACAAACAGCTGATGGACCGGTTTGGGCATACGCAGGAAAAACTGGCAGAAGCGCTGGGTAAAAGCCGTAGTCACATCGCGAACCTACTGCGATTACTGTCTCTACCTCTGGACGTGCAGACGCTTGTGATCGAAGGAAAACTGTCTGCAGGTCATGCGCGGGCACTGATTACGGCGGAAAGCCCGTCCGAACTGGCGAAAATCGTTGTGAGGGACGGGCTATCGGTGCGTGCGACCGAGGCGCTGGTGAAGAAACAAAACGGTGATCCGGCTAAGGCTGCTCCGCGCTCCAGAAACCTGGATGCGGGCAAGGATGCCGATACGAGGGCGCTTGAGAAGGATCTTTCCGCGATTCTGGCGATGAAGGTTTCGATCAATCACAAGGCCGGAACCGAAACCGGACAGGTTGTTCTGACTTATGAAAACTTGGATCAGCTGGACGATCTTTGCGCCAAGCTCAGCCGTTAGGACGGGTCCAGATAAAGATCATCACCGCGCTCAGCACCACGGCCTGAATGATCAGGACGTGTGAGGGCAGGGCCAACAGAAGTGACAGCCCGAACACGGCGGCGATCGAAACGGTGGCCGCCTTTTTTGCTCTTGGACGAATGGCGCCAGAGCTTTGCCAATCCACGATCAGCGGTCCGAATGAGGGGTGCGTGATCAGCCAATTATGCAGGCGCGAGGATGAGCGGGCAAAAAAGAACGCAGCCAAAAGCAGAAACGGCACCGTTGGCAACAGGGGCAGAACAACGCCCACCATCGCAAGCCCGACGCAGATCAATCCCAGAATGGCCCAGATATATTGCATCATCTATCCCAACAATTCCCGGATCACCGCATTCAGTACCGCGCGCCCGTCTTTGGTGGCGATCAGTCGTCCGCCTGTCTGCTCAATCATGCCAAGTTCGACCAGATCAGCCAGCCTGTTCTGCGGCAAAGGCTGCTTGGACAAGGCGTTAAACCTATCAATATTTAGCCCTTCGGCAACCCGTAAACCCATCATAAGGTATTCGTTTGCCTGATCTTGCGATGAAAGCGCGGCACGCTCTTTTTCTCCGGATCCGTTTTCAACAGCCTTCAGCCAGGCATTCGGAGACAGGTAGGTTTCCGTCGCCAGTTTCCGACCGTTCAGCGTGATACGACCATGCGCCCCGGGTCCGATGCCGACATAATCGCCATAGCGCCAATAGATCAGGTTGTGCTGCGACTCCGCGCCGGGCCGGGCGTGGTTTGAAACTTCATAGGCGGGCAGGCCGTGCGCCCCACAAATCTCTTGCGTGGCCAGATACATGTCGGCGGCGCTGTCGTCCTCGGGCAGGCCCCGCAGTTTTCCGATGGCGTAGCGATCACCGAATGCGGTGCCGTCCTCGATGGTCAGTTGGTACAGAGACAGGTGATCGACGGCCATCGACAGCGCCTCAGTCAGTTCTGCGCGCCAAGTATCCAATTTCTGATGTTGGCGGGCGTAGATCAGGTCGAAACTGACCCGGTCAAAACAATTGCGGGCGATGTCAAAGGCGGCGCGGGCCTCGGCCACGGAGTGAATGCGGCCGAGACGGCGCAGGTCTTCATCATTCAGGGCTTGCACGCCCATTGAGATACGGTTCACGCCAGCGTCGCGATAAGCGGCAAAGCGGCCGGCCTCAACCGAGCCTGGATTGGCTTCGAGCGTGATTTCCATGTCGTTGGCAGGCCGCCACAGGGCGCGGGCCTCGTCAATCACCGCAGCGACGGTGTCGGGCTCCATCAGGGACGGGGTGCCACCGCCAAAGAAGATCGTATTTAACACCCGGTCGGGTGTTTCGGCAGCCGAACGACGAAGTTCACTTAGATAAGAGTTAAGCCATTGTTTTTGATAAATATTTCGTGAAACATGGCTGTTGAAGTCGCAATAGGGGCATTTGGCCTCGCAGAAAGGCCAATGCACATACAGGCCAAAGCCCCCGTTGCGCCAATCATCCGCCAAAGCAGCCTTTCACGAACATCTCCACCGCGCGGCCGCGATGGCTAATCTTGTTCTTTTCCCAGCGATCCATTTCGGCAAAGGTAATGTCGTATCCGTCGGGGACAAACATCGGGTCATACCCAAACCCACCTTCGCCCCGGATCGGCCAGACCAGATGGCCGGGGGCGATGCCTTCGAACACCTCGTCATGCCCGTCGGGCCAGGCCAAAACCAGCGTGCTGCGGAACTGTGCGGTGCGGGGGTGCGGAGCGCTTTTCGCCTCAAGCTCATTATGGGCACGGGTCATCGCCATCAGGAAATCGCGGCCATTTCCGGTTTCGGCCCAATCTGCCGTGTAGACGCCGGGCGCGCCGTCCAGCGCATCGATGGTGATGCCGGAATCGTCCGACAGGGCAGGTAGGCCGGTCGCCTTGGCCGCCGCATGTGCCTTGATTCGGGCGTTGCCGACGAAAGTGTCCTCGGTCTCTTCCGGTTCGGGAAGGTTCATCTCTGCGGCACCAACAACCGCCACGCCAAAGGGTTCGAGGAGATGCGCCATTTCCTCAAGCTTGCCCTTGTTATGCGTGGCCACCAGCAGCCTGTCGCTGTCGAACTTGCGTGTCATGCGGTGGCGGCCTTTTGCGCGGTGGCAAGTTCACCAACACCTTTTTCGGCCAGATCCATCAGCTGATCCATCTGGGCGCGGCTGAAGACCGAACCTTCGGCGCTCATCTGCACTTCGATCAGTTTGCCGGACCCGGTCATGATGAAGTTGCCGTCCACGCCTGCTTCGCTGTCTTCGGGATAGTCGAGGTCCAGAACCGGCTGACCGGCGTAGATACCGCAAGACACGGCAGCGACCGGGTCTACCAAGGGGTCCGAGATCACGTCACCCGCCTTCATCAGCTTGTTCACTGCCAGACGCAGGGCGACCCAACCACCGGTGATCGAGGCGCAGCGCGTGCCGCCATCGGCCTGGATAACGTCACAATCGACGGTGATCTGACGCTCACCAAGCGCAACCCGATCCACACCGGCACGCAGGGCGCGGCCGATCAGGCGCTGGATTTCCACGGTTCGGCCGCCTTGTTTGCCACTGGCGGCCTCACGGCGCATCCGGGTGTTGGTGGCGCGTGGCAGCATGCCGTATTCGGCGGTGACCCAGCCCAGGCCCGAACCCTTGATAAAGGGCGGCACGCGATCTTCGATCGTGGCGGTGCACAGCACGTGGGTATCGCCCATTTTGATCAGGCAGGACCCTTCGGCATGTTTGGTGAAACCTGTCTCAATGGAAACAGCGCGCATTTCGTCTAGATTACGTCCTGAGGGTCGCATGGAAATTCCTTTGTTTGCTGGCTTGGGGATAACGCCCCGCGGCGTTACGATGCAACCCCGATTGACCTTTCTTGTGCCTGGGATTTAATGACAATCCAGCAGAGGGTTGCCGATGAGCGAAGCAAGCAAAATTCTGAACGAGATGAATGACCGGTCGCGCGAAGTGTTTCGGTTGATCGTTGAGAGTTATCTGGACAGCGGCGAGCCTGTTGGTAGCCGCACCCTGACCCGAACCCTGTCGGAGAAAGTTAGCGCCGCGACGGTGCGCAATGTGATGCAGGACTTGGAATTTCTGGGCCTGCTCGACAGCCCTCATGTCAGCGCGGGGCGGATACCGACGCAGCAGGGGCTGCGGATGTTTGTCGACGGGCTGCTTGAGGTCGGTGATCTGGGCGCGGATGATCGGCAAAAGCTGGATGAGACTTTAGGCTCTAATGCAGGCGATGTGGGTGGAATGCTGGACCGGGTGGGGTCGGCATTGTCACACGTGACACATGGGGCGTCTCTGGTTTTGACGCCCAAGCATGAATCCGAGATCAAACATATCGAGTTTGTCTCGTTAGCGCATGACCGCGCGTTGGTGGTTCTGGTGTTCGCCGATGGTCATGTCGAAAACCGACTGTTCACACCGCCCCCCGGGCAGACGCCCAGCTCGATGCGTGAGGCGGCAAATTTCCTGAATGCGCTGATCGAAGGGCGCACGCTGGGCGAAGTGCGCCGTCAGATGCAGACCCAGATCGACGCGCGCAAGCAAGAGATCGACGTGCTGGCGCGTGCTATGGTTGAAAGCGGCATGGCGGCCTGGGACGGGGACGGCGGCGACTCGGCCCGTCTGATCGTGCGTGGGCGGGCGAATCTGCTGAATGAACCCGGTCAGGAAGAGGAACTGGACCGAATCCGGACGCTGTTTGATGATCTTGAACGCAAGCGCGACATCGCCGAATTTCTTGAATTGACCGAAGAAGGTGAGGGTGTGCGCATTTTTATCGGCTCTGAGAACAAACTTTTCTCACTTTCGGGTTCCTCTTTGGTGGTGTCTCCATATATGAACTCTGATCGAAAGATAATTGGTGCGGTTGGGGTCATCGGACCCACGCGTCTGAATTATGGACGGATCGTGCCGATCGTGGATTATACGGCGCAACTGGTCGGCAAGCTGATATCCGACCGGAGCTAGAGGGTAAGAGATGGCAGAGCCCAAGAACGAAGAATTTCTGGACGATATCATGGCCGCTGAAGCGGAAGAACTGGCCGAGGAATTTGCTGAAATCAGCGACGAAGCGCTGGAACTGGATGAGTTGCGCGCCGAGCGCGACGATTACAAAGACAAGTTCATGCGCGCGCTGGCAGATGCGGAAAACGCGCGCAAACGCGGTGACAAAGCGCGTCGTGATGCGGAAAACTACGGTGGGTCGAAACTGGCCCGTGACATGCTGCCTGTTTACGACAACATGAAGCGCGCGCTCGAGGCCGCGACTGATGAGCAGAAAGAGGTTGCCGCCGGCCTGCTGGAAGGGGTCGAACTGACCATGCGCGCGCTGAAAGACGTGTTCCAGAAGCACGGGATTCAGGTAATCACGCCTGAGGTTGGTGATCGTTTTGATCCGAACATTCACGAGGCGATGTTCGAAGCGCCTGTCCCGGGCACCCGTGCCGGTGACATCATTCAGGTCTCGGCCGAAGGCTTCATGCTGCACGACCGCCTGCTGCGCCCGGCGCAGGTTGGCGTGTCTTCGACGCCTGCAAGCTAAGTAGCTTTACAACTGAAAAGTGTTGAGGCGGTCAGGTTCTGGCCGCCTCTTTCAGTTTGTAGATCAGGTCCAATGCCTCGCGCGGGGTCAACTCGTCCGGCAGGATGTCATCCAGCATATCCGTGACAGGTGAGGCCTTGGGCGCCGGAGGTGGTGATGGAGGGGCAGCCGAGAACAGCGGCAGGTCGTCGATCAGGGCCTTCTGCTTGCCGCCTTCGCGTTCGGTTTTCTCCAGTTGATCCAAAACCACGCGGGCACGTTCAACGACCGAAGCGGGCAGGCCAGCCAGCTGCGCGACCTGAACACCATAGGACCGGTCGGCGGCACCTTTGTGGACCTCGTGCAGGAAGATCACCTCGCCTTCCCACTCCTTGACGGCAACTGTGGCGTTGTCGACACCTTCCAGATTACCGGCCAGCGCGGTCAATTCGTGGTAGTGGGTGGCGAACAACGCGCGGCATTTGTTGGCGGCGTGAAGGTGTTCCAGCGTGGCCCAGGCGATTGAGAGGCCGTCATAGGTGGCCGTACCCCGCCCGATTTCGTCCAGAATGACCAGCGCGCGGTCGTCGGCCTGATTCAGGATGGCGGCGGTTTCGACCATTTCGACCATAAAGGTTGAGCGGCCCCGGGCCAGATCGTCAGAGGCGCCGACGCGGCTGAACAACTGGCTGACCACGCCGACATGGGCCTGTTCCGCGGGAACGTAGCTGCCCATTTGAGCCAGCAGCGCGATCAGCGCGTTCTGCCGCAGAAAGGTCGATTTACCAGCCATGTTGGGACCGGTGAGCAGCCAGATCGCGGCGCCTTGATCTGCGCTCAGATCGCAGTCATTGGCGATGAAGGCATCGCCATTTTGTTGACGCAGCGCATGCTCCACGACCGGATGACGGCCTCCCTGAACATCAAAAGTGCGTGACGTATCGACTTGCGGTCGGCACCAGTTTTCTCCGCGTGCTAGATCAGCCAGCGCCGTGGTCAAATCCAGCTCGGCCAGCCCTCGGGCGGCTTGGTTCAGGCGAGCGGCGAGGGTTAAAATATCGTCAGAAAGCCTTTGATAGAGCCGCTTTTCGATCTCAAGCGCCAGATTTCCCGCGTTCAAGATGCGGGTTTCGATCTCGGACAGTTCGACGGTCGTGAACCGCACCTGATTGGCTGTGGTCTGACGGTGGATATAGGTTTCAGAGAACGGCGGGTTCAGCATCTTCTCGGCATGGGTGGCCGTGGTTTCGATGAAGTAGCCCAGCACGTTGTTGTGCTTGATCTTCAACGAGGTGATGCCGGTATGTTCCGCGTATTTCTGCTGAAATCCTGCGATGAACGAGCGGCCTTCGTCGCGCAGGGTGCGCGCTTCGTCCAGTTCAGCGTCGAAGCCGGGGGCGATAAAACCGCCATCGCGCGCAAGAAGGGGTGGTTCGGCGACAAGCGCTTCGTCCAGAAGGTTCAGCAGGTCGTCAAACCCGACAAGGTTTTGCAAAGCGGTCGCCAGCAGAACCGGCAGGTCCTGACCTTCACAAATTCCGGCAATGGCGGCGGCCTGGGTCAGCCCGTTGCGGATGGCGGCCAGATCACGAGGACCGCCGCGGTCCAGCGACAGGCGAGACAAGGCGCGGTCCAGATCGGGAGTTTTGCGCAGCGCTTCACGTAGGTCCGAAGCGGTCAGGCTGTCCTCGGCGGCAAAACTCACCGCGTCCAGCCGCGCATGGATCACGTCCAGATTGCGGGACGGGCTGGATAGCCGTTGTTCCAACAACCGCGCACCGCCCGGTGTCACGGTCCGGTCGACCACCGACAGCAACGAACCGGCGCGGCCGCCGGACAGGGACCTTGTCAGTTCCAGATTGCGTCGCGTGGCGGCGTCGATTTGCACCACGCGATCCTCGGATTCCTTCAAAGGCGTTTGCAGCAGGGGCAGTTTGCCCTTCTGCGTGATCTCAAGATAGTCGATCAACGCGCCCATCGCTGAAACCTCGGCGCGACCAAACGACCCAAACGCGTCCAGCGCGCCCACGTGAAACAAACCGCAGATACGTTTTTCCGCTGCTGTGCTGTCGAAACTGGCGCGTCCAATAGGTGTCAGCGAAATCCCCAGATCGCGCACTGGTTCACCCAGCTTTTCCTGCACCCCATCGGCCACGATCAACTCGGACGGGGCCAGCCGCGCCAGTTCGGGGCTGAGGCGGACCGAGGTCAAAGGCATCACGTGAAACGCACCGGTTGAGATATCGGCCCAAGCCAGCGCGGCCTCATCCCGAACCTCGGCATAAGCGGCCAGAAAGTTGTGTCGGCGGGCCTCCAACAGCGCGTCTTCGGTCAGCGTGCCGGGCGTCACCAGACGCACCACATCGCGCCGAACCACCGATTTAGAGCCTCTTTTTTTCGCCTCTGCCGGGCTTTCCATCTGTTCGCAAACGGCGACGCGGAACCCTTTACGGATCAGCGTCAGCAGATACCCCTCGGCCGAATGCACCGGCACGCCGCACATCGGGATATCTTCGCCATTGTGCTTGCCGCGCTTGGTCAGGGCGATGTCCAGCGCCTCGGCTGCGTTGACCGCGTCTTCGAAGAACATCTCGTAGAAATCGCCCATGCGGTAAAACAGCAGGGCGTCCGCGTGGGCCTCTTTGATCTCGAGATATTGCGCCATCATCGGCGTGACTGTGGACAAGAGCGGCCCCCTTCTGGCGTATTCCGGGCGCGACCTTACAAACCCGGCCTCTGCTGTGAAAGGTGAAAACGTATTGTCGTTGAGGCGCGCCCCAGCCTGCGCTATGACGCATCAGCCCCGAAGTCATGGAAACGACCGTTAAGATGCCCAAAACGAAGATCACCAAAGAAGAAGCGCTGGCCTTTCATCTGGACCCCACCCCCGGCAAGTGGGAGGTGCAGGCCACAGTTCCCATGACCACGCAGCGCGATCTGTCGCTGGCCTACAGCCCCGGCGTCGCTGTTCCATGTGAAGCCATCGCCGAAGCGCCCGAGACCGCCTATGACTATACCAACAAAGGCAATCTGGTCGCCGTAATCTCGAACGGGACGGCAGTTCTGGGTCTTGGCAACCTTGGTGCGCTGGGTTCGAAACCGGTGATGGAGGGGAAATCCGTCCTGTTCAAACGGTTCGCCGATGTGAACTCGATCGATATCGAGCTGGACACCGAAGACCCGGACGAATTCTGCCGCGCGGTGCGGTTGATGGGCCCGACCTTTGGCGGCATCAATCTGGAAGACATCAAGGCGCCCGAGTGTTTCATCATCGAACAGCGCCTGAAGGAAGAGATGGATATCCCCGTCTTCCACGACGACCAGCACGGCACGGCGGTGATCTGTGCGGCGGGTCTGCTGAACGCGCTGCATATTTCGGGCAAAAAGATCGAGGACGTGAAGATCGTCCTGAACGGAGCGGGCGCGGCAGGGATCGCCTGTATCGAGCTGCTCAAGTCGATGGGCGCGCGGCACGAGAACTGCATCGTCTGTGACACCAAGGGTGTGATCTATCAGGGCCGGACCGAGGGGATGAACCAGTGGAAATCGGCGCACGCGATCACCACCGACCTGCGGACGCTGGAAGATGCCATGAAAGGCGCGGATGTGTTCCTTGGCGTGTCGGTCAAAGGCGCGGTGACGCAGGATATGGTTGCCAGCATGGCCGACAACCCGGTGATTTTTGCGATGGCAAACCCCGATCCCGAGATCACTCCGGAAGAGGCGCATGAAGTCCGCGTCGATGCCATTGTCGCTACCGGACGCAGCGACTATCCGAACCAGGTGAATAACGTTCTGGGCTTCCCCTACCTGTTCCGTGGCGCGCTGGATATTCATGCCCGCGCTATCAATGACGAGATGAAGATCGCCTGTGCCCACGCGCTGGCGCGACTGGCGCGCGAGGATGTGCCTGATGAGGTCGCCATGGCCTATGGCAAATCGCTGACTTTTGGCCGTGACTACATCATCCCGACGCCTTTCGACCCACGCCTGATCCACCGTATCCCTCCGGCGGTTGCTAAGGCCGGGATGGATACCGGGGCCGCGCGCCGTCCGATCATCGATATGGAGGCTTATGAACTGAGTCTCAAATCCCGAATGGATCCGACAGCAAGCATCCTGCGCGGTCTGAACGCCCGTGCGCGTCAGGCGCAAAGCCGGATGATCTTTGCCGAGGGCGACGATCCCCGCGTTCTACGCGCAGCGGTGACCTATCAGCGGTCCGGCTTTGGCAAGGCGCTTGTTGTGGGCCGTCAGGACGATGTGAAACAAAAGCTGGAAGAGGCCGGTTTGGGCGACGCTGTGCGCGAGCTGGAGGTGGTGAATGCCGCCAATACCACACACCTCGATACCTATAACGATTTCCTCTACAAACGCCTGCAGCGTAAGGGGTTTGACCGTAAGGACATTCACCGGCTTGCTGCCCGCGATCGGCATGTGTTCTCGTCTCTGATGTTGGCGCATGGGCATGGCGACGGTCTGGTCACCGGGGCTACTCGTAAATCGGCGCATGTGCTGGATCGGATCAACCACGTGTTTGACGCCGATGCGGCACATGGCGCGGCGGGTGTGACCGCACTGCTGCACAAGGGGCGGATCGTTCTTATCGGCGATACTCTGGTGCATGAATGGCCGGACGAAAACGATCTGGCCAATATCGCCGAGCGTTCCGCCGCCGTGGCCCGCCACATGGGGCTTGAGCCGCGCGTGGCCTTCGTCAGTTTCTCGACCTTCGGCTATCCGGTCTCGGAACGAGCTGAAAAGATGCACCGTGCGCCCGCTGTTCTGGACCAGCGTGGCGTTGATTTCGAATACGAAGGTGAGATGACCGTGGACGTGGCGTTGAATGTGGATCAGCAAGCAGCCTATCCGTTCCAGCGTCTCACCGGCCCAGCCAACATTCTGATCGTTCCTGCACGGCACTCAGCGTCGATTTCGACCAAGCTGATGCAGGAAATGGGCGGTGCCACCGTGATCGGCCCGATCCTATCGGGTGTCGACAAGCCGATCCAGATCTGTTCGACTGTTTCGACGGCGAATGACATTCTGAACATGGCCATTCTGGCCTCCTGCGATATCTCGGGCAAACCATGACGATCTGGAACCTCGGCTCGATCAATGCGGACATGATCTATGACGTGCCGCATCTGCCCGGGCCGGGAGAAACCCTTTCGGCCAATCGACTGGATCGGTTTCTGGGCGGCAAAGGCGCGAACATGTCGGTGGCGTCTGCACGGGCAGGGGCGCAGGTGGCACATATCGGGGCCGTCGGACCTGGCGGGCGCTGGGCGCGGGATCGCCTGACGGAATACGGCGTGGACACGCGCCATATCGCTGAGGTCGATGTGCCCACCGGCCACGCCATCATCGCCGTGGATGCGCAGGGTGAAAACAATATCATCCTGTTTCCGGGTTCGAACCACGCAATCAGGCCGGATCAGCTGGGGCAGGCGCTGTCCTCTGCTTCGCAAGGCGATCTGCTGGTTATGCAGAATGAAACCACTTTGCAGGTCGAGGCCGCAAAGATGGCCCGCGCGCTAGGCCTGACAGTCTGCTACGCCGCAGCACCATTTCAGGCCCAGGCGGTTCAGGCCGTGTTGCCTTATCTGGATTTCCTGATCCTGAATGAGGTCGAAGCCGAGCAATTACGCGATGCAACCGGCCAACCGGTGACCGATCTGGAGATCGAACATGTGATCGTCACGCTGGGGTCAAAAGGCGCGCGGTATTACCATCGCGGTGAGGCTTCGGATTTTCCGGCCCACAAGGTACATGCTGTGGATACGACGGGTGCTGGCGATACGTTCACCGGCTATGTTCTGGCAGGGATGGATCGCGGGATGCCGATGGCGCAGGCGGTTGCTCAGGCAAATCGTGCCGCGGCCCTGATGGTCACGCGGCACGGAACGGCGGATGTGATCCCCGACCTCAAAGAGGTGCACGAGGCGCGGTTCGATTAAGATCCGGCGAACGGAGCAGCGCTGCCCCAAAGTTGCTTGACGCGGGCGTCGCGTCCGCAGGCTTTGCGATAGGCTTTGTAGGCGCTGTGCTGACGCTTGGGACCAAAGCGGGTTAGGACCAGCTTAGTGCCCTTGTAGTAATCCTGATGATAGGCTTCTGCCGGATAGAACGCGCCCTGTTGCAGGATCGGGGTCACAACCGTTTGCCCCAAAGCGCGTTGGGCATCCGCTTTGGCTTGCTGTGCAAGTGCTTTTTCCCCAGCGTTAGAGACGAAAATCGCCGTTCGATAGCTGTCTCCCCGATCACAGAATTGACCACCTGAATCGGTGGGATCGACCGAGCGGAAGAACATGTTCAGCAGTGTTTCACGGGAAACGCGGGCCGGGTCAAAGGTGATTTGGACGGCTTCGTAATGGCCAGTGCCGCCTTTGGTGACCTGATCATATGTTGGGTTGGCGGTATTGCCTCCGGTAAAGCCGGACACTGCACCGATCACTCCCGGAACGGATTCGAAATCAGATTCGACGCACCAGAAACATCCACCAGCAACTGTCAATGTCTCGGTTCCGGCGGCGGGTGCAGGCGCGGCGCGCAGCAATGCTGCCAGAGTGATCAACGCAAGCAGAAGTGTCGGTTTAACAAAGTCGAGATAAGCGGTGCGGGTCATGGCAGGTCTCCTTTCGGGATCAGGCTGCCCTGACTTATGAACCTGCGCAATCCGCTGACATGGTTTGTCACGCGGTGGTGAGACGAGTTTATCGTCTTAGCCCAGAAGCTGCCCCAGCTTCACCGCAACGCCCATATTGCCCGAAATCTTGAGTTTACCCAGAGCCACCCCGGTCATCGGGTTAAGCTTGCCGGTCAGCAGTTTGGTCAGGTTGTCCTGTGAGATTCTGATGGTACAGTCGGTGTCACGATCCTGCGTGGTGGCCTGATTGTCGGCCAGAACAATTACACCTGCTTCGCCGCAATCGAATTTCAATGAGCCCTCAAAGCTCTTGCCATTCAAACCTTGTTGAATCCCATCGGCTATGTCCTGAAGCATCCCCGCCCCCTTCACAGTTTACGTATGCGTAAAGGCTTGGGGCGTTCCTGCGCAAGGGTGACCCAACTGGACCCTTCGGTTAAAGCATCCGCAGGATTTGCAATGTCCGCTCACAGGGTTGCCCTGCATAAAAAGCATCAAGCACAGCCTGAAACTCTGGCGGGGCCCCGGGAACGGACGAAAACAGCGTCATCGAGGATCGCAGTTTCTTGGCGTCGATCCCGCCCAGAATGTCACTGGCATCGCGCCCTTTGTGCCGCAACATCAGACCTGCAACTTTGGTCAGGCGCTGACGGAGGTCCGGGTGATCCAGATAGGCCTTGGCCTCATCCAGATCCTCGATGCCATATAGCTGTGCCATGTGAGAGCGGCCAAGTTCGGCCAACTGCGGAAAAACGAACCACATCCAGTGGCTGGTTTTCTGCCCCTGTTCCAGTTCGCGCAGGACATCGGACCACACCGTGTCCTGCGCTTCGATGAACATATCGAGCTCGTTGTCGATGTTGTCGTCTTCGGTCACTTGGACAAACGCTTGTCTCGCGCGGCCAGAAGTTTCAGGCGCAGGGCATTCAGTTGGATGAAACCAGCCGCATCTGTCTGATCATAGGCACCGGCGTCTTCCTCAAACGTCACATGCGCCTCGGAATACAGCGAGTGATCCGACCAGCGACCCACGGTTGAGGCCAGACCTTTATACAGTTTCACGCGGACGGTACCGGTGACGTGTTCTTGCGATTTGTCGATCGCGGCTTGCAGCATTTCGCGCTCGGGCGAGTACCAGAAACCGTTATAGATCAGCTCGGCATATTGCGGCATCAACTGGTCTTTCAGATGCATCGCGCCGCGGTCCATGGTGATGGATTCAATGCCGCGGTGTGCTTCCAGTAGGATGGTGCCGCCCGGCGTTTCGTAGATGCCGCGTGATTTCATACCGACAAAACGGCCTTCGACCAGGTCCAGACGGCCAATGCCATGCTTGCCACCGTATTCGTTCAGCTTGGTCAGGATGGTGGCCGGGCTCATCGCCTCGCCATTGATGCTGACCGCGTCGCCTTTTTCGAAACCGATCTCGATGTATTCGGGTTCGTTCGGGGCATCCTCGGGGTGGACGGTGCGCTGGTAGACATAGTCCGGCGCCATATCGGCGGGGTCCTCCAGAACCTTGCCCTCGGACGAGGTGTGCAGAAGGTTGGCATCGACCGAGAAAGGCGCCTCGCCGCGTTTGTCTTTGGCAATCGGAATTTGATGCGCTTCGGCCCATTCGATCAGGCGGGTACGGCTGGTCAGATCCCATTCGCGCCACGGGGCGATAACCTTGATGTCGGGGTTCAGCGCATAGGCTGCCAGCTCAAAGCGAACCTGATCGTTGCCTTTGCCGGTTGCGCCATGCGCAACGGCGTCGGCACCGGTTTCCTGCGCGATCTCAACCAGACGTTTCGAAATCAGCGGACGCGCGATCGAGGTGCCCAGCAAGTACAAGCCTTCGTACTGCGCGTTGGCGCGGAACATTGGGAAGACGAAATCGCGGACAAACTCTTCGCGGATGTCCTCGATATAGATGTTCTCGGGCTTGATCCCCAGCATCTCCGCCTTTTGGCGGGCGGGTTCCAGTTCCTCACCCTGACCCAGATCGGCAGTGAAGGTGACGACCTCACAGCCATACTCGGTCTGCAACCATTTCAGGATGATCGAGGTATCAAGGCCACCGGAATAGGCCAGGACAACTTTCTTGGGCGCGGACATCTGACTTCCCCTTATGCGTAGAACGCTTGGCCCCTAACGGGTTTTGAAAGCGGGGGCAAGTTATCTGCGTTGACGCGGCACGGGATTTGCGGTGAAACGGACGGAAAGAAAACAAGGATTGGTTGAAAGGGCAGTTTTAGGATGTTGGGTTGGCAGATTTTTGTGCACTCGGTGCGGATGGTGTTTGGGAACCTCAAACAAGTTCTACAAATCACTTTTGGTCCCGCTTTGATTGGAACGGTTCTGGTCGTTTTGTTGTTCATGGTATCAGGTATTCCGCTGGAAGCCCTTGAGTCAGACGCAAACGGTTTACCACCGGGCACCTCTACAGGCGGGGTCTTACTATTCGTTTTCGGTCTGTTTGCAGTGATATTTATCACCATGTTCTGGATCGCGGTGTCCTGGCACCGGTTCATCCTGCTTGAAGAATATCCAACAGGCATATTCCCAACGTTCCGCTTCGATCGCATTCTTGCGTATTTTGGACGCGCTTTGCTTCTTGGCCTGATGATCGGGCTTGCTTGGATTCCGGGTGGGATGTTGTTCGGTGGATTACTTCAAAGCTCACCGGTCGGAGCGGTTGTCCTTGTTGCCGCCTACATGATCTTTTTGTCCGTGTGCTTCTATCGTCTTGCTATCATTCTGCCGGCTGCAGCGATTGGCAAACCGATCAAACTTGGCGCGGCTTGGACCGGCACTGCCGGTGCGGGCTGGTCCATTCTGGTCCTTCTTATTGTCGCGCTCCTCTTTCAGGTACTTGTGCAGCTTATTTTCACTGTGCTGGCTGTCATTCCGGTGTTGGGGATACTGCTGACAGTGTTCTTTGGAATTCTGGTTCTGCCGATGATTAATGTCAGTCTGTTCACCACAATGTATGGCGTCTTCATCGAAAAACGCGAACTTGCTTGATCCGCGTACACATATGTATTCCTTGCCCTTTTAGTCAGGATAGGCCACTGAACGGGTCATGACTGATTTCATGACCCGCGCCCGCGCCGCTGAACAGGCGATGCGTACTGTGTTTCCGCCCACACCTCTGCAGCGGAACGCCCATCTGTCCGACCGCTATGGCGCGGATATCTGGCTCAAGCGTGAGGACCTTAGCCCGGTGCGGTCCTACAAGATCCGCGGTGCGTTCAACGCTATGCGCAAGCAGCAGGGACAGGAATTGTTCGTCTGCGCTAGCGCGGGCAACCACGCGCAGGGCGTGGCCTATATGTGCAAGCATCTGGGCGTGAAGGGTGTGATCTTCATGCCGGTGACGACGCCGCAGCAGAAAATCCAGAAGACCCGCATCTTTGGTGGCGACAATATCGAGATTCATCTGATCGGCGACTATTTCGACGACACTCTGGCCGCCGCGCAAGCATGGTGTGCACAGCAGGGCGGACATTTCCTGTCTCCCTTCGACGATGAGGATGTGATCGAAGGTCAGGCCTCATTGGCGGTTGAGATTGAGGCGCAGCTGGGCGGTCTGCCCGATCACGTGATCCTGCCGGTGGGCGGGGGTGGCATGTCCTCGGGCGTGGCGACGTGGTTCGGGGATCGGACCCATTGCTTATTTGTCGAGCCCAAGGGCGGGGCCTGCCTGCACGCGGCGATGGCGGCGGGGCATCCGGTGGCCCTGGATCATATCGACAATTTCGTCGATGGTGCGGCGGTGGGCAAGATTGGCGCGAAACCGTTTGAGCTGCTTAAAGATCGCCACCTGTCCGACGTGCATGTCCTGTCCGAAGACCGCATTTGCACCACGATGATAGAGATGCTGAATGTCGAAGGCATCGTGCTGGAACCGGCGGGGGCGCTGGCGATCGAGGCGCTGGGCGATATTCAAAGCTTCATCCGAAACAAGACCGTGGTCTGCGTCACCTCTGGCGGCAATTTCGATTTCGAACGCCTGCCTGAGGTCAAAGAGCGGGCGCAGCGTTATTCTGGCGTCAAGAAATACTTCATCCTGCGCCTGCCGCAGCGCCCCGGCGCGTTGAAGGAGTTTCTGGGCATTCTCGGCCCCGAAGACGACATCGCCCGGTTCGAATACATGAAGAAATCGGCGCGCAATTTCGGCTCGGTCCTGATCGGTATCGAAACCCGCAAGCCCGAGAACTTTGCCCGCCTGTTCGCGCATCTGGACGAGGCCGGATTCACCTATACCGACATCACCGAAGACGAGACGCTGGCGCAGTTCGTGATTTAGGTCAGGTTCGCGGCCTTGTCAGTCAGGAACACGGCGCGGGACTCGTCAAAGATCTTAAGGATCGCTGGCAGATCGACTTCGGCCGCCTTGCCAGCGGCGGCGTTGCGCTCGGCATCCTGACATAGGCTTGAGAAGCGGTTGAACCCAAGGCTCAGCGCGCTGCCTTTGAGGAAATGCATGTTCTGTTCGAACTCGGCACGGTTTGCGTCCCGGTGCACTCGTTCGATGGTTTCCTGCACCTCGTCCAGAAAGATCTGCACCACCTCGTCAAACTCATCTGCGCCTACCTCATCCCGCAGTTGTCTGACCCTGGACCAGTCGATCATGTTCGGCGCCTCCACACTTATCGCGACATGATCTGCGTATCCCAAGGCCGGTAAAGATGGGGTTAAACTACGCAATCAGAACGCCTTCACGGGATGTTAAACCGCCGCGCGCTAGGGTCGGTGCGTTCAGGTATGGTCGCAGTGCAGAGGGTGCAAGTGACAGAAGGCAGTCAGGCAGAGGCCAGGACAGAGCTGGATTTTGGCGCGATCCAAAAGGTGCTTGTCGTTGATGACAGCCGCCTGCAACGGCGGATTCTGGTGGCTTCGCTGAAAAAATGGGGCTTTGAGGTGCTTGAGGCCGACAGCGGTGACGCCGCGATCGAGATGTGCCAGACCAACCCGCCGGATTTGGTGGTCAGCGACTGGGTCATGCCGGGGATGAGCGGGCTTGAGTTTTGCCGTACCTTCCGGGCGTTGGATAGCGAACAGTATAGCTATTTCATCCTGCTGACCTCAAAAAGCGAAAAGCAGGAGGTGGCAAAGGGGCTGGATGCCGGGGCCGATGACTTTCTGATCAAACCGCTTGAGGCCGATGAACTGCGCGCGCGCATTTCGGCCGGGGCGCGTATCCTGGACATGCAGCGCGAGCTGTCCGAGAAAAACCGCATGATCGAAACTGCGCTGAAAGAGCTGCGCGTGGCCCATGACGCCATCGACAAGGATCTGATGCAGGCCCGGAAAATTCAGGACTCGCTGGTTCCGGAACTGACGCGTGAATTTGGCAAGTCGCGGGTCAGCATGTTGCTGAAACCCTGCGGCCATATTGGTGGTGATCTGGTGGGGATGTTCTCGCCCGGGGTCAACCGGCTGGGGTTCTACAGCATCGATGTGTCGGGCCATGGCATCACCTCGGCAATGATGACGGCGCGGTTGGGCGGCTATCTGTCCAGCAAGCATTTCGAACAGAACGTGGCGATGGAAAAGCGGTTCGATAAGTTCTACGCGCTGCTGCCGCCAGAGCAGGTGGCCGAGATGCTCAATTCCCGCCTGATGGCGGATGCCGGGGTCGAAGAGTATTTCACCATGGTCTACGCGATCATCGATCTCCGCAACGGGCATCTGAAAATGGTGCAGGCCGGGCACCCGCACCCGCTTGTTCTGCGCTATGACGGCAGGACTGAGTTCCTGGGCGAAGGCGGCTTGCCCATCGGGTTGCTGTCGGATGTTTCGTTCCAGCAGACCGAAACCTATCTGCACCCCGGCGACAAGCTGCTGCTGTATTCGGACGGTTTTACCGAGTGCGGCCTTGAGGGGGGTGGATTGTTGGAAGAAGAGGGCCTGCGCCAGATGGCCTTGGACTGCGCCCCTGGCCGCAGCGGAACCGAGTTTCTGGACGACATGTTCTGGCGCCTGACACAGGCCGTGGCCCCCGGCAGCGGCATGGATGACGACGTGTCAGCGGTATTCTTCGAATATAACGGGCCTTAAAGCCCGTTCAGATGCTGGTTGGCAAAGTGGCGGTCACCGGCATTACCCAACATCTGACAGGCATCTGCGGTATCCATCCACAGCGCCTCGTGAAATGGTTCGGTCGGCGGGCCGACGCGGCGCACGGGGCGGGCGCGATAGATCAGGCAGACCTTCTCGGCCCACAGATCGTATTCCGGCATGAAGGTGAACCGCCGGAACGCGCCGACGCGGCGCGGCGCAGCCACAAGCCAGCCGGTTTCCTCAAACACTTCGCGGTGCAGGGCGGTGACGGGTGATTCGCCCGGGTCGATCCCGCCGCCGGGCAGTTGCAGATCGGGGCCGGGCTCCATCTGGCAGGTCAGCAAAAGGTGTCGGCCACGTGGCAATAATGCATAAACACCCATACGCCTGATGTATTTCTGCCCCGCTTGCGGGGTTTCACCGAACCGTCTGATCATGTATGGCCCCTTACAACCCGAATTGTTCGACCTATATGCTGGCGGTATGCCAACCTGTGGCGTGTAAGGAAACCCCATGTCTCTTGGAACGAAAATCGCGTGGGACGATACTGTCCTGCCCTTTCAACTTGATGTATCGGATATGCGCGGCCGCGTGGCCCGTCTGGATGGCGTGCTCGACGGCATCCTGAAGCAGCATGACTATCCGGAAAAGGTCGAGGCCTTGGTGGCCGAGATGGCCCTGCTGACCGCACTGATCGGCCAGACCATTTCGCTGCGCTGGAAGCTGTCGTTGCAGGTTCAGTCCAAAGGCCCGGTGCGTATGATCGCGACCGACTATTATGCCCCCAAGCAAGAGGGCGAGCCGGCCCGCATCCGCGCCTATGCCAGCTTTGACCGTGACCGCCTGACTGACGGCGCGCCGTTCGATCAGGTGGGTGAGGGCTATTTCGCTATCATGATCGATCAGGGTAAGGGCTCGCAGCCGTATCAGGGAATTACGCCGCTGGCCGGTGGGTCGATCAGCGCGTGTGCCGAGGCATATTTTGCGCAATCCGAACAGCTGCCGACCCGGTTCTCGCTAAGCTTCGGAAAATCGACCGAGCCGGGCGTTGGCGAACATTGGCGCGCCGGTGGGGTCATGTTGCAGCACATGCCGAAAGCCTCGCCCTTTGTGGCTAGCAGCGAGGGTGAGGGCCAGATCCTGACCGCAGAAGATCTGGTGGATGGTGAAGAGGGTGAAAACTGGGGCCGCGTCAACATCCTGCTGGATACGGTCGAGGATCTGGAACTGATCGGGCCGTCGGTGGCGCCCACCGATCTGCTGGTCCGGCTGTTTCACGAGGAACAACCGCGGGTCTATGACGCACAGCCGGTGCAGTTCGGCTGCACTTGTTCCGAGGAGCGTGTGCGTCAAAGCCTGTCAATCTACTCGGCCAAGGACATCGAAAAGATGACCACGCCCGAGGGCACGGTAACTGCCGATTGCCAGTTCTGCGGCGCCCACTACGTGCTGGAACCGGGCTCGGTCGGCTTTGATGCGGACGACTCCTGATCCAACCGAGCAACTGCGGGCGGCGCTCAGCCGCCCCGGTCATGGGTCCAGCGATTTCGACCTGAACCCCGAAACCGTTCTGCCCGAGGGCCGCAAGCTACGCCCCGCTGGCGTTCTGGTGCCGATCTCGGTTGCAACCGGCAAGCCGCGGCTGATTCTGACCAAACGGTCGTCGGCGCTGAAACACCATCCAGGCCAGATCGCATTTCCTGGCGGCAAGCAGGACGAGGGTGACGCGGACGTCACCGCCGCCGCCCTGCGCGAGGCGCAGGAAGAGATTGGCCTGCCGCCCAACTTGCCCGAGATTCTGGGGCATCTGCCGACGCATGAGACTGTCACCTCGTTCACCGTGACGCCGGTTGTGGCGATCCTGCGCACTCCGTTTCAACCGATCCCCGAGCCGGGTGAAGTCGACGAGGTGTTCTCGGTTCCGCTTGAACATGTGCTCAACGCTGCGAATTATATCGTTGAATCGCGCCGCTGGCGGGGTCACAAAAGATACTATTACGCAGTGCCGTTCGGTCCTTATTACATCTGGGGCGCGACGGCCCGGATGTTGCGGGGATTGGCAGCGCGGGTGAGTGAATGACGCAAATTTCGGAAGGCTGGGTTTCTGATCCGGCTACACAAAAGGTTTGCGCGACCCTGAACGGAGCCGGGGCGCAGGCGCTGTTTGTGGGCGGCTGCGTGCGAAACGCGCTGCTGGGCGCGCCGGTCTCGGATATCGACATTGCCACTGACGCGCATCCTGAGCGGGTGATGGAGCTGGCGCAGGCGGCGGGCCTCAAGGCTATTCCCACCGGGATCGACCATGGCACCATTACCGTGGTTAGCGGCGGTGCCCCGCATGAGATCACCACTTTTCGCCGTGATGTGAAAACCGATGGCCGCCGGGCTGTGGTGGCCTTTTCCGACAAGGTGGAAGAGGATGCCGCGCGTCGCGATTTCACCATGAACGCGATCTATGCCCGGCCTGACGGCACCGTATTGGACCCGCTGAGCGGTCTGCCCGACCTGCAGGCGCGGCGGGTGCGGTTCATCGGCACCGCCGAAAACCGTATTCGCGAGGATTACTTGCGCTCGCTGCGCTATTTCCGCTTTCACGCCTGGTATGGCGATGCCGAGGCCGGGTTTGACCCGGACGCGCTGGCGGCGATTGCCGCCAATCTGGACGGGTTGGCCAGTTTGTCCCGCGAACGGGTTGGGGCCGAGCTGTTGAAGCTGCTGGGCGCACCCGATCCCGCGCCCTCGGTCGCTGCCATGCGTCAAGCTGGTGTTCTGGCGCAGTTACTTCCGGGGGCCGATGATCGGTCGCTGGCGCCTCTGGTCTCTTTGGAGCAACAGGCCGGGGCCGCGCCCGAACCGATCCGCCGTCTGGCCGCCATTGCCACGCCCGAGATCGCTAAAACCTTACGCCTGAGCAAGGCACAGCTGCAACGGTTGACCCGGATGCGGGATGAGGCATCCGGCACCGCCAGTATTGCCGAACTGGGTTTCCGCTATGGCGAAGAAGGCGGGATGCACGAAACCCTGCTGCGCTGTTCCTTTCTGGAACAACCCTGGTCCGAAAACATGCGTCTGGATTTGCGCAAGGGCGCCGCCGCAGATTTTCCGGTTCAGGCCACCGATTTAATCCCCGGTTTCACAGGCCCTGCGCTGGGCAAAAAACTGGCCGAGCTTGAAGCCCGCTGGATCGCCTCTGGCTTTTCCCTGACCCGCGAAGATCTCCTAGGCGGCTGAGACGAAGTCTCAAAAGGGGATGACAAACAAAAAATATTGTGGTTACTTTCGCGTGTTACCTGATTTGGAGGGAGGCATGCGAATGTACTACGGGATCTGGTTCGGCTAAAGCCGGAACACTTTGACCCGTAAGGGTGGTGTTCTGGCGCCATCTTTTTTCGCACGTCCTGAATTTCCTGCTCAATCGGAGCACCCTCCATGTTTCGCTATTTCGAAAACCTCGTTGACCCTTTTGTTGCCTATGAAGAAACCGACACGCCGCCCACGCGGCTGTGGCCTTTCATGCTGGACTATTCCCAACCGTTTAAGCAGGTGTTCTTCTGGGCCGCGCTGATCTCGGTTATTGTTGCCGCTGTTGAGATCGGGTTGATCTACTATATGGGTCGCGTTGTTGACCT
Source organism: Ruegeria arenilitoris (assembly GCF_013032445.1). Classification (GTDB taxonomy): domain Bacteria; phylum Pseudomonadota; class Alphaproteobacteria; order Rhodobacterales; family Rhodobacteraceae; genus Ruegeria; species Ruegeria arenilitoris_F. The sequence goes on along the minus strand of NZ_WQCA01000011.1, from coordinate 72,447 downwards.
GTTGTCCGGGCCGCCTGCAGAGGTTTGGCAAGCCCACGGCACCGAACTGATCCTGATGGCGGTGTTTGTGCTGCTGCTGCGCCCGATGCTGCATGTGGTCGATGTGCTGCTGCTGAACAACACGATCCTGCCGAACTTTGGCACTTTGATCCGCTGGCGCGCGCATAAACACGTGTTGCGGCAATCGGTGGGCTGGTTTGAAAATGACTTTGCCGGTCGTATCGCCAACCGGATCATGCAAACGCCGCCCGCCGCGGGTGAAGCGGTGTTTCAGGTGTTTGACGCCATTTCCTTTTCGATCGCCTACCTGATCGGGGCGGCGATCCTGTTGATGGCGGCTGATCCGCGCCTGTTGTTGCCACTGCTGATCTGGTTGGTTCTTTACGGTTTGTTGGTGCGCTGGACGGTGGCCCGGGTGGGACCGGCGTCACAGGCAGCCTCGGACGCGCGCTCTGCCGTCACGGGTCGAGTGGTGGACAGCTACACCAACATCCATTCGGTCAAGATGTTCGCCCATGACGAGCAAGAGCTGGATTATGCCCGCGAAGCCATCGAGGAAACCCGCCGCACCTTCCAGATCGAGATGCGGATCTTCACCATCATGGACGCGGTTCTGGTCACGCTGAACGGTTTGCTGATCGTCGGCGTTGTCGGTTGGGCCATTGCCCTGTGGATGCAGGGCAGTGCCTCGGTCGGTGTGGTCGCAGCGGCAACCGCGCTCACGCTGCGGCTGAACGCAATGACCGGGTGGATCATGTGGGCGTTGACCAGCTTCTTCCGCCAGCTTGGTGTCGTGGCCGAGGGGATGGAGACCATTGCCCAGCCCATCGACCTGTTGGACAAGCCTGCGGCCAAACCGTTGCATCTGACCAAAGGCCAGATCGATATCCGCGATCTGTCGCACCATTACGGGCGCAAGACCGGCGGTCTGGATCACATCAACCTGACAATCCATCCGGGGGAGAAAATTGGCCTGATCGGACGGTCAGGTGCAGGGAAATCGACTCTAGTTAAGCTGCTTTTGCGGTTTTATGACGTGGAACAGGGGGCGATCCTGATCGACGACCAGAACATCGCAAGCGTCACGCAGGACAGTCTGCGCAGCAAAATTGGTATGGTGCAGCAGGACAGCGCTTTGCTGCATCGCTCGGTCCGCGACAACATCCTCTATGGCCGCCCTGAGGCCACTGAGGAACAGATGATCGCCGCCGCCAAACAGGCCGAGGCGCATGAGTTCATCCTTGATCTGCAGGACCCACAGGGGCGCACCGGCTATGACGCGCATGTGGGCGAACGGGGCGTGAAGCTGTCCGGTGGCCAGCGGCAGCGGGTGACACTTGCGCGGGTGATACTGAAGGACGCACCGATCCTGCTGTTGGATGAGGCAACATCCGCCCTAGATTCCGAGGTCGAAGCGTCGATTCAGGAGACCCTCTACGGCATGATGCAAGGTAAAACCGTGATCGCCATCGCCCACCGGCTAAGCACCATAGCCCAGATGGACCGCATTCTGGTCATGGATGGCGGCCGGATCGTGGAACAGGGCGGCCATTCCGAGCTGTTGGCCCATGGTGGCCTTTACGCCCAGTTCTGGGCGCGGCAATCTGGGGGCTTCCTGAACCCGGAGGCTGCGGAATGAAGGTTGCCGACCTGATCGATCCGTTCAGAAATACCGAAACGCCCCCGCCGCAAACGCTGGGGGCGTTTATTCGCTGGTGCTTGTCGGGCGCGTGGCCAATGATTTTTGTCGCGGCGTTTTTCTCGGCAACGGCGGGCGCGATGGAGGCTGGAACAGCCTGGATGCTGGGTCTGGTGATCGATCTGGCGACCGAGAGCGGGCCCGAGAACATCCTGACCGGCAGCAACCTGTGGACGATCCTTGGCGTCGCGGCGTTCTTCATGCTGTTGCGCCCTGTATTTTTCGGGTTTTCGGCGTTTTCGAACAACTATGTCGTCATGCCCAACATTCCGCCCTTGGTTCTGGCCAAGCTGAACCGCTGGACGTTGGGTCAGTCGGTCACCTATTTCGACGATGATTTCGCGGGGCGGATCGCGCAGAAGCAGATGCAGACCTCGAACGCGATGGCCTCGGTGGTGTCCGAAACGATCAGCGCGATTGTCTTTGCATTGGCGTCGCTTGCGGGCTCTTTGCTTTTGTTAGGGTCTATTCATCCGCTGGTGATCCTGCCTTTCGCCGGCTGGCTGGTGGTCTATTTCCTGCTAATCCGCTGGTACCTGCCGCGTATCCGCGTGCGGTCGTCGGCACGGGCCGGGGCGCGGGCGATGGTATCGGGGCAGGTGGTCGATACGATCACCAACATCAAAACCGTCAAGCTGTTCGCCCATTCCGCGTTCGAGGATCAGGCCGCGCGGAACTCGATGGTCGATTTACGGGAAAAGATGCTGGCCTTCGGTAAGCTCTCTGCCAGCTTCCGCTTTATCCTGATGGTGCTGGCCGGCGTTCTGCCGGTCCTGTTGATCGGCGTGACGTTACTGCTGTGGCGCAACGGAATTGCAACGGCGGGGGATATCGTGGCGGCAGGGGCGATCTCGATCCGGGTATCGCAGATGACCGGCTGGGTCAGTTTCACGCTCATGGGGTTGTATGCCAATGTGGGTGAGATCGAAAACGGTATGAAAACACTGGCGAAGCGCGAGCGGGTTGAGGATGCGGGGGACGCCACCGCGCTGAAAGTGACGACGGGGCAGATTGATTTCGACCATGTCAGCTTTGCCTATGGCCGCGATGTTGGGGGTGTTTCGGATATAAACATGACCGTCCATCCGGGCGAAAAGCTTGGCATTGTTGGTGCTTCGGGGGCGGGGAAATCGACCTTGGTTTCGCTGCTGCTCCGGCTTTATGACGGGGAAAAAGGCGCCATTCGCATCGACGGGCAGGGTGTCAGCGGGGTAACGCAAGACAGTTTGCGCGGCCAGATCGGCATGGTCACGCAGGAAACTGCGATGTTCAACCGCTCAGCCCGTGAGAACATCCTTTACGGTCGTCCCGATGCGTCCGAGGACGAAATGGTCGCCGCCGCCAAAAAGGCCGAGGCACACGAATTCATTCTCAGCCTGCAGGATGCCCATGGTCGCAAGGGCTATGACGCGCATCTGGGTGAGCGCGGTGTGAAACTCAGCGGCGGACAGCGGCAGCGGATTGCTCTGGCCCGCGCCATTCTGAAAGACGCGCCGATTTTGGTGCTGGATGAGGCGACCTCTGCATTGGATTCCGAGGTCGAGGCGTCAATTCAAACGGCGCTGCATCGGGTGATGCAGGGCAAGACTGTGTTGGCGATTGCGCACCGGCTGTCCACGCTCAGCGAGATGGATCGGATCATCGTGTTGGATGAGGGGCGCATCGTTGAAACCGGCACCCATAGCGCGCTGTTGGAGCAGGGCGGGCTCTATGCCCGGTTCTGGCACCGTCAGTCAGGCGGGTTCATTCAGGCAGAAGCGGCGGAATAACGCTCTCGGGGGTTTTGTTGTGCGCAAAGCCCCGGTATCAGGCCCTCCATGACGCAGCAGTTCACCATAAACCGCCTGGGCCATCAGGGCGACGGCATCGCTGATGGTCCCGTTTACGCACCTCGCACCTTGCCGGGTGAGGTGGTCAGCGGCACCTTGGTTGGCCAGTTACTGACCGATATTCGGGTCGAGGTGCCCTCGGACCAGCGGGTCAAGGCACCGTGTCGGCACTACAAGGCCTGCGGTGGGTGTCAGCTGCAACATGCCGCAGATGATTTCGTGGCCGATTGGAAGGTCGCGGTGGTGCGCAACGCGCTGGCCGCGCGGGGGCTCGATGCCCCGATGCGGCCAATTCACACCTCGCCCGAGCGATCACGACGCCGGGCGACTATTGCGGTGCGGCGGACAAAAAAGGGCACGCTGGCCGGGTTTCATGGGCGAGCGTCCGACACGATCACTGAAATTCCCGACTGTCATTTGCTGGACCCGGCCCTGATCGCCGCCATTCCGGTGGCCGAAGCGCTGGCTGTTCTGGGTGGCAGCCGCAAGGGCGTGCTGGCGGTGACGCTGACCCTTTCCGAAGGTGGGCTGGACGTGGCCGTCGAGGGCGGCAAGCCGTTGGACGGCCCGCTGGAGTTAGCCCTGGCGCAAGCGACCGAGAAACATGGTCTGGCGAGGCTCAGTTGGGATGGTGAGGTGATCGCCATGCGCCAGCCTCCGGTGCAGCGGTTCGGCTTGGCCGGGGTTGTGCCGCCGCCGGGCGCGTTTCTGCAGGCGACGAAAGATGGAGAACAGGCTCTATTACAGGCGGTTCTGCAGGCCACGCGGGGTGCAAAGCGTGTTGTTGACCTGTTTGCGGGCAGCGGTACGTTCTCATTGCCTCTTGCCGAAACCGCCGAGGTTCACGCGGTTGAAGGTGAGGCCGCGATGACCGACGCTTTGGATCAGGGCTGGCGTCGCGCGCAGGGTTTGAAACGCGTCACAACCGAGGCGCGCGATCTCTTCCGCCGCCCGCTGATGCCTGATGAACTGAAACCGTTTGACGCTGTCGTCATCGACCCGCCCCGCGCAGGGGCCGAGGCGCAGGTGGCCGAACTGGCGCAGGCGCAGCGCCCGGTGATGGCCTATGTCTCATGCAACCCGGTCACCTTTGCGCGGGATGCAAAAACGCTGGCTAACACTGGCTACACCCTTGAATGGGTGCAGGTGGTGGACCAATTTCGGTGGTCATCACACACCGAACTCGCCGCGCGGTTTGTCTTGGGGTCTGCAGCATGAGCACACAGGAGAAAGTCACAATGGGATTCAATCAACGCCTGCTGGGCATCATTGAAAATCCCACTTTTGGCCGGTTCATCACGGGGGTCATCATTTTCAACGCCATCCTTCTGGGGATGGAGACTTCGCCCACCCTGATGGAGGCCGCAGGCCCTCTGATCGTGACGCTGGACAGTATCTGTCTGACAATCTTCGTGGCTGAGATCACGATGAAATTGATAGCGACCGGGCGGCGATTCTTCACAAACGGTTGGAACGTCTTCGACTTCATCGTCGTCGGAATCGCCTTGGTCCCCAGTGCAGGTGGTCTGTCGGTCCTGCGGGCGCTGCGTATTCTGCGGGTTCTGCGCGTCATCTCGGTCGCGCCGCGCCTGCGCCGGGTGGTCGAGGGGTTCATTTCGGCCTTGCCGGGCATGGCCAGCGTGTTCCTGCTGATGGCGATCTTGTTCTATATTGGCGCCGTGATCTCGACCAAGCTGTTTTCGACCTCTTTCCCCGATTGGTTCGGCGATCTGGGCCTGTCGGCCTATACGCTGTTCCAGATCATGACGCTGGAAAGCTGGTCCATGGGAATCGTGCGTCCGGTGATGGAGGTGTACCCCTACGCCTGGTTGTTCTTCGTGCCCTTCATCATGGTCACCACATTCGCAGTGGTGAACCTGTTGGTCGGTTTGATTGTGAACTCGATGCAGGATGCGCACCATGCAGAGGACGAAGTAAAAACCGACGCTTATCGTGATGAGGTGCTGGAGCGACTGGAAAGCATCGAACGTCGCCTGACTGAGCAATCAAACAGCAAAAAGTGATTTCAGTTTTTCCATTTTCTGGCATAATGCTGAAAAAAACGAGCAGGCAGTGAAACATGGATCGTCGAGCATTTGGATTGGGCGCTATGGCAACGCTGGGCCTTTCGGCCTGTGCATCGGCCGGCCCGCGATTTCTGACTTATGATGGCCCTCAGGTGACCTCTTTGGTCATCAACAAGGGCGCGCGGAAGATGTACCTTCTGCACAATGAAACCGTCCTGAAGGAATACAAGGTTGATCTGGGCTTTGCGCCAAACGGCACCAAGACCAAGCGCGGCGATGGTCGTACACCCGAGGGAAGCTATCTGATTGACCGCCGCAACCCAAACAGTCGGTATCACCTTTCGCTGGGGATCTCATATCCGAACTCGGAGGACATCGCGCAAGCCAAGGCGGCAGGTGTTGATCCGGGTGGCGACATTTTCATTCACGGCCAGCCCAAAAAGCGGTCGGAACGGAAACGTGCCAAGAAGACGGCGGATTGGACCGCGGGCTGTATCGCAGTCAAGAATGAAGAGATCGAAGAGATCTATGCGATGGTAAACAAAGGCACGCTGATCACTCTGCGTCCGTAAGCGGCTTCCAGTCCCCAAACCCGAACTGCATATAGTCACGCTGGTAGGCTTCGGTCGCCAGCGCCTCAAGCTTGTCATCGTATATTTCTGCCAGAGTGAATGGTGAATCCGGTGCGCTGAGGCCGGGAATTGGCGGGTTGTCATGCCCCAAGCGGCGCGCAATATCGGGTAGAGCCACTGCAATCTCGTCTTCACGCAAGATCAGGTCGGGCAATGCGAAAGAAGCCATTCCTTCCAGCACCTGAGATTGACTGCACCACACACCGTCCACGCGTATCGGTGTCTGCCCGGCAAGGTTCTGGCGCAGAAAGGAAAGGAAGGCCGAAAATGCCTCATAATGCTGGTCTGCTGGGTAATTGTCCTTGCGCAGCTGGCCGGGGATCGGAACCTTGAAGCGATTGCGCAGCATATTTCGGATTTTCAGATAGGCGCCGGGTTCAGTGCTGAGGATATACGAACAAAAAGCAGAATGCGCCCGCGCCAGAGGGTGACGCAGCACCGTGAATTTACGATGCCCCGGATGGGCTTGCCGCCACTGCTGCGTTTGTTTTCTGTTCTGACTGGTGATCAATTCACGTTGGTCAATGTCATCCAGGTCAGCCAACCATTGCGTTATCGTTCCTTCAATACCGCTGCGCACCGGTAGATACATTAAAGACGTGTTCGGGGCCGCGATGTATGTAGCAACGGCGGGGCCGCGCCGAGGCTCGAAGTTTGGTGTGCGATGCAGGTTGAAACTGTCAACACTGGCCAGCGCCTGATCTGCCTCTTGGGGATTTGTTATTTTAGACAGGACAGGTTCGGGATTCTGCGGCTTGATCGTATTGTCGATCGAAGAAAGCCGGGATTTTACCCCCAGCCATGTTGCAAGGCCGTTTAATACATCCAGGTTGGTCAGATCGTCATAAGCAATATAGTATGCCGTCTGCCCCGTGGTCTGAAGCGCGTTGAGAAGCAGCTGTTGAAAGTTTTGCTGCTGATCGAGGTAATTCTGGAATTCCTGCGCATCAAACTCGATCCGCGCTTCGCGTCGGCGTTTGACGTTCTTCAACTGCCATTGTTTGGTTTTTCGTGCAATTTTCAATGAGACGTAGCTGTCTAACGGGTTGCGCGTCAGAATAATCTTGGCGCAGCGTGGATCGTTCAGAACAGGCTCTAACAAGCGGGGATCGTGGCCCTGAAAGAACCGAAATCCGTTGAGTTCCCCCGGGGCGGTTTTGATCGCCTGGACCAGTTTCATAGGGTCGTTGTCACGTTCTTCAAGCGTTACGTCCAGCAAGCTTTCGGATTTGAGGCGGCCGATGAAATGAGGATTAAACGCCTCACCATGGCAGGTGACGCCGTCCAGAGCGTTCAGGTTGAATTCTAACAGATTGGACCCGGTACGCATGGCGCCGAGAATGATGAAATAGTCAAAATCAGAAGTCATCACAGGCTATTGCACCAGATACGGTTTCTTGTAAGGCCTGACGCTTGCGCCAAACACATCGTCAGCGGGAAAGTCACCCATCAAGTAAGGATGCATGCCCTGATTCTTCAGGTTTTGCAGGAATTTTCCAAAGCCCGAAAGATCAACCATCACCGGCGCTTCGGTCAGATGGCTGGATCTGTTGGATCCGATTTCGTCGATCACGGTCTGCAGAGGCTCCATCGGAGATTCTACGAACTCGGCCAGAGACCAGGTGCGCACCCGAGCCTTGGTCCAGACCGAATTTAAGACCTCAAGCTGTTTGGTTTCGATCTGTTGCAGGCGGGCAGCCTCGTTACGGATGTCGGTGAAATTCTTGTTGGACCGAAATAGTGGTATCGCCCAAGCGCCGGTAATGACTGAGATTTGCGCGTTCTTGTCGCGCGCCAAAAACCAGTTGATCTGTTGGGAATCTTCAGGGCCGAATTGAAAGCACTGCCGCTCGCCTCGTGTGTTCCAGATCAGATTCGAGACAAAAGCAGTCGGATTATAATCCCGCAAAACGGCGCAATTGCTGAGGGCTCCGTTGGTGATTGTTTCTCCCCCGGCAAATTCGGCGCGCGCGGGACCAAACAGATGCCCATGTACCCGTGCTCCGGTGGTCTTTGCTAGCCAGGGCGCGAACTCTTCAAACAATTCGGTAAAGCCCTGAAAAACCGAATAGGGATAGGATGTCAGCCCGTTCTCGCTGCCATGTCGGGGAAAGCGGCTTTGCATATATAGACCGTCGCGCCCGCGGGTGCGACGTTCAACCGCTTTGGAAAACAATCGGTCGATCTTGCCGGGGTTGGGTTCGGCCGGACGCATGGCGCTGTTCTGATCCGTCAGGAAGGATTGATACAGCCGATCCGCACGCGGCCAGATTTTCCGGGCTACGAAGCAATCGGATCGGCGCAGCAGTTGCAAATGGTCGTCATAGAAAATGTGCGGCCGCCCCTGATAGTCGAATTTGGACAGAGTTAACGACCGACTTTCGATGTGGGTGGAATACAACCGAGCCAGCGTCTGGAAGTAGCTTTCATCCGGAATCCAGACCCGCCGGAAATAACGATCATACGTCCGGCGTTTTGGGTCCTGCAGAATGGCTGACAGGGTCTGGCGCGTCAGACACCACCACTGGCTGCCCATATGGGGCACCAAACCCTCAGGGATCTTGCGGCGCATGCCCGTAGCACGCTGCAGTTTCACATAGGCGTCGAACAGTTTGCGGTTCTTGCGCCAGGAGAATGGAAACCGCAGGGTAAAGCGTTCCTTATCCAGTCCCCCGATGGTCCAGCTAACATCGGCTGTCGTGGCGCTTTCGATGAAATCGACGCGGGGTCGATCCGCGAGGTATTCGACTAGTTCCCCCACCGGTCTCAACGGCAGGCACGCGCCCGAAGACAGGTAGACATGATGCACGTCCGGATAGGTGTTCAGCATCATTTCGGCTGCGGATTGCGAAGCCGCTACAATGCCCCACCCGCCCCAGTCGCAGGTGTGACGCTCTGAGAACCGGATTAGCGGGTTGTCCGCGCAAGCAGTGACGAATTCGGAAAACTCATGGGCGGGTACCTTGCGATCCACGTGGATCACCACCGGGCAGCCCGACTTCGTCCAGTGGCGCGCCACTTGCTCGGCTCGGTCCAGAGCTGTGTGAACCAGCATGGCAACGCCCAAGCGACTCATGCCCAGTTTCCCTTTGACATCAGGCCCAGAATCTCAAGCTGCCGCCAGTTGATGAATTTCTCGGATCGGTCACACCAGAACACCGGCTTGTCACCCAGCCCTTCGGTATAGGCGCGGTACTCGCCCGAACGGCGATAGTGTTCGCGGCGCTGCATCTCTTCGGCGGCTTTTTCACCCAATGTGCTGATCAGCTTGGCATGCAGCAACGCACCGCTGGTTTTTTCGCCGCCCCATTCGTCATAGACCTGATTCAGCCCGCGCGGCAGCAGTGAATGGGTTGAGCTGACATAGACATAACGCCGGTCCCATTTGACCAGAGGGATCTTGTTCAGAGCCGGTGCCTTCGAGGGGGTGTCGCGGAAAAACACCCGTGCGCGCGGGCCGCCCTGGATCCACAGGTTCCCGTAATCCGGGTTTTTTGTGATCATGTAATTTCCAGCATCGAACCAGCGAGCGATCTGAAACGGGTCCTTGCCTTCGCGATAGGGTTCCGCGTCCAAAGGTCCCTGCGGGTACATGTCGATCAGCATGGTCCCAAAGCTGCGCACCGCGCAGCCGTCCAGCCAATCGGTCAGGGCACGGATCGGGCGGGTGTCGCAGAACGGGTAGATGAAGAACTCATCGGGATCGACGGTCAGAACCCAGTGCCCATGCGCGTATTTACGCAGCAGATAGTTCGACCAGTCTAGCCCGAAAGAGGCCCGTTTGTAGCTGGCCCGCGCGTGCCAGACCGAGGCGTCGGGCTGGCTGGCCAGATACTCGCGCGAGCCGTCATCGCTGTCATTGTCGATGAAAAGGAAATGGTCAACGCCAAGCTTGCGGTAGTATTCCAGAAAATAGGGCAGACGGATTTTTTCGTTCCGTAGCACACTCATCAACAACACGTCGTTGCGTCGGATGTTGGCGGTCCTGTCGGACATCGGTTTCAGCTGCCGCCGCTTTCGAAGACAACGCGCAAGGCGGCGCTTGCGCCGCAATCTCATCCGGTATGAAGCCAACAGGCTCACGCGTGCGCTCTGCCCTTTTTTGTTACGCGAGCTTGCCCAGGAGCTGGATGGTCCAGAGTGGTGCCGGGCAATTGACGTTTTATGCCACCGTTACAACTTTCAAGGCAACGTCTTTAAAAGTCGTTAGTCACATATGCAGCATTTCAGCAAACTTTCCCCATAAGGCCCAGTTTTTGCAGCTGGGCCCAACCCTGATAACGAACCGACCGGGGCGTCCACATGTCGGGGCGGTCGGCGATTGCATCATAATATGACGCGAACTGGTCCGGATCGTGGAAATGTTGGCGCCGTTCTTTCTCGGATTTTGACTTGCCGATCACTTCGGGCAGGAATTTCGTGTGCAGCAACACCCCTGCAGGGGCGTTGCCATCTGGTCCGTCATAGGTGGCATTGAGGTGTCGGGGCAGGGCAGAATGGCACGAGTTTACAAAGGCATAGCGCCGCGACCACCGGACCAGAGGAATCTTGTTCAGCGTCGGCGAATGGTGGGGCCGGTCGGCAAAGAACATGCGCTCGCGCATACCGCCCTGAACCCACAGGTTGCCCAAAGGGCTTTGCCGCTGCGCCCGATATGGGCCGGGATCGAACCAGTTCAAAACCTCGGTCGGATCGGTTTCCGGGTCATAGCTTTGCCTGCCCAGCGGCCCTTTGGGATAGAGGTCCAGCATCAGGGCACCAAAACCTGCGCGGCCTTGCTGGTCCAGATCAGCGGTCAGGTCCTGCAGGGGTTTGCTGTCGTGATCGGGATATATCAGCAGTTCATCGGCGTCGACCATCAGGGTCCAGTGACCGTGCCCATAGCGCATTTGCAACCAGGTCAGCCAATCCAGCCCATAGCGCGCGTAGCGATAGCTGGCAGGGGTTTGCCACAGCGACACATCCGGCTGATCACGCAGGAAATCGACCGAGCCGTCATCGCTGCCGTTATCCACGATCAGAAAGTGATCGACACCCAGCGCGCGGTAATGGCGGAAGAACCAGGGCAGGCGGGTGGTTTCATTGCGCAGCGTGGTGAAGGCCAGAATGGCACTGGGCCTGATCTGCGCAGTCCTGTCGTTTAGGCAAGTCAGTTGGTGGCGGCTGCGAAAGGATCGCCAGAGCAACCGCCGACGTTTTAGCCGCAACCGGTAGTGCTGCACCCATCCTATGGGGGGAAGAGGATCGGTTGCGGGATGCGTCACCTGGCGATCACTTCTCGTAATTGCCGTTCTGATGCCAGCGCCATGCATCGCCAATCATCGTCTCTAACGTTGATCTTTTCGGGGTCCAGCCCAGCTCGTCCCCAGCGCGGATTGAGCCCGAGACCAGCTTGGTGCAATCCCCGGCGCGGCGCGGGCCGATGGAATAGGGTACTTCGCGGTTGGTGACTGATTTGGAATGGCCGATCACCTCCATCACCGAAAAGCCCGAGCCGGTGCCCAGATTGAACACCCGGCTGCCCTTGCCCTGTTCCAGCCAGTTCAGGCCCAGCACATGGGCATCGACCAGATCGCAGACATGCACATAGTCGCGGATGCAGGTACCGTCGGGCGTGTCATAGTCGGTACCGAACACGGTCAGACCGTCGCGCTTGCCGTCGATCGCGTCCAGCATCAGCGGCACCAGATGGGTCTCGGGGCGGTGGAATTCGCCCACCTCGCCCTCCGGGTCGGCTCCGGCGACGTTGAAATAGCGGAAGATGACGTGGTTCAGCTCGTGTGCCGCCTGAAAATCGCGCAGGATATCCTCGATCGCGCGTTTCGAAGCGCCATAAGCGTTCAGCGGTTCCTGCGGCGTGTCTTCGTCCAGCACAACATTGTCATGCTCGCCATAGGTGGCGCAGGTAGATGAGAACACGAAGTTCAGGCACCCGGCGGCGACGGCGGCTTCGATTAGGGACAGCGAACCGGTGACGTTGTTGGTCCAGTATTTACCGGGTTCCGACATCGCCTCGCCCACCTGGCTGAGGGCGGCGAAATGCATTACCGCGGCGGGTTTGTATTTGGCAAAGACCTCATCCAGCCGGGCGCGGTCCAGCAGATCGCCCTGCTCAAACGGGCCGAATTTCACCGCATCCTGCCAGCCAGTGATCAGGTTGTCATAGGTCACCGGCGTATAGCCCGCCTGCGCCAGAGCCTTGCAGGCATGAGAACCGATATACCCGGCCCCGCCAGTTACAAGAATGTTGGTCATCTATTCTTCCAGCTTAAAATGGAGGGCATCACCGTGCCGGGGAGAAGGCAAGTCGCGCGGGGCTGGAATATCAATCCAGACCCATCGCCATCATCATCTCTTCCAGCTTTGGGACGTCCTGCGGGTTGTTCAACTCCCAGAACTGGCGGCCTTTGGCTTCGACCTCGACGCACAGAACCTTGCGACCGTTCTCCATAAAGCGCAGCTGCTCAAGCCCTTCCAGCTTCTCCAGCGGACCAGTGGGCCAAGTGGGATAGGCGGCCAGCGCATCGGGGCGGTAAGCGTAGACACCCACATGGTGGAAGATCGGGGTCGCGTCGTCTCCGCCATAGGTTTCGGCGGTGTAGGGGACGACCTCTTTCGAGAAATACATGGCGCTGTGATCGGCGGCGAAGACGGCTGTGGTGCCGCCTACGCGCCCGTTCTTGCGGTCGTTCAAAAGGCTGTTCAAAGCATCGCCATCGCAGCGCAGAACCGGCGTGGCGACGCCGGCCTCAGGCGCGGCGCGTAGACCGGCAACCAGATCTTCGACAAACCAGTGCGGGGTCAGCGGCGCGTCACCTTGAAGATTCACCACAATGTCATATCCCGCGCCCAGCACCTCATGCGCCTCGGCGCAGCGTTCTGTGCCGTTGCCGCAGGTTTCCGAGGTCATCACCACTTCGGCCCCGAAGCCTTCGGCCACTTCGCGGATACGGTCATCATCGGTGGCGACAACCACCTTGTCCACGCCCGAAACTGAACATGCCGCGTGCCAGGACCGCTCGATCAGGGTCATCGCGTTGCCGCTGGCACCGGTCAGCGGCACCAGCGGTTTGCCCGGATAGCGGGTCGAGGCGTACCGGGCGGGAATGGCGATCAGAACGGACATCAGGCCTCCTTCAGCTCAACACCTGGAGCATAGGCAATGAAGAACGGGTTTGCATATTCATCTTTGCCATATGTCAGCGGCGTATGGTCATCAAAACGAACAACCTGCCCGCCAGCGCCCGCCAGAACGGCGTGACCTGCGGCGGTGTCCCATTCCATCGTGCGACCGACGCGAGGATACAGGTCCGCTTCACCGGTGGCGACCAGACAGAATTTCAGCGACGAGCCCGCGCTTTTGCTGTCCTGCACCTGATATTTGTTGATGTAGTCCTCAGTCGCTTGGTCCCGGTGCGATTTCGACGCCACGATCAAAAGTGCCGAATTGTCGGGTTTAGACACTGCAATCTGTGTCGTGTCGCCAGCCATTTCCTTATCCAGCGCGCCGGTTTCTTCGACGGATTGACCGTCCGCTTGCGTGTAAAACATCCGCCCTTTCGCAGGAGCATACACTACGCCACGGGTCGGAACGCCGTTTTCCACCAGCGCGATATTCACAGTGAAATCGCCGCGGCGGTTGATGAACTCTTTTGTGCCGTCCAGCGGATCGACGATCAGGAACGTGTCGCCCTTTTCAGAGTGCGAGGCGGCCTGTTCCTCGGTTACCAGTAGAATGTCGGGAAATGCCTCGCGCAGACCGGCCGAGATCAGGGCATCGGCGGCTTCATCTGCTTCGGTCACAGGGCTGGAGTCGGATTTTACTTTAACGTCGAAATCGTCCGCCTCGTAAGTTTCCATGATCTTGTCGCCCGCTTCCAGGGCCAAACGTCGGATAACGGGAATGAGGGCGTCATAGGTCACAAAAATGCTCCGTTCTTGTGAATTGTTGATCGAATATCCTGACGACCTTATGATGTGCCGGTTACGGAACGGCAAGAAATTCGTGCCAGATTGCAGGCGAAACCACGGGAAAGACGCTTCGGGTGTATTATTTCAAGCGAAACCAATCGTTATTGGGCGGCGCGTTTACAACGGCCGAACTCATTTTCCATGCCGTTGTGCGCAACGTGCGCTCTCAGCACAGCAATGCGGTGCTGGCCATTCTGGTTAGCATTTTACAGATTCTGGTTCTGGTCGCGGTGTTTTACACTATCATGTCCTTCATGGGTCCACGCATTGCCAAAATCCGAGGGGATTTTGTATTGTACCTGCTGTCCGGCGTGTTTCTGTTTCTGACGCATGTCAAATCTGTCAGTTCGGTGGCGGGTGTCAGCACTGGAAACAACCCGATGATGCTGCATTCGCCGATGAACATGATGGTTGAATTGCTGGCGACCGCATTCGGCACGCTCTACACGCAGTTGGTGGCGATCCTCATCATTCTGTTCGTTTACAGCGTTGCGGTTTCTCCGATTGAGATTCAGCATCCCGGCGGTGCTTTTGCGATGTTGATGCTGGCTTGGTTTACAGGATGTTCCATTGGCGTTGTCCTAATGGCCCTAACGCCTTGGTTGCCAACTGTTTCCTCAATACTAAAAACCATCTACCGCCGACTAAACATGATCTTTTCGGGAAAGATGTTTGTGGCAAACGCGCTGGGCGGTGCAATGCTGGCCATGTTTGCATGGAATCCACTGTTTCACATTATCGACCAGTGCCGGGGGTTTGTTTTTCGCAATTACTATCCCCGTAACACCAATTGGGAATACCCGCTTTGGGTGGGGTTGGCGCTGCTGCTAATCGGTTTGTTGGGGATATTCTTCACGCGGCAACACGTCTCGCAAAGCTGGAGTGCGCGCCGTTAACCTGCCACCCGCAGGGTCAGGTTGATCCGGCCACCCTTGGGCAGAAGTTTCGAAGACCCGAAGCGGATGCGATCAATCCCGTGATAGGTCAGCCGGGCGGGTCCGCCCATGATCACCACATCGCCGGAGCTCAGCCAGATCGACTCGGTTTTGCCGCCACGAGTCTGGTTGCCGATGCGAAAGAGGGCATCATCGCCCAATGAGATTGACAGAACCGGCCAGGAAAAATCGGCCTCGTCCTTGTCTTGATGCAACCCCATCCGGGCCCCTTCGCCGTAGTAGTTGATCAGGCAGCAATCGGGATCGCGGTCGGGGCTGGCCAGTGCCCGCCAGATATCGAGGATCGGATCGGGAATCTCGGGCCAATCCGCGCCTTTGGGGTGTCGTGGCTGATACCTGTAACCCGCCTTGTCCGTCACCCAGCCCAACGATCCGGCCGAAGTCATGCGTACGGACATTTCCTTGCCCGAAGGTGTGACCGGCCGGAATAAAGGGGCAGATTTCAGAATCGGGCGCAGAAGTTCGATCAACTGCATCTGTGTCTGAGTATTCAGACAGGCTTTTCTGATATCAAAACCGCGCAAGAGCAGCCGCGCCATCCAAGATTCCCCAATCCTTGCCAAAACCTTGCCAAAAAAGGTCACAGATTCCCAAAAACCTGCGATTTACACCGCTTGCAGGCCATTCATCCCGCCCTTATATACGCCGGGACGCGCGATGGTGTAGGGCTGTTGCGCATATCAGATCGGGGCCGGGTGCCATAACGGGTTCGGACCTCGGACATCGCCTTGAAGAGAAAGGGATTGAACATATGGGAAAAGTAATCGGGATTGACCTCGGAACCACCAACTCGTGTGTGGCTATCATGGACGGCTCGCAGCCGAAGGTCATCGAAAACGCCGAAGGGGCGCGGACCACGCCCTCGATCGTCGCCTTCACCGAAGATGAGCGACTGGTCGGTCAGCCTGCAAAACGTCAGGCGGTCACCAACCCCGACAACACGATCTTTGGCGTCAAGCGTCTGATCGGTCGTCGCGTGGATGATGCAGAAGTCGAAAAAGACAAGAAAATGGTGCCGTACGCCATCGTTGATGGCGGCAATGGCGACGCGTGGGTTGAAGCCCGCGGTGAAAAGTACTCCCCAAGCCAGATCTCGGCCTTCACTCTGGGCAAGATGAAGGAAACCGCCGAGAGCTATCTGGGTGAGGAAGTCACGCAGGCGGTTATCACCGTTCCGGCATACTTTAACGACGCACAGCGCCAGGCTACCAAAGACGCTGGCAAAATCGCCGGTCTGGAAGTGCTGCGGATCATCAACGAACCGACAGCGGCTGCTCTGGCCTATGGTCTGGATAAAGAAGAGACCCAAACCATCGCGGTTTATGACCTTGGTGGTGGTACCTTCGACGTGACCATCTTGGAAATCGACGACGGCCTGTTCGAGGTGAAGTCGACCAATGGTGACACCTTCCTGGGTGGTGAAGACTTTGACATGCGCATCGTCAACTACTTGGCGGATGAGTTCAAAAAGGAACACGGTGTCGATCTGTCTGCCGACAAGATGGCCCTGCAGCGTTTGAAAGAAGCCGCTGAAAAAGCCAAGATCGAGCTGTCCTCGACCTCGCAGACCGAAATCAACCAGCCGTTCATCTCGATGGGTTCGAACGGTCAGCCGCTGCACATGGTCATGAAACTGACCCGTGCCAAGCTGGAATCGCTGGTTGGCGATCTGATCAAAAAGTCGATGAAGCCCTGTGCCGCTGCCCTGAAAGACGCGGGCCTGTCGGCTGGCGACGTGGATGAGGTTGTTCTGGTCGGTGGTATGACCCGGATGCCGAAAGTGATCGAAGAGGTCACCAAGTTCTTCGGCAAAGAGCCCCACAAAGGTGTGAACCCGGACGAAGTTGTTGCCATGGGCGCCGCCATTCAGGCCGGTGTTCTGCAGGGCGATGTCAAAGACGTGGTTCTGCTGGACGTGACCCCGCTGAGCTTGGGTATCGAAACGCTGGGTGGCGTGTTCACTCGCCTGATTGACCGCAACACGACCATCCCGACCAAAAAGTCTCAGGTCTTCTCGACCGCCGAAGACAACCAGAACGCCGTTACCATCCGCGTGTTCCAGGGTGAGCGGGAAATGGCCGCGGACAACAAGATCCTTGGTCAATTCAACCTCGAAGATATCCCGCCTGCACCGCGCGGTATGCCTCAGATCGAGGTGACTTTTGACATCGACGCCAACGGCATTGTCTCGGTTTCGGCCAAGGACAAAGGCACCGGCAAAGAGCAGAAGATCACCATCCAAGCATCGGGCGGTCTGTCCGACGAGGACATCGACAAGATGGTCAAGGACGCCGAAGAGAACGCGGAAGCCGACAAGGAACGCCGCGAGCTGGTCGACGCCAAGAACCAGGCGGAAAGCCTCATCCACTCGACCGAAAAGTCGATGGAAGAGCATGCCGACAAGGTCGACCCGACCACCATCGAAGCCATCGAGCTGGCGATTGCCGCGCTGAAGGACGAGCTGGAAACCGAAAATGCCGACAAGATCAAATCCGGCATCCAGAACGTCACCGAAGCAGCCATGAAGCTGGGTGAGGCGATCTACAAGGCGCAAGCCGAAGAGGGCGAGGATGAGCCTGCTGCAGCCGATGCCGCGCCGGGTGATGACGATATTGTCGACGCCGAGTTTGAAGATCTGGACGACGACAAACGTAAGTAACGGGTAACCGGGCCAATTTGGGCCGGTCCGGTTGCCGGGCCGGCCCGATTACGTTGAGGCAGAAGGAAATACTGATGTCAAAACGCGACTACTATGATGTGCTCGGTGTTACAAAGGGCGCATCGGCGGACGAGATCAAGAAGGGCTTTCGCAAGAAGGCCAAGGAATTGCATCCCGACCGCAACAAAGACAACCCGGATGCCGAGGCGCAGTTCAAGGAAGCGAACGAAGCCTACGACGTGCTGCGCGATGCCGATAAAAAGGCTGCTTATGACCGCTTTGGTCACGCTGCCTTTGAAAACGGCATGGGTGGCGGCGGCGGCCGTCCCGGTGGCGGCTTTGGGCAGGGCGATTTCTCCAGCGCATTCTCGGACGTGTTCGACGATTTGTTCGGCGATTTCATGGGCGGCCAGCGCGGTGGTGCTGGTGGCGGACGTCGCGCTGCGCGCGGGTCCGATCTGCGCTATAACCTGCGCGTGTTTTTGGAAGAAGCCTTCTCGGGCCTGCAAAAAACCATCAGTGTTCCTGCGGCCGTAGCCTGTTCCGCCTGTGACGGTACAGGCGCCGAAGGTGGCGTGGAGCCGACCACGTGCCCGACCTGTTCGGGTATGGGCAAAGTCCGCGCGCAACAGGGTTTCTTCACCGTTGAGCGCACCTGTCCGACTTGTTCGGGACTGGGTCAGATCATCAAGAACCCCTGCAAGTCCTGCAACGGTGCTGGCCGTGTTGAAAAAGAGCGTGCGCTGTCTGTGAACATCCCCGCCGGTGTTGAAACCGGCACTCGCATTCGTTTGGCGGGCGAGGGTGAAGCCGGGATGCGCGGTGGCCCTCCAGGCGATCTGTATATCTTTGTTGAAGTTTCCGACCACAAGCTGTTCGAACGTGACAGCGTGAACCTGTATTGCCGTGTGCCTGTCAGCATGGCCAAGGCAGCGCTGGGCGGATCGATTGAAGTTCCCACCATCGACGGTGGTCGTGGCCGTGTGCAGATTCCGGCAGGCAGCCAATCCGGTCGCCAGATGCGCCTGCGCGGTAAGGGTATGCCCGCTCTGCGCGGTGGTGGCGTCGGTGACATGTTCATCGAACTGGCCGTGGAAACCCCGGTCAATCTGACCAGCCGACAAAAGGAACTGCTGCGGGAATTCGACGATTTGGGTGAGGATAACCATCCGGAATCCAAAAGCTTTTTCTCGTCCGTCAAGTCGTTCTGGGACGGCATGAAGGGCTAGGTTTCCGCCACGGAGCATCAAAGAAAAGCCGGTCCAGTGAGGCCGGCTTTTGCGTTACATAAGTCCAGATTGATTGGTGCTTGCGCCAAAATTGGCCCTTGATTCCCCTGACAACCCCTGAGATTGTCCGCCCAACCGTTGGGGTGCCTCGATCAAGGGGCTGAGAGGCGTGAATGCGCTAACCCATCGAACCTGATCCGGGCAATACCGGCGTAGGGAACGGTCTAACATACACAGACGTTTTCCATGCTGCGTTGCCCATTGATGATGGAGCAACGATATGGCGCATATTGCCCTGACTATTGCGGGCTCGGACAGCGGCGGCGGGGCCGGGATACAGGCCGACCTCAAGGCGATGTCCGCTTTGGGCGTGTATGGTGCCAGTGTGATTACTGCGGTGACGGCGCAGAATACCCGGGCCGTGACTGCGGTGCATGGGATCCCGCTGGATGTGGTTACTGCCCAGATCGAAGCGGTTCTAACCGATCTGGATGTCGGCGCGATCAAGATCGGAATGCTGGCAACGCCGGAAATCATACAGACGGTTGCGGAGGCTATTACCGGGTTTGAAGGCCCCGTGGTGCTGGACCCGGTGATGGTTGCTAAATCCGGTGATGCTTTGTTGGCGCAAGACGCGGTGCAGACTTTGCGCGACGTCCTTCTGCCGCGCGCCACCTTGTTGACCCCGAACCTGCCTGAAGCCGCCTGTCTGTTGGGTGATGCCGAAGCTGCGACACCTGACCAGATGATCGCGCAGGGGCGGGCCTTGTGTTGGTCGGGCGCAGGTTCGGTTTTGATGAAAGGCGGGCATGGGCGCGGGGACGTCTGTCACGACCTGCTGGTTGATGCCTCGGGCCTGGTGGCCGAGTACACCGCCCCCCGACGCGAGACACGGAACACGCATGGCACAGGGTGCACCTTGTCGTCGTCGATTGCAGCGGGGCTGGCTCAGGGGCTTGGCCTGACCAACGCCGTTGCGCAATCGCATGAATACTTGCAGGGGGCGATCGCCTTGGCGGACGGTCTGATGATTGGGCAGGGTCACGGACCGGTGCATCACTTCCACCGGGTTTGGTCTGCATGACGGTCTGGTCGGTCATAGGGTCCGGCGTGGCTGGCTTGGCCGTTGCCAGCGAGCTTGTCTCGCGCGGTGCCAAGGTTGAGGTGTTTGATCCCGCTGGCCCTCCGGGGCCGCATGGGTGTTCGTGGTGGGCGGGCGGTATGCTGGCCCCGTGGTGTGAGTATGAAAACGCCGAGGAACCGGTTTTGCGGTTGGGTCAGATTGCGCAGGACTGGTGGGCAGCGCGCACTCGGGTAGAACAGCGAGGAACGCTGGTTGTAGCCAATCTGCGCGACTTGCCTGATCTGCGCCGATTTGCTCGTCGGACCGAGGGGTACAGTGAAGTCGAGCAATCCAATATCGCTGAATTAGAGCCTGATTTGCATGGATTCCCCAAAGGGCTACATTTTACGAAAGAAGCCCATCTGGACCCACGCCAAGCCTTGAGGGACCTTCATAGGCAACTGTTGGATCATGGTGTTGAATTCCACCTCAAGCTCGCCCCATCGCGGCTTGAAAATGCTATCGATTGCCGGGGTTTGCACGCTCGTGAGGTGCTGCACGATTTGCGGGGCGTAAAGGGTGAGATGTTGGTGATCCGTTGCCCGGACGTGACCCTTACACGACCCGTGCGTCTGCTGCACCCAAGAATGCCGCTTTACATCGTGCCACGCGGCGACAGTGTTTACATGCTGGGCGCCACGATGATCGAAAGCGAGGATAGCAGCCGCATCACTGCGCGCTCGATGCTGGAACTGCTCAGCGCGGCTTACGCGCTGAACCCCGCGTTCGGAGAGGCCGAGGTGCTCGAGATCGGCGTCGATCTGCGCCCGGCCTTTCCTGACAATCTGCCGCGTATTCGACGGCTGGGGCGCACGATCTATGCCAATGGCCTCTATCGCCATGGTTATCTGTTGGCCCCGGCGCTGGCGCAGGGCGTGGCGGATCTGGCGCTGAACAACAAACATTCGGAGATGGTCGATGAAGATCGTGCTTAATGGCGAACCGCGCGAGGTGCGCGCCGAAACCCTCTCGGACATCTTGGTCGAGTGCGGGTTTTCGGGGCGGGTGGCAACGGCCGTGAACGAGGACTTCGTGCCATCGGGTCTGCGCGTTGCTCACAGACTGGCCGACGGCGACCGGATTGAAATCGTCGCGCCGATGCAGGGGGGCTGAGGATGAAGGTTTTTTATGGCACCCGCTTGCCCAACCCGCTGATGCTGGGCACGGCGCAATATCCCAGCCCCGCGATTCTGGAGCAGGCGTTTCGCGACAGCGGCGCCGGGGTGGCCACGGTGTCGCTGCGGCGTGAATCCGGTGCTGGGCAGACCTTTTGGCAGATGATCCGAGACCTCGGCGTGCTGCTTTTGCCGAACACGGCTGGGTGTCACACGGTCAAAGAGGCTGTAACCACTGCCCACATGGCGCGGGAGGTGTTTGATACAAAGTGGATCAAGCTGGAACTGATCGGCCATACCGACAGCCTGCAGCCGGACGTGTTTCAACTGGTCGAGGCGGCGCGCATTCTGACCGAGGACGGGTTTCAGGTTTTCCCCTACACCACGGATGATCTGATCGTGGGCGAGCGGCTGCTAACTGCAGGGTGTGAGGTGTTGATGCCTTGGGGCGCACCGATTGGCTCGGGGCGGGGGTTGAACAACGAATATGCCTTGCGCGCGATGCGGGCTGAATTCCCGGACGTGCCTTTGGTAATCGACGCCGGGATTGGATTGCCCAGCCACGCTGCGCAAGCGATGGAGTTGGGATATGACGCGGTTCTGTTGAACACCGCTGTTGCGCGGGCCGGAGACCCCGCCACCATGGCCCGAGCCATGAAGCTCGCCATCGAGGCCGGACAATTGGCCCATCAGGCCGATCCGATCGAGGCGCGCGACATGGCAGAGCCGTCTACCCCCGTGATCGGAAAGGCGTTCTTGTCATGAAACTCGACCGGTTTTACCCGATCTTCGACCATTCGGACTGGTTGCGTCGAATGCTGCCCTTGGGTGTGAAACTTTTGCAGTTGCGGACCAAGGATCAGCCCGTCGCGGCGGTGCGCGAACAAATTACTTTGTCGCGTGACCTGTGCCGCCAACATGATGCCGTTCTCGTGGTCAACGACTATTGGCAACAGGCGATTGAAGCCGGGTGCGACTGGATTCACCTCGGGCAGGAGGATCTGGATGACGCCGATTTGAAAGCCATCCGTAAGGCGGGGCTGAAACTGGGCGTCTCGACCCACGACGATGATGAGTTGGAGCGGGTTCTGGCGATGGACCCGGACTATGTCGCTCTGGGGCCGGTCTATCCGACGATCCTGAAAAAGATGAAATGGGAACAACAGGGCTTGCCCCGTGTCACCGAATGGAAGGCGCGGGTGGGTGATATCCCTTTGGTCGGGATCGGCGGGATGAGCGTTGAACGCGCTCCGGGTGTGTTGCAGGCGGGGGCGGATATCGTCTCGGTCGTCACCGATATCACGCTGAATGCCGATCCAGAGACTCGTGTGCGCCAATGGATCGAGGTCACGCGATGAACCGCTATGCCCGCCAGATGATCCTGCCTGAGGTTGGGGCAGAGGGGCAGGCTCGTTTGTCCGCCGCGCGGGTTTTAGTGGTGGGCGCTGGCGGGCTGGCAGCACCGGTGTTGCCACAGTTGGCTGGAGCCGGGGTAGGGCAGCTGACCATCATGGACCGCGATGAGATCGCCTTTTCGAACCTGCACCGGCAGGTTTTGTTTTCTGAGTCGGACTGTGGACGCCCGAAGGTAGAGGTCGCGGCGGATCGTTGCCGGGACTTGAACCGTGAGGTCACTGTAGTCGCCGAAAAACAGGCTCTAACAAGCCAAAATGCGGCTGAATTTGTAGAACAGGCGGGCATGGTTCTGGACTGTGCCGACAGCTATTCGGCCAGCTATATCCTGTCAGACACCTGTCTTTCGCTTGGTAAGCCGCTGATTTCTGCATCCGTGCTGGGGCTTTCGGGTTATGTCGGTGGCTTTTGCGGTGGCGCACCTTCCCTTCGGGCCGTGTTCCCGGATGCGCCTGACAGTGGTGCGAGCTGTGCAACGGCTGGGGTGCTTGGCCCCGTCGTTGGGATCATCGGAGCGCTGCAGGCGCAGATGGCACTAAATCTGATCCTTGGCCTGCAACCTTCACCGCTGGGGCAAATGGTGCAGGTCGATGCGCGCTCGTTCCGTAGCACTACGTTCCGATTTGATGAAGCCCCGGAACCGATGCGGTATTTCCCGTTTGTTTCGGCCAACCAACTGACCGCAGACGATCTGATCATCGAATTGCGTAACACGGATGAGGCCCCCGACCCCGTCCACCCCGATGCCCGACGTGCAACAGTGGAGTCTCTGAAATCAGAGTCGACCAAAACGAAAAGACTGGCATTTTGTTGCGCAACGGGTTTGCGCGCGTGGCGGGCCGCTGAAGAATTACATCCGGATTGGTCCGGCGAGATCGTCCTCGTCGCGGCATCAACCTCGTGACCGAAAAGAAACCGTGAGACCATAAGAAGTTGATCACAGCTTTCGCTCTGCGTGTACTGATGCCGATTGACATGCCGAGTATGAGACGTTTCCCAAAGACGGCAACATAGTCGACAGACCAAAACGGGCACATGCTTGATTATCGTTCCCCCGCGCTGAGTAAAACTCGGGCGCGTTAACCTTTCAGAAACCGATTTTGCGTCAATCTGCTTGCATGACCAAGGACGCCTTTGCCGAAGCCCCGATGCTCTTCGAAAGCGATGAAGCCCCGGTGCAGCCGCTGCCGTCCGGGCGATTACCGTCTTACATCAAGGATCACCGCAAACGCCTGCGCGAGCGGTTCATGTCCGGCGGCTCGGCGGCGATGCCGGATTACGAACTGCTGGAGCTGGTCCTGTTCCGGTCCATACCCCGGCAAGATGTAAAACCACTGGCGCGGGCGCTAATGGATACGTTCGGCGATTTCAATCGGGTTCTAACCGCGCCCGAAGAGCGGCTGCGGCAGATCAAGGGCGTTGGTGATACGGTGATCACCGACCTGAAAATACTCGAGGCCTGCGCCCACCGCATGGCCCGCGCGCGGGTGATGCAGCGGCATGTAATCTCGGGTTGGGACGCGCTGCTGGACTATTGCCACACCACCATGGCCCATCGCGAGACCGAGCAGTTTCGGGTTTTTTATCTGGATCGTAAGAACGTGCTGATCGCGGATGAGGAACAGGCCAAAGGTACTGTGGACCACGTGCCGGTCTACCCACGTGAAGTTGCAAAACGGGCGCTGGAACTGAACGCTTCGGCTCTGATCCTGGTGCACAACCACCCATCAGGCGACCCGACCCCGTCCCAGTCGGATATCGATATGACCAACCGGATTCAGGATGCCTGTCTGGCGCTGGGCCTGACGCTGCACGATCATCTGATCATCGGCAAATCGAATGAGCTGAGCTTTCGGTCTCATGGCTATCTTTGAGAGTTACTTCACCCAGACTTCGACCCTGCGATTGACCTTGCGGCCCCACTCGGTGTCATCGCAGGCCATCGGCATGGCCTCGCCAAATCCATCGACCTCCAGTTCGATACTGTCCGGAATCGCGGTTTCAACTGCGGCCAGCACCGCATTACGTACTGTTTTCGCACGCAACAAAGAAATTCGCGCATTGGCGGTCGCGGCACCGTCGCCATCGCTGAACCCCACAAAGATCAGTTTGCGCACATCAAGCGTTCCGGCCTCTAGCTGCTGCGCCAGGTGTTGGATATTCGACCGGGATTGTGCATCGGGGCGTGAGGATCCTGCCTCGAACCGGAAAGAAAGAGCCAGCCGGGCCAAAGGCCGCAATGTAGTGACCATGCGCTGCAACTCTTCCAAACCAACTTCGGACGCACCTGAGGCGACGGCATTGGCAAACCGGTTTCCCTGAAGATCGATAGGCAGAGTCTCGGGTGCCTGATCGACAAAGCCCGCGTTACGGATCACCATCTGCGCCTCGGCACTTTGGGTATAGGCCAGAAACTGACGGGCAATGCGGGGCAATCGACGTTCCGGCAGGTACAGGAACATGGGCGACGTCAGCGGATAATCCTCGGTTTTGATCGTTTGACGGTTGGCCATTAGCGCGTGACCGCATCCACCGGCTAGAGGTAGCGCGCGGGCCACATCGGCCTCTGCCTGACTGGAAATACCAATAGCAAAGGGGTCATCAGCTACCGCACGGCCCAGATCGCTGCTGCGCGTGTGTCGGAGTACGGATTCAGATAGCTTGGCCTTTGCGGGGGCCAGCAATCGATCTTCGACCCCTTGCGCCAGCCCGGACCCGGTATCGGGCAGATGCACAGAAATCGGCGCATCCGGGCCACCCAGGGCGGACCAGTTATCGATCTCACCTGAAAAAACCAACGCCAGATCGGACAGAGAAATGTACGGCACCGGGTTTTTGGGCGCAACGATGGGGACCAACGCATCCAGCGCCACAACCCGTGACCGGCGCGCATGGGTCAGGTCGCCCAACCCGGCGGCTTCGGCAGTCTCTTGCTCTTGTGGGCGGATTTCGCGCAAGGCCATCGCGATGTCGGCTTGATCCGCGATCAGATCGGAAAAACCACTACTTGTGTTGCCGATCTCAAAGTAGAACCGCCCGAGAGGAGCCGTGCGCCCGTTTTGGTGCAGTTCATAAACCAGACCTGTGCTGTCAAGCGCACGGTGAGTAACTAACAATGCTTGTTGTTCGGCAAAGCCCATCAACAAGGCGGGCAGAACTTTCTCGGCCATGACGGACGAGCCAGAGAACCTCAGTTCTGCTACGAAATCGGTCAGGTTAGGGCAGGCGGGCCCGTCGCACGTGACCCCGGAGCCGTCGACCGTCAGTTCTCCGAATTTGGTATCGACGCGGTAGAACTCACCATCGAATCCCAGAAGGGTTCCGGTTACTTCGACCTTGCCGTCATGCGAGGTGAGCGTGAGATCCTGTGCCAGAACGGCAGAGGTTATAGCTGCCGAAAACAGTGCAGCTGCCGCCACACGAAGAAATGTCATTGGAAGTTCGAGCCTGCCTGCGGTTTTAGTTTGCCGCGATTGTCAGGTTTTGAAGCAGATTATTCAACACCAGAAACTCACCGGTTTTGGAACAATCCGGAAAGCTGAGTGTCAGATCGCGCGACCGAAGGGTCCGGTCGGCGTGCAATTCCATAGATTGTACGCTCAGGTCCTGGCCGCAATTGGCTTCGGTTACCTCGGCCTCGACGGTTAATGCGATCGAACCCGATTGGTGCGATCGCGCCGCGGGGAAGGAATAGATTTCAACGTTGCGGGAATCGCTGAACGAAGACTCGGCCAGATGCATGACTTGGCCTGTGCCTTCTGTGCCCGAACCGGCTGAAACATGGCCCGCATCGCCATAGCTCGCGCCAAACTCCAACGCGTGGATCTGCAGATCAGTCTCACCCTTCCATTGCAGGGCAACGCGCGAATATTGGCCGATGTCGGGAATGTGAGTGGTGGCTACGGTCCCCTTCTGATCGTCAAGAGAGATCAGAAAGATCGCGTATTCCGACAAGGCCGGTATGGTCAGATCCAATGTGCCATTTGCGTCTGTTTCCTGCGTGACGGTCAGGCCGCTGTGATGCACCTCAATCCGTTCATTGCTATGGCAGGGGGCTTTGACGATCAGGCGAGCTGCCGCACCAGGTACGGCACGTGCCCGGGCGCTAAGGCCACAGTTGGCTCGATCAGAGGGGGCTGACCAGCTGGGGTTGAGTGTCCGTTGCGCCGAAGTGGTAGCTTGGTCTGTTTCCGGGGCAGGAGACGAGGAGGTCAGGACGATGTCCTCCAGCCCGGAAAACACGGCGGTTTGCTCAGTTGACGCAACTTCAAGATCCTGCGAACTGTTTGGTTCCGCAGGGTTTCCATTTTGCATCAGGTAACCGATAGCAAGGGCACATGCGACTGTACCGCCGGTGGTTACGTAGTTTCTAATTACAAACATGACACCCTCCCCAGTTGAAGGAGCGAGTCGCACATTGGTCACGAATCACGGCCAATATGTGGCCGTGACGGGGACTCAATGTGTCTTGATCGCCATTACGTTAGGTCAAGCGACCGTGGCAATGTTTGAACTTTTTGCCTGACCCGCAGGGGCACCGGTCATTGCGCGACGGGTTGCCCCAGGTGCTGGGGTCGTTCTCGTCAAAGCCGGGAAGAGGATCGCCCGAGGCTTCGGCTTCTGCTACCGCTTCGGCGCGGTCAGTGGCCTGATCGACGGATTTCTGAGCCTGAGCCTGCTGGGCAGCCATCTGCTCCAGCATTTCCTTTTGCTCTTCTTCCGTCAGCGGGCGCACACGGGACAATTGCTGTGTCACGGTTTCGCGCAAGGAATCGAGCATGCTTTCGAAAAGCTGGAAGCTCTCGTTCTTGTACTCGTTCAGCGGATCACGCTGGGCGTAACCGCGGAAACCTACGACCGAGCGAAGATGTTCCAGCGTCAGCAGGTGCTCGCGCCATTTGCTGTCGATGGTCTGCAGCAGTACCTGCTTTTCGATGTTGCGCATGTTTTCAGGACCGAAGGCAGCGGCCTTCTGCGCCATCATCTCGTCAGCGGATTTGATCAGGCGCTCGCGCACCTGCTCATCGTCCACGCCTTCTTCGGCGGCCCAGTCCTGAACCGGCGCGTCGATGGTCAGCTTGTCCTTGATCGCCTCGTGCAGGCCATCCGTGTCCCACTGATCGGCATAGGATTTCGGCGGCATGTATTCGTCGATCAGGTCGTCGATCACCTGTTCACGCATGTCCGAGACGACCTCAGACAGGTCATCCGAGGACATGATCTCGCGACGTTGGCTGAAGACCACTTTTCGCTGGTCGTTCATCACGTCGTCGAATTTCAGAACATTCTTGCGCATGTCAAAGTTGCGGCCTTCGACCTTGGACTGCGCCCGTTCCAGCGACTTGTTCACCCAGGGGTGGATGATGGCCTCGCCCTCTTTCATACCCAGCGTGGTCAGCACCTTGTCCAGACGTTCTGAGCCAAAGATGCGCATCAGATCGTCTTCGAGGCTCAGGTAGAACACCGTGCGGCCCGGGTCACCCTGACGACCAGACCGACCGCGCAGCTGGTTGTCGATCCGGCGGCTTTCATGGCGTTCGGACGCCATCACATACAGACCACCGGCGGCCAGAACCTTTTCTTTTTCTTCCGCATGGCGGGCCTCTTCGGCGGCGCGCAACTGGGCCGGATCGGCCTCGGGGTTATCGGCCAGAGCCTTCAGCACCTTCATTTCCACATTGCCGCCCAGCTGAATGTCGGTGCCGCGACCAGCCATGTTGGTGGCAATGGTCACCGCGCCCAGACGACCGGCATCAGCGACGATCTGCGCCTCTTGCTCGTGTTGGCGGGCGTTCAGAACGTTGTGCTGGATGCCTTCTTTTTGCAGCAACTGGCTCAGCAGTTCGGATTTCTCGATCGATGTGGTGCCCAACAGGACCGGTTGGCCTTTCTCCTGCGCCTCTTTGGTTTGTTCGATCATCGCGCCGTATTTCTCGGCAGCGGTGCGATAGACCTGGTCGTCCTCGTCCACACGGGCGATCGGCTTGTTGGTCGGAACCTCGACCACGCCAAGGCCATAAATTTCGGCAAATTCCTCGGCTTCGGTCAGTGCGGTGCCGGTCATGCCTCCCAACTTGTCATAGAGGCGGAAATAGTTCTGGAAGGTCACACTAGCCAGCGTCACGTTTTCTGGCTGGATCGGAACACCTTCCTTGGCTTCGATGGCTTGATGCAGACCTTCGGACAAACGACGGCCCGGCATCATACGACCGGTGAATTCGTCGATCAGAACGACGTTGTTGTCACGCACGATATAGTCCTTGTCGCGCTGGAACAGCTTGTGCGCGCGCAGGCCCTGGTTCACGTGGTGAACAACCGTGGTGCTTTCGGGATCGTAGAGCGAATGGCCTTCGGGGATCAGGCCGACGGCGATCAACTGCTGCTCGAGAAACTCGTTGCCCTCGTCGGTGAAGGTCACGTTGCGGGATTTCTCATCTAGCGTGAAGTGATCATCGCTCAGCGACGGGATCAGCGCGTCGATGGCAGTATACAGGTCCGAGCGGTCCTGCGACGGACCCGAGATGATAAGCGGTGTCCGCGCCTCGTCGATCAGGATCGAGTCGACCTCGTCCACAATCGCGAAATTGTGGTATTTCTGGTAAATCTCGGCCAGATCGGCCTTCATGTTGTCGCGCAGATAGTCAAAACCCAACTCATTGTTGGTAGCATAGGTGATGTCACAGGCGTAGGCGGCTTTTTTCTCGGCATCGGGCTGACCCGCCCAGATCACGCCGGTGGTCATGCCCACGGCCGCAAACACCTTGCCCATCCATTCCGAGTCCCGCTTGGCCAGGTATTCGTTCACAGTGACCACATGCACACCCTTGCCGGTCAGCGCGTTCAGATAGGCGGGGAAGGTAGCGACCAGCGTCTTGCCTTCACCCGTTTTCATCTCTGAGATGTTGCCCTGATGCAGGAAGGCACCACCCATCAACTGTACGTCAAAGGCACGCAGACCCAGCGCACGCTTGGCGCCTTCGCGGACGTTGGCAAAGGCCTCGGGCAGCAGATTGTCCAGGCTTTCGCCATTCAGCGCGCGTTTGCGCAGTTCCTCGGTCTTTTCGATCAGGCCTTCGTCGGACAGTTTCTCGAACTCGGGTTCCAGCGCGTTGATCTTTTCGATCAGCGGGCGGGTCGCCTTGATCTTGCGGTCGTTCGGTGTTCCGAACACCTTTTTGGCGAGCGTTCCGAGTCCCAGCATGTTCACTCCAGCGGATCTGTTCTTGTCTTGGTTGCGACAGGCTTGCCCACCTTGCGCGCAACCCATAGATACGGGGGGTGAAAGGCGGCCCTGTCCAAGGCTTCAAAGCGATGTAAGCGGCAGGTTCCAGAGTGTCAACGCTGCGCCCTGTCGCGGCAAAGAAATAGGATAAATCCATGCCCAAAGGCCTCACTTTTCTGCCATCTCTGGCACTTGCTGCCGTGATGGCTCTGCCATTGGCCGCCGAAACAAAGCCCGATGCCGCAACCGTTGTGGCGCGTGTGAACGGGGATGAAATCACATTGGGTCACATCATCGCCACCGCCGCTGCGCTGCCCGAGCAATTCCAGCAAGTCGAAGATGACGTGCTGTATGACCTGATTATTGACCAACTTATTCAACAGGCGCTTCTGGGTCAGCAGCAGGACGCACTGTCCAAGCTGAATTCGCTGGCATTGGAGAATGAGACGCGTTCGTTGCTGGCGGTTCAGACGGCAAATGCGCTGCTTGAGGCAGAGTTGACGGACGAGGCGATCCAGGCTGCTTATGATGCGCAATACGCCGATTTCCAAGGCGCGGATGAGTACAACGCCAGCCACATCCTTGTGAAAACCGAAGAAGAGGCCAAAGAGATCAAGGCGCAGCTGGACGACGGTGCCGATTTCGCAGAACTGGCGAAAGAGAAATCCACTGGACCGTCAGGCCCCAACGGTGGTGAACTGGGCTGGTTCGGGTCGGGTCAGATGGTGCCTGCATTCGAAGCCGCTGTGATCAGCCTGGAAAAAGGGCAAATGTCCGAGCCTGTGAAAACCCAGTTCGGCTGGCACGTTGTCACCCTGAACGACAAGCGCAAATCCGAAGCGCCCGAACTGGATCAGGTGCGCGCTGAACTGACTCAGGCCCTGCAGCAAGAGGTCATTCAGGCCCGTATCGACGAACTGACCCAGCAGGCCGAGATCGAACGTCCGGCGCTGGAAGGCGTTGGTCCCGAAGTTCTGCGTCAGACAGACCTGATTCAGGAGTAAAAGCCCGTGGCCACGATCACCAAGGTCTCGCCGCTGGCTCCGGCGGCTTTCCCCGAATTGCCTGCAATTGACGGTGTGCGTTTCGCCACCGTCGAAGCCGGCGTGCGCTATCAGGGCCGTACAGACGTCATGCTGACTGTCCTCGATCCGGGCACGTCGGTGGCCGGAGTGTTCACCCGATCGGCCACGCGCGCCGCCCCGGTGCTGGATTGTCAGGACAAGATTGGCGGTGCCAGTGATGGCCCGGCGGCGATTTTGGTGAACTCGGGCAATGCAAACGCTTTCACCGGGCACTATGGTCAGACCTCGGTGGCAGAAGTGACGCAGGCCGTCTCCAAAACCACCGGCGTTCCGGTTGAACGGGTCTTTACCTCGTCCACCGGCGTGATTGGCGAACCGCTGCCCCATGACCGTATCGTATCGCAGCTTGAAGCGCTGAAATCGGGACTCAGCCGCCACGCCATCGAAGACGCCGCGCGGGCGATCATGACCACGGACACCTTCCCGAAAGGCGCAAGCGCGCAGGTCGAGATTGATGGCAAAACAGTCTCTATTGCAGGGATTGCCAAGGGATCGGGTATGATCGCGCCGGATATGGCGACGATGCTGGTCTATATCTTCACCGATGCGCAGATTGAACAATCAGCGTTGCAGGCGATGTTGGGCGCGCAGACCGACCGCACGTTCAACTGTATCACTGTGGACAGCGACACTTCGACCTCGGACAGCCTGTTGCTGTGCGCGACCGGTGCGTCGGGTGTGGATGCCACCGACAATTCGGCTTTTGCCGAAGCGTTGGAAACCGTGATGCTGAACCTTGCGCAGCAAGTGGTGCGCGACGGAGAAGGCGCCACGAAATTCGTTGAAATCCGCGTGACCGGAGCGGCCTCGGACGCCGATGCCAAGGTGCACGGTCTGGCGATTGCGAACTCGCCGCTGGTGAAAACCGCGATCGCCGGTGAAGACCCGAACTGGGGCCGTGTAGTCATGGCCATCGGCAAATCCGGTGCGGCGGCGGACCGCGACCTGCTGAGCATTTCCTTCGGTGATATTCTGGTGGCCGAAAAAGGCTGGGTCAGTCCCGATTACCGCGAGGAAGACGCTGCCGCCTATATGAAAGGTCAGGATCTGGTGATTGCCGTCGATCTGGGTCTGGGCGAGGGGAAATCCACCGTTTGGACCTGCGATCTGACCCATGGCTATATCGAGATCAACGCGGATTATCGCTCGTGAAAACTGTCTTAGTTTCTGCTGTCGCCCTGATCGACATCGAGGGCCGGGTGCTGCTGGCGCAGCGCCCCGAGGGCAAGTCCATGGCCGGTTTGTGGGAATTCCCCGGCGGCAAGATCGAACCCGGCGAAACCCCCGAGGCCGCTCTGATCCGCGAATTGCACGAGGAACTGGGCATCGACACCTGGGCCTCGTGCCTTGCGCCGCTGACCTTTGCCAGTCACAGCTATGATGACTTTCACCTGCTGATGCCACTGTTTGCCTGCCGCAAGTGGGAGGGGATTCCGCAGTCCAAGGAAGGACAGGCTCTGAAATGGGTGCGGGCGAACGATCTGAGGAATTATCCGATGCCCGCAGCGGACGTGCCGCTGATACCTATCCTGCGGGATTGGTTGTAGCGCGAAATGCCGAGGTTACTTGTTGGCTATCTTATCAGTTCGGACCCGCACGTTTGGCTGAATACACTAACCAAGGTCAGCGGGCAAAGCCCGCGATCTTCTCCAGGTAGACAGCAGGAGCGTCTGCAAAGACCTCTTTGAGATCATCCTCGGCCGGGCCATAGACGGCTATGCTCTCGACAGTGAAAGTAGCAAAAAAATCGTCCGCGAAATTGGAACCAAAGTTTCCCATATGAACCATTGCCGCCGCATTATTGGCGTAACGTTCGTAGATATGTACCGCGTCCCCGGACCGCATATATTCATAGATCAAAGCATCGGGTTCATTGGTCATCGTTGCATCTGACATCCGCGTCAATAGCGGCACAACATTGTCCTCCATACCCTCGTTGATGGACATGACAATGCTCCAATGGACGTCGTCGGAACTCTGATCTTCCGCCAATGCGCCGGTTGATGCAAAAGCCAGTAGTGCCGTTGTGAAAATAAGTTTCATAACACTCTCCCAAAGAAAATAAGGTTTAGGATCGCATTGGGGTGCCCTTACGTCAACTTTTCTGCTTCCCGATCCATTCTCGTTAAAAGCACATCAGGCAACATAGGCGCCTCTTCTGCCCCTGTTACAATTCGTAAGAATTGAGAAAACATCAGGCAAAAGTTGACGCTGATCGTGCCACTGTCCCTTAAACGGGGCATTGGTGTCCGGGTTTATGCTCGGACCTGCCATTTCCGGCCCGGGGAGGGGTCGGATGGGGAGGAGAGAGAGATTGGCTCAGACGCAGTCGGGCGCGGACGGGATGGCCTCCCTTCCGGCGCTGCTACATCGTAATGCGACACAGTTCGGGGACGCCCCGGCCTATCGGGAAAAGGAATTTGGCATCTGGCAATGCTGGACCTGGGCGGAAACGGCCAGGGAGATTCGGGCAATTGCGCTTGGTTTTCTGGAGATTGGCGTTGAAAAGGGTGACCATATTGCCGTGATCGGTCGCAACCGTCCGGCGCATTACTGGTCGATGGTGGCCGCGCAGATGGTGGGCGCGGTGCCGGTGCCTTTGTATCAGGATTCCGTGGCCGAAGAGATGGCCTATGTTCTGGAACACTGTGGCGCAAAATACGTGGTCTGCGGTGATCAGGAGCAGGTCGACAAGGTCATTGAGATTCAGGAAAACCTGCATCAGGTCAAACACATCCTCTATACCGACAAGCGTGGGATGCGGAAATACGACCATTCCCAGATGAACGCGCTTGACGACATCATGGCCGAAGGAAGCGCGGGTCACGCGCGCTTCGACGCGGAACTGGACAAGCGGACTGCAGCGATCACCTATGACGATACCTGCGTGATGCTATATACCTCGGGTACAACGGGCAAGCCCAAAGGTGTTGTGCTGTCGAACCGCAACGTAATCGAAAGCGCCAAAAACTCGGCCGAGTTCGATCACCTGACCCGGAACGAGGACATCCTGTCTTACCTGCCGATGGCATGGGTCGGCGACTTCATCTTTTCCATCGGTCAGGCTTATTGGTGCGGTTTCTGCGTGAACTGTCCTGAAAGCGCTGACACGATGATGACTGACCTGCGTGAGATCGGGCCAACCTATTTCTTCGCCCCGCCGCGCGTGTTCGAGACTCAGCTGACCAACGTGATGATCCGGATGGAGGATGCGGGCAAGCTGAAGCAGCGCATGTTCCACCATTTCATGGCGCACGCCAAGAAAGTCGGGGGTCTGTTGCTGGATGGAAAGCCTGTGGGTTTTGGTGACCGCCTGAAATACGCGCTGGGCAATCTGCTGGTCTACGGGCCGCTGAAGGATACACTGGGTTATGGCCGGTTCCGTGTGGGATATACGGCCGGTGAGGCGATCGGGCCGGAGATTTTCGATTTCTACCGCTCGCTTGGCATCAACCTGAAACAGCTCTACGGCCAGACCGAGGCGACTGTGTTCATCACCGTCCAGCCGGATGGTGAGGTGCGCGCGGATACGGTGGGTGTACCAGCCCCGGCGGTTGAGTTGAAGATCGACGACAATGGTGAGATCCACTACCGCTCGCCCGGTGTGTTCGTCGAGTATTACAACAATCCGGATTCAACCGCCTCGACCAAAGATGCCGAGGGCTGGGTGGCCACCGGTGATGCCGGGTTCATCGAAGAGAATTCGGGTCATCTGCGGATTATCGACCGCGCCAAGGACGTGGGCAAAATGGCCGATGGGTCAATGTTCGCGCCGAAATATGTTGAGAACAAGCTGAAGTTCTATCCCGACATTTTGGAAGTTGTGCTGTTTGGCAATGGCCGGGATCAATGCGTGGCCTTCATCAATATCGACCTGACCGCAGTGGGTAACTGGGCGGAACGCAACAACGTGGCTTATGCGTCTTACCAAGAGTTGGCGGGCCATCCGCGTGTGTTAGAGACGATTCGCAGCCATGTGGAAGAGGTGAACAAGTCCGTCGCTGCCGATGAAATGCTGTCGGGCTGCCAGGTGCATCGCTTTGTGGTGCTGCACAAGGAACTGGACGCGGATGACGGCGAGATGACGCGGACGCGGAAGGTGCGGCGCGGGTTCGTCGAGGAGAAGTTCAGCGACATTATCGCAGCGCTGTATGACGGATCCGAAACGGTCTCGACCACAACCGAGGTGACTTATGAGGACGGTCGCAAGGGGTCGATCTCAGCGACATTGCAGATTGTGGATGCGCCGGTTGTGCCGGTCGCGCAGCACAAGGTGGCTGCGGAATGAGGGCCGGTCATGCGCCGCTCGACCTGCGGTCGTCGCCCCGCCCGCCGTCCCATGTTTGCGTAAGTCTGGGAGGGGCTGATGCTGGATAGAACCGAAGGATATGTCACCGAGGACGGCCGCAAAATCGGCGGCGTGGTGATGGAGATGAAGAACATAACCCTGCGTTTCGGCGGTGTCGTGGCAATCAAGGATATCTCGTTCGACATTCGCGAGGGTGAGATCCGCGCCATTATTGGACCGAACGGGGCGGGCAAGTCCTCGATGCTGAACGTGATCTCGGGGTTTTATGTCCCGCAGGAGGGCGAGGTCTGGTTTCATGGGTCAAAGCGCCCGCCGATGCGCCCCTATGAGGTAGCGCGGCAGGGGATCGCGCGTACGTTCCAGAACATCGCCCTTTTCGAAGGCATGAGCGTTTTGGACAACGTCATGACCGGGCGGCTGAACTACATGAAGACCAACATGTTCCAGCAAGCCTGGTGGAAAGGCAAAGCCGAGGCGGAAGAGGTTGAAAACCGCGAAGCTGTCGAAAAGATCATCGACTTTCTGGAAATCCAGCACATCCGCAAGACGCCGGTATCGCGCCTGCCTTACGGGTTGAAAAAGCGGGTCGAGCTGGCGCGCGCGCTGGCGGCAGAGCCCAAACTGTTGCTGCTGGATGAACCGATGGCAGGCATGAACGTGGAAGAGAAAGAGGACATGAGCCGCTTTATCCTCGACGTGAATGACGAGTTCGGCACCACCATCGCGCTGATCGAACACGATATGGGCGTGGTGATGGACCTGAGCGACCGGGTGGTCGTGATGGATTACGGCAAGAAGATCGGCGACGGCACACCGGATGAGGTGCGCAGCAACCAGGACGTCATCGACGCCTATCTGGGGGTCAGTCATGACTGAGCATCGGACAGACATGTGGGGAGGCACAGATGCCTGAACAACTCGTATTCGCGATGGAGGTCATCCTCAACGGTCTGATGGCCGGGGTTCTTTATGCGCTGGTCGCGCTGGGCTTTGTGCTGATCTACAAGGCCTCGGGGATATTCAATTATGCTCAAGGTGTTATGGCCCTGTTCGCGGCGATGACACTGGTCGGGATCATGAATGGGCAGGTTCCTTTTGCGCATCTGATCAACGCGACTTTTGGTACGCATATCCACTATTTCGGCTGGAACGTCCCGGCGCTGCTGGCGATCATCCTGACTATGGTCGTCATGGTACTTCTGGCCTGGGCGGTGCAGCGGTTCGTCATGCGCCATCTGGTCGGGCAGGAACCGATCATCCTGTTCATGGCCACCATTGGTCTGGCCTATTTCCTTGAAGGCGTGGCTGACCTGATGTGGGGGTCTGAGATCAAGACACTGGATGTGGGCCTGCCTCAGGGTATCAACCTGTGGATCGATGAGACGACATTCAACATCTTCGGGTATGGCTTCTTCATCGACAATCTGGACATTGTGGCGACGGTGATTGCGGCGCTGCTGGTGGCGGCTCTGGTCGCGTTCAGCCAGTACACCAAACAGGGTCGGGCGATGCGCGCTGTGGCGGATGACCATCAGGCGGCGCTGTCTGTTGGGATTTCGCTGAACTTCATCTGGATCATGGTCTGGTCGGTTGCGGGTTTCGTGGCGCTGGTCGCAGGCATCATGTGGGGCACCAAGTCGGGCGTGCAGTTCTCGTTGTCGTTGATCGCGCTCAAGGCGCTGCCAGTGCTGATGCTGGGCGGGTTCACCTCTATCCCTGGAGCCATCGTGGGCGGGCTGATCATCGGCGTGGGTGAGAAGCTTTTCGAGTTCGCCATTGGCCCGCTGGTCGGCGGCGCGACCGAGAACTGGTTCGCCTATGTGCTGGCGCTGATCTTCCTAGTGTTCCGTCCACAGGGTCTGTTCGGCGAGAAAATCATCGAGAGGGTGTAGGGCATGACCAAATTCATCGCCATCATCAACGTCATCTCGTGGGCCGGGTTCTGGGCCTTTGGATACATCGCCATCACCTCGGACGATCTGACGGATGGTCAGCTGACTATCGCCGCGATCCTGGCCTTTGCCGGGCTGATCATGGGCGTGCTGGCCTATCTGAAACTGGTGCGCGCCTCTGAGGCGAGCGGATATGCCAAAGGGTCCAACCAACTGGACGCTGAAGCCCGCAACAAAGCGCAGGAACAATGGGGAAAGTAAGACATGTTCTATCGTGAGGCCGGGGATTTCAAAACCTCGTACATTGATGACAGCCAGACCTTCCCGATCAAGTTCGACCGGTATCGATACTATGTCGTGCTGGCGGTGGCGTTTGGGATCATTCCGTTCCTGATCAACGACTATCTGGCCAACGCGCTGTTGCTGCCGTTCCTGATCTACGCGATTGCCGCGATCGGGCTGAACATACTGGTGGGTTATTGCGGGCAGGTCTCGCTGGGCACCGGGGGGTTCATGGCCGTGGGGGCCTATGCCTGCTACAAGCTGATGACCGCCTTCCCGGATGTCAGCATGTTCATCCATGTGCTGCTGGCCGGAGGGATCACAGCTATTGTCGGTGTGCTGTTCGGCCTGCCGAGCCTTCGGATCAAGGGGTTCTATCTGGCGGTGGCAACGCTGGCGGCGCAGTTCTTTCTGGTGTGGTTGTTCAACCGGGTGCCGTGGTTCTACAACTATTCGGCCTCTGGCCAGATCAACGCACCGGAACGTGACGTGTTCGGTATCATCATCACCGGGCCGAACGCGCCTGCTTGGGCGACCTATTTATTCTGCCTGATCTTCCTGAGCCTCTGCGCCCTGATCGCGCGCAACCTGACGCGCGGAACCACCGGCCGCACATGGATGGCGATCCGCGACATGGATATCGCGGCCGAGATCATCGGGGTGAACCCGCTCAAGGCGAAACTGACCGCCTTTGCCGTCAGCTCGTTCTTTGTGGGCATTGCGGGCGCGCTGTTCTTCGCGGTCTATCTGGGCGCGGTCGAGGTCGGCGAGGTCTTCGGCATCCAGAAATCGTTCCTGGTGCTGTTCATGATCATTATCGGCGGGTTAGGGTCTATTTTCGGCTCGTTTGCCGGGGCAGCGTTCCTGGTGCTGCTGCCGGTAGTGCTGAAAGTGGTCGGTGCCGACTGGCTGGGCTGGCCGACCGATATCGTCGCGCATCTGCAGCTGGTGATCGTCGGCGGGCTGATCATCCTGTTCCTGATCCTTGAACCACACGGTCTGGCGCAGTTGTGGCGCGTGGCGAAAGAGAAACTCAGACTCTGGCCGTTCCCGCACTAGGGCAGGCCCAATCAGATAACGGGTGCAAAGCCCGAACCCAACATCGGATCAACCAAGGGAGGAGACACCCGATGAAATTGAAACTGGCAACCGTGGCGCTTGGCGCCGCAATGGCAGCGGGGCCGGTCATGGCCGATCTTGTGTTCCCGTCGCTCAGCTATCGTACTGGCCCATATGCGGCGGGCGGGATTCCGTTTGCAGACGGCTATGCGGACTATTTCACTCTGCTGAATGAACGGGATGGCGGGATCGGCGGCGTTCCGATCAAGGTCATCGAGTGTGAAACCGGCTATAACACCGAAAAGGGTGTGGAATGCTATGAATCCACCAAGGGCGAAGGCTCGTTGGTGTATCAGCCCTTGTCCACCGGGATTACCTATCAGCTGATCCCGAAAACCACCGCTGATGGCATTCCGATGCACACGATGGGGTACGGGCGCACCTCGGCCAAGAACGGCGACGTGTTCAGCCATACCTTCAACTACCCGGCGAACTACTGGGACGGAGCTTCGGGTGCGGTCAACTATCTGCTCGAGGAAAACGGCGGCGATCTGAGCGGCAAGAAGATCGCGCTGGTCTACCACAACTCGGCCTATGGCAAGGAACCGATCCGTACGCTGGAAGAACTGTCAGCCAAGCACGGCTTCGAGCTGGCCGCCCTGCCGGTGGATCACCCGGGTCAGGAGCAGAAATCGCAATGGTTGCAAATCCGTCGCGACCGTCCCGACTATGTCCTGATGTGGGGCTGGGGTGTGATGAATCAGGTCGCCGTACAGGAAGCCGCCAATATCCGTTTCCCGATGGAGAACTTCATCGGTATCTGGTGGTCGGGTTCGGAAAACGATGTGCTGCCTGCGGGCGAGGCCGCGAATGGCTATAAGGCACTGACCTTCCACAATGTAGGCACCGACTTCCCGGTTTTTGATGATCTTCAGAAACATGTGATCGACGCTGGCAAAGCCGCCGGTGCAGGTGATCAGGTCGGTACTGCCCTGTATAACCGTGGCCTCTATGCCGCGATGCTTGCCGCCGAAGCTGCGAAAACGGCGCAGGAAATACACGGCACCGCCGAAATCACCCCCGCGATGATGCGCGATGGCATGGAAGCCCTTGAGATGACCGAGGCGAAGATGACCGAGCTGGGTCTGCCGAACTTTGGTCCGACATTCTCGGTCTCGTGCGACAACCATGGCGGTGACGCTCTGGTGGGCGTGACGCAGTGGGATGCGGCGAATAAGGCCTGGACGCTGATCTCGGAGTTTAAACCGACCGATGGTGACGTGATCGGCGGGCTGATTGGCGAAGATTCCGCAGCCTACGCGTCGGAAAACAACATCGACTCGCGCTGCAACTAAGGCGCTTTGACAAACCCGGGGCGGCGGTCAGCTGCCGCCCCGAACCCCACACTCGCACAAGGACACGCGCAGATGCTGGATGCGGCTCAAACCACCGAAGTTCAGGCGGAAACCCTGCTTGAGGTGAACAATATCGAGGTGATCTACAACCACGTCATCCTAGTTCTGAAGGGTGTCAGCCTGACCGTGCCCAAAGGGGGCATTACCGCGCTGCTCGGCGGAAACGGGGCGGGAAAGACGACGACGCTTAAGGCGGTGTCGAACCTACTGCATTCGGAACGCGGCGAGGTCACCAAAGGGACGATCAAGTATCGCGGGACCAGCGTACATGAAAGCGATCCGGCCGATTTGGTGGAAAAGGGCGTTATCCAGGTGATGGAAGGCCGCCATTGTTTCGAACACCTGACGGTCGAGGAAAACCTGCTGACCGGCGCCTATACCCGTAAGGACGGCAAGGCCGCGATCCAGCAGGATCTTGAGCTGGTTTATACCTATTTCCCCCGCCTCAAGGAACGCCGCCGATCACAGGCAGGCTATACCTCTGGCGGTGAGCAACAGATGGTGGCGATGGGCCGGGCGCTGATGTCGCGCCCCGAGACGATCCTGCTGGACGAACCCTCAATGGGTCTGGCGCCGCAGCTGGTCGAAGAGATTTTCGGCATCGTGAAGGATCTGAACGAGAAAGAGGGCGTGTCCTTCCTGCTGGCTGAACAGAACACCAATGTGGCGCTGCGATTTGCCCATTACGGCTACATTTTGGAATCGGGTCGCGTGGTGATGGATGGCCCGGCGGCGGAATTGCGCGAGAATCCAGACGTGAAGGAATTCTATCTCGGCATGTCGGATGAGGGGCGCAAAAGCTTCCGCGATGTGCGCTCGTATCGCCGCCGCAAGAGGTGGCTGTAAGCGGATGGAGGATATGGTCATGACAAAGTATTACGACGCTCTCGAAACCCGCTCAGCCGACCAACGTGCCTCCGATCAGGCGCAGGCATTGCGTGTGCAGCTTCAACGGGTGCTGTCCGCGCCAGGGTTTGAGGCACATCTGGCTGGGATTGATAGCAACGCTGTCGCATCGGTTGAGGATCTGGTGAAACTGCCGGTTCTACGCAAATCCGATCTGGCACAGGCACAGGCCTCGCGGCCCCCGTTCGGCGGCTTTACCGTCAAACCGGCGCGGCATTTCCACCATGTGTTCCAATCCCCCGGTCCGATTTACGAACCCGGCAGCACCGATCCCGATTGGTGGCGCATGGGGCGGTTCCTGCATGCGGCGGGCGTGGGTCCGGGCGACATCGTGCAGAATTGCTTTGGCTATCATCTGACCCCTGCGGGGATGATCTTTGAAAGCGGTGCGCGCGCTGTGGGCGCGGCAGTTCTACCCGCCGGTACCGGCCAGACCGAGCTGCAGGTGACCGCCGCGCGCGACGTGGGCTGTACTGCCTATGCGGGTACACCAGACTATCTGAAGGTCATTCTGGACAAGGCGGATGAGATGGGCGTGGCGCTTGGATTTACGTCTGCCGTAGTGGGCGGCGGCGCGCTGTTCCCGTCCTTGCGTCAGGAATATGCCGACCGCGGCATTTCCTGCCTGCAATGCTATGCCACCGCCGATCTGGGGAATATCGCCTATGAAAGCCCCGCGATGGAAGGGATGATCATCGACGAACATGTCATCGTCGAGATCGTTACCCCAGGCACCGGAACCCCTGTGGCCGAGGGTGAAGTGGGTGAGGTC
Source organism: Ruegeria arenilitoris (assembly GCF_013032445.1). Lineage (GTDB taxonomy): Bacteria > Pseudomonadota > Alphaproteobacteria > Rhodobacterales > Rhodobacteraceae > Ruegeria > Ruegeria arenilitoris_F. The sequence continues at coordinate 30,852 of NZ_WQCA01000011.1, read as the reverse complement.
GTGGTGACCTCGCTGAACCCCGATTATCCGCTGATCCGGTTTGCGACTGGCGATTTGTCGGCGATTATGCCGGGGGAGTCCCCCTGTGGCCGCACCAATCTGAGGATCAAGGGCTGGATGGGCCGGGCCGATCAGACCACTAAGATCAAGGGCATGTTCGTGCGCCCCGAGCAAGTGGCCGCGCTGGTCGACAAACATGAAGAGATCGTCAAGGCCCGAGTCATCGCCGCCCGTCAGGGCGAGATGGACACCATGACCGTTCAGATCGAAAGCCCCCGCGACGACGACGTGGCCTATGCCAAATCTGTCATCGAAGTCCTGAAACTGAAAGGCGCGATCGAGGTCGTGGCCCCCGGATCGCTGCCCAAGGACGGCTTGGTGATCGAGGATCAGCGCGTCTACGAATGACCCTGTAAAACAGCTCTGCGGCAGTATGTGCCGCAGAATTGTGTCGCCGCCCACTGGTGTTTCTTAGCGTTTTGGTCAATTAAAGGCGGAACCTGCGCCTTAGCCTGTCACAACCGGAAACATGGCCGAAATCGAGTATTCAGAACACGGAACGCGCCATAAGGGCGTGTTTGGCACCCGGCTGGTGGGCACGGTGGCCTGTCTGGTGGCTGCCGCATGTCTATTACCGATGGTGGCGGTTGTTCTGGCGGCGGTAACCGGTGGGACGGACACAATCTCGCACCTGCTGGACACGGTTCTGCCGCGCTATGCTCTGACGACTGTGGTTTTGGTGGTTCTGGTAGCCATTGGCACCTTTTCCATCGGCGTCGGCGCGGCGTGGTTGGTGACGATGTGCCGTTTTCCCGGTGTACGCTTCCTTGAGATTGCACTGGTCCTGCCGCTTGCCTTTCCGGCCTATGTGTTGGCCTATGCTTATACTTTCATTCTGGATCATCCCGGCATCGTTCAATCCACCCTGCGCGAGGTAACCGGGTGGGGCCCTCGCGATTATTGGTTCCCCGAGATCCGCTCGACCGAGGGCGCGGCGGTGATGCTGATCCTCGTACTTTACCCTTACGTCTATCTGCTGGCCCGTGCGGCGTTCCTGCAGCAAAGCGCCACCGCTTTTCTGGCCGCCCGCGCGCTGGGCAAAAGCCCATGGCTGGCCTTCTGGCACGTGTCGCTGCCGATGGCGCGTCCGGCGATTGCGGGGGGTGTCCTGCTGGCCATCATGGAGACTATCGCCGATTTCGGCACGGTGGCCTATTTCGGCGTGCAGACCTTTGCCACCGGCATCTATACCAGCTGGTTCTCGATCGGAGACCGCGCCGCCGCCGCGCAGCTTGCTCTGTGCCTGCTGGGGTTCGCGCTGGTCATGGCTATGGCCGAGCGGATACAACGCGGCAAGGCGAAGTATTACCAGGCGGGCAAAAGCCATGCGTCCTTGCCCTCAGCGCAGCTGAAAGGCTGGCAATCTTTGGCAGCCTTTACGCTCTGCGCTATTCCGGTTTTTCTGGGATTTTTGCTGCCGGTCTTCATTCTGATCCAGATGGGCCTGCAATCGGAACAGAACCTGCTGTCGCGGCGTTATATCGGGTTCATCCAGAACTCCCTGACTTTGGCGGGCACAGCGGCGGTGGTCACGGTATTTGCCGCGATCTGCGTGGGGTTCTTTCAACGTCTGCGCCCGGGGCGGGGATCGGCCACCGCGGGGTATCTGGCACGGCTGGGTTATGCGGTGCCGGGTGGGGTGATCGCCGTGGGCCTGATGGTGCCGTTTGCCAGTTTTGATAACGCGCTGGATGCGTGGATGCGGCAAACCTTCGATATCTCGACCGGGCTTCTGGTGACGGGGTCGATTTGGCTGCTGATCGCGGCCTATATGGTGCGCTTTCTGGCCGCCGCGCTCAGCGCTTATGAGGGTGGGCAGAGCACGGTTCACGCCAATATGGACGCCGCCGCGCGATCGCTGGGCCAGACGCCCTTGGGCACGCTGCGCCGGGTGCACCTACCGATCCTGACGCCGTCACTTTTGACGGCGCTGCTGATCGTCTTTGTTGATGTGATGAAAGAGCTTCCCGCGACCCTGATCATGCGCCCTTTCAACTTTGACACATTGGCGGTGCAGGCCTATCGGCTGGCCTCGGACGAGCGGCTCGAAGGGGCGGCCGTGCCTTCGCTGGTGATCCTTGCGGTGGGGCTGTTGCCGGTGATTCTGATCTGCCGTCAGGTCGGGCGGCGCTAGGTCACAATTGACCAAAAAAACACACCATCTCGTGCTCGGGCTTGATTCAAACGCATTTTCCGGCAAGGCTGAGGATATGAACATGCAGCCTCCCAGCCGGTTTTCTGCTAACTCGGCACAGATGCCCGTCGCGTTCGACCGGCGCGAGATGTCCCATATCCTGTCCGTCTATGGCCGGATGGTCGCCGCCGGAGAAATGCGGGATTACGGTATTTCCAACCTACGGGACATGGCGGTTTTTTCCATCTTTCGACGCACGGCCGAACATCCGATCTACCGGGTCGAGAAACATCCGCGCCTGCGGCAGAAGCAGGGAATGTATTCGGTGATTGGCATGGACGGTCGCATCCTGAAACGCGGCCATGATCTGCGCACTGTGTTGCGGGTGTTGGAACGCAAGCTGATCCGCTCAGTCGACCTTGATTAGAGCCTTTTGTGGGATGTAACAGGCCCGTCGCCCTGATCCAAAATACGCGCGATTGCCTGATCCATCGGCTCAAACGTCACGTCCATGTGATAGGCATTGGCGTGCAGTAGCATGTTGTCGTCATAGACCCAGGCGACATGGCCTTTCCAGAACATCAGATCGCCATGTTTCGGGTCTGTGCCTGCAGGCAGGGCCTGACCCAGTTCCCGTTCCTGATCGCCGCTGTCGCCGGGGCAGGGGATACCGCAGGCCAACAGCCCGGCCTGCACCAGACCCGAGCAATCCAGCCCGAACCGGCTGTTGCCGCCCCACAGATAGGGTGTGCCCAGAAACAGCTCGGCCACGGCGACCGGGTCGGTCAGGTGTGTGGCGTTAAACTTGGCGTGGACAGCAGGGATAAAGCCTAGTTCCGTTTCCAGAAACCGGCCCTGTTCCGACAGGACCTGAATCTTGCTGCCGAAACTCAGCGAGACCCGGTCGGGGCTTTTCATATCCGGCTCTGCATAGGCATGGGTCGCGGGGGCGGTGATCCAATGCGTATCGGGAACCGCTGCTCCCAATTGGTCCGAGGCGACCCAGCCGGTGTAACTGTCCTTGTTCGCGGTCACCCGACTCCAGCCGTCCTGAGTTTCCGATACGGAGACCGTGTCCCCGAACAACAACTGCCGGTCCCGGAGGCCATCTGGGCGGCGCATCAGATTGACCACGGGTTTTATGATGCGCTGTTGGGTCATAGGTCCAGAATCTCGGGCAGGGCAGTCAGCAGCGCGCGCGGGCCTTGGCCAAGGCCGCCTTTGCTGCGACCCGGTGCTTTGCTGGGTTGCCAGGAATAGATGTCGAAATGCATGTAGCGGCTGTCGCCGACAAACCGGCGCAGGAACAGCGCGGCCGTGATCGATCCCGCAAACCCGCCCGAGGGCGCATTGTCCAGATCGGCAATGCCCGGTTCTATCATCGCTTCATAGGGTTCGTGGAACGGCATCCGCCAGACCGGATCAGCGGCCTGTTGTGCGACCCGCGCTAAGGCATTGGCGGCCCTGTCGTCATCGGTGTAGAACGGCGCCAGATCACCGCCAACGGCCACCCGTGCCGCGCCGGTTAGTGTGGCCATTGAGATCACCATGTCCGGATTGCCCTCATCCGCCAACGTCAGCGCATCGGCCAGCACCAGCCGCCCCTCGGCATCGGTGTTGTTGATCTCGACCGTCAGACCCTTGCGTGAGGTCAGGATATCGCCGGGGCGGAAGGCGTTTCCGGCGACCGAGTTCTCAACCGCCGGGATCAGTACCCGTAGTTGCAACGGCAGCTTCAACGCCATGATCATTCGCGCCAGACCCAGCACATTGGCCGACCCGCCCATGTCTTTCTTCATCAGCGCCATTGAATTTCCGGGCTTCAGGTTCAGGCCCCCGGTATCGAAACATACGCCCTTGCCGACCAAAGTCAGCTTCGGACCCGAGTCGCCCCAGTTCATCTCGATCAGGCGCGGTTCCTGCGCGGCGGCGCGGCCAACGGCGTGGATCATCGGAAAGTTCTGATCCAGCAGGGCTTGCCCCTTGATCACGTCGCAGGAGGCACCAAACTCCTGCGCCAACGTCTCGGCGGCAGCTTGCAATTGATCGGGACCCATATCTGCGGTGGGCGTGTTGACCAGATCGCGGGTCAGGGCCTCGGCTTGGGCCAGAACCTCGATCCGCGCTGAATCCACGTTTTGAGGAGCAACCAGACGGGCCTTGGCCCCGGATTGCGCGGCATAGCGGTCAAACGCATAGCCGGTCAGCAGCCAGCCCAGACATTCAGTGTCCTGCGCATCCGCAGGCACGCCAGATGCGATGTGATAGGTGCCTTTGGGCAGTGCTTCGGCGGCGGCGGCCAGCGGAAACCGTTTGCGTGCGCGGCCTGCTACTTTGCCATAGCCCGCCACGGCAAACTCTGGATCGCCGTCTGAACCCGGAATTAAGGCGACTTGCCCAAGTGCGCCGGTAAAGCCGCTGGCCTGTACCCAGTTCGACACATGATCCGGCTGGCCTGCCAGCCAGTCATCCAGATCGGGTTGCGCGATGACGTGCAGCGGCAGCGAGGGTTCAGAGGGCGAAGCAAAGGACAGGGTCATGGAAATCTCGGCTGGTTGGGTTTGCGCCCAGCCTAGCCGCCCACGGCCCGTCCGCAAGCCCCGTCAGACGGAAAGATCCTGCTGATCCCAGATCACGGTCAGCGATTTTTCTCCGACCCGGATCAGCCGCGACAGGGTGGCCCCAGTGGCCACTGCATCGCCGGTGTCCACGGTCTGCGCCACATCCCCGGCAACCCGCGCCAATGCGACCATGCCGACTTGATCCGCGATCGCCACCAGCGACCGCGCGCATTTGCGCAGCCCCGCCCAGTCGCGCTGTCGCCAGAACCGCTCGCAATTCGACAGGCGAACAGCAAGTTCCTCGACTGTGCGGCACAGCACATCCAGCGCGTTCTTGTCGCCCAGTTGGCGATACAATCCGCTTAACTGGTCCGGATCCAGCCGGACGGTTTCCTTGTGTTCAAGCGTTAGTATCTTATCCACCACATTCACCCCAATTCATTACGCCCCCACGGCATGGGCCGACATTGACGGCCAATTCCTTTGCAAAACCTTGCTTTCGCGCTGGATAATGGCTCGAATTTTCGGCGAATTCCGGGTAGTGCGGTGCTTGAAACGCTACTCGATTGTTACCATTTGCCAAAAAACCGCGAAAAGGACAGACCCATGCCGATCACCACCGACGAATTGACCGCTGCGCGCGAAGCCTGGGGTCAGGGGCTGATTGCAATTTCGAAAGCCTATGAAGAAGGCGGTATAGACGCGGCGCGTCCCGTTGCCGAAGGTGTTCTGGACGCGGCCTATGGCTATAATCTGGGATCGGTTCTTTTCAAGCCGACCTTGGCCTCGGGGGACCAGACCTTTCGTCCGACGCGCCATGGCGCGCTTGCCTATTTTGTCGGCCATGACGCCGAATACCCGCTGGATGGTGGGTTCGGTATTAAGGGCTGGCGTTCGATGGAGAGCGTGACATCTGCCAGCTTTGTCGAAGGCGACGTTGGCATGTGGATGGGTGCGGTCATACTGACGGACAAAGATGGCAACGTTACGCAGGTCGACAAAAGCTTTGGCTACAAGAAGGATGCCGAAGGGGTGCTGCGCATTGTGTTGCACCACTCGTCCTTGCCCTATCAGCCGTGACCGCGCGCTGAGGCAAATAGAAATCCGGTGACGGGTTGTTCCGAATATTCGATGGGCGCGGGATCAGGTCTCTGATTCCGCGCGATTTTTTGCTATAGTTGCCCCATCCGGGTTTGGATCGGGGACGTCTCATGCGATTCATCAAACGCATTCTTCTGGCTCTGCTTGTGCTTGTTTTGCTGCTGATCGGGGTTTCCTATCTGCTACCCGGGCGGGCCGAAGTGTCGCGCAGCATTGTCATCGACGCCCCGCCCGCGACCATCTTTCCTTATGTAAACTCGATGCAGGAGACCGAGAAATGGTCGCCCTGGCTGGAGCGTGATCCTGCAACACAGCTAACCTATAGCGGTCCCGAGGCCGGGGTAGGCAATACCCTGAACTGGAGCTCGGAAAATCCGCAGGTCGGGACCGGATCGCAGGAGATCATTGAAAGCACCCCCGATCAGACGGTCAGAACAGCGCTGGATTTCGGATCGATGGGCACCGCTTCGGCGTCGTTTGACCTGGTGCCCGAGGGTGATCAGACGCAGGTGACCTGGGGATTCGTCACAGATCTGGGCCTGAATCCGATGGCCCGCTGGATGGGATTGATGATGGATGAATGGGTGGGCGGCGACTATGAACGCGGCCTGTCCAATCTGAAAGCGGTGGTCGAAACGCAGAGTTAGCGGAGTCCGCCCCCCGCTAAGTTGTGACCTCAGAATAAAAAAATCAGCAAAGGCGCTAAAAAATGACCAGTTTGCATCTTTTTTAACTTTTTCGTTGCCGAAACCGGTTTCGGAGCAAACAAATGGAAAAAATGGCTACGAATCTCTCATATCGATCCTTCGCGTCAGCGAATCGCACCTCGGTCTCTGGCCGGGTGAAGCTAGACGAGTTGGCGGCGCATCTGGGCTTGTCGAAAAGCACGGTGTCGCGGGCTTTGAACGGCTATTCCGATATCTCCGAAGTGACGCGGACCCGGGTCGAAACCGCCGCGCGCAAACTGGGTTACCGGCCGCTCAGCCACGCGCAGGCGATCCGAACCGGGCAGGTGCGCGCCATTGCGATGGTGCTGAACAGCGAAGAGCCGGATCAGCACAACCCGTTCTTGCAGGACTTTCTGGCCGGAGCTTGTGAGGCCGCCAGCAGCCTGGACTGGACGATGACGATTTCCACCGCGACCTCGGAACGCGACACGCTGACGGTGCTCAGCCGCCTGTTCGAGGAACGCAAGGCAGATGGTTTCATCCTGCCGCGAACGATGGTCAAGGATGCGCGCGTCGGGCTTTTGCGCAATCTTGAGGTGCCGCATATCTTGTATGGCCGCACCGGGTACGGGCAGCCAAACACGTGGGAGGAGACCTCATGGTTCGACATCGCGGGCGAAACTGCCATGCGCAAGGCCGTGCTGCGGCTGGCCGGGTTCGGACATACGCGCATCGGCTTCGTCGGAAGTGATCCCAAGTTCAACTACAGCCACCTGCGTCGCGATGGGTACACCGAAGGTCTGCATCAGGCGGGTCTGCCTCTTGATCCCGACCTGATCCGCGAAGGCGCCCGCACGCGCGAAGATGGCGCCGCACAGGCAATGGCGCTGATGCAGTTGGATCAGCCGCCGACCGCGATTGTCTTTGCCACCGATCTGGCCGCGTTGGGCTTTTGTGCCGCCGCGCAGGATCTGGGGTTTGAGATTGGCCGCGACGTGTCGGTCATCGGCTATGACGGTATTCCGGAATGCCGTTACGCGCGCCCCGCGCTGACCACATTCGCCGTCGATTCCCGCATGGCCGGGCAGCGGCTGGCAACCTTGCTGATCCGCCAGATCCGGGGCGAAGACCCCGCCGACCTGCGCGAGTTAACCGAGGCGACTTTGATCGAAGGGGAATCGGACGGGCCGCCGCATCTGACACCGGCGGAACTGGCGATCAAACACACTGAATTCAATAAGGAAAAAACGGGAGGAGACCACAAATGAAACTGACACCCAAAGCTGCCAGGCTGATGTTTGGATCGTCGCTGGCCCTAGCGCTGACCGCTCTGTCCGTGCAGGCCGATACGATCCGGTTCTGGACCACTGAAGAACAGCCCGAGCGTCTGGCCAAACAGCAAGAGATGGCAGACCAGTTCAAGGCGGAAACCGGCACCACGGTCGAGGTGATCCCCGTCACCGAAAGCGATCTGGGCACCCGCGCAACTGCGGCCTTTGCCGCCGGAGACCTGCCGGACGTGGTCTATCACACGCTGCAATACGCTCTGCCATGGGCCGAGGCTGGCATTCTGGACACCGAAGCCGCCACCGAAGTGATCGAGGAACTGGGTGCCGACACCTTTGCCCCCGGAGCGCTGGCCATGGCTGCGTTCAATGACGAAACCGCATCCGTGCCGGTGGATGGCTGGACCCAGATGGTCGTCTATCGCAAGGACCTGTTTGACGAAGCAGGATTGGAAGCGCCCGACAGCTTTGCCGACATTCAGGCCGCGCTTGAGGCTTTGCATAACCCGCCCGATATGTATGGTTTTGTTTCGGCCACCAAGGTTGACGAGAACTTCATGAGCCAGGTTCTGGAGCATGTTTTCCTCGCCAATGGCGTCTCGCCGGTCGGCCCCGACGGGTTCCAGCCGCTGGATGAGGCCAAGACCACCGAAGTTTTGGATTTCTACAAGGCGATCTCCAAAGCGTCGCCCCCGGGTGAGCTGTACTGGAAGCAATCGCGCGAGCTGTATTTTGACGGCAAGGCCGCGATGATCATTTGGTCGCCTTTCATTCTGGACGAACTCGCCGGTCTGCGTGACAGCGCCCCGCCGACCATTACCGATGACCCGACCTCGCGCGATCTGGCGGGTAAGACCGGTATCGTCACCAAACTGTCCGGCCCGTCGAACCCCGATGGCGCGGCCTGGGGTGACGTTCGCTACTTTGGCATCACCAACGATGCAGATACCGATGCGGCGATGGAATTCGTGAAATACGCCATGGATCAGGGCTATACCCAGACCCTGGCCATCGCGCCCGAGGGTAAGTTCCCGGTTCGTCGCGGCAACGCCGATAACCCCACTGCGTTCTCGGAAGCCTGGGCCGAGCTGCCCGTTGGTGTGGACCGCAAAGCGCCGCTGGGCGAGCTGTATGAACAGGCGATGATCGACGAGATTGTCGGCGGTCTGGATGTGGCACAACGCTGGGGCGTGGCTGAGGGGCAGCTGTCGCTGGCCTCGAAGATGATCAACTCTCAGGCCATCAACCGGATCGTGCGTCAGTATATCGACGACGAGATCGACGCCGCCGCCGCTGTTGCGGCCATGAACGAAGAGCTGGCCAAGGTTCAGTAATCCACCAGCACCAGCAGCGGCGTCCGCGCCGCTGCGCACAACCCTTCGAGGTATCCCATGTCTTCGGCCACCCCACCGACCGGAACCGGGGCGCTCGCCAAACGCGAGGCGCGTCTGGCCTGGGCGCTGCTGGCTCCGACCGTGATCAGCGTGTCGCTTGTTGTGATCCTGCCCCTGCTGGCAATCATCTGGATCAGCTTCAAGCCGTTTACCCTGTCGGACCTGCGCCCTCCTGCGCCGGTTGTCCGCGAAAGCCTGCGCGGATCGGGCGACGATCTGCGGATCGAATACCGTCTGCGCAACTCCAGCCAGGAGATCGCCATCGAAGGCGTGACCCTGAGCGATGTGTTGCCCGACGGAGTAACCGCCGGAGAAGTTGCCGCGCCCTGTGTTTTGGATGGGCATGAGCTGTTCTGCGATTTCGGCACTTTGGAAGGCGGTCAACGGGAACGCATCCGCATCCCGGTCACGTTTGATGGTGACCCCGATGCCTTCGAGGACGTGGTCGAAGGATCGGAACCGCGCGTCACCGGTAGCGGACCGAGCGTTCTGACCAATCTGGAATTCAGCCTCGAAAACTTTGCCCGGGTGTTTGACGGGTCCGAGTTCTGGGGCGTCCTGTGGGTGACCCTGTTCTACACCGTGTTCGGTACCATCGGCGCGCTTGTCATGGGTCTGTTTGCCGCGCTGCTGCTGAACAAAAGCTTCAAGGGGCAAGGCTTCATTCGTGGCCTTTACCTGTTCCCCTATGTCGCGCCGGTGATCGCCGTAGCGTTTACCTGGGTCACGCTGTTCGATCCGTTCTCGGGCTCGGCCAATGCGCTGCTGGTGCAAATGGGCCTGAGCAGCGAGCCGATCAATTTCTTCGGCGAACGCCCCTTGGCCCTGATCATGGTCACCGTGTTCGAGATCTGGCGCTATTTCCCGCTGTCCTTCCTGTTCATCCTTGCGCGCATGCAGTCCATCGATAGCAGCATGTATGAGGCGGCGGATATGGATGGCGCCTCACCATTCCAGAAGTTTTGGCTGCTGAGCATCCCGCAACTGCTGGGCATCCTGTCGGTGCTGTTTCTGCTACGCTTCATTTGGACGTTCAACAAGTTCGACGACATTTTCCTGCTGACCGGCGGCAATGCGGGCACCCGCACGCTGACCGTGAATGTCTATGAACAGGCCTTTGCAGTCTCGAACATCGGGGCGGGCGCGGCGGTGGCCGTGGTGATCCTGATGTGCTTGATCGCCTTCAGCTTTGTCTTCTTCCGTTTCATCAGCCGAGAGGAGGGCCTGTGATGCGCAAAGGGTATATCACCGGCCCCGTTTTGGGCGCGCTGTGGATGTTGGTGATCGCCACCACCATCGCGGTCACCATGTCATTTGCCACGGGCGCAGCGTTTCGCCCGCAGGTGCTGCTGAGCTTGATCTGGGGCGCGGTGGCCGGGCTGATCTATGTCCGCTTTCCCGCGCGGCGTGCTCCTGCCCGTCTGGGTGTAGCGGCCTTACTGGGCCTGTCCTGCCTGACCGGTTTTGGCCCGGTTCTGATCGGATCGGACACCACGCTGCAGGCGGTTCTGATCACCGTGATCGCGGTCGCCGTGGTGATGCATGTCTCAATGGCCGCGATCCTCAAGGAGCTGCCATTTGCAGAACTCACCCGTCACGAATTCGAAGATGCGGTGATCCGTTTCTGCACCGGCTTCGGTTACATCTTCTTTACCGCCATCGTGGTCATCCCCTTCTATGTGATGGTGATGACCAGCCTGAAATCGCAGCAGGCTTTGCTGCAGAACCCGCTGGATTTCTCTGTCGACCTGAGCCAGGGCACGGCGCTGTTCCGCAGCTACACGGAACTGTTCCGGGATTTCAATTTCGGCACCTACCTGTGGACGTCCTTTTACGTTTCGTGCCTGACCGTGTTCATCACCCTGCTGTTCAGCGTGCCCGGAGCCTATGCAGTGGCACGGTTCCGGTTTCAGGGGCAAAAGGCGTTTTCACGCTCGATCCTGCTGATCTACATGGTGCCGATGATCGTCCTGGCGCTGCCGATCTATATTGCGTTCTCGCTGACAGGTCTGCGCAACTCGATCCTTGGCATTGTGATGATATACCCGGTCACCACGATTCCGGTCGCGCTCTATATGCTGCAGGGATACTTCCGCGGCCTGCCGACTGAGGTGGAGGAGGCCGGTCTGATGGACGGCCTGTCGCGTCTGGCCGTGATCTGGAAGATCACCCTGCCGCTCAGCCTGCCAGCGCTGGCGTCGGTGTCGCTCTATGTTTTCATGATCGCGTGGAATGAATTCCTTCTGGCCTTCATGCTGCTGGACGACCCGTCGAAATTTACCCTGACCCGAGGCGTCACGATGCTGAACTCCTCGGAAATACCCCGCCAACACCTTATGGCCGGCGCGGTGATAGCCACCGTTCCGATCATGGCCCTGTTCCTGGGGCTTGAACGTTTCATGACCAAAGGCCTGACAGCAGGCTCGGTCAAAGGATGACTGAAATGAACTACTATACGACGCCGAGTGAATCGGCCCGCAACATCCTGATCGCGAATGATCGGGGCGGCTATACGATCCCGACCAGCGGGCTTTACCCCTATCAATGGAACTGGGATAGCGCAGTTGCGGCGCTGGGTTTTGCCGAGTTCGATATCGACCGCGCCTGGATCGAGCTTGAGACACTATTCTCGGGCCAGTGGGACGACGGAATGGTCCCCCACATCCTGTTCCACAAACCCGATCCCGGGTACTTTCCCGGGCCGGATGTCTGGGGCGGTACCGGGCCGATTGCGTCTTCGGGTGTGACCCAGCCGCCGCTGGCCGCCACCATGGCGCGGCGGGTCTGGGACAAGGACCGCGCGGCGGGTGAGGCGCGCCTTCGCACCCTGTTTCCGGCTATGCTGGCCTGGCACCGCTGGTTCATGGCGTGGCGTCTGGATGAACACGGTGCCGTCTGCACTACCCATCCGTGGGAGGCCGGTCGTGACAACGCGCCGGACTGGGATGGCGCGATGGCGGGGATCGATGCCTCGGACGTGGGCGAATACCAGCGCCGCGACACAAGCCATGTGAACAGCGCCGACCGGCCCACGAAATACGACTATGACCGCTATATCAAACTGGTGCAGATCGGGCGTGAGGTCGGATGGGATCAGCAGAAATTGCTGGACCTCAACCCGTTCCGCGTGGCCGACCCGACCATGAGCTTCACCACCCTGCGCGCCGCCCGCGATTTGCTGGTGATCAGCGAGGAACTAGGGATCGAAGCTGAAGGTTTGAGTGCCGATGTAGCCCTGCTTGAGGACGGTGCGTTGTCGCTGTGGAACGAGTCGCTGGGCGCTTTTGATGCCCGCGATGCGCATACAGGCGAATGGGCCGAAAGTGTCTCTAACGCGAGCTATTTGTGCTGGTATGCGGGCATTCAATCCCCGCAGATGCTGGACCGTGTGAAGATCGTTTTGACCACCGTACCGCATCCGATCCCCAGCTATGATCCGAACATGCCCAAGTTCGATGAACGCCGCTATTGGCGCGGGCCGACCTGGGCCTTCATGAACATGCTAGCGGGCTTTGGTCTTGAGGAAATGGGCCACGGCGTCGAGGCCGAAGCCCTGCGCCTGAAAACCGCGCGTCTGATTGCGGGCCACGGCTTTGCTGAATATTACGACCCGATCACCGGCAGCCCGGCCGGGGGCAATTCATTTACTTGGACAGCCGCCGTCTGGCTGCATTGGGCAGGGAGGAACTGATGGGCAGCATCGAGCTTAAATCCGTCGAGAAATGGTTCGGCGAAGTGCAGGTGATCAAAGGCATCGACCTGCAGATTGAAGAGGGTGAGTTCGTCGTCTTCGTCGGCCCCTCGGGCTGTGGCAAGTCCACGCTGTTGCGGATGATCGGCGGGCTCGAGGATATCTCGCGCGGGTCACTTTTGATCAACGGGAATGACGTCACCGACCACCCACCATCGAAACGCGGGTTGACCATGGTGTTCCAGTCTTATGCGCTCTATCCGCACTTGACGGTGGCCGAGAATATGGGGTTCTCGTTGAAGGTTGCCGGTGTATCCAAGGCTGAGATCGCCGAACGCGTTGGCACTGCTGCCGAGGTGCTGAAGCTGGAACCTTATCTGGAGCGCCGCCCAAAGGATCTGTCCGGCGGCCAACGTCAGCGTGTTGCTATCGGCCGCTCGATCGTGCGTGACCCGACTGCGTTTTTGTTCGATGAGCCGCTGTCCAACCTCGACGCCGCCCTGCGGGTCGAGATGCGGTATGAGATCGCCAAGCTACACCAGAGCCTCAACCGCACAATGATCTACGTGACCCACGATCAGGTCGAAGCGATGACGCTTGCCGACCGCATCGTGGTGCTGGAATTCGGCAAGATCGCGCAAGTTGGCACGCCCCGAGAGCTGTACGAACGCCCCGCCAACCTGTTCGTGGCGCAGTTCATCGGCAGCCCGAAAATGAACGTCCTGCCCTGCACCGTGGCCGGAGATCGCTTCCGCCTTGAAAACGGCGGCAGCGGCCCGTTTGATCGCACCGGCGCGGCCACGATGTTGGGCATCCGCCCGGAACATATCAACGTGGTCGAACCCGGCGCAGGTCACAGCGACGGGCTGGTCGAGGTGGTCGAATACCTCGGCGCCGATATGTTCGTCATCGTTGATTGCGGAACCGAGGAGAAAGTCACTGTCCGCCTTGGTGGCGATACCGAGATCAAGGCTGGTTCAAAGATCGGTCTGCACTTTGCGCCGGAGAAGCTGCAGTTTTTTGATGGCGAAGGGCAAGCGTTGTAAAGTTGAGCGCGGCAGAAAAATTCTGTCGGCTCGTCAGTTCCTCTCGCCACAAATGCCAGTCACAGTTCCATCTTGGGATGTTTGCGTTATCCCAAGGACTCAGTGTTTCGCGTTCAACTCGAACAAGAGGTAGGACAAAACCATAGTCATCGCGAAGGGCCCGAAGAAAAGCACTGCGTTTCTGAAAAGCTCCTGACTTGCGTTTGCATTCCCTTTGTAGCGCAATACCCGCCATACAGATCCGCAACCGCCGGTCAGAATGCTCTCAGAGGGCCTGTCAATGCTGGTGCTGTTCGAGGCGAAAATCAGGCTCGAAAAAGAGGCTAGGAACAGGAAAAACCGAATGAGGGTGGTGACAAACCCAATCAGGATCAGAATGACCAGTAATAGGACTAGGAACCTCACTTGAACTGTGTCTTTCTGATCTGAACTTGTTTGGGTCGCTTGTGCGCGTGACCAATGCGGACATAATCTAAGTCTTTTCGGAGAAACAAAAAAACCCCGCCGGTGGTACGGCGGGGTTTCTTTGATTTCCTGAGTTTCAACCTCAGCCCTTTTTCAGAACCTCACGGCCCAGCAGCTCGGCGATTTGGACCGCGTTCAGGGCAGCACCCTTGCGCAGATTGTCCGAGACGCACCACAGGTTGATGCCGTTCTCAACGGTCGAGTCCTGACGGATACGGCTGATGAACGTGGCAAAGTCGCCCGCGCATTCGACCGGCGAGACGTAGCCGCCAGCTTCGCGCTTGTCGATCACCATGATGCCCGGTGCTTCGCGCAGGATGTCGCGGGCTTCGTCTTCGTCCAGGAATTCCTCGAACTCGATGTTCACGGCCTCGGAATGGCCGACGAAAACCGGTACGCGGACACAGGTGGCCGTGACCTTGATCGACGGGTCGACGATCTTCTTGGTTTCCACAACCATCTTCCACTCTTCCTTGGTCGAGCCGTCTTCCATGAAGACATCGATCTGCGGAATGACGTTGAAGGCGATCTGCTTCTGGAACTTCTTCGGTTCAACTTCGGTGGTCGGGTTGTAGACCGCTTTGGTCTGATCCCACAGCTCGTCCATGCCCTCTTTACCGGCACCCGAAACCGACTGATAGGTCGACACGACAACGCGCTTGATCTTGGCACGGTCATGCAGCGGTTTCAGCGCGACAACCATCTGCGCGGTCGAGCAGTTGGGGTTGGCGATGATGTTCATGTTTTTGTAGTCGTGGATCGCCTCGGGGTTACATTCCGGCACGATCAGCGGAATCTCCGGGTCATAGCGATAGAGCGATGAGTTATCGATCACCACGCAGCCAGCGGCCGCCGCCTTGGGGGCGTAGACCTTGGTTGCGTCCGAGCCGATGGCGAATAGCGCCATGTCCCAACCGGTGAAATCGAAGGTATCGATGTCCTGGGTTGTCAGTGTCTTGTCGCCAAAGCTTACTTCTGTGCCCAGCGAACGACGGCTTGCCAGAACGGCGAGCTCATCGACTGGGAACTGGCGTTCTGCCAGAATGTTCAGCATTTCGCGGCCCACGTTACCCGTGGCGCCGGCGACAACGACGCGATAGCCCATTTCATGTCTCCAAAGTTAAGGACGCGCGTTCATAGCCGCGTTGCAGCAAAGAAAAAAGGGTTTTCAGTTCCAATTTTCAGGATTAACGGCGAATTGATACGGTTCGGTGCGACTTAGGCGGTGTTCAGCAGCGATCTGTAGACTTTTACGATGGCTTCGGCCTCGCCCTCGATTCGAAAATTCTGTTCGACATGCGTTCGGGCCGCTCGCCCCTCAGTCGCCAATTGATCCGGGTCTTCCAGCATTTGGGCAAGCGCATTGGCCAGAGCTGCGGCGTTGTCTTTTTCGATCAGACGACCGGTCTCACCATCTTTGATCTGCGCGCTGAATGCACCGACATCGTGGCAGGCGATGGCAGGCACGCCCGAAGCCATCGCTTCGAGAGGGGTCAGGCCAAAGCCTTCGTGGCGGGCTGGGGCGACGAACAGGTCCAGCGCGCGATAGGTCTCGACGATTTCCTCCCATGGGCGTTCGCCCAAAAACTTCACCCGGTCGGCCAACCCGGCCTGTTTAAGCTTGGCTTCCTGCTCACGCTGGAAGGATTCGAACTCTTTCGTCGCATTGCCGGTAAAAACGATCTTGGCATTCGGAAAGGAGGGCAGCACTTCAATCGCTGCGTCCACCAACAAATCAACACCCTTCTGTGGACGAATACGACCGAAACACCCAATCAGCGTGCCGCCGGGCAACCCCAGCTTGTCACGCAGTGTCTGCTTGTCGTCAGCAGGGTGAAACAGTTCGGTGTTCACGCCGTGCATGATTACTGTCGACGGGTGTTTCAGGAATGAGGCCGCTTGTGGTGTTGTGGCGATCAGTGCATCCATTTTCGAGATCAGCCACTTGGTGAACCCGGAATGATCTCGTTGTGCGGCTGAAGTGAACAGCAACTTCAGGTTCCGGCGCAGGACGTAACGCAGGAACAGGCCCATCAGCATTTCGGTGTTGCGGCGCGCATGCCAGATACGCAGTCGGCGATTGGATAGAAACGGAACTTTGATCAGTCTGATATGGGGCAAATCCTCAGGCAGGCCAGGCCCCGTAGCGACAATACCGATCATCTCTTTCTGGATTGGCAGCAGGCGGATGACCGTTGTCGTGACACCTGACAGGCTGTGTTTCAGGTTTGGCGCGATCACCTCGATTTCCTGCACAGCGCTCTCCACTTTTGATGTCAGTCCACATTGTCCCGGCTGAACATGTAAATCACACAGCCAATGGCAAGCGTGACCGCGAAAAAGCCGAATATCGCTGTGTAGGGCGCGGTTGGGCTGATGTCCACCGTGGCCGCATGGATGCGGCCCGTGACGAATTGCGCGATACCAACGCCGCCGATGCCGAAGAGATTCAGAAGGGTCATGCCACGTCCGACCAGATGTGGCGCCACAAAGGCGCGGCCATGGGCCATGATGACCGGAAAGCTGGCCCCCATGAATCCGATCACAGCCATCAGCACCACCGCCAGCCAGACTGCGTTATCGATCCACAAGCACAGCAGAACCAGCGCCGCCGTGCCCAGCGCATTGCCACCGAAGATCACCCATTTCCGCGTACCCAACATCCGGTCAAGCGGGCCATAGACAAAGGTCCCGGCAATCATCGCGGCCCCCATGATCAGCGTCGCCGTACCGATCTGCGTGGTGCTGAGGGCGAAGATATCGCTCAAGTAAGGCCCGGCCCATAGGCCGCGCGTCGCGGCCGAGGGTGCATAAGCCACCAGCATCAGCGGCAGGATCGCCCACAAAGCGGGCTCTTTCAGCAGATCCAGTACCGATCCCCGGTGCTCGGTCTCAACCCGTTTGGGATCATGCACGGTGATCCAGATGCCCAGCGCAATGGCGCCCGAGAACAGCGCCAGCACCCACATCGTCGCGCGCCAGCCCATCAGCTCGACCGCCAGCGCGGTGGGGTAAGAGGCCACCAGATTGCCAACCGACCCGACGCCCAGCATCACCGCAGCCAGCGTCGCAAACCGCGCAGGCGGGTATTCCCGCGCAAAGATGTAGTACGACGCCATCAGCACCGGAGAGCACCCGACCCCGATCAGCCCCATCGCAATCGCGATATGAAACGGCGTGCTGGCCACGGCGAACAACGCGGCACCGCCCGCGCCGCCGACCAGTAGCAACGCCGCTGCCGTCAGGCGCGGTCCGATCTGATCCAGCGCCCAGCCCACCGGCAGCTGCATCGCCGCAAAGACCAGAAACCAAAGCCCCGAAGCAAAGGCCAGATCCTCGGGTGTGGCGCCGATATCACGACCGAGATCAACGCTCAGCACCGCCAGAAAGGCGCGAAAAAACTGGCTGAGCACATAGCCCAGGCACAAGACCACCAGACCTGCCTTCATGAACTGCCCCTTCCTCCCCAGGTTGCGCGGAAATGCTTGGCACGTCCCGGTGCGCCACACAAGCTTGTGTGCTATACTGTTTTCACCGGACAGCGTTCACATTCGGGCTATCTGTTCCAAGACCCATCACCCCGAGGTGCCGATGAAAGACGCACAGGCCGCCTTTTATGACAGCCTTCCCCGACAGCGGGACTTCACCAGCCTGGCGCAGCCAGCGCGGTTTACGCCTGTGCCCGGTGACTGGGTGCTGGGCGTGGCCGATATCGTCGATTCCACGGGTGAGATCGCGCGGGGCCGCTATAAAACCGTCAACATGGTGGGCGCGGCAGTGATCTCGGCCATGATCAACGCGCTGAAAGGGCAGGAGTTTCCCTATGTCTTTGGTGGCGACGGGGCTGGGTTTGCCGTGCCCGCAAGCGCCGTTGACACTGCTCGAACCGTTTTGGCCGAGTTGCGGCGCTGGGCCGACGAAGAATTCTCGATCACGCTGCGCGGGGCATTGGTGCCGGTGTCCGAAATCCGACTTGCGGGTAAGGACCTGCGGGTCGCGCGCTATGCGCCATCGGACGGGGTGGACTACGCCATGTTCTCGGGCGGCGGGCTGGTCTGGGCCGAAGCGCAGATGAAATCCGGCGCGTTTGAGGTGCCACCCGCCGATCCGGGCGCCTTGCCCGAACTGACCGGTCTGTCCTGCCGTTGGTCCAACAGCAAAGCGCGTCACGGTCAGATTGTCTCGCTTGTAGTCCAGCCGACGCAGAAATCGACCGAGAGCGATTTTGCAGACCTGGCTCGGTCGGTTCTGACGGCCTCGGAACGGTTGGAGCGCGCAGGCCACCCGGTGCCGGAAAGCGGCCCTCCGATCAGCTGGCCACCGCCGGATGTCGAGTTGGACGCCCGAGTCTCGCGCGCGGGGCGCAACCTGCTTGGACAAAGGATAAAGCTGCTGGGGCAAAACCTGCTGATCGCGCTGTTGTTCAAAACCGGCAAACAGCTGGGTGAGTTCGATCCCGGGCATTACAAACACATGGTCAGCCGCAACGCCGATTTTCGCAAGTTCGATGACGGGCTGAAGATGACGCTGGATTGCGATCCGGCTACGCTCAAACAAATCAAGATCATGCTGGAACAGGCGCGCGAACAGGGCAAGGTCCGCTATGGGCTGCACGCACAGGATGAGGCGATGATGACCTGTTTTGTGCCCTCGGCCATGCGGGATGACCATGTTCATTTCGTCGATGGTGCCTCAGGCGGGTATGCACAGGCCGCCGCCGCAATGCAGGGTTAGGGCGTTATTTTGCCTTCCATTGTGCCGCTAGGGCCCGCGCAGCTTGCGCCAGCAGCATCACGTCGATCCCCACTGCCAGAAATTGCGCACCCATCTCAAGATAGGCCTGGTTGGCTTCGTCATTGGTGCCCAAAATGCCGGGCGCTTTGCCTGCCGCATTGATCCGCGTTATGGCATCAGCGATGGTGGCACGGACCTCGGGGGCGGCGCTGTTGCCCTGAAACCCCATATCAGTGGACAGATCCGCCGGGCCGATGAACACGCCGTCGACGCCCTCGACCTGCAAAATATCGTCTAGCGCCGCCATCCCGGCGCGGTTTTCGACCTGCACCAGCAGACAAATCTGCTCATCGGCGGTCTGAATGTAGTCCGTGACCGAGCCATATCCCGTGGCCCGCGCTGCGCCAGCGCCAACCCCGCGCAGCCCTTCAGGCGGATAGCGGCAGGCCCGCACCAGTTCGCGCGCCTGTTCGGCGCTGTTGACCATCGGCACCAGAATGGTTTGTGCGCCGATATCCAGCACCATCTTGATCAGCGCCGTATCGCCCACCGGTACCCGCACCACCGGATGCGACGGGCTGGCCGCCAGTGCCATCAGTTGATCCCGCAGCGAACGGATGTCGTTCGGCGCGTGTTCCCCATCCACAACCAGCCAGTCAAACCCGGCGGTACCCATGATCTCGGCCGCGACGGGTTCGGCAAAGCTGTTCCAGCAGCCAATCACGCGCTTTCCCTTGATTAAAGCCTGTTTGAACGTGTTTGTGGGCGCAGCCATTTGGGAACCTCTAGGTGAGTGAACGGGCAATTTCGGTGATGACATCATAGGCCATGCGGACGTCATCCTCGGTGGTTTCGAACTGACCAGCCTGAAAGCGGATTACCAGATCACCATCGACTCGGGTCTGGGTCAGATAGATGCGGCCATCATCGTTGATTGCATTGATCAGCCGCAGGTTCAGGTCGTCCAGATCCGTGTGCCCATCGGGGGTGTAGCGGAAGGTCCAAAGCGACCACATTGGCGGGGTGACGATCTGGAAATCCGGCTCGGCTGCCAGCCGGTCATGCAGATCGTTAGACCAGTTCACATGGTTGCGCAGCCGGTCGCGCAGCCCCTCCAGCCCATAGGCGCGCAGCACGAACCACAGTTTCAGCGCCCGGAACCGGCGGCCCAGAGGAACCGACCATTCCGAATAATTGATGATCCCGTCCTTGCCATGCGTCTTGAGGTATTCCGGGCTGATTGCCAGTGTCTGTACCAGATCGTCGGGGTTTTTCAGGAAATGCGCGCAGCAGTCGAACTGCACGCCCAGCCACTTATGCGGGTTGAACACGATGCTGTCAGCCTGCGCGATCCCGGGCCAATAGTGGCGGTATTCCGGACAGATCATCGCCGACCCGGCCCAGGCCGCGTCTACATGCGAATAAAGCCCGTACTTCTGCGCGATCTTCAGACATTCATCCACCGGATCGGTTGCCCCGGTGCCGGTCCCGCCGACACAGAGAATGACGCCCGCAGGTTGCAAACCAGAGTCTAAATCGGCCTGAATCGCCGTTTCCAGCGCCGCGGGGTCCATGCCGCGCCAGTCGCCTTTGATCGGGATACGCACCAGATTGTCCTGTCCGATCCCGGCCACCCAGATGGCGCGATCCACCGAGGTGTGCACCTCGGCCGAGCAATAGACGCGCAGCGGTTTCTGCCCGAACAATCCCTGCTGGTTGCCCTGCCAGTTCAACGCCTTTTCCCGCATGGTCAGAACTGCGGCCAGCGTTGCTGAGGAAGCAGAGTCCTGTATGACGCCGGCAAACCCCTCGGATAGGTCCAGCGCTTGACGCAGCCAGTCCATCATCCGCGTCTCCATTTCGGTCGCGGCGGGCGAGGTCTGCCACAACATGCATTGCGGCGCGATGGCGCTGGTCAGGAACTCTGCCAGAACCGATGGGGGTGACGTGTTGGCATTGAAATAGGCGAAAAATCGGGGGTGTTGCCAATGGGTGATCCCCGGCATCACGATATCTTCAAAGTCGCGGAAGATGTCCTCCATCGCCTGCGCCTGCTCCGGCGGTTGAGCGGGCAGGGCGTTCAGAATCTCACCCGGTTCGGTCCGGGCGCGCACGGGTTTGTCCCCTACAGTCAAGTGGTAGTCCTGCGCCCATTCGGAAATTTTTTTACCCCATTCGGTGAACTCATCCCACTTCATGCCAAACCTCGGATATCTGTCAGACCCGGATTTGCCCCAGGCTGAATTTCTTCATTGTGCCAGTCATGGCTATTTAGCGCCAAGGGTCAATATTAATTGCTATGTTTACTAAATTTAGATTGCATTGACTCAATGCACGTCAACTCGAAAGACTCTAATAAAGGCGAATGGTAACATTACAACGAGGAAAAGATTGGCCCGTTGCAGTATCGCGTGAATTCGGTGAAAATTCCTTATGACCAATGAAGTACCATTGACGTCACGTTCATTGCCCATTGCACTCCTGCGGGCCAGAGAACGGGTCATGGGGCCTATTCGCAAGATGCTGGCGGATGTCGGCGTAACCGAACAGCAATGGCGCGTGCTGCGCGTTCTGGATGAAGAAGGCCCGCAAGAGCCGACCCATCTTGCTGACCGCGCGTGCCTGCTGTTGCCCAGCCTTACCCGCATTCTGCAAAAGCTCGAAGCAAAGGGGCTGATCCTCAGGGAAACCCACCCCGGCGACAAACGCCGTCAGATCGTCGACATCTCAGCCAACGGGAAGCAGATTATTCGCGACAATATTCAGGTCACCATTCATATGGCCGAGGATTTGCGCGCCAAGTTGGGTCCGGAACGCCATGAGGCTTTGCTGGACCTGCTCAATGAATTGCGTGATCTGGAAACGTGACACCTGACGCACGAACCCCGCCGGAGATAGGCATTTTCTCCGGCGGGGCGGCCAGACGTGTACTGGATTGATTGCCTGGCCCGAGGCCGGTTGCGTCGAAGAGGTCCCGACGGTCCAGCCTGCGATTCAGAGAACACGCCGGACTGAATAAACCGACTATGTGGCGCAAAGACTCAGGGGGTGTGGTCTTTCGCCGTAGTTCTCTGAAGTATTCGCATCCAATACATCCGCGCGGTTCGCAGATGAATGGGATGTCTTGACGTCAGACGGGTTTTATTCCCCCGCCGTACCTGTGAGCGGCGGCCAAAGCGCGGCACCCCGATGTGCCGAACCTCTCGCTTTGCCATTCCTCAACTTAGCATTGTTTCTGTGATTTCCAAGACACAGCACCCGGATTGTGATCAGACATGGGTCGGATTCTTACGGTCCCAAGACTGACTTGCAGCCCGTTAGCAGTTATGTGCAAGGCGGGTGTCTTGCCCTGTCAGATCGCTGCATTAAGATGCGCGATACTTGAATTTAAAGGGGTCGGTATGCGAGACACTCTGTTTACTCTTCCCGAACAGATTGCCATTCCGGTTCAGGGGCAGCAGGCGGCTTATCCAGTAGGCCGGATTTTCTGTGTCGGCCGAAACTATGCGGCACACGCAGCCGAGATGGGGCACGAAGTCGATCGCGAAGCGCCGTTCTATTTTACCAAATCCGCCCCAAATGCGGTATTGACCGGGGCAACCGTGCGCTACCTGCCGGGAACCGAAGACTTCCACCACGAGATGGAGCTTGCCGTCGCCATCGGCAAACCCGTCTTCCGCGCCACCAGCGCACAGGCCTGGGATGCAGTTTACGCTTATGGTTGTGCGCTCGACATGACTCGCCGAGACTTGCAAATTCGCGAGCGCAACAAGCAGCGTCCTTGGGATCTGGGCAAGGACCTTGAGGCCGGTGCAGTGTTTGCACCATTGACCCTAGCTGCGGATTGGTCGCCACGGGACGACACCCGCATTCAACTGAGCGTGAATGGTGAAATCCGTCAGGATGCCACGTTGAGTGAGCTGATCTGGAAGATCGACGAAATCATCAGCTATCTGTCCGGCTATTACCATCTGCGACCCGGAGACCTGATCCTGACCGGCACGCCCGCCGGTGTTGGCCCGGTGCAGGCCGGTGATGTGATCGAGGGCGGCATTGATGGGCTGCAGCCGGTCATTTTCACGTTGGCGGGTGCGGAATAGACCCTATTTAAAGGTTTTCAGCCAGTCTTTGGCGAATTCCACATCGTCCAGCCCGGCAAAACGCCGGACCCGATCCAGTTCCGATTGCAGCCTCCGGGTGCGGGCATCTGACCAGCGAACGGATCGCTCCGGCCACAACGCGCTAACCAGCAGGACACCTCGGTCCCGCTGGGCCTTCATGTCGATACGACCGACCATTTTGTCGCCTTCCAGTAGCGGAAAAACGTAATAACCATAGGTCCGCTTGGCGGCGGGAACAAACACCTCAATCCGATAGTGAAACCCGAAGAGCCGCTCGGCTCGGTTACGGTCGCGCAGCATTGGATCGAACGGGCTAAGCACCCGGATACGGCCCGGCGGAACGGGCGTGTCAGCTCTGCTCAACCCTGGGCGGGCCAACTGTTTCCGCACCTGCCCATTGGCACAGGTGACTTCGATTTCCTCCAAAAATCCCTGTGTTAGACCCTTTTCGCACCAGTTTTTCGCCTCGGTCACGCTGACCGTGTCCCAGAAGGCGGCTAATTCTCCCGATGTCGCAAATCCCAACCGGTCCAATGCGGAGTTGCACAGCCAATCCACGGTTGCCTGAGCGTCGCAGGCCATGTTGCCCGGGCACAGATGTGTGTCGATCACTCGTTCGGTCAGATCGTAGCGTTTTTGAAACCCGTTGCGGCCAATTACCGTCAACGCACCGGACCGCCACAGAAACTCCAGCGCGGTTTTGGACGGATGCCAGTCCCACCACCCGCCGGACCCTTTCTTTTCGTCCTTGCCCACATCCGAGGACGATACCGGCCCGTGGTCGCGGATATGCTGCAGAACGGTGGCGAATTGCTGTTCGAACCCGTCCCGACGCCAGTTTTTCCAGCGGGATTTCAGCAGCGTTTCGTCCCGTTGAAACCTCAGATGCCAATGGGGATAGAACTCCATCGGAATGACCGCGGCGTCATGGGTCCAGTGCTCGAACAGCGCCTTGTCGCGCTCATAGAGGTGTTTGAGATTATTCGCGCGATAGGATGGTCGCCGCGAAAACAGGATCATGTCATGAGCACGTGCGACCGTGTTGATGCTGTCCAGCTGCACAAAACCCAGCCGGTGGATCAGATCCAGCAGGTCAGCCCCTTTGGCCCCGCCCGAAGGCTGTTCGGCCAGCGCATGACGGTCCATGAACAGCGCACGGGCCACCTTGTTGTCTAGCCGTTGCAGCGCCACGGCGTCAGCGCCGTTTCAGCGTATCGCCATAGCTGATCTTGGGGGTCAGGGTCACGCGGGTGTCGAATTCGGCCTCCGGCTCGGCCAGTTGTCCGGAGATGATCTCGGCCGCCTTGCGCCCGATTTCCAACCGGCAGGCATCCATCGTGGCCAGCTTACGCGGCAAGCCCTGCAGCAGTTCGACATTGTTGAAACCGGCCAGACCGATCTGCCCCGGCACCTCGATGCCTTGTTCCAACAGATACAGCAAGCCGCCAGCGCCGATCATGTCATTGGAATAATACAGGAAATCCAGCTCGGGCGAACGCTCCAGCATGGCCTGTGTCATCTCGCGCCCCTTGGCCAGGGCCGAACCGCCGGAATAGAACTCCCGATCTTCGATCTCTATCCCGTTCTTGCCCAGAACTTCGGTGAAGCCTTCGAACCGCTTCCGCGCACGGTGGTCCAGCGGCATCTTGGTGCCCATAAAGCCGATATGTTCGTAACCCGCCTTCAGGATTGCCTCGGCCATTTCACGACCGGCGCGCCGGTGCGAAATACCAACCATCGCGTCCACCGGCTTGCCGTCGGTATCCATGATCTCAACCACCGGGATACCCGCCGAATCCAACATGGCGCGCGCCGCTTCCGTATGCTCAAGCCCTGCGATGATTACGCCTGAAGGCCGCCATGAAAGCATCTCGTACAGGACTTTTTCTTCCTTCTCAGGCAGGTAATCGGTGACGCCGACAACCGGTTGCAGTTCGGTATCTTCCAACACCTGATTGATGCCGGTCAGAACCTCGGGGAACACCATGTTCGACAACGACGGGATGATCACCGCAACCAGATTGACCCGGCTTGACGCCAAAGCGCCAGCGATCTTGTTGGGCACATACCCCAGCTCTTTCGCGGCGGCCAGAACACGGGTGCGTGTGGCGTCAGACACGTCGCCTCGGTTTCTTAGCACCCGGCTCACTGTCATCTCGGAAACTCCCGAAGCCTCAGACACGTCGCGAAGGGTAAGCGGGCGTTTTGTTTCTGTTGTCACGGAGGGCACCTGCGCTGTTGTTTTGCCCGATGGTAGCGTGAACACGACGTGTTTTACAACTGTTGTGCAAAACTCATGACATCCCAAAAAAACCGCGTTACAGAGGACCTTGCGCGGCCCCGTGGCTCAACTGGATAGAGCAGCCCCCTCCTAAGGGGCAGGTTGCAGGTTCGAATCCTGCCGGGGTCGCCAGACTAATCTAACAAAGTATTTTCTTTCAATGCCTTAGATGCTTCCTGTACCCCGATAGGTGACACATGTCGAAGAAGTGTCTCAGATGACCCTGTGTGGGTTACAGGCAAACTTTTCATTCGCCAGAGTCAGAGCGAACTCGCGCCTTCAATATATAGGATTAAAGCTTCGGAAATAATAATAGCCGCAACCATTCCTGACGTCTCAGCCGCCGAGCAAGGTCTTCCGCTGCGAGGCCAATTACCGCTATGGACTTGTTGCGGATACTTGATCCGGGTTCATGATCGCTAGTAATGCCGGACACAGCGGTCATTTGTCGAAAACAGTCTTGTCAAAATGCAGCAAAAGACCGAGCCGACAGGCTTCCCTAGAAAAGGAGTTTCGTTGACGTTCAGCAAAGGCCAAGTCCTACTCCCGAAACCAATCTTCTAGGTTTAAAAACAAACAGTTAAAGCCCAAAAGGGAGCATTCTGCGTTTGGGCTTCAATACTACAGCGGTGTTGTGCCGGAAGCTGCCTTGGAAGGGCCAAGTGCAACACTTACGACATAGTAACTTAGAAACAGGAAGCCGAAAAATTTAGTAAAAATTTAATTAAAACAAGTATTTAAGGCAAAATTTTACCACACGGCGCACACGGCTGAGGCGTCGCAGCTTTCTAGTTTTGATCCAGACCAACTCTGGAACTGGAGAACTGACTGTGCCAAGCCTGATCGATACTTTAGTCAAAGCGTCACTGCATGCCAAAAACCCTTTTAATGGCAGAGCCTCCCGGTTCGTTTCAGCTTTCCTGGCTGCGGCGGTGATGATTTCTACCCTGAGTGCACCTTCAGGTGTTGAGGCGCAGCAGTTGTTGGTCGTGGGCAGTGACCGTGGCGGATATTTGCATGACCGATTGGCAGAACTTGAAAACCTTAAGGTCCACGGTATCAAGGTCGAGATACGTGGGCGCGTCTGCTATTCAACATGCACGATGTTTCTCGGGCTACCCGAAACCTGCGTGGATCCGAATACGACCTTTGGATTTCACGGTCCGTCGCGTGGCGGTCGCAAACTCGCGCCCGAGGATTTCGAGTATTTCAGCAAAGTCATGGCTGACTACTATCCGGAGCCACTGAAATCGTGGTTCATGAACACGGCGCGTAAACGCATCAACGGAGTCCACAAAGTCAAAGGTAGCGAACTCATACGTATGGGCGTACCAGCTTGTCGAGCCGCCTGACGTCGAACTTGCCCACAGGCCAGAGCGCAGGTATCTATTTTCAAGCCGAGAACCAACGTCGGATTTTCGTGGTGGGAACTGACGTGACCACAAGTCAGGAGACCAGCGCTTCGTGCTGACATCGCTTTTCCAACGGTTTATGCGTCGTGGCGACTTCTTGCCACCGAACCCAGACGTTCCACTTTGCGTGATCGGAGATGTGCACGGTTGCCTCGTGCAGCTTGAAAAGCTGTTGTCTGAGGTACCACAGGGCCACCGGATCATTTTGGTGGGTGACTACGTCGATCGCGGAGAGCACAGCGCCGAGGTCCTGCGCCTGATCAGTGCTCGTTCAGACCTGACTTGTCTGATGGGGAACCACGAAGAAATGCTGCTTCGATTTCTGAAGGATCCCACGGGGCAGGGCCTGCGTTGGTTGCGTTTTGGTGGATTGCAAACTCTGGCCTCATTCGGTGTACACGGGGCGCGCTCTGAGATGAGCAGTGACGAATTGACGGACTGTCGGGACAGGTTGCAAGAAGCGATGGGTGACGCGCTGTGCCAATGGGTTGCGGGTTTGAAGACCTGGGAAATGTCGGGCAACGTCCTTGTTGTTCACGCTGGTGCTGACCCTTACGCTCCGCCCAGAGAGCAGTCGGCCAAGACTCTCATCTGGGGGCATCCATCGTTTCAGTCGAAGACGCGGCGCGACGGTGTCTGGGTTGTGCATGGGCATACGATTGTCGGAACGCCCGGAGCGAAAAAGGGACGAATTGCCATTGATACCGGAGCCTTCGCCACGGGTGTGCTGAGTGCGGTTTGCCTGGACGGAACCGAGCCCAAGTTCTTGTCGGCCTATCCTTGAAGGTCTGACACTTTAGCGATGGTAACAGGTCTTTTTCCGATCGAATCCGCCACTAGCCTTATCTCAGCAAATCGCATTTATTAGGACCAATGAAAGCAGATCGGATTTTGAGCTTATTATGTTGATCACTCCTGTCCTCCTCTGTGGAGGGTCCGGAACACGTCTTTGGCCGTTGTCCCGGAAAAGCTATCCCAAACAATTCGTCCCGTTGGTGGGTGAGGAGACCCTTTTTCAATCCTCGGCACGCCGCCTGTCCGGCGCGACGGGCAACCTGAGTTTTACAGCACCTGTTGTTCTGACGAATTCGGACTTCCGCTTTATCGTTGTTGAGCAATTGCAGGCGGTTGGAATCGACCCCGGCGCTATTCTCATCGAGCCCGAGGGCCGCAATACCGCACCGGCGGTTCTGGCCGCTGCCCTGCGTGCGGTGGCGGAAGATCCGGACGCGGTACTGTTGGTGGCCCCGTCTGATCATGTTGTTCCCGACAAGGCCGCGTTCCACGCTGCCATTGCGTGCGGGTTGGAGGCTGTGGCGCAGGGGCAATTGGTGACCTTCGGGATCACACCAACGCATCCTGAAACCGCTTACGGGTATCTCGAACTGACAAGCGCGGCCAATACTGACGGGTCCCCAGTCCCGCTGAAGAAGTTTGTCGAAAAACCGAACCGAGCCCGCGCGACCGAGATGCTTGCGGCCGGCAACTTCAAGTGGAACGCCGGGATTTTCCTGTTCCGTGCGGCAGATATGATTGCTGCGTTCCGGACCTACGCGCCGGAACTGATGACGCCGGTTGAAGCGGCGGTTGAAACAGCCACGCCGGATTTGGGCTTTCTGCGTCTGAACCCCGAACCTTGGGGTCAGGCTGAAGATATCTCGATTGACTACGCGGTAATGGAAAAAGCAGACAACCTTTCGGTTGTGCCGTTTGACGCCGCCTGGTCCGATCTTGGTGGTTGGGATGCCGTTTGGCGTGAAAGCGGGCCGGATGCCGATGGCGTGGTGATCAGTGGCGATGCGACTGCAATCGAGTGCCAAAACACGCTTTTGCGGTCGGATAGTGACCAGATGGAACTGGTTGGTATCGGTCTGGAAAATATCATTGCAGTGGCGATGAACGATGCGGTGCTGGTGGCGGATTCCTCGCGGGCTCAGGATGTCAAGAAAGCCGTGACCGCGCTGAAGGAAAAAGGTGCGCCGCAGGCTACGGCCTTCCCCAAGGATCACCGGCCCTGGGGCTGGTTCGAAAGCCTTGTGGTGGGCGAGCGCTTTCAGGTGAAACGCATCCATGTCCACCCGGGTGCCTCGCTGAGTTTGCAAAGCCACTTCCACCGATCCGAGCACTGGATCGTAGTTGAAGGCACAGCCCTAGTGAAGATTGACGATCATGAGCAGCTGGTGACCGAGAACCAATCCGTGTACATCCCTCTGGGGGCCGTGCACCGGATGGAAAACCCTGGCCAAGTGCCTATGGTACTGATCGAGGTTCAAACCGGCACCTATTTGGGCGAGGACGATATCGTACGCTACGAGGATATCTACGCACGTGGTCAGGGCGCGAAGGGCTGACCGCAAGCGCAAATTGACCCCCGGCCAGGTTCAATACCAAGGCTTAAAGGACAAGAGGCCTCCGCACGGAGGCCTTTTTGGTGACAGGGCATTCAACAATCCTGAATGGCCCCGATTGCGCGAAATCAAAAAAGCCTATTCTTCGGCACGGTGGTTCCGGGACTCCACGCCCTTGTGGTGATCTAAACGGGAGCGAAACCTGCCGCTTGTTCCCGGGCGGCAGGTCTGCGTTTTGGACCGGGTATACGCACTGTCGAGTTCTTCAGTACTAATCAGCGCCGAACAGGTCTCGGGTGAAGACCTTGTCGCTCACGTCGCGTATGTCGTCCGACAATCGGTTTGCGACGATGAGGTCCGCCATCTGTTTGAACGCGTCCAGGTCTCGGATCACCGGCGAATGAAAGAAGTGATCCTCGCTTAGGGCAGGTTCGTAGACGATGACCTGAATGCCTTTGGCCTTGATCCGTTTCATGATGCCCTGAACCGAACTTTGGCGGAAGTTATCACTGCCTTCTTTCATTACCAGCCGGTAGATCCCGACGATCTTCGGCCCTTTCATCAGGATCTGATCGCTCAGGAAATTCTTGCGGGTGCGATTGGCATCAACGATGGCGCGGATCAGGTTCTGCGGCACGTGGTTGTAATTGGCCAATAGCTGCTTGGTATCCTTGGGCAGGCAGTAACCACCATAGCCGAACGAGGGGTTATTGTAATGCGCGCCGATGCGCGGGTCGAGGCTGACGCCTTCGATGATCTGGCGCGGGTCCATGCCTCCGGCAAGGGAATAGCTGTCCAACTCGTTGAAGAAGGCAACGCGCATGGCAAGATAGGTGTTGGCGAACAGCTTGATCGCCTCGGCCTCGTCAGCATCGGTGAATAGCACCGGCACATCCTTTTCCACCGCCCCTTCCAGCAAAAGATCGGCAAAGGTTTTTGCCCGGTCTGACCGTTCACCGACGATGATACGGCTGGGGTGGAGGTTGTCATAGAGTGCCCGCCCCTCGCGCAGGAACTCGGGCGAGAAGATAACGTTGTCGGTGCCGAACCGTACGCGGGCCTCGGTAATAAACCCCACGGGTATGGTGGATTTGATCACAATGACGGCGTCGGGGTTCAGAGCCGTTACCTGTTCAATCACTGTATCGACCGAACTGGTGTCGAAATAGTTGCTGCGGGGATCGTAATTGGTGGGCGTTGCTACAATGACGAATTCTGCCCCCGCATAGGCGGCTTCGGCGTCAGTCGTGGCAGTCAGGTTCAGGGTGCGGTTAGAAAGAAACTCAGTGATTTCGGCATCCTGAATCGGACTTTGGCGCTGGTTCAGCAAGGCGACGCGTTCTTCGGACACATCCAACGCCACGATTTCGTGGTTTTGTGCCAGCAGCACCGCATTGGACAAGCCCACATAGCCGATACCGGCGACGGCAATCTTCATTGTTTCATTCCTTTTGTAACCAGGGCCCGTATCTCGTGTCGGGATGTTGTAGTTTTGTCAATTCACTGCGGCGTTTATGGGTGTTGTAATGATTGAGGGTGTGATTTGAGAG
>NZ_WQCA01000010.1 GCF_013032445.1 Ruegeria arenilitoris | reverse complement strand
AAGTCGCGCTAGCGAACACTCAAAGAAAGGGCGTCCTTCGGGGCGCCCTTTTTCTTTTTTGCCTAAGCTAACTGAAATGCTAACTTCTTTCGTATTGAGACATTGCAATTAGAAAGAGGTAATAAGATGCATTTCTCGACTCGTTCAGTTTGTCTTGTCGCAGCAGTTGTTTTCTTATCCACCTCAGCGTCCTCACAACAAATCGCAGATAAGATCTATCTTGGGGGGCCAATCGTTACGATGAACGACATGGCTCCGTCAGCCGAAGCTGTCGCAGTCAAAGATGGACGCATTCTTGCGGTGGGGTCGCTTTCTGATTTGTCGGCACACCAGGGGGAAGAAACCGAAACCTATGATTTGGAAGGGCGCGCGATGCTTCCGGGTTTCGTCGATAGCCACGGGCATGTCGTCATGGGGGGCTTGCAGGCCCTGTCCGCCAACCTTCTCGCGCCACCGGATGGCGAGGTTGTTGATATCGCCAGCCTACAATCCACGCTGTCGGACTGGGCCGAGGAAAATGCGCAGGCCGTTGAACAGGTAAAAATGATCATTGGCTTTGGTTATGACAATGCTCAACTAAAGGAACTGCGCCACCCTACACGGCAAGAGCTGGACATAGTGTCCGAAGATTTGCCTGTCATTATCATTCATCAGTCTGGGCACTTGGGGGTCGCAAACTCGAAAGCCTTGGAATTGGCTGGCATCACAGCCGCTTCAGAAGCGCCTCCGGGTGGAGTGATTCAGCGCGATGAAGCCGGGGAACCAAATGGCGTACTGGAAGAATATGCGTTCTTTGCGGTACTCGTGCCCATGTTGGGAAATCTGGGTGAGGATGGTTTGGCTGCCTTCGCCCGAGCTGGAACCGAACTTTGGGCAAAGTTTGGATATACGACCGGACAAGAAGGCCGTTCTTCTGGTGAAATTGTAGAAGTTCTTAGGAAAGTTGCGGCCGAAGACGGGCTTCCAATCGACGTTGTGGCGTTTCCGGATGTTCTTGAGGCCAGGGAATTTATTGGTGCCAACACCTCAGAGGACTACGATGACCGGGTTCGGGTCGGGGGCTGTAAGCTTACGATTGACGGCTCGCCTCAAGGTTTCACGGCATTGCGGGATCGACCCTATTATGATCCGGTTGGAAATTACGCTGCCGGGTATGCAGGATATGCAGCCATTACAATGGAGCAGCTCCAGGACGCGGTGAACTGGTGTTACGAAAACGGATTTCAGATCCTTGTGCATTCCAACGGTGAGGGGGCATCAGACATGCTCATTGCCGCGCTCGAAGAGGCTCAGATAAAGTATGGCGACCCCGGCAACCGACCGGTTCTGATACACGGTCAGTTTCTAAGGGAGGATCAGGTCGCGAGCTTCAAGCGCCTGGGTGTTTTCCCGTCACTTTTCCCGATGCACACCTTCTATTGGGGTGATTGGCACCGGGATCACACGGTCGGCCCGGTGAATGCCGACAACATCTCCCCCACAGGATGGTTGCGTGAGCGGGACATGATGTTTGGCACACACCATGATGCTCCGGTTGCGTTTCCAGACAGCATGCGGGTCCTTGCCGCAACCGTCACTCGCCGTACTCGGTCCGGTGATATTTTGGGGCCGCATCAGAGGGTTGATGTCATGACCGCCCTGAAGGCCATGACAATCTGGCCTGCCTGGCAGCATTTCGAGGAAAATGAAAAAGGCTCGATCGAAGTTGGAAAGGTCGCGGACTTTGTGATTCTGTCGGACGATCCCACGGCGGTTGACCCTGAGACGCTTGCAGAGCTCGAAGTGCGGGTAACCATTAAGAGCGACGAGGTTGTCTATGAAGCGGAAGGCGATGTCAGAGAGGGAAATCTGCAATTCTCGCCATTCTCAAATGACCCTGTGATTGCTCATCTTTTCCTGCACGCGGTCTATCAAGGCATGAAGGTCGAAGAGCCTTGGTTAGTGAGGAATTAGTCTGAGGTTGATTGAAACAGACTGAAAGTGGAGCCGAGGTGGACATGCGTATCGTTCGGCGTTGAGCTGATCGCGCCCATCGCGATGGAAAACGGACTGCGCTTCGCAATCCGCGAAGGCGGCCACACCGTCGGCGCCGGCGTTGTTTCGAAAATCATTGACTGAGGCCGCTGTTCCGACTGGTTGGTGACCTTTTTCTGTATTGCGGAGATGCATAGCCACTCCTGTTCGTCGCAACTTTAAGCGCAGTTGCATCCATCCTGTTGACGGTTAAAGTTGCGGATGCTCATCCTAGTCGGCGCAGCTCAATGGTTAAATCACGGGTATTAACTTGGAACTACTGATCGCTCTGGCGCTTTGTTTCGGCACAATACTAATTGGCTTAACGACTTGGGCATTCATCGTAGCAAGGATTAAGTCAGCCCCGAGGGTTTTGCGTTTCCGCTGGTTGAGGTCTTTGACGCTTCGCGAACGTAGGTACCTCAGCGAGTTTGATGGCATTTTACGCAGCAAACCAAAACGCTCGGATCGACTTAATCCGTGGTCCGAGTACTGGTCTCGCCGGTTGAAAGCAGAGCATCGAATAATGAGGGATGCTTGGAAACGTGCCGAGGCGCGGAAAAATCCGCCGGTTCAGATGGTGTTTGCCGAACGCCCGAAAAGTGGCGAGTTGTTTAGGGCTGTGCACAAAGTCGCCCACGAAAACACAGAATTAAACCCCTATTATGAGTGGTCGGAGGCTGAGAAAATCGCTCAAGCTGGCAGTAATATCGAGATTCCCTTTGGGCCGCATGCTGAAGGTGTAGGTTGGACACTTGCCAATTGGGGTCTCGGCGACTTCGACCGTCTGGCTGACGTTATTCAAAGACTGGGGGATGATGAACTTGCTGAGACGATACGTCGAGCCAGACAACTAGATTTCGACAGTGAAGAAGCGCCCGAAGACGACTTGCAATTCGATCACCCAGAAATGCGTGCTTGGGACGCAAAAGTGCGTCAACTAGAGGATGACTTCGAGGGGATTAGAGGTGTTGAAAGGTATCAGGCTCTAGTAAACGCTTATCTGGATCAAAACTATCCGTGGGCGAGCGGATAGTGTTCTAA
Source organism: Ruegeria arenilitoris (assembly GCF_013032445.1). Lineage (GTDB taxonomy): Bacteria > Pseudomonadota > Alphaproteobacteria > Rhodobacterales > Rhodobacteraceae > Ruegeria > Ruegeria arenilitoris_F. Next base: position 255,577 of record NZ_WQCA01000010.1, on the reverse strand, counting down.
CGCGGCAACTACGTTCCGCTTATGAGCCTCTGCATTCGCACTTGCCATTTCCCCCTTGCCAAACCCCACCAACCCCACTAATACGCGCGAGTTCTCAATAAGAACATCAAGGCGGGGTGATTCCCGCCTTTTGGGTTCGAAGAGGGTTGGCGATGCGCGTCTATCCTCCTCTCAACCTCAACGCCTGATAAAAGGCTGTTAATATGCAAAGCCAAAACATCCGTATTCGGCTGAAGGCATTTGACTATCGCGTTCTGGATGCCAGCACGCAAGAGATTGTCAACACTGCCAAGCGGACCGGCGCGAACGTGCGCGGCCCGATCCCGCTGCCGAACAAGATTGAGAAGTTCACGGTTCTCCGTGGCCCTCACGTTGACAAGAAATCCCGCGACCAGTTCGAGATCCGTACGCACAAGCGTCTGCTCGACATCGTTGATCCGACCCCCCAGACCGTTGACGCGCTGATGAAGCTCGACCTCGCTGCTGGTGTGGACGTCGAGATCAAGCTGCAGTCGTAAGATCGGAGGGTATAGATTATGCGCTCTGGTATTATCGCAAAAAAAGTTGGCATGACCCGCCTGTTCATGGAAGACGGCAAGCAGATCCCTGTGACCGTTCTTCACCTGGACAACCTGCAGGTCGTTGCACAGCGTACCGCTGACAAAGACGGCTACACCGCCGTTCAGCTGGGCGCCGGTGCTGCCAAGGCAAAACGCACCTCGAAAGCCATGCGCGGTCACTATGCCGCTGCAAAGGTTGAGCCCAAGCGTAAGCTAGCCGAGTTCCGCGTCTCCGAAGATGGCCTGATTGATGTGGGCGCCGAGATTTCGGCAGAACACTTCCTGGAAGGTCAGAAAGTTGACGTTTCGGGTACCTCGATCGGTAAAGGCTTTGCCGGTGCGATGAAGCGCCACAACTTCGGTGGTCTGCGCGCTTCGCACGGTGTTTCGATCAGCCACCGTTCGCACGGTTCGACCGGTCAGTGTCAGGACCCGGGCAAGGTTTTCAAAGGCAAGAAGATGGCCGGTCACATGGGTGCTGCCCGTGTCACCACCCAGAACCTGGAAGTCGTCAAAACCGACGCCGACCGTGGTCTGGTCTTCATCAAAGGCGCCGTTCCCGGACCGAAATCGGGCTGGGTTACCGTCAAGGACGCCGTGAAGAAGAAAGCACCGGAAGGCCTGCCTTTCCCGGCTGCTGTGAAATCGGCTGCAACCGAAGCACCTGCGGAAGAAGCTCCCGCGGAAGGTGGTGAAGCATGAAACTTGATGTAATCAAACTGGACGGCGGCAAAGCCGGCGACATCGAGCTGAACGCCGATCTGTTCGGTCTCGAGCCGCGTGCGGACATCCTGCACCGTGTGGTCCGTTGGCAGCGCAACAACGCGCAGGCCGGCACCCACAAGGTGAAGACCCGCTCGGAAACCAGCTACTCGACCAAGAAGATCTACCGCCAGAAGGGCACCGGTGGCGCACGCCATGGTGACCGCAACGCGCCGATCTTCCGCAAGGGTGGTATCTACAAGGGCCCGACCCCTCGTTCGCACGGCCACGACCTGCCGAAAAAGTTCCGCAAGCTTGGCCTGCGCCACGCTCTGTCGGCAAAAGCCAAGGCAGGTGAACTGGTAGTGATCGAGAACGCCGAAGCCGAAGGCAAGACCGCCGCTCTGGCCAAACAGGTTGCAAACCTGGGCTGGAAACGCGCTCTGGTCATCGACGGCGCGACCGTGAACGAAGGTTTCCTGAAGGCGTCGCGCAACATCGAAGGTCTGGATATCCTGCCGTCGATGGGTGCAAACGTTTATGACATCCTCAAGCGTGACACCCTAGTGCTCACCAAAGCGGCTGTCGAAGCACTGGAGGCTCGTCTGAAATGAGCGCGAAGGCAGAACACTACGACGTGATCCGCAAGCCGATCATCACCGAAAAGTCGACCATGGCGTCCGAAAACGGCGCGGTTGTCTTTGAAGTGGCGATCGACAGCAACAAGCCGCAGATCAAAGAGGCCGTTGAGGCGCTGTTTGGTGTGAAGGTCAAGGCGGTGAACACCACCGTGACCAAAGGCAAGGTCAAGCGGTTCCGCGGCCAGCTGGGCCGTCGGAAAGACGTCAAAAAAGCTTATGTGACCCTGGAAGAGGGCAACACCATCGACGTGAGCACCGGTCTTTGATCCGACGCTTACTGCGACTATTCACGGCCTCGGCGGTTCAACCCGCCGGGGCCGATTTCGTTTCAGACCCTGAAACTGTGCGTGCGCAGGTGCTGGAGCAAATGCGGGCGTTCAGCGACGAGCCCTATTTTCAGATCGCTGATGAAAAGCTGGGGCTGCTGTCGGTGTTCGATGACCTGAAATATGACCGGGCGGATGTGGACATGATCTCTCCGGCGATGCGCAAGCATGTGGTCGGTAAGCTTGGTCCGCTTGGGTTTCGTCAGACCTCTGGTACGTTGTTGGAGCATCCTCAGGCCGATATGCGCGTACACATCCCCAAGTTCCACGCCCTTGGTGCGTCGCCCTTCGACATAACGCGTTACACTGACAAACGCCCGCAGGACTACTACCTGCTGACGCCCACGCAGGTGGCCTGTCAGTACGTGGATCACTATGAGCTGGACGATGCACTGCAACGGATCGAGGCATTGATTGCGAAGCACCCGATCAACCTGCTCAAACTGGCGGATTACCTGGAAGGCAAACCTAAACACCGCGCCTTTCGCGAGGTACTGGGCCATATCAAGCTTAAGCAGAGGGTCGCGGTGGAGTCCGAGCCGCTGTGTCGCAGGCGATCTTTGGGGTGAATCTGGTCCGCCGGAAAGACGTCAGAAAAGCATATGTGACCCTGGAAGAGGGTGACACCATCGACGTATCGACCAGTCCCCGATCGGATCCGTCTTGGGAGAGAGAAAAGCCTGCGCGAAGGCGGGGGCTTTTTTGTGCTCCAACACGCGTTGCGGCCACATGCAAGTCATCTTGGGGCCAATCAGTCTGGACTGCTTTGATCCTGCGCTGCCTCGATGAATGTCTGCCAACCGTCCACCCTGCCAAACGCGCGCATTTTTTCGTGCAGCATAGGGCCGTAGATGGACCACATACGTTTTCGTAAGTCCTGGCCTTTTTCCGTGACTTTCAGAATTTTGCCTCGTCGGTCGCTACCAAATTCTACGAACTCTACCAATCCCTCTGCCGCTAACCGTTTGCTGAGATGGGACAGGTTTGACTGTTCGAATATGGTGTCTTGAGCAAGCTCATACGGACGCAACTGACCCCCGTGCCGCTCAATTGACCAAAGCAGATCGTACCATTTCAAGGGTGGTAGCCCGGCTTCCTTCAGGGCTGCACCAATGTCAGACTGGATACGTCGGGTGGCTCTGTTCATTGCGACCCAGATTTCTGTCTCAAATTCTGTTGGCAGATTGTTCTTCACAACTTCGTGTTCGCTTTGTTTCAGGTTGCAGTTTTGGTTCGATTTTAATAGATGAAAATTCATCTACAATCCAGTGTCTACCGGATGAAGGAATAATACCATGACCTTAAAGTCTATGATTGCCGCCGTTGCCTTGACCTTTGTCGTGACACCGGCTTCCGCACAAACCTATAAGACCGATCAGGGGCATACTGAAGTCCGGTTCGGTTGGAGCCATGCAGGTGTCTCGAACCAGCATGGTGAGTTTACCAAAGTAGACGGCACGTTGGATCTAAATGCCGAAGATGTGGAAGCCTCGACGCTGAACGTGACGATTGAAACGAACAGTTTGGCTTCGGGCTTTGGTCCCTTGGATGACCACCTCAAATCAGCTGATTTCTTTGAGGTCGAAACCTATCCCGAAATCACTTTTGTCAGCACCGAAATCAAACGGACCGGCGATACGACGGCGGACGTGACTGGAGATCTGACCATTCATGGCGTCACCAAACCAGTAACCCTGCAAGCCACACTGACCCATCAGGGCGAGCATCCTTTGGGCAGCGCTATAGAGTATTACAAAGGCGATTGGGTGGCCTTTTCGGCAACGGGTGAGATCGATCATACGGAATTCGGTGTGGGACCATTCTCAACCGGGCCGATCACAATCATGATCGATACCGAGATGAAGGCAGACGGATAGCACCAAAGCCAACCGTTTCACCGGGATGAAAAAAGAAAGATTATGCAATCTTGGATGAGGGTGTAGACACCCACCCCCAACACTGCTACATGCACCCAATCTTGCGGCCTCGGATTCGTTCCGGGGCCTCTGATATTTGTAACCGGGGACCTTCGGGGCCCTATACCCTTGGCACCTACGGGGGCCTATCACATAGCAGGGAAACTCCCTGCACTTGCTAAACGGAAGACAGAAAGCATGGCACTTAAGTCGTACAAGCCGACGACGCCGGGCCAGCGCGGGCTGGTGCTGATCGACCGTTCGGAGCTTTGGAAAGGACGTCCGGTCAAGTCTCTCACAGAGGGTTTGACCAAATCGGGCGGCCGGAACAACACCGGACGGATCACTTCACGCCGCCGCGGCGGTGGCGCAAAGCGTCTCTACCGGATCGTTGACTTCAAACGGAACAAATTTGATGTCGCGGCAACCGTCGAGCGGATCGAATATGACCCGAACCGGACCGCATTCATCGCACTGGTAAAATACGAAGACGGCGAGCAGGCATATATCCTGGCTCCGCAGCGTCTGGCAGTTGGTGACAAAGTCGTGGCATCCGCCAAGGCAGACATCAAGCCGGGCAACGCAATGCCGTTCTCGGGCATGCCGATCGGTACCATCGTCCACAACATCGAGATGAAGCCTGGCAAAGGCGGTCAGATCGCACGTGCGGCCGGTACATACGCTCAGTTCGTTGGTCGCGATGGCGGCTACGCTCAGATCCGTCTGAGCTCGGGCGAGCTTCGCATGGTCCGTCAGGAATGCATGGCCACCGTTGGTGCCGTGTCCAACCCCGACAACTCGAACCAGAACCTCGGTAAAGCCGGTCGTATGCGCCACAAAGGCGTTCGTCCGTCGGTTCGTGGTGTTGCAATGAACCCGATCGATCACCCGCACGGTGGTGGTGAAGGTCGTACCTCGGGTGGCCGTACGCCGGTTACTCCGTGGGGTAAGGACACCAAGGGTAAGCGTACCCGCAACAAGAACAAAGCGTCCCAGAAGCTGATCATCCGCTCGCGGCACGCCAAGAAGAAGGGACGTTAATCTATGTCTCGCTCTGTTTGGAAGGGTCCTTTCGTCGATGCTTACGTGCTGAAAAAAGCCGAAGCAGCGCGCGAGTCGGGCCGCAACGAAGTCATCAAAATCTGGTCGCGTCGTTCCACCATTCTGCCCCAGTTCGTGGGTCTGACCTTTGGTGTGTACAACGGCCAGAAGCATATCCCCGTCAACGTCTCGGAAGACATGATCGGTCAGAAGTTCGGTGAATACTCTCCGACTCGTACCTATTACGGTCACGCCGCGGACAAAAAAGCGAAGCGGAAGTAAGTCATGGGCAAGGAAAAGAACCCCCGCCGCGTGGCTGAAAACGAAGCAATGGCGAAAACGCGCATGCTCCGTACTAGCCCGCAGAAACTGAACCTGGTTGCGCAGATGATCCGCGGCAAGAAAGTTGAGAAGGCTCTGACTGACCTGACTTTCTCGAACAAGCGTGTCGCGCAGGACGTCAAGAAGTGCCTGCAGTCTGCAATCGCCAACGCCGAGAACAACCACAACCTGGATGTCGACGAACTGATCGTCGCAGAAGCCTGGGTTGGCAAGAACCTGGTCATGAAGCGCGGTCGTCCGCGTGCCCGTGGCCGTTTCGGCAAGATCATGAAGCCGTTCTCGGAGATCACCATCAAGGTGCGTCAAGTTGAGGAGCAAGCCTAATGGGTCATAAAGTAAATCCGATCGGCATGCGCCTGCAGGTCAACCGCACCTGGGACAGCCGCTGGTACGCCGACACCAAGGACTACGGTGATCTTCTGCTGGAAGACCTCAAGATCCGTGAGTTCATCAACAAAGAGTGCAAGCAGGCCGGTGTTGCCCGTGTGATCATCGAACGTCCGCACAAGAAGTGCCGCGTCACGATCCACACGGCTCGTCCCGGTGTCATCATCGGCAAGAAAGGTGCAGACATCGAAGTTCTGCGCAAAAAGCTTGCTCGTATGACCGACAGCGAACTGCACCTGAACATCGTCGAAGTGCGCAAGCCTGAGCTTGACGCGCAGCTGGTTGCCGAGTCGATCGCTCAGCAGCTGGAACGTCGTGTTTCGTTCCGTCGCGCAATGAAGCGCTCGGTTCAGAACGCCATGCGCATGGGCGCCCTGGGTATCCGGGTGAACGTCGCCGGTCGTCTGGGCGGCGCCGAAATCGCACGGACCGAGTGGTACCGCGAAGGCCGCGTGCCTCTGCACACCCTGCGTGCCGACATCGATTACGCACATGCCGAAGCGATGACTCCTTACGGGATCATCGGGATCAAGGTCTGGATCTTCAAAGGTGAGATCATGGAGCACGATCCGCAGGCACGTGACCGTAAAGCACAGGAACTCCAGGACGGCCCTGCACCTCGTGGTGCTGGTGGCGGTCGTCGCTAAGGAGGGAAAGATATGCTTCAACCAAAGCGTACTAAATTCCGCAAGATGCACAAAGGCCGGATCAAGGGTCTCGCCAAAGGCGGCTCTGATCTGAACTTTGGCACCTACGGCCTGAAAGCTCTTGAGCCTGAGCGTGTAACCGCGCGCCAGATCGAAGCTGCACGTCGTGCCATGACGCGTCACATGAAGCGTCAGGGCCGTGTCTGGATCCGCATCTTCCCCGACACTCCGGTCACGGCAAAGCCGATCGAAGTTCGTATGGGTAAAGGTAAAGGTTCGGTCGACCGCTGGGCATGCAAAGTCAAGCCTGGCCGCGTAATGTTCGAGATCGACGGCGTCAATGACGACATCGCCCGCGAGGCCCTGCGCCTGGCCGCGATGAAGCTGCCGATCAAGACCCGCGTCGTGGTTCGCGAAGACTGGTAAGCGATTGGGGGCAACCCCATTCGTGACAAGATTGACCCCCGTCGGGAAACCGGCGGGGGCTTTCTTTTGGTTCAACCTGCTTCTGACTTTGTTGGGCGGGTTGGGAAAACGTCGACCATTGTGCAAAGCCACCATAGACTGACCCCCAAGGAACGGAGGGTGCCATGGTTCAGTTGCGCAAAAAGATGGTCATCAAGGAAGTCATAACCACGGATCAATTGGGACAGCCTTGCGATCCGATCAGCCGCGTAGCGATTTTGGCAGTCATCCGAAATCCTTTGGCTGGGTCGTTTTCAGAAGACTTGTCTGAGCTCTTCGAGGTCGGTGGTGCCTTGGGCGAGGCGCTGGCTGTCGAAGCGGTTGCGCAACTGAATGGTCCTCCGGTCTCTTACGGAAAGGCTGCGATTGTCGGTGTTAACGGCGATCTTGAGCAGGGCGGAGCTCTTATCCATCCCAAGCTTGGAGCGCCGATGCGCGCAGCGGCGAATGGAGGAGAGGCGGTTATCCCGTCCAACGCCAAACTGGGCGCGCCCGGGTGCGCGATTGACCTACCGCTGGGGCACAAGGACAACCCTTGGTCGTTCGATCACTTCGACACCATGACACTAAGCATTCCGGATGCACCGAAACCGGATGAGATCGTGCTGTGCTTGGCCTATGCAGATACGGGACGCCCGATACCACGCTGTGGCAAAGGGCCCATCAAGACCTGAGCTTTCAACATGGGCTGGCCTTGCCCAAGGGGCTGGGGTATGCCCGGCCCATGGCACAGATTGAATCACTCTTCGTTACCCGTCTTTACCGCGCAGCTTTGTCCGAGTTCGATCCCAAGATCGACGCGGAGGAATTGGAAAGCTCATGCCTTGTCATTGCCGAGGATGATGAGGCCGGGCAGGAATGGTGTGAGGAGAACGGCTATCCCGGTTATACCAGCTATGCTTCGCTGACCGACCTGCCGTGGCGGTTCCCGATCTTTGCCGATCTGGTCACGGCTTTGGACCAGCACGTCGCGGCCTTTGCCAAGGATCTGGAGTTCGATCTGGGCGAGGGCGAGCTGAAGCTCGAAGACCTGTGGATCAACATCCTGCCCGAGGGTGGAATGCATTCCAGCCACCTGCATCCGCACAGTGTGATCTCAGGCACGACCTATGTGGCGATGCCCGAAGGGGCGAGCGCGTTGAAACTGGAAGACCCCCGCTCAGGCCGCATGATGGCCGCACCGACGCGGCTGAAAGGCGGGCGGCGAGATCTGCAGCCGTTCATTTACATGAAGCCTAAGGTGGGCGATGTGCTGCTGTGGGAAAGCTGGCTGCGCCACGAGGTACCGATGAACATGGCCGAGGAAGAACGGATTTCGGTGAGTTTTAATTATAAGTGGGAGTGAGCGCCGATCTGCACAGCGGCAATCGCTCCAGTGGAGCGTTTGAGGGGCGAACGGGCGGAGCCCGTTGAGTCGAAGTCAATCGCGCCATATTTGGCGACTCACGAAATGCCACACTGTTTTTGGGATAAGCGCTTTGTTTTTTTCATTTGGTTTAGAGTTTTTCTCTGTGACTGTATGAGCCCAAGCATTTCTTTTTCGCGGGACTCACCAAAATACATTGCTTCAGTCCATAAAACATAAAGCTCCGGCGACATGGCTTGTTGTGCGATGCCTGCCAAGCAAAGGCATTGGTCCGAAGACATACCGTTTAGTCGGTTTTCTGTACCCGCCTTTTTACAGACGTCCCGACTGGAAATGGCCTGTGCGTGAACAGCGCCCGCCACAAGGGTTAGCGACAAAGCGGAAACAAACATCTTCATATTAGTGGCGTACCTAGGTTGATTGTTTCACTCACCACACATTAGACGCATTGCTGCTAACGCGCGCAAGTATGACGGGAAGAGAAAGGGGGCACTTCGCTTTTTCCGTGGCTGTTAAGTCGAATGCGATCCAAGCCCAAACTTTCCCTTGCCACCCACCCCCTAAACCCTTATACGGCGGCATCCTGCAAGTCCCCCGGCCGAGTCGGGGGATTCGCATGTCTATCATTCATCCACCAGGTCCAAGGTGACCCTGTCAGGGGGCCTTCTGGTGTTTTGAGCAAAGGAAAAAGGCGATGAACGCCCAAGAACTGCGTGACAAGACCCCGGACCAGCTCCGCGAGGAACTGGCCAACCTGAAGAAAGAAAGCTTTAACCTGCGCTTTCAACAGGCAACCGGTCAGCTGGAAAACACTGCCGGCATCAAGGCGGCTCGCCGCAATGCTGCCCGCGTCAAAACCATTCTGAACGAAAAGGCCGCTGCTGCGGCATCGGAGGAGTAATCCTATGCCCAAGCGTATCCTGTCCGGAGTAGTAACCAGCGACGCCAACGAGCAAACCGTGACTGTTTCGGTTGAACGCCGTTTCAAGCACCCGCTGCTGCACAAAACCGTTCGTAAGTCCAAAAAATACCGGGCTCACGACGAAAAGAACGCCTTCAAAGTCGGCGACACCGTACGCATCATCGAATGCGCGCCGAAATCGAAGACGAAACGTTGGGAAGTTCTGGAAGCGTAAGCTTCCGGGATTTTCCCATTTGTCGAAACCCTGGGGGATCTAACCAGACCAGCCCCCACAGGTCGGGAGAAACCACATGATCCAGATGCAGACCAATCTGGATGTCGCTGACAACTCCGGCGCACGCCGAGTTCAGTGCATCAAGGTCCTGGGTGGTTCCAAGCGTAAATACGCCTCCGTCGGCGACATCATTGTCGTCTCGGTGAAGGAAGCCATCCCGCGCGGTCGCGTAAAGAAAGGTGACGTCCGTAAGGCCGTCGTCGTACGCACCGCCAAGGAAGTCCGTCGCGAAGACGGCACCGCGATCCGTTTCGATCGCAACGCCGCCGTCATCCTGAACAACAACAACGAGCCCGTAGGTACCCGTATCTTTGGCCCCGTTGTTCGCGAACTGCGCGGCAAGAACTTTATGAAAATCATCTCGCTGGCTCCGGAGGTGCTGTAATCATGGCTGCTAAACTCCGCAAAGGCGACAAGGTCGTCGTGCTGGCCGGCAAGGACAAGGGCAAAGAGGGAACGATTACCTCGGTTGACCCGAAAGCCGGTAAAGCTGTTGTCGATGGCATCAACATCGCCATCCGCCACACCCGTCAGTCGCAAACCTCGCAAGGTGGACGCCTGCCTCAGGCAAACCCGATCGAGCTGTCGAACCTGGCGCTGCTGGACGCAAACGGCAAAGCAACCCGCGTTGGCTTCCGCATGGAAGGTGACAAGAAAGTGCGCTTCGCCAAGACCACAGGGGATGTGATCGATGCTTGATAACGCAACCTACACCCCGCGTCTGAAAGCTCAGTACGCTGAAACCATCCGTGCCGCTCTGAAAGAAGAGTTCGGCTACAAGAACGACATGCAGCTGCCCAAGCTGGAAAAAATCGTTCTGAACATCGGTTGTGGTGCTGAGGCCGTCAAAGACTCGAAGAAGGCGAAAGCTGCTGTCGAAGATCTGACTGCGATTGCTGGTCAACAGGCCGTTGCAACCAAGGCGAAGAAGTCGATCGCGGGTTTCCGCGTCCGTGAAGACATGCCGCTGGGCGCGAAAGTGACCCTGCGCGGTGACCGGATGTACGAATTCCTGGATCGTCTGATCACCATCGCGATGCCGCGCGTTCGTGACTTCCGCGGTGTTAAGCCGTCTTTCGATGGTCAGGGCAACTTTGCCATGGGCATGAAAGAGCACATCGTGTTCCCGGAAATCGACTTCGACAAGGTCGATGAGGTCTGGGGCATGGACATCGTAATTGCCACCACAGCGAAAACCGACGCTGAAGCAAAGGCACTGTTGAAAGCGTTCAACATGCCGTTCAACGCGTAAGCGCCGGAAGGATAGAGACATGGCTAAGAAAGCAATGATCGAACGCGAAAAGAAGCGCGAACGCCTGGTGGCCAAATATGCCGCAAAGCGTGCCGAGCTGAAAGAAATCGCGAATGACGAGAGCCGCCCGATGGAAGAGCGCTTCAAAGCGCGTCTGAAATTGGCGAAACTGCCGCGCAACAGCTCGGCTACCCGTCTGCACAACCGTTGTCAGCTGACCGGTCGGCCCCACGCTTACTACCGTAAGCTGAAGGTCAGCCGTATCGCGCTGCGCGAGCTGGGTTCTGCTGGTCAGATCCCCGGCATGGTGAAATCGAGCTGGTAAGGGAGACATAGATATGAATGATCCTATCGGCGATATGCTCACCCGTATCCGCAACGCGCAAATGCGCGGCAAGTCCACCGTTTCCACCCCGGCTTCCAAGCTGCGTGGTTGGGTTCTGGACGTGCTGGCGGACGAAGGTTACATCCGTGGCTACGAAAAGACGACCGGTGAAAACGGTCATCCGGCCATCGAAATCAGCCTGAAATACTACGAAGGCACCCCTGTCATTCGCGAACTGAAGCGGGTTTCGAAACCCGGTCGTCGCGTATACATGGGCGTCAATGACATTCCGCAGGTCCGTCAGGGTCTGGGCGTGTCGATTGTCAGCACTCCGAAAGGTGTGATGTCGGACGCAAACGCTCGCTCCAACAATGTTGGCGGCGAAGTGCTCTGCACCGTCTTCTAAGGAGGTCTGCAATGTCTCGTATTGGTAAAAAACCGGTCGAGCTGCCCAGCGGCGTTTCCGCCTCTGTGTCGGGTCAGACCATTGAAGTCAAAGGTCCGAAAGGCACCCGCAGCTTCACCGCAACTGACGATGTGACTCTGTCGGTCGAAGACAACGTGGTCAAAATTGATCCGCGTGGTACGTCCAAGCGCGCACGTCAGCAGTGGGGCATGAGCCGCACCATGGTTGCCAATCTGGTGACCGGTGTGACCCAGGGCTTCAAGAAAGAGCTGGAAATCCAGGGTGTGGGTTACCGCGCTCAGATGCAGGGCAACACCCTGAAGCTGAACCTGGGCTACAGCCACGACGTTGATTTCACTGCTCCGGAAGGTGTCACCATCACCGCGCCGAAGCAGACCGAGATCGTTGTGGAAGGTATCGACCAGCAGCAGGTGGGCGAAGTTGCGGCCAAAATCCGCGAATGGCGCCGTCCCGAGCCGTACAAAGGCAAGGGCATCCGCTACAAGGGCGAGTTCATCTTCCGCAAGGAAGGCAAGAAGAAGTAAGGACGCAAACAATGGCAAACAGCAAAAGAACCCTGTTTCTGAAGCGCCGCCTGCGCGTTCGGAACAAACTTCGCAAAGTCAACGCCGGCCGTGTACGCCTGTCGGTTCACCGTTCGAACAAGAACATCAGCGTTCAGCTGATCGACGACGTTCGTGGCGTGACCCTGGCCTCGGCCTCGACCCTGGAAAAAGATCTGGGTGTTGTTGGCAAGAACAACGTCGAAGCAGCGGCGAAAGTCGGTGCGGCCATCGCCGAGCGTGCCAAGAAGGCAGGCGTCGAAGAGGCCTATTTCGATCGTGGTGGCTTCCTGTTCCACGGCAAAGTGAAGGCTGTCGCCGACGCTGCGCGTGAAGGTGGTCTGAAGATCTAAGACTTGCGGGCGGGTTTCGATCCGCCCCGATGATCCGGGAGCCCTGACGTCAGTTGGGGCTCACTTGGATTGAACTAAACGGCGCCGTAAGCGCCACATGAGAAAAGGGATGCCAAATGGCAGAACGTGAAAACCGTCGGGGCCGTGGCCGCGACCGTGAAGAAGCACCGGAATTTGCAGATCGTCTGGTCGCAATCAACCGCGTGTCGAAAACCGTAAAAGGTGGTAAGCGCTTTGGCTTCGCCGCTCTGGTGGTTGTCGGCGATCAGAAAGGCCGCGTCGGCTTTGGCAAAGGTAAAGCGAAAGAAGTACCTGAAGCCATCCGTAAGGCGACTGAACAAGCCAAGCGTCAGATGATCCGTGTGCAACTGCGCGAAGGTCGTACTCTGCATCACGATATCGAAGGCCGTCACGGCGCCGGTAAAGTGGTTATGCGCACCGCACCTGAAGGTACTGGTATCATCGCCGGTGGTCCGATGCGTGCTGTGTTCGAAATGCTGGGTGTTAAGGACGTTGTGTCCAAGTCGCTGGGCTCGCAGAACCCGTACAACATGATCCGCGCCACCATCAACGGCCTGCAGAAAGAGCAGAGCCCGCGTTCGGTTGCCGCACGTCGTGGCAAAAAGGTTGCCGACATCCTGCCCAAGCGGGACGAAGCACCGGCTGCTGCTGAAGCAGAAGCGTAAGGAGAGCGAACCATGGCAAAAACCATCGTCGTTAAGCAGATCGGTTCCCCGATCCGCCGCCCCGCTGAACAGCGCGCAACCCTGATCGGTCTGGGCCTTAACAAGATGCACAGAACCCGTGAGCTGGAGGATACTCCTTCGGTCCGCGGCATGATCAACAAGATCCCGCATCTGGTAGAGATCGTCGAAGAGCGCGGCTAAGCGCACTTCCATCGAACAAGAAACGCCTCCGATGTGTCGGGGGCGTTTTTTTGTGTCAGATGGTTTGTCGTGTCCAGAAGCGTATAGCCGTCATTTTACCGCAGATAGACGAGGAGAAATCTCTGTTGAGAAGGTTCTCACGTCGACCTTTTTATAACCCATATTTCGCAGCCCAGCCCGTTGCCCGTTCCCCGAACATCGCCGCGGATTTTTGAATTTCGTCTGCGTAAGCTTCGATCAGCCGCGCTTTGATCTCTCCCTGTAGCGAGACCTGAGCCGTGCCCCCCTTTTCGTTGGGTGAAGGAATAAGGTTCTTGTCCTTGTCCAGACGATGTTCCATCGACCATTTTGAACCACTGCCTTGTTCGCCCGTTACGGTAGCGTGGATTTCTTCGCTTATCCCTTTGGGGCTGGAAATAATCTCCTCCAGGGAAAACACTCTGATAGCGTCTTCGCCGTATATATCGCGCCAAACCCGATAAATCTCGGAAGGTTGGGAATTCAGCGGAGGTGTTATCGTTTCCTGATCGACGATCTTCTGCCCCCTGCTCGATTTCAACAACTCCTCCATGCGAGCCTGTTGCTGGGATCTTATTCTTATCAAGTTTCCTCGTGTCTCTCTGCGCAGGCGCATATTAATAGCCGACCACGCGCGTGAAATGGGATCGCGGAGTAAAAGGACAATTTTGGCGTGGGGTAAAAGGGAATGCACGCGTTGCACGTCTGTGCGTTCCAGCCGCGAATAGCCCGGTGTGATATCGCCCGTAATGGCCCCCTTTGGTTTGAGGGAAAACATGTCGAGGTAATCCGCGTCGCAGCAGCCGTTTTCAAGATAGCTACGACTTTTTTTCAGAAATTGCAGATCACGATCATCGACTTTTCGAAGGCCTTCGCGCGTACGTCGAGCGTTCAGAAGCGATAGGCGAATACCCCCAGCTTGCAGCGCGTCATAGAGTTTTTGTTGTCTTTCGTGACGTTTGGGGATCTCGCTTCCATCGAAATGATGGAATTCTTTGACAAGAGGCATCCAATACCGGTCATCCAGCGACAGGATTTGCTGCAGTGTTCGTGTTCCGGCTTTTTGAAGCCCGATGCATAGGAAATCTGGACCCGCTGCCTCTGGTGGACGAACTGACAAACTCTGCTCCTTTAAGTAACTCGGGCGACATCGCCCTTGGACGTATCTAACTTTGTGCGAACCTTGTCGACAATCATTGTTGTGAGGTGATCTCAGCAGGTTCGCTGTGAATAAACGCAATTTTGAGATCACGCGCCTTTCAGTCATTCCATAGCTGCATAGCGGCTAGACTGAATTCTGCGTTGTTAGCGGTATCCAGCGAGCCTATCTGAGGCCTGTCTCCAAAAGGACCAGAACAGAGATCATCGGGGAATACGCCCCGATCAGGAAAGGAACTCAGACATGGCTTACACAGCAACTACCTCGCACGGCGGCACTAACCTGATCGCCCGCATCGCAGACTTCGCCGCCAAGGTGAAAGAGTCATACGCTCTGCGCGCAGAATACAACCGCACCTATTCAGAGCTGCAAGGACTGACCGACCGCGAATTGAACGATATCGGCGTACGTCGCTGCGATATCAAGGACATCGCGCGCGATCACGTTTACTGCGCGTAATCCCAAAGATCACACCACTCACCCAAGGGGCGCCGTTTCGGCGCCTCTTTGCGTTTTGTCTGGTGACGCACGCGCAACGAATGACAAAGCTTGCAACGCACAGCGCAAAGCTGTAATGCGCAGCGGTGGCGTTTTGTCCACGAGAATCAAAACCAAGAAATGCCGTGTTTGGCCCATCACGCTTCGGGGGTCACATCCGGCTTAGGAGAAGCGAAATGAAACTGAACGAATTGCGCGACAATCCCGGCGCCGCACCGAAACGCACCCGCGTTGGCCGTGGTCCCGGTTCCGGCAAAGGTAAAATGGGTGGCCGTGGTATCAAAGGCCAGAAATCCCGTTCGGGTGTGGCCATCAATGGCTACGAAGGCGGCCAGATGCCGCTGTACCAGCGCCTGCCCAAGCGTGGCTTCAACAAGCCGAACCGCAAGGAATTCGCCGTAATCAACCTGGGTCTGATCCAGAAATTCGTCGATGCCGGCAAGCTGGACGCCAAAGCTGCGATTACCGAGGACGCACTGGTTGCATCCGGTCTGGTTCGTCGCAAGCTGGACGGTATCCGCGTTCTGGCCAAAGGCGAAATCAGCGCCAAAGTGAACCTGGAAGTCACTGGTGCTTCGGAATCTGCCGTTGAGGCAGTTGAGAAAGCGGGCGGTTCACTGACGGTCACAAAAGCCGCTGCGGCAGAGTAAGCGCTTGTGAGCGGGCGAAGACCCGCTTACATAGACCTCAGAGTTTTCCAAGACGCCGTCCGAGCCGGAAAACGGTTCCGGGCGGTGTTTTCATAAGAGAGACCGATTTATGGTATCAGCAGCAGAACAAATGGCAGCCAACACAAGCTGGTCTGCCCTTGGCAAAGCCACCGATCTGCGCAACCGCATCCTGTTCACGCTGGGTTTGTTGATCGTCTATCGTCTGGGCACCTTTATTCCGGTGCCGGGGATTGACGGGCAGGCGCTGCGTGAGTTCATGGAGCAAGCGGGGCAGGGCATCGGCGGCATGGTTTCGATGTTCACCGGCGGGGCGCTGGGGCGGATGGGTATCTTTGCCCTCGGCATCATGCCCTATATCTCGGCCTCGATCATCGTGCAGCTGCTGACATCGATGGTTCCCGCGCTCGAACAGCTCAAGAAAGAGGGCGAGCAAGGCCGCAAGAAGATCAACCAGTACACCCGTTTCGGTACCGTGGCGCTGGCCACCGTTCAGGCCTATGGTCTGGCGGTTTCGTTGGAATCGGGCGATCTGGCGACCGATCCGGGCATGTTCTTCCGTATGTCGACCATGATCACGCTTGTGGGCGGTACCATGTTCCTGATGTGGCTGGGTGAGCAGATCACCGCACGCGGCATCGGCAACGGTATCTCTCTGATCATTTTCGTCGGGATCATCGCCGAGGTTCCGGCCGCTCTGGCGCAGTTCTTCGCGTCGGGTCGTTCCGGTGCAATCAGCCCGGCGGTTATCGTTGGTGTGATCGTGATGGTCATCGCCGTGATTACCTTTGTGGTGTTCATGGAACGCGCGCTGCGCAAGATCCATATTCAATACCCGCGCCGTCAGGCCGGTATGAAGATCTATGAGGGCGGCTCCAGCCACCTGCCGGTCAAAGTGAACCCGGCGGGCGTGATCCCGGCGATCTTTGCCAGCTCGCTGCTGCTGCTGCCGGTGACGATCTCGACCTTCTCGTCTGGTGCCACCAGCGGGCCGGTCATGTCGTGGCTGCTGGCCAACTTTGGTCCCGGACAGCCGCTGTACCTGCTGTTCTTCGCGGCCATGATCGTGTTCTTCGCCTATTTCTACACGTTCAACGTGTCGTTCAAGCCGGACGACGTGGCGGACAACCTGAAAAAGCAGAACGGTTTTGTACCGGGTATCCGTCCGGGCAAGAAAACCGCCGAGTATCTGGAATACGTTGTCAACCGCGTGCTGGTTCTGGGTGCGGCCTATCTGGCGGCGGTCTGTCTGCTGCCTGAAATTCTGCGGAACCAGTTTGCCATTCCGTTCTATTTCGGCGGCACCTCGGTTCTGATTATCGTCTCTGTGACCATGGACACGATCCAACAGGTTCAGAGCCACCTGCTGGCGCATCAATACGAAGGGCTTATTGAAAAGTCCCAGCTGCGCGGCAAAGGTAAGAAACGCGGCAGGAAGGGACCCTCTCGTCGATGAACATCATTCTTCTTGGCCCCCCGGGGGCAGGCAAAGGCACTCAGGCGCAGCATCTGGTTGAAACCCGCGGGATGGTTCAGCTGAGCACCGGCGATATGCTGCGCGAGGCCAAGACCTCGGGCACCGAAATGGGCCAGAAGGTTGCCGAGATCATGGACGCAGGCAAGCTGGTCACCGATGAGATCGTGATCGGCCTGATCGAAGAAAAGCTGATGACCGAAAAGGGCGCAGGCTTTATCTTTGATGGTTTCCCGCGCACGCTGGCGCAGGCCGATGCATTGGCGGCTTTGCTGGCCAAGCTGGGCCAGTCGCTGCACACCGTGATCGAAATGCGCGTGGATGACGAAACGCTGGTCAAGCGCATCGTCAACCGGGCCGAAGAGGCGCGCGCCGCTGGCAAGCCCGTGCGGGCGGATGACAACGAAGACAGCGTTCGCATCCGGCTGATGGAATACTACAAAAAGACCGCGCCGCTGATTGGTTATTACCACGCCAAGGGCGATCTGCGACCGGTCAACGGTCTGGCCAGCATCGACGAAGTCACCGCCTCGATTGAGGCGATTTTGAACTGACTTCAGGTTGGGGCTTGACGGCCCCATCAAAAGCCCATATCGACCCCCATCCCCTAAGGGAATCAAGACCGCAGGAGGGATTCGTCCCAACTGCCCCGACCACCTCGAATAATGCTGAACCCTCTGGCGACACTGCCACGGTAAAGCGTTGTGAAAAAAGGTTCTGGAGCTACGGAACCGCAACGAAAAGGAAAGTGACACGTGGCACGTATTGCCGGCGTAAACATCCCGACTGCAAAGCGGGTACCTATCGCCCTCACATATATCACCGGTATCGGCAACACCTCGGCTAAAGCGATCTGCGAAGCCGTGGGCATTGAAGCGACCCGTCGCGTCAACGAACTGTCCGACTCCGAAGTTCTGGCCATCCGTGAACATATCGACGCCAACTACACCGTTGAAGGTGACCTGCGTCGTGAAGTTCAGATGAACGTCAAGCGCCTGATGGACCTGGGCTGCTATCGCGGTCTGCGTCACCGCCGCAACCTGCCGGTTCGCGGTCAGCGCACCCACACCAACGCTCGTACCCGCAAAGGCCCCGCAAAGGCCATCGCTGGTAAGAAGAAATAAGGGAGGGTCTGACTGATGGCACGTGATAAGACTCGCGTTAAGCGCAAAGAGCGTAAGAACATCGCATCGGGCGTTGCCCATGTGAACTCGACCTTCAACAACACCAAGATCCTGATCTCGGACGTACAGGGCAACGCCATCTCGTGGTCGTCTGCCGGTACCATGGGCTTCAAAGGATCGCGGAAATCGACCCCCTACGCCGCTCAGATGGCTGCAGAAGACGCAGGCAAGAAGGCGCAGGAACATGGCGTCAAGACGCTGGAAGTCGAAGTTCAGGGCCCCGGTTCGGGTCGTGAATCGGCTCTGCGCGCGCTGGCCGCAGTGGGCTTCAACATCACGTCGATCCGCGACGTGACTCCGATCGCTCATAACGGCTGCCGCCCGCCGAAGCGCCGCCGCGTCTAAGCGATTTAGAATTGAGCTGGGGCTGTGTTTTTGCACGGCCCCAGCACGTCATTTTGAACCTCGGGCGTCTGCACCTTGTTGGTCATGGGGCGCGGACAGGAATGGAGGGATTACATGATCCATAAGAATTGGGCAGAATTGATCAAGCCGACCCAGCTGGAAGGTAAGCCGGGCAACGATCCTGCGCGTCAGGCAACCCTGGTTGCTGAACCGCTGGAGCGTGGCTTTGGTCTGACCCTGGGCAACGCCCTGCGCCGCGTTCTGATGAGCTCGCTGCAAGGTGCGGCCATCACCAGCGTCCAGATCGACAACGTCCTGCACGAGTTCTCCTCGGTCGCGGGCGTGCGTGAAGACGTCACCGACATCATCCTGAACCTCAAGCAGGTTGCCCTGCGCATGGAAGTCGAAGGCCCCAAGCGCCTGTCGATCAATGCCAAAGGCCCCGCAGTTGTCACCGCGGGTGACATCAGCGAAAGCGCCGGCATCGAGGTTCTGAACCGCGACCACGTCATCTGCCACCTGGACGATGGCGCCGACCTGTTCATGGAACTGACCGTCAACACCGGCAAGGGTTATGTCTCGGCTGAGAAGAACAAGCCGGAAGACGCGCCCATCGGCCTGATCCCGATCGATGCGATCTATTCGCCGGTCAAAAAGGTTGCCTATGACGTTCAGCCGACCCGTGAAGGTCAGGTTCTGGACTATGACAAGCTGACCCTGAAGATCGAAACCGACGGTTCGATCACACCGGAAGACGCGCTGGCTTTTGCCGCACGTATCCTGCAGGACCAGCTTTCGATCTTCGTCAACTTCGACGAGCCGGAATCGGCTGGCCGCCAGGACGAAGACGATGGTCTGGAGTTCAACCCGCTGCTGCTGAAGAAAGTGGACGAGCTGGAACTGTCGGTACGTTCGGCAAACTGCCTGAAGAACGACAACATCGTTTACATCGGCGACCTGATCCAGAAGACCGAAGCCGAGATGCTGCGCACTCCGAACTTCGGTCGCAAGTCGCTGAACGAGATCAAAGAAGTGCTGTCCGGCATGGGTCTGCACCTCGGCATGGATGTCGAGGACTGGCCGCCCGACAACATCGAAGATCTGGCGAAGAAATTCGAAGACGCGTTCTAAGCTCGTCTTCCCCAATGCCCGGGCTTCCGGGGACTGTATGGGCACTTCCGCCCCAAGGAGAGCCGGTGACACGCATCGCCGGCCAGACAAAGCAAAACGCGAAAGAAGGAACTAGAAAATGCGTCACGCACGTGGTTACCGCCGCCTGAACCGTACTCATGAGCACCGCAAGGCGCTGTTTGCTAACATGGCTGGCTCGCTCATCGAGCATGAGCAAATCAAAACAACTCTGCCCAAGGCAAAAGAACTGCGCCCGATCATCGAAAAGCTGGTCACTCTGGGCAAGCGCGGCGACCTGCACGCCCGTCGTCAGGCCGCAGCACAGCTGAAAGAAGACAAAGACGTCGCAAAGCTGTTCGAAGTTCTGGGCCCCCGCTACGCCGAGCGTCAGGGCGGTTATGTCCGCATCCTGAAAGCTGGCTTCCGCTATGGTGACATGGCGCCGATGGCGATCATCGAATTCGTTGATCGTGACGTCGACGCCAAAGGCGCGGCTGATAAAGCCCGCGTTGCCGCCGAAGAGGCAGCAGAAGAATAAGAAAGCCCGGCTTTCTGATTTTCGGCCCCCGCGTCCCAGACGCGGGGGTTTTTTGTGGGAAACTGGCGCTTTTGCTGTTCAGTTGCCAGAATCGGAAACATCGGTGATCCTTACAGAAATTGAAGGATCGCAATATGTTTAGATATATACTGTTTGCGCTCGGTATTGGCGCATCCACGGCCTTGTTTGCGCAAGAGGCATCCGATGATGCCGCGGCAACAGAAGACGCCTCGGTAACTTCATCCGATCTGCTGACAGACGCGGAACTGCAAACACTGGTCGCACCGGTGGCTCTTTATCCCGACACGTTGCTCATACAGATATTTGTCGCGGCCACGCAGCCTTTGGAAATTGTGAAGGCCGAGCGTTATTTGCTGGACAATGCTGATCGCGATCCTGCCGAGCTTGAACCCGAAATCGAAGCAATGGGTTGGGACCCTTCTGTCAGTGTTTTGGCGACGGCATTTCCTGAAGTCGTAGGGCAGATGGCCACCCATATCGATTGGACTGAAACCATGGGCACGGCGATGCTGGCCCAATCCGATGATGTGATGGATGCAGTTCAGGTGATGCGAGATCAGGCTATCGATAGTGGTGCGCTGGTTTCAGGCCCCGAGCAAACCGTCGAAGTGTCTGATGACGATACGGTTGTAATAACGCCTACACAGCCTGAAACAGTTTACGTCCCGCAATATAACCCAGAGACCGTCTATACCGGCCCATCGACCGGAGATGTGGTTGGTGCGGCGCTGCTGACTTTTGGCACCGTGGCATTGATCGCCGAAATATTTGATGATGATGACGACTGGTACGACTACTGGGGCTGTCGGAACTGCGGTGGCTGGAACGGTCAGCCCATCGTCAGGAACCCCGATATCGACATTGATGTCGACCGCAACATAGACATCGACAGGGACATTGATCTCGGCGACCGGACGGAAATTGGCTGGAAACCCGATCCTGAGCGTCAGCAAGAGGCGCGGGATAAAATTGCGGATCACAAACGACCTGAACGAGGGCGCGGCGACCTGCCTGTGAACCGTCCCGAAGGTCGCACGGACGAACTGCGGGCCAAATTGAGCCGTGAATCCGGCGCGGCCGACATCAGCCGGGATAGGGCGGCAGCAGCCGCGGCGGGTGCGGGGGTTGTCGCAGGCAGTGCTCTGGCTAATCGTGGTGGTAAGAAGGACCTGCCTCAGGTGAACCGGGGTAATGTGGATCGGGATAAGGCCGCTGCCAAGAAACAGGCCATTGACCGCACCAAGCAACGGCCCGATGCAGCAAAAAAGCCAGTTAAAAAGAAACCGCAGGCCGCCAAGAAACCTCAGGCAAAGAAGGCGGCGGCGCAGCGTCAACCATCTGCGTCCAAGGGTAAGGCGATGAAGAAAAAAGCGTCAGGCAGCAGAACCCACAAGGCGTCCAAACGCGGGCACGCCGCCAAAGGCAAGCGGAGACGGTAAGATGCGTAGATCAGTTATTTCTTTTGCCCTAATTGCCTTGTCAGCAGGTCCTGCGCTGTCCGACGGTGCCAGTTTTGACACTCCGCAAACTGCTCTGGACGCGTTTGTCGAAGCGCTAAAGGCGGATGATCAAAGTAAGTTACTGGAGATATTCGGGTCAGAAGCTGAAGACCTGATTGGCACAGGCGATCCGGCAGAAGATCAGGAAAGACGGCAGGAAGTTCTTGGCATGTACGCCGAGGGGTATCGCTTTCAGCCCGAGGACGATGGCGTCGTTCTTCTGTTGGGTGAGGACGCCTGGCCCTTCCCGATTCCAATTCTACGTGGGGAAGACGGCTGGCAATTCGATCTTGAAGCCGGGATCGAAGAGCTTTCTGCCCGTGAGATCGGTTTGAATGAGTTGGAAGTGATCGAACTGCTTGAGGCCTATGTCGATCTTCAGGCGGCATTCCGACTGGTTGATCACAACGGCGATGGCGTCATGGAATTCGCGCAGACGATTATCGCCGATCCTGAGGAACGAAACGGGTTGTTCTGGCCGGACGAAGACAGCTTTGTCGGCGCAGCGCTGGCCCGCGCCGCGGCTACCGGGTGGAGCGACGGTGAGGCTGATTATGAGGCTGAACCGTTCCTGGGATACTATTATACGATCCTGCAGGCGCAGGGTCCGAACGCTCCGGGTGGTGCTTATTCCTATTTCGTCGGTGACCGTTTCGTCGCGGGACACGCACTTCTTGCGGTGCCGTCGGACTATGGAGAGACAGGCATCCACTCGTTTCTGGTGGGCGAGAACGGAATTGTCTACGAGGCAGATTTTGGCCCCGAAACGTTGGAGCGTTCAGCTGAAATCACGACATACGACCCCGGTTCGGACTGGTCTCCGGTAGAGTAGCCAGCAGTTAAGGTTGATGTCGATTAGCCACTAGTGGTGTTCGCTGGGTGCCGTACGCAAGTTATGGGCGAAGTGATCGCACTTGGCGGCCCGCTGCAAGGCCACCGGACGCTTGCATTACGTTTCTCGCGGACGCATATCCAACACAACTCTGCACGTTGAGGTCTTTATGTTCCGCGCGACACTAATCGCTCTTTCATTTGCTTGTGCTTCAGTTGCCACGGCTGAAACCCGAGTGCCTCAAACTCAGGCTGAGATCTCTTTGGGATTTGCGCCAGTGGTCAAGCAGGCTTCTCCGGCCGTTGTGAACATCTATGCAAAGATCGTACGGCAAGGGCGGGCGAACCCGTTCTTTTCGGACCCGTTCTTTCAGGATTTCTTTGGCCGTGGGTTCAACGAGCCCCGCGCACGGGTACAGAACTCGCTTGGGTCGGGTGTGATCCTGTCGGAAGATGGGTACGTAGTTTCGAATTACCACGTGGTTGGTACGGCCACTGAAATTCGGGTGGTAACCACAGATCGGCGCGAATTCTCGGCGCAGGTGGTTCTGGGGGATAAGGAAAGCGACATCGCCATCCTGCGGCTGGAAGAGGCCGAGGGCCTGCCGTACCTGCAGATGCGTGATTCCGACCATGTCGAGGTGGGAGAACTGGCACTGGCCATCGGTAACCCGTTCGGTGTGGGGCAGACGGTGTCGTCGGGCATCATCTCGGGGCTGGCGCGGACAGGTGCGGCCACGGGTAACGCGCGGGGCTATTTCATTCAGACCGATGCGGCGATCAACCCGGGCAATTCAGGCGGCGCGCTCATTGACGTGAATGGTGACCTGATCGGGATCAATACGGCAATTCTGACCCGCTCGGGCGGGTCCAACGGCATCGGATTTGCCATTCCGGCCAATTTGGTGGCGGAATTCCTGCGTCAGGCGCAAGACGGCAATGAAAGTTTCATCAGCCCTTGGGCCGGTATGGCTGGCCAGCACATGAGCGCGGACATCGCCGAGTCTCTGGGGTTGGTGATCCCACTGGGTGTGGTGATTTCCGACCTACACCCCCTCAGCCCACTGGCCGAGGCAGGGCTGCGCGTGGGGGATGTGGTCACCCACGTGGACGGGGATGAAGTGAATTCTCCGGCCGAAATGAAGTTCCGCATGTCAGTCGCTGGGGTTGGTGGCACGTCCATGGTGACCCTCCTGCGCGGGAACGAGCAGGCCGAGTTGGAAATTGCGTTGATCAAAGCGCCTGAAACCCCTGCGGCCGAGGAAACGACACTGGACGATCAGACTGTGATGCCGGGGCTGACAGTTTCTCGCATCAACCCAGCGGTAATTGCCAATATGGGTTTGCTGCTGTCTCAGACCGGAGTGGTCGTGGTGGATGCAGGCCCCTACGGTGGCCGGTCTGGGCTGCGTAAAAGCGATGTGATCAACAGTATCAATGGCACGCAGATTGAAACTCCCGGCGACGTGGTGGATGCGCTGACTGATCCGGGCCGACGGATTAATCTGGACCTTCTCAGAGGGGGACGTTCGGTCACCCTGCGGTTCCGGTTGTGATCGCGTGAGTGATCTGTTCGATACCGGGGCTCCCCAGCCCGCGCCACCCGCGCACCGCCCGCTGGCCGACCGTCTGCGCCCGCAGTCTTTGACCGAGGTGATCGGGCAGGAACAGGTACTGGGGCCGGACGCGCCTTTGGGGGTCATGCTCGCTTCGGGCAGCTTGTCCAGTCTGGTGTTCTGGGGGCCTCCGGGCGTCGGCAAAACGACCATCGCGCGGCTTCTGGCGCAGGAAACCGATCTGCACTTCGTTCAGATCAGCGCGATTTTCACCGGTGTGCCGGACCTGAAAAAGGTGTTCGAGGCTGCGAAAATTCGCCGCCAGAACGGGCAGGGCACGCTGTTGTTCGTGGACGAGATTCACCGGTTCAACAAAGCCCAGCAAGACGGGTTCCTGCCGCATATGGAAGACGGGACCATCCTGCTGGTAGGGGCGACAACCGAGAATCCGTCGTTCGAGCTGAACGCCGCTGTGCTCAGCCGGGCGCAGGTGCTGGTGCTGGAGCGCCTTAGCCTTGTCGATCTGGAACGCCTGACCCAACGGGCCGAGAAGGAGCTGGATCGTGCGTTGCCTCTGACCGGCCCGGCGCGCGAGGTGTTGCAAGAGATGGCCGACGGCGATGGCCGGGCGCTGTTGAACCTGATCGAACAAATCGCAGCTTGGAAGGTCGATGCTCCGCTCGACCCTGATGCGCTGTCGACACGGCTTATGCGCAGGGCGGCGAAATACGACAAGTCGGGCGATGAGCACTACAACCTGATCTCGGCCCTACATAAATCAGTGCGCGGGTCTGATCCGGACGCAGCGCTTTACTGGTTTGCGCGGATGCTGACGGGGGGCGAGGACCCGCGCTATCTGGCGCGGCGGATTACGCGGATGGCGGTCGAAGATATCGGTCTGGCCGACCCGCAGGCGCAGGCGATCTGCTTGCAGTCCTGGCAGACCTATGAACGTCTGGGTTCGCCCGAGGGCGAATTGGCCCTGGCGCAGGCGTTGGTCTATCTGGCGCTGGCTCCGAAATCGAACGGGGCTTATGTTGGGTACAAAGCGGCTATGCGGCTGGCCAAGCAATCGGGCAGCGAACCGCCGCCCAAACATATCCTGAACGCCCCGACCTCGCTGATGAAGAATCAAGGCTATGGCGCGGGCTATGCCTATGACCATGACGCCGAGGATGGGTTTTCGGGCCAGAACTACTTCCCGGACGGGATGGAACGGCCCGAGCTGTATCAACCGGTTGAACGCGGGTTCGAGCGGGAACTGAAAAAGCGGCTGGATTATTTCGCGAAACTGCGGGCACAGCGGAACAGGCCCTAGCGCTGGCTTGACTCTTGCGGTGCGGCACGCCACAGACGCGCATGTTTTCTAAGGCACCTATGGGCACACAATCCGCGCGGAACCGCCGCGTGAAGGGGATATCGGCATGAGCGGCGTACAAATGATCACCGTGGCAGAGGGTGACGGCGACCAGCGGATCGACCGCTGGCTGCGCCGCCTGTTCCCACACGTCAGTCAGGGCCGCATCGAAAAGATGTGTCGCAAGGGTGAACTGCGCGTCGAAGGGGGCCGTGTTAAGGCCTCGACCCGGCTTGAGGTCGGACAGGTCGTGCGCGTGCCACCCTTGCCCGATGCGGATCACAAACCTGTTGAGGTCAAGCGGCGCATTTCAGACGCCGATGCCAAGATGATCCAGTCCTGCGTGATCTATCGCGACGATCACGTGTTGGCGCTGAATAAGCCACATGGCTTGCCGGTGCAGGGTGGCAGCGGCCAGACCCGCCACGTGGACAGCTTGTCTGAGGCGCTGCGGTTCGGTTACGATGAGAACCCCCGCCTTGTGCACCGGTTGGACAAGGACACTTCAGGTGTTCTGCTGCTGGCTCGCACGCGCGAGGCAGCGAAGGGATTGACCGCCGCGTTCCGCCACCGAGACACCCGCAAGATCTATTGGGCGCTGGTGGCCGGTGTGCCGACGCCTTATTTGGGTGAGATCAAGACTGGTTTGGTCAAGGCCGCAGGCCACGGCAAGCACGGTGAGGGCGAAAAGATGATCGCTGTCCACCTGAACGAGATCGACGACAATCCGGGCGCGAAGCGGGCGCATACACTTTACGCGACCCTCTACCGGGTGGCCGGGCGTGCCGCCTGGGCGGCGATGGAGCCGATCACCGGGCGTACCCACCAGTTGAGGGCGCACATGGCAGCGATTGGGCATCCGATCATCGGGGATGGCAAATACGGCGGCTCGGGTCAGGAAAACCTCGGCGATGGCTGGGGTGCACAGCTGGGCGGGATAATCAGCAAAAAGCTGCACCTGCACGCCCGTCAGGCAACGTTCCAGCATCCGGTGACGCGCAAGACCATCACCGTCACCGCGCCGCTGCCCGATCACATGAAACACAGCTGGGACACGTTCGGCTGGACCGAGGATCTGGCTGCAGACGACCCATTCGAGGAACTGCAATGAGCGCACCGCTGCGTCTGGTGCTGTTCGATGTCGACGGCACGCTGGTCGACAGTCAGGGCAGTATCGTTTCGGCAATGACCGCCTGTTTCGAGGCCCAATCCCTGCCTGTGCCGGAGCGTGAGGCTATCCTGTCGATCGTGGGGCTGTCTCTGCCTAATGCTATGGCGCAGCTGGCACCCGAGCATCCCGACAACCTGCAGCACCGTCTGGTCGAGGGCTACAAGGAAGCCTATCACGCGCAACGTTTGGAGCAGGGGGCGGCAAGCTCTCCGCTGTATCCGGGGGCGCTGGATGCTATCGAAGCCCTGCATACCGTGCCCGAGGTTCTGCTGGGCGTGGCCACCGGAAAATCTCAGCGCGGTCTGGATGCACTGATCGAGGCGCACGGTTTGGAGCATTACTTCGTCACCCGGCAGGTGGCGGATCACCACCCGTCCAAGCCGCACCCGTCAATGATCGACACGGCGCGCAGCGAAACCTGGGTGGAGGCGGCCAATACGGTCATGATCGGCGATACGAAGTTCGATATGGACATGGCCCGTGCCGCCGGAGTGGCGGGCATTGGCGTGACCTGGGGCTATCATGACCGATCCGTTCTGGACAGCGCGACCTGCATTATTGAAACCTTTGACCAGTTGCCCCGCGCGCTGGACGACATCTGGATCTGACAACATGAGCGACTGGAAACCCAAGCGATTCTGGACCGAGAGCGCGGTGGTGGAAACCGAGGGCGGATATACCGTCGAACTGGATGGCCGCCGCGTTAAAACCCCGGCCAAAGCGGCTTTGGTCCTGCCGACCCGCGCCATGGCCGACGAAGTCGCCGCGGAGTGGGACGCGCAGGAAAAAGTGATCGACCCGACGGTGATGCCCTTCACCCGGTCGGCAAATGCCGCCATTGACAAGGTCCACCATCAACACGCCGACGTTGCAGATATGCTGGCCGATTACGGCGATTCGGACCTGCTGTGCTATCGCGCGGTTCACCCGCAAGAGTTACAGCAGCGTCAGGCCGAACAATGGGACCCGTTGCTGGATTGGGCGGCTGAAACGCTGTCGGCGCGGTTGTTGCCTGTGGCCGGTGTGTTACACCAACCGCAGCCGCAGGTGGCGCTGTCTACCCTCAGGGAACGTGTCCACGGATTAAACGACTTCCAACTGGCCTCCTTCCACGATCTGGTCAGCCTTTCAGGCTCTCTCATCCTCGGATTTGCCGCGGCGCAAAACCGAGCAGGTGCGGAAGAAATCTGGCAGATTTCACGGCTGGACGAGCTGTGGCAGATCGAACAATGGGGCCATGATGACGAGGCTTACGCAGTTTCTGAAACCAAGAAAGCGGCCTTTTTGCACGCCAAACGATTCTTTGACCTCTCGGTTTGAGCCCTCAGGGCCTGATTTTCGAACGTTGGGCGAGCCATCTCCGGATTGACCCATCGTTTTCCCTGATCCAACCCTTGACGTTTGTTTATGAATGCGCCCAAACTCATGTTCACTAAAGGGGAGACACCTTTGGGAAACCTTTCTGGTGCCAGAGGTGCCGGACAGAACCGTCCTTTGAACGGGGCGGACAATCAGGAAGAGGTAAAAATGAAAAAATCCGTATTCTTGGGCGTGGCAACTATTGCCGGCCTGGCTGCTGGTGTAGCGGCAGCGGGGACCGCCGATGATGTTAAGGCACGTGGCAAGCTGAACTGCGGCGTGGCGACCGGTGTTCCCGGCTTTGCCAGCCCGGATGCCAACGGTGAGTGGCAGGGCTTCGACGTGGCTGTGTGCCGCGCAGTAGCAGCCGCCGTTCTGGACGATCCGTCCGCCGTCGAATTCATCCCGACCACCGGGAAAACCCGTTTCACCGCGCTGGCTTCGGGCGAGATCGACATGCTGGCCCGTAACACCACCTGGACCTTCAGCCGCGACGTCGATCTGAAATTCGAATTCGTGGGCATCAACTACTATGACGGCCAAGGCTTCATGGTTCCCAAGGCTCTGGGTGTCAGCTCGGCCAAGGAACTGGACGGCGCAACCGTTTGCATCCAGACCGGCACCACGACTGAGCTCAACCTGGCGGATTTCTTCCGCATCAACAATATGAGCTACGAGCCGGTTCCGATCGAAACCAACGCTGAAGCGCAACAGCAGTATCTGGCTGGTGCCTGTGACGTCTATACCACCGACGCATCGGGCTTGGCTGCAACCCGCGCCACCTTTGAAAACGCAGGTGATCACGTGATCCTGCCTGAAATCATCTCGAAAGAGCCGCTGGGCCCGCTGGTCCGTCATGGCGATCACGAGTGGGGCGATGTGGTCCGTTGGACCCTGAACGCGCTGATCGCAGCAGAAGAGCTGGGCGTGACCTCGGCAAACATCGACGAGATGGCTGCTGGCACCGACAATCCCGAAGTTAACCGTCTGCTGGGCAGCGAAGGCACTTTGGGTGAGATGCTGGGTCTGGACGCGAACTGGGCACAGCGCGCGATCAAAGTCGGCGGCAACTATGGCGAAGTGTTTGCCAAGAACATCGGTGAGGAAACCCCGATCGGTCTGGCACGCGGCCTGAACGCACAATGGACCGATGGCGGTCTGATGTACGCACCGCCGTTCCGTTAAAATCCACGGAAAAGGGCGCGGGGCAACCTGCGCCCTTTTTCAATCAATAAGAAACACGCCCGGAACGTTCTGAGCAGAGATCAACTCTGCCAATGAAAAACCGGGATGCACGGGGAAATACATAGGTCATGACGACACTCACTGACCCGCCGAAGGAGCACTTCCGGCTGTCCATGCTCCTTTACGATACGCGGTATCGATCTGCGACCATTCAGGTTATTGCATTGATCGGTTTCATGCTTCTGGCAGCTTGGATCATTAACAACACCATTCAGAACCTTGAAACGCTGGGCAGAACTGTCGGGTTCGACTTTTTTGCTGAACCGGCAAGCTATGACATTAACCAACGTCTGCTGGAATACGACTCGCGCGATACCCATCTGCGTGCGGCGTTTATAGGCCTGCTGAACACGCTGGTTGTCGCAGTCCTTGGCTGTATCACGGCAACGATCATCGGCGTCATGGTTGGCGTTCTGCGTCTGTCGAATAACTGGCTGATCGCGCGGATCATGACGGTTTATGTCGAAATGTTCCGCAACGTTCCGGTCCTGCTTTGGATCGTGTTCGCTATGGCGATCCTGATTGAAAGCCTGCCTGCGCCGCGCGCATTCCGGGGTGAAAATCCAGAAGCCACGATGGATTTATTCGGCACTGTTGCTGTGACCAACCGCGGGGTCTACATCCCCGAGTTTTTGTTCTCGCGCAGCCTGGGCGACATCCACCTGTTCGGGACATCAAGCCTGCGTTTTGACGTCTCGTTGGACCTGATCGCGTTCCTGATCGTGCTTGGTGGCAGCATCTTTGCCATGCGCAAAGTGTCGGCCTGGGCCAATGCCACGCAGGAAAAGACCGGTGACCGTCCGACGATTTGGCACATCCAACTCGGCCTGCTGGTCGTGCCATCAGCCATCCTGCTGACCGCGCTGGGCTTTCATCTGGGCTACCCTGAATTGAAGGGCTTTAACTTCTCCGGCGGCACCCATCTCCGGAACTCGCTGATTGCCCTCTGGCTGGCCCTGTCGCTGTACACGGCGGCGTTCATCGCCGAGATCGTACGCGCCGGTATTCTGGCCATCTCGAAGGGCCAGACCGAGGCCGCATCTGCACTGGGTCTGCGCCCGGGCCGGACAATGCGCCTTGTGATCCTGCCGCAGGCGCTGCGGGTGATCATCCCGCCGATGATCTCAAACTATCTGAACCTGACCAAGAACTCGTCACTGGCGATTGCGGTTGGGTATATGGATATCACCGGCACCCTTGGCGGCATCACCATGAACCAGACCGGTCGTGAGCTGGAATGCGTTCTGCTGCTGATGCTGGTTTATCTTACCATCTCGCTGAGCATTTCGGCGGTGATGAACTGGTACAACAACCGTGTCAAACTGGTGGAGCGGTAATATGAGTGATGTTTCATTTGTCCGCACGGAAATGTTGCCGGAAAAGGCCCCACCCGCATCCGAAGTAGGGGTGCTGGGCTGGATCAGGCATAACCTGTTCTCAAGCTGGCTGAACGCCATCCTGACCATCATCTCGCTGTTCTTCATCTACTATGTGCTCTCCAACATCCTGAGTTGGACGTTCGAATCTGTTTGGAACGCCAATTCCCTGTCGGAATGCCGTGAGATCATGATGGCGACATGGGGCGATACTCATGGTCATGCCTGCTGGGGCGTTATCAAAGACCGGTGGTTGCAATTGCTGTACGGTTTTTATCCGCCTTATCCGGCGCATCCGGACGCAACGTGGTCTAACCCGCCCGAATCCGGCGGCTGGCCTGCCTATTTTCGGCCGAACCTGACCTTCATCCTGTTGCTTGTCGCGATTGCACCGGTGTTGTTCACCAACGTACCGCGCAAACTGCTTTTCGTGACTGCGGCTTACCCGTTCCTGCTGCCTTGGCTGATGTGGGGCGGTAGCATCTGGGGGCCGTTGATGGTCGCCGCCGGGTTCGCCATTGGATATCTCGCCTACAAGGTTGTGCTACCGATAGCAGGATCTCTGACGGCCCTCATCCTTGCAGCCGTGCTGCCCATTCTCTGGTGGCTGTTTGCAGCAGGCGCCGTTGCCGGAGCAATCAACTCGGTGATTCCAATTGGTATCGCCACGGTTGAAAGCCGCGACTTCGGTGGTTTCATGCTGGCGATCCTGTTGGGGGTTGTGGCCATCGGTGTCTCGCTACCCATCGGTATCTTGCTGGCGCTGGGCCGTCAGTCCGATCTGCTGATCGTCAAATATCTCTGCGTTGGCTTTATCGAGTTCATTCGTGGCGTGCCGCTGATCACCCTGCTGTTCGTGGCCTCGTTGCTGTTGAACCTGTTCCTGCCGCCGGGGACCAATTTTGACATTATCCTGAGGGTGATGATCATGATGACCCTGTTCTCTGCCGCATACATGGCCGAGGTGATCCGGGGTGGTCTGGCTGCTCTGCCGCGCGGTCAGTACGAAGGGGCCGACAGTCTGGGCCTGAACTACTGGCAGGCGCAGCGGCTGATCATCATGCCGCAGGCTCTGAAAATCTCGATCCCGGGTATCGTGAGCACCTTTATCGGCATTTTCAAGGATACCACGCTGGTCTCGATCATCGGTCTGTTCGACGTGATCGGTCTGACCAACGGCATCCGCGCCGATACCGCCTGGAATGGCGTCTACTGGGAACTGTTTGCCTTTATCGGCGTTCTGTTCTTCGTCGTATGCTTCTCCATGTCCCGTTATTCCATGTATCTGGAGCGCAAGCTTCAGACTGGCCACCGTTAAGGAGTTCAACTCATGTCTGAACTTGCAATTGAACGCGAAATCGACCGCTCGAAGATGCAGGTGAGCGACGAGGTCGCCATCGAAATCACCAACATGAACAAGTGGTACGGGTCCTTCCACGTGCTGCGCGACATCAATCTGACCGTCAATCAAGGCGAGCGGATCGTGATCGCGGGGCCGTCGGGATCAGGCAAGTCCACCCTGATCCGTTGCCTGAACGCGCTGGAGGAACACCAGCAAGGCACGATCATCGTGGACGGGACCGAGCTGTCGAATGACCTGAAAAACATCGACAAGATCCGGTCCGAGGTTGGCATGGTGTTCCAGCACTTCAACCTGTTCCCGCACCTGACCATTCTGGAAAACTGCACGCTGGCCCCGATCTGGGTGCGCAAGACGCCCAAGAAAGAGGCCGAAGAACGCGCGATGCATTTCCTGGAAAAGGTGAAAATTCCGGAACAGGCCGACAAGTATCCCGGCCAGCTTTCGGGCGGTCAGCAGCAGCGTGTGGCGATTGCCCGTTCGCTGTGCATGATGCCGCGGATCATGTTGTTCGATGAACCGACATCGGCGCTGGACCCCGAGATGATCAAAGAGGTGCTCGACACCATGATCGAGCTGGCCGAGGAAGGCATGACCATGTTGTGCGTCACGCACGAGATGGGCTTTGCCCGTCAGGTCGCCAACCGTGTGATCTTCATGGATGCCGGTCAGATCGTGGAACAGAACGAACCGGAAGAGTTCTTCAACAATCCGCAGAGCGAGCGGACTAAGCTGTTCCTGAGCCAGATTCTGGGGCACTAAGCCTCACGAAACGATTGAAAAGGCGGGGTTTTGCCCCGCCTTTTTTCATTCCAGAAGCTCGCGCGGAATGGTGAACCCCTGCACGGTGCCGCTATGCCACTGAACATGTGCCCAGTCGTCGATGTCGAAGCGGATCACGGTCGTGGCGCAGGTCGGGTAGTCGTAGAACCGTGCGTGCTCGGGGGCTTGCCGGACAATGCGGGTGGCAAAGGCGGCTATGCCGGGGTTATGGCCCAGCATCAGCACCGTGGGCTCCGTGGCGCCTGACAGCTCGATCAGCATGTCCTCGGGCGCCGCATGATAGAGCGTGCGGTGGAAACAGACCTTGTCGGCCCGTAACCCCATCCGATCCCATGTCTCGCGGGTGCGGGTTGAGGTCGAACTCAGCACCTCATCCGGTAGCCAGCCGTTTTGACATAGCCACCCGGCGATGGCCGGGGCCGATTTGCGCCCGCGCTTGTTTAGGGGGCGGTCGTGATCGCTGAGGCCCAGGTCACTCCAACTGGATTTCGCATGGCGGGTCAGGATAAGAGTACGGGTCATGATGGGTGAAACGCTCTCATGTGGTGGGCGGATTGTTCGGGGTCGCGCCCTGCACCAGCGCTGAGCGGGCAGGACAGTCGCGCAAGGCAGCCGCCGGTCATGCAGGTTTGCCCCTCTGCAGTGGACAGATGGCCGTGGCAGGCGTCGACGTCATAGAAGCTTTGGCTGTTCAAGGCACCCACCGGGCAGGTTGTGGTGCAGGGCGCAGGGCAGTCTGTGCAGGGCGACGTATCGCTGCCTTCAGGGATATCGAATTCCCGGACGAAATGCAGTGCCCCGCGGTATGAGATCATCATACCCACGGTATCATGTACTAAAGCGCCCACCGGGCTGCTAAAGGTGCGACCAGATTTCAGCGCCCAGTCGATGAAAGGTGCATAGGGTGGTCCGCCAAACGGAAAATGTGCCTGTGCACCCAGATCCTGTGCCATCTGCCCAATGACGCGGCTGGACCAGCGGTCCACCGGATCGGGTCCTTTCCATTCTGTGGAGGCTTTCAGGACGGGCCAGAAGGCTGAACCTGCGCCCAAAAGCACCAGAGTTCCCCCATCCAGCCCCTTGGCGCCACTGTGTCGTGGATGCGTCGCGCCCATGACGATCAGGCCCGCTTGATACGCCGCGCGCCTGACCCAGCCGTAGCTGATTGCTGCCGCGTAAGAGGAGGGTGGGGGACGTCCGGTCATCTCTCCTCCGCGGTTTGCGTCAATCGGGGCGGATCAGTGAGCCTGCACCGTGCTCGGTAAACAGTTCCAGCAAGACCGCATTAGGCGCGCGACCGTCCAGAATGACCACCGCGCGCACGCCGCTGTGCAGCGCGTCCAGCGCGGTTTCGGTCTTGGGGATCATCCCACCAGCAATTGTGCCGTCCATCGTCATTTCGCGGATCTGACCCGCTTTCAATTCGGTCACTACCTCTCCGGCAGCGTTCTTGACGCCCGACACATCGGTCAGCAGCAGCAGCCGGTCGGCCTTGAGCGCGGATGCGATGGCCCCGGCGGCCGTATCGCCATTGATGTTGAAGGTCTCACCGTTCGTGCCCGCACCCAAAGGCGCAATCACGGGGATCACATCATGCGAGAACAGGTCATGCAGAATCTTCGGGTTCATTTTGGACGGAGAACCAACAAACCCCAGCGCAGGATCGGCCTGATCGCAGATCATCAGGTTTGCATCCTTACCCGACAGGCCCACGGCCGATCCGCCCTGCCCGTTGATTGCCTGCACGATACGCTTGTTCACAAGGCCGGACAGAACCATCTCGACCACTTCGACGGTGGCTTTGTCGGTCACCCGCTTGCCGTTCACAAACTCGGACTGGATATCCAGTTGATCCAGCATCGCGTTGATCATCGGACCGCCGCCATGCACGATCACCGGATTCACGCCGACCTGTCGCATCAGCACGACGTCGCGGGCAAAGCTTTCCATCGCTTCGTCGCTGCCCATGGCATGGCCACCCAGCTTGATAACGACAATCGCCCCGTCATAGCGCTGTAAGTACGGTAAAGCGCTGTTCAAAGTGGCGGCGGTGGCGATCCAGTCCCGGTTCATATCTCGTGTCTTCATGGCTGATTGTCCCTCTGGCCTTCCGTGTTAGGGCCTTTCAGGGGTGGTGCCAAGGCCGGAATGGTAGGATTGGGCCGCACCAGCGCGGTGCGGCCCTGGCTTTATCAGTTCATGGCGCGTTTCATCGCCGGGATGTTGCTTACCAGCAGCAGATCAATCGACAGCACCGCCAGCAGGGTCAGACCGACCAGAGGGAAGGCCATCGCGGTGAACAGACCGATCAGCACGGCCCCTTTCCACAGCGGCAATTCCGCAGGCATCGGTGGCGCGGCCAGACGCCCTGCGCGCTGCGGCCGCCGCTTGATCCACATCACTACGCCCGAGACGCAGACGAAGATGACCGACAGGCAGAACACCAGGTTCAGGATAAAGTTCCACGTGCCCATCAGGCCCATGTGAAACGGAATGCCGACGGCCATGGATTTACCCATCAGCGAGTAATCCTGATACCGCACATCCGCCAGAATCTTGCCAGTGTACTGGTCCACATGAACGGTCCGGTCATTCAACGGATCGGTCGAGTCGTTGCTCATGCTGTCCCGGTTCAGGGTCCAGACACCATCCTCACCGTCAGGGTAGGCCACGCGAAAGCGCCCGGTCATGTCCAGCTTGGTTCCCAGCGCCACCAGCGCGTCGATGTTCACGGGTGCCCCTTGCGGAACACCTTCGATCCCGGATTCGGACCCCGAGGCAGGCATCGGCGTTTGCTCCAGCGCCCACGGCACGTCATTCTGGTGGCCGTGGTTCATGCTGGCATGGGTGTCGTCTGACAGGGGCACGTTGTCCCATTTTTCGGCGGGGAAACTGCTCCATGGCTGGACGAGCATGCCGCCCCAGACGCCGGCCCAGGACAGGCCCGAGATCAGGAAGACCACCAGCAGTCCTGACATCCAGAACCCGACCACCGCGTGCAGAGATTTCCACAGCGCCCGGCCCCGTGTCCGCAGGTTCGGCACAAAAGCCGAGTGGATATTGCCGCGCGGCCACCACATGTAGAGGCCGGTAAAAACCAACAGCAGGCTCAGTCCGGCGGCGATCTCAAGGATGCGGTCTCCGGTCGTGCCGATCAGCAGGGTCGAGTGGATGTTGTCGGCCAGATCGTACCAACCCGCGCGGCGATCCCAGACCAGCAGAACCTCTCCGGCGTAGGGATCGACAGCCACAAGGCGCTGGCCCTCTTCGGTTTTGATGCGGAAGACGGTTGCCAGATCAGCGGCTTTCGGGCCGATCCATTCGACGACGGTGCCGGGGATTTCGGAAAGCGCGACCTCAGCCTGTTGTGACACGGGCAGGGCGGAGCCTTGAACCTCAACGGCGATTTTCTCGCCGTCCCGACCGTCGAACTGAGTGATGAACATCATCATCAGGCCGGTAATGGCCAGAATGATCAGGAAGGGGATCACGAAAATCCCCGAATAGAAATGCCACCGCCAGGCGGCGAAATAAAACTTTTGCGCAGCGGTATTCTGCGCCGGGGTGTCCCCCAGGTTTCGGCTGTCCAATGCCATAGTTTTCTCCGGATTCGAAAATTGCTCCGCGCTCTAACTGCGCAGGTTTACAAGTTTTGTGGTGAATCAGGAGAAGACAGGCGGTGCCCTTGCGTCGTACCGCGAATGGAACCCGGCACTTCGGTGGGTGAAATCTCGGTGTGACCAACGGGGCTGGATCGAGGCACCAAAGGGCAAGATGGCTCCGACCGTAGGCAGGTCAACATTGGTGGTCAGACCTGCAAAAGGGCACATGATGCGCTGGTCGACTTCGTCATGGATGGGGTCTTCCGCATCCAGATCGACCCATTGTTCAACCGTGCCCTCGCCAGTGCACAGCACCAACAGCACCTTGCCATCGGTGTTCTTCGCTGGCATCCAGCCCTGCGGAATCGTTCCGGTCAGCGCTATCGCCAATGTGGTCAACACGGCGAAGAGGTGGACCGGCAGGCTCATTCCAGATGCGCGATGATTGACCGTAGCGTCGGGATACCGTCGCCTTTTTCAGACGAGGTCAGCACAATTTCGGGGAAGGCCGCAGGGTGTTTGGACAACGCGCCCCGCACCTGTTCCAGTACCTTTTCCAGATCCTTCGCCTTGACCTTATCAG
The DNA here is from genome assembly GCF_013032445.1 of Ruegeria arenilitoris. Classification (GTDB taxonomy): domain Bacteria; phylum Pseudomonadota; class Alphaproteobacteria; order Rhodobacterales; family Rhodobacteraceae; genus Ruegeria; species Ruegeria arenilitoris_F. Next base: position 218,444 of record NZ_WQCA01000010.1, on the reverse strand, counting down.
CCTTGGTCATCACGCATTGAAAGGTCACGGCGCTGGTGTCCAGCAGCTTCATGATCTCGGCATCGACAGGCTTTACCCCATGGCGCGAGTCGATCAGGACAAAGGCCCGGCGCAGAGTTTGACGGCCGCTCAGGTATTGTTTCAGCAGACGTTGCCACTTTTCCACAACCTTCACCGGCGCGTTGGCATAGCCATAGCCGGGCAGGTCGACCAGGTACAGTTCCGGGCCTTGTGTGAAAAAGTTGATTTCCTGCGTGCGGCCCGGCGTGTTCGACGCACGCGCCAACCCCTTGGTGCCGGTCAGCGCGTTGATCAGGCTGGATTTGCCCACGTTCGAGCGGCCTGCAAAGCAGACTTCCAGCCGGTCGGGCGCGGGCAGGCCGTTCATGGCAACCACACCTTTGACGAACTCGGATTCGCCCGCGAACAGCTTGCGACCGCGTTCCGACGCGATTTCGTCCGGGTCTTCAGCCAGGGGGAAGGGGAGGGTGCTCATAGCAGTTCTACCTTGTCGCCAACCGAGATTGCGCCGCCTTTGAGAACCTCGGCATAGACACCGAAATCCTGATGGCCCCAGGTTTCCAGCGCGCCCAGCGTGTCGGCATCGCGCTGGCCGGTTTCAGGGTTGGCCGTTGTCGCCAGACAGCGGGTGATGCGTTCACGGACGCGGAACACCGCCTCGCCGATCTGAACCTCGCGGCCTAGCCACTCGAATTCTTGCCACAGCGGCATTCCATCGAACCAGATATTGCCGCGCCAGCGGTGGATCGACAGGTCCTGGCCCAGCTTTTGCCCAACCGCGCGGTGAGACGCCATGTTGCACAGGCTGATCGAGGGAAAATCGCTGTCGGTCATGCCGCGCCCCGGAACCCGGATGATCCGCGCCGATGCGGCCCGATCCGCAGGCATCAGAGGTTTGACCCAGTCCAGAAACGCCTGCTGTTCGCGGTCCGGGGCAAAACTTAGGTCCGGGCGATCCGGGTGGGACAATGTCAGGTTTTCACCGTTAGACAGAGCCGAGATTGCCATCAACTGCGGCGCTTTTGCGCCTCGGCTGAAATTGGCGCAAGGAACCCATTCCGAGCCGTCCGCCTTGGACGCCTCATGCGCGACCGCCCAAACGCGATCCCCGGGCATGGTCTGCCCGGGGTTCACGGTTACGGTTTCGACGGCTTCACGACCATGGCTTTTGATCGGGTGCCGCCAAAGCTGGGTGACTTCAGCCGTCATTTATCATCCGTTTTCGGCGTACGCTTGAAGCCAGACTTGATATTGCCGAACACATCCGGCGTGTAGCCCTGGCTTCGCATGATTAGGTACTGCTGGGTGAACGTGATCGTGTTGTTCGCGATCCAGTAGACCACCAGCCCGCTGGCAAAACCACCCAGCATGAACATGAAGACCCATGGCATCCAGGCAAAGATCATCTGTTGCGTCGGATCGGTTGGTGCCGGGTTCAGTTTCTGTTGCAGCCACATCGAGATACCCAGCAGCAGCGGCAGGATACCGATGAAGATCAGCGCCATGAAGCTCTCGGGGGCCGGGGCCGCCCAAGGCAGCAAGCCGAAGAAGTTGAAGATCGAGGTCGGATCTGGCGCGCTCAGATCCTGGAACGGGCCAAACCACGGGGCCTGACGCAGTTCGATCGTGACGAAGATCACCTTATACAGCGAGAAGAAGATCGGAATCTGCATCAGGATCGGCAAACAGCCCGCGGCGGGGTTCACCTTTTCCTTCTTGTACAGTTCCATCATGCCTTGCTGCATCTTTTGACGGTCGTCGCCAGCGGCCTCTTTCAGGGCCTCCATCTGCGGCTGCAGTTCTTTCATCTTCGCCATCGAGACGTAGGATTTGAACGCCAGCGGGAACAGGATCGCCTTGATGATCAGCGTCAGGCCGATGATGGACCAGCCCATATTGCCAATCAGCGCGTTGATGTTGTGCAGCAGCCAGAAGATCGGCTTGGTCAGGAAGAAGAACCAACCCCAATCGATGCTGTCGATGAATTTCTGCACACCTTCTGCCTGATACTCGCGTATGGCTTCCCATTCCTTGGCCCCCGCAAACAGTCGTGTCGTCACCTGCGCGGTTTCGCCGGCAGCGACGGTAAGAGTCGGTGTCTTGATGTCAGCCTGATAGACTTTGTTCCGGGCGTTGAATCCAGCCGAAGAGGTGAACTGAGAACCCTGTTCAGGGATGAGCGTTGTCATCCAGTAGTGATCCGTGAAGCCGATCCATCCATCATTCATGTTTTCGAATGTTTCGGTCTCATCCTGGAGATCGCCATAGTCGACTTCCGTAAGGGTGCCGTCAGCCATGCTGATCAGGCCTTCATGCAGGATGAAGAAGTTCTTCAAGTCGGGAATATCACCATCTTCACCGATACCATGGCGGGCCAGGATACCATAGGGCGCCATGGCCACAGTGGCGTCGGATGCGTTCTCAACCGATTGGGTGACAGTGAACATATAGTTTTCGTCCACCGAGATCATACGGCGGAAGGTCAGCCCCTTGCCGTTGTCCCATTTCAGAGTGATCGGCGTATCAACGCCCAGCGTTTCGCCCTCTTCAACGGTCCAAGGCGTATTTGGTCCTGGAACGTCGTCGCCCCCAACGCCAGCACCTGGTGCCCAGCCATACAGGGCGTAATAGGCGGACTCAGATCCCACCGGCGATAGCAGATCAACGATCGGTGCGCCTTCGTCGATCGAGACTTTGTAGTCCTTCAGGAGCAATTCATCAATTCGGCCACCCGACAGCGACAGGCTACCCTTCAGACGCGGTGTGTCGATCTCGACCCGCGGAGCCTCGTCCTCGGGCAGAGCTTCTTCGGCGACAGCCGCTGCGTCCCCTGTGGACCCGGTGCCGGTGGCACTGGGTGTCTGAACCTCATTGCCCTCGACGGCGGTGATCTCGGCTTGATCTGGCGTTGGCGCCTGCTCCGGCGGGGGGAACAGCACGAACCAAACAAGGATCACGACAAAGCTGAGCGCGGTTGCAAGGATGAGATTCTTGTTCTGATCGTCCATCGGGGACAGCCACCTTAAGCAGTGAAACACACCCGGTGGGTTCAACAGAGTGCGGGCCCAAAGGTCAAGCGGAATCGCCTGTCAATTCGTCACGGATCACGTTTCTTTGGCGTAAATTTGCGATTACGGGCCGGTCTTGCGTCCGATCTTCGGCATTCCGTTGACCTTGTTCTGATGCGCGGAAATCCAGTCCAGCGTGTTTTCAAAGGGCATGGGCTTGGCAATGCCAAAGCCCTGAACATGGCCACATCCCAATTGCGCCATCAGAGCGTGTTCGCCCTTGGTTTCGACTCCTTCGGCCAGCGTTTCCACATTCAGCCTTTCGGCCATAGTCAGGATTGCGCTGACCAGTTGCTGCTGGCTGGCGTCTCGATCCGCCTTGGCTACAAAAGACCGGTCGATTTTGATCCGTGAGACATTGAAGCGTTTGATCGAGGCAATCGAGGCATGCCCAGTGCCAAAATCATCGAGATCAATGCAACACCCGAGTTCAGCCATGCTGGTCACGTTAAGGGTGATTACATCATCGGGCCGACGCGAAAACACGGTTTCCAGAATCTCGACCGCAAGCCGATCGGGCGTCAGGTCATTCTGGTCCAACTCCCATTTCAATCGATCGATCAACGCCGGGTCGCGCAACTCATCGGACGAGAAGTTCACACCGACCCGAGGCACCGTTACGCCGGCCCGATCCCAATCGCGCATGGCTGCAAATGCGTGGTGCCGCATCGCCTGACCGAGTTTCTCCATCAGTTCGGCCTGTTCTGCGAAGGGCAGGAATACCTGTGGGCTTAGCACGCCTTTCTTGGGGTGCTCCCAGCGAGCAAGGGCCTCGAACCCGGTCACCTGCCCTGTATCTGTCGAAATCTGAGGTTGATACCACGGGCGGATTTCACCAGTGTCCAACGCCGCTTCGAAATCTTTGCGCTGATTGGTCCGAATGTGCGAACGGCGTCGCGTTTCGCTGGAAAAAGCGCGTATCGTCGACGGCCCGTTCCGTTGCGCTTCGCCCAAGGCAGCTGAGGCCGTGTCGATCCAATCCTCAAACTGGCATTCCGGTGTGCTGGACAGCAGGCTAAACCCGATTGAGCAGGACACGTACACCCCCGTACCATTGAGAGTGAAAGGCTCCTCTACGACCGCCTGAATGCGCCCGGCCATTTGAATGCAGGCCTCTAGGTCTAACTGGTGCGATGGTTGTAGGCCAATGGCGATCTTGTTCTGGTCCAGCCGGGTCACGACGTCCTGTGAGCGGATGACCGAAAAAACGCGACGGCTGAACTGTTTCGCAAGATGGTCGGCTGCGGCGTTTCCGTGCAGGTCCAGAAAACCCGAATAGTCATCCAGCGCAACGAGGATGCAGGCCGAATCTGTGCCATCTGCACTGGCAGTGTTGCAAATTTTTGTCAGTTCGGCGGCGAAGGCATCGATGGTCATCATGCCGCCGGGCGGATTGCGCCGCTTGCGCTGCCGGTCCGTCCGGGCACCAAATGCGGCGATGCCCAGAACAACAAGTGGCAGGCAAAGGGCCAAGACCACCAGCGCGCGCTCCCCGCCAATCCAGAACGCTGCCAGACTGATTGCCGGAACAAACGCCAAGGCAGCAGGACCGCGTAGAATGGAAGCCAGATCATCGAGAGTGCGTTCGAGGGTGGTAGGTTTCCACATCGGTTTTCCGGGCCTCTACGTTTGGGCATTTCACGTATTGGGCCACCCTAAGAAACCAACCTGAGTCAGACGTTAACGTAACTGTGGAATATCGCTCGAATTTTCGTCTTTTTTGCCGGGGCTCAGCGCGAGACCCTGGAAATCGAACAGTTTCGGGTCCAGCAGATGCGACGGTCGCGCGTTGGTCAGGGCCCGGAACATCACTTGACGCCGACCGGGGCTGTTCTTTTCCCACTGGTCCAAAATCTGTTTCACCTGCTGGCGTTGCAACCCGTCCTGACTGCCGCACAGGTCGCAGGGGATGATGGGATAGTTCATCACGTTGGCGAATTTCTCGCAATCGGCCTCGGCCACATGGGCCAGCGGGCGGAAGACGAACAGGTCGCCTTCCTCATTCACCAGTTTTGGCGGCATCGTCGCCAGACGCCCGCCATGGAACAGGTTCATGAAAAAGGTCTCGAGGATATCGTCCCGGTGATGGCCCAGCACGACTGCGGAACAACCTTCCTCGCGTGCGATGCGGTACAGATTGCCCCGGCGCAGGCGGGAACACAGGGCGCAATAGGTGCGGCCCTGCGGAACCTTGTCCATCACGACGGAATAGGTGTCCTGATACTCGATCCGGTGGGGCACGCCCATGCGTTCTAGGAATTCGGGCAGGACGGTGGCAGGAAAGCCCGGTTGCCCCTGATCCAGATTGCAGGCCAGCAGGTCGACCGGCAGCAGTCCGCGCCATTTCAGTTCATAGAGAACGGCCAGTAGGGTATAGCTGTCCTTGCCGCCGGACAGGCAGACCAGCCAGCGGGGCGGTTTACCGTCCTTGTCATGCGCCGACGGGTCCACCATCCCGTATTGCTCGATGGCTTCGCGGGTCTGGCGCACAATGCGTTTGCGCAGCTTCTTGAACTCGGTGGTTGAGGGCGCGCCGGCAAAAAGCGGGTGGATATCGTCAGCTTCGTCAAACATGCGCAGCCCCTACAGCAGTTGACGCAACCGGGCAAGAGGACGGGTCAGCCAAGGCGGGCCAGCAGCGCATCTGTGTCCAGCCCGGCCACCGATCCGGGGATGCGTCCGCTGTCGCCTGAGAGGCGTGTGGCGATGAAACCATCCGCAACCGCAGCGGGCGCGTGACGCAGCAATTGTGAGGCGGCGAGCAGCAGCGCCGTGCGTTCGGAGAACCAGCGCGCTTCAGCCTCGGTGGGCACGTCCGGCCAGCGGTCGCGATGCGCCCTCAACGCCGCATCATAGGCGCGATCTGTGCCCGCTGCGGCGTCCAGTTCAGCCTGGAGCACCTCGGCGGCCAGCGGCTCGCGGGTAAGGGTGCGCAGGATATCGAGGCAGATGACGTTGCCCGACCCCTCCCAGATGCCGTTCAGAGGGGCTTCGCGGTAAAGCAGAGGCAGGGGGGTGTCCTCGACATAGCCCATGCCGCCCAGTACCTCCATCGCCTCGGCCACAACCACGGGGCAGCACTTGTTGTTCAGGAATTTGGCCAGGGCAACGCTGATCCGGGCAAAGGCCTTGTCCTCGGCGGTTCGGCCGTCGAACGCCTGCGCCACGCGCATCCCCAGCGTCAGCGCGCCTTCCCAGTCCAGTACCAGATCGGCCAGAACCGTGCGCATCAGCGGCTGGTCGATCAACCGGCGCTGAAAGGCGCTGCGATGGGTGACCCAGTGCTGCGCCTCGGTCAAAGCGGCGCGCATCAGGCCCGCCGGGGCCATGGCCGTATCCAGCCGCGTATGATGCACCATCTCGATGATCGTGTGCACGCCTTCACCCTCGTCGCCCAGCTGATAGGCCAGCGCATCGTGATACTCGATCTCGGCCGAGGCATTGGACCTGTTGCCCAGCTTGTCCTTCAGTCGCATCAAGTGGATAGGGTTGCGCTCACCCTCCAGCCAGCGAGGGACAAGGAAACAGGTCAGCCCGCCCGGCGCCTGCGCCAACGTCAGGAACCCATCCGACATCGGGGCCGAGCAGAACCACTTATGCCCGCGCAACCGCCAGTGATCGCCGTCTCGGGTGGCTGTGGTGGTGTTGGTGCGCAGGTCCGAGCCGCCCTGCTTCTCGGTCATTGCCATGCCGAGTGTGGCGCTGGTTTTCTCGGCGACCGGCCGAGTCGCCGGATCGTATACCCGTGCCGTCAGCTTTGGTTGCCAGATGGCGGCGATGTCCGCATTGACGGCCAGTACCGGATAGGCCGCGTAGGTCATGGTCAGCGGGCAGCAATGGCCCGGCTCTATCTGGCCGGCCATATAGATCATTGCGGCATGGGTCGTGTGGCCACCCGGCTGCCCGTCCCAAGGCAGCGCTGCGTACCCGGCGGATTGGCTGATCTGCATCATCTGGTGGTAAGCGGGGTGAAAACGCATCTCGTCCAGACGCCTGCCACCCGAGTCGAACAGCCTCAATTCCGGCGGGTGTCGGTTCGCGTCGCGCCCCAATTCGCGGGTTTCAGCGCGTCCTAGACGCTTGCCATATTCCTCCAGAGGCCCGGAACGCCCTGTGGCGAAACCAACAGCATTGCGCAGCACCGGGTCCGACGTCCAAAGGTTGCAATCCCCGCGCGCGGGCGGTTGATTCAGGACCTCATGCGTGGGCAGCGTTTGGCGCGCGTCTGATGCCATCTGGACCTCGGGCTTTGCGTGCCCAAGTGTTCAGCGCAGAATGTGATGGGTCAAGTCTGACCGGGGGTCACAAAGAATCGTCGCACTTGCACTTGGGCACCGGATCGTAACCGTCGCCGCCCCACGGGTGACAGCGCCCGATCCGCCGGGCTGCCAGCCATGCCCCTTTGACGGCGCCGTGTTTTTCCAACGCTTCCAGCGCATAGGCCGAGCACGTGGGCTGATAGCGGCAGTTGAACCCGACCCAGGGGCTGAAGATCAGCCGATAGGCCCGGACGGGAAGGGCAAGGATATGCGCCAGCAGGGTCATTTCCGTGGCCCGTGCACTTTGCGCAAGGCATAGCGCAAATCGTCCAGCAGGGCGTCAAAGGGGCGAGACGCGGTGACGTCAGCGCGGCCGATCAGAACATAGTCCCAACCAACTTGTCCGCTGACTGGCAAAACGGCACGCGCGGCCTCGCGCAACCGGCGTTTGGCACGGTTGCGGGCCACGGCGTTGCCGACTTTCTTGGAACAGGTAAAGCCGACGCGAATCCCGGGAGCTTCGTCTAGTGCGCGTTTGCGGGCCTGCACCATCATTGACGCAGTGCCCTGCCTGCGTGCGCGCGCGGCTTTCAGGAAATCGGACCGTTTCTTGAGCACGATCAGAGTTTCAGGCGCGCAAACGGACGCCGCCGGGGGCTTGACCCTCGGCTGGTTGCTACCATCCTCAGGGGCCTCCGGCGGCGTCAAGTTCATAACCTGATCGGTGAGCGGTTTACGCGCTCAGCGACTTGCGGCCACGTGCGCGGCGCGCGTTCAGGATTTTGCGGCCGGCTTTGGTGGCCATGCGCGCGCGGAAACCGTGGCGGCGTTTGCGAACCAGGTTCGAAGGCTGATAGGTGCGTTTCATCGCTCCGTCTCCAATCAATAGCGGTGGGGTGCGGCGCGGATTCGCCTAGCCCTAGTGTTCGAAGCCCGTCCTCTAATGGGAAGCGGGGGGTAAGTCAAACCCCTAGGTGGGGGTTTTATCCCCTTTTGCAACAATTCTGTAACCACAGCCGGCAAAAGGTTTCAAAATCGCGGTTTTGACGCCCCAAACCCTCACATTCCCTGCCGTAAACATCAAGGCCGCGTGAAGTCCCTGTTGCGCGGGCCTAAGGCGGCGCATGTTGGGGACAGAATGAAACGAACGAAACCGGACAGCCTTATGAGCGATACAACTCAGGCGCCGCGCAATGGGCTTGCGCGCCATATCCCTTTGCTGGTGATTCTCGCCGTAGCGGCGGCGGGCTTCTTTACGCTGGGCGATTACCTGACCTTCGAGACGCTAAGCGACAACCGCGAGGCGCTTCTGGCGTGGCGGGATGCCAATTACTGGTCCATGGCGGCGGCTTTTGTGGCGATATATATCGTCATCGTCGCCTTTTCGCTGCCGGGTGCCGCCGTGGCCTCGATGACCGGAGGATTCTTGTTCGGCCTGTTCGCGGGCACCGTCTTCAATGTCTTTGCCGCCACCATCGGCGCTTCGGCCATCTTTTTGGCGGCACGCTGGGGGTTGGGCGAATCTCTGACGGCGCGACTGGAATCCTCGGAGGGCACGATCAAAAAGCTCAAGGACGGGTTGCGCGAGAATGAAATCTCGGTCCTGTTCCTGCTGCGCCTAGTGCCGGTCGTGCCGTTCTTTGTGGCCAATCTGGTGCCTGCGCTGGTCGGCGTGAAGTTCCGCAACTTCCTGATCACTACCGCGCTGGGCATCATTCCGGGTGGCATCGTCTATACATGGATCGGCGTCGGGCTGGGCGGCGTGTTCGACCGGGGCGAGACACCTGACGTTTCGCTGCTGTGGGAACCCTTCGTCATTGGCCCGATCATCGGCTTGTGCGTTCTGGCGGCTCTGCCGATACTAATCAAAGCCCTGCGTGGTCGAAAGGACGCCTGATCTCATGCAAGAGTTGAAAACCGATATCCTGGTGATCGGGGCCGGGTCGGGCGGGTTGTCTGTGGCCGCTGGGGCTAGCCAGATGGGCGCCGATGTGATCCTGTTGGAAGGCCACAAGATGGGCGGTGATTGCCTAAATTTCGGCTGTGTGCCCTCCAAAGCGCTGATCGCAAGCGGCAAGGCTGCTTATGGGCAGGCGCATTCCGCCGCGCTGGGCGTGGCCGATGTGGTGCCGCAAGTGGATTACGCCGCCGCCAAGGATCATGTGCATGACGTGATCGCCCAGATCGAACCGATGGACAGTCAGGACCGGTTCGAGGGCTTCGGCGTCAGGGTGATCCGCGAATATGGTCACTTTGTCTCTCCGACCCAGGTGCAGGCAGGCGACCACCTGATCACCGCGCGGCGGGTGGTGATTGCAACAGGATCGTCGCCCTTGGTGCCGCCGATCCCGGGGCTGGATGAAGTGCCCTACTATACGAACGAGACGATCTTTGATTTGCGCGACAAGCCCGAACATCTGCTGATCATCGGCGGCGGTCCCATCGGCATGGAAATGGCGCAGGCCCATATCCGGTTGGGTTGCGAGGTGACGGTGATCGAAGGCCTGCAGGCGCTGGGCAAAGATGATCCCGAAGCGGCTGAGATTGTGCTGGATACGCTGCGAGCCGAGGGAGTGGCGATCCACGAACAGGCCATGGTTGCCCAAGTTCGCAACAACAAAGGCCTCGTCGAGGTCGTGACCGAGAATGGTGACATCTATACCGGCTCGCACCTCTTGCTGGCGGCTGGGCGCAAGATCAATACCGACCGCCTGAACCTAAAGGACGCCGGTATCGAACCAACCCGCACCGGGATCAAAGTGGACGAGTCGCTGCGCACCGTGAACCGCAGGGTCTATGCTATCGGCGACGTCGCGGGCGGGATGCAATTTACCCATGTGGCCGGATATCACGCCGGAATCATCATCCGGTCTGCCCTGTTTGGCCTGCCGTCCAAAGCAAAAACGGCGCATATCCCCTGGGCCACCTATACCGACCCCGAACTGGCGCAGGTCGGCCTGACCGAGGCGCAGGCCCGCGACCAGCACGGCGACAAACTCGAGATCGCGCGCTTTGACTACCACCACAACGACCGCGCCATATCGGAACGCAAGACGAAAGGCTTCATTAAGGTCATGGTCGTAAAAGGCCGACCTGTGGGCGCTACAATCGTGGGTCATCAGGCGGGCGAATTGATCAACTTGTGGTCGCTGGCCTTGGCCAATAACCTGAAGATGGGGCAGATCGCCGCGATGGTTTCGCCCTATCCGACGATCGGAGAGCTTAACAAACGGGTGGCGGGTGCCTATTTCTCGCCAAGGCTGTTTGAGAATCAAATGGTTAAACGCGTGGTCCGGTTCGTCCAGCGCTGGATGCCCTGACCGGGAAGGGAGAGCAGATTGAACTCGCTGTCGGGCCGATTTCTGATCCTGACGACGGTCTTCGTGATGTTGGCCGAGGTTCTGATCTTTGTTCCATCGATTGCCCGGTTTCGCGAAGATTTCCTGCTGAACCGGCTGGAACGCGCCCAGATCGCGTCGCTGGCGTTGCTGGCCGATGATATGCTGGCCGAAGACCTTGAGGCCGAACTGCTGGCCAATGCTGGCGTCTATAACGTGGTGCTGCGGCGGGATGAGGTGCGGCAGTTGATGCTGTCCTCTCCGATTCCCGAGCCGATCACCAAAACGTACGATTTGCGCGACGCTGGACCTTGGATATTGATCCGAGATGCCGTGGCGCGCCTGTTTACGCCGGAAAACGAGGTCATTCGCGTGATCGGTGAACCGGTCAAGGGCGCGGGGCTGCTGATTGAGGTCACTACAGACAGCGAACCCTTACGCATGGCGATGACCGACTATGGCCTGCGCATTCTGGGCCTGTCTTTTGTCATCTCGATCATCACCGCTTTTTTCCTGTTTCTTGCCGTACGGGTAGTTCTGGTGAAGCCTATTAAGGGCGTCGTAGGCTATATGCAGCGCTATGCAGGCGCCCCCGAGGACGCGCGGGGAATCATCTCTCCCAATTCAAAGGTGACCGAACTGCGCGAGGCGGAAGAAGCTCTACAGCAGCTGCAGACCGAATTGACGCAGGCCCTGAAACAACGCGAACGTCTGGCGCAGCTGGGCGGAGCGGTCGCCAAGGTCAGCCACGATCTGCGCAACATCCTGACCTCGGCGCAGCTGTTCACCGACCGGATCGAGGCCAGCGACGACCCGCTGGTGCGACGCATGGCGCCAAAGCTGGTGAACTCGATCACCCGGGCCGTGTCCCTATGCGAAAGCACGCTGGCCTTTGGCCGTGCTGAAGAACCCGCCCCGACCCTGACCATGGTGTCCCTGCGCGACGTGGCCGAAGACGTGGTGGCCAGCGAAAGGCTGGCCGTTGCTGACGCCTGCGTCGAGATCGTCAACGAAGTTCCCGAAGATTTGATCGCCCGCGCGGACCCCGAGCAGATGTTCCGCGTCATGATGAACCTTGTCCGCAACGCGCGTCAGGCGCTCGGGGCTTCGGGTAAACCGGGTAGAATCACGATCTCTGGCTGTGAACACGAAGACGACTGGTGCGTCGAAATTAGGGATAACGGCCCCGGCCTGCCTCCCAAAGCACGTGAAAACCTGTTTACGCCATTTCAGGGCGGGGTACGCAAGGGGGGCTCGGGTCTTGGGCTTGCGATCTCGCAAGAACTGGCGCGCGGACATGGTGGAGACCTTGTTCTTGCTGAGACCGGGCCGCAGGGAACAACCTTTGAAATCCGCCTGCCGCGGGGTGGTCTGACTTTTTGAATTTTTTTTGAAGAATCGACTTGCACGTCTCCAGAGGTAGGTCTACATAGCGCCTCACCAACGCGGACCGATAGCTCAGCTGGATAGAGTACTTGACTACGAATCAAGGGGTCGGGGGTTCGAATCCTCCTCGGTCCGCCATTTGGTAATCCCCTCGAATTTTGATGAAGCGCGCTAGGTTGCTAAAACCTTTGTGTTTAATGGCTGTAGCTGCACTAAGGTGTTTCATCGGATTTTATCAGATTACACCAGTATACTTTCATTGAGTGGTATATTTTGTGGTATTTTCATGACTGCGCTCAGCGGAAAGCTGACAAAAAAGCTGGTAGATAATCTCGGTCCGGGTCGGCATGGTGACGGTTCTTGTCTGTAGCTCGTTGTCGATCCATCGGGCGCACGGCGTTGGATCGTTCGCGTTACGGTCAAAGGGCAGAAGAACCGCAAGGGCGCGCCGCTGCGCACAGATTTCGGTTTAGGCGGCGCTGATGTTGTCACCTTGAACCAGGCGCGAGAAAGAACCCTCGAATACAGGCGGATGGCAAAAGCCGTTTTGAATCCGCGCTTTAACGCCCAACGTGATATCCCGACGTTCGAAGAACTCAGCCGTCAGGTTCACATCGACCGTTTGCCGACATGGAAGAATGCCAAGCACGGCCAACAGTGGCTCAACACCTTGCGCGGCTATGCATTCCCCAAATAGGCCGTATGCCGGTGGATAGCATCGATCAGCCCGAAGTGCTGATGTGCTTGTCCCCCATCTGGACCGAGAAACACGAAACCGCAAAGCGACTTTCGCAGCGGATCAAGACAGTGCTCGACGTGGCAAAGTCCAAGGGCTTACGTTCGGGCGAGAACCCGGTGACCGCGATCCGAGAGGGCAAGGTGCTGCCTACCGTTAAAGCAAAGGTGCAGCACCATGACGCGATGTCGTGGCAAGAGGTGCCGCGCACCCGCCGTTAAAGGCTGGAGTGTTTGTCGCATGCATGGGGCTAGAGGTGGGCACGCTTCTGGGCCAAGCCATCCGTCGTGGAAGCACGGAGAAAGATCGAGAGAATCCGAAGACGCGCGCAACGCTGTCAGTGAACTTTTCCGCGCCGATAGGAAACTGCAGAAGATCATCTACTGACCCAGCGCCGACCAGTACCAAGGCAAAGCAGTCATTCGACAGAACTGTTTCGATGGTCGCTTCGAGCCCAAAGCGGACCAAGTGCAGCGATAAAGCACTGGACGCGAGGGTTACATGACCACGTTGTCTTACGCCATAGACTTAATCGCACAAGTCTGAAGCTTCTATTGAATTCTGGGCCTTCGTGTAAACTGGCACTGCGTGGAAGAGAAATCAGGTAATTCGGTTTGCTTCAGTACAGGAAGGCTTCGATACGTTTTGAACCAAAAACTCAGCCCTACTATTTTCTTGCTTCGCCATGGTGAAACCGAATGGAATTTTCAAAAACGACGTCAAGGTCGGCAGAATTCGCCCTTGACCAAGCGAGGGGTCGCTCAGGCAGTGGCGAGTGCAAAAAGACTAAAGCACCGCCTATCCAGCCGTCACCCACTGAAGGTAATTTCAAGCCCACTTGGTCGAGCGGCACAGACGGCTTCCATAGTCGTCGAGGAACTTGGCCTACCCCCGGAAACCATCGAGTATGAATCCAGTTTGATGGAATGCAGTTTCTGTCAATGGGAGGGTTTGGCGGAAAACGAGATCAAAAGACGATTTCCCCAGGAATGGGAGGCGCGTTGCGCTGACCGTTGGAACTGTCCCGCACCGGGCGGAGAGTCTTATGCTGACGTACATAACCGGGTTTCTGCTTGGTATTCCGGCAAGTCTTTTGAGGGGGCTGTCATAGTTGTTGGCCACGGCTTAACCCTGCGCGTCTTTCGAGGGATCTACTTAACCTTGTCCTCAGAAGAAGTTTTTGACTTGAACGAACCTCAAGATGGTTTCATCGAGTTGCGATGCGGACATTCAACCTTCGTTGAGCACTGAGGTGTCGAAGTTCGTCACTTAATCCCATAATATCGGATTTCCGCTGGCTTCAAGCCTAGAAAACAATTTCTGAATGAAAGGTTTAAGTCGTTTTTTTCAGCGCAAAGTAGCTATCGACCTAAGTCTGGAGTAACTGCGACGCATCGGTTCAAGGTAGCAACTCGCGAATTGAATTGTTCTTTCTAGGGTCGTTTTTTAGGTCTAAGAGCAAGTCTTCCAGCTCTGGCTGTTTGAGTGCTTTCGCAGCCCCTTTCGGCGAGAACCAATGCCTTTTTCTTTGGTGCCTTTCCTTCCACCGGCGCTTCACCTTATCGACGTAGAGAGGGTAGACCGTGGCTTTCACTTGGACACTGGTACCGTCGTTAAAAACCTTGGCGTACTCAAACTCACCGATCGGCTTGCGGGAAATTGTACCTTCTACCCCAGCCTCCTCCAACGCTTCAATTTCCGCCGCGCGCCAGTCTTGCTCGCCGTCCATCGGCCAGCCCTTGGGCATGATCCAGCGCCCTGTGTCACGCGACGTGATAAGGAGCACCTTGAGGCGGCCGCCGAACAATTGCAGAGGCAGTGCTGCAACTTGTTTAGTACGCTGAGCCACTATGGTTCTCGCCCTCCACAACAGGTTAAAGTGATGATGTGACCGATCCTCTCCGATTGTGACTGGCAGAAACACAAAAAAACGTCACGAATTAGCGACGAAGAATTCACTGGTTGTCGACATGCCACCCCATGCCTAAATCCGACAGATGCCTTTGAACCCGCCCAGGGTAGTCAGATACAATTGCATCTACGCGCAGGTCGATCATCCTGCCTATATCTTCGTGCTCGTTGACCGTCCAAACGGCAACACATAGGCCTAGATATTTTGCGCGCGCCACATTTTCAGCTGTTACATCCGCGTAGTACGGGCACCAAAGCGAACCGCCAGCTTGCTTGACCAAATTTGGAATTTCATCGCGACGACCGCGAAAGTCTGGGCAAACCGCTTTCGAGGAATCCTCGCCCACATCGTCCTCGTTTTCCGGAAGCTGCGTAAGGTAAGAAGACGGCATATCAGGAGCTTGTCGCTGACATTCCTCCAGAAGGTTCCAATCAAAACTGTGCAGTACCGCGCGCGACGAAAGACCTTTGGCGCGGACTTCCTGTAGAACTCGCCCGACAAAGTTCTCCCTATGAAGCGGATCATGCGCCACGTCAGGATCCGACTTCAGTTCGAGCATCAGATAGGCATCGCTGTATTTTGGTTCGGCTACCAAGTCGAGCAAGTCTATCAGCCTTGGGACACGAACGCCGTCCAGTTGCGCCTGATCCGGGAAGCGTTGACCATAGTCAGAATGCCCGTCTAACCGTCCAATATCGAATTGCTGGATTTCGTCGAAAGTCAGAGATGAGACTTTCGGCTCCTCTCCAGAAAGAAACAGGCCATTGGCGTCGCGAAAGCCAGATGCGTGCAGACGATGATTGTGGGTAATAACCGGAACGCCTTCAGCCGTCAGAACGACATCGAATTCAAGAAGCGGTACGCCAATGGACAGCGAGAAATCAAAGCCAATCATGCTGTTTTCAGGCAAAACGCCTCTTGCCCCTCGATGCCCCACAACACGGATCAAGTTGCTACCACCACGAAATGCTTCGACCTGCGGAAACGCCATTAGCCGCCCAACCTTTCCCCGGTTGATTGGTCAAATAGATGCATGTGCTCTGGGACGACCGAGAACCGCATGTTCGGATGCCGGCCTTCGATCGGGTGGACGCCCGGTAGGCTTATCGTGATCGCTCCGCCGCCTATCGCGAGTTGACCATGCAACAGAGTGTTGGCCCCCAACGGTTCCGCCATTTGAATCGTCGCTTCTAGCGGACCACTATCGTCCAACAACAGGTGCTCTGGGCGGATCCCCAGCTTCAACGCGCTATCGGGACCCGCAGATGGGCCAACTTCTAATTCACCGATCTTGACTGTCCCGTTTTCACGCCGCGCATCAAATACATTCATCGCGGGGCTGCCAATGAACTGTGCCGCGAACAGAGTTCTCGGTGTTTCGTAAACCTCTAACGGCGTTCCAATCTGCTCGGCAATGCCACCATTCATCACGATCATCCTGTCGGCCATCGTCATGGCCTCGACCTGATCGTGGGTCACATAGAGCGCCGTGATCCCCAGCTTTTCCTGGAGTTCGCGAATTTCCAGACGCATCTGAACCCGCAGCTTGGCATCGAGGTTCGAAAGTGGCTCATCAAACAGAAAAACCGCTGGCTCGCGGACAATAGCCCGACCCATCGCCACCCTCTGACGCTGGCCGCCTGATAGTTGTCTGGGTTTGCGATCCAGCAAGGGTTCCAGCTGCAATAGCTTGGCGGCCTCGGTCACTTTCTGGTCAATCTGGGCCTTCGGCAACCCGGCGATTTTCAGGCCATATCCCATGTTCTGGCGCACAGACATATGTGGGTAGAGTGCATAGTTTTGGAACACCATCGCTATATCGCGATCCATCGGTTCTTTGTCGTTGGCCCGTTCCTCTCCAATCCGGATTTCGCCGAATGTCACGGTTTCCAGGCCCGCAACCATCCGCAACAGCGTGGACTTCCCGCAGCCCGAAGGGCCAACGATTACGATGAACTCACCATCCGCAATGTCGATATCGATGCCATGGATGACGTCCGTCGGGCCAAAGCTCTTTTTGACGTTCTCAAGGGTTACTGTTGCCATTTCTTACTTCTCGCTATCGACAAGGCCGCGGACAAAGAGCTTTTGCATCGACACCACCACGATTACCGGCGGGATCATCGCCAGAATGGATGTGGCCATGATGACCGGCCATTCGGCCACATCATCGCCAGAAGGGAACATCTGTTTGATACCCATCACGATGGTGTTCATTTCAGGGTCGGTGGTTATCAAAAGCGGCCAGAGATATTGGTTCCACCCATAGATGAACAGGATCACAAACAACGCCGCAATGTTGGTCCGGCTCATCGGCACCACGATGTCGATGAAGAACCGCATCGGGCGGGCACCGTCCACGCGGGCGGCTTCGGCAAGTTCATCCGGGATCGTCAGGAAAAACTGCCGGAACAGGAACGTTGCCGTGGCCGAGGCGATCAGAGGGAAGATCAACCCATAGTAGCTGTTGAGCATACCGAACCCGGCAACAACTTCGAACGTTGGAACGATACGGACCTCGACCGGGAGCATAAGGGTCAGGAAGATCAGCCAAAAGAACGTCGTCCGCCCGGGAAACCGGAAATAAACAATCGCAAAGGCCGACAGCAGTGAGATGACGATCTTGCCGACCGCAATCCCTATGGCCATCACGAGGCTGTTGAACAACATCGTAGCGACCGGAACATTCACACCAGAAAACAGCGCGGCCTTGTAGTTTTCCCAGAACTGGTCACCCGGCACCAACGGCATGGGAGGCGTCACAATCTCTGGCTGAGTGACAGTCGAAGCGACAAACGCCAGCCAGATCGGGAAAAAGATGATCAGCACTCCAAGTATCATAAATGCGTGGGTCAGCCAGATCCCCATCCCGCGTTTTTCGACCATTCCGTGTTGTTGGGCCGCCATCAGTAGTGCACCCTTTTTTCAACGTATTTGAATTGGATGACGGTCAACAGGCCGACGACGATAAGCAAAATGACCGACTGCGCCGACGATGAGCCAAGATCCTGCCCAACGAACCCGTCCGAGAAGACTTTGTAGACCAGAATAGTCGTCGCCTGCTGCGGCCCGCCTCCGGTGATCGTGTGGATAACGCCAAAGGTTTCAAAGAAGGCGTAGACGATATTCACCACCAGCAGGAAGAATGCAGTCGGAGACAACAGCGGCAGCACGATCGTGAAGAACCGACGCCAGAAGCGCGCGCCGTCGATCGCAGCGGCCTCAATCACGGACCTTGGAACTGACTGCAATGCCGCGAAGAAAAACAGGAAGTTATAGCTGATGCGCCCCCAGGCCGAGGCGACAACAACCAGCCCCATGGCCTCGGTTCCGTTAAGGACATGGTTCCAGTCATAACCGAGTTGGCCTAGGTACCACGAGACGACGCCAACGCGTGTGTTGAACATGAACAGCCACAGCACGCCTGCGACCGCAGGGGCAACGGCATAGGGCCAGATCAGCAGCGTCCGGTAAACGCCCGATCCTTTGATCAAGCGGTCCGCGATGACCGCCAGAAACAACGCCGGTATCATCGAGCACAATGTGACGAGCGTTGAAAACACCGCCGTCGTTACGAAAGAGGCTCGGTAGAATTTATCGCTCAGCAGGAATTCAAAGTTGCCGAGTCCCACGAACTGGGACGACAGCCCAAAGGGGTCAGGTATGAACAGAGATTGCCAAACAGCCTGCCCCGCTGGATAGAAAAAGAATACAGCGGAAATGATGACCTGCGGGGCGATTAGCGCCAGTGGCAACAGCCAGCCGCGAAAGGTGACGCGTTTTTCCATCCCGATAAACCACCGAATAAAGAAAATGCGGGCCTGAAACGGGCCCGCATTGAGTTAGGACTTATTGATTGGCGGATTCGAACCGGCGCAGCAGCGCGTCACCGCGCTCTTTCGCGCTGTCCATCGCTTCCTGAGCGGTTTTTTCGCCGGACCAAACGGCCTCGAGCTCTTCGTCGATGATGCCGCGAATCTGATCAAACGATCCCAAACGCAGACCTTTCGAATTTGCAGTGGGCTCTTTCGCCGTCATCTGAATCACAGCGATATCAGTACCGGGGTTTTGCTCATAGAAACCGGCAGCTCGCGTAACATCGCCTGCGTCCGCAGTGATCGGCAGATAACCAGTATTCTGGTGCCACGAAGCCTGTACGCCCGACGAGGATAGGAAGCTGAGGAATTCACCCACGCCCTTGTATGCTTCAGGATCGTGGCCTTCCATCACCCAAAGCGAAGCACCACCGATAATGGTGTTCTGCGGCTCGCTCACCAAGGCTTCCCAATAGGGCAGCGGGCGCACATCGAATTCGAACTCGGCTTCGGAGCTGATGCCAGCGTAACCGGCCGAACTTTCGGTAAACAATGCGCATTCGCCGGCCCGGAAGTTTGCACCACCTTCATTTCTGCGTCCGGTATAGATGAACTTGCCATCCTTGGCCCAGTCACCCATTGCTGTCAGGTGTGCGACCTGCGCCGGACCGTTCAACATCAGCTCGGTATCCAGACCGGCAAAACCGTTGTCCTGCGATGCGAACGGAACGTCGTGATAGGCCGACAGGTTCTCGAGGTGAATCCAGCTTTGCCATGCTGTCACCAGCGGGCAGTCCTCGCCGCCAGCCTTAAGCTGCTCAAGCACGTCGCCAACCTTTTCCCAGGTCGATAGGTCTGTGTCCGGATCAACACCCGCCGCTTCGAAGGCATCGCGATTTACCCACAGAACCGGTGTGGACGAGTTGAAAGGCAGTGAGAGCATTTCTCCGTCCGTTGTAGTATAGTACCCTTTGACAGCGCCAATGTACGCGTCAGGATCAAACGATGCACCGCTTTCAGCCATCACTTCATAGACGGGTTTGATTGCACCTTCGGCCGACATCATCGTTGCAGTGCCCACTTCGAAAACCATTAGAATGTGGGGCTGCTCACCGGCGCGGAAAGCCGCAATTCCTGCATTCAGAGTTTCTGAGTAATTGCCTTTGTGGCTTTCGACCACGACGAACTCATCCTGGCTGGCGTTGAACTCTTCGACCTGCGCTTTAACAAGCTCACCCAGTCGGCCGGTGAAGGCGTGCCAGAACTGAACTTCAGTTTGGGCCATCGCCGCCACGGGGGACAACGCAGTAGTTACGGCGAGAGCGCCGAGAATTTGCATATTCATGTTTCCTCCCATGCATCAGTGTTGATGCTTCGTTGAATACCGACCGCAACGCGTAATCAGCACACATGACGATTTCCCGACGTTAACGTCACAGTTTTATAATTCAAGCATTTAATTTTTGAGAAAAAAATAACATTACATTATAAACTTGCAAAGCAAACAACGAACAAGGTTCAAAGCATGAGTCAAACTTTGAGGATCCGCCAATTGGAAGCGCTCATGGCAGTTTCTACAAATGGGTCGGTCACTGCTGCAGCTACGGATCTTGGGATAAGCCAGCCTGCGGTCAGCCGGCTGCTTTCTGATCTGGAAAAATCGCTTGGCTTTCAACTTTTTGATCGCCGTGAAGGTCGCTTAGTGCCTTCGCAGGAAGTGCGTTATCTGCAACCCAGCGTAGAGCGTGTTTTGGAATTGATGAAGCAAATCTCGGATGTCAGTCAGGACATAACGAAACGCAAAGCGGGACACATCCGCATCGCATGTTTGCCTGGGTTCGCCACCAGTCACCTTCCCAACGTCATCGCCAAGTTTTTAGAACATCGGCCAGGTGTAACAATGACGATCGAACCAGACAGACCGGAACGCATTCTCGAGTGGATGATCGGTGAGCAATATGATTTCGGAATCACAGATAGTTTTAACGGGCATCCGGCCGTCGAAAGCAGAGACATCGATGTCCGCACAGTTTGCGTGTTTCCTACCGGACATGAATTGGAAGAACTCTCCGAGGTGTCACCTACGGATCTTGCGAATGCCAAGATTATTCACACAAGGCGCGACAGCGACTTTTTTGGGAAACTTTCAAAAGCGTTTCAAAGCGCCAACGTCAAACTCAATTCCCACATCGAAGTCAGGCAGTTCACGGCGGCTTGTGAATTAGCTGTAAAGGGTGTTGGGATTTCCGTGGTCAGCGAGTTGGACGCCGTCCAATACGCAGACAACGGATTGAGCTACCGACCGTTCAAACCGCTCTTGTCACATACGCTTTCCCTTGTGCGTCCGATTTTGAAGCAACCGTCATTGGTGACGCTAGAGTTCATCGAGCAGTTCCAAGAGAGCTTAGCCCCGTTCAAAGTAGGCAAACTCCATCACTGACTGTAGGGCGGCAAACGCCGATGTTCGCTACCAGTAAGCCGTACATTTTCGATCTTCATAGCTTGAAACCAATACTTGAGCATTTGGAATAGCCCCCGAGATCGATCTCGGATTAACAGTCAAAAACGGCGAAAAGCCGAGTGGTTCTGCAATTGAGCATGGATGATTTAGTTCCTAATCCTAAGGCACTTTAGCGCCCGCTTTGTCCGCAAGTAGGTCCTTCGGTTCTGGGTCGTCGAAGGTCAGCTTTCCTCAATCTGACCGCGTTATTCTGCTTCTGCTTCTGCTTCTGCTTCGAGTTGAGAGCAGAACTTAAACAGATAGTGTTTAATGGCAGCAAGGTCCTCATAGCCGTCTTTAATGCATTTCACAGCGAACGACCGCTTTGGCGGACATTGCCGCCTTTGCCGCTCCCAGAACCAACGGCTGCATTGCACGCTTTGCGTTGGTAGCGAAAAACAGCACCGGCGGAAAGCGGACGTTCGCCGCAATGGCAAACACTTGAGGTGCCGGACCAAAAGCAGCCATTCAGACCAAAACCAATCCTTTAGAGTTTATGTGTCGTCTTGTCTCTTCATCGACTCCAAAGTTCGGAGGATTGCAACCAGAGCCAATGGCACCAAAAATTTCTCTTCGGGTCAGTCTTTAAACCCACGGCTTCAAATCAAAGAGTTGGCGACCAACGCGGATGTTCGTCGTCAACGACGAAGGCGTGCGTGTGCGTCCTTTCCCCTCGCAAGTGTGGGTGGTCCAGTGGAAGATTTTTGTGAGTGTGCGTAAGCGTTTCAGGGTCGTCACGAGGCCAAAGGCGCAGGGCGCAAAAAGTGCCAATGGCACCAGTCAAAGCAAGAACAAGCAACGCTTCAACAGTACCGTGCGAGGTCATCAGCCATCCCGACAAAGGGTAGGCGACCAGCCAGCAACCGTGGCTAAGTGCGAATTGCGCGGCGAACAAGGCGGGGCGGTCGGTTTCGTGAGACGATCGTCGCAACAAGCGGCCAGAGGGTGTTAGTACCGCAGAATAGCCGATGCCAACAAGGAGCCACGCCCCGAGTAGGATGGGCCATGATATGCCGAAACTCATCACCAGTATCGCCAGTACTATAAGTGTAGCAATTGCCATGGTAGCTCCCGCAATCATCACAGGGCGATCAGCTATGCGATCAAGCAGGCGCGGTAAGACAAGGGCGGATAACATGGAACCTGCCCCAAATGCAAACATGGTCCAGGCCAACGCGCTTTCTGACAGGCCTAACGTGCCGCGTACCAGCACAACCGAATTCACAAGTACCATAGCCCCAGCAGCGGCAGCAGTGAGGTTCAAGGCGAGCAACCCGCGCAATCGTGGTGTCGCAAGATAAATACGGATGCCCCGCGTGGTGCGGTCGTAGATACCTTTGCCTTCGGCAGGTTCGGGATTAGGTAACAGAATCGAAACCACCAGCAGAGCTGAGGCAATAAAGCCAAAAACCGTTCCGAAAAAGAGTGTGTTGTAGCTCAATACGGCAAGCAGCAAAGCTGCAAGGGTCGGGCTAATGATGTTCTCTAAATCATAGGCCAACCGCGACAACGACAAGGCGCGGGTATAGTGCGCCTCGTCCGGCAACACACTTGGGATCGTGGCTTGAAACGCCGGAGTAAATGCTGCCGAGGCTGATTGTAGCAGGAAAATCAACACGTAGACCTGCCAGATCTCAGTTACAAAGGGCAAACTCAAAGCTGCCCCCGCGCGCACCAAATCAAGCGCAACCAATACTGCACGGCGGGGGAACTGAGTCACAACAGCGGCTGCTATCGGAGCCACGCCCACGTAGGCGATCATCTTGATCGTAAAGACTGTTCCAAGCGCCATGGCCGCCTGATCCCCGGCCAAATCGAAGGCAAGCAAGCCAAGTGCCACGGTGGCCAGCCCTGTTCCCAGTAGTGCCACGACTTGCGCCGCGAAAAGGTGGCGAAAGGTGCGATCTTTCAGGATGTCAAACATTTCAGAGGTATCGGGAAATGGCGCGCAACTCGTCCAGATCATGGGGACTGTCGCCACCCAAGCAATGATCCATATGGTCGTGTATCAATACCCGCTTGGCATTGGTCACGGCTTTTTCAACGGCGTGCAGTTGTTGGGCGACTTCAACGCAGGGTTTGCCATCTTCAATCATCGCAACAACAGATCGCAGATGCCCCTCGGCGCGTTTTAGCCGGGCTATGAGTGCGGGATGGCTTGCGTGAATTTGTGCTTTTGTCATATAAGCCGAGATAACCCCCGGGGGGGGATATAACAAGACCGCAGAGGCACCTGTAAGCGTGAGGGCAGTTCAGAGATATACGCGAAATGCGATGGCAGCTTTGCTTTGCCTGTCTTTGATCGTTTGGTCGCTTCAGCCCAACTCGGGCCATGCTCCGACAGTGATCGAAACCGTGCAGGAGCATTTGCAGATAATTGCAGAGCACGGGCATACTCACGGATTTGAAGAAGATTTGTTGTGGGCGATGCACGGGCACAGTCATGATGGTGCAGATCATGATCACAGCCAAATGGTTATACCGGAATCGGGCAATGCGCTTTCACTGGCCTCGCTCCCAGATGACTGGGCCTTCGACAGGGTGCCGGGCGGTCCGTTCAGGAATAACGGTATAGAACGACCTCCGCGCGTGTGACTTCGCCCCAATCGGGGTTTTCGACATCACACAACAACGGAGATCATCCATGAGTCTAATCTCTCGGGGTCTGGACAGGCGCGCGACGTTCCTGCTGGCCCTCATCATAACCAATCTGGCGCTGAGCACGTCTCAGGTGCTGGCTCATAACGTCACTGAAGGCGATGCTGGTTACATCCAGGAAATCTGGGGCGTGAACATCATCCCCTTCATGTATCTTGGGGCCAAGCACATGGTCACAGGCTACGATCACATCCTGTTCCTGCTTGGTGTCGTGTTTTTTCTCTACCGAGCCAAAGATGTTGGCATCTATGTCAGCCTCTTTGCGATCGGTCACTCGACGACAATGCTGTTGGGAGTGTGGTTCGGCTGGGGCGTAAACGCCTATATCGTCGACGCCATTATCGGACTTTCAGTCGTCTACAAGGCGCTCGACAATCTCGGCGCGTTCCAGCGCTGGCTGGGGTTCCAGCCAAATACCAAAGCCGCGACGCTGATTTTTGGTCTGTTCCACGGTATGGGGCTCGCAACCAAGATCCTCGACTACGATATCGCTCCGGAAGGGCTTCTTGCCAATCTGTTGGCGTTCAACGTGGGTGTGGAACTTGGCCAGCTTACGGCCCTTGCGATCATCCTTATCGTCATGGGGTTCTGGCGCAAAAGCCCGTACTTCTTCCAGCAAGCTTACAGCGTAAACGTCATCATGATGACCCTCGGGTTCATCCTGATGGGCTATCAGATCACCGGCTATTTTGTTGCCGCGTAACGGAGTTCAGAAAATGTTCAACACAGAAAGACCAAGTCTTGAGGAACTGCCAAGCTCGGCTCAGCTTATCCGCTCGACGGTCATTGCAGGTGCTTCTGCCGCTGTGATCCTTGTTTCGGTAGTATTGCCGGCCGAATACGGTATTGATCCGACTGGTGTGGGCCGTGTGCTCGGGCTGCAAGAGATGGGAGAAATCAAATCGCAGCTTGCAGACGAGGCCGAAGCAGATCGCCAGCTTGAAAGCCAGGATCAGTCGAGCTTGATGAACGATGTCCTTGGCCTCTTTATCGGTTCGGCCCATGCGCAAGAGGCCGAGGTCTGGCAGGATGAAACCAGCTTTATCCTCACTCCGGGAGAGTCGGCTGAGTGGAAACTGTTTATGGAGGAAGGCGCGACAGCTGAGTATCGTATGGTTGTGACAGGCGGTCGGGTGAACTTTGACCTGCATGGTCACGGTGGCGAGCAGTCGATCACCTATGAAAAGGGGCGTGGCTCGACCGGTGCCGAAGGTACCATTGAAGCGGCCTTCGCAGGTGAGCACGGCTGGTTTTGGCGCAACCGCGACTCGGGTGATGTATCAGTGATGGTTCAGGTCCGCGGTGACTACAGCGGGATCATCGAATAAGCAAAGCCGGCCGCCGCGCAGATATCTTGTGCGGCGGCTTTTTTGCGCCGATCGAAGCTATTGGGGATTTCTGAAAATCCGCAGTCCGAAGTATTATTCGGGTGCGTTCTTTAAAGACGCCATCAGGTTGTGGAACTTTTCCCCTTGCACAGCGACATGTGAGCGTAACGCATTTGCTGTTTCCTCGGGATTGCCATTGTCGAGAGCACGCACAATGTCTTCATGCTCGGACATCGACTGTGCCATGCGGCCACGAAAACGAAGCTGTTGCCGCCGGAAAGGTTTGAGCCGTCTGTGCAGCTTGGACGCTTCCTGTTCCAAAAATGAATTGCCGGACTGGTTATATATGATTCGATGAAACCGCTCGTTTTCCAGGTAGTACATGTCAGGGTCTCCGGCATCGACAGCCTCCTGACATCTTGTGTTGGCGTCAGTTAGCTCTTTCAATGCTTGATCTGAGATGCGCATAGCGGCAAGTCGACCGCAGACAGCTTCGAGCTCGGCCATGACCTCGAACATTTCCATCAGTTCCACTGGCCCGGGCTGTCGGACAAAAGCCCCCCTGCGCGGGATGAGGTCGACCAGACCCGACAGGGCAAGCCTCTGGAATGCTTCCCTAAGTGGCGTTCTGGAGACGCCGAATTGTTCGGCCAGTTTGACCTCATCCAGACGGTCACCATCTGAAAATGTCCCATCAAAGATAAGCTCTTCCAGATCCTGAGCAATAGTATCGGCAAGTCGTTGGTCCATGACGTTCTGTTTTACTCACGATCGGGTGAGAACTCAAGAAATCAGTTCTTGTATACAAAAATATTGACTTGAAAAACATAGCCGCCCTATGCTTCTGTTCATCCCCGGCAGGCTCGGGATTAAAAAAGGGAGGAGAAAATGAAAGCCATGTTTAAAACAGCTGTAGCTGCATTGGCGCTTGCATCCGCGGGCACACTGGGTTCCGCAGAAGAGCTGCGCCTGTCTCATCAGTGGTCGAACAAAGACATCCGTCATCAGGTCGCTCAGATCGTGGCCGATGAGGTCGCAGCGGCCGATGTCGATCTGGAAATCAAGATTTTCGGCTCGAAATCGTTGTTCAAACCGCGCGAGCAATACAAGCCGCTTAGCCGAGGGCAACTGGATATGACCGTTTTGCCGCTCAGCTATGCCGGAGGCCAACAGCCCGCCTATAACCTGACTTTGATGCCTGGTCTGGTGAAAAACCATGATCACGCTGCCCGTTTGGCCGACTCTCCGTTCATGGAAGCGTTGGAAGAGAAGATGGCCGAAGATGACGTGATGGTGCTGGTCCACGGTTATCTGGCCGGTGGCTTCGCGGGCAAAGATAAGTGCATCACCAAGCCAGAAGACGTAGCCGGTCTACAAACCCGAGCGGCAGGCAAGTCGTTCGAACAGATGCTGGCCGGAGCTGAAGCCTCGATCGCGTCAATGGCATCTTCGGAAATCTACAACGCGATGCAGACCGGTGTTCTTCAGGCTGCCAATACCTCGTCTTCGTCCTTTGTCAGTTATCGCATCTACGAACAGGTCAGCTGCTATACCCCGGCGGGAGATGTGGCGCTGTGGTTCATGTATCAGCCGCTGCTTGTGAATAAATCCACTTTCGACGGGTTGAGCGAAGATCAGCAGGCCGCACTGCTGGCCGCGTCTGAGAAGGCGCAGGCCTACTATCTGGAAGAAGCCAAAAAACAGGATGCCAACTCGGCCAAGGTGTTTGAAGAGGCTGGCGTTGAAATCGCCGAAATGACACCGGAGGATTTCGAAGCTTGGCGCGCGCTGGCGATGGAAACCTCGTACAAAGCCTTCGTGGAAGAGGTTCCTGACGGGCAGGATCTGCTGGACAAGGCTCTGGCGGTCGAATGATCCCTTTTGGCTGGGCGGCCCTGATGCCGCCCGGCACCTGATCTCAGTTCTGATCTTCAGACTTAATTGCATCTCAATTACAGGAGGCGCAAATGGCTGGCCATAGCTCTGCCGTTGCTTCCCACACCGGGAACAATCCCTTTCTTCGCATTGTCGCTGCGCTTTCAACTCTGGCCGGATGGTGTTCCGCAGGCATGATCGTCGCCGCCGTCGCCATCACCTGCCAGATGATCGTTGTGCGCTTTGTCCTGAATGGCTCGACCATCTGGCAGACCGAAGCGGTCATCTATCTGGTCATTGCAGCCACACTGGTTGGGTTGCCTTATGTGCAGCGCCTGCGCGGGCATGTGAATGTCGACCTGATCCCGATCTCGCTGGCCCCCCGCGCGCGGTTCTTCATGGCGATCCTGACGTCGGTCCTGTCCATCGCCATCGTCTCGGTCATGCTGTTCTACGGCTACGAGTATTGGCACTTCGCGTGGGAGCGTGGCTGGAAATCCGACACCGTATGGGGCGTGCGCCTGTGGATTCCCTACCTGTCAATTCCGGTCGGCTTTGGACTGCTGCTGTTGCAGTTAATCGCTGACCTCGTCGCCGTCATGCTTGGCATCGATAAACCCTTCGGACTGGAGTAAAGCCGATGGATCCCCTTCTGCTCGGCGCCATTGTCGCCATCGCCACCATCCTTGTTCTGTTCTCGGGCGTATCGGTCGCCATCGGTTTGCTGATCGTCTCGGCCGGGTTCCTGATTGTCTTCGACGGCCCACGCTCGCTGGAGCTGATGCCGGAAATCCTGTTCGGTAAGCTCGATAACTTTGCTCTTCTGTCGATCCCGATGTTCATCATCATGGGGGCTTCGATAGCCTCAACGAGGGCAGGGGCGGACCTGTACGAAGCCCTTGAACGCTGGCTGACTCGCGTCCCCGGCGGGCTGGTTGTATCAAACCTTGGCGCCTGCGCTCTGTTTGCGGCCATGTCGGGCTCCTCACCCGCAACCTGTGCTGCAATCGGTAAAATGGGCATCCCCGAAATGCGCAAGCGTGGTTATCCTGATGGTGTGGCGGCCGGGTCCATCGCCGCAGGTGGTACGCTGGGCATCCTGATCCCACCCTCGGTCACGATGATCGTCTATGGCATCGCCACTGAAACCTCGATTGGCCGTCTGTTCCTGGCCGGTGTGATTCCGGGCCTGATGCTGGTTGGCTTGTTCATGGCCTGGTCGCTCTATTCCACCTGGAAATCCGGCGACGCCACCCGTCTGGGGTCCGGCAGCTACACCTGGGGTGAGCGGTTCGAGATCCTGCCGCGCGTGCTGCCCTTCCTCGGCATCATTCTTGGCGTGCTCTACGCCATGTATGGCGGCATAGCCACGCCGTCGGAAACGGCTGCAGTGGGTGCGCTGCTGTGCCTGATGATCGCGATGATCATCTACAAACTGTGGAATCCCAAGGACATCTGGGTCGTGCTGCGAGACAGCACCAAGGAAAGTGTGATGATCCTGTTCATCATCGCTGCTGCCGGGGTGTTCTCGTACATGCTCAGCTCACTGTTCATCACGCAGGCAATTGCCGAATGGATCGGCACGCTGGATGTGAACCGCTGGGTGCTGATGGGCGCGGTCAACGTGTTCCTGCTGATCGCCGGGTTCTTCTTGCCGCCCGTCGCGGTGATCCTGATGGCCGCGCCGATCCTGCTGCCGATCATCACCACCGCCGGTTTTGACCCGATCTGGTTCGCGGTCGTTCTGACCATCAACATGGAGATCGGTCTGATCTCACCCCCGGTTGGCCTGAATCTCTATGTGATCAACGGCATCGCGCCGGACATCTCGCTGAAAACCATCCTGACCGGCTCGCTGCCCTTCGTGGCCTGCATGGTGATCGCGATTGTCCTGCTGTGCCTGTTCCCGGGTCTGGCGACATGGCTTCCTGATCTGGTGATGGGGGCAGCGGTATGACCCTGCTTGCCGATCTTCTCTCAACCGTGTTTGAGCGACGCTATCGCCGCGACAGCGCGGCGGCCTCAGATGGCCGCCCGCTGACTGAACTGGCCAACGCGTTGGTTGGGTCAGCGGGGGAGACCTCGGGTCTGGCGTTGGCAGAAGAGATATTGACCCGTTTCGAAAAAATAGAAGATGACGAAAAGCTGGAGTTCTTCCGGTATCTCGCCACCGCCATGAATATCGATCCCGAAGCGGTGCGCTCTTCGCTTGACGCGTACGAAAATGCGCCTTCAAAAGCGACCTACCGCACATTCGCGGCTGCAGCTGAACCCGCGCGACAGGAGATGATCCGCCGCCTGAACCGGGTACCCGGTGCCACGGGAACGCTTGTTCAGATGCGCGCCGACCTGCTGCGGTTGGGAGGTAAAGAGCCTGAGCTGCAAGCGCTGGATCTGGATTTCCGTCACCTGTTTGCCAGTTGGTTCAACCGCGGCTTTCTGGTCCTGCGCCCGATCAATTGGGAAAGCCCGGCCCATATTCTGGAGAAGATCATCGCCTACGAGGCGGTACATGCCATCGACAGTTGGGATGACCTGCGCCGCAGGTTGGAGCCCGCCGATCGGCGCTGCTTTGCCTTCTTCCACCCCTCTATGCCGGACGAGCCGCTGATCTTTGTCGAAGTTGCGCTGAACAGCGGAATTCCCGGATCGGTTCAGGCCCTGCTTGCCGAGGACCGCGACCCGATGCCAGAAGAACAGGCAGATACTGCGGTGTTCTATTCGATCTCGAACTGTCAGGCGGGGCTCGCCAGCATCTCGTTCGGCAACTCGCTCATCAAGCAGGTGGCTTCAGATTTGGCTGCGGAACTGACGGGGTTGAAGACCTTTGTCACTCTCTCGCCGATTCCAGGATTGACCAAGTGGCTGTCTCAGGAAGGCATCGAGTGGGACGTCGAAGAACCCGATCAGATAAAGGCGCTGGCGGCACAATACCTGCTGAACGCCAAGGGCCGGGGCAACATGCCATTCGATCCGGTGGCGCGGTTCCACCTTGGCAATGGTGCGATGGTCCATGCGGTTCACGCCGATGCCGATACGTCGGACAAGGGGCGTGCCCAGTCCGGCGGCACCATGGTCAACTACCTCTATGACCTGGCCCGCGTTGCCCAAAACCACGAGAAATTCGCCAATTCCCGCGAGGTCATCGCCTCGCCCGAGGCCAAATCGCTTGCTGCGTCGGCCTCTCTCACCACGACACAGGAAAGGTAACCCTTATGGTCAATCCTCTCTATGACGGTTTGTTCGGCATTCATGCTGGTAAAGACACGCCTTTTTTGCATCTGCTTGACGGGACGACCGTTACGCATCACGACTTTTTGCGCACAGCCGCGCAGATCGCGCATGTCGCAACCCAGTTGGGTCTGAAGCCCGGTGACCGGGTCGCGGCGCAGATCAAAAAATCACCCGAAGCGCTGGCGCTCTATGCCGCCTGCGCGCAGGCAGGCCTCGTGTTTCTCCCGCTCAATACGGCCTACACGGTCGATGAATTGACCTATTTCATTGAAAACAGCGGGGCTTCACTGATTGTCTGTGACGCCAGAAGTGAGGAGAAACTTACACCTGTCGGCGCGCAGCTGGGAGCGGAAGTGGAGACCCTGAACGCTGATGGCAGCGGAAGTCTGATGGATCAGGCAACAGCCATGCCTGTCGGCTTTGAAACCGTTGATCGTGACGGTGATGATCTGGCGGCGTTTCTCTATACCTCGGGCACGACGGGCCGGTCGAAAGGCGCGATGCTGACCCAGAACAACCTGTTGTCGAATGCACAAACGCTGGTCACGGAATGGCGCTTCACATCCGACGACGTGCTGCTGCACGCGCTGCCGATCTTTCACACTCACGGGCTGTTTGTGGCAACCAATGTCACACTGGCTGCGGGCAGCAGCATCGTATTCATGCCCAAGTTCGATCTGGATGAAATCATCGGGCGGATGCCGCAGGCCACGACCATGATGGGCGTGCCAACCTTCTATACCCGCCTGTTGGATGATGACCGGTTCACCAAAGAGCTGGCAGCGCATATGCGCCTGTTCGTTTCAGGCTCGGCCCCGCTGCTGGCAGAAACCCATGTGCAGTTCGAAGAACGCACCGGCCATCGCATCCTTGAACGCTATGGCATGACCGAGACCAACATGAACACCTCGAACCCCTATGACGGCGACCGCCGCGCGGGCACGGTGGGCTTTCCTTTGCCCGGAGTCGAACTGCAAATCTGCGATTCAGACGGCAACCCCCTGCCGCAGGGCGAGATCGGTGAAATCGAGGTACGCGGACCCAACGTGTTCAAGGGCTACTGGCAGATGCCCGAAAAAACCGCCGCCGAACTGCGTGAGAATGGGTTCTTTGTCTCCGGTGATCTGGGCCGGATCGACGAGGATGGCTATGTCCATATCGTTGGCCGCAACAAGGACCTGATCATCTCGGGTGGCTATAATATCTATCCAAAGGAAATCGAGCTTTTGCTGGATGATCAGCCTGGGGTGCTGGAAAGCGCCGTGGTGGGTGTGCCGCATCCCGATTTTGGCGAAACAGTGTTGGGTGTGGTCGTCGCCGAACCAGGTGAGACCCCGAACCTTGAAGAGATGAAGATCGCGGTGTGCAACAGCCTTGCGCGTTTCAAACATCCCCGGCAGTTGATCGTGCTGGATGAACTGCCTCGCAACACTATGGGCAAAGTTCAAAAGAACATCCTGCGTGAGCAATACAAGGACCTGTTCGTGGCCGCGTAAGATGACACTCCCCGGTCCGTCAGCCCTCTTCTCGACAATGCTGCGGGCCATACTTCAACGGCCTGAAGGTACGATTGCTTTACCTTTAAGCCGTTGATTTTTAATTCTTCAGGAGCTTGAACTTAAATGTATCATAATATCCTCGTTCCGATCTCGCTGGATGATGACCGCGACACGGCGCGCTCTGTTGACGTTGCGCGTGCGCTCAATTCCGGCGATGGTCAAATCACCTTCTTGCATGTCGTCGAACATCTGCCTCAATACACGAGTAACTTGCTTCCCATTGATCATTTGGAACGTGTCAAAGCCGTCGCTTCGGAAAAGTTGACGCCTTTGTTAAATGGCTTGACGAATGCCCGGATCGAGATCGTCGAAGGTCACGCAGGCCGCGGTATCATCGACTATGCGGTATTTAACGGTGCCGAATGCATTGTGATCGCAAGCCATCAACCTGGTCTGCAGGATTATCTGCTTGGATCTACTGCGGCACGTGTTGTCCGGCACGCACACTGCGCCGTTCACGTGATCAGGTAACGTCTTAGATCTTATTGATGTTTGAAATCACATTCGAACGCGGTCTCTGACCGAGCGCCTTGGCAACTGCACGATCTATACGAAAGGCGACTTTCGACATGCTGCACTGCGTCATGCTAACGCACTGCCAATTTCCGCATTGAGCCGCCTTACATACGCCAATGTCAGCAAACCTCGCTCCGCAGCTATTCGTGCGAGATGCAGCATCAAGAACTATGGGCTCGGAGCAGTCGTCCGTTGCGCAGTGCATCAGTGGCCGCAGTGCGGACGAAGCAGCCGCTCGGCATCTCGACAGTAATGTCCGGTTCTCGCGCTGATATCTATTGGCGCAAGGCTGGGAGGCCAATTCCTGTGCTTTGGAACCCACCGTCTACAGAGATTATCTGCCCCGTCACATAGCTCGCATCATCAGATGTGAGAAAGGCAATTACCCGCGCAATTTCGTCTTCTGAGCCGTAGCGGTTCAAAGGTATGGCATCATGGTATGCATCTATGATCTCTTGCGAGTGGACAGCCATCGCGAGTTTCGTACGCACAGGGCCGGGACATACGCAGTTGACCCGGATTCCGTATTCACCCAGTTCGCTGGCTTGCTGCTGAGTTAAGTGCATAACGGCGGCTTTAGACGTGCCATAAGCGACGCGTAACGTCGAAGCTCGTAAACCTGAGATTGATGCAATATTAACTATAGACCCTTTCGAAACCCGCAAAGCTGGCGTAGCCGCTTGCGAGCAAAGAAAGACCCCATCTAGATTAGTTTCCATGACGCGCCGCCAACGCTCAAAGGTGGTGCCTTCAATTGGCCCGAAATCTGCAATTCCGGCGTTGTTGACGAGTGTGTCAATCCGGCCAAAGTTTTTCAGCGTATCGTCAACCATCTGCTCGACTTGATCAGGTACAGACACGTCATAGGGCAGCGCGAGGCCTAAATTTTCGGAAACCTTGGCAAGCTCCTCAGCATCTCGATCGACCAGTGCAACGCCTACTCCCTGACTGACCAACAAGCGTGCAGTGGCAAGTCCGATGCCTCTCGCAGCGCCTGTAACAATGGCTATGTTTTGCGGCATGTAAATCCACCCCTAACATTCTTTTTTTCCCGCTGTAGTACTCACGCTTAGATGAGCTATTGGCAATAGCTGCCTCTCGTGCACCTCTCAGCATCGGGTAGAGCGGGCCGGAAGAAGACGTTCGCGGCATTTTTTATGAGTGTATGTTAGTTCTGTCTTACCGGTCGTTCCGTCATACTCGAACCTGAGGCTTTGAAACGCCAGTTTTCGTACTCATTGTGGTATATTTAGTGGTATGTATTTTGATTGGCGTATTTTTATAAATATATAACAAACAGTAATAGAAAATATTGGGTTGCTCCTCGGTCCGCCACTTGGTAAACTAACATCATGAAATTGTTGAGTATATTTTTACGGTGGCGTTCTACCTGCCAAAGTGCCTGCATTCCTGTGACACTGTTGTGCTTACCCACCGGCGGTAAAGTGTCGCGCCGCTGCCTTTGGAAGTCCCGCGTCTCTTAGAAACGTCACGGCCTCGGTTTGTCGAATACGGCAAGATGAGTTTACGCCTGATTGCGCTTAGCAAATGCGATTAGCGTGATTTCGAGTCATTCGCCAAGTATTCAGCTATAGCCGCCCGGCTGCCTTGCTGCCATATCGCGGTCAGCCAGTGGGCGAAGACAGCGGGAAAGTGCCTGCCGCTGCCAATGCAGCCATAATACTTGCGTTGTTCGAGCCAGAGTTTGGGGTCGTCTTTGGACGCCAACGCGGTCGTTTGAAGGTTCTCCCATTGAGGGTCATTGGGCGCGATTTCAGATACGTCCTCTCGAACACCTGCACACATCCTGCACCAGAATGCTTCGGCCAGAGCGAGTCCTTGTGCGGAAGAGCCAGACGCAAGTGCATCACGCAGCGACGGCAGGAGGAACCCAGGGTGTCACGCTGATCCGTCGAACGCGACCCGGCGCGTCGAGTCGTGGATTGACGTGTTTGCAAATCGCCTCTCAACCAAATCAAGGTAATCTTTCGCGTTCGTTCCGGGGACGGCTTTGACATGAGGCAGAATTTCTTCAGCCTGAACTTTTTTGAAAAACGCCGCAATGTCCGGGTCCTGCATACAGTCTGCAATCGTCGGGACATTTAGAATTTCCCCGACATTTGCCAGCAGTTGGTGTCCTCCATTCAAAATGCGGAGTTTCATCGTCTCGTAGCTATGTATATCGTGGGTCAGGGTTACTCCAACCTGCTCGAGGGTCGGCCGTCCGGCGCAGAAGTCATCCTCGATCACCCAGTGGCGAAAATTCTCGTGAGAGACCGGAGCATGGTCATCGACACCGAGTGCGAGGCATTGCGATACCACTTGATCCGTCGTGGCGGGAACGATGCAATCCACCATCGAATTGGGAAATGCGCCGTTCCGGTCGATCCAATCGGCAAGATCAGGGTCCGACAGGCACGCCAAGTCAACAACGCATTTTCGCAGGATCCTGCCATTGCCCTGAAGGTTGTCGCAGCTGAGCGCAGTAAAGGGCTTAAGGCCGTTCTCCCGGCGTTGCTTTAGAGCCGCTACAATGGCGCCAAAAGCCGTGCAGGGCTGGCTAGGATTCCTCGCATCATGGCGAATATCTTCGTGATCCGTGTCGAAGGCCCCGGTGTTGGCATCCAGAAAATACCCGCCCTCGGTTACTGTCAGCGACACAATCCGGATGGATGGGTCCGCCATCTTACGGATCAGAGCAGCGTTGTCGTCCTCAATCGGCAGGTAGTCGATCATCGGGCCGATCACCTCGGCGGATACTCCTTGCGGGTCGAGTTCGATCAAGGTGGTCAGGCAGTCCTGCTCAAGCAGACGCTCTCGCATTTCGGCGTCATAGTTTCTTACACCAGCCCCGATGATCGCCCAGTTATAAGCCTGACCTTGTTGCATTAGTTGGTGTATGTACCAGGCCTGATGGGGACGGTGAAAATTGCCCAGCCCGATATGAACGATGCCCGGCGTAAGGTCGGAGCGTTCATACACAGGTGTCCCTACTGTTTCCGGCAGGTCTGACAGGCTGTCAAGCCGCAGCCGCGCCGGAGGGTTTGCCTTCGTCACAGGGTTCATCAGCTCATCCAGTTTCCGCCGTCAACGTTATAGGTCTGTGCGACGATGTACTTGGCCTCGTCCGAGGCCAGAAACACCGCCGTTCCGGTCAGGTCTTCAGCGCGTCCCATCCGGCCATAGGGGACGGCCGCCGCCACTTCGCGTTTCTTCTGTCCAAGGGGTTTGCCTTCGTATTTTGCGAAGAACGCATCAACACCGTCCCAGTGCTCGCCGTCCACTACACCCGGAGCTATGGCGTTCACGTTGATCCCGTGAGAGATCAGGTTCAGTCCGGCCGATTGGGTCAGGGATATGATTGCCGCCTTGCTTGCGCAGTACACGGCGACCAGGGGTTCGCCCCGTCGTCCAGCCTGTGATGCCATGTTGATGATCCGGCCTTTGGTTCCGTGCTCGATCATGTGACGCGCGACGGCCTGCATCGTGAACAGTGTGCCGGCGACGTTGATGTTGAAGACACGGTCATAGTCGGCGCGCTCGATCTCAGCGATTGGCGCTGCCGAAAAGATGGCTGCGTTGTTGATCAGAATGTCGATGGGGCCGAGAAGGGCGGCCGTTTTGTCGACGGCCTCATCTATGCTCTGCTGGTTGGTCACGTCCATCTCGATTGCGACCGCTGCCTCGCCTATTTCGTCTGTGGCTTCCTGCGCGCGCTGGATGTCTATGTCGGCGATTGCGACACGCGCGCCTTCTGCCACATAGGCTTTGGCAAAGGCCAACCCTATGCCACGCGCGGCCCCGGTGATCAGGGCGGTTTTTCCTGCCAGACGTGTCATTCGATCCGCAACCCCTGCGCGTCAAACCGGTGGATCACATCTGCCCGTGGGGTCAGGTGGATTCGGTCGCCGTGACGGAAGCCAACTTCTCCATCAGCACGGACGGTTATCGTGTCAGCCAGCCCGGTCTCATGGATGTGGAAGAACGTGTCTGATCCCAGATGTTCCGAAACGCCGACAACGCCGGACCACGTGCCCTCGCTGTCGGAGACGGCGATATGCTCGGGGCGTATGCCGATCGTGTGGGCGCCATGTTTCATGGCCTCTTCACCTTCGATGAAGTTCATCTTGGGTGAGCCGATGAAGCCCGCAACGAACAGGTTGCGGGGGGTCCGGTAAAGCTCCAGCGGAGAACCGACCTGTTCAATTACACCGGCCTGAAGCACCACGATCTTGTCGGCCATGGTCATGGCTTCGACCTGATCGTGAGTCACGTAGATCATGGTCGTCGCCAGACGTTCGTGCAATTCGCTGATCTCCAACCGCATTCCAACGCGCAACGCGGCGTCGAGGTTCGATAGCGGTTCGTCGAACAGGAAGGCCGCTGGTTCCCGCACGATCGCACGACCAATGGCGACGCGCTGACGCTGTCCGCCCGACAACTGACCTGGACGGCGATCCAGATAGTCGGTCAGGTTTAGAACGCTAGCCGCCCCTTCGACGCGCTTGTCGATCTCGGCCTGATCCAGCTTGGCCATGCGCAGCGGGAAGGCGATGTTCTTGCGCACGGTCATATGCGGGTACAACGCGTACGACTGGAACACCATCGCCAGACCACGTTTGGCAGGCGGCACATCGGTGGCGTCCGATCCGTCAATGTCGATGGAGCCACTGGTGATATCCTCGAGCCCCGCGATCAGGCGCAGCAGAGTGGACTTGCCGCAGCCCGAGGGGCCGACGAAGACTGTGAACTCTCCATCCTGGATGGTAAGGTCCGGGAATGACCTGTACGTCGCCGAAGCTTTTGGTCACGGACTTGAGTTGAATGCGTCCCATGTGTCGTGTTCCTTATTTCACAGCGCCGAAGGTCAGGCCGCGGACAAGTTGTTTCTGGCTGAACCAGCCAAGGATCAGAATTGGTGCAATCGCCATGGTCGAGGCTGCGCTGAGCTTGGCAAAGAACAGGCCTTCGGGGCTGGAATAGCTGGCAATGAAGGCCGTTAGCGGTGCCGCGTCGACGGCAGTCAGGTTGAGCGTCCAGAACGCCTCGTTCCACGCCAGGATGAAGTTCAACAGCACGGTCGAGGCGATGCCGGGAATGGCCATCGGGGTCAGGACATAGAGAATTTCCTCTTTCAACGTCGCCCCGTCCATCCGCGCGGCCTCAAGGATTTCTCCGGGGATTTCGCGGAAATAGGTGTAGAGCATCCAGACGATGATCGGCAGGTTAATCAGCATCAGGACCACGACCAGCCCTCCGCGCGTGTCCAGCAGACCCAGACGGATGAACAGCAGGTAGATCGGGTAGAGAACACCAACCGCTGGCAGCATCTTGGTGGACAGCATCCAAAGCAGGATGTCTTTGGTGCGTTTCGAGGGCACGAAGGCCATTGCCCAAGCCGCGGGCACTGCGATGATGACGCCCAGAATGGTCGAGCCACCCGCGATAATGACCGAATTCCACAGGAACCGCATATAGTCCGAGCGCTCCTGCACGATGGCGTAGTTCTCGAGCGTCCAGTTGAAGTTCAGGAATAGCGGCGGGCTGGCAATCGCCTGCGCCTCGGTCTTGAAGCTGATCAGGATCGTCCAAAGGATTGGGAAAAAGATCAGCAAACGGATGGCCCATGCCAGGGCAGTGTTCAGCGATTTGCAGCGGGTTGTGACGGCGCGGGCCATGGTCGTTCCTCCTCACGCGTCCAGATTTTTGCCGACGATGCGCATCAGGAAGATGGCAACGATGTTGGCAAGGATGATTGCATAGACACCTCCGGCTGATCCGAGGCCAACATTCTGGCTTTCCAGCACACGCTGGAAGATCAGGTAGGTGAGTGTACGGGTGCCGAATGCACCGCCGGTGGTCACGAAGATTTCGGCGAAGATCGACAGAAGGAAGATCGTCTGGATCAGGATCACGATGGTGATTGCGCGGCTCAGATGCGGCAGGACGATGTGGTAGAAGCGTTTCAGAACAGGTGCGCCGTCCATTTCAGCCGCTTCCAGCTGTTCACTGTCCAACGACTGGATCGCGGTGAGCAGGATCAGCGTGGCGAAAGGGAGCCATTGCCACGAGACTATCATGATGATTGAGGTCATCGACGCCTCGGATAGCCATGAAATCGGCTCGGCCCCGAAAAAGCGCCACAAATGGGCAAGCAAGCCGTTCACCGGGTCCATGAACATGTTCTTCCAGACCAGCGCCGAAACCGTCGGCATGACGAAGAATGGCGCGATCACCAAAATGCGGACAACGCCTTGGCCCCACATCGGTTGATCCAGCAGCATCGCCAGAAGGATGCCCAGCACCACTGTGATCACCAGAACGCCGCCGACGATTACCAGCGTTGCCTGAACCGCAGGCCAGAACGAGCTGGACGAGACGAAGCGGACGTAGTTGTCGAACCCGACCCAGCCCAGATCACCGCCACGCAGGGGCAGGTATTTCTTGAAGGAAAAATACAGCGTCATCGTCAGCGGCACGAGCATCCAGCCAAGCAGCAGGACCACTGCGGGTGCCATCATCAGGCGAGCAACGGATCGGGAATGTTGGGTTGCCATGACGCAAGACCTCTCTGTTCAGGCGCGTACCAGCCTGCGAGAAAAAAAGGATTGTGGAAGGGTAGGGCGGGGGGCAGTAGATTGCCCACCCGCGGGGAGAAGCCCTCAGTACCCTGCGGCTTCCATCTCTTCAGCGGTGAAGGCCTGCGCTTTCTCAAGTGCCTCTTCCACCGATTGCTGTCCGGCATAGACCGCCGAGAACTCCTGGCTCACCTGTGTGGCGATACCTGCAAATTCCGGGATCGCTGCAAACTGGATGCCAACGTAGGGCACCGGTTTCACGGTCGGGTTGTTCGGATCTGCTGACAGGATCGAGTCCAGAGTCATCTTGGCAAACGGCACTTTCTGATACTCGGGATTCTCATAGAGCGAAGTGCGCGCGCCCGGTGGGACGTTGGCCCAACCTTCGTTCTCGGCCACCAACTCGATGTAGTCCTTGGACGTGGCCCATTCGATAAACTGCTTGGCGGCATCCTCTTGCTGAGTGCCAGCCGGGATGGCCAGAGCCCAAGCCCAGAGCCAATTTGATCGTTTGTCAACGCCGTCCGAATTAGGTGCCAGCGCGAACCCAACCTTGTCCGCGACGGTCGAGTCGTCGGGATTGGTCACGAATGAGGCCGCAACGGTGGCGTCGATCCACATCCCGCACTTGCCTTGCTGGAACAGCGAGAGGTTCTCGTTAAAGCCGTTTGTCGCATAGCCTGCGGGTCCGGATTCCGCCATCATATCGACGAAGAAGGTCAACGCCTCGTTCCATTCGGGCTGATCGAACTGAGGCTTCCAGTCCTCATCGAACCAGCGCGCACCGAAAGAGTTTCCGGTCACGGTAATGAACGCTCCGCCTTCACCCCAGCCGGCCTTGCCGCGCAGGCAGATACCGTTGATATCATTGTCGCGATCCGTCATCGCGGCCGCTGCTTCGCGGATAAACTGCCAGGTCGGCGCGTCGGGCATCTCCAGACCGGCTTTTTCCATCAGGTCCGTGCGGTACATAACCATCGAGCTCTCGCCGTAGAACGGAGCTGCAAAAAGTGTGCCTTCATGGCTCAGTCCGTTGCACATGGCAGGCAGGATGTCGTCCACGTCATACTCGGCGGACATGCCTTCCAGCGGCACCAGCCAGCCATTTGCGCCCCAGATCGGGGTTTCGTACATGCCGATGGTCATGATGTCGAACTGACCGCCCTTGGTGGTGATGTCCGTGGTGACGCGCTGACGCAGCACGTTTTCCTCCAGTGTCACCCATTCGACGTCAATGCCGGTCGCTTCAGTGAATTTGTCGGTATAGCCCTGCATCCGGATCATGTCGCCGTTGTTCACTGTGGCGATTGTAATGGATTGCGCGTGGGCCGCGGCCGTTGCGACGAACGTCAATGCAGTCGCCGCGCGAAGTG
Organism: Ruegeria arenilitoris; assembly: GCF_013032445.1. GTDB lineage: Bacteria > Pseudomonadota > Alphaproteobacteria > Rhodobacterales > Rhodobacteraceae > Ruegeria > Ruegeria arenilitoris_F. Next base: position 178,288 of record NZ_WQCA01000010.1, on the reverse strand, counting down.
CGTGCTTCAGATACATCCCTGTCCTCCCTGAGCTTGGATGTCATGCAGGAAGCGTAGATCAGAAATTGTCGCGCCATCAATAAAACTTTACGCGCGTTAAATTTTTGAGCTACGCGGAGCCCCTTAAAACAAGACGCGCGGGGAAAAGGGTTTCAGTTCGGGTCTCAAATTTCCCTCCACTTTCAATAAGTTCGAACAAAGTTTCTACGCTTCGTGCGGCTACGTTGTCATAGTCATGCGCCGCCGTCGTCAGAGACGGGCACGTAAATTTTGCGAACGGATGATCATCATTTGAGGCCACGCGCAGCGTGCAATCCTCTTTCCGGCCGACCCGAATCCCTTGTTCGAAACAGGCTGCAAGAAAGCCAATGGCAAGCCGGTCATTGCTGCACAGGACCGAATCCGTCTTCAGGCCACGCTCTTCCAGAACTTTCAGTGCGCCCCTGTGGCCGATCTCTTCAAACGCCCATCCCTTGCCGTCGACTTTGATGATATTTGGCTCGAACCCGAGGCGCTCCATCACGTCAACATAGGCCTTCCTGCGCTTGTTGGCGTTTGGGTTCGCCGGGGTGCGCATCTCGAAAAACGACGGTGGTTCGCCCGTACGGGTCATGTATTCCACGGTTTGCGAAACAAAGCTGAAATTGTCTGACCCGATAAAGGCTGCCCCCAGACCCTCCAGGTTGCTGTCAAACAGAACCGTCGGCACATTGGAGCAGAACTTCTCTATCGCGGATCGATCTGAAATCCGCCCCAACGGCGCCAGCAGAACCCCGGCGGGTTTCAGGGATTGCAGGCCGTCCAGAATTTCGTTTTCCAGCTTTTGCTCACCATGCGCGCTAAACAAGAATGGGCGATAACCCGCCGCGATACAGCTTTGCTCAAGATAGCGCGCGATTTCGGCAAAGAACGGGTCGGCCAGATAGGGCACGACAATGCCGATATTCTTCGTCAGCTTCCGGTTTTGGTTCACCGCATAGATATTGGGGCGATAGTCGAACCGCTCCAGCGCCTCTTCTATGCGGGCCCTCGTTGTCGGGCGAACACTGTCGGGATCGTGGAAGTACTTGGACACCGTGGGTCGCGAGATACCGCTGAGGGCCGCGAATTCTTCCATATTCTTGATTTTGGTCATGCCAATCTGCCTGCGGATCATAGCCGCCTTGATCTTATCATCGTTTTACATATTCTTTGCGCGCGCAAAAAAATCAATAGTCAGGCAAATGTCGGGCAAGGGGTTTGAATGTATCTCGGGATCGATATCGGAACATCAGCGGTCAAGCTTGTCTGTGCGGACACCGATCGAATTCTTGCGTCGTCTTCCGTCGGGATCCAGTCCTCCTCGCCGCAGCCCGGCTGGTCAGAGCAACACCCGGAGCTCTGGTGGCAGGCGACGCGTGATGCGTTAACCCAACTTGCCGGGCAAATCGAGCTCTCGGAGATTAAAGCCGTCGGATTGTCCGGCCAGATGCATGGCGCTGTTTTGCTGGACCGCGATCTGCACCCGATCCGTTCAGCAATTTTGTGGAATGACAGTAGGGCAGTACAGGAGTGTGAAGAACTGCGCGCGGCCCAGCCGGAAATTGGCCATATTGCAGGCGTCCTTCCCTTGCCGGGCTTTACCGCGCCCAAGATTGCTTGGTTGAAAGAACATGGGCCTGACAACTATGCAAAGCTTTCCCATATTCTCCTGCCCAAGGACTACATTGGGTTGCGCCTACATGGAGAATTGGCGACCGACGCGTCCGATGCCGCCGGGACATTGTGGCTGGATCAGGCGGCGCGCAACTGGCATGCTGGAATTGCCGAGGCTTCTGACGTGGCACGCGATTGGCTACCGCAGATTTTTGACGGCCACAGTGGCGTTGGTACAGTGACGGCACAGGCCGCAGCTGAGACAGGATTGACACCTGACGTGCCCGTCGTGGCCGTAGGAGGGGACGCGGCAACCGGGGCGGTGTCTTTGGGTGCCACCGAAACGGGGCGAGGCTTCATCTCTTTAGGAACGTCCGGCCAGTTGTTCGTGGCGGATCGGACTTACAAACCCAATCCCGAACGTTATGTACATGCTTTTGCACACACGCTGCCCGGCCGTTGGTATCAAATGGCGGCGATGCTGAACGGGGCCAGGCCAATTTCGTGGATAGGTGGACAGCTTGGACTTTCCGCAGCTGAAGTTGTCGCCCTTGTCGAAACGGTGAGAGGCGATCGCATGCCGATTTTTCTTCCGTATTTGACAGGTGAACGCAGCCCTCTCGGAGATCCATATATCCGGGTCTGTTTCTTTGTTCTTGAGGACTCAACGACACGCGCGGACATCTGCCGTTCCGTGGTGGAGGCGATTGCGTTTTGCTTTGCTGATGCGGCTCAGAGTTTCGGTGACACTATGGATAATTTGCCAGAATTGGCTGCCATCGGAGGAGGCAGCCAATCAGATTTTCTGCTGAAGCTGATCGCGACGGTGATTTGGAAACCTGTAGTGCGCTCGGAAGGCGCCGATACTGGTCCGGCGTTTGGTGCAGCGAGGCTGGCAGCTTATAGCGAAGATGCGATTACCGGAGCCGATCTCGCGTTTCAGCTGCCAACTGCAAATAGGTTCGAGCCAGCCGAATTGACAGGGCTCGTCGAGCGGTTAACACAATTTCGACGGCTTTAGCTGCCATCAAAAACGTTAATTAACCGCTATCAAACAATCTTTCGCAAATCAATTTGCTTCCTAAGTGTGGTGGAGGGGCTTTGTACCGCATATGGTATACTATGTGCTGCTCAACATTTCTGTCGAACGTCACACGAATCTTGCCCAAACGCCATAGTTGGACCAGAAGAGGTGATATCCGAAATCCGTAGGCGCCCCCAATGTTGTAACAGCGTCCATAGGCGGACGAGTTCGAGCCCTGTGTTGCGTGCGAACTAGTTTTTTGGTTGCAATGGCTTCATCAGGTTTTCTTGAAGTTCAGGCCGTAGGGCAAAGTGTCAAACATCCAACTTTATCAAATCGCTTGCCTTTTCGCCGATCATGATCGCTGGTGCATTGGTGTTGCCACTGACGATTTCCGGCATGATTGAGCAATCGGCCACCCGCAGGTTCTCGATACCGCGTACCTTTAGTTTTGCATCGACAACGGATGCCTCTGACTGTCCCATCGCACAGGTGCCGGTGGGGTGGTAGATTGATGCGGTGTTCGCTCTGGCCCAATCCAGCGTGCCTTCGTAGTCGTCGACGCTCAGGTCCGCTGAGGGTCGAAACTCTTCTGAAATCTTCGAGGCCAGAGGGTTCTGTTTGGCAATCTTTCGCGCGATGTTCACGCCGTCGACGATGGTTCGGCAATCCGTTTCCGTGGAAAGGTAGTTCGGGAAGATTTTGACATGTTGAGACGGATCCGGACCGTTCAGGCGAAGTTCCCCTCGGCTTTCCGGGCGCAGTTGGCAGACCGACATGGTGAATGCCGAAAACGGATGCACGCCCTCGCCGGGGCTGTCGGCGGACCAGGGTTGCACGTGGAACTGAATGTCCGGAGTTTCAACATCAGGTCGGGTTTTCATGAAGCCGGTGGCAAGGCTGGCGGCCATGGTCATAGGACCCGCGCGAAATAGCGCGTACTTCAAAGCGATGCGCGCCTGATTGAACAGGCTGCGTACTTCGTCATTCAGCGTTGGCTCATTGCATTTGAACACCAGCCGCGCCTGCAGGTGGTCCTGCAAGCCTTTGCCAACTCCGGGCAGGGCATGTTGGGTTTCGATGCCGTTTTCCTTCAAGTGATTCGGGTCACCGATTCCCGACAGCATCAGAATCTGTGGGGAGTTGATCGCCCCGCCGGACAGGATGATTTCGCGACGAACTTTCAGTGTTTGTTCGGCCCCGGTGCGATCCCGATAAGCCAGTCCAATGGCCTTTTTTCCGTCCATGACCACACGCGTGACCAGTGCGTTTGTGATTATGTTTAGATTTTGACGCCCCCGGATGGGCTTGAGATAGGCCACAGCAGCGCTGCACCTACGGCCGTTGCGGGTGGTCAGTTGGAAATAACCCACGCCCTCTTGTTCGGCACCGTTGTAATCGGGGTTGAATGGATAACCGGCGGCCTGCGCTGCGGCCACCCAGGCGTCGCAGATGGGCCGTTGAATGCGCATATTGGACACAGACAAAGGTCCACCGACCCCGTGATATTCGTCTTCGCCGCGCTCCTGATCTTCGCATCGCTTGAACAGGGGCAGAACATCGTCCCAGCCCCAACCCTCGTTGCCCATTTGCCGCCAGCGGTCATAATCCTCTTTCTGTCCACGCACATAGAGCAACCCGTTCAGCGAGGATGATCCGCCCAGAACCTTGCCGCGCGGCCAATCGATGGATCGCCCGTTCAGCCCCGGGTCCGGTTCGGTGCGATAGCACCAATCGACCGAGGGGTTATGCATGGTTTTGAAATAGCCAACTGGGATGTGAATCCACGGGTTGGTATCGCGGCCACCAGCCTCGAGCAAAGCAACGGTCGTGTTGGGGTCAGCGCTCAGCCGGTTGGCAATGACACAGCCCGAAGACCCCGCACCAACAACCGCATAATCCACTTCCATGACTGCCTCCTCCTCACGCCGTCGAAAAAACTCTATGCAAGATGCAAGAAATATACTAGCCTTTTTTGATACAAAACGTCTCAATAATTGCAATCAGGGAGGTAAGCAATGGAGATTGGTCGGAAACTAAGTGGTATTTCGCGGAGGGATTTTTTCCGTGTTGCCGGGCGTTATGGCATGAGCTCGACACTGCTGGCGGCAGGTGGGTTCGGTGGCGCGATGAGTCTGGCGAACCTGGCGCAGGCCGCCGAATCAACCTACGAAAAGCGCTTTTCGAAAGAACCGAAACACACACTGAAATTCGGCGCTTCGGGCTTCAACACCCGCAACCTGCTGATTGAACGCGCCGGTGCAATCGAGTTCGCGCGGGATCTGGAAGAGCGCACGGACGGTGAGATTCGGATCGAATTCATCGGAGATAACCAGATCTGCGGTCAGTTGAGCTGTGTAGAAAAGACCCAGCAGGGAATTGTTGATATTTATGCGGCCTCGACACAAAACTCGGCCGGTGGCGCGCCTTACCTGAACGTGCTGGACTATGCCTATATGTTCCCCAGCCGCGCGGCGCAGTATCACTTCTTCTACAGTCCTGCGAGCCAGCGCATCCTGCGTGATCCCTTGGAAAAACGGCACGGGTTGAAATTCCTGTTCACGCATTGCGAACTGCGCGGTCTGCAAATGGGATCGACATTTGCAGACAAGCCCACTGTAACGAAACTGGAAGAGCTGTTTGGTACCAAGAACCGCGTGACAGGCACGCAGCTGGGGCGGATTGCGATGCAGCTGTTGAACCTGAACCCGGTACCGGTCGCGTGGGAGGAAACGCTGGACGCTCTGAAAACCGGTCTGATTGACGGAGCTGAAACGTGGGCCTCGGCCGTGGCTTACGCCAACATGGCGCCGGTGGTCTCGCAGTCGGTGAACCTGAAATTCTTCTGCGGCACTGAACATACCTCGATGTCGGCTAAGGTCTTCGACGGCCTGGGCGGTGAGTTGCAGGATGCGGTGATGGAGTCCTCATACTTCACACAGGCGTTGATCCAAGGCGCGAACGAAGCCGCGCTGTTGAACACTGTCGGTTTCTCCGAACCGCAACTGCCGAACACGATCTTCGCTGAAAACGGTGTGCGCCCGGCCTTCCTTGCAGACGATCAGATCAAACTGGCGGAAGAAATGTGTGCTCCGAACTACAACCCCGAACCCTGGGCTCAGTGGCGCGAGCGGATAAACAAATGGGCTGGTGGTATCGACACATATCAGGAGATCTACGACATCGCGCGTGAGATTCCCGCAGATACAATCGCGGAAAACGTTGAACCACGCCGCTGGTGGAGAGGCGAAGCCTAACCTAAGCTTAATACGAACCGGCCCGTGCGGGCCGGTTCCACTAAACACCGACTGGGAGGACGGGGTTCATGTCATTTTGGGCAGATGTCGGCGCGATATTCAGTGCTTTATTCACCTTCGATTCATTCGAAATTCAATCCGCGCTGGAATCCGACGCGACATGGGTGGTGGGCGCAATCGTCTCGGCCTTGGGTGGGCTCCTCATTATGTGGATTTACCGCAAAGTGCCGTTTGTTGAACGCCATTTTGAACGTGCCGTAATGGTCTATTCCTACCTTGCGATTGCCTTCATCATATTCTGGGGGGTGATTGATCGGTTTGTGTTTAATGACCAGGAACCCTGGTCCACCACCATTCCTCCACTCCTCTTCATGGTGATGGCATGGTTTGGCGCGTCCTATAACGTGCGGCTACGCACACATCTGAGCTTCAGCGAATTCCGCACTTCGATGCCGCGCGTCGGGCAACTGGCTTGCCTGTTTCTGGACGCAGTGCTGTGGTACATCTTTGCGGTGATCGTCATCGTGACCACCACGCGTTTGGTGGCCTTGTCCGCCTCGAACTTTCAGATCGTTCTGGGGACCGACAATATCATGCAGTGGTGGTTCCTATTAGCCGCGCCGCTGTCCTTCTTTCTGATGGTCGGGCGTGTGTTTCAGAACCTCGCCGACGATCTGCACAACTGGAAAACTGGTGAGCCGCTGATCCAGCAGGCCGTGATCGGAGCAGACTGATGACAGACGGAACCATGGTTACACTGATCTCGCTTGGGGTCACTTTTCTGTTCATGCTGGGCGTGCCGGTTCTGCTGGTGATTGGCTATTGGGTCATCGGCTGTTCCTTCGTCCTTGGCCTGACGCTGGACAATATGGGCGCGGAATTGCTGAACGTATTCAACAAAGGCTTTGCACTGTTGGCGATGCCCTTGTTCATCCTGACCGGCGACCTGATCAACAAGTCCGGTATCGCAAGGCGGCTAAGCGACTTTGCGTATGCCTGCCTGGGCTGGATACGCGGCGGGCTAGCGATGGCATCGCTTGGCGCTTGCGGATTGTTCGCGGCGATCTCGGGGTCGAACTCGGCGACGACGGCCACGATTGGCTCGATGCTGCACCCTGAGATGGTCAAAGGTGGCTATGACGAACGGTTCAGCGCTGCCACCGCGGCGGCGGGCGGTACGGTTGGGATCATCATTCCTCCGTCAATTATCTTCATCGTTTACGGCTTCCTGATGAACCTGCCGATTTCCGAGCTGTTTGTTGCCGGTATTTTGCCAGGCGCGCTGATGGTCATGGGGATGCAGTTCGCTTGCTGGATCATCTGCCGTATGAATGGCTGGGGACATTTGATCCCGTTGCAACTGAACCGGGTGCTGAAAACGGCGTTCGGAGCGTGGCTGGGCTTTTTCGCCATTGGGCTGGTGCTGTGGGGCATCTATACAGGCAAATTCTCTCCGACCGAAGCGGCGGGCGTGACCGTGGGATTCTGTGTCATCGCTGGTCTTGTCAGCTATCCGATCAACCGGATCATGGGCGCCCGGAATGACATCCCTCCGACTGAGAAGACTTTCGCAGAAATGTTCGTGGTTGAAGGCTTTACGATCCCCGAGATCCCTTCGATCGTTATCCGGTCAGCTCAGATCACTGGTATCCTTGCGCCGTTGATTGCGATTTCCGTAGTGATGCAGCAGATTCTGTCCCTTTTGGGTGCGCAAGAGACCATTGGTAACTTTGTGACCTCAATGGGCGGCTACTATGCGGTTTTGTTCACCTCGATGGTGATCGTGTTTTTCTCGGGCATGGTGCTGGAAAGCTTGCCAGTCACGATCATTCTGGCCCCGATCCTTGCGCCGATTGCGGCCTCGGTGGGCGTTGATCCGATCCACTTCTCGGTGATCTTCCTTGTGGGCGCGTCCATTGGCTTCATCACACCGCCATACGGCTTGAACCTCTACGTTGCCTCCGGCGTGACTGGCGTGCCGTATTTCCGGCTGCTGCGCTACACCGTGCCGTATCTGGCAGCGCTGCTATCGGTGTGGATTTTGGTGTCTCTGGTGCCCGATCTGGCCTTGATCCTGCTGCCAAATAACTAGACTGTTGCAGGATGGCCGAGACGGAAACACAAGACAAAGAAACTCAGATTCCAACCAACTTGCGCCTTCTTCTCATCCTTGAGGAGGTGGCGCGACGTGGGGTTGGCGTCAAACCGTCAGACCTTGTCGAGACATTAGGCTTGGCCAAGCCGACCGTTCATCGCCTACTGCAGACTGCAGAATCTGAAGGTTTCCTGCAGCGCGATCTCGATGGGCGCTCGTATGGCCCCGGACATCGGCTACGGCTGCTTTCGGTCAATACGATGTCTTCCGAGCACCTCCGCACTGCACGTCTGGCAATCTTGCGCAGCGTCGCCGAAAAAGTTGGTGAGACTTGCAATCTCGCCATTCCGGACAGGGAGGGGATGATCTACCTTGACCGGGTGGAAACAAAGTGGCCGCTGCGAATTCAGCTGCCGGTCGGTACGCAGGTGCCGTTCCATTGTACCGCAAGTGGCAAGATGTACCTGTCCACACTACGGCAAAAAACACTGGATGGATTTCTTGCAGCAGGAAATCTGCAACCGCAGACTGAACGATCTCTGACTGATCCCAAAGTTTTGCGGGCGGAAATCAAAAATATCACCGAGAACCGGTATTCCACGGATGACGAGGAATTCATGGCTGGTATGACCGCACTTGCTGTGCCCGTTCTTGACGGGCAGGGCAGGTTGGTGGGAACGCTTTCGGTTCACGCTCCAACACAACGTCACGACGTGAACAGCCTAATGTCGTTTCTGGGAATACTACAAAAAGGGGCCGGCGAACTTTCGGCTCTTTTGAACGAGTGAACAGCAGTTGGGTGACAGTCAAAACGCGAGTATTTTGAAACCAGCCGCGATTCAATCATCAACTGGTTTTGGGAGTTCTGGACCAAAGCTGACGAGTGCGTGATCAAAGTCCAGTATGGACGTTTGCTCAACTTTGAAAAGTCGAAACTCTGCGCAACGAGGCCTTAGGAAGGTAGTGCAGCATTCGACACATTGCGCGCTTTTTGTGCCTTAGGCAAAGAGATGTGTCGACATTATTGTCGGCCTGCCTGTTCACGGTCGAACTGCATGCGAAATTGCCTGACTTCATCCATCTGTTCATGCGACCAGAAGACGAGTGGCTTTAGCATTTCAAGAAGGCTTCTACCCAAAGTCGTCAACTCATAGGACACGGCGACCGGCGGGCCGGGATCGACCGTCCGGGTCAGGTACCCATCGCGCTGGAGCCCGCGCAGATTTTCGGTGAGTACACTCTGCGTGATGTCTCCGATACAGCGCTTGAGGTCGCCAAAACGTTTCGGTTCATCCTCCAGTGCGAGGATTATGATCATCCGCCATTTGCCTGTCACATTAGAGAGCACGGAACGGATGGAGCAGTTGGAGGCCTCTGCTTTGTTTGCAACTCCAATCGGTAGCATCTCAGTCTCTGGTATTGTTTCAAAACTATATGGAACAATAGCATTCATTTTTCTGCGCGCAACGCTCTTATTTTTATGATGGTAGCGTTGAGCATACTAGGTCAGTTCAAAGTACGTAATTGCAATGTGGTAGTGATTTGCTACCACGTATCGAGAGGATACGAATCAGAGGATATAGTCATGTCTCCCAAAGAACTTGTAATCGCACTTTTTACTGCTGCATTTGCTGATCACGACCCGGAAGCCGCGCGGCAACTCGTTACGCAGGACTACATCCAACTCAACCCTCAGGTCCCAACCGGAGCCGACGGGTTGATGGGCCTCATACCTTTGGTCGAGCAATCCGGCATGACAGCGACCACCCATCGGGTAATCACCGAAGGCGATCTGGTTGTTTTGCACAGCACTTTCGACAACGCAGATGCCTTTGGCGCACCGACCCTTGCAGCCTTTGACATATTCAGAGTGGAGGACGGCAAAGTAGCCGAGCATTGGGACAATCTGCAACCGGTCCCCGAAACAACGGTGTCTGGACGTGGCATGACAGATGGACCGACCGAGATCACCGATCTCGAAAAAACGGCAGAAAACAAAGCACTGGTTCTTGGCTTCGTTCATGACGTATTGGGCGGGGCCGCGCCAGAGAAAGCGGCCATGTATTCCAAGGTTTACATGCAGCACAATCCAATGCTGGCTGATGGCATTGATGGTCTTATGGAGGGGACCAAGGCATGGGCTGAACAAGGGAATGTAATTACCAAGTTCGAGCCCCAGATCGTAGTGGCAGAAGGCAACTTTGTCTTTGTTGCTTCAGATGCCACTGTTAGCGGGAACCCCTGGGCTTTCTTCGACCTATGGCGCGTCGAGGACGGAAAAATTGTGGAGCATTGGGACGTTGTTTCTCCTACCCCAGCGGAAATGGTGCACGGGAACGGCAAGTTCTAAAATTGGAAGAAGGCTGGCGGGCTGGAAATAGCTGGCCCGCCAGCCCAGAGCGGCCATGCGAAAAGAGCCCGGTATCAAATGATCCGGGCTCACTGCTGACCTTGGAGGCAACACGGCTTTCTTTGATACGGTCTCTTGTCAACGTCGGGTTGTCGTGGGGAGCGTAGGTCCAGTCACGGAATTGCCAAAGTTCGCCTACACCCAGCCCATGGGAAAACAGTTACTGCGAAAGCTCCAACGCCCGGTTCCGTGGCGATCTCCTGAACGGAGAGATCTTCTACAACCTGCGTGAGGCTAAAATCCTGATCGAACAGACACGGGGACACACTAAAACTAAACGACCTTGGGGCACCGCCTTCCGGCGCTGGAAATTACCGTCCCGATGGGTCAGAGGTTAGTCACGCACCAACAATCGCACTGAACCACTCAGTAGCGGCCGATCACCTCTAAAAGCTTCGTTCGTGGCTACCGTTCGCGCTTGCGGCAGGTCTTCTGGCTTGCGGACCATCGCTTGGACTGGCCTTGCCAAGAGCATTCTTCTAGTGGCGTGTTCAGCCGACCTCTTTGCTTACAGGTATGGGATAGCGCCGGAGTTTCACCGGTTTTCCTTTTGGCTTTCGACAGAAATTGAAGGAACCGAGGCAACATCATATCGGGTTTAACCTTATCGTGCCGTCAATATGTTGGGTAAATGGGTCGCGGATTTCTTTTGTGGGTCGACACTAAAAAAGCTGAGGGCCGAAATGATCTAATGTCCGTCCTTGTCGAATCAACTCATTTCGTGTTCTGTCGCGGCGATGGTTCCCGGCCGCGTTTCGTAGGCGGGAAAAAAGGGAATACGGTGCGGCCCGTTTATAGGCCTATTCCGTGACTGCCCCCGCAACTGTAAGCGGTGAGCGACCCGAGATCGTCCACTGGGCAAACGCCTGGGAAGGATCGGGACAGCGTTGACCCGCAAGTCAGGAGACCTGCCATCCGAATTTTTACGAACCTGGGCGGGGTGTCCCAGAGGGAGATGACAATGTTTCAAGCGGTCCTTGCCGTTCAAAAACTTGCACTCGCTTTGCCCTCGTCCGAGCGGAGGAGGCGACATCTTTGTCATTGCAGAAATCTGAATTCCAACCCTGCGGATTGCGCCGGGGAATCATCGCCTCGGTAATCTGTGGTGCCCATGATTGTGCCGTAGTGAACGGGGCGCCCCTATGACGCGGCGCTCAACGGATTATGACGCCAGCCAACGCGGACGTTGCCTGACCGAATTCAGCGTGCCGGTGCTGGTCGCGGGAGCCCTGACGCTGTCGGCGCTGTTGTGGCTTGCGATTTATGCGGTGCTCTGATGGCGGCTGTTCTTCAAATCCGCGATCTGACGCTTGGATACCGTGATCTGACGCTGTTTCGCCGCTTGTCCATGGATATCGAAGCCGGCACAACCCTGGCTGTTCTGGGGGCCAACGGGTCTGGCAAAAGCACCTTCGTGAAAATGCTGATGGGTCTGATGGACCCGCTTTCGGGCAGCCTGCACTGGCCGCAGGGTCGCCCTCGTGAAATCGGCTATTTGGCGCAGATGACAGAGTTTGACCGCCGCTTTCCCATTCGCGTGCGCGATCTCGCCGCCATGGGCGCCTGGCGTGGGTTCGGGTATCGATCCGGTCTGGATGGTGCCGCGCGCGCCCGAGTGACTGCGGCGCTGGACGAGGCCGGAGTTTTGGACATCGCGGACCGCCCCCTGCATACGCTGTCGGGCGGGCAGTTGCAGCGTGCCTTGTTTGCCCGGGTGATCATGCAGGACGCGCCGGTGATCCTGCTGGACGAACCCTTTGCCGCCGTGGATCAAAGCACCGAGGCGCATTTGCTGTCGATCATTCGCCGCTGGCGCGACGAGGGTCGCGCCGTGGTGCTGGTGGTGCACGACTTGTCATCGGTACTGGATCATTGCAGCCACGCCCTGCTGCTTGGGGGCCAAGAGGCAACCCACGGATCAGTCAGTGACGTCCTGACGCCTGACCGGTTGGTCGCCCAAGGTTATCTCTCGGAAAGCCAGGCGTCCTGGATGTTCCGGCGCACGCCATCAGCAACGGAGACCGCGCATGTTTGACCTCCTCACTGAAATGTGGAGCTTCGCCTTCATGCGCCGTGCCTTTGTGGCCACCACGGTCTTATCGGCCTCGGTGGCACCTGTGGGGGCCTTCCTGGTACTGCGGCGCTTGTCACTGGCGGGCGAGGCCATGGCCCACGCGATCACGCCTGGCATCGTCATTGGCTTTGTCACGGCGGGGCTGTCCGTCATGTCGCTGTTGATCGGGGGGCTGGTCGCCGGGATCGGCGTAGCCATCCTGACGGCGTTTCTGGCGCAAAGAACCATCTTGCGCAGTGACGCCAGTCTGGCCTCGCTTTATTTGATCGCGCTGGCGGTGGGCATTTTCATTCTGTCCGCAGCCGGGTCTGCTGTTCCGCTGAAGAGTTTTCTCTTTGGCTCGATCCTGGGCATCGACGATGCCTCGATGCTTTTGGTGGGTGGCGTGGCCACGGTGACGTTGGTGGCCTTCGCCTTCCTGCTGCGTCCCTTGATTGTCAGTACATGCGATCCTGTGTTTTTCGAAACTCAGACGCGCCGACCCTGGCTGGTCGATCAGGGTTTTATGCTGCTGCTGGTGCTGAACCTACTGGCTGCCTTCAAGACGCTGGGAACGTTGATGGCCGTTGGTCTGATGATCCTGCCCGCAACGGCGGCACGCTATTGGGCCAGCACGATTACCGTGCAGTTGGTTCTGGGCTTTATCTTCGCCCTGTCCAGCTGCTGGATCGGGCTGACCCTGTCTTACCTGTTCCCGAACACACCCTCCGGCCCGGCGATCGTGCTTGTGGCCGGGGTGTTTTTCATGATTTCGGCCATCTTTGGTCCGCTTGGCTTTGGCAGACGGCAGCGCAAGCCGACTGTTTCAAATGACATCCCCGTTGCGCAAATCCATCAAGAAGAGAGAGCCAAATGACTCTTACGAAATCCCTCTATGCCAGTATTGTTTCGGCATCCTTCGCTCTGGCCGCATTTCCGGCCGTAGCTGCAGAAGACGACGTGAAGATCGTCGCCAGCTTCTCGATCCTCGGCGACATGGTCGAAGAGGTCGTTGGCGATCTGGCCGACGTAACAACCATCGTGGGTCCTGACGCGGACGCGCATGTCTACCAGCCGTCGGTCGCCGACGCGAAGGCTGTGGCCCAAGCGGACATCATCTTTGTCAACGGTTTGGGCTTTGAAACATGGTCCGACACTCTGATTTCGGAATCTGGCACCGACGCATCCGTGCACGTTGCCACCGATGGGATCACACCGGTAAAAGTTGACGGTGAAACCGACCCGCACGCGTGGAACTCTCTGTCGAACGGCGTCGTCTATGTGACCAACGTCGCCGCCGTGATGAAAGAGGCCATGCCCGAGCGCGCCGACGAGATCGCTGCCAACGCCGATGCCTACATCGCACAGTTGGAAGCACTGGATGCCGAGACCAAAGCCAAGCTGGCCGAGCTGCCTGCTGACCGTCGCACGGTGGTGACCGCGCATGACGCGTTCGGCTATCTGGCCGATGCCTACGGCCTGACCTTTCTGGCACCGGTCGGGATCGACACCGAAGCAGAGCCTTCCGCCAAAGAGCTTGCTGTGCTGATTGATCAGCTGAAATCCGAAGGCGTGGCCGCGTTGTTTGTCGAAAACATCACCAGCCCGGCTCTGGTCCAGCAAATTTCGGACGAAACCGGCATCGAGATCGGCGGTCGTCTGTTCTCGGACGCCCTGTCCGAGCGCGGTGGCCCCGCGACCAGCTATCTGGCGATGTTCCAACACAACCTGGGCACACTGCTGGATGCGCTTGGGGACAAAGGCGCAAGCTAAACAAAGGGTGCGAGGCGGTTCGAGCCTAACCGCCTCGCGCATTCAACCTACATCGATGAGTTCAGCCGCCCCTACAATCAAGAACGTCGCGAACTCAATCCGAACCAAAAAGCACGTGACGTGGTGCGCGGCTTGATTTCGGAGATCGTTGCGTCTCCGACCAAGAAAGATGGCGTACCAATCGAGGTCAAGCGCCGCCTTAGCGCCTTGGTATCAAATCGTTCCAAAAAAGCTGGAGTTTGATGGTAGCGGAGGAGGGACTTGAACCCCCGACACGCGGATTATGATTCCGCTGCTCTAACCAACTGAGCTACTCCGCCATGAGTGAGAGGCGATTTAAGGGAGGGGCTGAGGAGGGTCAAGAGGGAAAAGACGGTTAAAGCCGGATTCTTTTTTGCCCCGGTCAAACCGCTTCGGGCTGGGCGGGTATAGCTTTGGCGATCCGCCGAATGAATGCTGCGCAGGCGCCCGGTTTGGTTATCAGGATCATGTGGCCAGCGCCCTCGATCCGTTCGAGGGGTAGGCCGAAACGGGCCATCGGCTCGCCCTGCGCCTCCGGCGACAGAATAGCGTCCTGTGCGCCATACAGAATTCCGCCGGGAACGGTCAGTTCTTTATACCTCGCCATCTGCGTCTCCAAGCTGGCGTCAATGCCCGCAACATCCTGCGCTCCGGTGATGAAAGCTGAGGGTCGCAGTCCCAGTGCGCCGCCCGCGCGGTCGAGGAAATCGGCAGGCGCGGGTTCGGGGGCAAAAACGATCCCGAGGGTGTGCGGCGCGGTTTTAGCGGCCAGCGGTACGGCCAGAGTGTTGCCGATCAGGCTTCGCAGCCATTCGGTGCGAATCTCCAGCGGTTTGAAGACTTGTGGCGTGGACGGAAGCTTTTGAGTTAGCGGAGCCAATAAGGCCAGTGCCTTGGTTTTTTCGGGATAGTCCAGCGCCATGGCCAACGCGATCGCACCACCCAGAGAGTGGCCGACCAGAACCGCGTCAGAAATGCCCTTGGAGTCTAATAGCTCTTGGATCATGCGCGCCTGTTCGGGAAGTTGCCCCAGATCGGACGTGTCGCGGGTCGAATAACCGCAGCCGGGCCGGTCGACTGCGATGACGTGGTAGTCGTCGACCAGCATATCGACCAGCGCGTATGTGAAATGCTGTAACTGACCTGTAAGCCCGTGGATCAAGACGATGGTCTGTTTCGAGGGGTCGCCTCGCTCTACAAAATGAATGCTGCCGCCGCTTACAGGTGTGACAACGCCAAGCTGTGGGACTCGTTTTTGCCCATCAGCGGTCAGCTTGCGGGTCCAAAGATGCAAGCTGACGAAAAACGCGATTATCAGAAGGGCAATTATCAGGATAGTGTTCATCTCAGCAGTCTCCGCCGTGGGGAGGGCAGGGTGGGATTGTTCCAGCCCGGTCTGGATCATACGTTTCTTAATACTCGGATACGGGCTCTCGCCAAAGCGTTGTGTTGCAAACTTGATCGTTCTGATGTCCGGAGCAATCGCCCGATTGCCGTGTGTAACTTGAGACTTGCTAATCGACAAAACCGGTTTTCGGCCCTTCATCGCGGTAGGCTTTTTGCAAGTAGGTTTGCACCTCGGCCCATTAATCATAGTTGCGATTGCAGTCCGGGTTTTAAAAGAGCTAGTGCTGTGCGGTTTGGCAAGACAAACTAGCGCCGCACCGCTGAGGCGGCGTTTCATGTTTCAAAAACGGTGTCGCTTCCTGCAAACAGATATCGCAATCAGTGAGGTGAAAGGCTCGCGAATCCCCCAATCTGGGAAGCACGATTGGAGGATTGCCCGTGAACATTCGAACCGCGTCCCGCGCCGGCGGCCGTTCAGCCCGTCGCGCCCTGCGCACCGCCCCGAATTTTGAAATGCTGCCCGGCCTGACCCGAGGCATCCCCTTGTGCGAGGTGATGGATGGTAGTCAGGTTGAACGCATCGACAATGCCGCCATGGACATTCTGGAAAACGTTGGCGTCCAGTTTCGAGACCCGATCGCCATAGAGGACTGGAAAAAGGCGGGTGCCAAGGTCGATGGTGAACTGGTTTATCTGGACCGCAACATGGTGCGAGAGCTGATCTCGACCATTCCGACGCAGTTCACCTACCACGCCCGCAACCCCAAAAACAACGTCAAGCTGGGTGGTAAGCATTCGGTGTTCGTGCCGATGACTGGCGCGCCGTTTTTGCGCGATTTGGATGATGTGCGCCGCAATCCGCTGTTGGAAGATCTGGCGATGTTCCACAAGCTGAGCCACATGATGCCCGCGCTGCACAGCTCGGCCCACCACATTGTCGAGCCCTATGATCATCCGATCAGTCAACGCCATCTGCAGATTACGTACTCATCGATGAAATACTCGGACAAGATGTTCATGGGCATGACCACCTCGCCCAAGAACGCCGAGGACGTGATGGATATGTGCGATATCCTTTTCGGCGAAGGGTTCATTGACGACCATCCAGTCACAACCGGCAACTGCAACGGTAACAGTCCGCTGGTCTGGGATGAGACCATGTTGGGCGCGATGCGTGCCTTCTGCCGCCGCAATCAGCCGGTTTTGTGCTCTCCCTTTGTTCTGGGCGGTGCGAACACACCCGCGTCGGTGCCCGCAACTGTGGCGCAGCTGACCGCCGAGGCGCTGAGCGCGCTGGCTTACACGCAGGTTATCCGCAAGGGCGCGCCCGCGATCTGGGGGCACTATCTTTCGACAGTGTCCATGAAATCAGGCGCACCGATGGCTGGCACGCCCGAGATCAGCCTGATGAACTTTATGATCGGCCAGATGGCGCGGTTCTATGACGTGCCGTGGCGCACGTCGAACACGCTGGGCGGGGCCAAGACCTTTGACGCGCAGGCGGGCTATGAATCAGCCACCACGCTGCAAGCGGTCATTCATGCCGGTGCCAATTACATCTGGCACTCGGCGGGCTGGAATGAGGCCGGGATGCACTGTTCTGTCGCCAAGTTCATTGTGGATGCCGAACAGTGCGCGATGGCGTACCGTATGGCTGAAGGTCCGAAATGGCACGATTTTGATCAGGCCATCGCCGCGGTGCCCGATGTCGGCCCCGGTGGGCACTACCTTGGCCACCCGCACACACAGGACAACTTCCAGAGTGCCTTCTTCATGCCTGAACTGTTCGACAACAATTCGATCGAGCAGTGGCAGGCCGAAGGCAGCGTTGAGATCACTGAACGCGCGCTCAAACACGCCAGAAAACTGTTGTCCGAATACCAGGAACCTAAGCTGGACGAGGCGAAGAACGAAGAGCTTCTGGATTACATCGCCCGCCGCGAGCGGGAAATTCCTGCGGCTGACGAGCTGAACCAGAGCTACTAAGGAATTCTCCCTGCAACTCACCCGCCCAGACTATCGGGCGGGTTTTTTCCAATCGGAGGGATAATGGAACTACAGGGAAAAGCCGCTCTCATCACTGGGGCAGCCGGCGGGATCGGCGCTGCCATCTCGCAGCGCCTGCGTCAGGCGGGCGCGCGGGTTGCGGTTGCTGACCGCGTGACCGAGGGGATCAAGGCAGAAGCCCATCTACCCGGCGATCTGCTGGACGCGACCTATGCCGACACGCTGCCCCGGTACGCAGCGGAGGCTCTGGGTGGTCTGGACATCGTCATCAACAACGCCGGTGTGATTACGCGCGGTTCAGTCACCGAGACATCGGATCAGGACTGGGCGCTGTCGCTAGGCGTAAATGTCGAGGCCCCTTTTCGTGTCTGCCGGGCTGCAATCCCAATTCTGGCCGCAGGTGGTGGCGGGGCTATCGTCAACACCGCATCCTGCTGGGGCCTGCGCCCTGGCCCCAACCACGCGGTTTACTGTATGACCAAGGCCGCGATTGCCTCGCTGACCCAGTGCATGGGCATGGACCACGCCCATCAGGGCATCCGCATCAACGCCGTCTGCCCGAATGAGGTGAACACGCCGATGCTGCGCTCGGGCTTTGAAATGCGCGGGTTCGATCCGGATACCGCCGTGGCCGAACTGGGCCAGACCGTCCCATTGGGCCGCATTGCCGAACCCGGGGATATCGCTGACGTGGTGACGTTTCTGGTCTCGGATTCTGCACGCTATGTTTGTGGCGCGTTGTTGGAAGTGAACGGAGGGAAGCCGGTTTCATGAGCCGATTTGAGGGCAAAACCGCGCTTGTCACCGGCGGGCGCAGTGGAATTGGCCGGGCGATTGCCGCACGGTTGAGGCAGGACGGGGCGCGTGTGTTCACGGCACAACGTGGGGCAGATCCTGATTTCGATGGCATCGCGGCCGATTTTGCCGATCCCGACAGCCCGCAAGCCGTGGTTGATCAGGTCATCGACCGGGCAGGGCGGCTGGACATTCTGATCAACAATGCAGGGATGATGCAGGAAGCCTCGGTTGTTGAGATGAGCCTTGAGGACTGGCAGCGCAATCTGACGGTCAACCTCACCGCTCCGTTCCTGCTGATCAAGGCGGCACTGCCGCACTTGCGACGGACGCGTGGCAATATCGTCAATATCGGTTCGATCGAAGGGTTGGGCAGTAATCCCGGCCACGCCGCCTATTGCGCGTCCAAGGCCGGCCTGCACGGCTTGACGCGCGCGGTGGCCGTAGATCACGGAGCCGACGGCATCCGCTGTAATGCCGTCGCACCGGGTTGGATCGATACTGAACTGAATGTGGATTTCATCGCATCAATGCCGAACCCCGAGGCGTTCCGCGAAGATATCAGGCGCATTCACCCTGTAGCCCGCACCGGTGCACCGGAGGAGGTCGCGGCGCTGGTTGCGTTTCTGGCCTCAGACGAGGCCAGCTTCATCACCGGGCAGGTCTATACCGTGGATGGCGGGCGCATGGCCAAGCTGAGCCTGCCCTGATCACTCATCCCGCGCGCGCCATTCCTTCCAGCGGAGAACGGCGTTTGCCCCGATCTCGCGGAAGGGCTGCGGTGGCAGGCGCTTGGGTTGATCTTCGGCCTCGAAAAACCGGGTGATGTCCGAGCTTTGGCCGCAGGCGCGTTCCGCCGCTGCGATCCCGGTAAGAGTCCCGCGTGCGGTACCCAAACCGTTCTGGACGCAGCCGGAATAAACGCCGGGTTCAATCTCGCGCGTGACCGAGACGCTGTTCAGGCTCAGGCACAGGTGGCCGGCCCAATGGTACTCCATCTCCATCCCCATCAGTTGCGGGAACCTCTGGTCGAACTTGCGCTGCATCACCTTTGATGCCCGCGCCAGATCGCGAGTGGTTGCGGCCATGCCGGGACGCAACGCCGCGCAGGTGCGGGTGATGACGCGATTGCCGCCCTGTCCACTGTCGATCCGCCGCATCGTGGTGCCCATCGGATCGGACGGGGTCACGCCCCATCGCGGTTGGCCGCCCAGACGGGCCAGCGCGCTACCGTCCAATTCCGGCGTCATCGCGGCGAACAGGAACAGTTGCATCAGCCGGTCACGCTCGATACCGAAGCTTTCCAGATGCCCGTTGACTGTCAGGATCACGGCACCCGTGCTGACCGCCCCTCGCTGGGTTTTCACCAGCCACGTGTCGCCCTGTTTTTCGAACCCGGTGACGGCCGCGTTTTCATACAGCGCCACGCCGTCCCCGACCAACCCGGCCGCCAGCCCGCGAATATAGCCCGCAGGCTGCAACATAACTGTGCCGGGCGTGTAGAGCCCGGACCGGTAGTGGTGTGAACCGGTCAGGTCGAACATCTGCTGCGGATTCAGCATTTCGCTGGTTTCACCCAGCGTCTCCAGATGCTGCGCATAGCTGACGTTGTGGGCGTAACCTGCCGCGCTGGCTGCGCCATTCACCTTGCCCGCAGGATCAAAGAAGTTCGGGTCGATCCCGTATTGCGCGACCGCCGCGCGGGCAAAGGCGATTGCCTGCCGGTTCAGTCCGATCATCACCTTGTCGTCGCCCGTCCCGGCATAATCGTCCGACGCCAGATCATGCGGCAGGTCGATCATAAAGCCCGAGTTCCGCCCTGCAGCACCTTCGGCTACACGCCCGGCTTCCAATACGACGACTCTGGCATCGGGTTGCAGTTGGGTCAGGCGCCGGGCCGCCGACAGACCGGCGAATCCGGCACCGACGATAGTGAAATCGGCGGTCAGGTCACCGTCCAATTCCTGCGTGGGCGGCTGAGCCCCAAGGATGGCGCTCCATGCCGCTGGTCCACGATGGACCGGTAGGGTTCTGGCGGTATAGGCGCTCAATCGACGGCCTCATCAGCGTCATCGGCAAGGTCGATCCAGATGGTCTTCAGCTGAGTGTACTGGTCATGCGCGTGGACCGAGTTGTCACGCCCGCCAAAGCCCGACTGCTTGTAGCCGCCGAAGGGCGTGGTGATGTCGCCTTCACCAAAGCTGTTCACCGTCACGGTACCCGCCCGGATTGCCCGCGCACCCCGGATGGCACGTTTTGCGTTGGCCGTAAAGATCGAGGCACAGAGGCCGTATTCGGTGTCATTGGCGATCTTGATCGCCTCGTCAAAGCCAGAAACCTCAATCACCGACAGGACCGGGCCGAAGATCTCCTCGCGCGCCAGGGTGGAGTCGTTGCCGGGCACTTCGACCACGGTAGCTTCGACGAACCCATTCTCGGCCTTGCCGCCGATTACCACATTCTCGGCCTGATCCAGATAACTACAGACCTTGTTGTAATGGCCTTCGCTGACCAGTGCGCCCATGCGGGTTTCGGGGTCCAGCGGGTCGCCGATGTTCCACTGTTTGGCGTGGTGTGCGATGCGTTCCAGCAGTTCCGCCTTCACATCCTTGTGCACGATCAGGCGGGACGAGGCCGAGCAGTTCTCGCCCATATTCCAGAACGCGCCGTTGACGATATGCGCCGCCACACGGTCGAGGTTTTCGGCGTCGTCCATCACGATGGCGGGGTTTTTACCACCCATTTCCAGCACCACCTCTTTGGCGTTGCTTTCGGCCGAGTATGTTAGGAAGCGTTTTCCAGTAACGGTCGAGCCGGTGAAGGACACCATGTCGATATCCATATGCCGCCCGATGGGTTCGCCCACCTCGGCGCCACCACCCGGCACGATGTTCAGAACGCCGCGCGGTAGACCCGCCTCCATCGCCAGTTCGGCCAGACGCAGTGTCGTCAGCGTAGTTTCCACCGCAGGTTTCACCACCACCGAGCAGCCCGCCGCCAGCGCAGGGCCGATTTTCCACGCCAGCATCAGCAGCGGGAAGTTCCACGGCAGCACCAGACCCACAACGCCAATCGGCTCGCGCACGACCATAGCGATGTGATCGTCACTGGCGGGTGAGACCTGATCATAGATCTTGTCAATCGCCTCGGCGTGCCATTTCAGGCAGTGAATGGTCTCGGGTACGTCCACGGTTTCGCAGTCATAGATGGTCTTGCCGCTGTCGATGCTCTCCATCACCGCCAGTTCGCGTGCATTGCGGGTCATCAGCTTGCATAGCCGGATCAGTACATCCTTGCGGTCCGAAGGGTGCAGTTTCGACCAACGGCCATCGTCAAAGGCCTCACGCGCCTTTTCAACGGCAAAGTCCACATCCGCCGCGCCGCAAGCGGCTATGTCCGCCAGCGTGTCGCCGGTCGCGGGGTTCACAGCGGTGAAGGTTTCACCCGAAATCGCCGGACGGAACGCGCCGTCGATAAAAGCACCGGTCGGCAGTGTCAGGCCTGCGGCGATGGATTTGTATTCGTCCTGTGTCAGCAATTCCATGCCTTAGCCCTCCGCAACGATATCTGAGATTTTTTTCTTCAACACGCGCGTCACCTGTTCCAGTGCACGCTTGTCGTCCTTGTTCAGACCTTTCAGCGGAGGTCGCATTGCGCCCGCATCGATCCCGTTCATGGTCACGCCATGTTTGATGGTTTGGATGAACTTGCCACCCTGTTCCAGCACCCGCATTAGCGGCATCATTGCCGACATGATCCGGCGGCCTTTGGCGAAATTGCCCTCGATCACGCAGGCATTGTACAGCGCCACATGTTCAGCTGGCAGGAAATTCGACCCACCGCAGACCCAGAACGGCGCGCCCCAAGCGAAGAACTCCAGCGCCTGATCGTCCATGCCGCAGCCCAGTTGGATATGCGGATAGTCACGGGCCAGCAGGTGCACCCGGTTGATATCGCCCGAGCTTTCCTTAATGCCGCAGAAATTCCGGCTGCGGCCCACGCGGTCAAGAAATTCCTCGCCCATCATCGTGCCGGTGCGGTGCGGATAGTTGTACAGCATCACCGGCAGGTCGGCGGCCTTGTCGATGGCCAGCGCATTCAGCGCGTTTTCGCGGTCGGTTGGCACCGAATAGGGTGGGCTGGCCAACAGGATAGAATCTGCGCCGATCTCACGCGCGCCAGAGGCTAGCGCGATCGAATCCGATGTTAGCATCGCGCCAGTTCCAACGACCAGCGGCAGTCGGCCCTTCAGACGCTCGTGCGTGAATCGCGCCAGTTCCAGCCGTTCTTCAACCGTTTGGGCATAGTTCTCGCCAGTTGAGCCGCCTGAGATCAGCCCGTGCACGCCGTTTTCGATCAGGTATTCGATCACGTTGGACAGGGCGTCCCAATTCACGCTGCCATCCTCGTGATAGGGCGTGACCACAGGGGTGTAGATCCCCTCAAATCTGAAAATCGGGTTCATTCCGTCCTCATGCAGGTTTCGAAAGGGGCGGGACGCCCATCGGGACATCCAGCGCGTCAGGCATCACGAACAGTTCGATCTGATCGCGTGAAAGGTTCCAATGATCCTCGGCCAGCTGCGCAGCAGCCGCCTCATCGCCCGCCTCGATGGCGGCGATGATGGCGTCATGTTGAGCGCTTGCCTCGGACAGGTTTTCGGACATCTTCGCCGTCTGAGGGCGATAAAAGGTCATCCCGATCCGGGCGTGATCGATCAGTAACCGGTTGAACGACGGCAGCAGGTAGACATTGCCCGACATCGCGCCGGTGACATCGTGAAACCGGTTATTGGCCAGCGCCCGATCTTCGGCCGATCCCGTACGTAGCGCGGCCTTGAACGCCTGTTGCGCCTCTTTCAGATCCTCAATCTGCGCGTGCGTCGCGTTCTGAGCCGCCAGCCGCAGGATTGCGCCATAGACCATCGGCGCGGCCAGAAAGAAATCGCGCAGGGTGGTATAGGACATCTCGGATACGCGGGCGCTGCGGTTGGTGCGCAGGTCCAAGTAGCCTTCGCCCGCCAGTTGTCGGAACACCTCGCGCAGAGGGGTGCGCGACAGGCCGAACGCATCGGACAAATGCGCTTCATCCAGATCGGTGCCTGGTTGCAGGCGCAGGGTCAGGATCGACACCCGCAGATGTTCGGTCAACTCAGCCTTGCGGGATTTGGCATCGTCTTTCATCCGTCTCTCCTTCGATGGGCGACGCGAATCTCGTCGAGCTCGCGGTGCACATTGTGTACTCCAAGAAAATACAGCTTGTATACATAAAAAAATCGTGCAGCATGGAGCATCAACTAAGCCAAGCTGAACGGGACGCCTGATGAGCCAACCGAGCCACATCACTTTCATTCTGATCGAGGAATTCTCGCACCTCGCCTTCTCCTGCGCGGTCGAGCCGCTGAGAATCGCGAATCTTGTCAGCGGCGAAGACCTCTATGACTGGACCTTCCTTTCCGAACATGGCGAGCAGGCCGTGTGTTCCAACGGATCGGTCACGCTGGTGCATGGCGGTTTGGAGGCGCTGTCCAAGACCGATCAGCTTTTCGTTTTGTCGGGCATTCATATGCGCAATCACGTCACGCGCGCATTGCTGGCAACGTTGCGGCGCGAACGGGCGCGGGGGACGGCCATTGGCGCGTTGTGTTCTGGTGCATGGTTGCTGGCCGAGGCCGGGTTTCTGGACGGTATGCAGGCGGCCATTCACTGGGAGTACCACGATGCCTTCATGGAGGCCTTCCCCGAAGTGAACCTTGTGCGTAGCGTGTTTGTGGCTGACGAAAAACACATAACCGCCTCGGGTGGCACGGCAACGGCGGACCTGCTGCTGCACCTGATCGAACGCGATCACGGTGAGGAACTGGCCATCGCCGTGGCGGATCAAATGGTCTACAACGCAGTGCGTAATGCCACCGCAAAACAGCGGGTGTCGCTGCAATCGCGCAATGGGATGCGTAATGCCCACCTGGCAAAGGCGATCCATATCATGCAGGACTGTATCGAAGCGCCGGTATCGCCGTCACAGATTGCCGAGGATTTGGGCATCTCGACCCGGCAGCTGGAACGGCTGTTCGGCAAATACCTTAATACCTCACCCAAGAAGTACTTCATGGAACTGCGCCTTGAGCGCGCCCAGAAACTGTTGTTGCAAACCGAAGCCTCGGTGACCGAGGTCGCCATGGCCTGCGGGTTCGAAAGCCCCGGCCATTTTTCGCGGGTGTACCGATCCAGCTTTGGCGTCACGCCGCACGCGCAGAAAAGCAAAATCGACTGAGCGACGTCGGCGGGGGGAGCTGCTCTGGCCGTCGGCGAGCCCGGTTGGTCAGGCGCTCACCCCCTGGTCCCGCTCGTACCCCCTCGTTAAATTGAAACTCGTAAACTGATCAGCAGGATTGAGTTTTATTAGATGCGGAAATGGGCATAACTTTTGCAAGATCGTGTCAGATCTATGCAGGTTTCAGCCCAAATCGCGGTGTTTGCCTCAATTCAGGATGGCAAAGAACCCACAATAAAGCCAAACGCTTTCATTCGGTCGTCGCTTATGTTTGCGTTATTACTTGCTTTGTGTCATTTTTAATAAGCCAACAAAGAGACGATTTCTGCAAAAAATGGCGTTAAATCGCAACCGATTTCACTTGAGAGTTTCCAAGTCCTCATCAGGAGTTAACGTTGGAGGACGTATATGAATTTGGAATCCCCTGAAGCCGCAGTGGAATTTGCGCCGCGTGTTATTTCTATTGCCAAGCGCGAGCGACAGATTTGCCAAGCGTCCAAAGCTGCTGAGAACGCGTTCGACCGAATCGCCCGCGTGGCCACAAATGGGGGCACGGTGCATGGCGAGTTGCAGGGCCGAGTGTTTTCCATTTTCCGCTGGTACTTTCTGTCTGCCTTCTGCACGCGCCTGCTGACGGATGCGGCGCATCGGTTGGAGCATCAGACATTGCAGGTCTCGGTGGATATTTTCAGTGCGGTCAAAATGATTCTGACCGAAAGCGAGATCGAACGCTCTATGGAACTGGTCAGTGTTGAGCGCACGTCTCCTGTCGTTGTACGCGCGAATGATATCGGCAGCCGGGGGCACACAGTGGGCTGGGTCGCTGCCGGGTTGCATGAGAACGGTCGGGATTTCCCGGACGAAATTCAGAACGCCTTAGCCGGTGCGCTGGCGGCGTCGGCCCGGATCAACTAATCCACCCGTTTCTGATTGCCCCTACGTCAGGTCCTGACTGCACAGTTTACACAAACACAAATCCTTGCGTACGATCCGGTTGAATTCTTCCGATGGATTTAACGCAAGGGTTTGATGCGATGTCAGAAACACTGGACCTGCACAAGTTTGAAAATCTAAGTCCCTTTCAGATCAAAGACGAACTCATCAAGCTGGCCGAGAAAGAGTCGCGCCAGATGGCTTTGCCCTATCTGAACGCAGGGCGCGGCAATCCCAACTGGATTGCCACCAAAGCGCGCGAGGCGTTCTTCCTGTTGGGGCAGTTCGCGATGACCGAAGCGCAGCGCCATCGCGATGAGCCACAGGTTGGGTTGGCCGGAATGCCGCAAGGGCCGGGCTGTTATGATCGGCTCAAGGCTTATTGTTCGGCCTCCGAGGGTAAGAACGGACCTCCGGGCGCGGATACTCTGGCCGCCGTGGTGGATTTCGCGATTGAGAAATTCGGCTTCACGCCGGACGACTTCGTGCTGGAGCTGACTGACGGCATTGTCGGCGACCACTATCCCATGCCGGACCGCTGCATGAAGCACAATGAAGCCATCGTCCATGAATATGTGATGTGGGCGATGTGCGCGGGGCACCGACCAGACGCAAAGTTCGACATCTATGCGGTAGAGGGCGGCACCGCTGCGATGTGCTATATCTTCAAGGCGCTCAAGAACCAGCGACTGCTGAACGCGGGTGACACTATCGCGCTGGGTACGCCGATCTTTACGCCTTATCTGGAAATGCCTGTGTTGGAGGATTACGGGCTAAATGTGGTGGATGTGTCCTCGGAAGAGGAAGACAATTTCCAACTGACCGACGAAGACCTCGAACAACTGGCCGACCCGAAGGTCAAAGCGTTGTTTCTGGTCAATCCGGGCAACCCGTCCTCGGTCGCGATCAGCCCCGAGGTCATGGCCCGGCTGGTTGAGTTCGTAAAAACCCGCCGTCCCGACCTTATCATCCTGACTGATGACGTCTATGGCACGTTCATACCGAACTTCCAGTCGGTGATGGGGCATCTGCCCGAGAACACGATCGGGGTTTACTCCTATTCCAAGTATTTCGGGTGCACCGGCTGGCGTTTGGGCGCGATTTTGGTGGCCGAGAACAACATCTTCGACAAGATGATCGCCGAGGCTCCGGACGAGACCAAAGCCGTTGTGAATGCGCGGTACGAGACGCTGACCCCGGATCCGAGCTCGTTCAAATTCATCGACCGGATCGTCGCGGACAGCCGCGACGTGGCGCTGAACCACACGGCGGGCCTGTCTCTGCCGCAGCAGGTGATGATGACGCTGTTCTCCCTGGTCGAGTTGATGGATGAGGACAAAGCCTATCAGAAGTTCTGCTGGGGCATCCTGAAACATCGCTTCGATGAGCTGGTCGATGGGATGGGCATCGAAGTGCCGGATAATCCTCTGTTCGACAAGTATTACGGGATCATCGATTTTGAGTTCTGGCTGCGCAAATATGTCGGCGAAGAAGTCGTCGAGTGGATCAAGGATAACGTCCACCCGCTGGATATCTCGTTCAAGCTGGCACAGGACCACGGGATCGTCTTGCTGAACGGGTCGGGCTTTGACGCACCGAACTGGTCGGCACGGGTTTCCTTCGCCAATCTGGATGACAGCGCCTATCGTCAGATCGGTCGCGCGGTGCGGTCGGTGGCCATTGGCTATGTGCAGGCCTATCGCGCGTCGAAAGGGTTGCCGCTGCACGGCTGAGACAGAACTGCGGGGAGGCTGCTGCTTTGGAACTGGTCGGGTCAATCTTTGGTCATCATCCTGCTCTGGCCTTGTTTTGCAGCCTCGCGCTTGGCTATGCGCTGGGAAAAATCACTATCGGATCTTTCACCGTTGGGTCAGTGGCGGGTTGTCTGCTGGCGGGGGTTCTGGTTGGTCAGACCGGGGTGGTCGTTTCGGACGACCTGAAACAGGCATTCTTCCTGCTGTTCCTGTTTTCCATCGGCTACCGAACTGGACCGCAATTCTTCCGATCCCTGAACGTTCGGGCATTGCCGCAGATTGCAATAACGGTCCTGCTTTGTGTTGTGGCGCTTGTCGTAGCCGCGGTGCTGGCCCCGCTGATGGGCTTGTCGGCGGGGATTGCGGCGGGACTTCTGGCGGGTGGTGTCACCGAAAGTGCTACGCTTGGTGTGGCGATTGATGCCTTTGCCAAAACCGGGGCAGATGAAGCCGCGCGGCAGATTTTCGACGGTGAGATCGCCACTGGTTTCGCCGTGGCTTATTTCGTTGGCGTGATTGCCACGATCTTTTTCCACACCCAACTTGCCCCACGGTTCTATGGCCGTTCGCTAAAAGAGGCTTGCGCGGAATATGAGGCCGAACTGGACGACAACGGCGCCCCGATGGTGTCCGAGCATCGCGATTTCGAAGCCCGCGCCTATCGCATAAACCCCGAATTCGTCGGGCACAGAATTTCCGAGCTTGAAGCCCGTGTGCCCGAGCATGTTCGTGCCTTCTTTGACCGGGTACGGCGCGGGGATAAAATCCTGCCGACCACGCGAGACATGGTTTTGCAAGAAGGCGACATTGCCGCCATTGCTGGTGTGAGGTCCTACCTGATCGAGCATACAAGCATGCTGGGCGAAGAGGTTGAAGACCCCGAACTTCTCGATCTTCCGGTGCAAACCAACGATATCGTCGTAACCAATAAAGAGGTGGTCAATAAAACCCTGGCCGAACTGTCAGCCCGCCCCGAGGCGCGCACCATTTACCTGCGTGGGATCATGCGCAGTGGCGAGCGGTTGCCTATCTTTCGCGGCGTGACCTTGCATAAGGGGGATGTGCTGACTGTGTCCGGCACCCGCAGCCATATCGCGGATGCGGCCAACCGGTTGGGCTATCTGGACCGCGAAACCAACCAGACTGACATGATCTTTGTGGCCTTCTTTATCCTACTGGGCGGTCTGATCGGCATCCCGGCGCTGAAATACGGCGCGATTGAGTTGGGTCTGGGTACCTCGGTCGGGGTGCTGTTGGGGGGGCTGGTGGCGGGGTGGTTGCGCTCGGCTCACCGGACGTTTGGCTTTGTCCCCGAGGCGACGTTGTGGATTTTTGACTCGCTGGGCTTGTGTGTATTCGTGGCCTGCGTGGGCATTACCTCGGGGCCGAGCTTTGTCACCGGGGTCATGGAAAGCGGGCCGACGCTGATTTTCGGGTCGGTGGCAATCGTGTTGCTGGCCCACGGATCGGCGGTTTTTGTCGGGCGCAAGGTTTTTGGCATCAACGAGGGCGTTCTGGCTGGCACATGCTGCGGGGCAGGGACCTCGGCCCCGGGTTTGGCCGCCGTGCAGGAGGCGGCACAAAGCCAGGTTCCGACCTTGGGCTATGGTCTCGGCTATGCCGTGGGCAACGTGCTGTTGGCCCTGTGGGGCTCGGTCATCGTGATCCTGTTGATTTAGATCACGGCACGAAGGCTACGACCAAGGGCCCCCACAAGGTCAGGAAGATATTCGCCACCGCATAGGTCATCGTGAAGGCAGGCGTCGGTGTCGCGTTCCCGGCCTTCTCCAATAGCGTCGCAAAGCCCGGATTGCCCGAGCGTGACCCGGTTACAACCGCGCAGGCCTCGACCGGGTTTTTGATGCGCAGGACGAAATAGTTGATCGGGAACTGAACGATCATCGGCATCAGCGTGACGACGACGCCCAGCAACAGCAGGGTAATGCCGTATTCCTGTATCGCCTCAAGTGCAGGCTTGCCTGCATTCAGGCCGACAACCCCGACGAATACGGCCAGACCAAAACTCTGCAGGAAATTCGCAGCACCTCGGTTGATGCCGCCGATCTTGGGCCGCCGGATACGCAGGTATCCGATGATCAACCCGGTCACGAGGCACCCAAGGCCGGACCCCAGCGCCACTTTGGTACCCGCGATGACAAAGCTGATCTCACCAATCAGATACCCGATAGCCACGCCGATCCCCAGCGCGATGAAATTCGTGACCGAGGCTGCGGGCGGCACATAACCTGCCACTTTCGACACCCGGTTCAGATCGTCCTTGTGGCCGACAATTGAAACCTCGTCGCCCGCGTGAATTTCGGTGTTGTGCAGGACGGGCACGTCATGCCCCATGCGGGTGATCTTTGAGATGTGGACGCCGCGCCGCTGATCCGCCGTCAACGCTTCACGTAGCTCCGACAGGGTCTTGCCCGCCAGTTTGCGGTTGGTGATGACGACGTTGCGGCGCTCTTCCACGACGGTGAGTTCGGGCGGGTATTCTCCGATCTCACCACTTGCGGTGTTCTCAAACTGCGTCAGGGTTGCAACCAGTGCCGACACGACGATTACGTCCCCCGCTTTGACGACCGTTTCTGGTGTCGGGTCAACCGGGGCGCCATCCTGCAGCAGCTTCTCGACGATCAGGTCACCGTCATAAGCGCCCTCGATGGCCTTAACCGATTGGCCCGCAATCGTGGCCTCGGCATTCACCTGATAGGCGCGGGCGTCGAACCGGTTCATTGGAAGGAACTCGCCTTCCTCCAGCTTGCGGCCACCCCCGCTAAGCTTTTGGGCCAGCTTAATCGCCTCTTGCCGCAGGTCGACGCGCATGATGATCGGAATGACGCTGACCGCCAGGATCGGGCCGATCGAGCCAAAGATATAGGTGACCGAATACCCCACCGCGATGTTGGTCTTGAGCTTTTCGGCCTCATCCGCAGCCAGTCCCAGCAGGTCGATGGCGTTGCCGGCGGTGCCAATGATGGCCGACTGTGTAAGTCCTCCGGCGGCCAGACCGGCTGCCAGCCCCTTGTCCAACCCGGCCAACCGGGCAACGACGATGACAAAGAACAACCCCCAGAGCGTCATCATGAACGCGGCCAGCAGCTTGGTCAGGGCGGTTCGGTTCAGGGCAGCGAAAAACTGCGGCCCGCCGTTGTAACCAACCATGAAAATAAACAGCGAGAAAAAGACGTTCTGAACATCGGTGCTTAGGTTTATGCCGCCGATCTGTCCCACGAAGACCGCCACCAGCAGGGTTCCCGCGATGCCGCCCAATTCGAACTTTCCGATCCGAAATTTGCCGACGCCGTATCCCAGCCCCAAGCAAAGAAAGAGCGCCATGATCGGAAAGGCGCGGAGCTGTTCTGTGATCAATTCCATCTAGAATTCTCCAGGTTGCAAGTCTGGTTACGATAACGCCGCGAACGACATCTCAGTACGCTGATAACGCTTTGAAATTCAGATTGTTTTCGTTGCGCTCAGGTAAACACCGACTTTGTGATCTGTCAAATTGTCACGTATGTTTCAGGCCGCGCGCATGAAGGACCATGTCGACGAACGCCGATCACCAACTTGTACGCACGATGAAACATGGCATTTCTTAGTGGACCTGTGTGGTTTGTCCTCGAACTAACAGAGGGATTCTTTTCTTCCATGCGCGTGTGGAAGGTTGTGTCTGGACTGCATTTGTCAGGTTTGTTCGGCCAAATCGCACGGGCATAGGCCAGTTATGGCCCACATGTCAGCACCGGGTCTGAATGCACTCTTACAGAAAATACCTTAAAATGAGCGGCTTATTTCTTGGGAGTATGCTGTGTGTGGAATGCTTCTATTTGCAAAAAACGAAAACTAAATTACGATAATGCCGTATAGTAAGGATTGCCACATGTAAGTCTTGAAGGGCGGCGTGCTGGCATGGTTCAATTTTCTGGCCAACCCGGCGCAGCAAGCCGCTGGCCAAGAAACCGGGGAAGTTCCGCCTTCCCGCTACTGTTCGCAAGGTGCATCACCGCCCAATAGGGACACAAAAACAAGCACCGCGGACGACCAACATGGAGATATCAGATGAAAAAACTTGCAACGCTTTTGGGAGGCGCATCGATGGCGGTCGCCGGACCGGCCATGGCTGCGGATATCGTGATCGGGGTGCCGAACTGGCCGTCGGTGAATGCTACGGCACATATTCTGAAAGTGGCGATCGAACAGAACCTTGGGCTTGAGGTCGAGCTGCAGAACGGAACCAACCCGATCGTGTTCGAGGCGATGGATTCCGGTGCGATGCATGTTCATCCCGAAGTTTGGATGCCGAACCAGAAGAACCTGCACGATACCTATGTCACCGACAAAGGCACTGTTGCCTTCAACCCTAACGGCGTTGAGGCGTTTCAGGGCATGTGTGTCGACAAGGCGACTGCAGATGCCAACGATATCCGCTCGATCGACGACCTGACCAATCCCGATATCGCCGCGTTGTTTGACAGCAATGGCGATGGTCAGGGTGAGGTTTGGATCGGCGCTCCGGGTTGGGCCTCGACCAATGTCGAGAAAATCCGCGCCAAGTCCTACGGCTATGATCAGGTGATGGAGCTGACCGAGATCGACGAGACGGTGGCCTATGCCAACCTCGACAACGCGATCAAGGCGGGCGATCCGTGGGTCGGGTTCTGCTATACGCCGCACTATGTGTTTGCTCTGCATGACATGCAGATTTTGGAAGAGCCGGCCTATGACGCGTCCAAGTGGAACGTGTTGCAGCCCACAGACGATCCGGATTGGCTTGAGAAGTCCGACGCTGGTGTGGCCTGGGATTTGGCCTATCTGCACCTGCACTATGCTAAGTCCCTTGAGGAAGAGTTCCCCGAAGTTGCCCAAATGCTGGCCAACATGCAGCTGGACACCGACACGGTATCGGCCATGACCTATGCGCTGGTGATCGAAGGCCAAGAACCGCTGGCCTATGCTGAAGAATGGGTGGCAGCCAACGAAGATGCTGTTCTGAACTGGATGTCTCAGTGATTGACGCCAACCGGAATTGAAAACCGGACAGGCCGTCGGACATGTCCGGCGGCCTGTTTTGCATCAAAGGGACAAGTATGACCGAAACAGTCGTAAAACTGACGGATGTGTGGAAGATTTTCGGGGCACGCGCCGAAGAAGCCATGGAAGCCGTACAGAACGAAGGCATTGGAAAGCCCGAAGTTCTGGAGAGATTTAACTGCGTCGTGGGTGTTCAAGGGGCCACCTTCGAAGTGCCGCGGGGCGAGATTTTCTGCATCATGGGCCTTTCGGGCTCTGGCAAATCCACGCTGGTGCGGCATGTGAACCGCCTGATCGAGCCGACCTCGGGCAAGATCGAGATTTTGGGCCATGACGTGTCCAAGATTTCCGAGGCTGAACTGCGCCGCATCCGGGCGCAGCAGATCGGGATGGTGTTTCAACACATGGCGCTGATGCCGCACCGCTCGGTGCGCGATAACGTGGCCTATCCGTTAGAGATTCGCAAAGTTTCGAAGTCCAAGCGCTGGGCGGTTTCGGATCACGCGCTGGGTCTGGTGGACCTGACAGGTTACGAAGATCGCCTGCCCAAGGAATTGTCGGGCGGTATGCAGCAGAGGGTGGGGATCGCCCGCGCTTTGGCGTCGGACCCGGAAATCCTGCTGATGGACGAGCCATTCTCGGCCCTTGACCCGCTGATCCGTCTGCAATTGCAGGACCAGTTCAAGGCGCTGGTGGCGCAGTTGCAGAAAACGACGCTGTTCATCACCCACGATCTGGACGAAGCCATCCGCATCGGCCACCGCATCGCGATCATGAAAGATGGGGTGATCGTGCAGATCGGTACACCTGAGGACATCGTCATGAACCCGGCCGACGATTATGTGCGCGAGTTCGTACAGGGCATTTCAAAACTGAAACTGGTTAAGGCGCATTCGATCATGGAACCGATGGGCAGCTATTCCGGCCCACTCGAAGGCGCGCCGCGCGCCGATGAGGGCGCGGATCTGGACCAACTGATCGATCTGGCGGTGAACACTGATATGCCGGTCGTCATCACCGATGCAGGCAGTGACGTCGGCATAGTGACCAAGCCGCGTCTGCTGCGCGGAATTCAGGGGGGCAAAAATGACTGATGCAGCAATGGAAATGAAAGTCACGGCCGCTTCTGATATCGAGGTTGACCGCGAGGCACTGGACCAGTCCATTCACGAATTTGTCGGTCCGAACGGTGATTACTATGTCACCGCATTCCACAAAATCCACGATGCCACCAGCGCAGTGCCCAACACGTTCAACATCTGGGCGGCGGTATTGGGTCCATTTTGGTCGGCGTCGCGGGCCATCTGGGGGATGTTCTGGACTTTCCTGATCCTTGAGATCATCGCCTGGGTTCAGATCGGGCGCGGTGCATGGGGCAATCCCGGCGCTGATCTGGCCGAACGCGCCGAACGACAGCAAGCGCGCGCCAACGAATTGCTGGAACGCGCGGCAGCCGCAACGGAACAGGCTGATATCGACCGGTTCAATCGTTTGGCCGAGAATATCCAGAAGGCGGCAGACAGCAGTCTGGCGCAAGCTCAGGCGGCTCAGGCCGAGGCGTCGGGGATCATGATCACCGGGCTTTTGATGTTGCTCGTGTTTAAGCTCGCCCAAGGGTTCTATGCGGACCGGGTCTATGAAAAGCAGTACTCGAAATGGCGGATCGATCCGACCAGTACGGAAAGCGGTCGGTCGACACGCAATACGGTTCTGGGCGCGATTCTAGTGGCCGCGATTGCGCCGTTGATCATCTACAAGTTCACGGTGAACGCTTCGCTTGCGATGCTGGATGCTTTCCCGGAAGAACAAGTTTCAGCGCTGATACTAGGCGAAGGGGAGGGCACGATCTTCTCGAACCTGGCCAGTTGGATGGAGGCGCAGATTGATGCCGCCGCCGCCGCTGGGGGCGATGTCTTTGACGGCATTGTCGCCGGTGTCCGCTCGGTTTTGGATGCTTTGACGATCGCTCTGATCGGGTCGCCGTGGCCGGTGGTGATGCTTGTCATCTGCGTAACCGCATGGCGTGCGGCTGGGCCGCGTGTGGCGATATTCACGGCGTCTTCGCTCGCCTACATCGCCCTGCTGGGCTATTGGGATGTAGCGATGGAGACGGTGGCCTTGGTCGGTGCAGCGGTGTTGCTATGCGTAGTGTTTGGTATCCCGCTGGGCATCTGGTTCGGTAAATCCAAGCGCGCCTATCGTGCGGCGGAACCAGTGCTGGACTTAATGCAGACGCTGCCTGCCTTCGTCTACCTGATCCCGATCATCGCCTTCTTTGGCACCGGAAACCCGCCGGGCATTCTGGCCACGATCATCTTTGGTATGCCTCCAGTGATCCGTCTGACCGCGTTGGGTATGCGGGGAGTGCCGGAAAGTATCAAAGAGGCCGCAGTCGCCTTTGGGGCTTCGAAATGGCAATTGTTGAAGGATGTGGAAATCCCGCTGGCCTTGCCCTCGATCATGACCGGGGTGAACCAGACCATTCTGATGTGCCTGTCGATGGTGGTGATCATCTCGCTGATCGGCGGCGGCGGTCTGGGCAAGGAAATCCTTGAAGCGTTGCAATACGCAGCAAAGGGGCCGGGCTTGCTGGGCGGGTTCGCCATCCTGTTCCTCGCCATGGTGATGGACCGGATCGTTCAAGGTGCCTTCCGGCGAGAAGACGAGAAAATCTAAACCCATACGCCCCCGGTTGCCGCCGGGGGCGTTTTTCATTGAACGGGGAAGACAATGACCGATCGCTACGAACAGTCCATGATGGACAATCTCTATTGGTGGGGCGTGCCCACCTTGTTTCGCTGCCCCAACGAGGGTCCCGAGGGTCAGGACATCGCGCTGGTAGGCGTGCCGCATTCCACCGGTAACGGTACGACCGAGCGGGATCAGCATCTGGGCCCGCGCGCCTTACGTCATGTCTCGGCCGTGCAACGGCGGGTGCATTCGGTGTTTGGGATCGACCCGTGGAACAGCGCGCGAATTGCCGATGTGGGCGACGTGCCGTTTCCCCGTGCAAATGACAACGAGGATTGCATCGAGCGCATCACCCAGTTTTACAAGGGTATCGACGCGGCAGGCGCGCGGCCGGTGTCTGTTGGGGGCGATCATTCGATCACCGGCGGGATCGTGCAGGCGCTGGGCAACGGCAAGCTGGCGGGCGGAGAGCCGGTCAGTTTCCTGCATCTGGACGCACACACGGATGTGTTTACCAAGGTCGACCACTTTCTGGGCGCCAAGAAATCAGCGGCCCATTGGGGGGCGTATCTGGCAGATCAGGGGCAGGTCGATCCAACGCGGTCCATGCAGATCGGGCTACGGGGACACCCGCGCAGTCTGGATTGGCTGCAGCCGTCCTATGACTATGGCTACAACATCGTCACCATGCGCGATTTCCGCCAGCGCGGGCTGGAGGATGTGGTAGCGCAGACGCGCGAGGTTCTGGGTGACCGTCCGGTCTATATCACCTTCGATCTGGATTGCCTCGACCCGACTGTCGCGCCTGCCGTGTCCAATCTGGAACCCGGTGAGAAAGGGTTCGACATTGACGAAGCAGTCGGCATTCTGCGGGCTGCGCGAGGTCTGAACATCGTGGGCGGGGACGTCGTCTGCATGATGCCCACCAAGGATAGCCCCAACAATATCACCGCGCTGACGGCAGCAGCGGTGATGTTCGAGATGATCTCGATGATCGCAGAAAACGTCGGTTAGCGCCGCGCATCCACCGCCTGCGCCAAAACGCAGAGCAGTTCGAACATCAGCGAGATGCCCAGCCACGCCGTGCCGCCCTCGGGATCGAAGGGCGGTGCGACCTCGACGAGATCGGCACCAACCAGATTGATGCCCGCCATCTGGCGAACGACCTGCTGCGCCTGAAAACTGTTTGGTCCGCCGATTTCAGGCGTGCCGGTGCCTGGCGCATAAGTCGGGTCGACGAAGTCGATGTCATAGGTGCAATAGGTGGGCGCGGTGCCGACGATACTGCGCACTTCGGTCATGACGTCGTTGATACCGCGGTCGAACAGTTCCTCGATCCGGATGATGCGGATACCCTGTGCCTCACCCCATTCGATGTCTTCGGTGTTGTAGGCAGTGCCGCGAATGCCGACCTGCACAAAGCGTTTAGGGTCCACCAGCCCTTCCTCGATCGCGCGGCGGAAGGGGGTGCCGTGGGTGAATTTGTGACCGCCGAAATAGGTGTCGAAAAGGTCAGTGTGGCTGTCGAACTGGATCAGCCCCAGCGGACCGGATTTGGCCAGTGCACGCAGGACGGGCAGGGTTGTCAGGTGATCGCCCCCGGCGGTCAGCGGAGTGATGCCGCGCGCTGTCAGGTAGGCGTAGAAGTCGGTCACCCGCTCCAGCGTGTCCTGAATGTCCACCGGGTTCGGCGCGACATCCCCCAGATCGGCGCAGTTGACCATCGAAAAGGGTGCAACGCCAGTCACCGGATTCATTGCGCGGATCATCGTCGAATAATCCCGCAACTGTCGTGGCCCATGTCGGGCACCGGGGCGGTTGGTGGTGCCGCCGTCCCAAGGGATGCCGATCAGACCCAGCTCAACCTCGGCAATACGGTCGTGGTCCAGCCCCATGCTCGGCAAGCGCATGAAAGTGGGGATGCCAGCAAACCGCGCAAGCTCCATCGCCGAAACCGGCTGAAAAAACGAATTGGTCATGTGCTCCCCTCACTAGCTCTGAGCCGAGCCTAGCGGCAGATCTGTGACTTGCAAATGGGTTGGTGCGCTCGGATCAGGATGCGAAAGCGCTTGCGGGTTTCAGCGTCTTGTTCAGATGTCAGACATGCCGGGTGATGCGTGGCCAGAACCTCTTTGGTCTTTGCGCGCGCAGCAGACCGTGCGTCGGTTGCGCCTTCTTCCTGCCAAGTACGCGGCTCGTTCCGGTCGGCGTGGGACAGGTAGAAGTAATCCCGCTCCATCGCCTCATAGATATGCGTGCTACCAAGGACGTGACCGTTGCCTAGAACCAAACTGGCCTGCGTCTCGGCCAGCGATTGCGCCAGAAATCCGACTAGGGTCTCCGGAGCCGTAGCTCCGGCCTGTGCGGCGGTGATACAGGACACGGGGATGTTGTGGGCGACGCATTCATAGACCACATCCACCGCGTCTTCACGTAACGCAACGGAGAAATCACCGGGCTGATATGGGCTTTCAGAAAGGGGCGTTTAGCAAATTCGTCCGGTCCACCGGCCACGACATCCAGCATCTCGGCAATAGGCGCGACGGTTTCGGTCAAAGTGAACGAAGTGGTCACCGGTTTGGTCGTGTTGCGAACCAATGCATAGGCCGTGTTGATGTCCAGATCGCACACATCGGGCACATCCGTTGCCACGCAGTAGCGGGCAAACCAGCTTACATTGTCCAGCGTATCCTGCAACCGGGTGAAATCGTGCAGGTCGGCCAATGTGGACGGGCGGTAAACCCCGCTGTCGAGATCCAGGGTCTGCACGACCGCGCCTCCGGTACCAAAGAACACGCGATCACCGCCCACTTCGATCGAGCGGTTTTCATACCGGCATGGAGAGTAAACGTTTTGGCGGCTTTATCGACCAGCCGATCCTGTTCTCCGGGCTGTGCGCCAGCGGCCGTCAAGTCAGCGGTCAGCCGGTCAGGCACGTTGCTTATGCCCAGCTTCTCAAGCAGGCGCAGGGCGGTGTCGTAGATTTGCTCAAGCTCAGTTGGGGTCAGCGGTTTGAACGCGCGCCGCTTCTGACCCGGTGGGCAGGGATCGACCACATGTTTCGCCGCAAAGGGGTACTGCAAACTTCAGAAACCTCAAGCACAGTTTCGATTTTTTTAAACAACCACGGCCCCCATTTGTCGGTTCAACACGTTCTCCCGCAATACTTGCCTCGGACCAAAGGGAGCAGAGCCAATGAAGTCGCGGACCAAAGTGGTTGTGATCGGGGGCGGGATCGCTGGTTGTACGACGCTGTACTACCCGACGCAAGAGGGGTGGACGGATGTGGTTCTCGGCGAGTGGAATGATCTGACCTTGAGCACGACATGGCAATCGGCGGCACAGGTGAAGCACTTCGGCATGAACCAGACGATGGTGGGGCAGAAAACGTACTCGATCCAACTGTACAAAGATCTGGCAGAGGACCCAGACTATCCGATCAACCATCACCACAGGGATGGCGGCATCCGTCTGGCCAATACCGAAGCGCAGATGCAGGGTTATCGCCATTTTGCCTCGATGGTGCGTGGGATGGATGTGCAGTTCGAGGTGATTGATGCCGAGGAATGCGCCCGCCGTCATCCGCTGATCTCGACCGAGAACCTGATCGGCGGGCTATGGGACACGATGGATCGTGACATCGACCCGGCGCAGCTGTGTCAGGCGTTGGGCTGTCGCGCGCGCAAGGCCGGGGCCGAGGTTTATCGCAACACGCCGGTCGTTGGTCTGACCCAGTACAACGATGACATCTGGACCGTCCAGACCGAACACGGCGATATCGATTGTGACAAAGTGGTCAATGCCTGCGGCCATCGTGTGAACGAGGTTGACGCGATGATCGGGGTACATCATCCAGTCTATCACATAGGATATCAGTATTTCCTGGCCGAAGAAATCCTGGCCATCCGGGATGCAGGCCACAGGATACCTCTGCTGCGGTGTCCGATCAGTGACTATTACTGCAGGCAGGAAAAGAACGGCCTGCTGCTGGGGTTCCACGAACAGGATTGCAAGACATAGGGCATGGACGGGGTCGATCCGAATTTCGTCAACGCCCTGTGCCCGGATGATCTGGACCGTGTGACAGACATGCATGAAGGTGCTTTTGCCCGTATGCCCGCGCTGATGGAGGTCGGCGTCCACACCGTTGTCAACGGCCCGATCACCTATACGATTGATGGCGCGTCACTGGTCGGGCGGATCCCCGGCCAGCGCAACGCGTTCTGCATCATCGGTCTATGCGCCGGGTTGGGCGACGGTGGCGGTCACGGCTGGCTGCTGGCCCAGCAGATCGTGCAAGGTGAGACGTGTAACGACACGGGGTGTCTAGAGCCGCGGAGTTTCACCGGTCATGCGAATGTGGAGCTGACGGTACTGAAGGCCATAGAAGACTACCAAAACGAATTCCGCTTTCACTTCCCGCGCGAACACCGCTCCGCCGGGCGTCCTGCCAAGACGACGCTACTGTCTCCAGTGCTGGCGGCAGAAGGGACGGAATTCACTGTGGTCAATGGGTGGGAGAGGGTCGACTACATTAAGCCCACCCCTGATTTCTCGCCCACACTCAGTTTCGATTTTGACGAAACATTTGATCTGGTCGCGGCTGAGGTCGCCAATGTGCAAAACGGCGTAGGGCCGGCCGAGGTGAACGGGTTCAATCGGATCGAGATCACGGGCGCGTACAGGCACGCCTTTTTTGAACCGGATGTTCTGCGGCACCGTCACCCGGCGTGATGGCCGGGTTGGGCTGGGCTATCTGCTGAACCACCATGGCATGGTTAAGGCTGAGGCGACCATTGCCAACCTGCCTGCCAGCGACCGGGGCCCGGATCGGCTGTGGTACGGGTTCGCCGCCGCCAGTAAGTTTCACGACATGGACTGGCTGACTCAGCTCCTGCGGGAGGGAGAGGACGTGCAGCCGCGCAGCCTGACCAACTACCAGACCATTCTGGTGCTGGCTGGGGCCAAGGCGCGCGATGTTCTGTCCGCCTGTGCGCGCGGCGACCGGTCCGTTGAGGCTTTCCCGTGGCTCAGCGAGCGTGAATGTTTCGTCGGTATCGCACCGGCCACGGTGATGGGCGTCAGTTTCTTGGGCGAGCTTGCCTATGAAATCCATGTTCCCAACGCCTCGCTCTATGCCGCCTATTTGGCGTTGTGACAGGTCGGAGAGGCCCATGGTCTGGAACTGTTCGTTGCGCGGTCGGTTGAGTCCATTCGCATGGAAAAGAGCTTTCTGTATTGGAAAGCCGATCTGATCACGGAGATTGACCCGTTTGGAACCGGCCTCGATCGTTTTGTAAAACTGGACAAGAGCGCTTTTATCGGACGCGACGCGTTGCTGAGAAGACAGGTTGAGGGGCTACGCAAAAAGCTGGGCGCATTGCAAATTCACGCTTCGCGGCAACCCGCCAATCCCGAGGCCTCGTTGATGCAGGGCGAACAGGTCGTGGGCACGATCACCTCAGGCGATTGGGGGCATCGCACGGGCCTGAATTCGGCGCATGGCTTCGTGCAGCCCGATCTGGACGACATCGGAACTGAGATGGAGTTGAATTCCTGTGGCCATCGCGTACGTGCGACGGTTATCCCTCCGTCGCCCTATGATCCGGGGTTTGAACGTATGAGAGCGTGACCCCTCGGCCAACTTCATCATTGCCGTGTGCGTCAATCTTTGCTTGATTTGTTTAGAAGAAACCGAAACAACGGGTGTGCGGTGTCAAAATCTCTGAGCCTTCGCTGGCTGGAAGTTTTCCGGCTGGTCGCCAAATCGGGATCGATTCAACAGGTCGCGTCGGAAACGGGGTTGTCGATCAGCACCGTATCAAATCATCTGCGCAGTCTTGAGGGTGCGCTGGGCGTTGATCTGGTCGATCACGGGCGTCGCCCGATGGGGCTGACCCCGGCCGGTGAGGTATTTGCGCGCTATGTTCGCGATGGGCTGACGGTACTGAAACGGGGCGAGGCTGAAATTCGCTCGGGCAATTGGAGGCACGCAACGGATCTGCGATTGGCCCTTATCGACGATTTCGACAATCAGATCGCACCTGATCTGTTCCGTTTCTTGGCGCAGGCCCTGCCACGTTGCAGTTTTCGCCACTACACGCGCCCAAGCCATGAGATCATTGCCAATCTGCAAGAGCACAAATTGGATGCCGGTGTCGCGACCCGACCCTCGGACCGGACCGAAGGGTTGATCGAATACCCGCTGATGCGCGATCCGTTTATCGTAATCCTGCCCAACGCGTTCCACGGTACGCCAGAGGAACTGCTGAGGCCGGATGCGGAATTGCCATTGCTGCGCTATTCACGGGACTTTATGATTGGCAAGCAGATCGAAATTCAGCTGACCCGCAGCAAGTATAACCTGCCCAATCGATTCGAACTGGAGTGCAACCACTCGATCATCGGTCTGGTCGCCGAGGGCAGCGGCTGGGCGATCACAACAGCCGCCTGTTTCCACCGCGCGCAAAGGTTCCATGACAGCGTTCGGGCGCTTCCGTTTCCTGGGCGCAACTTTGTGCGAACGGTGTCCCTGTTCACAACCGAAGTTTATCCCGAAACGACTTCGAAGCTAATTCAGAAAGTGATGGCAAAGCTGATCCGTCAGCACTTCACCGACCCCATGGGAGAGGCCCACTCCTGGTTAAAGGATGATTTCCGGACCATGGAAGCCGAGGCTGCCTAGGTGCTGGCCGGTGGTCCGAGGGATTGACGCTCGACGATATGCGTGGCCAGTCGCGTGCTTGCGCCGGGGGTCCGATTTTCCAGCATATCGACCAGTGCCGCCGCTGCCCGGCGACCCATTTCCCGGTGAGGCACATGCACGGTTGTCAGCGCAGGGGCGGCGACGCGGGCCAGCTCGATATCATCAAACCCGGTGACCGACACGTCTTTTGGCACCTTCAACCCCATATCGCGCGCCCGGTGTAACGCACCGACTGCAAGGACATCGTTACCGCACAAGATCACCTTGGGTCGGATGCCCTGTGACATCAGTTTGGAAAAGGCCTCGGCTCCGTTTTCGATCTGATAGGGGGGGTCGAGGATCGTCAGATTTGACAATGAAAGACCGTTCTGCCGGGCCGCGTCTCGTATGCCTTCGATCCGTAGGCGTGCCCTTTCGTTGCCTGTGGTGATGTCGGAAATCACTCCGATCCGTTGGTGGCCCAGCCTGATCGCGCGGTTTGCCAGTTCGGCCATCGCTGCACGATTGTCAAAACCGACCGAGGCAATCTGCGTATACGCCATAAAGGACCACGCGTTCATCACCGGAATGTCGCGACGTGCGAGGTCCTTGTAAATCTTTGGATCGCGGTCATGTCCGATTGGCAGCACCCCATCCGCATCGTGCGCGACCAGTGTTCGAATTTTCTCTGCTTCAAGCTCGGGATCGTAGGCTGAGCTAGAAACCAGCACCGTGTAACCGTGCTGATGCAGTTCTTCCTGAAAGGCCTGCAGACCGCGCGCGAAAATTGCATTTTCCATAGTGGGAATGATCGCGCCGATCGTCCAGCTCCGCTTGACCGCCATCACCCGCGCAGCAAAGTTCGGCGTGTATCCCAGCCTGTCCACCGCCTTCAGTTCGCGCTGACGCGTCGCCTCGACCACCCGGTTGGGATCGTTCAGGTAGCGCGACACGGTTGCCGTCGAAACGCCTGCCAGTTTGGCGACATCAGCCAGAGCGGGGGTGGGGCAAAGTTTCGACATTTTCAAACCTGAGATTTGCTTTTTTCAATAAGCCTAAGCTCAAGTTATTATTAAGAAAAGTGGAAATGTAAGCTCTTGCATTTTGGGTGTATGCACTTACAAATCTGAGTGAGCTGATTCCGGGAAAAGGCCAGAGAATAGGATCCGAAACCATGCCTCGTGACTATTTAAAGAAAGCGACTTTGACGGCGCAATCCCATGCCTCCGAAGTGCATGATACGGTCAGGACTATCCTTGCCGATATCGAGGTGGGCGGCGATGCCAAGGCGCAGGAATACGCAGCCAAATTCGACAAGTTCGACGGCAACGTCCTGATGACACAGGACGAGATCGACGCCGCCATCGCGCGGGTCCCGGAGAAGCTGAAGACCGATATCCGCTTTGCCCACGATAACGTGCGCCGCTTTGCCGAAACGCAGAAGGCAACCGTGGCCGATGTACAGACCGAAATCGTTCCGGGGTTCGTTGCTGGTCAAAAAGCGATCCCGGTGGATGCGGCGGGCTGCTATGTGCCCGGTGGTCGCTATAGCCACATCGCCAGTGCGATTATGACCGTCACTACGGCCAAGGTCGCCGGATGTCGTCATATCACCGCCTGTTCTCCACCGCGTCCGGGTGAGGGCGTTGCGCCCGCGATTGTCTATGCTGCCCATATCTGTGGGGCGGACAGCATTCTGGCCATGGGCGGTGTGCAGGGCGTGGCCGCGATGACCTATGGGCTGTTCGGCCTGCCGCGAGCCAATATCCTTGTGGGTCCGGGCAATCAGTTCGTCGCCGAGGCCAAGCGTATTCTCTATGGCAAAGTTGGCATCGACATGATTGCAGGCCCTACCGACAGCCTGATTCTTGCCGACAGCAGCGCGGATGAGCATGTGGTGGCCACTGACTTGGTCAGTCAGGCCGAGCATGGGTACAATTCGCCTGTCTGGTTGGTGACGGATGACAGTGAATTGGCGCGGAAGGTTTTGGAACGGGTGCCGGTGCTCATCGACGATCTGCCCGAACTGAACCGCGAAAACGCCGCCGCCGCGTGGCGCGATTATGCCGAGGTGATCGTCTGTTCGGATCGTGAGGAAATGGCCACCTGTTCGGATGAATACGCCCCCGAGCATCTGACCGTTCAGGCCGAGGATCTGGATTGGTGGCTGGGCCGGCTGACCTGTTATGGGTCGCTGTTTCTGGGTGAGGAAACAACCGTGTCTTACGGCGACAAGGCCACCGGAACCAACCACGTGCTGCCGACCTCGGGCGCGGCCAGCTATACTGGGGGGCTAAGCGTCCATAAATACATGAAGATCGTCACCTGGCAGCGAGCCACGCGCGAAGGATCGAAGCCTGTCGCCGTCGCCACCGCCCGCATTTCCCGGCTTGAAGGGATGGAAGGCCACGCCCGTGCGGCGGATGTGCGTCTGGCCAAATACTTTCCCGACGAGCAGTTTGATCTGCACGCGGATGGGTAAACAACGAATGCCCTTCGATCCGTCCACGCGGGTGCCTCAGAGCTGGAAATGCGCATTGTCTTGCAGGACATCACTTTTTTCGGCACCGTATATATTTACGGCCGAGGATATCCGGCAGACCGCGCAGGTCATTTTGACGGCCGTCTGTGGGCCATGGCCCGGCAGAAACGGAGGGATTCATGTATAAGAAAATTCTTGTTCCAATGGCGCTGGACCACGGCATTTCACAGCACACGCTGGAAGTTGCCCGGGCGTTATCGGCAGAGGATAGCGAAATTGTTGCGCTGCATGTGTATGAAAT
Organism: Ruegeria arenilitoris; assembly: GCF_013032445.1. Classification (GTDB taxonomy): domain Bacteria; phylum Pseudomonadota; class Alphaproteobacteria; order Rhodobacterales; family Rhodobacteraceae; genus Ruegeria; species Ruegeria arenilitoris_F. Next base: position 133,715 of record NZ_WQCA01000010.1, on the reverse strand, counting down.
GCCGCAAGGCTCGGTCAGTGCTTATCTGGACAAGGACGCCGTGGCCGATGGGTTTCGCGCGGCTGCCAGCCTGTTGCGTGAAAAGACCGAAGAACTGGAGGGCATCCAGCCCGAAATCGTCAAGGGCCACACCGCCCGGACCATTATCGACTATGCCAACAACAATGACTTCGACTGTATCGTCATTGGCTCGCACAAGCCTGGCCTCAGCGACTATTTCCTGGGCTCGACCGCGTCGCGAGTGGTCCGCCATGCCGGATGCGCCGTGCATGTGCATCGAAGGATCTGAATCAACAATCGCGCTCCCGGCGCCCCAAGCAGGACGGACAGACCGGATATGAACATAGACAAGAAGATCACGGATGATCTGGTCGCAAACGATATTTCGTTTGTCACCACAGTGCCGTGCAAGCAGTTGGCCGGGGTTATCGAAGAAATCGACCAGCGCGACGGTATTTATCACATCCCCTCGAACAAAGAAGACGAGGGCATGGGCCTGTGCGCGGGCGCATGGATGGGCGGAAAACGCCCGGCCATCATCATGCAGAACACGGCCATCGGGGTGACCATCAACACGCTGGCTACGCTGATCCAGTATTACCGGATGCCGCTGCCCATGCTGATTTCCTATCGCGGAGAGCTGCGCGAGCCCATCGCCTGTCAGGTGGAAATGGCCGTGCATACCAAGGCCCTGCTGGCGCAGCTGAATATTCCGACATACCACTTTCATCATCAGTCGGATGTGGCCGAGCTGGACGCGATCCTGAAATACACCTTCATGTGCAACAAGCCGGTCGCCATCCTGACCGACGCCAATTTCTGGGGAGGCTATGGCGACCAATGATCCGTTCCGAAATCCTGAAGGAAATCACCCCGATCCTGCGTGATCAACTGGTCGTCTGTAACATTGGCATCCCCAGCCAAGAGCTACACACGATCGACGATCAGCCCACCAATTTCTATATGCTGGGCACGATGGGGCTGGCCTCGTCCATTGGGCTCGGTTTGGCGCTGTCGCAGCCGAAGCCGGTGATCGTGATTGATGGGGACGGGTCTGTGCTTACCAATCTGGGCACGCTGCCAACCATCGCCAACAACGTGGCCGATAATTATATCCTGCTGATCATCGACAACGGCTCTTACGGGTCGACCGGGGATCAGCCGACCTATGCGGGGCGGAAGACCTCGCTGGCGAAAATGGCCGAGGCAGCGGGCTGTGACCGTGTGATTGAGTGTCCTGCCGAGGATACCGGTCGCGTGTTGCAAGAGGCGCTGGATGCTATGCAGATGACCATTATCGTCAGCAAATGTGAAAGCGGTAACGCCAAGATGCCGCCGATCACAATGGACCCGGTGGTGATCCGCGACCGGTTCATGAAGGCCGTTCAGGCCTGAGGAATTCAAGGCGCGGATGTGGTGTTCATTATCCGCGCCTCTGTGACGGTTTCACCTTGGCCTTTCCAATAGCTGCCCGAACCCTGAGACGGGTTCTTTGATGTCCAAAAGTTGCAGCGCTTGAAACAGCATCGTTTGATTTGAGCTGATCACCGGTTTGCCGACCGTCTCCTCAAGCCGGGCCAGAGCCTCAACACTGCGCATGTCGGTGCAGGACAGAACCAGCGCGTCAGCCTCGGGGTGATCCGCCGCCCGGCCCAGTTCGAAGACCGCCTCGGGGTACAATGCGCCCTGGCCTTCGTTGTCCAGTGCCTCGTTCACCTCGGAGCGCTGGATGGTCTCAAATCCCAGCTTGGCCAGAAAGCCAATCGCCATATCGTTGATCGCCGGAACATAGGGCGAGGCGAACCCGATGCGTCGGGCGCCGAGCGTGGTCAGAGCATGACTCAAAGCGCCAGCCGCAGTGACCGTCTTGGCTCCGCTTGCGGCGCTGATCCGGGCGGCTAGATCACGGTCAAACTCGGGGCCGTGGGTCAGGGTGGCCGAGGTGCATCCGTAGAAGACCACATCCGGCTTTGCCCCCATCAACAGGCGCAGGGGCTCGTCCAGATCGGCGGCCCCCAGATCGTGCATTTGCGCCTCGTCTGGTATTTCGTCCTCGTCATATCCACCCATCCGGGCCACGTGCAACGAAATGCCCGGAGGGGCCATCAGCGCCAGATCGGGCTCCAGATTGGTGTTGGTGAAGGGAACAAGAACCCCGAACCTTGCGCGGCCTCTGGACGTGCTCATGGCTGACCCTCCTGTTTCCATTGCGTCAGGATTTCTATTGCTGTTTCCATTAGGCCCTGCGAACCGACAGTCATGCGCAGGGTATGTGGCAGCCCCGCCCCACCCTGCGGGCGCAGGAAGACGCCCTCGGATCGTAGCCTTTGGTTTGCGCTTGCCGCAGCCTTGGGGCCGCCCATGTTCAACAACAGGAAGTTGGTGAAACTGGGGTAGGGGGCGAAGCCTGCATCCTTTAACGCGGTCGCCGCCTGATCGCGCAGAGCAGCCGTCATCGCGCAAGTCTCACGCATATAGGCGTCGTCCCGAACCGCTTCTGTGGCGGCGATTTGGGCGCTGGCGGGGATGTTGTTCGGGTTCATCACCTTGCGCAGTTCTTCGGCGATGCCCGGCGGGAACAACCCCCAACCGACGCGAAATCCGGCCATGCCATAGGCTTTGGAAAAGGTGCGTAGAACAACTGTGTTGCCTTCGGCGACCATATCAAAACACCGCTCACCCAGATGGTCTGAGAATTCACCATAGGCTTCGTCGATCACCAGCAGGATGTCGGGCCGTAATCCTTGCCGCAAACGGATGAGTTCGGATTTCGGGATGCGCGTTCCGGTTGGATTGCCCGGGTTCGCGACAAAGACAATCCCGGTGTCCGGTTGGACCGCTGCCAGCAAAGCATCGACGCTGACAGTGACATCCGTTTCCTGGGCAGTATCGAACCTCGCATTGGCCATGCACGCTGCCGTCTGAAAGAAAGGATAGGCATGGACCGGGGCCAGCACCGCCCGCTCCGGCCCCGAAAACACGCGGGCAAGGCAACCGATCAGATCAAGCGATCCGTTGCCGCACAAAATCCCATCCGCATCAATTTGGTGCAGGTCTGTCAGAGCGTTTCGCAGGTCCGTCCAATCCGGATCGGGATAGAGCATCGACGTCCCCATGGCCTGTGCCGCTGCCTCAAGTGCTTTGGGGCTGGGCGGGCGCAGGCTTTCGTTCTGGGATAATGAGATCAGGGTTTTGCCCTCGGGTGCGGCAAGGTCGGCCAGCGCATAGGGCGACATGCGCGCGATATGTGGGTGTGGGTAGGTCATGTCTGCCTCCGGTATTGGGTCCGGGCCATGCCTTGACTGATTAAGCCTGCGCGAAGGTCGTTCTGCACCGCGTTTTCCGAGCGTTCCTCAGGTCGACCGAACCCGCCCCCACCAGGCGTTTCGAACATCAGCGTTTCACCGGCCTTGATCCGAACCTCTCCTTTGCCGGGCAGTTGTCGGTTGCCGGGCTGCACGGTGATACGTCCGGGCGCACCGTCCAACCCACCATCACGACCGCAGGCGGGGTTCTTGAGCCGCTCGACCGACAGGAACAGCATAAGGTCCTGATCCTTGGATGCACTGAGTTCAATATGCTGCCCCAAACCGCCCCGCAGACGCCCGGCACCGCCGGAGTCTGCCCGCAGCTCGCGGCGATGAAATAAGACCGGTGCAACGGCTTCGGTGGTCTCGACCTGACTGCCCCAGACACCGCTGGGAAAAGCAGTGGCTGACAGGCCGTCCAACTGAGGGCGGGCGCCGGTGCCGCCATTGAACACAAGCTCCAGCGCAAAAAGGTCATCGCCCCTCTCAACCGCCTCGGGCGCATGGCGCAGGGGCAGGTCGTACATGCAGGATGCCCCCTCGGCCGGGACCTTACCGGGCAGGGCCTGAGACAGGCAGCCGTAGACCAGATCAGGTGTCATCTGTCCCAGCGTGTGCCGCATCGCGACCGGGGCCGGGGGCTGCGCGTTCAGGATACAACCCGCGGGGCCGGTCACCCGGAACGGATCGAGCGAGCCTGCATTGTTCGGGATATCCGCCCCGATGATGCAGCGCAGTGCAAATACGGAATAGGCCGTGGCATAGTTCAGCGGCACATTGATCCCCTTGCCGACGCAGGGCGCTGTGCCGTCGAAATCCAGCAGCAGGTGGTCGTCTGCAATGGTAAGGGCGGCGTGGAGTTCGATTTCGTCGTCGTAGCCATCAACCTTCAGCACATGGTGCCACGTGCCCTTGGGCAGGGCCGCGATGGCGTCCAGCGTACCGCGCCGAGAGGTGTCGATGATGTAATCCGACAGCGCATTCAGATTGGTGAGACCGAATTCCTGCATCATCTGCACCAGCCGGGTGGACCCGGCCTCACAACAGGCAATCAGAGCATAGATGTCGCCCTCATTGGCGATAGGCTCGCGTGAGTTGGCTTTGACGATGTCCAGCAGCAGCGCGTTGACCTCGCCCTGACTGACCAGTTTGCAGGGTGGGATCAGCAGGCCTTCGTCATAGATATCCGACCCTTCGGGCCCCATGCCCAACCCGCCCAGGTCGACCAGATGCGAGGTGCAGGCGGTGTAACCGATCACCGTGTCCTGATAAAACACCGGCATCATCAACAGAAAGTCATTCAGGTGCCCCGAGGCGATCCACGGGTCGTTGGTCATGTAGATGTCGCCGGGTTTCATTTCGCATTGGGCAAAACGCGCACACAGGGTTTTGACCGCTTCGGCCATGGTGTTGATATGCCCGGGCGTGCCGGTCACGGCTTGCGCCAGCATCCGGCCTTGTGCGTCGAAAATCCCGGCCGAGATATCGCCGCATTCACGCACAATCGGGCTAAAGGCGGCGCGGATCAGCGCTTGTCCCTGCTCCTCAACCACGGCCAAAAGCCGGTTCCACATCACCTGTAGGCGTGTATCTGACTGGATCATGCTTTGTCCTCCTCTTGCCGGGTCAGCCAGATATTACCCTGGCCGTCGACGGTGGCGCTGAAATCAGCACTGACGAAAGTGGTTGTTTGGGCTTCAACGATCAGTGCCGGGCCTTTGAGGGCCGCTCCGGGCGTCAGATCACCGCGGTTGAACACGCCAGCTGGGCGCCACGTCCCGGTGACGTCGCATAGGATCTGCCGGTGTTCGGTTGCCCCGGCGATGTGTTCCGTCGGGGTGTCAGGATAGGGCTCATGTGCGGGGGCGGGGGAGGAAACGGACAGCCCCCAGTTCAGGATTTCGATGGTCATGCCGGGCACGATCCGGCTGAACTGACGGCTGTATTCCGTTTCAAAGGCCTCTCGCAATTCAGTGAGGTCCGAGGCAGCCAAATCCCGGTCGGGCAAGCGGATTTCGATCTCGTGCCCTTGTCCGTGATACCGCATGTAAGCGATCCGACGTTGCAACAGCACGCCTTCGGGGGCTCCGGCGCGGACGACTTGTTCGGCCTCGGCCTGCATGGCGCCAAAGAAGTGGTTCAGCCCGTCGATGTCCAGACTGTCCAGGCGGGCATAGCGTGATCGGATGACCTCATAGGACACCGGCGCAAACAGGAAGCCAACTGCCGAGCCCACCCCCGGATCACGCGGGATAAGAACGCGCCGCATTTGGGCGCGTCGGGCCACGCGGGTGGCGTGCAGCGGGCCGTTGCCTCCGAAGGCGATTATCAACCGGTTGCTGAGGTCCTTGCCGGATTCGACCGCGTGCATCCGGCCTGCGCTGGCCATGCTTTCGTCGACAATTTCACTGACTGCAAAGGCGCTTTGATCCGGGCTGAGGCCAAGGGGGTCGCCCACATCCCGTGCCATCGCCTGTTGCGCCGCATTCTGATCGATCTGCAGCCGCCCTTCGGCAAATCGCCCCGGCTCGATCAGGCCCAGCGTCAGGTCGGCATCGGTGACCGTCGGCTTATCGCCGCCCTTGCCAAAGGCCGCAGGGCCGGGGTCTGACCCCGCGCTGTGCGGACCGACCTGAATACGGCCCAGACGATCGACACTTGCGATAGAGCCGCCTCCCGCTCCGATCTCGATCATCTCGATCACCGGAATGCGCACCGGCATCCCGGACCCTTTGATGAAGCGTTCGGCCCGCGAAATTTCAAACTTGCGCGCGGTTTGGGGGCGATAGTCGTCGATCAGGCACAGCTTGGCGGTGGTGCCGCCCATGTCAAAGGACAACACCTCGGTCTCGCCTGTGGCTTCGGCGATGCGTGCGGCCAATACGGCCCCCCCGGCCGGGCCGGATTCCACCAAACGGATCGGCAATCGGGCGGCGGTGTCCAGCGTGGTCATGCCGCCGCCTGCCGTCATCATCAGGATCGGGCAGGCCAACCCCATTTGCCGAAACCGGGCCTCAAAATCTTGCAGATACCCAGCCATCAATGGCTGCACATAGGCGTTGGCAATCGTGGTGCAGAGCCGGTCAAACTCGCGCGCTTCGGGGCTGACTTCGTGGCTGAGCGAGATGACTAAATCCGGCATATGCTGTGCCAACAGATCGCGCAGTGCCAGTTCATGTGCCGGGTTGGCATAGGCGTGCAGGAGGCAGACGGCGACGGCCTCGACCTCAAGTGCCCTAAGTTCGGCCACCAAGGGGCCGATACCAGCCTCGTTCAGTGGCTCCAACTCTTGCCCGCTGGCATCCATGCGCCCACCGATGGTTAGGGAATGGGTGCGCGGTACGATCAAGTCGGGTTTGACCAGATCGATGGAATACTGGCTATAGCGCCGCTCATACGCGATTTCGAGGATGTCGCGGAACCCTCGCGTGGTGATCGTGGCCGTGGTGGCCCCGCGGCGTTCGATCAGGGCGTTGGTGGCCAGCGTGGTGCCGTGGATGAACCCGGTTACTTGACGCCAGTCGGCGCCAGCGGCCTTAAGCACATGCGTGGCACCAGCAACCGCGCCAAGGGCGGGGCGATGCGGCGTGGTGGGTGTTTTGGTGGTCGCCACCACCCGAGATGCGCTGTCCAGCAGGACGGTATCGGTGAACGTACCGCCGATGTCGATTGCCATACGCAATCCAACTGTTTGATTCATAGGGGTATCAGCCTGAAAAGGTGGAACAGACCCGAAGGCGGGTCAGGTGAAGACGGACTGTTCCCCGCGGGTCAGGCGACCAGATCGCACCCGGTTTCGCGACGCATCATCGGTTGTCGAAGGTTGGCAGTCACTGCTTCAGTTCTCCGTCGTCTGATGACAACGAGATTGAGTCACAAAATGCGCATTCGTCAACACTTCTTTCAGGGCGCGTGGCAGTTTGGTGCAATTCTCTGAATTTGAGATGACGTTAGTTGAGGCGCATCCCACTCAGAAATGTTTCGAAATTTCAACACAAGGGGGTAAGCCATGAAGCTCAGTCATTTCACACATAGCATTCTGATCGGCGCGGGCCTGATACTGGCGGACCTGTCTCCGGCACTGTCGCAGGATCGCGAGGAAAGTCAGGGCATGGTGCTGTTGTGCGGGCTGCCGTCACTGGACGCCAGCCACAGCAGCGCACTCATCGAACTGGACCCGGAATTCGGAGTAAAGCGGAGAGATCCTCAGCGAAGTGGAACAGCCCGAGATGGCGCATCCGCTGCACCAACTCTACTACAGCCCCAACGGCCGACTTTATGCCACGGGGCTTGATCCGTCCTGTAGCCTGTCTGAGGTCGGGCTTTCCCGCGACGCGGGCGGTGACGTCGGCGGTACATCCGGATCTGACCAACGGTGTTGGCAACGTGCTGACGATCATTGATCTGAACACGCCGGAGCCCATCAAAAAACACCACAGTCGAGAAGGAAAAGCTGCTGAACTTCCCGTCCTCTCCGGTTGAGGTTTTGTTTGCACGCCCCGACATGCATCCGGATTTTGAGCCCGCCATCCTGGCCAGCACCATGTTTGTGTTAGAGACGTGGAAAGTGCCGTATGACGCCGACTCCAAGACGTTTGGTGAGGCCGAGGTGATCTATAGCGGCGTTGCCAACGAAACCGCAGTGCCGCTGGAATTCTATGGTGCCGAGGATAAGCTGCACATCTCACATGCTCTACCCATTGTAGTGAAAGGTTACGAGTTGGCAGCTTTGCCCGAACTGGTATTCAGCGGGCCGGATATCGTGGCCGATCCGGGCGCGCACCATATGATCTTTTTTCACCTCGGCCTCGGGCCGTGATTTGGTTGCCGTTCAAAACAGTCTTCTGAATTTGGGTAACAGCGCGGACAACGATCCGACGGATGTGGATTTCATGGCCGGTCTGAACGGCCGTACGATCTCAGTCCATGATCTTGAAACCGGAAAGCGTCTGGCGACGGTCAACATCAAGGATCGTTACAACAAAGGGGTGGAAAACCTGGAAGGCCTGTTCGGCTCGGGCTTTGTCCACCACCACTAGCGGCGCGGGGGGCTTTATGCGCTAGGTGCTTCTGATACTCGTCGCTGCAGCTCTTGCGGCGGCGGGGTGGGAGAATTGGGATCGCACGCGCGACCCCGGTGGCAACGCCGATTTCTGATTTCCCGGCACCGTTGTGTTCGGTCGGTTCGCCGTGCCACCCGACAATCCACTGACGGAAGAGGTCTTCGCGGAGGGCCGACACCTGTTCTATGACCCGATCCTGCCAGGCAACAATCAGGTGTCCTGCGCCACCTGCCACGTACAGGCGCTGGCCTTCACCGACGGACGCGCGAAATCGCTTGAGGAACAGGCACTGCTGCCGATCCAGCACCCGGATGAGATGGGGCAGGATACTGGCGGCCTGCACATGAAGCCCGATGAAATGCAGACCTTCACCGCCTTTCTGCACACGCTGACGGACGAGGCGTTCCCGGCCAAATCGCAATTTTCCGGTCCGTTTGATGGAGGTTCCTGATGAAACCGATCCCTGGTTTATAGTTTGCAATAGTCCAGATCGCGGGGTGGTTCCTTCTGACGTTCGGGCAGCAGATAGCCATATCGGCCACGCTGAATTTTCACGCGCAAATGGGGGAGGCGCCTTTGATCTACAATCAGATTGTCAATGAAAATCCGAGTGGGGAAGGGCAATTCAGGGCTCGGGACTTTAGTTTCTACATCAGCAACCTTTCCTTGGGGCATGCAGACGAAACCTATGTTGAGACCGACAGCTATCTCCTGTTGCACATTCTACAATGTGGAAAAGACGCATTCGATCACTTTGCCCGAAGTGCCTCTTAAATCTGTCGATACCGTTCAGTTCCTGATCGGGGTTGATCCTACAGCAATTGTTTCGATTGCGGCGCGGGGGAACTTAGATCCTAAGAGCCAGATGGCGTGGAACTGGAAGGTCGGGTGTGAATTCGTGGTCGTCGAAGGCGCGCTGATACAAGGGAATGACGTTTCCCCGCTGGTCTATCATGTGGGGTTCTCGGAAGACGCCCGCGAGATTGAATTCATGCTGCTGCCGGATGTTTTCGCGGACGGCGACCATGAGGTACATCTGATCGTCGATCTGGCAAAGTTCTTCGACGGGACGGCGCAGGTCGGCATACAGGCCTTGCCGACGGTCAAGTTTAACCGAACGGATGCAGAGATGCTGGCCGACAACTACGCCATCATGATCACTCTGACCTTCTGACGCGGGGCATTTTTTAGGAAAATTCAGCGGTTCAGGTTTAAAACGCCCTCGACGGCGGGGGTGCGATCGGTGATTGTTTGCACGATTGGCAGAGTGGAAAAAGACCGCTTCGTCAGTGTAGCAGAATAAACGCCGTGAAGGCTGACATAAGTTGCGTCGAAAAGACCAGCGAAGGGAGATGAAGATGAAGAAGTTTCTAGCAGCCGTTGCGGTTTCCGCGCTGTGCGCCACAGGCGCGCTGGCCGAGGTCAAGGTTGGTATGATCACCACGCTGTCTGGTGGTGGTGCCGGGTTGGGCATCGATGTGCGCGACGGGTTCATGCTGGCCATAGCGCAATCGGGCCGTGACGACATCGAGGTCGTGATCGAGGATGACCAGCGCAAGCCGGACATCGCGGTGCAACTGTCCGACAAGATGATCCAGTCTGAGCGGGTTGATGTCATGACCGGCATCATCTGGTCCAACCTTGCGATGGCGGTTGTGCCAGCTGCTGTGAACCAGAACGTGTTCTACCTGTCGCCCAACGCAGGTCCGTCGCCTTTGGCCGGAAAAGGCTGTCATCAGAACTATTTCAACGTCGCCTGGCAGAATGACAACCTGCACGAGGCCGCCGGGGCCTATGCCAATGGTGCGGGCTACAAGAACAGCTTTATTCTTGCCCCGAACTATCCGGCGGGCGTGGATGCTCTGACCGGTTATAAACGGTTCTTCGAGGGTGATCTGGCCGGTGAAGTCTATACCGAGTTGGGACAAACCGACTATGCCGCCGAGATCGCGCAGATCCGCGCCAGCGATGCGGACAGCGTGTTTTTCTTCCTGCCCGGCGGCATGGGGATTTCATTCCTGAAGCAATATGCCGACAGCGGCATCGACAAGCCCGTGGTCGGCCCAGCCTTCAGCTTTGATCAGGGTATCCTGCAGGCGGTTGGCGACGCGGCGATAGGTGTGGTGAACACCTCGCAGTGGAATAAAGACATCGACAACCCGACCAACTCGGCGTTTGTTGAAAGCTTCCAGGCGGAATACGGACGTCTGCCCTCGCTCTATGCCAGCCAGGGCTTCGACACAGCGAACCTGCTGCTGTCTGCGCTGGACAAGGCTGATCCGTCGGATGCGGACGCGTTCCGCGAAGCCCTGCGTGCGGCCGAGTTTGACAGCACCCGCGGTGAGTTCAGCTTTGGCCCGAACCACCACCCTGTTCAAACCATCTATGCCCGCGAAGTGATCAAGGAAGGTGACGTTTTCACCAACAAGATCCTCGGCGTTGCGTTGGAAAACCACTCTGACGCCTACGCGGCCGAGTGCAAAATGTAATTGACCTCCTGCCCGCCCCCGGTAGCGGGGCGGGCAGACCACCGGAGTTTCCATGTCCTCGATCCTGATTATCGAGCAGATCCTCAACGGGCTGCAGTTCGGCGTCATGCTGTTCCTGATGGCGGCTGGCCTGACGCTGATTTTCGGCGTCATGGGGCTTATCAATCTAGCCCATGGCTCGCTTTACATTGTCGGGGCCTTTGCGGCCGCTGCCGTGGCAGGAGCCACGGGGTCTTTCCTGCTGGCGTTGGTAGCCGCGCTCGCCGCTGCGGCCTTGGCCGGGGCGATTGTCGAGATGGTGGTGATCCGACGCCTGTATAATGCGCCGCATCTGGATCAGGTGCTGGCCACCTTTGCGCTGATCCTGATCTTTTCTGAAGGCACGCGCTGGGTTTTCGGTTCCTTTCCGCTATTTCTGGACATTCCCGATGCGCTGTCGGGGCCTGTGACCTTGCCCGGAGGGATCGAATACCCGCTCTACCGCCTGACCCTGATCGGCATTGGACTGGCGGTGGCCGTTGGCCTCTGGGCGCTGATCGAGCGCACCCGGCTGGGTATCCAGATCCGCGCCGGAGAGAACGACCGCGAGATGATCGCAGCGCTGGGCGTCGATATCTCGAAGCTCTACACGCTGGTCTTTGCGCTGGGCGCGGCGCTGGCCGGTCTAGCGGGTGCCTTGGTCGGCGCGATTCAGTCGGTTCAGGTGGGGATGGGTGAGCCGGTGCTGATCCTTGCCTTTGTTGTCATCGTGATCGGTGGTATCGGTTCGGTTCGCGGGGCCTTTATCGGTGCGCTGCTGGTCGGGTTGACGGATACGCTGGGCGGAGTGTTCCTGCCCGAGCTGTTCAAGCTGTTCATGGAAAATGGCGCGGCACAGAAAACCGGTTCGGCGCTGGCCTCGATGGGCATCTATGTGTTGATGGGGCTGGTGCTGATCTGGCGACCCACCGGCCTGTTCGGAGCCCGCTCATGAAGCTGAACGAGAGGTTTCTGAACGCGCTGGTGATTGCGGGTCTACTGGCGCTGCCGCTTTGGGCGGTCTTGGCGGATCAGCCGTTCACGATCACATTGGTGACGCGGGCGGTGATCCTTGCGTTGGCGGCGGTTGGGCTGAACATCATCCTCGGGATCGGCGGCTTGGTCAGCTTTGGCCACGCGGTGTTCTTCGGTATCGGAGGCTATGCGATGGGCATCCTTGCCTATCATGCGCAGACCTACACGGCGCTTGATCTGGGGTTGTTCACCACCGACGGCACCAAATCGATGCCAGTGATCTGGCTGGTGGCCATGATCTTGTCGGCGCTGGTGGCGTTCTTCATTGGGCTGTTGTCGCTGCGCACCTCGGGCGTGTATTTCATCATGATTACGCTCGCCTTTGGTCAGATGTTCTTCTACTTCGCGATCTCATGGGCCCAGTACGGCGGAGAGGATGGTCTGTCGATCTATGTCCGCAATGGCTTTCCCGGGCTGAATACGCTGGTGCCGATCCAGTTCTACGCTGTGTGCTTCACGCTGCTGTGCGTCGTTCTGTATCTTTTCGCGAGGTTGCAGGCTTCACCCTTTGGGCTGGCACTGAACGCCACACGTCAGACGGCCACGCGGGTCGAGACCGTGGGGCTGAACCCGATGCGGTTGAAACTGCTGGCCTTCGTAATCTCGGGCGCGATCACCGGGCTGGCGGGGGCGCTGTTTGCCGACCTGAACCGCTTTGTCTCGCCCTCGATGTTCAGTTGGCAGCTGTCCGGAGAACTGATCGTGTTGATCATTATCGGCGGGGTTGGGCGCCTGATGGGGCCGGTGATCGGGGCTTGCGTCTTTGTCGCTTTGGAACACTTTCTGGGTGAACTCACCGATTTCTGGCACATTTATTTAGGTGTGGCCCTGCTGTGTATCGTGTTGTTTGCGCGTGGCGGGCTGATCGGTCTGCTGACCGGGAAAGAGGGCGCGCATGTCTGATCCCGTTCTTGCTACGCTGAACCTGAACAAAAGCTTCGGAGCGCTTAAAGCCACGGACGACGTTTCCATCGACCTGAGGCCCGGAGAAATCCATGCCATCATCGGCCCGAATGGCGCAGGCAAATCGACGCTGATCCAGCAGATTTGTGGAGGCTTACAGCCGGATTCCGGGCGAGTACTTGTGAACGGTCAGGATGTTTCAGGCTTTAGCACGCAGGCGCGGGCGCAGGCCGGGCTGGCGCGAACCTTCCAGATTTCGCAGCTGTGTATGGAAGATACGGTGCTGGAAAACGTGGTGCTGGGCGCGATGGGTGCGGAACGCATGGCGTGGCGCTTCTGGCGGCCCGCGCTGAAACGGCCCGAACTGCGCGGCAGGGCCGAGGCTGCGTTGGACCGCGTGGGTCTTAGCGATGAGCGCGACACACGCTGTGCCAATCTCAGCCACGGCCAACGGCGGCAGTTGGAGGTTGCAGTGGCCCTGACCCTGTCACCCAAAGCCTTCGTCATGGACGAGCCGATGGCGGGGCTTGGCGCCGAAGGCTCGAAACGGTTGACCGGGTTTTTGGATGGATTGCGGCAGAAAGCACCCATTCTGCTGGTAGAACATGACATGGATGCGGTGTTTGCTCTGGCTGATCGGATCAGTGTGCTGGTCTACGGCAAGGTTATCGCCACGGGTACTGCGGACGAAATCCGCTCTAGCCGCGAGGTGCGCGATGCTTATCTGGGGGATGAGGCATGACCCTGCTGCGGATCGAAAACCTGACCGCCAGTTACGGCGACAGTCAGGCGCTGTTCGGTGTGGACCTGCAGATCGCTCAGGGTGAGGTAACCGCCCTGATGGGGCGCAACGGGATGGGCAAGACCACTACAGTGAAAGCCATTTGCCGGATGATCCGGTCGGAAGGTGCGCTGACGCTGGACGGGCATGATTTGCACGCGCTGCCCAGCCATAAGGTGGCCCGCAAGGGAGTGGGTCTGGTGCCCGAAGGCCGCCGCTGTTTCGCCGATCTCACCGTGCGCGAAAACCTGATCGCGGCGGCGCGTCCCGGTGACTGGACCTTGCGCCGCGTAACCGAACTTTTCCCCCGGTTGGGAGAACGGAAGGGCCAGCGTGCCGCCTCGCTGTCAGGGGGTGAACAGCAAATGCTGGCGATTGGCCGGGCGCTGATGACCAATCCGCGCCTGCTGATACTGGACGAGGCCACCGAGGGCCTTGCACCGATTGTCCGGCAGGAAATCTGGGCCGCCCTTCAGCTTCTGCGGCAGGAAACGAGTGTTGCAATCCTGCTGATCGACAAATCGCTGAAGGAACTGGCAGCGGTTTCAGATAAGGCCGTTGTACTGGAGCGTGGCCGCACCGTCTGGGCTGGCGAAATGGCCGCGCTGACATCTGAGATCTCTGAGAAGTATATAGGTGTTTGAAAGCACCCGAACTGCATCAAACTTTGCCCGACCCGAACCCTGCGAGCTGGTGTGGACCATGCTCTGTCCCTCAGGTGCGGTGCTTGCGTCGCACTAGTTTGATAGCTCTAGCGAGTAATACTCAGAATCTGTAGGTCGCCCCGAATAGTGGGCCGGACTGATCGAATTTGTATTCGCTACCGTTAATGTCGTGATCGAACGAGATATAGCGGTATCCACCCCGCAGTACCCATCTTTCGTTGATGGCGTAGTCTGCCGTCAGCAAAACCGACCAGGTCTGACTGCCGCTGCGAAAGCCTCCGTAATCCACGTAGGCGGTGCTGGTCCACGAATCCGACAGGGAAAACCGGGCGCGGACACCGACCACCGGGTCGAACCAGCTGTCGTCGGCAGTATTTGTTCGCGAGGGGGCTCTTTCCGGTGTCAGGGTAAATTCCGTGTCAGTGCTGTACCATCTGAAACCACCCGCCAGATCCACCTTTACCGATTGATCATCGCGCACCCGGTAGCCTAGCAAGGCTGTCAGAAACTGCGTCTTGACCGAGGTCTCCAGTTCTGAATTCGCAGGTCCGCCCAAGGTATTTCCGAAGGAAAGGTTGGTATAGTTGTAATCCGCCAGCACACTCCATTGACCATTGGTAGCAGCTAGCGCGCCCATAAAGGCAAAGTCGAGGTTCTCCAGCGCATCCGAAAAGCTTAGCGTTCCGTCGACCTTTCCCGCAGGGGTTTCAAAACTGGTCTCGGTCTCGGGCATAAAAAGATAAATCGTAGCCTCATATGACCACCCGGATTGCTGCGCCGAGGCCGTCGTTGTCGCCGATGCCAGCATGGCCGCAGCGATCGCGCCGCCTTTCAAGCCGTGTTTCAATGCCATCTTGTCCCTCCTTATTGTCACCGTCCTGACCGGCCTGCAGCCCGTGTGAAGCGGCGTTATGCTGCTACTGTACCAGATGTTTCCGCGCGCGTGCCCACGCGATTGATGTCCGTCTCCGGGAAAAACTCGGACCAGACGTGCCAGAACACGCCTGCACGCAGCGTCTCGACCCGTTTTAGTTGACCCTGATCAGACATTCCCCAGAAGTCGCAGCGCGTGACCTGTTGGCCACTGTCATTGTACCAGACCCCGAGGCTCTCGTATTTAGGATCCAGACTGACGACGACATCACGCCCGCCAACGGTAGCGTTGACGACCCAATCGTTGTCCACGACGAAATCATCGGTCCAGCAGGTGGCATCCTTGTCGATCGTGATCCCCCAGACATAGGTCTTGTTCGGCAGTCGATCATCCGAGCGATCCATGTTGTCCATCACCGGCGCATCTTCTTGATGTTGACGACTGATCCCCCAGCCAAAGGTGATCTCGGTGACCATATCCAGAAGCCGCAGCAATGGGTTTGAGGAAGGTTTGTTCAGAAATACCTCTCCGTCGGGAAAAGCCTTTTGGAACCCGCGAAACGTCATGCGGTAGGTCGGCCAGGGTTTCATCTGGGCCTCGGGTTTCACAGGGCAGGCAGGACCGTCGGCGTTCTCGGCGCGGTCAGCTTCGCGGAAGCCATAAATGTGTTGGATCGGCTCTCCTGTTTCATTGTCGCGCAGGATCAGGTTGTTGCCGTGTTGGGCCAGGACCTCGAGGTCCAGCCGCTTGCCTTCAATCCGTGGCGCGTATCCCTGCCCGAGGTTAGCCATTGCGCAATAGGTCATGACCACGTCCTCGCCGCCCAACCCGTCCACATCCCCGGCCAGATGAGGGCGCATGATCTGCGCGTCGGGGTGCGCGCGGGCGTGGCCGTTGTTTTCAATCACGATGACCGGTGCGGTCGGTCCGACATACTTCTGCGCTTCGCTGATGGGAAAGAAGGCTGCATCGTTCATCTGGTTGCGCAGGCCCAGATGAACCCAGACATAGGGAAAGCCGTAAAGAAAAAGCACTAGCAGCGCAGAGATGATCCACACCCAGAACGGGCCGCCGCCCATCAGGAAATGCGCGAGCGTTGCAACGGCAAAGGCACCTAAGCCAATTGCGATCAAACGGTATTCGTTCCGGATAAACCGCACCATATTCTCGCGTTTTACCTTCAACAGCATCTGCGAGATGTCGCCCAGATCCCGGAAATAGACGAACCCGATCCCTAATGAGACAACCAAGCCGAGAGCGAAAAGAATGTTTCCAACCATTTGCACCTCCTGATTTGCGTTCGGCTTCGCGTTATTGCTGAGGTGAGGCGCGTTTGATCATGAACGCCTCGACCGCTTGTTGGGTTTCAGGGCGGATGTTCTCAATCCCTTCATAAGGCACGCCATAGGCGGGCGTTGTATCGGGGAATTTCTCTTTGCGGGCCATGTGGCGGCCCAGAATCCGTGCGAATTCCTGTCCTCCCCAGGCACCGACCTCGGTCGAGACTGAATACTCTTCACGCGTGTCCCGGTAGAGGTCGAAGAACTTTGCCAGTATCGCGCTTTCTCCGGGTCCCGGCAGCTTCAGCTTTAGCTGGTCTTTCACTATCGCCTCAGGTTTGTTCACCGAATAGACGATGACGTGGTCGCGGCGGGCTTTGGATTCATCGGCGAACAGCAGGGCCGCGGATTGGTCTACACCGTCCACCAAACGATCCCGCGGAATGTGCTGGTCGGCTCCAGCAAATCGAGATAGCGTGGTATAGAGGTCCGAGACGTGAATGATGCTGTTCAGCAAACCGTCGGCCTCAATCATACCGGGCCAGCGAATGAAAGCATCGACGCGGACGCCGCCCTCGGTCGTGTCACCTTTGCCACCCGCATAGATCAGCGGCGTGAACCCGGATTGCGGAGCGTATTTGGTGAAATGGCCGTTATCCCCCATGACAACAACGACTGTGTTTTCCGTCAGGCCCAACTCATCCAAGCGAGCGAACAGGTCGCCTAACCACTGGTCCAGTAGTTGCATTTTGTCCACGTACAAACCGCCATTCACGCTTTCAGGTCCTGACCGTCCGGCGCGCGTGTTGTCCAGTGGGATCATCGGCCAGTATTGCAGGAAGAATGGATTTTCACCGCCCGCGAGGCGATCCAGCTCCTCCAGCGTCTTGTCCTGAAACGCCTGGTTCATTTCATCGTATTTTGCGGCGTTCCAGCGCTCACCGGTTTCCATTCGGATTTCGCGGATCGGCCCCCCGGTTTCCCCTTCGATGACCGTCATCATCGCGGCAGCGTCCGGTCGGAACCAATCGTCGAGAGTGTATTTTTCGTCATAGTCACGGATGGCGACCGTGACTTGCTCCTTTATGGCATCGTCATTGAAGATGGTCAGTTGGCCTTGCTGATGAATCGCGTGCTGGGCGTAATCAAACCCCTGGTTCATCGCCCAGCTTTCGGCGATGTCCCCCATGTGCCATTTGCCCACATGGCTGGTGGCGTAGCCTGCTTGTTTCAGCACCTCGGCGAGGGTGACTTCATTCTCGGGCAGACCAAATCCTGCTATATCGACGGTCGTATCGCCCATGCCCATGCGAACTGGCAGTCGCCCGGTCATCTGTGCGACGCGGGTCGGCGTGCAGGACGGCTCGGTGTACATCCGAACCATCCGCATGGCTTGATCCGAGAAATCGTTGATGTTTGGAGTCTCATACCCTCGCACGGCGTTGAGTTCGGGTATTCCCATATCTCCAAACCCCATGTCGTCGATTAAAACGCTGACGATGTTCGGAGGCTTTCCCCCGTTGCTGTCCCGAAACGCAGCCAGGGCTTCATCGACGGCGGTGTCATCCTGAGCCCACTGTTCGCCGTGTTGGGCCTGTAGAATGTAGAACTCGGCATCATGTTGAATGGGGTTATCCTGTGCCAACGCTGGTGCGGCGACCAGACCTGTCGAAAGCGCAATCAACCATTTCAAACTCATTTCGCATCCCCCTCCGGTGTCAGACGCGCCTTGCGACTGATGCCGCAAAACTGACCTCACATTAAAACATTATGATATTTGTGCAGAAATTTCTACGGACCTGCTTCACTGCCAACTCATGAACACGTCTCGTGTCAGTTCCGATTCCGGGCGCAGGTTTTCAATCCCGTCATAGGGTTGGCCTTTGCCGATTTCCGAATGCGGATATTTCGCAATCATTTTCTGGTGGCGTTTGATCATGTCCTGAAACGATGCTCCGGCCCAAAGAGAGTACCCGACCAGTGGGTGTTCCTCACGTGGGTCACGATAGATGTTGAAGGTTGGGGCTGCAGCGCCGGGCTGGCCCGGCGTGGGCAGGTGCATCTTGAACTCTTGCTTGACGACCGACCGCAACACCGGACCTTCATAGACGTACACATAGTCGCGCCGCCCGTGCCCTTCGCCGTTCAGCAGCAGAGCGGTCTGGTCGATGCCGTCAATCACGCGGTCGCGCGGGATATAGTCGGTCGCCCCGGCGATCCGGGCCATCGTGGTGAAGATGTCCGAGACGTGAAAGATGTCGCCAGCTGCGCTGTTGGGCTCGATGACATTGGGCCAGCGGATAAAGGCATCTGTTCGGACGCCGCCTTCAAGGTGCTGAGTTTTGCCGCCGCGGTAAATCAGTTGGTTCAGACCAGAGGTGCCCTCGAACTGATACATCAGGCCGTTGTCTGCCATGACGATTACGATCGTATTGTCTGCTTTTCCGGTTTCGTCGAGCGCCTCAAGCACGTCGCCGATCCAACCGTCCAAAAGTTGCAGCTTGTCCGCATGGAATCCGCCGTTCCGCGAGATTGCCTGATCGGGGTAGACGAAGTTCAGCGGATAAAGCGGCCAGTATTGCAGGAAGAACGGCTCGTCCTCAGCCGCAACGCGCTGGAGTTGTTCCAGCGCCTGCTGTTGATAGCGCAGGTTCATTTCTTCGTATTTTGCCTGCGTCCAGACCTCGCCTGCAGCCATGTCGACTTCGCGTGCCAACCCGCCGGCTTCGGCCTCGACTCCGGTGACCAGACCGTAGGGTTTGAACCGCTCGTCCAGTAGGAATTGGTTGTTCTGGCCCTCGGGAACATAGCCGAGCATGGCATTGGCCTGCATCGCCTCGGGGGTCATGAGGCTCAGCTGGACTTGTTGATGCAAGGGGAAGGCAGCCCAGTCAAATCCCTGATTGTGAGGGTAGGCTTCTTCGATATCGCCCTGATGCCACTTGCCGACATGAGTGGTAGAGTAACCCGCTTGTTTCAGTACCTCGGGCAAAGTGACCTCGCTGGCCGCCAGACCCTCGCCCACCAAAGCCACTTTGACCTCGGTGACGCCTGCACGCACTGGATGACGACCCGTCAGCATTGCTGTTCGTGTGGGGGTACAGGAAGGCTCGGTATACATACGCATCAACGACAGGCCTTCGGTCGCCAGTTGGTTGATGTTCGGCGTTTCGATCCCCGTGACGTAGTTCAGCTTGCGGTCACCCATGTGGCCAAAGCTGATGTCATCGATCAGGATGTAGAGAAAATTGGGGGGCTGGCCTCCGTTCGCAGCGCGGATCTCGGCAAGCTTGGCGTCGATTTCGATGTCCTGTGCATCCCAGGTCTCGCCGAATTGTGCGCGTAAATACTCAAACTCTCCGTCGTGAATGATTGGACTGTCCTGAGAAACTGCAGGGCTGGCAGTCAGGATCAACAGGGGCAGTAAGGTACGAAGTTTCATGATCAACCTTTCACTCATTGTTGCGGTCAGGGGCCTGCAACCGCTTTTCGATGCTGTTGCGTAAATCCGAGACGCTTTCGGCCAGATCAGCGAGATATCGGGTTTGTGTGCTGCCCGCCGTTTGCGGGGCCAAGGCCAGTTCCGAAAAGACCTCGTGGTAATCAGCGCAAATCTGGTCGAATTCCTTGTCCCGCGCCCGTAATTCACGCAGCCGATGGGCTGTTCCGGGAAACTGTGCATCAAAGAACGCGTCTTCTGTCATTGGAGGTGGCACTCGCTGGATTCGTAGTCCAAGCATGCCCGCCTAAGAATTAGCCTTGAACGTAATAAGCCGCATGCTACCGTAGCAACATGCCGCCAAGTCCTTGCCATGAAAGGATAGTTCTTGACCTCCTCGACCGATGACGTGCCGCAAAAGGATGCCGGGTCGTTCCCAAGGGAACAGATCCGGACAGCGCTGGATCGGGTTCTGGCCTCGAAGGATTTCAAAGGCTCGGCGCGGATGCAGTCTTTTCTGTCCTATGTCGTGGACGAGGCCTTGGCTGGGCGCACTGAAGACATCCGCGCAAAAACGATAGCCATGGACGTTTACGGATATGACGCCGACGAACTGGCAAGACGCGAAGGGGTGGTGCGTGTTGATGCGGGGCGGGTCAGACGCAAGCTCAAGGCATATTATGGGGGCGAGGGCGCAAATGATCCGGTGGTCATTTCGCTGCCGGTGGGTAGCTACGCGCCAGAGTTTCAAACAGGTGTAGGTGGAACTCCGAAAACGCGCCGTAAGTTCTTCGTGGTCGGTGCTTTGGTCGGAGCGCTCCTGCTGTGCATTGGTGCCTATATGGCGGTTACGTTTCAGCAGGAAGCCAGCCCGACTTTGCCAGCGACGGATCAGTCCTCGATCTACGATGTTTCTCCAAATCGGGTTGAAGCGATGAACCTGTGCACTTCGGGACGTGATCTGATCTTCCCGGTTGTTGACCTGTCGCGCCTTCGCCCGGCCTTGCTGGTCTTTGAAACGGCGATTGAGCGGGACCCTTTGTATTATTGCGGTTATGCGGGCGCGGCTCAGGTTGAAACAATGCTGGCTATCCTGCAATTCGGGCGCCCCATTGAAGGTGAATTGCTTGCAACGGCGGGTGACAACAGTGCCCACGCGATTGAGCTGGCTCCAGATGCGCCTTGGGCCTTGTCAGCGCGCGCGTGGTTCGAATTCGCGACTGGCAGCTTCAACAAGGCGGTCAATCTGACGAAACGCGCGACCGATATGGCACCTGACGATCCCCACATTGCTGAGTTTGACGCCCTGATTTCGCTCTACACCCTCGATTTCGAGCGTGTTCTTTCCCATGCTGAACGCTACCGGACTTTGGCTAAAGACAGCGGTGGATCAGTGGCCGGAAATGCACTGGGCGCGGCGCAGTTTCATACCGGTGAGTATGCCGCGACGATCCGGACCTATGAAGATACAATTGCAAGCGGCGGTCCCTTTGGCCCGATATCCACAGCGTATCTGATTGCCGCGCATTGGAACAAAGGCGATCAGGCCGAAGCGCGCAGGCTGGCCGAAGTCTTTGAAGAAACCTGGCCAAATTTTCCATTGGAAGCTTTGAAAACCCGCGTGTTCGCCGACCCGGCGCCGGTTCAGGATCTGACAGCAGCGATGCGCGCCGCGGGGTGGAGCAGCGGAAACCCCACAACCGCCGAATAAACACGGTTGTGGGGTATTGTGATTGAGGTCGCCTAGGCGGGGACCTCTTCCATCGGCAGTTTCCGCGGGTACGGATCGCCACGCTTATACGACCCGGCTGCAGTGAATAGCACGTCGGTGGACGAGTTCAGCCCGGTTTCAGCAGAGTCCTGCAGCACGCCTATGATAAAGCCGATGCTGACCACCTGCATGGCCGTTGCGTTGTCGATGCTGAACAGGCTGGCCGCCATCGGGATCAGCAAAAGTGACCCGCCCGCTACGCCCGAGGCTCCGGTGGCGGCAATCGACGCGATGATGCTTAGGAACAACGCCGAAAGGAAGTCGACCTGTATGCCCATGGTGTGCACGGTCGCAAGCGTCATCACTGTGATGGTGATCGCGGCACCGGCCATGTTGATCGTGGCGCCGATGGGGATGGTGACTGAGTAAGTTTCTTCATCCAGGTTCATGCGGCGGCACAGTTCCATGTTGACCGGAATGTTGGCGGCCGAGCTGCGCATGAAGAACGCGGTGATCCCGGATTCCCGCAGGCAGGTAAAGACCAGCGGATAGGGGTTCTTGCGAATGCGCAGGAACACGATCAGCGGGTTCACGACCAGCGCCATGAATGCCATACAGCCGATCAGAACCAGCAACAGGTGACCATAGCTTGCGAGCGTTTCAAATCCGGTTTCCGCAATGGTCGAGGCCACGATGCCAAAGATGCCGATGGGGGCGACGCGGATGATGGCCGCCACGATCTTGGTGATCGCACCGTCCAGATCGGACATCAGCGTTTTGGTCGAGTCACTTGCGTGGCGGAAGACCAGCCCAAGTCCGACAGCCCAGGCGAGAATGCCGATATAGTTGGCCTGCGCCAGTGCATTCACCGGGTTGTCCACGATCTTCAGCAGGATGTTTTTCACCACTTCGGCCAGACCGTCCGGGGCGTCCATCAGTTCCGGTGTTCCCGTCAAGTGCAGCGTAACCGGGAACATATAGCTGGCCGCCACCGCAACCAATGCAGCCGCAAAGGTGCCGAGGATATACAGCAGAACCACGGGCCCCATACGGGCTTCGCTGTCCTTTTTATGGTTGGTGATTGCGGCGCAGACAAGGATCAGCACCAGCACGGGTGCGACGGCTTTCAGCGCGTCTACAAAGAAATCACCCAACAGACCAACAGCCGAACCAGCGGCAGGCCAGAGGGTGGCAAGAAGGGCACCGGCCACAAGGCCGATGATGATTTGAGTAACCAGGCTACCGCGTAGAATAAAATTCATCGGGACCATCCTGTTTGACTGGGGGCCTGCCGGGGTCTGATTACCCGCTCAGGCACGGTTAAGTTGCGAGATTGGGCGCTATATGGGAGCTTTGGATCCAATTTAAACATCTGGACTTAACAAATAAGTCCAGATGGGAAATTTAGCCTAGCGATCCGCCGTCTCGCACGGCCTCACTTTGGGGGTTTCCGTGGACACCCGTTTCAGGCTCCACGTGCAGGTCTGGACGGTCAGTCCGGGAAGGTTCGGCACTTGATCCGAAGCCCAGACGCTGGTGACCGAAAAGCTGAACGCCGTATCCGTGGCGGCGGGGAACAACCGGGCGAGCTCCTTTGAAGGAAAGGTGCCGCCACAGGATTCAAAATACCCGCTGACCAGTTTGCCATCAGGTGCCAGAGCAATCGAACCGGTGTAGAGCGAGTACTCGGCCCCAAGCTCTTGTTTGTCGGTGTATAGCAGGTCGATGGAAATGCGATCCCCGTCCTGAACAATTCCGGCACGCATCGGATCAGCCCAGCTTGACGGTACACCACCCGTGGTGCTGTCGCAGGCATACATACCCTCATACTGACCGGTTAGCGAAAAGCCATCCGCATTTGCCGGTGTAAGATATCCAGCCAACAGAAATACAATGGCCGCTTTTCCAAAAATACGTTTTGAGGTCACAATGGGGTCTCCTCTCCAATACGGACAGGGATTGCGCCGTCACAATATATCCGAGTGCTTCTCAATCACCTGGCCAAAATGATGCCGCCATAGGTCCACGCCCAGCTTACCGCTACGATCCAACGAAGACCCGACGACCGTATCTGCAATTATGGTCGGTTGCAGGCCCGCGTCAAATAAAGCGAAACCAGCGGCCAGAACGCAGGTATCAGCCTGAATGCCGCAGACCAAAACGCGGTCGACCTTCCAGTTGTGAAACTGGGTGATCACCTCGGTCGGAGGGCCGTAGCCGTATTTCAGAATGGTGCGGTCGGCCTGAACAAGGCTGTCATCGACCGAGCGGGGCTTCCAGCCAAGCTGTCGGAAAAAGGGTACCTTCGCCTCGTCATGGCGTTCGACCGTAGCGATGGAGGGGAAATGCGACGCCAGCAACTGGCTGCGCTCGACCAGCCAATCCGGCGGGTCAAAGCTGGGCTGGACATCGACAACCAGTACGGCCTGTTTCAATGCGTGCCTCCGACGTTAGTCACACCGCTTGTTGGACTTCGATGATATTGCCTTCGGAGTCGTGGAAGAAGAGTTGATGCCATTCTTTTGCGAAAGCGGTGCCATAGTCTGAATAGGGAATGCCATTATCGTCCAACAGCTTCTTGAACGCCTCGATGTCGTCGGTGCGAAAGGCGATATGGCCACGCTCGACCGGGTTGATCGTCTCACCATGTTTGAACGCGACTTCCAGGTTTCTTTCGGCCAGATGCATCTGCATCCCGCTGCGCCTCCCCATCTGAACTGGTCCACCGCTATGTTTAGGAAAGGGAGGATCAAGAATGGCAAACAAGATCAAGCCTGCGCAGATGAAGCCGGAAGAGATTGTCTCGAAGTTACGGCAGGTCGAGGTGCTGATGGGGCAAGGCATGCCCCGGCTGGATGCAATCAGACAGATTGGTGTTGTTGAACAGTCCTGCTACCGATGGCGCAAGCAATGAGCCTTTGAAGGCGCCATTGGTTTGATCCCAACGGCGAATGCG
Source organism: Ruegeria arenilitoris (assembly GCF_013032445.1). Taxonomy (GTDB): domain Bacteria; phylum Pseudomonadota; class Alphaproteobacteria; order Rhodobacterales; family Rhodobacteraceae; genus Ruegeria; species Ruegeria arenilitoris_F. The sequence continues at coordinate 109,193 of NZ_WQCA01000010.1, read as the reverse complement.
GAAGGGATGTAGATCAATTGAAGGAACTGAAGCGGCTTCAGAAGGAAAATGATCGGCTGAGGCGAGCTGTGTCAGACCTGACACTCGACAAGCTGATCTTGACGGAGGCTGCAAAGGGAAACTTCTGAGCCCCGCTCGCCGTTGCGCCTGCATCGAACATGTGCGTCGCCAGTTCAAAGTGTTGGAGCGCAGGGCCTGTCGCGTGCTGGGACAACATCGTTCCACACAGAGGCACATCCCGAGAGGCCGTGTCGATGAGGATCGGTTGGTTGCCGTCATGATCGAATTGGCCAGGCAGTATGGTCGATACGGCTATCGTCGGATTGCGGCCTTGCTCAGAGAGGCAGGTTGGTCGGTCAGAGATGGCCGTGTCGAACGACTATGGCGGAGAGAGGGGCTGAAGGTTCCCGCAAAAAACCGAAGAAGGGGCGGCTATACGCAGTTATCCAGGGGAAATACAGGGGACAACCGGACCCAAAGGCCTACGAAGGCCAATGAAACAAGGTTTTTCTTGATAAATTTTGGTGGAGCCTAGGGGAGTCGAACCCCTGACCTCTTGCATGCCATGCAAGCGCTCTCCCAACTGAGCTAAGGCCCCTTCCAGGTACTGCCGAAGCAGTGGACGGACGTTTATGAGACGGTGGCGTTGAGCGCAAGTCCAAAAATTGGAATTTGCCAAAAAGTTTCGTCCCGCGTCCGGGGTGGGCATGAGGCGGCGTGGGGCCGCCTCTGGCCGGTTTTAGTTTTCGTCTTCCGACGACATGTCGGTGATATCGTCGAGCGAAACGTTATCATTGTCGTCGTCATCATCGTCCAGCAGATCGTCGTCCAGATCGACATCGACATTGTCGTCATCATCCAGAACCAGATCCTCTTCCGAAGCGTCTTTGCGCGCTTTAGCCGAGGCGGCGTCTTCCGCATCCGCAGCGATCATCCGGCTTTTACCGGTCTCAAGCTCCACGATCTCGCCAGTGTAGGGGCTGATGATCGGGTCCTTGTTCAGGTCGTAAAACCGCTTGCCGGTTGTCGGGCAAACACGCTTTACGCCCCATTCTTCCTTGGGCATGTCAAATCCCCTTGATATCAGGTGAGTCGTAATAATGATTCAGGTCACGTGCCACATGCAGCAGGCACTGTCAAAGCCTTTGAGCAGGAGATACAGGCATATGGGAGATCACGCACTGCCCGGGAGGCCTCCGGTGCCGCTGACGTTGCGCAAATCGGCGCGGGCGCGGCGGATCAGCCTGCGGATTTCCCAGTTGGATGGGCGGGTTACGTTGACCTACCCGCAGGGCGTGCCCGAGTCTGAGGCGCTGAGTTTTGCCCACACAAAGGAAGAGTGGATTCGCCAGCATTTGCAGGACCGCCCCGATCCGGCCGTTGTTCAGTTCGGCCAGACCATCCCCATCGAAGGTGTGGAGCGGCGAATCGTACCGGCAAAGGGGCGCCGTGTTCTGCTACAAGGTGATGAGATCGCTGTGCCGACAGGCGCCGAGACGCGGCGGTTGGCTCGATTTCTAAAGGAATTGGCGCGGGATCGTCTGACTGGGGCCTGCGACGATTACGCGGCCATGCTGGGTCGGTCGTATTCCAGCCTGACCATCCGTGATACGCGGTCGCGCTGGGGGTCGTGCAGCTCGGCCGGCGGGCTGATGTTCTCATGGCGGCTGATCCTCGCACCGTCCGAGATCCTGCACTACGTCGCCGCGCATGAGGTGGCGCATCTTGTTGAAATGAACCACTCGCCAGCGTTCTGGGCGCAGGTCGAACGGGTTTTCGGAGATTACCGCGATCAGAGGCGTTGGCTGCGCGACAACGGGGCGCAGCTGCACCAATACAGATTTGATGCCGCAGTGAGTTGACCCTGCGCCCGTTTGTGATCACAAATTGGGAATGCTGACCACACGACCCTCAGACTCTCACAGCGCGACACATGACCGGGTGTATCGCGCATTACGCTCTCGGATCATGCATGGCGAGATGGCACCGGGGCAGGCGCTGACCCTGCGCGGGATCGGCAAGGAATTCGGTGTCTCGATGACCCCCGCGCGCGAGGCGGTGCGGCGGTTGGCGGCCGAAGGGGCGTTGTTTTTGTCCTCATCGGGCCGCGTTTCCACGCCCGAGCTGACCAATGATCGGATTGAGGAATTGGCCGCCCTGCGCGCATTGCTTGAGGTTGAGCTGGCCAGCCGCGCCCTGCCGCGGGCGCATATGGCGCTGATCGACCGGTTGCAGAGCATCAACATGAACGTGGCCGAGATGGTTACCAAGCGGGACGCCGTTGGCTATATCCGCACCAATCTGGAGTTCCACCGTACGCTCTATCTGCGGGCGCAGGCCCCGGCGATGCTGGCGATTGCGGAAACCGTCTGGCTGCAGCTTGGTCCCACTATGCGCGCGCTGTATGGGCGCTTGCGACGGACCGATCCGCCACATAACCACAAGCTGATCATCGCGGCGTTGCAGGCCGGGGACGAGCCCGGATTGCGGCTGGCGGTCCGTTCGGATGTGACCCAGGGTTTGCGGTTGCTGGTCAGCTAAGCGGCTTGTCGCCGAAGGCCTGAAATTGTCCCTGATCGGCTTTGTCGTTGTGGCTTGAAGGTCAGGTCTGGGTTACTCTGGCCCAAATCACAACAAGAGCAGATTTCAGCCATGATCAATCGACGGATATTTTCACTGGGCCTCGGGTCGGCCCTGCTGACCGCCTGTTCCACCGGCGCGCCCACCAACACGCCCGCCTCGCGGATGCGCCCGGTGCCCAATGCGGGATGGGACGCATGGGTTGCAGGCTTCAAGGGCCGGGCGGCGGCGCAGGGGATTTCGCAAACCACCCTCAATCTTGCCTTTCAGGGGGCAGGCTATCTGCCCGAGGTGATTGAACGCGACCGCAATCAGGTCGAATTCAAACGCTCGCTTGAGGATTATCTGGCCATCGCAGCCTCGGACGAGCGGATTGCAACCGGCAAGCAGATGCTGGTGCGCCACGCAGGCACTCTGTCGCAGATCGAGGCGAAATACGGCGTTGATAAAGAGGTTGTCGTGGCCGTCTGGGGCTTGGAAAGCCGATACGGTGCGCGGCGCGGGGATGTGCCGGTGATCTCGGCGGTGTCCACATTGGCCTATGACGGGCGGCGCGGCGCGTTCTTTGAAAAGCAATTGGTCGCGGCCCTGAAGATCATTCAGGAGGGCGACACAAGCCCCGCCAACATGACAGGTAGCTGGGCCGGGGCGATGGGGCATACGCAGTTCATTCCCACGTCCTATCTGGCCTATGCGGTGGACTTCACCGGTGACGGGCGGCGGGATATCTGGTCCGAAGACCCGACGGATTCGCTAGCCTCAACCGCCGCTTATCTGGCGCGTGCCGGTTGGGTGCGGGGGCAGCCCTGGGGGGGCGAGGCCGGTACGGTCTCGGGCACACCGGTCGCGGTGCTACAGCCGCAAAAGCCGGGGCCGCGTATTGCCGTGTTCCGAAATTTTCAGGTAATCAAACGCTATAATAACTCGGACAGTTACGCGATTGGGGTCGGCCATCTGTCTGACCGTATCGCGGGCGGCGCGCCGTTTCAGGCCTCGTTCGGGCCAGATGCGACGGGTTTGACGCTGGAGGATCGCAAAGAGCTTCAGCGTCGTCTGACCTCAGCAGGATATGACACGCAGGGCGCGGACGGGGTGATCGGCAAGAACACCGAATCTGCGATCAGCGGCTACCAACGTGCCAATGGGTTGGCCGTCACCGGCAAACCCTCGGTCGAGTTGTTGCGGCAGTTGGGCGGTTAGGCCGCCAACCCTTTCGAGCCGATATCGAGGAATTTCTGACGGCGGTCCTGAATCAGGGCCGCCGCATCCTTGCCGTCCAGCTCTTGCAGCATGGCGGCAATCGTCGCACGTACCGATTCAACGGTGGCTTCGCGATCCCGGTGGGCACCGCCCTTGGGCTCGGTGATGATCCGGTCGCAGACGCCCAGCTTGTACAGGTCCTGCGCAGTCAGGCGCAGCGCCTCGGCGGCCTCGCGCATCTTCTCTGCATCCTTCCATAGGATCGAGGCACAGCCCTCGGGCGAAATCACCGAATAAACCGAATGTTCCAGCATCGCCACACGGTTCGCTGTGGCAAAAGCCACAGCCCCGCCCGAACCGCCTTCGCCGATGATCACCGACACCAGCGGCACACCGATTTTCAGGCACATCTCGGTTGAGCGCGCGATGGCCTCGGATTGCCCGCGCTCTTCGGCACCCTTACCGGGATAGGCGCCTGCCGTGTCGATCAGCGTAATGACGGGCAGGCCAAACCGCCCGGCCATCTCCATCAGGCGCACAGCTTTGCGGTAGCCTTCGGGGCGGGCCATGCCAAAGTTGCGTTCGATCCGCGACTTGGTGTCCGAGCCCTTCTCGTGGCCGATCACCATCACCGGCTGGTCGTCGAATCGGGCCAGGCCGCCAATGACGGCCAGATCGTCGGCAAAGTTCCGGTCCCCGGCCAGCGGGGTGAATTCGGTAAACAGCGCCTCGACGTAATCCTTGCAATGGGGACGTTCCGGGTGACGCGCCACCTGGCATTTGCGCCAGGGGGTCAGATCATCATAAAGCTCTTCCAGCAGCTTGGCGGCCTTGGCGTCCAGCGCAGAAGCTTCTTCGGCCACGTCCATCTCTTCGTTGGCACGGGCCAGTGCGCGCAGCTCCTCGGCCTTGCCTTCGATCTCGGCCAGGGGTTTTTCGAAATCCAGATACTGGGTCATGACGCCTCTCAACGCGGAAGTTCCCTGCTATATGACCTGTGGTTGCGCGGGATGCAACTCAGCAAGATTTGTGGATGCAGGATATGCGACCACGGATGGGCAAAGAGAAGGAAAGGACGGCGATGCCAACCAGCTATGAAAACCGCATTCTGCGCGTGCTGGGCTATATTCACGACCACCCCGCTGGGGATCTGTCGCTGGATGCGCTGGCCGATATAGCAGCAATGTCCCGGTTTCACTGGCATAGGGTGTTTCGCGCCCTGACCGGTGAAACCTGTGCGCAGGCGGTGCGTCGTATCCGTCTGCATCGCGCGGCCATCGCGTTGGTTCAGTCCGACAAACCGGTGGCGCAGGTCGCGTCGGATGTTGGCTATCCCAATCTGAACTCTTTTGCGCGGGCCTTTTCCGAGGCCTACGGCAGCAGCCCTGCCGCATTTCGCAAGGCCGGGCAGTTTCTACCCGCCCATCCACATTTCAGAACCGGAGAATATCCCATGTATCCTGTAACCACCCGAACCGAACCCGCCCGCCGCGTTGTCGGCCTGCCGCACAAAGGTGCCTATGCCGAGATCGGCAAGAGCTTTGAGGCCTTCGGGGCCTTGTGCGAATCCCGGCAGCTATGGCCTCAGGTCGGGCCGGTGATCGGCATCTATCTCGACAGTCCTGATTCCGTACCCGTTGATGATCTGCGCAGTTATGCCGGGGGTGAATTCCGCGGTGACGGCACGCCCGAAGGAATGGAGGCCGTGCAAATCCCCGGCGGAAAGACAGCCGTTCTGACCTTCAAGGGCCCATATTCGGGGCTTGAGGCCGCCTATCACAGCCTGTTCGGCAATTGGCTGCCGGATTCGGGCGAGGAACCCGCGGATCAGCCGTGTTACGAAATCTACCTGAATGATCCCCGCGACACCGCACCCGAAGAGTTGCTGACGGAAATCTGCCTGCCGCTAAAATAGCTCAGTTCGGCCACAGGACCGGGTAAAGCGATGCAACCAGCAGCGCCGCCATGGTCCAGTTGAACGCCACCAACCGGCGCGGGTTCGTGAGGACCCGCGCCATTTGCTGTCCCAGCACTGTCCATGTGCTGACCGAGGGCAGGTTCACCGCGCCAAAGATCAGCGCCACGATCACGATGGCCTGCAACGTGTGATCTGGCGTGTAGGCCGTGGTGGCCGTCAGCGCCATGGCCCAGGCTTTTGGGTTGACCCACTGAAACGCGGCGGCCTGCAGGAAGGTCATGGGTTTACCCTCGGCGGCTTCGCCCTTGGTCGGGGCCGCATGTGCGATTTTCCACGCCAGATAAAGCAGGTATGCGACCGAGACGAGTTTCAGTACCGTGTAGCTGACCGGATAGCTGTCGAACAATTGCACCAGCCCGGCACCGACCAGCAGGACCATGAGTGTGAACCCCAACCCGATCCCCAGCATATGTGGGATGGTGCGTCGAAAGCCGAAATTGGCCCCCGACGCCATCAGCATCAGGTTGTTCGGCCCCGGTGTGATGGACGAGACAAAGGCAAAGGCGATCAGAGCCAAAAGGATGTCGTGGGTCATGGTGGCTATAATTGCTGCGTAGCGACCAAATGAAATTGCGTTTTTGTGCGTGATTGCGATAGTTTTGCAATCAATGACGAAGATTGATCACATAAGCCAACAGATATTGCGTGAGCTGTCCTACGATGGCCGCATCAGTAATCTTGAACTGGCGGATCGGGTTGGCCTGTCGCCCTCAGCCTGTCTACGCCGAGTGCAGGAGCTTGAGCGTACGGGGGTGATCTCGGGCTATCGCGCAGTTCTGAACCCGGCGGCGCTGGGCGTGGGGTTTGTTGCCTATATCGGTGTTGGTCTGGGCGAGCACACCAAGGCCGCACAGGAAGGGTTCGAACGCGCCCTTCAACGCGCGCCAGAGGTGGTGGAATGCCACAACATCACAGGCACGATTGAATACCTGCTGCGTGTGGAATGTGCTGATCTATCTGCATACAAGACCTTTCATACCGATGTTCTGGGAACTCTGCCGCATGTGACCTCGATCACGTCTTACGTGGTGATGGGGTCGCCGAAGGACATGCGGACCTGACGTGTGGTGCTCTATCAAGCACCTTGATGCCCAGCTATGTTAGTTGACTTCAAAACATGCTCATGGTTCGCTTCCGCAAACAGCATACTCACCAGGGGAGACTAACGTTGAAAACGCACTTATTGACGTATGCGATGGTGGTCACCGCAAGTTCGATTGGGGTTTCTGCAGCCGCTGCCGAACTGACTGCTCCGCTACCGATCGTAAAGCCGGGATTGAAAGTCACATATGCTGAAGCTCCTAAGAAGATTAAGAGCTTGGAGCAAGCCAGAGAATTGATCGATACGATTGGCCAACCGGCAGATCCGGTCCCTGCGTTTGACTTTCGTGATACCAACGATGGCGATCTTGTTATGACTTCGTCGCAACCTTACAACGTTGCAGCGGAATTAGTGGGTTTAATAAGGATCGATGAACCCGGATCGTATCAGTTTGAAGTCTATTCCAACGATGGTGCTGAAACAAAACTGGGCGGCCAGACAATCGGGTTTTTTGACGGCGTGCAAGGCTGCGAAGGCAATGGCGTGACCAAAGTCGAAATACCGGAAGCGGGCTGGTATGAGCTCACCACCTTGTACTTTCAAAAAGGTGGAACCTCCTGCCTGATGATGAAATGGGGCAAGGACGGTCAGGACCTTGAATGGGTCCCCAACGACATTTTTGGTCACCGGTAGACATTTCAGGGCACCCTTGCGGTGCCCTGATCCGGTTTGTGTTAACCGTTTGCGGCGATCAGTTCAGCCTGAGCCACGATCACTTCGGCCTGTTTGATCGAAGCGATATCGACCAGACGCCCTTTGTAAACGGTAGCACCTTCGCCATTGGCCTTGGCCTGTTCCATCGCGGCGAGGATTTCACGCGCTTCGGAAACAGCCTCGTCCGACGGGGTAAAGACCTGATTGGCGAGTGCGATCTGTTTCGGGTGGATCGCCCATTTGCCGACCATACCCAGCGTGGCCGAGCGTTTGGCCTGCGCGATAAAGCCCTCGTCGTCAGAGAAATCGCCGAAGGGACCGTCCACTGGTAGTACGCCATGGGTGCGGCAGGCGGCGACGATGGCGGCCTGTGCCCAGTGCCACGGATCGGACCAGTGCTTTTCGCCTTCACGCAGCATGTAGTAGTTTTCCTGCGTACCGCCGATGCCGGTGGTTTGCATCCCCATTGAGGCTGCAAAGTCTGCTGCCCCCAGGCTCATCGCCTGCATTCGGGGGGATGAGGCCGCGATCTCTTCGACATGGGCGATACCGGCGGCGGATTCGATGATGACCTCAAAGCTGACCGGTTTGGTGCGGCCCTTGGCGCGTTCGATGGCGGTGACCAGAGCGTCCACCGCGTAGACATCCGCCGCGCAGCCGACCTTGGGGATCATGATCTGGTCCAGACGGTCGCCGGCCTGTTCCATCAGGTCGACCACGTCACGATACCAATAGGGCGTGTCCAGCCCGTTGATCCGCACCGACATGTACTTGTTGCCCCAATCAACGGTGTTCAGCGCCTCGATCACGTTGGCGCGCGCGACGTCCTTGTCCGACGGCGCGACCGAGTCTTCGAGGTCGAGGTTGATCACATCCGCAGCCGACGCGGCCATTTTCGGGAACAGCTTTGTGTTCGATCCCGGCCCGAACAGCTGACAACGGTTGGGGCGCGCGGGGGCGGCGGGTTGAATGCGAAAGCTCATCTGGACCTCGTGCAAGAAAGGAAATTACGATTTTCTTGCCGTATGAGGTATTAAATTGCGCAAGGCTTCGCAAGCGCCTTTGTGCAGTTGCCGCAATGCAAGTGCAGCATCTGCCGTGGGTTGGGGGCTGCGTGGTGATTAAGGATTAATCACTGTGAAAACTTGGGAGATTTTTGCGCTTTCCTTACACTTGGCGCAAGAATTTCCCTCTGGAGCAACTGAACCCGAAGGAAAACGCGAAACACTCGTAAGACACGTCCCTTAGCCTGCGCCAGAATCAAAGGAGTTACCGCAATGATCGAGACACCGTACCTGCTGTTTTTGGGCGATGCGCCCGACCAATTGGCGGCCAAAGTGGCAGTTGGCATCAAGGATTGGCGTCCCGAAAACGCCGTGGGCCAATACCGGATGGACGGCTGCAAGGCTGATCTGGGTCTGACCGATATGACTCTGACCGAAGCGAAAGAAGCCGGAGCCAAAACACTGGTTATCGGCGTGGCCAACCGCGGTGGTGTGATCAGCCAGGAATGGAAAAAGGTTCTGGTCATGGCGCTGGAGGAAGGCTTTGATCTTGCCTCGGGTCTGCACAACCTGCTGCGTGACGAACCGGATCTGGTTGCCGTTGCCGAGGCGACCGGACAGAAACTGCACGACGTGCGCGTGCCCGAAGTTGATTACCCGATCGCCAATGGCATCAAGCGCAAGGGCAAGCGGTGTCTTGCCGTGGGCACGGATTGCTCGGTCGGGAAGATGTACACGGCGCTGGCGATGGACGCCGAAATGCGCGAGCGCGGCATGAAATCCACCTTCCGCGCCACGGGTCAGACCGGCATTCTGATCACCGGTGACGGCGTGCCGCTGGACGCGGTGATTGCCGACTTCATGGCCGGTTCGGTCGAATGGCTGACACCCGACAATGACGACGACCACTGGGACCTGATCGAAGGGCAGGGATCGCTATTCCATGTGTCTTATTCGGGCGTAACCATGGCTCTGGTCCACGGTGGCCAGCCTGACGCGCTGATCCTGTGTCACGAACCGACGCGCGAGCATATGCGTGGCCTGCCGACTTATCAGCTGCCGACGCTCGAAACCCTGCGTGACACCGCGCTGGCACTGGCCAAAGTGGGCAACCCGGATTGCCAGGTTGTTGGCGTTTCGGTCAACACGCAGCACATGTCCGAGGAGGACGCATCTGCCTATCTGGCCAAGATCGAAGCCGACATGGGCCTGCCCGCGACCGATCCGTTCCGCTTTGGCTCGGGCAAGTTGGTGGACGCGCTGGCCGCGATGTGATCTGAACAACGCGCCGGAGGCGGGCTTTTTGCCTCCGGCGGGAGTATTTGGAAAAAGATGAAGGAGCGTTTGCGTGCAGGTAGAGGTCTCTCGTGATGTGTTTCGGCTGGCGCAGGTGTTCACCATTTCGCGCGGGTCGCGGACCGAGGCAAAGGTGTTGACGGTTCGGCTTTCAGACGGAACCCATCAGGGTTGGGGCGAATGCGTTCCTTATGCGCGCTATGACGAAACGCTCGAGTCGGTTGAGGCCGAGATTGCGGGTCTGCCCGCAGAATTTACGCGCCAGTCGCTTATGGACCTGCTGCCGGCTGGTGCTGCCCGGAACGCCGTCGATTGCGCCCTGTGGGATCTGGAATGCAAGCGCGCCGGAAAACGGGCGTGGGACTTGGCCGGACTGCCAGTACCGGGGCCGGAGATAACTGCGTATACTCTGTCACTGGATACGCCGGAAAAGATGCAGGCGCAGGCGGCTGCAAATGCGCATCGTCCTTTGTTGAAGATCAAGCTGGGTACGCCCGACGACATGCCCCGGTTGGAGGCTGTTCGCGCAGGTGCGCCTGCCTCCAAGATCATTGTCGACGCAAATGAGGGCTGGTCGGCCGAAGTTTATGCCGATCTGGCACCGCATCTGGTGCGGTTGGGCGTTGAACTGGTTGAACAGCCTCTGCCGGCTGGAGAGGACAATGCTCTGATCGGGATGGAGCGCCCGGTGCCTGTTTGTTCCGACGAATCCTGCCATGACCGCACCAGCCTGCCCGGATTGAAGGGCAAGTACGATGTTGTGAACATCAAGCTGGATAAAACAGGTGGTCTGACCGAGGCGTTGGCCTTGCGTGAAGCTGCGCTGGCCGAAGGCTACAAAGTCATGGTTGGGTGTATGGTCGGTAGTTCTCTGGCCATGGCGCCCGCGACACTGTTGGCGCAGGGCGCGATGGTAACGGACCTTGACGGCCCGCTTCTGTTGGCCGAAGACCGCACCAACCCGCTGATTTTTGATGATGCCGGAGTGCACCCGCCCGTGGCGGACCTCTGGGGCTGAGGAGACAACATATGACCCGCACCGTTTACGTAAATGGCGAATACCTGCCCGAGACCGAGGCCAAGGTGTCCATCTTTGACCGTGGTTTCCTGTTCGCAGACGCCGTTTACGAAGTCACCAGCGTTCTGGACGGCAAGCTGATCGATTTCGAAGGCCACGCGGTGCGCCTCAAGCGGTCGCTGGACGAATTGGAGATAGATGAGCCCTGCACCAAAGAAGAGCTGCTGGAGATTCACCGCAAGCTGGTGGAGCTGAACGGCATCGAAGAGGGTCTGATTTATCTGCAGGTCAGCCGTGGCTCAGACGGCGACCGGGATTTCGTGTTCCCGTCTGCGGACACCAAACCTAGCCTCGTGTTGTTCACCCAGAACAAGCCGGGTCTGGCCGACAGCCCCGCGGCCAAGAAGGGCGCCAAGGTCATCTCGATCGAGGATATCCGTTGGGGCCGTCGCGACATCAAAACCGTGCAGCTGCTTTACCCGTCGATGGGTAAGATGATGGCCAAGAAAGCGGGCTGCGACGATGCGTGGTTGGTCGAGGATGGCTATGTCACCGAGGGCACCAGCAACAACGCCTATTTCGTGAAGAACGGCAAGATCGTCACCCGCCCGCTGTCCAACGACATTCTGCACGGTATCACCCGCAAGGCCGTACTGCGTATGGCGGCTGAGGCGCAGATGGAAGTTGAAGAGCGTCTGTTCACCATCGACGAGGCGAAAGAGGCGGATGAGGCGTTCACCACCTCGGCCAGCGCCTTTGTCATGCCGGTGGTTGAGATTGACGGGGTGACACTGGGCGACGGCACACCGGGCCCGATCGCCAAACGCCTGCGTGAGATCTATCTGGACGAAAGCCGCAAGGCCGCGATCTAAAGCAAAGGCCCGCCAAACCGGCGGGCCTTTTTCGTTCCGGGCGTCAGCCCTTTTTCGTCACGTTTTCTTCGAAGGCGACCTTGAAGGCGGCCTGTTTCTCGGGGCTAGCCTCGGTCTGGTAGTTGGCCTTCCACTCATCCATGGTCATGCCATAGAAAATCTCACGGGCTTCGTCCTTGCCCATTTCGATGCCCTTTTCGTTGGCCGCTTCCTGATACCAACGCGACAGGCAGTTGCGGCAGAACCCGGCCAGATTCATCATGTCGATGTTCTGAACGTCGGTGCGATCTTCCATCAGGTGCTTTTGCAACCGGCGGAACGCGGCGGCCTGAAGTTCGATTTCGGTTTGCTTGTCCATGGTCTGGCTCCGGATGAATGTCTTGTGTACTGAGCCTGACCTAACAATCCCGTGGCTATGTTACAACAATCAGGAAGGGCCCGAAGACCCTTCGCAGCTTTAGATGTAGGTGCTAAGCCAGTTTAAGTGCCAACCAAGGCATCAGGCAGAACACGATCGTCAGGATCTTGTAGTTGGCAAGATACCTGAAATAGGCCCTTTTCACCTCGGTGCGTTCCATTTGGAACATCTTGCCGTGAACCCCTGCAATCCAGTCCTGTAGGGCAACTATCATCAGCGTGGTAAGCGCCAATAGGGCAATGTTCAGAACCGTCATCCAGCCGAAGACGGTCGTCAGGAATTCCTGAGTCATAGTCGTCTCCTTTCCCCTGATATATGGGGTTCCGCGAGAAGGCCCACAATATCGCGAAGGCCGGAATCGGCCTCAGATGACCCTACGTTACAATCCGCTGTCGTCCAGTGCGTCCTGCAGAATTTGAGCTAGTCGTTCGGCCCAATGACGTTGTCCGGCGTGATCGGCAATAAGGTCATTTCGCAGTTCGATCAGGGCGTTAGGCCGTCCGAAACTGGTGCAGTGTTTATCGATCGCATCCCCGGGAAGAACGCCGGTATAGGGCTCGTTTACCCCAACGCACATGTCGCCCTCTGCCTCTAGCCGGTTGATCAACGGGCGTGAGAAACGCTCATCCTGTGTATGCAGCACGCCCACATGCCATGGGCGCGGTTCGCGCCCCCGCAATTGGCGGGTAAAGGAATGCATCGACACGATCACCGCATGAGGCAGCGCTGCCATTTGCGCGAGTGACTCGTGATAGGGGCGGTAACACATGTTCAGACGCCGTTCGCGTTCGGACGCGTTGGCATGGCGGTTTCCGGGAATGATCGAGCCGTCATAAAGCTTCATCAGCAGGGTTGGATCGTCCTCGCCTCGGTTCGGATCAATCACCAGGCGCGAGAAATTGGCGGCGATCACCGGCGCATTCAGGATTTCGCCCAGATGCTTGGACACCTCATACGCGCCAACGTCATAGGCGATGTGACGCTCCATATCCTCGCGCGGCAGGCCGAGGTCTCCGCCGTTGATTTCGGGCGGCACCGTGTTGGTTGCGTGGTCGCATGTGATCAGCCAGCGCGACGGGCGATCAGCGCCGTGGATAAAAAACGGAGAATACGTCATAAGCCTGTCATCTAGTTTGTCGCAGGTGTAGGGCAGTTGCTTTGAAAAGGGAATTGCGCAATAAGCGGCCTTGAGCAATGTTTGCGGTAACATTTGTGCGAAACCAAGAGATGACGTTAGGAGAGCACCATCAATGCGACGCCTGAGAAATGTAAAAATCGTGGCGACGCTGGGACCGGCGTCCAATGACTACGACATGATCCGCGCACTGCACGAGGCAGGTGCAGATGTGTTCCGTCTAAACATGAGTCACGGCAGCCATGACGAGATCCGCGAGCGGCACCGGATCATCCGGCAGGTGGAAAAGGATTTGGACAGTCCGATTGCCATTCTGGCGGACCTCCAAGGCCCGAAATTGCGCGTCGGCGTCTTTGCGAATGATGCAGAAGAGTTGGAAGAGGGCGCGGCTTTCCGGCTGGATCTGGATCCTGCACCCGGCGACGCGGGCCGGGTTTGCCTTCCGCATCCTGAGATTTTTGCGGCGCTGGAGCCGGGCGCGCGTCTGTTGGTCAATGATGGCAAGATTCGCCTGATCGTTCAGGATTGCGGTCAGGACTTCGCCGCCTGCACCGTCGAAGTCGGCGGCACCATCTCGAACCGTAAGGGCGTGAACGTGCCGGATGTCGTGCTGCCGCTGGCCGCGCTGTCGGCCAAAGACCGCGACGATCTGGAATTTGTCTGTCAGCTGGGTGTGGACTGGCTGGCGCTGAGCTTTGTTCAGCGCGCCAAGGACGTGTTCGAGGCCCGCGCGCTGGCCGATGGCCGGGCCTCGATCCTGTCCAAGATCGAAAAGCCCGCAGCGGTTGAAGCGTTTGACGATATTCTCGATGCCTCGGACGGGATCATGGTGGCGCGGGGTGATCTTGGGGTCGAACTGCCGGTGTCCGCCGTGCCGCCGATCCAGAAACGTCTGGTGCGGAAATGCCGGGGTGCGGCCAAGCCGGTGATCGTGGCGACTCAGATGCTGGAGAGTATGATCGAAAGCCCGATGCCCACACGCGCCGAGGTCTCGGACGTGGCGACCGCCATTTATGAAGGCACCGATGCCATCATGCTGAGTGCGGAATCCGCAGCAGGCTCGTACCCGATCGAGGCTGTTCAGACGATGAACAAAGTCGCCATCGAGGTCGAGGCTGATCCGACCTATACGCAGATTATTTCGGCCTCCCGCACTGCCAAAGGCACTACGATTGCAGATGGGATCGTGGCCGCCGCGCGTGAGATCGCGGAAAAGACCGATATCAAGGCCATCTGCTGCTTCACCCAAAGCGGCACCACGGCCCTGCTGACGGCGCGAGAACGCCCCGGAGTGCCGATCATCGCGATGACACCAGCCACCGGCACCGCGCGGCGTCTGTGTCTGAGCTGGGGCTGCCACTGTGTGATGACGCCCGAGCTTGAGCGGTTCAAGGGCGCCGTGGTCAACGCCGCCCGTGCGGCCCGGGCCGGTGGGTTTGCCTCGGAATCCGATCAGATCGTTGTGACCGCAGGTGTGCCGTTCAACGTGCCCGGAACCACAAATATCCTGCGTATTGCTCCCTGCGATGAGCGTCTGATCTACAACACCGATCCGGGCTGACACTTGCCTTTCAAGCCCGTTGCCACCAAGCGGCACGGGGTTTTTGCCTATTTTTTAGGCATAAAAAGTTATTTATTATCAACAAAAAGCCGGACTCTGGGTTGAGTCTGGCAATTTCCCCTCTGTTTTTCAGTGTTTTTCCCGGATACTGGTTTGCGTGGGCAGTCTACTCAGAAAGTTCCAGGTTCCGGCTGCCCAGCCGGGGGCACGGGCCCCGGTACAATCAAAAAATAACGGAGGAACGTCATGACAACGAAAATTGTCATTGGACTGGACGGGACTGAAACCGGGGAACGTGCGATCGCCTTTGCCAAGGATTTGGCCGGGCGGATCGGATCGTGTGAATTGCTAGTGGTTTACGTGATCGAATGGTCCCCTTTCACTTTCCAGACACCTGAAGAAAACGCTTTGCGGCACAAACGGCGCGAGGAAGAGGTCGCACTGGCCACGACCCGGGTCGTCACCCCAACTGTGGACGCGTTGAACGCGGCCGGTTTCACGGCGCAAGGCATTGTCCGCCATGGCGACGTGGCCGAAACGCTGAATGCGATCACGGTTGAAAACGGCGGCACCCAGATCATCGTCGGGCGCGCCTCGGCGGACGGATTCAAGAAACGCCTGTTCGGCAGCTCGACCCAGAATCTGGTCATGCACGCCGACGTGCCGGTCACCGTCGTGAACTGAGGAGAGTGATGAGTATGAATACGCTTCAAAAACTGAGCCTTGGTGCAACTGCAGCTCTGTTCGCCAACCCCGCATTCGCGCAAGACGCACCGGGTCTGGACGACAAAATCAATCAGGCCTTTGCCGATTTCACCGGACCTTTTGTCAGCTTTATCTTCGCCCCGTTTCCGGGCACAGGCTTTCCGTGGATCGTGGGATGGCTGGTAGTCGCGGCAACGGTGTTTTCGCTGTATTTCGCCTTTGTACAGTTCCGCTTTTTCGGACACGCTGTCAGCCTTGTCAAAGGTGACTATTCCGATCCCAACGATGCGGGTGAGGTCAGCCACTTTCAGGCCCTTGCCACAGCGCTTTCAGGCACGGTCGGTCTGGGAAATATCGCCGGTGTGGCGGTGGCCGTCGGTATCGGCGGGCCGGGTGCCACGTTTTGGATGATCATGGCGGGTCTGCTGGGCATGGCCTCGAAATTCACCGAATGTACGCTGGGCGTGAAATACCGCAACGAATACGAGGACGGCACCGTTTCCGGTGGTCCGATGTATTACATGTCCAAAGGGTTCAGCGAATTGGGATTGCCGGGCGGTAAGATTCTGGCCGTTCTGTTCTCGATCTTCTGTATTCTTGGCGCGCTGGGCGGGGGCAATATGTTCCAGGCCAACCAGGCGCACCAGCAGATCGCGGGCATCACCGGAGATTATCCCGGCTGGATCACAGGTCTGGTCTTCGCGGGTATCGTGTTTGCGGTGATCGTGGGCGGCCTGAAGTCCATCGCACGCGTGACCGAGAAGGTCGTGCCCTTTATGGGCGTCATGTATGTGCTGGCCGCACTGGTCATCATCATCATGCATGCGGACCAGATTGGTTGGGCCTTTGGCCAGATCTTCGCAGGTGCCTTTACCGGTCTTGGCGTTGCTGGCGGTATGGTTGGCGCGCTGATCCAGGGTTTCCGTCGTGCGGCGTTCTCGAACGAAGCGGGCGTTGGTTCTGCGGCGATTGCGCACTCGGCCGTGCGGACCAGTGAGCCGATCACCGAAGGGTTCGTGTCGCTGCTTGAACCGTTCATCGATACAGTTGTGATCTGTACCATGACGGCATTGGTGATCATCATCACCCAGCAGCTGATCATCGACCCGCAAACCGGTCTCTACATGCTGACCGAAGACGGTAGTGGCATTGCAACTGTTGACGGCAACTCGGGCGTCAGCTTGACTTCGGCGGCCTTTGCCAGCGCCTTTGGCTGGTTCCCCTATGTTCTGGCTATCGCTGTGGTGCTGTTTGCCTTCTCGACCATGATCAGCTGGTCCTACTACGGCCTTAAGGCTTGGACCTACCTGTTCGGCGAGGGCCACACCAAGGAACTGGTCTTCAAGATCATTTTCTGCGTCTTTGTGGTAATCGGTGCGGCGGCCAACCTTGGCCCGGTCATCGACTTCTCGGATGCGGCAATCTTTGCGATGGCGGTTGTGAACGTCTTTGCGCTCTACTTCCTGATGAAAGTGGTGCGGGAAGAGCTAGCCAGCTATTCAGCGCGTCTGAAAAGCGGCGAAATTCGCAAATTCGAGCACTAAATCCTTTTACCGGGGCGGCCAATGTCGCCCCGGTGCCTGACCAGCCTGCGAAAAGCGCAGATTCTGGTCCAAACCCCCTTGCCAGTATGACCTTTCTTGCGTAAACGGCGCTTCTGATCGCGTGACCGGCCGAGATGGCATGCCGAGTCGCGTTTAGTACCGAACCCTGAAAGGAGACGGAAATGCCTAAGATGAAGACCAAGTCGAGCGCCAAAAAGCGCTTTAAGGTGACTGCGACCGGTAAGGTCCTTGCTGGCCAGGCCGGCAAACGGCACGGCATGATCAAGCGGACCAAAAAGTTCATCCGCGACGCCCGTGGCAACACCACCCTGTCCGCCCCCGACGCCAAGATCGTCAAGGGCTACATGCCCTACGACCGCTAAGAGGAGATTAAGAGATGTCCCGCGTTAAAGGTGGAACCGTAACTCACGCCCGTCACAAGAAGGTCATCAAGGCCGCCAAAGGTTACTATGGCCGCCGTAAGAGCACCTTCAAGGTTGCCCGTCAGGCCGTCGACAAGGCCAACCAGTATGCAACCCGCGACCGTAAGAACCGCAAGCGCAACTTCCGCGCGCTGTGGATTCAGCGTATCAACGCTGCAGTCCGTTCGCATGACGAGGCTCTGACATATTCCCGCTTCATCAACGGCCTGAACCTGGCCGGTATCGAAGTGGACCGCAAAGTTCTGGCCGACCTGGCCGTGCACGAACCGGAAGCGTTCGGCGCGATCGTCGCCAAAGCTCAGGCCGCTCTGGCTGCCTGATTCTCTGAAAAGAGACAGTGAATGAGAGGCCGTCCCGTTGGGGCGGCCTTTTTCATTGCGGCAGATGGAGCCGGATCAATTTCGGGTTCAATCGCCCGGATAGGGAAAGTCCCGCCCAAGCATTTCACTGGCCTGTTCGTAGATTGGGCGCAAAGCATCATCCACGTCCCATTTTCCGCCCTCAATAAAATCAGAAAATCCCACTGATTCCACGGGAATACCTTGGTTTTGGGCGAAGGTTTCCCGATCATTCTCGCCTGGTGGGATCGGAGGTTCTGAGAGCGGAGGCGACCAGGTATGCTCTTCGGTAACGGCCATGCGTACACGGATATCGTCTTTGGTGACGTTCCAGACCATAAAGTCTTCGGCCAAGCTCAGCGGGCCGTCATAGGTTGTACGAATGCGCTCCTCAACACCTCCGGCGGTGTCGAAATCGTTGAAGAAATGATAAGCGACCGCAATCCGTGGCTTGATTTCAGACATCACTTTACCGAACGCTTCAGGCGCTGTGTGTATTTGCGTTCCAACTTGCAGAGCAGATTCCGGTGTGAACCCCAGTTTTCCTACAATATCAGGAACCGCGATAAAGCACTCGTGGATCGCAATATCAGCGTCCTTGGCATATTCAATGAACCATTTGTTCGGATAAGTGTCAGAGCTGTAAACAAATTTAAGCCCGTTCCATTCCAACGAGAAGCTGACTGCTCCATCAATCCCATGGATTGCTGGAAAGCTCCTAACGACAACGCCATTCTCGTCATAGATGACCTCGTTTTCACCTTTGTAGTCGAATTCGGTGACGTCCATCTGGTAGCCGCGCGGGTCAGTTGCACCGACACGCGCACTGAGGTCCCACAACAACATGTCTTTCATACTATCAGTAGCCGCTTTGGTACCAAGTTCGGGAACTGACCCACTGGGTCCCCAAACGCGCAACGGTCTGTTTCGGCCCATCAAGGCACCACCGATAAACAACTCATGCAAGGCGCCGAAATGATCGGTGTGCAAATGGCCGACAAAGACTTTGTCCAGATAATTGTATGGTATTTGCAGAGATGAAATCCGCTCAGACGATCCGGATCCGATGTCGAAAAAGAACTTATCTCCATTTCCAAGTTCAACAAGAAAGCAAGCAGCGGCTTGAGCCGCACGTGTAGTTGGCATACCCGTGCCGCATGCAACAACACGCATCTCATCTGGCGCCAGGTCTTCAGTGTTAGGATAGTAAGCGTCGCGCGGGCGATCGCGAACTGCGGTGGGTGAGATTTCAGGCTCCGCGTCCTGCGCCACCGCCATCCCAGGACTTAATAAGGCAATTGCGCTTTGGAGAATGGTTTCAGAAGAAGTATCGCTTTGCTCTATCCATTTCCCGACAACAACACCGATCCCAATCAAAGTTACGACTGCTGTGGTTGTGGCTAGCCTTTTCATCTTCTCTCCCCCCAAATGTCAGCTTTTCGAAAAAACCGTTACCTGTTTTCATCGACTCCCATTCGATAATCTTTAGTTTTGAATGTAACACACTTTGCCCGGAACTCCGAATAGCCGACGGGGGATTCCACGCGCGCAGGTCAAAACCTCCACACCTGCTTAAATAGCCAAAAGCGCAGGCGTTTCTGTCGCAGAGGGGTCTTTTATAGAAGCTTTAAGCCTGAAAATGGACGGACTTACTTCTGATCATCCTTTTTTACAAGTTGCGCTGCAAAGGCTACGCCAGTGCCTGGGCCGGCATATGTGACCATGATCACGTCATCCAGATAGACGCCGTTGAAAATGCCCGCTGACACATCTTCCCCTGAAATGCCCGCCTCGGCCAGGACAAAGCGGGTGGGGTCGTCCAGGCTGAACGTGCCCATCGCCTCTTCGACGATCCAATCGGTGTCTCCGATCCGGCGCCAGCGGTTTGTAGCGGTGATCAGGTTGCCGTCGAGCTTGCTGATCTCCAGCTCCATTTCGGTCTTCAACAGACCTTTCTCGTGGTTCGGGTTCGATTTGGCGAACCCCACCAGATAGGTGCCGTGCCATGTTCCCACGATCTGAGGGAAGCCGCTGCCCTCTTCGGCGTTGGCAGTGGCCGCGATAGAAAGCACAAGAACCGTCACCATGCTGCGGAGGAAATTGAATGCCATGATGTTATCTCCTGAATAGAATGGTCACAGGCTACCCGAGTTCAGAAATTTGGCAAACACAGCGTGAAAACGAAAAAACCGGCGCATTAGGCGCCGGTTTTCTTAGATATTGTGCAGCATTTTAGCCGAATACGCGACCCAGCGCGCCATCGACCGCATCGGTGATCTGGTCGATATCATCCGCCGTAGCGATCAGCGCGGGCGAGAAGCACAACGTGTTGTTGCGACCGGGGACCGAGCGGTTGGTGACGCCGATGATCACGCCCTGCGCCATGCAGTCGGCCACAACCGCCTGCGCCAGCTTTTCTTCGACCGGATCTTTGCTGCCGCGATCTGCAACCAGTTCGGCACCCAGGAACAGGCCCTTGCCGCGCACGTCGCCGATCACTTTGTGCTTTTCCATCAGCGCCTGCAGGTTGGCCGTCATGCGATCGCCCATGGCCGAGCAGTTGCCCAGCAGGTTTTCGTCCTCGATGATGCGCATGTTCTCGATCGCTGCAGCCGGACCGGCGGTACAGCCGCCAAAGGTCGAGATGTCGCGGAAATAGTTCAGCGGGTCAGCCGCATCGTCCTTGAACATCTCAAAGACTTCCTCAGTGGTCACCATGCAGGCAATCGCTGCATAGCCTGAGGCGACGCCCTTGGCCATGGTCACGAAATCCGGCTTGATGCCGTATTGCTGATAGCCGAACCAAGAGCCGGTACGGCCAACGCCGCAGACGACCTCGTCGATATGCAACAGGATGTCGTATTTCTTGCAGATCTCCTGCACGCGCTGCCAGTAGCCTTCGGGTGCTTCGATCACGCCGCCACCCGCGGTCACCGGCTCCAGGCACAGTGCGCCAACGGTGTCGGGACCTTCACGCAGGATGACCTCTTCGATCTGATCTGCGGCCCATTCGCCAAAGTTCTCGACAGGTGCGCCGTCCAACTCGTGCTTGCGGTACTCCATGCAATGCGGCACGCGCACGAAGTCGGGCGCGAAGGGGCCGTATTGCGCGTTGCGCTCATCCTGACCGCCTGCGGACATCGCCGCCAGCGTCGAGCCGTGATAGTCGCGGTCGCGATACAGGATTTTGGTCTTCTTGCCGCCGTACTTCTTGTGGGCGATCTGGCGAACCATTTTGAACGCCTTCTCGTTCGCCTCACTCCCTGAGTTGGTGTAGTAAACGCGGCTCATGCCCGGCATCTTCTCGATCAGCTTTTCGGCGAAGATCGCACCAGGGATCGAGCCGGCGGAGTTGGCGAAATAGCACAGCTTCATCAGTTGGTCGTACACGGCCTTACAGATCGATTCGCGGCCATAACCCACGTTGACGGTCCACACACCGCCCGAAACTGCATCCAGATGCTCTTTGCCGTTCTGGTCCCAGACGCGCATTCCCTTGCCTTCGACAATGATGCGGGGATCATTGGTTTCAAAGGGCTTATGCTGGATCAGGTGGTGCCAGATGTGGGCGCGGTCTGCCTGGACCACGCGGGAAAGATCGTTTTCATTGAACGTGCCGTCCATGACATGTCCTTTCAGAAGTATTGGGTGTGCAAGTTGCGGGAACGCTGCCGCCCCGGCTTGAAATTTAGATGGCCCAGATCACCGCGAATGGCCATCTGTAGATAGGGCCAGATTGTATTATCCCGTATCGCCAGTCCATGGCTTCGGCGTATTTTTATGGGTTTGTCAGGCGCGACACTTTGTGATCAAGTCGCGCGAGAACTGAACTGGGAGGGTCAGCAGATGGCAACGGCCAATATCTACGAGCGTCATTTGGACAAGAACCGTGCGAACTACACGCCCTTGTCCCCGCTGAGTTTCATCGAACGCACTGCAAAGATCTACCCCGATTATCCTTCGGTGGTATACGGCGACCGCCGTTATAGCTGGGCCGAAACTTATGCCCGTTGTCGCCGACTGGCAGGTGCTTTGGCGGCGCGCGGTGTGTGCAAGGGCGACACGGTCTCGATCATCGCCGCCAACATCCCCGAGATGTACGAGGCCCATTTTGGCGTGCCCATGACCGGTGGCGTGCTGAACACCATCAACACGCGACTGGACGCACCGATTATCGCCTTCATCCTGAACCATGCTGAGACCAAGGTGCTGCTGGTTGACCCTGAGTTTTCGGGCGTGGTGAAAGAGGCTCTGACACAGGTCGATCATGACGTTCTGGTCATCGACATCGAAGACCCCAGCTTTGACGGCGGTGAAAAGCTGGGCAGCCTGACCTATGACACGCTGCTGGCCGAGGGCGATCCGGACTTCGTGTGGTCCTTACCCGAGGACGAATGGGATGCGATCACGTTGAACTATACCTCGGGCACCACGGGCAATCCGAAAGGAGTTGTGTATCACCACCGGGGCGCGACGCTGAACGCGCATTCGGACCTGCTGGACTGGGATATGCCCAAGCATTCAGTCTACCTGTGGACCTTGCCGATGTTCCACTGCAATGGCTGGTGTTTCCCCTGGGCGATGGCGGCCAATGCCGGGGTGTCGGTCTGCCTGCGGGCAGTGCGGGATGAGCCGATCTATGCCGCCTTCCGCGATGAAAAGGTCACCCATTTCTGTGGCGCGCCAATTGTTCTGAACATGCTGGCGAACGCCCCTGATCACCTCAAGGACTTCGATCATGAGATCAAGGTGATGACCGCAGGTGCCCCGCCGCCTGCTGCGGTGATTGAGAACATGGAAAGCATGGGCATCGAAGTGACCCATGTCTACGGCCTAACCGAAACCTACGGCCCCTCGGTCGTATGCGCGTGGAAGGACGAGTGGAACAGCAAAGGGGCTGAGGAGCGCGCGGCGCTCAAGGTCCGGCAGGGGGTTCCCTACACGGCGCTATCGGGGTTGATGGTGGCAGATCCGGAAACACTGGAACCTGTGCCCGCAGATGGCGAGACGATGGGCGAGATTTTCATGCAGGGCAATGTCGTCATGAAAGGCTATCTGAAAAACGCCGAGGCCTCGGACAAGGCCTTTCGCGGCGGCTGGTTTGCCTCGGGCGATCTGGGGGTGATGCACCCGGACGGCTATATCGCTCTGAAGGACCGGTCCAAGGACATCATCATTTCGGGTGGCGAGAATATCTCATCGGTCGAGGTCGAAGATATCCTCTACAAACACCCCGCCGTGATGGAGGCCGCCGTGGTCGCGCGCCCGGATGAGAAATGGGGCGAGACGCCCTGCGCCTTTGTCGAACTCAAACCGGATGCGCAGGCCAGCGAGGCGGATATCATTGCCTTCTGCCGGGACAACATGGCCCATTTCAAAGCGCCCAAGACAGTGGTGTTCGGGGCGTTGCCCAAGACCTCGACCGGTAAAATCCAGAAGTTCAAACTGCGGGATCAGGCGCGGGCGCTGACCTAGGCGCCCATCTTGTCAAAGATCGACAGGTCAAGCTCCAGCATCTCACCCATCCACACCGCACGGTCTCGGTGATCGGCCAGATGATCACCTGTTTCCGGGTGGGTGAAGATGGTCAGGTCTTGCCGGTTCAGCATCAGCCAGGGGATGACCTGATCGAACGCGTCTGGGGCAAAAGCCAATTGGCAACTCCAACGTGGGTGCGGGCCAACGTTTTTGGCGTGCATCCGGCCCATCTCAACTGGAAAACGGCGGGCGGCTTCTTCGCAAACCTGTTGTGCGACAGCCTGCGTTTCGGCGTCGAAATAGATATGGGCGTGATAGCCGGTGATCTCGGGCATTGGGGCCTCCTGCATTTGTATCGCAGGATACACGGGGCAGGTCGCCCGATCTACCAACGCGGGCACACAGGCGCTGTGCGTCAGATCAGGTCGCGGCCTCGGGTTGGGCGGCTATGAAGGCGGGGTGTTCGCCGCAGGCGGACTCGACTGCCAGACTGCGCGGCAGGTTGGACAGGTCTACGTCCCAGCGCCGCGCGTTGTACAATTGCGGGATCAGGCACAAGTCGGCCAGACTAGGTTGAGACCCCGCACAATAGGGGGCCTGTTCAAACTCGGCCAACAGCGCCTCGAACGCCAGCAGGCCGGGGCGGATAAAGTGGTGCATCCAGTCGCCCAGCGTCCCTTCGGTCCCGCCACCCAGCGCAGCGGCGTGCCGGGCAACCGACAGGTTGCAAACCGGATGGATATCCACGGCAATGGACTGCGCCAAAGCCGACACTTTGGCACGGTGCGCGGGTTCGGCTGGAAGCAAACCCAGACCCCGGGTCTGATCTAGGTAATCGATGATCGCCAATGATTGCGTCAGCCGTAGCCCGTCAATCTCGAGCACCGGAACCAGCCCCTGCGGGTTGCGCGACAGATGGGTTTGCGATTTCTGCGCCCTGTCCCTGAGATCGACGGGCACAGTGCGATAGGTGATCCCGGCCAGGTTCAGCGCGATCCGCACCCGGTAGCTGGCCGATGACTGGGCATAGTCATAAAGGATCACTTCGGCCATACTATCAGCCGTTCTTCAGCGCCGCGGATTTCAGGGCTTGCGCAAGCACATCCGCGTTTCCGATGTGGTTGGCCAGCACCAGAACAAGCCGCGCATTCAGTGCATCACTTTCGGATTTCTCCAACCCGTCATGGGCGGCTAGCAGCCCGGCATAGAAATCATCGCCATTGTCTAGGTTCGGGGTGAGGATCAGATCGGCCATCTTGCTTACTCCTTACCGGTGGCCCGGCGGATCGCCTGCCGGAATGCGTTTTCTTCGAAACTGTCGCGTCGTGCGGCCACGTGCTGATCCGGGCGGATCAGGTAAACCGCGCTGGTGGCGTCGCCCAGATAGCGGCGTTTGAGTTCCAGCGTCAGATCGTCCTTGACCGACAGAGCCAGCCGGGTGGCTTCGATGCCATCTTCCTCGATCCGGTCGGGGGCGTCGGCGTCGATGGTCAGCAGGGTGAATTTACCCGCCAGTTTCGACAAAAGGAATTCATCGCCCAAAGGTGCGTCCGGGCAGGCCGCGCCCGGGCGGGTGATGTCCGGCCCGTTCAAGGCATCAGCCGAACTGAGCGAGGACCCCTCGTAAGAGCAGGGCGTGCTCAAACGGCCGGAATTCACCAGCGGTCGGGCGAACTCAAAATGCTCGCTGAGGTCCAGAACCGCATCCCGGAACTGCCGCGACATATCGGATTTCGGTGTAATGAAATCGGTCGAACGTGTGGACATGCGGATATTCTCATCGGCTGCCTGAACCCGTTCGCGGTTGTAGCTGTCCAGTAGAATCTCAGGCGCTTTGCCGTCGATGACCAGCTTCAGCTTCCAGCACAAATTGTCCGCGTCCTGCATTCCGGAGTTTGCGCCGCGCGCCCCAAACGGACTGACTTGATGGGCGCTGTCTCCGGCGAACAACACGCGGCCATAACGGAACCGTTCCATGCGCCGACATTGGAAGGTGTAGATCGACACCCATTCCAGATCGAACTTTACGTCCTCGCCCAGCATCGCTTTGAGCCTTGGAATCACGTTTTCGGGCTGTTGTTCGCGTTCCTTGTCGATGTCCCAACCTAATTGCAGGTCGATACGCCAGACATTGTCGGGCTGTTTGTGCAACAGCGCCGATTGCCCGCGATTGAAGGGGGGGTCGAACCAGAACCAGCGCTCGGTCGGGAAATCGGCCTCCATCACCACATCAGCGATCAAGAAGTTGTCTTCGAACACACGGCCTTCGAAATCCAGCCCCAGCATCCGCCGCGTCGGCGAATGCGCCCCGTCACAAGCGATCAGCCAATCGGCTTCAATGTTATAGGGGCCTTCGGGGGTTTCCACCTCAAGCGTGACATGCGTGTCGTGGGTGCCAATGGCCTCGACCTTATTGCGCCCGCGGATTTCCAGTGGCGCCCCCTCGGCCTGCAATTCACGTACCCGGTCTACAAGGGCGTTCTCGAAATAGTATTGCTGCAGGTTAATGAAGGCTGGGTTTGCGTAGCCTGTATCGGGCTGCAGGTTGAATTCGTAGACCTGACGTTCATCGAAATACACTTTGCCCGCGTTCCACAGAACACCTTTTTCCACCATCGGACGCCCGGCGCCCAGACGGTCAGCAATATCGAGCGTGCGTTGGGAAAAGCAGATCGCGCGGCTGCCGAAACTGACCTTGTCATTGTCGTCCAGCACCACAACCTCGACCCCTTGTTGGGCCAGATCAATGGCGGTGGCCAGTCCTATCGGACCGGCGCCGATCACGATCACTTTGTGTCGAACAGGTACAGATACATCCTGATCCGGGCTGCGTTCATAGGCATAGAGTGGAACTTCGAAAATCTTGTTCATGGGCTCTCCCCCGATGGTCCGGCGCTGGTTTCGCGCAAGAATTCGTTCTTCGGCACTGCGGTGCAGAAGACTTGAGCCAATGGTTTCATCTAAATTTCCGCCGCAAAACGATCTGGATCAAATGCGACGGAAATTCCTTAGCCGTCGAATTGCCTTTACTGCGTGTAAGGTGCCGTATGAGCGGGCAATACGGTACCGATGCAATCGCCGAAACCGATTGTGTAGCCCTTTCCTTTTGCCACGCCTGTTAGGGTCAAGGTGTCGCCGTCTTCAATGAAGCTGCGGGTCTCGCCGGTGTCCAGCGTCAGCGGTTCCTTTCCGCCCCAGCTGAGTTCCAGCAGCGAGCCGCGTTCCGGTTTCGTCGGACCCGAAATTGTGCCGGACCCCAGCAGGTCACCTGTATTCATCGGGCAGCCCGATGTGGAATGGTGGGCCAGTTGCTGCGCGGCAGAATAGTACATTTGCTTGTAATTCGTCCGGGCAATCGTGGAAGCTGGCTTACCCTCAGGCGCCATCGTCACGGACAGGTCGATGTCGTACAGCATCGGGCCGCAGTCCTTGAGATGGTCCAGCAATTCGACCTCGCGCGAAGGTGTGTCGCAGCGAAACGGTTCCAGTGCGGCCTTGGTCACGATCCATGGGCTGATGGATGTTGCGGTGGCCTTGGCCTGAAACGGGCCGAGCGGCTGGTATTCCCAAGCCTGAATATCGCGCGCGGACCAGTCGTTCAGCAGAACGTAACCGAAAATATGGTCGTCGGCCTCCTGCACCGTGATCGGCCCGTCCGACGGCGTGCCGACGATGGCACCCATCTCAAGCTCGATGTCAAAGCGGCGGCTGGGCAGGAATGCGGGTTTCTCTTGGTCCGGCGACTTCAATTGGCCCCAAGGGCGGCGGATATCGGTACCCGACACCACAACCGAAGACGCCCGGCCATTATATCCAATCGGAATGTGCAGCCAGTTTGGTGGCAAAGCGTTTTCCGGTCCGCGAAACATTGTACCTACGTTTTGCGCATGGTGACGTCCGGCATAGAAGTCGGTGTATTCGCTGACAGCGAATGGCATGTGCAACTCGGCTTTGTCCTGCGGAACCAACAGGGGTTCAACCTTGTCCTGCTCTTCAGACCCTTCGGCCAGCAGAGACGTCAAACGTTCACGCAACGCGGCCCAGACAGCGGGGCCTTGTTCCATCAGCGGGTTCCATAAGGGCAGATCGAACAAAGGTTCGTCGTCCAGTTCGATAACCCCTTCAGCCTCGGCTGCGGTGACGTCCAGAATCATGTCGCCGATTGCCACACCGCAATGCGGGTCGGACCCATCGACCGAAAAGACACCATAAGGCAAGTTGTTCAGCGGAAACGGGTGGTTGGCGTCATTGGCCGAGGTCACCCAGGATTTCATCAATGGCATCTGTGATCCTTGTCAGTTTATTGCGCGTCGCGCAGGGATTTCAGCCCCAACAGAAGGGCGGCCAATATCATGAAGCCGCCGCCAGCCCGATCCAGCCACAGCCGCGCCGAGCCCTTGAGGCGCGTCGCCAGCCAACTGGCGCTGCCGCCATAGGCTGTTAGGAACAACCCGTCGATGGTCAGATAGGTGACTGAGAGGATGGCGAATTGCGGCCAGAACGGCAGCGCGCCATCGATGAACAGCGGGAACAGAGCGGCAAAGAACACCACCGCCTTGGGATTGGCGGCAGAGGTGATGAATCCCTGCATCCAAAGCGACTTGCGGCTGGCGCGAGGGGTTGCTTGTGCCGCTTTCCGGTCGGCTTTGAGGATCATCTTCACCCCAAGAAACAACAGATAGGCCACGCCCAGCCATTTGATCACAGCCAGCGCTGCGCCCGAGGCGGCGATGATTGCTGCCAGACCAAGACCCGCCGCCAGCATTTGCAGCAGGTTTGCCGTCAAATCTCCGGTTGCCGTGAAGATCCCGCGCTTCAACCCGTTGGTTGCCGAGTTGGACAACATCAGCAACTGGCTCGGCCCGGGTGTGCTCATCAACAGCAGAACAGTGGCGACATAGGTGATCCAGATATCAAAGCTCATCACAGCCTCACTTTTTGCCCGGCGTTCCGTCGAACTTTTTCTCAAGTGAGGTCCAGCAGTCAATGTAATCGTCCTGCAAGGGGGCCTCATTGGCCGCAAATGGCGTCAGATGCTGCGGGAAACGGGTTTCGAACATGAAGGACATGGTGTTGTCCAGCTTGTCCGGCCCGAGGTTAGCATTCGACGCTTTTTCGAATGCCTCGCGGTCCGGCCCGTGCGGCAACATCATGTTGTGCAGGCTCATACCACCGGGAACAAATCCCTGCGGTTTGGCGTCGTACTGGCCGTATATGTTGCCCATCAGCTCGGACATGATGTTCTTGTGATACCAAGGCGGGCGGAACGTATCTTCGGCCACCATCCAGCGTTCGCGGAACAGGACAAAGTCGATATTGGCCGTGCCCGGTTGCCCCGAAGGCGCGGTCAGCACGGTAAAAATCGACGGATCAGGATGGTCGAACAGGATCGCGCCGACCGGGCAGTAAGTGCGCAGATCGTATTTGTAAGGCGCGTAATTGCCGTGCCACGCCACCACATCCAGCGGGCTTTGATTGATCTTGGTCGTGTGGAATTGCCCGCACCATTTGACGGTGACGGTCGAGGGCACCTCGCGATCCTCAAACGCCGCGACAGGCGCCTTAAAGTCGCGCGGGTTGGCCATGCAGTTGGCGCCGATAGGCCCACGGCCGGGCAGTTCGAATTTCTGGCCGTAGTTCTCACAGACGAATCCGCGCGCAGGGCCCTCTAGCACCTCGACCCGGTAGACCAATCCACGCGGTATGATGGCGATTTCCTTTGGCTCAAGGTCGATGATCCCCAGCTCGGTGGCAAAGCGCAGACGGCCCTCTTGTGGCACTACCAGCAATTCGGAATCGGCCGAGTAGAAATAGTCATCCACCATCGACTCGGTGACCAGATAGATGTGGCTGGCCATGCCGACCTGCGTGTTTACATCCCCTGCCGTGGTCATCGTGCGCATGCCGGTCAGCCAGGTTAGCCCCTGATCGGAATGCGGCACCGCATCCCAACGGTACTGGCCTAAGCTGATCACGTCCGGGTCGACAAAAGGCGCGGACTTCCAATAGGGCAGGTCGATCTTTTCGTAGCGATGCGAGTGTTTTACCGATGGCCGTATGCGATAGCACCAGGTCCGCTCGGGCGGGTTGGCTGTGAAGGCAGTGCCGCTGAGCTGCTCACCATAGAGACCATAGTTGCATCGCTGCGGGCTGTTCATCCCCTGCGGCAGCGCACCCGGCAGGGCTTCGGTTTCAAAGTCATTACCAAAGCCAGGCATATAGCCCGCATGAGTGCCGACCTGCGTGCTGGCTTGTGTCATTTCATGTGGATCAGTCGGATGGTTCATCCTGCGTTCCTCCGCTTAATGCTTGAGGGATAATAGTTGATTTTGTAACTAACAAGCATGACACAAGACGATTCCACCAAAAAAGATGACTTTAATCTGCAGAATTTCCTGCCCTACCTGCTGAATCGCGCAGCCGAGGAAAGCTCGTTAGAGTTTCAGCAGGTTTACAAAGACCGATACGGCATGTTGCGCACCGAGTGGCGGGTCCTGTTCCACTTGGGTAATTACGGCGAAATGACCGCGAAAGAGATTGGTGAGCGCGCGCATCTCCACAAAACCAAGATCAGCCGGGCAGTCCACAGGCTCGAGACGCGGCGATTTCTGGTACGTAGCCGAAGTGAGGCTGATGGTCGGGTGGAAAACCTGACGCTGACGTCTTACGGACAGTCTGTGTATCGAGAACTGATTGGCATAGCCGAGCAGTATGATTCAAATCTGGTTGCCCAGTTCAGCGTGGATGAGGTCGCGCTTTTGCGTAAAATGCTCCGCCAATTGGCCCATATGGATTGACGGCTGGTATTTCAGGCCTCTGGCCCCCAGATGACAACCAGAGCGGACACTGGAATAATAACAACATGACGACCCCGAACGCCGTTACGGCGAAATCAACTGATCTTATTGAATGGATCGTGACTCGTGGCCTTGAAGGCGCGCCCAAAGAAGAATTGCTGGACGGCTACTGCAACAAGCTGTTGGAGCTTGGTGTTCCCCTGATGCGCTTTCACGCGGCACAGTCTGCGTTGCATCCTGTTTATGGAGGCACCGGGTTCAGCTGGTACGAAGGGCAAGGTGGTGAATCCGAGACCTTTGTGTATACCGAAGAACCCAGCGACCAATGGAAGCGAAGCCCCCTTTACGCCATCTTCACCAATGAGTTGGATGAAGTCCGTGAGCGCCTGATCGACCAGAACGAAGTCAGCCGGTTTCCCTTGCTGAACGACCTGCGCCAGATCGGGGCCACCGATTATTACGCGACGGGGGTCAGCTTTAATGTGCCGACCCAGAGCGTAACAGGGGATAGCAAAGAAGCAGTTGATGGAGTTCTGATGTCATGGACGTCGAATGCGCCCGAGGGTTTTCAGGACCACGACCTGGCGCTGATAAACACAGCGTTGCCGCATCTGGGTCTGGCATTGAAATCTGCGTCCAGCGCCCGGATTTCAAAGGACCTGATGCGTGTATATCTGGGCCGCGATGCGGGGCGCCGGGTGTTGTCGGGCGAAATCCGGCGCGGTTCATTGCAACAGATTGATGCGGTGATCTGGAACTTTGACCTTGAGGGTTTTACCAGCCTTTCCGAAGAGTTGCCGGGCAACGAAATCATCGACATGTTGAACGACTACTTGGCCGTGGCCGTTGGAGTGGTGCACGATAATCGCGGCAACATCCTAAAATTCATGGGCGACGGGCTGATGGCGATGTTCGACGTCGGTGAAATTGATGAGGACGCACGCGCTGCGCTGAAAGCGGTCCCTGTGTTGCAGGAAAGGATAGAGGCACTGAATGCCCGGCGTAAGGCTGATGGCCTGCCGGTGGCCAGCTTCACCCTTGCCCTGCACGCGGGCGAGATTCTGTATGGAAATATCGGATCCGAAACACGTTTAGACTTTACCGTAATCGGACCCGCGGTGAACCAGACTGCCCGGATTGCCGGAATGCACCGATCACTTGGGCAGCGGATCCTGATCTCGGACAACGTCGCGCGCGCGTCGCAGCCTTGCGGCCAGGATCTGGTTTCAGTCGGGCGCTACATGTTGCGTGGCGTGACTGAACCAAAAGAGCTGTTCACGGTGTATCAGGCAGCGGACACGCAACCAAGTGTATAGATCGCGAGTTTTGAGCCCTAAATGCTCGCCGCTCCAAGTTGCAGAAACGACCGGTCTGTTGAATGTTAAATCACCACCTAGCCGTTATTTGTGGCTCGCCGAATAATGAGACAGGAACATGTCTAAGCAATCCGACATAATGCCGTCTGTATCTTGCTTTGCCCCAAGCATGAATTCGGGCGTGTAGAAGAACTCTCTTATGAGGCTGTGCAATTGCCTTGAGGCATACTGAGCATCAGCGGCGCGAAGGGCACCAGCCTCCATTGCTTCTGAGATCAAACCGGTTACTGGATTCTGTAACTTTGCAACTTCTGCGGCATAGGCTTTGGAACGTTCAGGATCGATCAGCATTTCTGCGGTCACCATCCGCGTAATGGCTATGGTTTCCGGTTCGGTCAGCTTCTCAACATATTTGGTGATCAGCTCTTCGAACTGTGTTTTCAGGTCACGATCCGGATCAAAGGGGACATGGCCAATGGCACCCTTTTTCCTGATCATCGCTTCCGAGATTTCCTGAAACAAAGCCTCCTTGCTGTCGAAGTGGTTGTAAAGCGTGCGACTCGAAACACCCGCCTTGCTGGCGATCCGTGTCGTTTTCGCCCCTCGGAACCCGTGTTCCTGAAACTCTTGCACTGCTGCTTCAAGAATATTTTTTCTTTTTTTATCAGTTAGTTTCACGTCATTTCCTTCGTCATCAACGCAAAATGTAAATAAACTGTTTACATTTAACGGTCCCATCTAATAAGTAAACGCTGTGTTTACATTTGTCCATCGGCGCAACTGAAAACGACGCGCCAGCACCAGCACATAAAAGGAGAACCGTCATGGGTTTGAAATCAGCTCTTTGCACCGCAGCGTTTGTGCATTCGGTCGCACCGGCACTAGCAGAAGGAGAAATTGCGTTGGTCAACAAAACGCTCGGAACCCCGATCTCGGCAGAAAACATTGTCGATGTTCTCGAAATCCAGCGCACCGCCACCAATCTCACGCTCAGCGTTGACACTCAGCAATGGGACGTCACGGCTGATCTTTTGGATGGCGATATCGAAACCACCATCGGTGAGCCTGTGAATGGCGCACCAGTGGTGAAGTCAGAAGAAGAAATCCTGACACGCTGGAAAGGATTTTATGAAACCGCAGAGAAACTGGTCATTCACCACGTGACTTCTAATGATCGCGTTTTCTTTGAGGATGCGGACACTGCGACCGTCTTTAGCAAAGGTGTCATCGTGCTGGAGAACACGCCCGCCGGCGACTTTGCTGACGATGGCGGCACACTGCGCGGCTACCGCTGGGTGGATTATGAAATTGGCGTGCACAGAACAGTTGACGGGTGGAAAGTGCACAAGGTCAACGTCACATACCTTGTTCAGGAGTTTGACTCGCTAGCTGCCAATTAAACTTGGTCTCCGTCGCGCTGGCAGCGTCCAATTCTTGTCGGTTGCACGCAGCCATCAGCGTGCAAGCCCCTTAAAAATCGATTTCGACGCCCGGCAGGTTCAGCTCTTTCATCATGTCGCGCAGTTCCTGCCGCGCGGCGATGTTCGAGATGTTCAGCTGTTTCACCCCGATATCCTTGAGGTCCAGCAGGGTCAGGCCGCGGGGGAACAGTTCGCGGAAGATCACCCGCTCAGAGAACCCCGAAGCAACGCGGAAACCGATGCGCTGGGACAGCATCTCAATCGCGCGCTGCATCTTTTCCTTGTTGACCATGCGCTGCGTACCAACGCGGTTGCGCACGACGACCCAGTCAATGGGTTTCAACCCAGCCTGAGCCCGCAGCTGCCGCGCGTTCCAGACCATCTCGGAATAAACCGATGGTCCGAGGATTTTCTCACCCTTTGAATCGATCCGCGCCAGCAGGTCAAAGTCGATGAAACTGTCATTCAGGGGCGTGATCAGAGTGTCGGCAAGAGAGTGCGCCACCTGGCTAAGGCGGGTGTGTGAGCCGGGGCAGTCGATCAGAATAAAGTCGCTGTCGCTTTCCAACTCGGCCACGGCGGCCGACAGGCGGTGGTCATAGATGTTCTCACCGGGCTTCAGATTTTTTGGATCGATCTCGGGCAAGTCATGGTGGCGCGGGCTGGGCAGCCGCGCTTCTGAGCCGTTCATGAAGTTGCCGCGGTTCTCGAAATAGCGACCGAGGCTGCGTTGGCGCAGGTCAAGATCCAGTGTGCTGACCTTGTGGCCCAGCCGAGCCAAAGCAGTGGCCACATGCATCGACACGGTCGATTTGCCTGCGCCGCCCTTCTCGTTCCCCACTACGATGATATGTGCCATGCTTGTATTCCCATGTCCCGCCGTGCTTGCCCACACGTTGTTGCGAGCCACTATATGTTGTGGAAAGCGGGAAGGGAAGAACCTCAATCGGTGTTATCAGGCTCTAATTTGGAAAACCAAGGCAGGAACGCGGGTTAGGCTGCCGACTTGCCAAACATAGCGGCCTGTTTCACTGTTCGGGACAGGAAAAACCGATAGGGGCAGCCGTTGGACCATCTGTTTCTGAACGTTCTAAACGTGGTCCTGCCCGTGTTGATTTGCGCCGGAATCGGTTACTGTTTAGCCCTCATCAAAGCTCCGTTCGACAACAAGGTGATAGGCGGGATCGTCTCGCGCGTGGGGTATCCGACGCTGATCATCTCACATCTGTCTACAACCCATATCGCCGTCGATACGTTTCTGGATGTGATGGCGGCCGCCGCGCTGGCCATTGCCGGGTTTGGGGTTTTGGGGTTCATTGCGCTGAAGGCGATGCGCCTACCGGTTCGGGCGTTTCTTACGCCGCTGATGCATGGCAATGTCGGAAACATTGGCCTGCCGATCACTCTGTTGGCGCTAGGCGACGCAGGAATGGCCTATACGATGGGCTTCGTAGTCGTCGTCCTGATCAGTATCTTCACCGTCGGAATGTGGATTCCGGCTGGAGAGTTCTCGCCCAAGAAACTTGCCACATCGCCGATCATTTATGCGGTGGTGATCTCTTTGATCCTTATGGCCACCGGGTACAGCCTGCCGCAGCCCGTGGCTAAATCCTTTGACATTCTCGGTGGGCTCTCGATCCCGCTCATGCTGCTGACGTTAGGCCATACTCTGGCGACGTTGCAGATCAAAAGCCTTGGTCGGGCGGTGGTTTTAACCCTCCTGCATCTGGCGATGGCTGTTGTGATCGCCAGCGCCTTGGTTTGGACGTTCGGTTTTACCGGGGCTGAACGCGGCGCTGTCATCCTGTGCTGTCTGATGCCGTCATCGGTGGCGACTTACCTGTTCATCGACCAACACGTACCGGAATACGGCCCGGATGTCGCCGGGTTCATTCTGGTCTCGACTCTCAGCACGATTGTGGTGTTGCCGGTTGCGCTGTCCTACTGGATCTGACGCAGACACTATGCGCAGAGGCAAAAATCGCTAAACTGCTGAATAATTGCGTTAAACACTTGTAGTTTGAGGGCAATTTGATGCGTGAAAAGGCCTTGGAAGACGTGACCCCGCAAGCCCGCGCCCGTGTGGTGCTGGCGATGACGGCGATCTGCATGATGGTCGTGGGGTTCAACACCACCGCTGTCGCCACCATCCTGCCCAACCTCAAGGCCGAGTTCGATCTGACCCCGTCCGGGCTGCAGTGGGTAATGGCGACCTATACGGTAGCCAGCGCCTCGCTTGTCACTATCGTTAGTCGAATGGGGGATATCACCGGCAAGATGGGTGTGTTCTTCCTTGGCATGATCGTTTTTGCCATCGGATCGGCCTCGGTCCTGTTTGCGCAGGATGGGGCCATGTTGTTGTTTGGACGCGGTGCTCAGGGGGCAGGCGCCGCCGCGCTGTTCGGAACATCTCTGTCGCTGCTGACCGCCGCCACGCCTGAAGAACAACGCGCCAGCGTTACCGGGGCGTGGGGCGCGATTGTTGGTCTGGCCATTGGTATCGGGCCAATCGTCGGCGGAGCCTTTGGGCATTATGTCAGTTGGAGGGCGGTTTTTGCGGCTGATTTGGTGTTACTTGCTGTGGCCTTTGCCATAGGGCTGCATGTCAGCAAGCGGAAATACGTGCCTGACACGCGGCTTGCCGGGGCAGAGTTTGATTACCCGGGGGCTGTTGCCATCCTCTTGTTCCTTGGGCCACTGTCCTTTGCGCTCAGTAATGGCGAAAGCGGAGGCTGGGCCACGCCGCTCACGCTGGTTCCACTTGCGATTGCTGCGTTGGCGACGGTTGTTCTGGTCATCGTTTCACGTCGTGCCGATGACCCGCTGATCGAACTGCGCTATTTCCGCCACCCGCGTTATTTCATGGCTGCAGCGGGGATGTTCTTTACTGGCTTCACGCTGTTCTGCTTTTTTGTCTATTTCAACACATTCGTTCAGTCGCCGGATGCCTTTGGGTATTCCTCAATCGGCGCAGGATTGGCGATCATGCCGCTCAGCCTCAGCATGTTTGTCATCTCGGTCACCGCACCAAGGTTTTTGGCGCCCTACAGCTTTCAATGGCCAGTTGCGATTGGTCTTGGAGCGATGGCCTGCGGGTTCCTTTTGCTGATGACAACCACGAACACCACGCAGTATGCCGAGATATGGTGGAAACTGCTGATTGTCGGCATCGGGATGGGCATCTGTTTCTCGCTGCTTCCGCGCCTTGGCCTACGCCTGTTGCCGGAAGAGCATGTGGGGCAGGGCTCAGGCGTGATCAACGCCTGCCTTTATTTCGGCGCTACACTGGGTGCTGTGGTTGGAGGTCTTGCAGAGTCCATAACTAAACGCCGTGGCCTGTCGGAGGTCATCAACGCGCTGCCTGCCGGATCGACCCAGCGCGAGGATCTGGCTCATGCGCTGACCCACGGTACACCCAGCCAGATTCAGCAGCTAATCGCGGGGCTGGACCCGACGTCCGGAACCGCCCTAGCCAAAGCGCTTCGGGATTTACAGGATAACGCCTTTGACAGCGCCATGCTGGTGGCTGCGATTGCCGCGCTGGTCGGCATGGCCTTGGCGCTGATGTTGCTGCGCGGACCAGTGCCGCCGCTGCATAGCGCTGCAGACCTGACGCGCGAGCCTCGATAAGCGCGCTGTGGTTTTGTCAGGCTTAGCCCCCCAGATACACCCCTTCTTTAGGGCGATAAAAAACCTTCTGATCGTGCAGCTTGCCCAGAAGATCGTGAATGCGCCGCAATGTGTCTTCGCGGTCCGTGTTGCCGTCCTCACCCTCATCCATCGCGGCCTGCGACAACGAGGCGACCGAGCCGCGCAACGCCGTTTCGATCAGGTCCATATCCTCTACCGAAAGCTCGATCATGTCATTGTACTGGGGCATTTTCAGGGTCTCCGTCGTGGCTGGGTATATGTTACCGGCTAAAACAGAATCCGCCAGCCCTTGACGTGATCGGTATAAGCGATCCGCAATCTACCTCGGCTTTCTTTGTAATGACGTGTAGCCTCTGAACACGGTAAAAGAAAAAGGCCGCCCCGAAGGACGGCCTTTCGCATTTCATGCAGATCAAGCTTAGAAGCCCAGACCTTCGTATTTCTTCTTGAACTTCGACACGCGGCCGCCGGCGTCCATCAGGCGCGACGAACCACCGGTCCACGCGGGGTGCGAGGAGGGGTCGATTTCCAGAGCCAGCTGGTCGCCTTCGGAGCCCCAGGTGGATTTCATTTTCACGATCGAGCCGTCGGTCATTTTGACGTCGATGAAGTGGTAATCGGGATGGATGTCTTTTTTCATCTTTCCGCTCCTTACGCCTCGGCGCCAGCCTTGGGTTTGTAGTTGGTAACTTCTGCGATACGTGCGGATTTACCGCGACGGGTGCGCAGATAGTACAGTTTGGCGCGACGGACGCGGCCGCGGCGGACAACAGTGATGCTGTCGATGTTGGTCGAGTGCAGCGGGAACACACGCTCCACGCCTTCGCCAAACGAAATTTTGCGGACGGTGAACGAACCGGCAATGCCGCTGCCACCTTTGCGCGCGATGCAGACGCCTTCGTAGTTCTGCACACGGGTGCGCGAGCCTTCGGTCACTTTAAAGCCGACACGGATGGTGTCACCGGCTTTGAAATCGGGGATGTCTTTCCCCAGGGCGGCAATCTGTTCCGCCTCAAGCTGTGCGATCAGGTCCATCGCAGTTTCTCCTATCTGCTCGTGGTTGGCCCACGAAGTTAAGCACGGCCTGAGAGCTCTTGGTCTTCACCGGGTCCTGCGTACAGCCCGCCAGAGGTCAGATCGAATGTTCCTTGTGCCTGGTCTGCCTTGACACGCCGTGGCTGAAGAAAGCCGAGCGTTGCGCCATTTTGCAAACCAAAACACCGGAGTCGCGAAGTTGCGGCACCGGATGGCGCTGCTTTAAGGAGTTTTCGGACAGGGATCAAGACAAAAACGCCATATTTTCAAAGCTGGACGGTGGGTTTTCGCCATCCGCAAAATACGCCGTTGCCTTATGTGGCTGATCAGGCATTCTGGTTCCAATTATACGAGCAGAAATTTAAAACAGGAACAGATCATGCGCACTGCGTTGATGCTGGCCGCCATGGCCCTTGCGACCCTGTCCTGCGGTCGCAGTACCCCTCCGCCCCAACAGGTCGAGACCAAAGCGTTTCTGAGTACGACGTCCCCTTCGGTCATCTATCCGGCCTTTGGAGATGCCGACCCGCATGACTGGGACGGGCGGCATCCCGGTCATTACCCGGTGCACGGGCTGGACGTGTCACGCTGGCAGGGGCCGATTGACTGGCGCCGGGCTAAGGCGTCGGGTGTCAGTTTCGTGTTCATCAAAGCCACCGAGGGCGGTGATGTATTCGATCCCATGTTTGATGACCACCGACGTGGCGCGCAGGCGGCAGGGGTGCCGTGGGGTGCGTATCACTATTATTACTTCTGCCGCCCGGCGCATGAACAGGCGCGATGGTTCATTCAGAACGTGCCAAAAGGGGCCGACTTGCCGCATGTGCTGGATATGGAGTGGACGCCTCATTCCAAAACCTGTCGATTGCGCCCCGATGGTGCCAAAGTTCGTGCCGAGGCCAAACGATTCCTGGATATTTTAGAGCGTCACTATGGGCGGCGACCCATTGTCTATACGACCGTGGATTTTCATGACGACACCGATATTGCCCGCCTGCGAGGAACCGAGTTCTGGTTACGCTCGGTCGCGGGCCATCCGCACAAAGTCTATCCGAAATCCCCCTGGCGATTCTGGCAGTACACCGGCACTGGGCTGGTGCCGGGCGTACAGGGCAAGGTGGATATCAACACGTTCAACGGCCACCCCGAGACCTGGGCGCGTTGGAAGGCGGGGGGTTAGTCCCCGTCCTTCCGATAGTTTTCCCACAGATCGGGTCGCCGTTCGCGGGTGATCTGTTCCGACATCTCGTGTCGCCAGTTGGCAATGCGCCCGTGGTGCCCGGACATAAGGATGTCGGGTATCGGGCGGCCCTTCCATTCGGCGGGGCGGGTATACTGTGGATGCTCCAGCAGGCCAGAAGAAAAGCTCTCTTCCTCGGCCGAGGCCTGATTGCCCAGCACGCCGGGGATCAGCCGCACGGTCGCATCGATCAGCGCCTGCGCAGCGATTTCTCCGCCGGTCATGACGAAATCACCTAAGGAGACCTCCTGCACGCCGAAATGCTCCAGCACCCGTTCATCGACGCCCTCGAAACGGCCGCACAGCAGGGTCATGCCGTCGCAACGTGCCAGGTTCTGCATCATGCGTTGGTCCATCCGGCGGCCACGGGGGCTGAGATAGATCAGCGGCCAGTTGCCCTGCACACCGGCCATGGTCTGTTCAATCGCCTCGCCCAACACGTCGGCGCGCAGTACCATACCTGCGCCACCGCCAGCAGGCGTGTCATCCACGTTGCGGTGCTTGCCGATGCCGAACTGGCGCAGATCGACGGTTTCCAGCTGCCAGAGACCCTCTTGCAGCGCCTTGCCGGTCAGGCTTTCTCCCAAAACGCCCGGAAAGGCGGACGGGAACAGGGTGATGATCTTGGCTTTCCACACGCCATGCAGGTCGGGTGTGGGGGTCAGCAGCTCGCGCGGCTTCAATGTTGGGCGGATCGCCTTGCGACCATGAGATTTACTGGGCTTGTCTGTCATGTCGTGCCAATCAGCGCGCCTTTCGCGCGGTCGATTACTGCCTTCTTCTGTTCAATCAGAGCACCTTCGTCCAGCCGCGAACGGTTCAGTTCCAGCAACTCGGCCAAGACATCCTCGGGCAGGCGGTTGTTAACCTTTGACGGCGGCACCAGAAGCTTGGCTTTGTCGCGCGGCAATTTCAGATACTCGGCAAACGGGGTGCCGGGTCCATAGCGGCGCAGCTGCAATTCCTCAAGCCACTCTGTCGTGACCGTGACCGAAGGCAGCCTGTTCTCGATTTGCTCCACCGTATCCTGCAGGGGCGCGACCTGTTCCAGGTGGTCTTGGAAGGTCTCTAAATCATAGACTTGACGCATGCGCTCCAGATCATGCGCCCAGAGACTGCGCAGCCAGCCGCCACGTTGCCGAAGGGACAGGTAGACCGTAATCTCGACCTCTTGCCCGGAAAAACGATGGCGGACCGCATCCACCAGACAGGCGGCAAGTTCAGGGGTCGCTGCATAACCCTGTTCGATGTTTCGACTGGGTCGTAGGCCTGCAAAGTTTTCTTCGCTGACGATCAGGCCGCGTTTGTCGCCGAATTCGAGCGTGTCCAGAAAGTCTGACACTTGCGTACCGAATTCGGACAGGGTTCCTACGGTCCCATAGACGGAATGGTTGGTGGCCGCGCGTGACAGGCCTGACTTGCGGGTGCGATAGGGCAGAACCAACGCGAAGTGTGGCCAGATCAGTTCTCTGTTCTCATACAAAAACGATTGCGCCGCGGTAGTGCCCGTCTTGTGCAGACCCAGATGCAGCAAGACGCGGCGCATCAGATCAGCCCTTCAGGTGGGTCGGCGACAATACGGCCTTTGTCCAGATCCACCGTCGGTACTACTTCCAGAGTGAAGGGCAGCAAAACCGTGGCTTTCAAGCCCGGTCCGTGCAGTTCAAGCAGGTCGGCTGCGCCATGGTTCTGTACCGATTTGACTCGTCCCAGCAGGGTTCCGCCGGTGTCATAGACTTCAAGCCCGATCAGGTCGGTATGATAAAACTCGTCATCGGGCAGTGATGGCAACTGATCGCGACGCGCGAACAGGCGCAGGCCCTTCAATGCATCGGCGTCCTCTTTGGTTTCAACGCCGCCCAGTCGCGCCGCAAAACCGTTCTTTATGGACCGTGTCAGGAGCAGCGGATACCGTTCTTTGCCCGCCTCATCGGTCAGAGGGGAGTAGGTTTCGATATCCTCAGGAATGGCGCAATAGCTTTTCAGCCGCACCTCACCGCGTACGCCATACGATCCCGCAATGCTGCCGACGCAGATCAGATCACTCATTTGGCCCATCCGTCACACATAGCCCGTCCTGCCAGTCGCCATGCGCGGCACAGGCCTCTCGTTGGTTCGAGCGTTCAAAGAACACCCCCACAATAAAGGCGATCATCAACAGGATGGGAAGTCGTATCAGCGCGAACATTTGTCTATCGCACCTCAACCGGCAGAGTGTCGTCGCGGCATTCCCATCCGACGCGTTCCAGTTCGGGTGTATCCGACAGTTCCTCGGGCCAGCCAACGCAAAAATAGCCGATGAGGCGCCAGTTCTCGGACACGTCCAGATCGCGGGCCATCTGGTCTGGGTCAAGAATGGATACCCAGCCCAAACCCAGCCCCTGCGCGCGCAAAGCCAGCCAGAACAACGTGATGGCCGAAACCACGGAATAACGCCGCATCTCGGGCATCGTGCCCGCGCCCAGACCTTGGCCCTTGTCGGTGGCATCGTCGCAGAACACTGCCAGTTGCACCGGAGCCTCTTGCATGCCCGACAGTTTAAGACCGCTGTAAAGCTGCGCCTTCTCACCGGAATATCCAGCCAGGGCTTTGGCATTTGCGGTTTGGAAATTCTTCAGCGCCGCCGCCCGTGCGGCCTTGCTCTCGACGCGGATCACGCGCCAGGGTTCGCTTAGCCCCACCGAGGGAGCCAGCCGAAACGCGTCGAGGCAGCGTGTCAGCACTGCCTCGTCTATCGCGTTGGTGCGGAACCGGCGCACGTCGCGCCGGAGCCGCATCAACAGGTCGAACTGCGTGCGAAAATCGTCGGTGAAAGTCTGATCCTGCACGCGCCCGCCTGCTTATTCTTCTGCAGCCGCTTCTTCAGCCGGTGCAGCAGCAGCTTCGGCAGCTTCAGCGGCCTTTGCAGCTTTTTCTTCCGCGCGCTCTTGAGCTTTCTTGCCCGGAGTACCCTTGTTGGGGTTGTTACGCTCGGCTTTGTCCTTCGCGCCAGCAGCTTCCAGCATACGTGCGATACGGTCGGTGGGCTGTGCGCCCTGATCCAGCCAGTACTGAACGCGCTCCATGTTCATTTTCACGCGCTCTTCGCTGTCTTTCGGCAGCAGCGGGTTGTAGGTGCCCAGTTTCTCGATGAAACGGCCGTCGCGGGGCATACGGCTGTCAGCAGCCACAATGCGGTAGAAGGGACGTTTTTTCGAGCCGCCGCG
This sequence comes from Ruegeria arenilitoris, assembly GCF_013032445.1. Lineage (GTDB taxonomy): Bacteria > Pseudomonadota > Alphaproteobacteria > Rhodobacterales > Rhodobacteraceae > Ruegeria > Ruegeria arenilitoris_F. The sequence continues at coordinate 67,201 of NZ_WQCA01000010.1, read as the reverse complement.
GGCGAGACGAATTTTCATTGCCATGGTGGTATCTCCTTTGGATGGCGTGACCGGGAAGTGCCCGGTTATTCTTGGTATTCGTGGAAACGGATGATTATTCCTGATGTTTCCGGTGGTGTCGGATGACTTCCTGAATGATGAAATTCAGAAAAGCCTTGGCGAAGTCGGGGTCCAGATCGGCCTGTTTCGCCAGGTCTTCTAGCCGAGCGATCTGCGCAGCCTCGCGCGAGGGATCGGACGGGGGAAGTTCGTGTTCAGCCTTGAGCTTGCCAACGGCCTGCGTGTGCTTGAATCGCTCGCCCAGCGTATAGACAAGGATCGCGTCCAGCCGGTCGATGCTTTCGCGATGTTCTTTCAACAGCGCGGCAGCCCGCGTCACGGGGTTGGTCATGCGTAGGCCTCCATGCCGCCATTCACCAGATCAGCTGGAGCCGGATGCCTCCAGATCTCGGTGGTGCCGAATTTCGGGTGTTCGTAGTGGTAATCAAATGCGGCGCCCAACCGTTTGGCCACGGCCTTGCTGGCGTGGTTTTCCGGGTCGATCAGCGAAATGGCCGTTTCCCAGCCCAGCACGTCATAGGCATGGGCGCGCGCGGCCAAAGCGGCCTCGGTCGCGTATCCCTTGCCGGTGGCATGTGTCATCAAAGTCCAACCCACTTCAGGCTCCGGCCAACCTTCGGGGAACCACAGGCCGATCCGACCGACATAGGCGCCGGTGTCTTTTTCATCGACACTCCAATATCCATAGCCACGCAGAGCCCAATGACCAAAATGCAGGGCAATCACCCGCCACACTTCATCCCTACGCAGAGGCCCGCCGACATATTTCGCAGCATCGCTTGCGAAGAAGGCGCTGTCCGCGTCCAGATCGGCCTCGGATGGCGCGCGCAGGATCAGGCGCTCGGTCTCAAGCCGGGGGATATGTTGGGCGATGGCGTTCATTTACTTCTTCTTGCCAAACCCGCTAAGGCCCGGAGGCAGAGCCATGCCACCGCCCATGCCGGGCATACCGGGCATCTTGCCACCCATCGCCTTGGCCGCCTGCTCCAGCGCCTTGGGGTCCATGCCTGCAGCCATTTCTTCGGGCGATGGGCCGCCTTTGCCAAACATGCCTTTCATGGCCTGCTTCAGCATCTTGCCTTTGCCCATCTTGCCCATCTTTTTCATCATGTCCGACATCTGCCGGTGCATCTTGAGAAGCTTGTTGAGGTCGCTGACCTCCATCCCGGAACCGGCTGCAATCCGTTTCTTGCGGCTGGCCTGCAGCAATTGCGGGTTGGCGCGTTCGCGTTTGGTCATGGATTGGATCATGGCGATCTGCTGGCGCAGTATCTTGTCGTCCAGACCGGCCTGATCCATCTGCTTGGCCATTTTGTTCATGCCGGGCATCATGCCCATCATGCCCTGCATGCCGCCCATCTGGATCATCTGCTCCAGCTGCATTTTCAGGTCGTTCATGTTGAACTGACCTTTGACCATGCGCTTCATCATGCGCTCGGTCTGTTCCATCTCCATCGTTTCCTGGGCCTTTTCGACCAGAGCAACGATGTCGCCCATGCCCAGAATACGACCGGCGATCCGGTCCGGCTCGAAGGTTTCAAGCGCGTCCATCTTCTCGCCCAGACCCACAAAGCGGATCGGCTTGCCGGTGACCGCGCGCATCGACAGCGCCGCACCGCCGCGCCCGTCCCCGTCCATCCGGGTCAGAACCACGCCCGAGATACCGACCTTGGCGTCAAACTCCTCGGCGACCTCAACGGCGACCTGACCGGTCAGGCCGTCGACTACCAGCAGGGTTTCACGCGGATCGACTGCGTTGCGAACCTGCTCGACCTCATCCATCAGGACTTCGTCGATATGCAGGCGGCCCGCGGTATCCAGCATGTAGACGTCGTAGCCACCCAGCGTTGCCTGCTGCTTGGCGCGCTTGGCGATATCGACGGGTTTCTGGCCGGGAACGATCGGCAGGGTATCCACACCAACCTGAGTACCCAAAACGGCCAACTGATCCATCGCCGCCGGGCGATAAACGTCCAGCGAGGCCATAAGGACCTTTTTACCCTCTTTCTCTTTCAGGCGTTTGGCGAGTTTACCGGTGGTGGTGGTCTTACCCGAACCCTGCAGGCCGACCATCAGGATCGGGGCGGGCGGGTTGTCGATCTTCAACTTGCCGGGGTCTTCCTCGCCGCGCAGGGTATCGACCAGCGCGTCATGCACGATCTTGACGACCTGCTGACCCGGGGTGATCGACTTGGTGACGGCCTGACCAGTTGCTTGTTCCTGTACCTTCTTGACGAATTCACGGGCAACCGGCAGCGAGACGTCGGCCTCAAGCAGCGCAACCCGGACCTCACGAAGGGCGGTTTTGACGTCTTCTTCGGACAGAGCACCTTGTTTGGTCAGCCGGTCAAAGACGCCAGAAAGGCGTTCGGATAGATTTTCAAACATGCCTTCGGCCTCCTTAGCCGGTTATCTGATGGCACTTCCTAGGTAGGAAACACCGGTTAAATACACAATTGCCCCCACGGGCGAAACTCGCTGGTGGGGGGCGATCCCTGAACGACTCAAGGGACCGGAAGGATCGTCTCTTCCGGATGTTTGGATGGGGCTTTAGGCGGATTGACTGTCAGAGTCAACCTTGAGCGCCGGAAGCCAGTCATTGACAGCATCCACCAGCCGCTGCGCCCCGTGCCCGCTGACATAGGCTTCGACAATCGGGTGACGCCCAGCGCTCATTCCCTTCTCCAGAATCAAAACGGGACGATGCATTTTGGACGTGGTCCTGTCGCGGCTTGAGGTGGTGGTTTCCACCTCGGCATGGGACAGGTTCGACAGCTCATGTTCTACAGTGTCATATCCAAAGATGGATTGGCGACGGATCAAGATGCTATTGCTGTTGCGGTCCAATATGACCTGAACGCGGCGCACAAAGACGCAGAATGCGCCAAAGCCCATCCCCCCGCCGAAGACCGCAAAGAAGATGCCGAACAATATGCCCTCACCACCCTCGCTGGCCATGAACAAACCAGCCCCAACAAAACAGAGGATAAAGAGCACCAGCGTGATGCCGATGAACCATGGCGTGTTGGAAAGGATCAATTGATCTGGGGTGTTTCGCGTTACTTTCATGGCGGCACGCTAACACTGATTTCTGGCACTGTCGTGGCTTGAATTCGTCCGCGTGTTGCGCGATGAGCGCGCCAAACAGGAGGTTCTCATGGACGCATCATCCGCTTTTCAGGACTCACTACCGCTTAGCTCGGACGCGCTCTTGGCGCAGCTGGATGATTGGGGTCTGACATATCGTCTGCACACCCATGTGCCGCTGCGCACGGTTGAGGATTCAAAGTCGGTCGAGGATCAGTTCATGGTGCCGGGTGAGAATGCTCTGCGCCTGAAGAACCTGTATCTGCGCGACAAGAAAAAGCGAAACTATCTGGTGACGCTAGAGCAAAGCCGCGAGATCGACCTCAAGGCGCTGGGGGCGGAGTTGGGCGTGGGCAACCTGTCCTTCGGTTCGGCGGACCGGTTGCTGCAGAACCTCGGTATCCGGCCCGGAGCGGTCAGCCCGCTGGCGATGATCAACGGGGTGCAGAACGATGTGCGGTTCTTTATGGATGGTGCGGCGCAGCAGGCCGATGTCATCTACATGCACCCGCTGGTCAATGACCGCACCGTTGCGATGACGCGCGCTGATCTGATGGCGTTCTTCGACCGGGTCGGGTGTGAGGTGAAATGGCTGCCCTGATTCAAGGCCGTAGAATAAGTGCGCCCAACCGTTGCAAAAGCAGGCTGGGCGCGCAGGCTTCTAAAGGTACGGGCGATCAGGCCGCCAGTTTCAGAACGGCTTTCTGCGCCTTGGCCAGCGTGGTTTCTGCGTCCAGAGCCATCTGGTCGGCGGCAACAACGTCCACATCGTGAATGCCGATAAAGCCCAGCACATGTTTGGCATAGTTGGTGGCGAAATCGACCTCGGACCCGACGGGGACACCACCCGACGCAATGGCCAGAACCGCGCGTTTGCCTTCCAACAGGCCCTTTGGGCCGTTTTCGGTGTAGCTAAAGGTCAGGCCGGCGCGGGCCACCAGATCGATCCAGGCTTTGAACGCTGCAGGCACCGAGAAGTTGTAGATAGGCAGACCAACGATGATGGTGTCGGCCTCTTGCAGTTCGTTCACCAGCGTATCCGACAGCGCCAGCTGATCGCGCTGGGTCTCGTCACGCTGATCGGCGGGGGTGAAGTTAGCAGTGATCCAGTCTTCGGTCAGCAGGGGCAGGGGGCTGGCCAGATCGCGGCGGATGATGCGCCCGGCGCCCAGATGCTTGACGATGCGGTCGGACAAATCACGGGTGGCAGAGCCTTCGCGGCGGGCCGAGGCGTCGATATGCAGGATGGTTTTGGTCATTTCACCGGGTCCTTGTGGATAGGGATTTCTCGTCTGGCCCCAATATGGATGTTGCGTACGTGAACAAAACTCGGATACATCAACAGTTGATGTTGGAATTTGCACAGTAAGGTGGCGCCGTGGACAATTGGGACGAAGTGAGAACTGCCTATCAAGTGGCCCGCATGGGCACCGTCAGCGGTGCGGCCGAGGTGCTGGGCGTTCACCATGCGACGGTGATCCGCCACATCGATGCAATTGAGGCCCGGTTGGGGACCAAACTGTTCCAGCGCCACGCGCGCGGCTACACCCCTACCGAGGCCGGAGATGACCTGTTGCGCGTGGCACAAGCGACCGAGGATCAGTTCAACCAACTGGTCGGGCGGATGAAGGGGCGCGGCGATGACGTCTCGGGTGAGCTTGTCGTGACGTCTCTGTCCTCACTGGCGCCACTGGTGGTGCCCGTGCTCAGCGAGTTTCAGCGCCTGCATCCAGGCCTGATCGTGCGCTACCTGACCGGAGACCGCCTGTTCCGCCTTGAATACGGAGAAGCACACGTCGCTATTCGCGCAGGGTCGGCACCGGATCAGCCGGACAACGTGGTACAGCCCTTTATCACGCAAGAGGTCGGCCTGTTTGCCAGCAAGGACTATGTGAAACGCCATGGTAAGCCTACAGGCGTAGAGGACTTTGTTAACCACCACTTCGTCAGCACCGACGACGAAAACAGCCGTGCTCCGTTTTCCCGGTGGTTGCGTGTGACTGTTCCCGCTGAAAGCATCACGTTCCGCTGCACCAACAACTTCTGCATCCGCGAGGCGGTTCTGTCCGGTGCCGGGATCGGGTTCATGGCCCGATGGGAGGCAAGCCGAGACCCCAATCTGATCGAGGTGATTGACCCGCTGCCGGAATGGTTCGGGAATCTGTGGCTGGTGACTCATGTGGACCTGCATCGCACGACCAAGGTTCAAAGCTTTCTGACCTATCTGAAAGAACAATCCAAAGGCTGGCTGGCGTGAGCCCTCAGGCACAGGGTCACTTGGCCATGCTTGTCTTCTCGGCCCTGGTGGCGGGCAGCTTTTCGCTGGGCTCGTTGGTCGCCAATCAAATCGCGCCCGAGGCGATCACGGCGGCGCGCTTTCTAATCGCTGCAGTTGTGATCGGGATAGCAGCGCTGATGACCACCGGCCTGCCGCGCAGCGCGGCGCAGGCCCCATGGCGCTATCTGGTTCTGGGCGGGTTGTTTGCCACCTACTTCGTTCTGATGTTCCACGGCCTGAAGACCGCACCCCCGGTCAGTGCCGCCGCCGTGTTCACGCTGACCCCGGTGATGTCCGCGGTGGCGGGCTGGGTGTTGCTGCGGCAGGTCACGACGTCCCGGATGGCCTTTGCCCTGACCGTGGGAGCCGTGGGGGCGCTCTGGGTTATTTTCCGCGCGGACTGGCAGGCCTTCACCGCGTTCCAGATCGGCGGTGGTGAGATCATCTATTTGTGGGGCTGTGTTGCGCACGCGATCTATACGCCGATGGTGCGCAAGCTGAACCGGGGCGAACCGGCGGTGGTGTTCACCTTTGGCACTCTGGTCGCGGGCTGCGTTCTGCTGACGCTTTACGGCTGGTCCGACATTCGGGCGACCGATTGGGTCAACCTGCCACTGATCGTCTGGGTGGGGCTGCTTTATGTCTCGATCTTTGCCACTGCCGTCAGCTTTGTTCTGGTGCAGTTCGCGACGCTGCGGCTGCCCTCGGCAAAGGTGATGGCCTATACCTACCTGACGCCCAGCTGGGTGATCCTGTGGGAAATCGCGTTGGGGCAGACGCCGCCTCCGCTGTTGGTTGTTGTCGGGGCAATCCTGACAGTCATCGCGCTTGTGCTGCTGTTGAAAACCGAAGAACAGCGCCGCACCACGACCCCCCTTCCTGAATGACGATGGCCATCCTTTCCAAAGGTGGCGCGTAAGAGGTCTGGCTGTCAGCCTATGCTTGAGGCAGGTCAATGCGTTAACATCTTCTCTCAATTACCCTAGGTGCAAGGAGGAAAGCACCATGTTCAACCACATTATGCTCCCCGTCGATCTGCATTTGCCGCCGGAGGTCCGAAAAGCGCAGGAGGTCGCCACGCAGATTGCCAAATGGCAGGGGGCCAGGATCACGGTTGTTAGCGTGACCGGCACGCAACCCGGGGATCCGGTGCAGACTGACGCGACAACCAATCAGATGTTGACCGCCTTCGCGGAACAAGTGGCAGCGGACAGTGGTGCCCAAGTGGACAGCCGCAATATCCACTCGGTCGATGTTGCGGTCGAGGTCGATGGTGACCTGACACGCACCGCCGAGGAGATCGGCGCCGACCTGATCGTTGTGGGCACCCACGCGCCGCGGATCACCGACTATATCTTTTCCAGCCATGCGGGGTATCTGGCCAAGCACGCCAAGGTTTCGGTCCTCGTCGTGCGGTGAAACAGGCCTTTAGTCTTCAGCGGCGGGCAGTTCAATTTCCAGAAACCGTTCAAACGCATCCAGATTGATCGGTTCGAACTGTCCGAACCCCTGCATCCAAACCGACGCTGCACGTAGGGCATCGGGTTCAAGCTTGCACCATTTTACCCGGCCTCGCTTTTCCTGACTGATCAGCCCGGCCTTGGTCAGGATGACCAAATGTTTCGAGATCGCGGCAAGCGACATCTCAAACGGCTCGGCCACATCGGTCACGGCCATGTCATCCTCAAGCAGCATCGCCAGAATGGCGCGGCGGGTGGGGTCAGCAAGGGCCGCGAATACAGTGTCGAGTTCATTGGACATGCTTCCGCTGAACCACAGTGCCCGGGTTTGGTCAACCATTTGGTTGAATATGCAGATTTAATGCATTTGAACTGTGCCGGAGGGGCGAGGCGCTGCATTTTCGCATCTTCTCTATAGAAAAATACAAAAATAACAATACCTTAACGTGCGGCAATTCGGGCACTCAACGCCGTTGACTCTGCGCCCGTCGCCCCTTAGCACCATGCCCAAGACTGTACGAGGGAAACGCCCGTGACCGATGACGACCAAAAGCAGCGTATGGCGCAGCTGGAGGCCAAGATCGAGGCGGCGAAAAAGGCCAAAGAGCCGAAGCCCCGCGCAGACGCTGACGTCTCGGGCGGCGAGCTTGCCTGGAGGATGGTCATCGAAATGGTATCCGGTCTTGGGATCGGATTTGGCATCGGATACGGGCTGGACAGCCTGCTCGGGACGATCCCGATCTTTCTGGTGCTGTTCACATTGCTGGGCCTTGTCGCGGGCGTGAAGGTTATGCTCCGCAGCGCGAAAGAGGCTCAAGAGAAACAAACGGCGGCGACGGCTGCCGAGAAGGACGAGAGGGACTGACACGTGGCAACTGAGACCACCGCAGCAGAAGGCAGCAGCCTGGTATTCCACCCGATGGACCAGTTCATCGTCAAGCCGTTGTTCGGCGACGGTGCAGTGGGAATGTTCACGGTTACCAACGTGACCCTGTGGCTGTTCTTCGCGGTGCTGGCTGTGGCTGCTCTGCTAGTTCTGCCCACGTCCAAGCGCGCGATCGTACCCAGCCGGATGCAGTCGGTCGCGGAACTGACCTACGGCTTTATCTACAAGATGCTGGAAGACATCTGCGGCAAGGACGGCGTCAAGTTCTTCCCCTATGTCATGACCCTGTTCATGTTCATCGTCAGCGCGAACTTTCTGGGCCTGATCCCGACTTCGTTCACAACCACGTCGCACTTTGCGGTCACCATCCCGCTGGCGCTGGCCGTGTTCCTGACCGTGACCATTCTGGGTTTTGTCAAGAACGGCGCCGCGTTCCTGGGTTTGTTCTGGGTCTCCAGCGCGCCTCTGGCGTTGCGTCCGATCCTGGCGATCATCGAGCTGATTTCGTACTTTGTGCGCCCGGTTAGCCACTCCATTCGTCTTGCCGGTAACGTCATGGCTGGCCACGCGGTTATCAAGGTGTTCGCTGGCTTCGCCGCGGTCGCCGTGATCTCGCCCGTGTCCGTTCTGGCGATCACCGCAATGTACGGCCTCGAGGTCCTGGTGGCCTTTATCCAGGCCTACGTATTCACCATTCTGACCTGTGTTTATCTGAAAGATGCGCTGCATCCTTCGCACTAAGGTCTGATACCCCAACATCGAAACTTCCAATTCGTAAGGAGATACATCATGGAAGGCGATCTCGCACACATCGGCGCAGGCCTGGCAGCAATCGGTTCCGGCGCAGCCGCAATCGGGGTGGGCAACGTTGCAGGCAACTTCCTGGCCGGCGCCCTGCGCAACCCTTCAGCGGCTGCTTCGCAGACCGCAACCCTCTTCATCGGTATCGCATTCGCAGAAGCGCTGGGCATCTTCGCATTCCTGGTCTCGCTGCTGCTGATGTTCGCCGTCTAATCTGCGGAACCTGATCCTTACGCGCAGGTGGGCCCAAGCCATAGCGGCCCACCTGTTGTAAAGACAACGTTCCGACGGAGGACATCATGGCGACTGAACCCATTAGCGAAGAAGTAGTAGGCGCGTGCGTCGACTCGCATGGCTCTGCCATCGGGATGCCGCAGCTCTGCTTCGATTGGTTCCCCAACCAGATTTTCTGGCTGGTCATCACGCTGGTCGTCATCTTTCTGGTCCTGTCTCGCGTGGCTCTGCCCCGCATCGCGGCAATCCTGGCTGAACGTCAGGGGACCATTACAAATGACCTGGCTGCGGCCGAAGATCTAAAGGCCAAGGCGGTCGAGGCCGAAGAGGCCTATAACAAGGCGCTGGCCGATGCCCGTTCTGAGGCACAGCGTATCGCAGCGGAAGCCCGTGCTGAAATCCAGGCTGGTCTGGATGACGCGATTGCCAAGGCAGACGCGGAAATCGCTGCAAAGGCGGCTGAATCGGAAAAGGCAATTGCCGAAATCCGTGCCGGTGCGCTGGAAAGCATTCAAGTGGTTGCCAAGGACACGGCGGCAGAACTGGTTACTGCACTGGGCGGCGAGGCGGATGCCAAAGCCATCGACGGTGCCGTTGACGCGCAGATGAAAGGATAAGTGACATGCGGAACACTCTTGCTCTTATCCTGACCGTCGGCGCAGCCAGCCCGGCATTTGCCGCAAGCGGCCCGTTCTTCTCGCTTGGCAACACCGACTTTGTCGTCCTTCTGGGCTTCATCGTTTTCATCGCGGTCCTGTTCTACTTCAAGGTCCCCGGTCTGATCGGTGGCGCGCTGGACAACCGTGCTGCTGGCATCAAGTCCGAACTGGACGAAGCTCGCGCTCTGCACGAAGAAGCGCGCAGCCTGCTGGCCTCGTACGAGCGTAAGCAGCGTGAAGTGCAGACGCAGGCAGATGCCATCGTGGCTGCTGCGAAAGACGATGCCGCTTTGGCTGCTGAACAAGCCAAGGCCGATCTGGAGAAATCCATCGCACGCCGTCTGGCTGCTGCGCAGGATCAGATCGCATCGGCGGAAGCGTCGGCTGTGAAGGAAGTCCGCGATCAGGCCATCACCGTAGCTGTTTCTGCAGCAAACGCGGTTCTGGCCAAGCAGATGACAGCGACGCAGGCGAACAAGCTGATCGACTCGGCGATTGCTGACGTGGACGCAAAACTCCACTAAGCCTAACGAAGTATAAACTTTGAGCGACCCGGCAGACTTCTGCCGGGTTTGCCATTTTTAGGGCAGGGGTTTTGCCTCAACGGCACGCAGGTTGTGACTATCGGCCCAAGTGGGCCTTAGCCGGTGCGGGCTGACCTGTTTCTGCCAGAGAAAAACACGATTACAGCCAGAACGGTGATCCCGATCTCAACCATGAAGGTCCAATGGTTGAGAAATGAGAGTATCCAGTGCGAGTGCGTGGCCTCGACCGTCACGAGCGGGTGGGAAAAATCAGAAAACGGCCAAAGCCAGGTGATTTCCCCCACGATGGAATCCAGCACCATATGGACCAGACCTCCGGCCTCAAAGAACGCCATGACGCGCCCCGTCTGTGGCCAGCGCAGCCCGGTGATCAATCCCAGCAATAGGATACCAGCCCACAATGCCGGTCGATGCGTGAAGTAAGCGTGGTGGTGATGGGCACGGTTGTCGACCAGATAGAACAAAAGCATGTCCAGATCTGGTGCGATCGCGCCAAGCATTGCCGCAGCAAAGACCGTTTTCCCGACATTCGGCGTGGCGGCCCGAAAGATAAGGTAGGCCCCCGGTAAATGCCCGATGAACATCAGGTCTGACCTGTCTCGTGCTGCAGCCGTTGCTGCGCGATGGCTTCGTTGCGTTGGGCTTTCTGGTGGTCTTCCATGCACCGCTGGACAAAGCTGAGATGCTTGTGAACCGCATCACGCGCACCTTCCGGGTCGCGGGCCTGTAGAGCGGTGTTGATGGCGCGGTGCTGGTCCAGAATGGCCCCGCGTGTGGTTTGCTGCTGGAACATGATCTGGCGGTTATAGAACACGCCCTGTTGCAGCAGTTCATACATCGACCGCATCATGTGTAGCATCACCACATTATGGCTGGCCTCGATGATGGCCATATGGAACTGGGCGTCCAGCTGAGCCTCATCCTCGGAGGCGTTGCGCCCATGGGCGGCCTGCATCTTGTCGAAGATCGCCTGCACGACCTTTAGATCGCTGTCCGATCCCAGCCGCGCAGCGCGTTCAGCCGCCAGACCTTCCAGGTCTTTTCGGAACGAAAGGTAATCGAACACTGCCTCTTCATGGCTGCCGAACAACCGGATCAGCGCCGGGGAAAAGGCCGAGCCCAGAACCTCGGCCACATAGATGCCGGACCCTGCTTTGGCAGTCAGCAGCCCCTGATCCTGAAGGTTCGAAATCGCTTCGCGCAGCGAGGGCCGCGATACGCCCAGCCGCTCGGCCAGGTCACGTTCCGCCGGAAGCCGTTCACCCGGTCGCAAGATACCACGCAGGATCAGCATCTCGATCTGTTTTACCACCGCGATGGACAGCTTTTCAGGCTGGATTTTCTGAAAGGGCATGGGGCGTTCCGGAAATTGGTCAAATCATATGACCACGTATTCGGTGTTGGTTCAAGAACACCGGATCACCTGTTTTGCAACAATAGGTCAGAATTATTGACATTAATGGCGTGACGCCTAGTCTGCCCGGAATAAAGGAGGAGACCCATGTCGACGAAAGACCTGTTTGCCACGCGGGCGTCCCGGATGAAGGCGTCCGAGATTCGCGAATTGCTCAAACTGCTGGATCAGCCGGGGATCATTTCTTTTGCCGGTGGCATTCCAGATCCAGCGCTGTTCCCGGCGGATGGCTTTGCAATGGCGTTCCAGAATGCGTTGGGATCAGGGAGTCAGGCGCAGGCGCTGCAATATTCCGTCAGCGAAGGTTATGTACCGCTACGTGAATGGCTGGTTGATCACATGCGTCAGATCGGTATCGACTGTGGGCTGGACAACATCCTGATAACCTCCGGCTCGCAACAGGCACTGGACTATCTGGGCAAGCTTTACCTGTCGCCGGGTGATACCGCGCTGGTTGGCTGGCCCACCTATCTGGGCGCATTGGCGGCGTTCAACGCCTATGAGCCGCGTTTTGATCGACTCAGCATCAACGGCAACCGCGGCACTGCTGAATACAAGGCGGCAGCGGGTGAGGGGGCGGTGAAGTTTGCCTATCTCTCGCCGGACTTCGCCAACCCGACCGGAGAGACCGTGGACCTGCGGGGGCGTGAAAACCTTCTGGAGCTGGCCGAATACTTGAACTGCGCCATCATCGAAGACGGTGCCTATCAAGCCCTGCGTTATGACGGAGAGGCGATCCCCCCGGTTCTGGCGTTGGAATTGGCGCGCAAGGGGTCGATTGAAAACTGCCGGACGATCTATTGCGGTAGTTTTTCGAAGACCTTGTCTCCGGGATTGCGTGTCGGGTGGGTCGTGGCGGCCAAACCGGTGATCTCGCAGCTGGTGCTGATGAAACAGGCCGCGGATCTGCATTCGGCAACGATCAATCAGATGGCCATCAACGATGTGGCACGGGCGAGCTTTGACACGCATATCCCGATGCTCGGCCGCGTCTATGGCGCGCGCCGCGACGCAATGCTGGATGCGTTGCAACAGCACATGCCGGACGGGGTTGAGTGGACCAAGCCCGAGGGCGGCATGTTCATCTGGGTGACGCTGCCGAAGGGCACTGTCGGGGCCGACCTGCTGGCGCGGGCGCTTGAGACGGTCAAGGTGGCCTTTGTCCCCGGTCAGGCCTTCTTTCCGGACGGGTCCGGCGCCAACACGATTCGGCTGAGTTTCTCGAACTCGGATGAGGATACGATCCGCGAGGGTATCTGTCGGCTGGGGAACGTTCTGCGCGCCTGATCCGGGAAAGGTTCTGTTAACCATATTGCGGCAGGTATGGGTGCATGATCCGGTATCTGTCCTTCACGGTGCTGGCCGCCTGTTCGGCCGGCACGCCATACTTTCGCGATGTGCCTGCCACCCGTATCTCGGTGAATGGCAGCGTCTTTGACGTGCGCGTGCGTGGGGAGCTGGCCGAGGCGGTGCGGGTCAACACTCAATACGCCCTGCGTCTAGGTCCGATCCGCGACCGTGCCGGGCTGGCGATGGCGCAGGTCTCGGGCTGTCCGATTCTGGATGTGCTGGGCGATGCGGCGGTGACCGTGGGTGTGCTGGGTTGTGACCGCGAGGCCGGGGAACGGTTGCTGCTGACCTCGGTATCGACCCCAAACTACGAATGCATCGACTACGGCATCTATAAGAACATCGGCAACGGGAACGGCTATCAGGTTTTTGAGTGCACGCCCTACTGAGATACGCGTATTTCTGCGCATTTCGGCAAGATGTTGTGGATAAGTCGGGTTGATATCCCATATCCTGCGCAACTCCGTTGACTCGACCCCAATCCGTTGCGCAGACTTCCAGATATAGGAATCACGGGACTTATTGCCTTTGCGCTTCAGCAAACTCAAACTCACCGGCTTCAAAAGCTTTGTCGATCCGACCGATCTGATCATCGCGGATGGGTTGACCGGTGTGGTGGGGCCGAATGGCTGCGGCAAGTCCAACCTTCTGGAAGCCTTGCGCTGGGTGATGGGCGAAAACCGCCCCAAGTCTATGCGTGGCGGCGCGATGGAAGATGTGATTTTTGCCGGCGCCGCCACGCGTCCTGCCCGCAATTTTGCCGAAGTGGTCCTGACCATGGACAATTCGGAACGGCTGGCGCCTTCGGGGTTCAATGACTCGGATCAGCTAGAAATCGTGCGGCGTATCACGCGTGATGTGGGCAGTGCTTATAAGACCAACGGCAAGGACGTGCGGGCGCGCGATGTGCAGATGCTATTCGCGGATGCATCCACTGGTGCGCATTCGCCCGCGCTGGTGGGGCAGAACCGCATTGCCGAGTTGATCAACGCCAAACCCCGCGCCCGTCGCCGTATTCTGGAAGAGGCCGCCGGGATTTCGGGCCTTTATCAGCGCCGTCACGAAGCCGAGCTAAAGCTGAAGGGCACCGAGTCCAACCTGACCCGTGTGGATGACGTTTTGGAACAGTTGGGCGGGCAACTGGCGCAGCTGGCGCGTCAGGCCCGGCAGGCCGCGCGCTACCGCGAGATTGGTGAACAATTGCGGCAGGCCGAAGGGATGTTGCTCTATCGTCGTTGGAAAGAGGCTGATATGGCCCGCCAGCAGGCTGAAGAAAAACTGCGTGAGCGCATCACCGAAGCGTCCCGCGCCGAGGCAGAAGCCCGTGCTGCAGCCACCAAGCGGGCCGAGATCGAAGAGACGCTGCCACCGCTGCGCGAAGAAGAGGCCATTGCGGCTGCCGTCCTTCAACGCCAGCAGGTGCAACGCGACCAACTGTCGGATCAGGAAACCCGCGCCCGCCAGACCATTGAAACGCTGACCAACCGGATTCAGCAACTGGGCAACGACATCGAACGCGAGACCGGTCTTAACCGTGACGCGGGCCAGATGATCGAGCGTTTGGAGTGGGAGGCGCGCGAGCTGGCAAAGGCCGCCGAAGGGCATGACGACAAGGTCGCTGAGGCTGCCGAGATTGCCCGCGAAGCAGCTGCGGTGCTTCAGGACCGTGAAGATCATCTCTCGCAGCAAACCGAGGATATGGCGCGTCTGGTTGCCCGTCACCAGTCGGCGCAACGTCTGGTCGAAGACAGCCGCAAGACGTTGGCGCGATCCGAGGGCGAAGAGGAAAAAGCGCGTGGAGCCGTGGACGAGGCGCGCGAGGCGCTGACCCTTGCCGGTGAAGCATTCGAGACGGCACAAGAGGATGAGGAAGAGGCGCGTGAAGCTGCCGAAGCAGCCGAAGAAGCGCTGGCCGCTGCTGATGAGTTGCGCAACGACACGCAGGCGCGTGAGGCCGAAGCCCGCGCACAGCGATCCGAAGCCGAGGGTGAACTGGGTGCGATCCGGGCCGAAACGACGGCTCTGTCCAAGCTGGTTGAACGTGATACCGCTGAAGGCGGGCAGGTGCTGGACCTGCTGCGCGTGGCTCCGGGCTATGAAAAGGCACTTGGGGCGGCTCTGGCCGACGATCTGCGTGCGCCACTGGTCGAAGGGGATGGGCCCTCGGGCTGGGTGCAGGTTGCGGGTTACGACGCCGATCAGCCGTTGCCGGACGGTGCCGAACCGCTGGCCTTGCATGTTTCAGGGCCAGACCGGCTCAGTCGCCGTATTGCGCAGATCGGTCTGGTGGACGCGGATCAGGGCGGACGTTTGCAGGCGTCGTTGAAGCCTGGCCAGCGGCTGGTATCGCGCTCAGGTGATCTATGGCGTTGGGACGGGTTTCGCGCCTGGGCCGAGGATGCGCCCAGTGCGGCGGCTTTGCGTCTGGAGCAGCTCAACAAGCTGGAAGCGCTGAAACAGGAACTGGCGCGGACAGAGGCGCAGGCCGATGGTGCCCGCGCGGCGCACGAAGCACTGTCGCAGCAACTGGCGGACGTGACCGAAGCCGACCGCCGCGCGCGTGAGGCTCGCCGTGCTGCTGATCAGCGCATGGCCGAAACCGCGCGTCAGCTCAGCCGGGCCGAGGCGGACCGAAATCTGGCGCAAGGCAAGCTGGAAACCCTGACCCTTGCCGTCGACCGCCACAAGGAAGACGCTATGTCTGCCCGTGCGCAACTGCGTGAGGCCGAAGGAGCGCTGGCCGGGCTGGGCGACCTCGACAGCGCCCGTGCACAGGTTGAAGACATCAAACAGACGGTTGAGGCGGCGCGGATCACCATGCTGACCCACCGCTCGACCCATGACGAGCTGCGCCGCGAAGGCGAGGCGCGGACCCGCCGCACGCAAGAGGTGACCAAAGACCTCAGCGGCTGGAAGCACCGTCTGGAAACGGCTGAGAAACGGATTTCCGAATTGGCGGAACGCAAGGAAAGCTCGGAAGAAGAGCTGTCCGAGGCCATGGCTGCCCCTGCCGAGATTGCCGAGGCGCGGGAAGAGTTGAACGAGCTGATTGAAGCCGCCGAAGCCCGCCGGACCGAGGCAGCCGACAAACTGGCCGAGGCCGAAATCCAACAGCGCGAGGTCGTTCTGGCCGAGCGGGATGCGGAACGTCTGGCCTCGGAAGCGCGCGAGTCCCGGGCTGCGGCTGAGGCGCGGTGTGATGCGGCCAAAGAAAGTGTCACCGCTGCGGCCGAGCGCATCGCCGAGGATCAGCAACTGACGCCGAACCAATTGCTGAACCAGCTGGATGTGAACCCGGATCAGATGCCCGCTGCGGATGCGTTGGAGGCTGAAGTCAATCGCCACAAACGTCAGCGCGATGCGATGGGTGCAGTGAACCTGCGGGCTGAAGAGGACAGCAAAGAAGTTCAGGAAGAGTTTGACACGTTGAACTCTGAAAAGGCTGATCTGGAAGAGGCGATCAAAGCCCTGCGCAGCGGCATCGCCAGCCTCAACCGTGAAGGGCGCGAGCGTCTGCTGACCGCGTTCGAACAGGTGAACTCGAACTTCGCCATGCTGTTTAAGCACCTGTTTGGTGGCGGCGAGGCCAATCTGGTCATGGTAGAAAGTGATGATCCGCTGGACGCCGGGCTTGAAATCATGTGCCAACCGCCGGGCAAAAAACTCTCGACCCTCAGTCTGTTGTCGGGTGGGGAGCAAACCCTGACTGCCACAGCGCTGATCTTTGGCGTCTTCCTCGCTAATCCGGCCCCGATCTGTGTGCTGGACGAGGTCGACGCGCCGCTGGACGACGCCAACGTGACCCGCTTCTGCGACCTGCTGGACGAGATGTGCCGCCAGACCGACACGCGGTTCCTGATCATCACGCACCATGCGGTGACCATGGCGCGGATGGACCGGCTGTTCGGCGTGACCATGCAGGAACAAGGCGTCAGTCAACTGGTCTCGGTCGACCTGAAAAAGGCCGAGCAGATGGTCGCCTGACCGCTCACTGCAACGTTATCACCCTCTGGCGACCCCACAGGGTAAGCTGGCCGCATGACCCGATATCTGATCTTCGCCCTGCTGACCGCAAGCCCAGCCATCGCCGCCGAGTGGCCTACCAAACCCGGAGATGTGCCACTGTCCCCCGAGGAACTGAACGCTCTGGCGGGCCAGACCTTCACCTTCTACGATGACGGCCAGGCCGCTTTCTCGGCTGGAGGCGCTTATTCCTATACCTACGCCAGCGGAGACGCGGCCTTTGGCACCTACTCGATCGCTGAGGATGGCAGCGTCTGCATCGCCTATCGCAACGGGTTCAGCCGGTGTGATTTGTATGTGCACAGTGGGGAAAGGTTGATCCTGATTGATGAGAAGGGGGATCGCTATCCAGTCAGGCCGGAGTGAAGTGAAAGTGCGCCGCTATTCGTGTCATCCAATGGCCGCTGTGCGGACAAAGCGGACATTGATATTGTTATGCCTTTGCGACGAAAACGTGCCCTTGAATACGGCCAGATATCGAGCCGACGCCAAAAGACTTCTCAATCTCAGCCGCCGCCGCTTCAGTGATTTCATCTAGCAACCCTGCCGCACGTTCTTCCAACTCGTTCCTGAGCGGAGTTCCTTGGCAATAGGCCAACGCAGGAACCATCGAGCTACTTGCACGACTCCGTTCAGAAATAGTGAATGTATCCACATGGCTAAATCCTGCTTCGCCAAGGTCGTTGACAATGGCGGTAATGTTCCCGTGCCCGTGAGGTGTTCTTGCCAAAAACACAGGCGGATCATCAGGAAAAAACCGTGACGCGGTCGCCGTTACGCTTTGAGCAAATTCATTCTGCTCTATCCGATCCCACACGTTGAAAATAAAGTAACCATCTTCCTTCAAGACGCGTAGAGCCTCTCGATAACCTGCTATCTTGTCAGGGAAAAACATCACGCCAAATTGGCAACAAACGACGTCGAATGAACCCGCCTCAAAAGGTAGCTGCAGTGCGTCAGCTTGCTGCCACTCAATTTGATTTGAATGCGGCTGCTGGTTCGCCGCTCTGTCCAACATCGGTTGGTTGAGATCAGTGACAACATAGCGGGTGGATTCATTCAGCAACGGTGCCAAGGCGCGAGTGACGACACCGCTACCAGCAGCAGTTTCGAGAACATCCTTCGGGTTCGTTTTTGCAACCCTCTTCGCGATGTCGGCGGCATATGGTTCAAAAATCAGTGGAACGAGATATTCGTCGTAAACATCAGGGATCGACCCGGTGAAATTCTTGTCTTTGGATGACATTACGAACGCTCCCCGACTAGGTCTTGAACCCAAAAGATAAATTCATAGCACAGTTTTGTAGTTCGGTCACATTGGGCTCAAAACCGACATTGCATCACAACCGCTCCAACAACTCCACCGTCGGCCACGCATCTGCAGGAAGCCCCAACCGCACCTGTTCCGCCTGAACTGCCGCGCGCGTCCCAGCCCCAAGTATGCCGTCGATCTTGCCCACGTCATGCCCGCGTGCTTGCAGTTTGGTCTGGAGCTGCTTCATCTGCCCGCCCGACAGTCCCTGCGCCGGGTTGCCCGCATCATAGATCTGCGCGCCCTCCAGCCGTGTGCCGAAATATGCGGCGGTCAGGACGTAGACAAAGCTCTGGTTCCATTCGAAATAGACGTCGAAATTCGGATAGGCCAGAAAGGCAGGCCCGTTGTGCCCCTGCGGCAGGATCAGCGAGGCGGGCAGGCTAGCCAGCGACCCGCTGCGGGCTTGCACGCCCATGGCCTGCCATTCGGACACCGGGCGCGGTTTGCCGGGGCCGGACAGCGACCAGTCCATTTGCGCGGGTACGGTGACCTCTTGCAGCCAGGGCTGACCGGGCTGCCAGCCCAGATGCGACAGCATTTTGGCGCCCGACATCAGCGCATCCGGCGCCGAGGTTTTCAACGAGACCTTACCATCGCCGTCCCCGTCCACGCCGTTTTCCAGAATGTCACGTGGCAGCATCTGAACCATGCCGATCTCTCCGGCCCAGGCACCGGTGGTGCGGGCTGGGTCGAAATCGCCCTGTTGGTACAGCTCAATCGCGGCGAAGATCTGCGGGCGGAACAGTTCGGGGCGGCGGCAGTCATGCGCCAAGGTCACCAGCGCGTTGCGGGTGTTGAAATCGCCCTGAAACGCGCCGTAGTCGGTTTCGAACGCCCAGAAGGCCAGAAGGACCCCGCGCGAGACGCCGTATTCGGCCTCGATCCGGTCGAACACCGCGTCGTATTTGCGCGACATGGCCTGCCCGCGCTCGATGCGGTTTTGTGAGATCAGATGGCGTGAAAAATCGATGAACGGTTTCTGGAACACGCCCTGCGCGCGGTCGGCTTTCAGAACCGCTCCGTCCTGCTGCACGCCTTTGAAAAACGCGTTGACGGTGGATTTGTCGAACCCCTGCTGGACGGCTTCGGCCTTTAGCCCTTTGACGAAGGCATTGAACCCGCCGCCGCATTGGGCCAGTGCGGGCGAGGTGAACAGGGCGGCGGCAACAAGGCCGGAGAGAAAGCGCATGGAGGCTCCGTCAGAGAATAAAGCTGAGCCCAACCCACACTGACACGAGGCCAAGCGCAAGCCCCCAGACCCTCCACAGCATGTCACATGCGCGGAAAACCTCTGGCGCACCGATTTCGCGCGGAGCATCGCCGTTGACCCACGCCAGATCGCGGATCTGCCCGTCATAGCTGCGCGGGCCGGCAAGGGCGACGTTCAGGGCGCGGGCCATGGCGGCTTCGGGCCATCCGGCGTTGGGTGAGATATGGCGGCGCGCATCTGCCACCATGTTGGGCCAGCGTGCCCATTGGCCCGACAACGCCACGATCATTATGCAGGTCAGGCGGGCAGGGATCAGGTTCAGCACATCGTCCAGACGGGCGGCGGCCCAGCCGAAGTCGCGATATTTTTCGGTGCGGTAACCGATCATGCTGTCTGCGGTGTTGACCGCCTTGTAGATCAGCAAGCCCGGCAACCCGGCGACCAGAAACCAAAAGGCAGGCGCAATGACCCCGTCGCTGAGGTTTTCTGCGGCGCTTTCGATTGCGGACCGGGCCACCTGCGCCTCGGACATGTCGCGCGTGTCGCGTGAGACAATCATGGCGACCTTAGCGCGCCCTTCGGCAAGCGAGGTGCGCAGCCCGTCGCCCACGTCGCGCACATGAGTCACCAGAGATTTCTGGGCCAGCAGGATGGCGCAGAGGATGACCTCAACCACCGGTCCCAACAGGGCCAGCAGTTGCCCGATGATCAGCGCGCCGCAAACCAGCAGGATCACCACGGCGACCCCTTTCAGCTGCCGCTGCGCCTCATGGTTCAGGTGCCTATCCAGCCAGCCGATGACGTTGCCCATCAACACCGCCGGGTGTTTCACCCGCGACCACAACCAGTCCGGCTCACCCAAGGTGGCGTCCAGAAACATGGCGCAGACCAGCAGGAAGGCCGTGCTCACAATGCGGCCTCCAACCTGCTCCAACCGTCTGCGGGGGGCAGGCCAAGTCGCAGGTAGGTTTTGGAATAGGGGAAGATGCGGCTCCAGATATGGGCGCGGGCCAGACGGTCCCTCCAGTCGGCGGCGTTGTCAACTTCATACAGGCGGAAAAGGGTGGTGCCGCCCACGAGGGTTGCGCCCTTAGTGGTCATGAGTTCGTCCAGACGGGCGGTCTCGGCGGCCAGCCGTTGGCGCGTGGCATTGGCCCATTCGACATCCTGCAGCGCGCGTGATCCGATCCGCAGTGCAGGGCCGGACACGGCCCATGGACCGGTCAGGTCGTTCAGCCGCGCGATCAGGTCGAGCTGACCGATGGCAAAGCCCAGCCGTAGCCCGGCCAGTCCCCAGAATTTTCCGAAGCTCTTCAGCATGATCACGCCGGGCCGGGCGGCCAGGTGGATCAGCGATGCCTCGGGGCTGACGTCACAAAAGCTCTCATCAATCACGGTCAGGGGGGCATTCGCGTCCGCCTCGGTCCAAATCCGACCGTCGGGGTTGTTCGGGTGCACGATGACGCGGGCCTCGACCGGGCCATTGGGCTGAACGGTCCATCCCTGCGCGGCAAAGGCCGCGGCGTGTTCGTTGTACGTGGGTGTCGTGATCTGTACCCGGCCTTGTTCTGCCAGCGCGGGAATGCGCGCGATCACGGCTGAGGCACCGGGCGCGGGCAGGATCGCTGCACCTTCCGGGACGGACCAGAACCGGCGCGCGGCCTCAGCCAGGTGCTCGAACGCGCCATGATCGGGCAGTTCAGCCCAGTCCGATTGGGTCAGGTCTGAGACCTCATAGGGGTGCGGGTTGATACCGGTGGAGAGGTCCATCCACTCCGTGCGGGTTCCGCCATAGCTGGCGATGGCCCCGTCCAGCCCTCCGCCATGGTCACGCGCGGCGCGTGGATTCAAGTTATCGTTATCGCCTGCCATGGGGTTCTCGCCGGAATCGCTTGTTTCGGGCTGTTTCAAGCGGATTTTTGCCGTTTACACAAGCAAATCTACTCGTTCGAAGCTACCGACCGATGTCGTTAACACTTTGTTAAGGAATAAGCGTGATCACGATTTACGGGGGACGGCACCAGACACTCAATCATGGGCCGAGGTTGTTGCGAATGAATGTTTTGATTGTTGAGAGTAACCCCGACCTTGGTCGGGTTTGGAAAAGGCATCTTGAACGGCAGGGCGCCGAAGTCACGCTGGTGCCGGGTCAAGAGGCCGCGATTCTGGCGCTGTATGGTCAGGACTTCGATATTATTGTGCTCGATCTGGTGCTGGAAACCGGCAGCGCGTTGGCTGTTGCTGATTTCGCCAGCTACCGCCGCCCCGAGGCACGTGTGATCTTTGTCACCAACACCACTTTCTTCTCGGACGGGTCGATTTTTGCCCACAGTCCCAACGCCTGCGCCTATGTGCAAAGCGCAACGCCGCCAGAGGATCTGGCGGCGATGGTCGAACATTACGCGGCGGTTCGCTGATTCCGCCGGTGTGGCTCCAGATAGTCCAGAACAGGGTTCACAGGGATGATCCGGTTTGGGTTAATCGTGTCGTGGCTATAGTGATAGTGGCGCACGATATGGTTCATGTTCACTGTCCCAGCGACACCCGGCCACTGGTAGAGCTCGCGGGTATAGGCCCATAGGTTGGGGTAATCGACCAGCCGACGACGGTTGCACTTGAAGTGCAGATGATAGACCGGGTCAAAGCGGATCAGAGTGGTAAACAGACGCCAATCTGCCTCGGTCAGGCGGTCCCCCGTCAGATAGCGGTTTCGGGATAGGCGCTCTTCAAGCCAGTCCAGCGTGTCGAACAGCGGGGTTACGGCTGCGTCGTAAGCTTCTTGCGTGGTGGCAAAGCCCGACTTGTAGACGCCGTTATTGACGTCGGAGTAGATGCGGGCGTTGACGTCTTCGATTTCACTTCGCAGCGTTTCGGGCCAGTAATCCTCGGTACTGCCGGTGAGCCCATCAAAGGCCGAGTTGAACATGCGGATGATTTCCGAGCTTTCGTTGGAAACGATGGTCTCCTGCTGTTTGTCCCACAGGATCGGTACGGTGACACGACCCGTATAAGTGGGGCCGGCCTTGGTATAAATCTGGTGCGCGAAATCGAGACCATAGAGCGTATCCCCGGTCGCGCCGTGGTCATCCGTTTCGAATGTCCAGCCCTTGTCCAGCATATCCGGATGCACAACCGAGACTGAGATCAGATCGCTGAGGCCCTTCAACTCGCGAAAGATCAGCGTGCGGTGCGCCCAGGGGCAGGCGTGGCTGACATATAGGTGATAGCGGCCGGGTTCTGCCTTAAAGCCGCCCTTGCCGGAAGGCCCTGCGCTGCCATCCGCAGTCAGCCAGTTTCGAAACTGAGCGGCACTGCGTTTGAAGGCGCCACCTGTTGTTTCTGTATCGTACCAAGTGTCGTGCCATTCGCCGTCGATCAACAGACCCATTGTGAATCCTCCGCGTTTCGATTTCAGCAAAGATAGGGCCGTGCGTGCGACCTTCCCACATCAGGCACCGCGCACCGGGCCTGCGTGGGTGCACAGGTGGGGTTGAGATTTCCGCGCAACAGGCTGAATTCGAACCATTCTGTGTGACGGGCTTCACTGGATTTTCACAAATTTACCGGCACAATAGAATCTATTACGGGGGAAGAGTCGTTATGAGTACCTATGTTTCTAAAGAAATAAGCGCCGAATTGGATGCGGCGCGAATCGCGGGATTGAAGAAAATCAGCCGCCTTCGCGTGGAATTTGGCGACAATGCCTTTAAAATTCTCAGATTGTGGAAAGACGGTTTTACGGTCGAAGCCGAAACCACACCACAATTGCGCGGGCTTGTAGATATCTACGACGGCGCGCGTCACCTGTACCAATGTCTGATCATCGCGGATGACGAGGAAGCTGGCGAGATGCGTTACGACTTTAAGCGCAGTACCGCTGCCGCTGATACGGCCCCGCTGGATTTCTACCGCGCCCCGGACGCTCCGATTGCGCTGCTGGGTTACGAGGACTAGGGGCGGATTTCCACAACGGTCCCGGTGGGCGTCAGGCTCCAAAGCCGCGTCATCTCGGCATTTGACAGGGCGATACAGCCTGCAGTCCAGTCTCCGGGCAGGGTCAGGCCTGCGACGCTGTTCGGATGCCCGTGGA
Organism: Ruegeria arenilitoris; assembly: GCF_013032445.1. GTDB lineage: Bacteria > Pseudomonadota > Alphaproteobacteria > Rhodobacterales > Rhodobacteraceae > Ruegeria > Ruegeria arenilitoris_F. Next base: position 43,789 of record NZ_WQCA01000010.1, on the reverse strand, counting down.
TGAAGATGTCTCCGCCCGGATTAATGCCCTGGCTTTGGGCGCGGTCGATATCTTCGGGCAAAGGGTAGTTGATGCCGAGGGAGAGGTGAAAAGCGCTCTGGGGATTGCGCCGGTCGATCCGGAAAATCCCAACCGGGGTCTTGCCGTCACCTTCCTGCTGTTTGTCCCCTTCGGGCTCGAACCCCAATGCGACATCCGCTTGCATGACAATTGCTCCGTCCAAGGACGCGGTCAGTCGGCGGGCAGATTTTTCGATCAGAATATAGTCGATTTGCGTGGCCTCAGGGGCCATTGACAGCGCGGGTGGGCGGGGGCTGAATTGATGCCAGCCAAACCACGCCGCGCTCATCAGGCAGATTAGCAGGACAATGCGTGCGACCCGCCGCATGGGCTTATTGCAAATCGGCAAACGCGTGTTTCAGACGGGCACAGGCCTCTTCAACCCGCGCACGTTGCGTGGCGAGGTTGAACCTCTCAAAAGTTTCTCCTCCAGTGCCAAAACCGGGGCCGGAGGAGGTGGCGATTTTGGCGTCTTCGCGCAGTCGGCGCACGAGCTCGTCGTGATCCATGCCGGTGCCCGAGAAATCGACCCACGCCAGATAAGTTGCTTGCAGTGGCATCGACCAAAGTCCGGGGATGTCGGCGATGGTGGCGTCGAACAGTGTGCGGTTGCTGTCCAGATGGGCGATCTGCTCATCGACCCAGGCTGCGCCTGCCGGAGAATAAGCGGCGGTGATCATGGCCACACCCAGTGCACTGGGCGCATAGTCCAGCGTATGCAGGCGATAGCGCATGGCCGCGCGTAGCTCGGGGTCGGGGATGATCATGTTGCCGGTGCGTTGGCCCGCAATGTTGAACGTCTTGGAGGCCGCCGTCAACGTCACCGTCCACGGCCGCGCATCGGGTGCGGCCACATCCATGGGTACAAACTTTTGGCCGGGATAAACCAGATCGTGGTGAACTTCGTCCGAGACCAGGATCAACCCGTTCCGTTCGGCAAACGCTGCCACGGCGCGCAGCTCGTCCGGGGTCCAGACCCGCCCCGAGGGGTTCTGCGGCGAACACCACAGCAACATCTTTTCCGACCCATCCAGCCGTGACTGTGCGTTCTCTAGATCGACGCTATAGCTGTCGCCTTCTCGGACCAACGGGCATTCCACCACGCGGCGACCGGTTTTGTTCACCTTGTAAGCAAACTCATGGTAGACGGGCGTGAAGATCACCACCCCGTCACCGGGTTCGGTCCAGACATCCAGACACAAGGCGATCGCGTTGCCTAGCCCCTGCGAGGTCAGCGCCCAATCGGTGTCGATCTCCCAGTCATGGCGGTTCTTCATCCACCACTGGACCGAGGCCAGATAATCCGGGTGCGTCCAGGAATAGCCAAAGGCGCCGTGATCGGCCGCCTCGCGCACCGCCTCGATCACGCAGGGTGCGGTGGCATAGTCGGAATCGGCCGTCCACATGGCCAGCCCATCCTGCGGCGACACGCCGTACAGGTCTTCCATCTTGTCCCATTTGGAACTGTTGGTTCCGCGTCGGTCGATCAGGTCGTTGAAAGTCATGTCTGCTCCGTCTGTTGAAACGAAAGCTAGCCACAATTCCAGCAGGCGCAAGGGGGGCGTTGCGGCGGCGGACGGGATGGCCTACATCAAGCCCATGAAACGCAATATTCTGATCCATCCCGACCCCCGTCTGAAAAAGGTCTGCACCCCGGTGGCTGACCTGTCGGACGAGTTGCGCAAACTAGCTGACGACATGCTTGAGACAATGTATGACGCCCCCGGTATCGGGCTGGCGGCGCCGCAGATTGGTGTGTTGGATCGTCTGATCGTGATGGACTGTGTGAAGGAAGAGGGCGAGGCGCCACGTCCGCTGGTCATGTTCAACCCTGAGGTCATTGCGTCCTCGGACGAAACCAATGTCTATGAAGAAGGTTGCCTGTCGATCCCCGAGCAATTCGCCGAAGTGACCCGGCCCAAAGTGGTCGACGTCACGTGGATGGACCGCGATGGCAACTTGCAGCAGGAGACTTTCGATGGCCTCTGGGCCACCTGTGTGCAGCACGAGATCGACCATCTGAACGGCAAGTTGTTCATCGACTACCTTAAGCCGCTCAAGCGCCAGATGATCACGCGCAAGATGCAAAAGCTGAAACGCGAACAGGCCCGCGCATGACCGTTCGCACCTGCCTGCCATGGCCCGACAAACGCCTGCGGACCAAGGCCGAGGATGTGGCCGAGATCACCGACGAAATCCGCGCAATCTGGGACGACATGATCGACACCATGGAGGCGATGCCAGGCGTTGGCCTTGCCGGTCCGCAGATCGGGGTGATGCTGCGGCTGGCGGTCGTGGATGGTTCGACCGAACGGGGCAAGGCGGTGCGACTGGCGAACCCTGAAATCCTGCACAGTTCGATCGAACTGCGCGAGCATGATGAAGCCAGTCCGAACCTGCCCGGCGTTTCCGCCAAGGTGAAGCGCCCGCGCGCGGTGACGGTGAAATTCCTGAACGAACAGGGCATGATCGATCGCCGCGATTTTGTGGGGATTGAGGCAACAAGCGTGCAGCATCAAATCGACCATCTGAACGGTCGGATGTATTTTGACCGGCTCAGCAAGGTCAAACGCGACATGCTGCTGCGCAAAGCCAAGAAACAGGGGTGACCATGCGCCTAGTCTTCATGGGAACTCCAGAATTCTCGGTTCCGGTGCTGGATGCACTGGTTGAGGCCGGGCATGAGATTGCCGCCGTCTACTGCCAACCTCCGCGCCCTGCGGGGCGGGGGAAGAAAGACCGCCCGACGCCTGTTCATGCACGGGCCGAGGTGCTGGGTCTGACTGTCCGCCATCCGGTCTCGCTGAAATCACCTGAGGAGCAGGCCGCGTTTGCCGATCTGAACGCCGATGTGGCGGTGGTCGTGGCCTATGGTCTGCTACTGCCGCAGCCCATTCTGGATGCGCCCACGCATGGTTGCCTGAATATCCACGCCAGCCTGCTGCCGCGCTGGCGCGGGGCTGCTCCAATCCACCGGGCGATCATGGCAGGAGATGCGCAGACCGGCATCTGCATCATGCAGATGGAGGCCGGGTTGGACACCGGCCCCGTTCTGTTGCGGCAGGCCACCGATATCGGTCCGCAGGAAACCACGGCGCAACTGCATGACCGACTTGCGCCCATGGGGGCCGATCTGATCGTCGAGGCGTTGGCCCGCCTGTCAGACCTGACGCCCAAGCCTCAGCCCGAGGACGGCGTGACTTATGCTTCGAAAATCGACAAAGCCGAGGCGCGGGTAGACTGGACCCGCCCTGCAGTCGAGATCGACCGCCAGATTCGCGGTATTTCACCCTTTCCCGGTGCCTGGACCGAGATAGCGGGCGACCGAGTCAAACTGCTGGCCTCGACACTGGCCGACGGGCAGGGCGCGCCCGGAGAGGTACTGAACGACACACTCCGCGTGGCTTGTGGCGAAGGGGCGATTGACCTGTTGCGCCTACAGCGTGCTGGGAAGGGTGCACAGGACGCAGAAACCTTCCTGCGGGGCTGGCCGGTCGCTGCCGGAACCCGCCTGAGTTCGGAGTAAGCCAGATGTTCATGATCCTGATGGGCACTGTCGTGATTGCCGGTATCGTGGGGTATCTGTCCGAGAAAACCGGGTTCACCCACAACGGTTACCTGCCTTCGATCATCATTTGCGTGGGTGGTGCTTTCCTGTTCTATTTCGTCCGTATAATGTTCGGTATCAACTTTGGCCCACCGGGTCTGAACGCTGTGATCTCATCCATTGGGGCGCTGATCATCGTGCCGACGCATTGGAGGAAATAGCATGCCCGTCATCGCCCTGATCGTCATCGGTGCCGCCGCCGGATTTCTGGCCACTCGCCTGATGCGGATCGAAGCCGACATCCCCACAACCATGTTGATCGGCATCGTGGGTGCGCTGGTGGGCGGTTTCCTTCTGCGCGCATTGATCACTGTTGCGGGTTGGCTTTCGGGTTTTGTCGGCGCCGTGTTGGGCGCGTTGCTGGTCATCTGGATCTGGCAAACCTATCTGCGTCGCTAACCTCTTGACCACCGGGTGGGTTACCGGCCAGATCGCCGTAACGCTCAACCCGAAAGTTACGCCATGCCCTATGATCTGAACCCTGGTGACGTCGCCCTGATGGGGGTGCCGCTGGACCTGCATTCGTCCTTCCTGCAAGGGCCTGCCTTCGCGCCTGGCCGCATCCGCGAGGCGCTGCATTCCGGAGCGGCCAACCTGACTGCAGAGGATGGCACCGATCTAGGCGCGACAGATCGGTTCAAGGATACAGGCGATCTGGACGTGTTCGAAATGATGGGACAGGAACCCATCAACCGGATTGAAGCCGGGGCCGCTGATCGCATTGCAACCGGTGCGCGGTTGTTGTCACTGGGCGGCGATCACTCGGTGGCCTATCCGCTGATCAAGGCACATGCCGAGCGCTATGAGGGGCTAAACATCCTGCATATCGACTCGCACCCGGACCTTTATGACAGTCAGCAGATTGGCCCGCTGGGCCATGGCTGCCCCTTCGCGCGGGTGATGGAGACCTGCAAGATCAACCGCTTGGTTCAGGTTGGTATCCGCACGATGAACAAGCACCAGCAGGAGCAGGCCGACAAGTTCGGGGTTGAGGTGATCGACATGCAAAACTGGCGCCCCGATCTTGAGATCAGCTTTGACGGCCCGGTCTACCTGTCGCTGGATCTGGACGCACTAGACCCGGCCTTTGCGCCCGGTGTTTCGCATCATGAACCCGGCGGGCTGAGCACGCGTGAGGTGATCAACCTGATCCACCGGTTCAAAGGGCAACTGGTCGGTGCAGATATTGTCGAGTTGAACCCGCATCGCGATCCGTACGGGATGACCGCGATGGTGGCGGCGAAATTCGTCAAGGAAATCGGCGCGCGGCTGCTGTCGCGCTGACGCATGCGGGTTTCGCAACTCGCCGTCGAACCCGGCGACCGCACGCGGTCGTGAAATCAGGGCAAATCGCTGTTGAAGATGGAAATCTTGACCTTCCACGTCCCATCGGGTTGGCGTTGCAGGACATTGACGAATTTCCCCTGTTCTGGAGGGTCCGAGTTCTCGATGGCATAAGTTCCGACCTGATATGCCATATCCCCTTCGACCCCGAAATCGACCAATTCGTTTTTATGCGTGCCACCGGTGTTTTCTGTGATCCGCGATCGGTAGGTGTCTAGAAAAGCTGCCTTGCCGCACGTCATGGGCTCTCCGGGTGGCAAAAGCATGATGTCCTCGGTAAAGAATGCGGCGCAGCCTTCTGCATCACCGCGATTGAACGCCTCGTTGTAGGCGGCGTCAAAATCTTCGAGCGTTTTCTTCATATCCATGGGCACTCTCCGTGACGGCTCTTGCTGAGAACGGTCACCCGTATCGTGCCACGCAGGGCACTAAACCACAAACGTGCGTTTTCCTGGGTCAGTTACCGCCGGGGCGGGCGGCTTTTGTAGACAGGCAGTTGCCAGCCAAACAGCAGCGACCCGGCCCGCAAGGCCCAGCAGATCAGCGCGCAGGCGGCAAGGGCGAGGAGTTCCTCGAAACCAAGTCGGTCTGCCACGACGGCGGTCAGCGCCCCTGCAAAGGCACAGGAGACATACAATTCGCCCTGTTTCAGGACCAGAGGCACCTCGTTACAAACCACGTCGCGCATCAACCCGCCCAGACAACCGGTCGAGATACCCATCAGCACGACGATAACACCCGATTGGTCCAATGAGAGTGCGGCGCCCGTTCCGGCAGCCACCGCGACGGAAAGGGCGAAACTGTCCAGCCAGACCAGCCAGTTATAGCGGCTTTCGACCAAGTGCGCGGTGAAGAACACCAGAACTGCCGCGGCGACCGCGATGAGGATATAATCGGGCTGACCGACCCAGAAGATTGGATCTCGGTTCAGCAGCAAGTCCCGCACCGTGCCGCCGCCCACCGCCGTCAGGCAGGCGATGAAGGCAAACCCGACAAGATCCAGCTGCGCCCGGCTGGCCACCAATGCGCCGGTCAGGGCAAAAACCAGAACCGAGGCATAGTCCAGCAGGGCAAGCCCGCTCACGTCTGCGCCTTTTTCGGCTTGAACGGGACCATGCCTGCGCGGGCGAGCTCGTCGGCTTTTTCGTTTTCGGGATGGCCTGCGTGGCCTTTCACCCATTCCCAAGTCACATCATGGCGGGACTGTGCCTCATCCAGCCGCTGCCACAGATCGACATTCTTGACTGGTTTCTTGTTCGAAGTTTTCCAGCCGTTCCGCTTCCACCCGAAAATCCAGCCGGTGACGCCGTTTTTTACATAGGCGCTGTCGGTAACGACAGTGATCTTCGAGGCTCGTTCCAGCGTTTCCAGCGCGCTGATCGCGGCCAGAAGTTCCATGCGGTTGTTGGTGGTCTCAGCTTCACCGCCCTTCAACTCGCGCTCTTTCAGGACTTTGTCGCCGTCGACCGCGCGCAACAGTACGCCCCAGCCTCCGGGGCCGGGATTGCCGGAACAGGCGCCGTCGGTATAAGCAAACAGCTCAGGCATGGGCCAGTACCAGAATGAACCCGTCATAGGACCCAGCCAGACCGGTACCCATGCCCGTGGTGATCCGGTCGATGGTGAAACCAGCCTGATCCAGCGCCTCTTCGATCTCGGTCTGCGAGAAATAGGTGTAGTAGCGATCCAGATCGTCGCGATGCTCACCCGTGCCCAGTTTCAGGCCAAGGAAGAAAACGCCTTCGGGCTTCAGCGCCCGGTGAATCGCCGCCAGATGGCGGGGGAAATCCGCGCGCGGTGCATGCAGCAGGGAAAAGCTGCAATAGATACCGTCATACTCGGCCTCTTCGGTCACATCGTCAAACGTGCCCAGATACGCATCGACGCCGTTTTCACGGGCATGTTCGACAAAGGCCGGGGTTGCGTCCAGCGCCCGAACGGTCAGCCCCTCACGCATGAAAAACCCACTGTCCGACCCGGGGCCTGCACCCAGATCCAGAATGTGACCCGAGCCAACGGCCTCGGTAAAGGCCCTGCGGGCTTCGATCTGCTCCGGGGGCAGGGGAACCTGAAGGTAGTCCGCCACGCGGGTTGTATAGGCGTCGATGGTTCGTTTGTCGGTCACAGGTAAACTCCCACGGCAAGGCAGGCCAGTACGATGGCGGTCAGCGTCACGCGCAGCCGCAACCACCAGGTTGGGGTCAGGCGCCAATAGGCAAAGAGGGCGTCCAAAACCAACACCCCGGCAAATCCGTACATCAGGTTGGTGCCAGCGCTGACCGGGCCGCCACCGGTTTTGAAGAAAGCCCACAGCGCAGGCAGAACCGACAGCAGATAGCAAGTCGCCGCCTTACCGCCCGAGGTCTTGGTGGCGAACCCCCACAGTACCCCGGACATGAAGCTGAGGATCACCGAGCCGTAGAACAACTGGACGTAGGGGCCCACCATACGCGATCCGAAAGTTTGCGTACCCCAGTTGTGCAAATCATCATTCAGATAGGTCAGCGCCCCCCAGACGAACGGGATCAGTCCGGCCAGCCCCAGGAACAGCGGGGCTCTTGGAATGCCGCTCATGCGGGTTGCCTCAGAACGCGGGGGACTTTGAATTCGACGTTCTCGACGGCGGTTTCGACCAGCTCGACGGTCACGTCGAAATGATCCCGGAACGCGTCAATCACCTCATTGACCAGCACTTCGGGGGCTGAAGCGCCTGCGGTAATGGCCACGGAAGAGATGCCCTCAAGAGCCCGCCAGTCAATATCAGTCGCGCGTTGTACAAGCTGCGCATAGTTGCACCCGGCGCGCGAGGCGACCTCGACCAGACGGCGCGAGTTCGAAGAGTTCGGCGCGCCGACCACCAGTAGTGCATCCGATTTCGGCGCGACGGCCTTGACGGCCTCCTGCCGATTGGTGGTGGCGTAGCAGATGTCTTCCTTATGCGGACCGACTATGGCCGGGAACCGGGCCTCGAGCGCGGCAACGATATCCTTGGTGTCATCTACCGACAGAGTGGTCTGGGTGACGTAGGCCAGCTTGTCCGGGTTGCGCACCTGCACGGAGGCCACATCTTCGACGGTTTCGACCAGAAGAACCTCGCCATCGGGAAGTTGGCCCATGGTGCCGACCGTTTCGGGATGGCCCTTGTGGCCGATCATGATCATTTGCAGCCCAGCATCGGCGTGGCGCTGGGCCTCGACATGCACCTTCGAGACCAACGGGCAGGTGGCGTCGACATAGATCATCTCGCGCTGCGCGGCCGTCGCAGGCACGGATTTCGGCACGCCATGGGCCGAGAAAATCACCGGGCGGTCGTCGGGGCATTCGTCCAGTTCTTCGACAAACACAGCGCCTTGCGCACGCAGTCCGTCGACGACGAATTTGTTGTGCACGATCTCGTGGCGCACATAGACCGGCGCGCCCCATTTCTGCAGCGCCATTTCGACGATCTTGATCGCCCGGTCCACACCGGCGCAAAAGCCACGCGGAGCGGCAAGGTATAGGGTCAACGGGGGCTTGGTCATGTCGCGGTCTCCATAGGCCACAGGTAAGTCTTTTCCCTGCCTTGGTCCAGACGCCACATTGTCATTTACCTGACATGAATCGGTGCTAGCCAGAGTTCGTTTTCAGCACCTGTTCTTAGTTAAAAAAGCGCGGTCAGGTTTTTATACCTGTCCGCGCCTATTTCTTCCCCCGGTTTGGTGAGTGGTCGGGGTTTTACTGTCCGCCGGCAGCGGCAACGCTGCGCGGCTCCATTGGCATTTCACGCGGAGGCCGTCCGATCACGTCGCGCAGGTCTTCCAGTTCGATGAAGTTGTCGGCCTGACGGCGCAACTCGTCCGAGATCATCGGCGGCTGGCTGCGGATGGTCGAGACGACCGACACGCGCACGCCCTGACGCTGCAAGCTTGCAATCAGCGGGCGGAAATCCCCATCGCCCGAGAACAGCACGATATGATCGACGCGCGGCGCCAGTTCCATGGCATCAACGGTCAGTTCGATGTCCATGTTTCCTTTGACTTTCCGACGCCCCATGCTGTCGGTGTACTCTTTTGCCGGTTTCGTCACCATGGTGAAGCCGTTGTAATGCAGCCAGTCAACCAAGGGACGGATCGGCGAATACTCGTCATTTTCAAGCAGCGCTGTGTAGTAGAAGGCACGAAGCATTTTGCCGCGGCGCATGAACTCCTGGCGCAGCAATTTGTAGTCGATGTCAAACCCCAGTGCTTTTGCGGCCGCATAAAGATTCGAGCCGTCGATGAACAGCGCTAGCCGTTCGTCTTTATAAAACATAAATAGATCCTTCCGGTACAAACCAGCAGCGCCGGGTGGTAGGTGAGTGAGCTAGGTATAAAAATCGACGCGCTGATGCGCCTATAATTAAGGCATTTAGTGTGTATCGCAAGTATGCAATTCGCCGAATAAAGGGAGTCTAATGAGCAATTGTACGTCAGAAGCGGTGATTGCGCTGGGTGGAAATCTCAGTTTGAGAGAGTCAGGACCCAAGGTGACACTTGAAAGGGGAATTGACGCGATTTTGCGTCATGGGGTGATGATTCGTTCTGTCAGCCGCTTTTTTGAAACCCCCTGTTTTCCGCCTGGCGCAGGACCGGACTACGTGAATGCGGCCGTTCTGGTCGAGACGGACAAGACCCCGGGCGAACTGTTGCAGGTGTTGCATGAAGTCGAGCATGAATTCTGTCGTGAGAGGATTCAGAGGTGGGGGATGCGGACGCTGGATCTTGACTTGGTTTGTTTTGACGATCTGGTTCTGCCGGATCGCACCGAATATGATAAATGGCTGGCTTTGCCGCCAGAGGCGCAGACGCAACAGGCTCCGGATCAACTGATCCTGCCGCATCCGCGCGTGCAGGATCGGGCGTTCGTTCTGGTCCCGATGGCGGATGTGGCCCCCGACTGGCACCATCCCGTGCTCGGGCGGACCGTTACCGAGATGCTTGCAGCGCTGCCTGCGGAAGATATTGCGGCGGTGACCCCCCTGTGAATGATGCATTTGCGGCATTTCTTGCTTGTCAAGGCGGGGATTCGCGCTTAGATAAACGTCTTCCTGACATGGATTCAGTAACGGAGAGCGCCCAATGGCCCGCGTGACGGTTGAAGATTGCGTAGACAAGGTTCCAAACCGGTTTGAGCTGGTGATGCTTGCCGCCCATCGTGCGCGCGAGATTTCCGCCGGTGCGTCGATCACCGTTGATCGTGACAACGACAAGAATCCTGTCGTGTCCCTGCGCGAGATTGCCGACGAAACTCAGAGCGCTGACGAGCTGCGTGAGCGCCTGATCGAGGCCAATCAGACCCAGATTGAGGTGGATGAGCCGGAAGAAGATCAGATGGCTCTGCTCATGGGTGCCGAGTCGGACAAACCTGCCGATGACGACATGTCGGAAGAGAAGCTGCTGCGCGCTCTGATGGAGGCTCAAGGCCAGGGGTAATCCCCAAAGACGAAGGTGCGGACCGGATGATTTCTGCTGACGACCTGATTGCGCTGGTCCGCAACTACAACCCCAAGACAAATGCTGACCGTATCACCCGGGCCTATGAGTTCGGAAAAGAGATGCACGAGGGTCAGTTCCGCCATTCTGGCGAGCCCTATTTCACTCATCCCGTTGCCGTTGCCGCCATCTTGACCGAACAGCGTCTGGATGATGCGACCATTATCACGGCGCTGCTGCACGACACGATCGAAGATACCAAAGCCAATTACGGCAAGGTGGCCGAGTTGTTTGGCGATGAGGTTGCCAAGCTGGTCGATGGCGTGACCAAGCTGACCAATCTTCAACTCTCCAGCCGTGAGACGAAGCAGGCCGAGAACTTCCGCAAGCTGTTCATGGCTATGTCCAAGGACCTTCGGGTTATTCTGGTTAAGCTGGCTGACCGCCTGCACAACATGCGCACGATCAAGGCAATGCGGCCTGAAAAGCAGATCGTCAAAGCCCGCGAGACGATGGATATCTACGCGCCGCTTGCAGGCCGGATGGGTATGCAGTGGATGCGCGAAGAACTGGAAGACCTCGCGTTCCGTGTTCTGAACCCCGAAGGTCGCCAGTCGATCATTCGCCGTTTCATCACTCTGCAACGCGAAACTGGCGACGTAATCCACCGCATCACTGGTGACATGCGGTACGAGCTGGAAAAAACCGGAATCGAGGCTGAAGTGTTCGGTCGCGCCAAGAAACCCTATTCAATCTGGCGCAAGATGCAGGAAAAGGACCAGGGCTTCTCGCGTTTGTCCGACATCTACGGGTTCCGTATTATCACGCAATCGGAAGAAGACTGTTACCGGACACTCGGTGCAATTCACCAGCGTTGGCGCGCGGTGCCGGGGCGGTTCAAGGACTATATTAGTCAGCCGAAATCAAATGGTTACCGCTCGATCCATACCACGGTCTCGGGCCGTGACGGTAAGCGGGTAGAGGTGCAGATTCGCACCCGACAAATGCATGACGTTGCCGAAACCGGTGTCGCGGCGCATTGGTCCTATCGTGACGGTGTCCGCTCGGAAAACCCGTTCGCTGTCGATCCGGCCAAGTGGATCGCAAACCTGACCGAGCAATTCGACAGCGAGGATGATCACGAGGATTTCCTTGAGGCTGTGAAGCTCGAAATGTACTCGGACCAGGTGTTCTGCTTCACACCCAAAGGCGACGTGGTGAAGCTGCCGCGTGGTGCGACGCCGATTGACTTTGCCTACGCCATTCACACTCGCATCGGCCATGCCTGCGTTGGCGCCAAAGTCGATGGCGTCCGCGTGCCGCTGTGGACCCGGATCAAGAACGGGCAGTCGGTGGACATCATCACAGCGGACGGTCAAACCCCTCAGGTTACGTGGCTTGAAATCGCGGTGACTGGTAAGGCGCGAACCTCTATCCGTCGCGCCTTGCGTGAAGTAGACCGCGAACGGTTCATCAAACTGGGCAAAGAGCTGGCGCGCTCAGGGTTCGAACATGTTGGCCGCAAGGCCACCGACAAGGCTCTGGATACGGCGGCCAAACACTTGCGTCTGAAAGACCGGCACGAATTGCTGGCCCGCCTCGGCAGTGCTGAATTGACGGCGCATGATGTGGTCAGCGCGGTCTATCCAGAACTGACGCAGGATGACGGCGATGCCATTTCGCCGCGTCGCGCAGTGATCGGTCTTGAGCCTGGACAAAAATTCGAGCGTGCGCCCTGCTGTCAGCCGCTTCCAGGGGAACGGATCGTAGGTATCACTTATCGCGGCAGGGGGGTGGTCGTGCACGCGATCGACTGTGACCGCCTGTCCGAATACGAAAGCGAACCTGACCGCTGGGTTGATCTGCACTGGCATTCGGGCACGCACCCGGCCGCATATGGCGTTACGTTGGATTTGACCATCGGCAATGACGCTGGGGTACTGGGGCGTATTTGCACATTGATCGGCGAAAAAAAGGCCAATATCTCGAACCTGGAATTCGTTGATCGCAAACCGGATTTTTACCGTCTGCTGATCAGTGTCGAGCTGCGCGACCTTGAACAGCTGCATTCGCTGATGCTGATGCTTGAGGCCGAAAGCGACGTTGCCGCGGTCGAACGGCATCGGGACAGGGAAAAAACCGCAGTTGCGGCTGGCTGAGAAGGGGTGATCAGGAGTGGTTTTCAAGCGCCGAGACCGACGCTCACCCATTCGGATCGCTTCGGAGTTTGTCTATCCGCGCGGTGGCTGGACCCGGGCCTTTCATTACGTCAAACACCGCATCCGGCGTCTGCCGGATTCACCTGAGCGCATCGCGCGTGGTGTCGGAGCGGGTGTGTTCACCGCCTTCACGCCGTTTTACGGATTCCACTTCGTTATCGCGGCCCTGCTTAGCCGTCTGATTAACGGCAACTTGCTGGCCTCGCTCAGCGGAACGTTTTTCGGAAACCCGCTGACCTATGTGCCCATCGGCGTCATCTGTCTGCAAACCGGGAATTTCCTGCTGGGCGACGATTTTGACGAAGGTGAAACCCACGGCCTGATGGACAGTTTTTTCAAGGCGTTAAGCGACCTGAAGAACAACTTCATGGCGATGTTCACCGACCGCGTTGCCGACTGGCGTGGCCTTGACGTGTTCTACGACGAGGTGTTCTTTCCCTATCTGATCGGGGGTATTTTACCGGGGCTTCTGGCGGGGTTTATCTGTTATTATCTCAGCCTGCCGGTGGTTCGGACCTACCAGCAGCGCCGCCGCGCCCGGATCAAGGCAAAATTCGATGAAATCAAACGGTTGGCGGAAGCTGAACCTACCGTTCCCGTAGCTAACCCTGTAGGCTCGGACCGAAACCCGGAAAAGGAAACAAGCGATGTCTGACAATCACCTTCGTCTGGGTGTGAATATCGACCACGTTGCAACTGTGCGCAACGCTCGCGGCGGCTCTTATCCGGACCCACTGCGCGCGGCTAAACTGGCGGAAGAGGCTGGGGCGGACGGCATCACCGCTCATCTGCGCGAAGACCGCCGCCACATCTCGGACGCCGATATCGACGGGTTGATGGAGGTTCTGTCGGTGCCGCTGAATTTTGAGATGGCCGCCACGCCCGAAATGCAGCGCATCGCCCTGCGCCACAAACCGCATGCGGTCTGCATCGTGCCCGAAAAGCGCGAGGAACGTACCACCGAAGGCGGGCTTGAGGTCGCGCGCGAGGAAAACAAACTGGCCCATTACATCGCGCCCTTGCGCGAGGCTGGTTGCCGCGTGTCCATCTTTATCGCCGCCGACCAGCGCCAGATCGAAGCCGCCCACCGCATCGGTGCCGAAGTGATCGAACTGCACACCGGTGCCTATTGCGACGCTCAAGCCGAGGGCCGCATGGACGAGGCCGCGCGTGAGCTTGAAAGCTTGCGTGAAATGTCTGCCTTCGCACACTCACTGGGGCTTGAGGTCCATGCGGGCCATGGCCTGACCTATGACACGGTGCAGCCTGTTGCGGCCTTCCCCGAGGTGCGCGAGTTGAACATCGGCCACTTCCTGATCGGCGAGTCGATCTTTCTCGGGCTGACCCCAGCCATTGCCGAGATGCGACGGCTGATGGATGAGGCGCGGTTATGATTGACCCCACATCCCTTGCGGTTTCGGCCATGGCATTTTTTATCGTCGCCGTGTCGCCCGGTCCTGCAAACATCTCAAACGCTGCTGTTGCTATGAGTTTTGGCCGAAAAACCAGCCTCATATACGGGGCCGGGTTGTCATGCGGGCTGGTGTTTTGGGGTTTGGTTGCGGCTAGCGGAATGGGCGCCGTACTTCAGGGCTCGGTTTATGTCTTGATGGCGCTGAAAGTACTCGGAGGTCTTTATCTGTTTTGGTTGGCGTTGCAGTCGGGGCGCTCCGCGGCACAATCGGAAGCAGACGAAATGGCGTTGCCAGACAAAGGGCGCTGGTTCTGGCGTGGGCTGGTTCTGAACCTGTCCAATCCCAAATCGGTTATTGCGTGGATGGCAGCCTTGTCTATGGGGCTGGGCCCGGACGATGGCGTGGTATCTGTTGCCGCAGCAACGCTGGTTTGCATGGCGGCAGGGTTTGCAAACAATGCGCTCTATTCAATTATATTTTCGGTCAGTGGAATGATGGCCGGATACCGTCGGTTTCGGCGCTGGATCGATGGTTTTGTCGCGGGTTTGTTTGCTGTTGCGGGGCTGGGGCTGATTAAATCGGCGTTTTCAAGATGATCCTCGGCATCGGCACAGACCTCGCAAATATCGACCGCATCCAAGGCACTCTTGATCGCTTCGGCGATCGCTTCCGCAATCGCGTCTTCACAGAGACCGAGCAGAGCAAGGCTGAACGTCGCGCCGACACTGCGGGAACCTATGCCAAACGCTGGGCCGCGAAAGAGGCGTGCTCCAAGGCGTTGGGAACGGGGCTGCGCATGGGTATCGCGTGGAAGGATATGGCGGTCACCAATCTGCGCACCGGCCAGCCCGTCATGCACGTTACCGGCTGGGCCGCCGAACGTCTGAAAGAGATGACACCCGAAGGGCATGAGGCGATCATCCACGTCACTTTGACCGATGACCACCCTTGGGCGCAGGCCTTTGTGGTGATCGAAGCGCGACCGCTTCAAGATTAGGCCACGTAGCCTTGACTTGCCCCCCTCGGCCCCGCATGTAGCACCCCAACAATGCAAGGACCGGAGAGCAGTATGGCCGAGGACGTCAAAACCGGAAATCCCGTATGGGAGACGATCAAAACCATCGTCTACGCCCTGCTGATCGCAGGCGTTTTCCGCACCTTGTTCTTTCAGCCGTTCTGGATTCCCTCGGGGTCGATGAAACAGACCCTGCTGATCGGGGATTTCCTGTTCGTCAATAAAATGGCCTACGGTTATTCCTATGCGTCCTGCCCCAGCCTGATTATTCCCAGCGTCGGTCTGAACATCGACGCCGAAGATATCTGCGGCTGGATGCAGGGAGACGACAATTCGCGCATCCTGGGCGGAGAACCCGATCGCGGCGACGTTATCGTCTTTCGCCACCCCGTCACGGGGCGCGATTACATCAAACGCCTGATTGGTTTGCCGGGTGACCGCATTCAGATCCGCGAGGGTCAGATCATACTGAACGGTACTCCGGTATCCCAGCAACCCGACGGTGTCTTTACGGAAACCGCCGCGCCGCAGGGTCCGCAGGGCCTGCGCCCTCGTTGTGAAAACGGTCCAGTCGGGATTGGTGGAGTGTGCGAGAAATCCCGCCTGATCGAGACCTTGCCCAATGGCGTTTCTTACGACGTGTTGAATATCGGAAATCAAGCGTCCGATAACACCGGTATCTATACCGTGCCCGAAGGCCATTACTTTTTTATGGGTGATAACCGAGACAATTCCAGCGACAGCCGTCTGCCGCAATCTGCTGGCGGAGTGGGCTATGTGCCCTATGAGAACCTGATTGGTCGGGCCGACCGGATCATGTTCTCGTCCGCAGGTCGGTCGATGCTGTTTTTCTGGACATGGCGCGGGGATCGGTTCTTCAAGGCGGTCAATTGAAGCTCTCGGCCGATATCAAAGCGTTCCAGCAGCGTTTGGGGTATGAATTCACCAACCCCGAGCTTTTGGTGCGCGCGTTGACGCATGGATCCGTCTCGTCGGCCACCCGACCCGACAACCAGCGGCTCGAGTTTCTGGGCGACCGGGTTCTGGGCCTTGTCATGGCCACCGCGCTGCTTGAGGCAGACAAAAAGGCTTCGGAAGGTCAGCTGGCGCCACGGTTTAACGCGCTGGTTCGGAAAGAAGCCTGTGCAGATGTTGCCCGTCAGATTGATCTGGGTGCGGTTCTTAAACTGGGCCGGTCCGAGATGCTGTCCGGTGGTCGTCGTAAACAGGCCCTGCTGGGCGACGCGATGGAAGCCGTGATCGCGGCTGTTTATCGCGATGCCGGGTTTGAAGCTGCACGTGACGTGATCCTGGCGCTCTGGGGCGACCGCATCCACACGGTCGAGGCTGATGCCCGCGATGCGAAAACCTCGCTGCAGGAGTGGGCGCAGGCACGGGGGCAGAAACCGCCCAACTATGTCGAAGTCAAGCGCAGCGGCCCGGACCACGCACCCGTCTTCACCATCGCCGCCCGCTTGCAGGACGGGACCGAGGCGCAGGCAACAGCAGGATCAAAGCGTCAGGCCGAACAGGCCGCAGCCAAGGCCCTTTTGGAGCAGTTGAAGTGAGCCATGGGCTCACGCAATGAGGATCCGACCTGCAGCGAAAACGGACGCGGCCGCTCTTGCGGCTTTGTCGATTGAGGTCTGGGTTGGCACTTATCTGCGGCGCGGGGTGAATTCCTTCTTCGGCGAATTTGTTTTGTCAGAATTCACGCAGGGCAAGTTTGAGGCCATTATTGACGCAGGACATGATCTTCTGGTGGTGTCGGATAATCAGGATGGGATCGACGGGTTTATTCGGTTGGCTGACGGGCGAGACGCACCCGTCGATGGGCTGTCCGATCTGGAGATTGTCACGTTCTACGTTCAGCCAAGCCATCACGGGAAGGGGATCGGTTCGGCCTTGTTGGACGTTGCGACCGACTATTGTCGGGGCAAAGGCCGGAACTCGATCTGGCTCACGACCAATTCCGAGAACAAACCCGCGATTGATTTCTACATCGCAAAAGGGTTCAAGCAGGTCGGCACAACGGATTTCCGGATCGCGGATCAATGCTATCCGAACCATGTCTTGTCTCTGGACGTCACAGCGCAGGTCTAAGTCACCCGAATAAATCCGGTCAGCCCCGTTTTCTGATGCTCGATCACATGACAATGAAAGGCCCAATCGCCGGGATTGTCCGCGACCAGAGCAATCTCGACTACCTCGTCCTTCAAAAGAAGCATTGTGTCGGTCATCAACGGAGCCAAAGTTCGAAGGTT
This sequence comes from Ruegeria arenilitoris, assembly GCF_013032445.1. Taxonomy (GTDB): domain Bacteria; phylum Pseudomonadota; class Alphaproteobacteria; order Rhodobacterales; family Rhodobacteraceae; genus Ruegeria; species Ruegeria arenilitoris_F. The sequence goes on along the minus strand of NZ_WQCA01000010.1, from coordinate 26,415 downwards.
CGACTTTAGCGGCACAAAAGCCAACCCATGCAGGTGGATCGGATGCAGGTTCGGAGATTCATTACGTAGACGCAGCACATAGCTCTTTCCCATCTGCAACGTTGCCAGTGGTCCTACGCCTTGCGCGGCATCTCCGGGCCAGGGTTTGCGGTTGATAGACCAGAAGTTATAGCCCAGAGACCCACAGAAACCGTTGGTTGGCTCACCTCCTTCGGGTGTCCAGCCGAAGACAAATTCATGCAGTTCGGCGTTTGCCAAATCCGGCTTGGCCACCGGGTTTTCCGGCAGGGGACGCAATTCGCGCAGGTCACGCCCGACAGAGCGACCAACCGCCCGCAACTGCGTCATCGCTCGATGCGGCTGACCGGGCAGCTTTGCCATAAGTTCAACAGTCTGACCTTCGCCTGAAGGCATCTGTATGGCAAAGTCCACCCGTTGACCCGGACCAACCAATAGCGGGTCTTCTGCTGTTGGCATTGGAAGATCGATGCCGGTCGGATGCCCATCCCAGGCAATGATCCGTGCTGTAGCCCCATTCACGTGCAGCTTGTAGATACGTGTCGTGTCGGTGTTCACCACCCGAAGACGCACCAACCCGCCCGAGACATGGTCGTAGACCGGCGCATCCAGCCAGTTGGCGGTCTGCACATTTCCAAAAGTCCCTGCACGAGCCGCTCCGCGCGCTGTATAGGCAGGTAGGAACTGATCCTGCTCATCCAGCCGGAAATCGCGAAGATTGATCACCTGTTCACTGTCGAAACCGGGATCTTCCGCTTCGGCAATCACCATCACACCGGTCAGGCCATGGGCCATTTGCTCCATCGTCATGCAATGGGGGTGATACCAATAGGTACCCGCGTCCGGAGGCGTGAACTCATAGTTGAAAACCTCATTGGGCCCGATCGGCATTTGCGTCAAATAGGGAACCCCATCCATCCCGTTGGGAATACGCAACCCGTGCCAGTGCATCGCAGTGTAGTCAGACAAGGTGTTGCGCACTGGCAGGCGCATCATTTCGCCCTGTTTGCCGTACAAGACCGGGGGCGGTGCGTCCGGCGAAAGGCTGACCATGCCATTTGTCACCTGATCACGCAGGGCGAAGCTGGCGGGTTGTATGGCCAGTTCCTGTGTACCTGCTTCGAGCCCAAACGCACCTAGACCCAGCGCTCCAGCGGCGGCACCGCTGCCCAGCAGAAACTCACGTCGTTTCATTGTTGCCTCATTTGATTGAAGATTGCCTGGCTGGGGTTGGCGCGGCGTAGCACGGTCTTGCCATCGAAACAGCATGGCTGCAATGCGACAAATCCCTCTGGCCCAAAGGGTCTTTCTGCTATAGGGGTGCGCACTTGCAAACAGGATCGCAGGACACATGACCACACGCGCCGGATTTATCGCCCTGATCGGAGAGCCCAACGCAGGCAAATCCACCCTTCTGAACCGCATGGTAGGGGCCAAGGTCTCGATCGTAACGCATAAGGTGCAGACCACTCGCGCCCGCATCCGCGGCGTCGCGATGGAGGGCGATGCGCAATTGGTCTTCGTGGACACGCCCGGCTTGTTCAAGCCGCGCCGTCGACTGGATCGCGCGATGGTCGCTGCCGCGTGGGGTGGCGCAGCGGATGCCGATGTGGTGGTTCTTATGGTCGAAGCGCATCGCGGCATCACCGAAGGCGTTGAGCGCATCCTTGAAGGTCTGGAAGAGATCGGGCAGGGCCGCACCATCGCACTGGCGATCAACAAGATCGACAAGGTGCCCAGCGAGAAGCTGCTGGCCCTGACCAGCGACCTGAACGCGCGCTATCCATTTGCCGAGACGTTTATGATTTCCGCCGAAAAGGGCTATGGTGTGGACGACCTGCGCGCTTGGCTTGCAGCGGAACTGCCCGAGGGGCCGTGGCTCTACCCCGAGGATCAGATCGCCGATTTGCCCCTGCGCATGATCGCTGCCGAAATGACGCGCGAGAAGCTGACCTTGCGTTTGCATCAGGAACTGCCCTACCAGCTGACTGTCGAGACCGAGAACTGGGAAGAGCGCAAGGACGGCTCGGCCAAGATCGATCAGGTCATCTATGTCATGCGCGACGGCCACAAGGGCATCGTTCTGGGCAAACGCGGTGAGACGATCAAGGCCGTCAGTCAGGCCGCGCGGGCCGAGTTGGAAGAGTTCCTCGACCGCAAGATCCACCTGTTCCTGCAAGTCAAAGTTCGGCCCAACTGGCTGGAGGAGTCCGAGCGGTACTCGGAAATGGGTCTGGATTTCAAAGACGGCAACGCATGACACGGGTGAAGAATTTTCGTCGAAAATTCTTACGCCGGGTGGGTAGGGCGGCTCAATGACACGTCTGACGGCAAAGTTCTGGGTGCATGCCTATCTGGCACGGCTTAGATTTCAGGAAATACCGGCCTTTGTAGTCGCCCATGGCGATGACACAGCCGGCGCGGTTCTGGTGAAGCTGAACACTCTGGACGGCCAGTCTGCCGCGTTCCAGCGCAGTTTTGATCTGATGAGCGGAGAACGCAAATGGGTCGAGCTTTCCAGCGGCCCCGAGTGTGATGTCGACGCTGCCATCACCAAACAGCGCAGCTTTGATCCGGACCTTTGGGTGATTGAGGTTGAGGATCGGCAAGGGCGTCATCTGCTGGGGGAAGAGGGGCTCGAATAATTTTCTTGTGGTCTGGCGAAGACAGTCAAACATTCTATTTTCCCTGTGCGTTCTGTAGAAGATGCAGAACTGCTATTTGAGACTGTGCCCTGTTTTCAAAAGGTTGGAGCGGATGAGAACTTTCCTGTCAACGTTATGCGTGAGCGCGTTGTTTTTGAGCATGTCCGCGACCGTATCTTCTGCGCAGCCCAGGGAGGGATGGGTCTATCAACTTGACGGGCTCGCAGCTTTTCAGGGCGATGCGAGCTTGGATGATGGAGGAGAGTTTTCCGCCAATCGCGCCTTCTTGCGCGCGACAGCGCTGTACAATCTGGAAGAAGGAACCTCGGTTGGGCTGTCGACCAGTTTTGGTAGGTTCGACTACAATTTCAGTGAAGCCGAAAATCAACCTTGGGAAGACATTCGCGACATTCGTTTTTCCGTGCCCGTTCGATTTCGCGTAGGCAATAACGCTACCGTTTTTGTGTCTCCGCAAGTGCGCTGGGATTATCAGAGCGGGGCTTCGACTTCGGACGGACGGACCTATGGCGTGTTCGCAGGTGTCGCATGGAAGTTGAATGAGCGGTTGACGATTGGTCCTGCGTTTGGTGCCTTTTCCCGGTTGGAGGATAGCGATGCCGAGGTTTTCCCGGCGCTGTTGGTCGATTGGGACATTAATGATCGCTGGAACCTGAACACGGGCTCGGGCATTGGGGCGACGCAGGGCCCTGGATTGACGCTTAGTTACGCATTGAGCGAGGAAATGAGCCTGTCCCTTGCCGCACGATCTGAACGGATAAGGTTCCGCCTGGATGGGGATGGGCTGGCACCTGACGGGGTTGGTGAAGACAAAAGCATCCCCGTTGTTCTGGCCTTTGGCTATGCCCCGAATCCCGGCGTGTCTTTGAATGTTTTCGCCGGCGCTGAACTGGACGGGCGTCTGACGCTGGACGACCGCAATGGCAATGAGCTCAGCCGCCAAGAATATGATACAGCACCCCTGGTTGGATTCGCATTTCGGCTTCGGTTCTGACTGGACCTGTTCCCGCTTGCGTAATGCAGCCGCCTGCGATCTGTTGCGGCGACACCGGGACGCAACATAAGGCGGATTTTTGGACTGGCGCGATCATGGCATACTCTTGACCTCTCGCCGCCATGGTGAGACAGCGGCGATCATCGAGGTCTTTACCGAAGGCCACGGTCGCCATGCCGGTGTCGTGCGCGGAGGAACCAGTCGTAAGATCGCTCCGGTCTTGCAGCCCGGTGCGCAGTTGGATGTGCTCTGGCGCGCACGGCTTGAGGAGCATATCGGGACGTTTCAGGTGGAACCCCTGCGATCCCGCGCGGCGGCGGCGTTTTCGGGGCGGTTGGCGCTGGCCGGGTTGAACGCGGTGGTGTCGTTGCTGTCGTTCTGCCTGCCCGAACGTGAACCGCATCCGGCGATCTACAAGCAGACCGAGCAACTGATGGACCTACTGGGGCAGGACGAAATCTGGCCACTGGCCTATTTGCGCTGGGAACTGGCGCTGCTTGAGGAATTGGGCTTCGGTCTGGACCTGTCGGCCTGTGCGGTGACAGGGGCGACCAAGGGGCTGATCTATGTCTCGCCCAAGACTGGCCGGGCCGTCAGCGCCCAAGGCGCGGGGGAGTGGGCGGACAAGCTGTTGCCGCTACCGCCCTGTTTGCGTGGCGAAGGGGCGGCACCAGATGCCGAAATTGCCGATGCCCTAAAGACGACCGGGTATTTTCTGGAACACCGGGTTGCGCCGTCGCTGGGCCACCATCCGCTGCCTGAGGCGCGAGCGCGGTTTGTGGATCAGTTCACTCGGCGGCTGTGAACACCATCTCGTGCCCATCCTCGTTACGCAGGATCAGCACATCCCCTGACACTTCGGATTGGGTCATGGCCATCAGGGCGGCGAAGTAGAAACCCTCGGCCTCGAGCCCGGCACAGGCGGCACGCGTGGCGACCAGATCCGCGATTTCAAACCACGGGTAGGGCGCATTCAGGGTGCCGCTGTAGCTGTTGCAGGGGGCGTTGCCTTCGATTTTACCTGCCTCGGGAAAACGCAGCAGGGCACTGGCCTCGAACGGTTGCCCGTCAATCTCTTGCAACGCCCACGTCTGATTTGCAGCGCCGTAGGCGGCAACTGTTTCGTCCCTGTCACATTGAAACAGGGCGAGCAGAGGCAGGGTCAGGATCAGGCGTGTCATGGGGCGGTCTTAGCTCAACGGCGGTGTTCACGAAACCTTTAGTAGGGGAGTTCCCCGCTGATCAACTCTTCCCGGACGTCCAGTCGGGGGCGCCAGTTGTACTTGGTGTCCTCTCGCACAGGGGCCCATGTCAACGCGCCGCTTGCACGCCACGGATCAAGGATGATCCCGTCATACATCGAATCCCCCTTGGCGCTGATGAGGGCCGAATGGTGGATGATCCGGAACTGCGTCGGCGGGGACGTGGCCCAGTGCAGGTCCAGCGTACGGAAGTTTTCCTGTCGCAGCCGTGTGGTCATGGCCTGCGCCCAGTCGTTGCACAGGCCCTTTTCCCGAAACCCGTTGATAACCTTGGCGTTATGAATGATGGCCGAGTCGGTGACGTTCCACTGCTGTTTCAACTGCTGCGAATACGTGTAGGCGATTGTCGCGGCCTTTTGCGCCTCGACCGGGTCGACTTTTGGGTCGAGGGACTGAATGGCCTGTGCCAGATCGTTGATATCGTTCTGCGTGGCAGTCGGCTGTGTCTTGGTGCAGCCGCCGATTGCGAGAGCTGCAAGGACCGCCCAAAGTGCGAAAAGTCTTCTGGTCATTCTGGATGCCATTCTTTTTGAAGCGCAGGGTGCTGTAACCGGGTTCTCGTCTGAGATCAAAGGGGAAGTTCGCACGTCGGCGGATCACAACCGGCGCCGAACAGAAAAAGACCCGGCGCAAAGGCCGGGCCAGTCGGGGAAACAGGAATGCCGAGAAAGGTCAGCCCAGCAGACGCCGAGCGATAACCTGTGCCTGAATTTCGGCAGCCCCTTCGAAAATGTTCAGAATGCGCGCGTCGCACAGGACGCGGCTGATCTTGTATTCCAGCGCAAAGCCGTTGCCGCCGTGGATCTGCAGACCGTTATCGGCAGCCGCCCATGCGACGCGCGCGCCCAGCAGCTTGGCCATGCCGGCCTCAAGGTCGCAACGCTGGCCGTGATCCTTTTCCCAGGCCGAGAAATAGGTCAGCTGGCGCGCGATCATGATCTCAACCGCCATCATGGCCAGCTTGCCGGACACACGGGGGAAGTTGATCAGCGACTTGCCGAATTGCTTACGATCCTGCGCGTATTGCATCGCGATATCCAGCGCGCTTTGCGCCACGCCGATGGCGCGGGCGGCGGTCTGGATGCGGGCGGATTCGAAGGTCTCCATCAGCTGTTTGAAGCCTTTGCCCTCTTCGCCGCCCAGAAGGTTCTCGCCCTTGACCTTGAAGCCGTCAAAGCCCAGTTCGTATTCCTTCATGCCGCGATAACCCAGAACTTCGATCTCGCCACCGGTCATGCCGGGGGTGGGGAAGGGGTTCTCGTCAGTGCCCGGCGTTTTTTCGGCCAGGAACATGGATAGGCCGCGGTGGTCGGCGGTGTCCGGGTTGGTACGCGCCAGCAGGGTCATAACATGGGTCCGCGCCGCGTGGGTGATCCATGTCTTGTTGCCGGTGACTTCGTATTCGCCGTCTTTGTTCTTGACCGCACGGGTGCGCAGGCTGCCAAGGTCCGATCCGGTGTTCGGTTCGGTGAACACGGCGGTCGGCAGAATTTCAGCGCTGGCCAGTTTCGGCAGCCAGTTGGCTTTCTGCTCGTCGGTGCCGCCTGCGATGATCAGCTCGGCCGCGATCTCGGAGCGGGTGCCCAACGAGCCGACACCGATATAGCCGCGCGACAACTCTTCGGACACCACACACATTGAGGCTTTGGACAGGCCAAAGCCGCCGAATTCCTCAGGGATGGTCAGGCCGAATACGCCCATCTCGGCCAGTTCCTCGATGATCTCGATCGGGATCAGTTCGTCTTTGAGGTGCCAGTCATGCGCGTTCGGTTCGACCTTTTCTTGCGCATAGCGGCGGAACTGGTCGCGGATCATTTCCAGCTCTTCATCCAGCCCCGAGGCGCCGAACATGGTCGCACCGGCCTGATCCTCCATCAGGGCCACCAGACGCGTACGGGCTGCCTGAGAGTTCGCCTGCGCCATCAGGGTTTGAATTTCGGTTGATTGGAATCCTGATAGCGCTTCCCAGCCAAGGCCCATGTCCTGCAGGCGCACGACCTCGCCCTGGTTCATCGGGATGCCACCCGCGACCTGATGCAGGTATTCACCAAAGGCGATCTGGTGCAGCAATTGTTCCATTTCGCCGAACTTGCCATCTGCCTCCAGCGCGTCGGCCCAGCGTTGCATCTGTTGCAGAGACTGATTGTATGTCGCCAGCCAAGCCAGGCCATGCGCGGCGGTCTGGTTCGCTTCGATCAGCGCGCCAGAGACCCGGCCATCTGCGGTGACCATCTCACGAACCGCTTCGCGGGCGCGTTCAAACACGGTTTCGACCGCAGGCAGCGCGGCACGGGTCAGCGTCAGAAGCTCGGGCAAAACAGCGGATGTTGTCATCTGGGTCATATCCTGTCCGTCATGGGCCATGAATCAGGTCCTTCTCTGGTGTCGTCCGGTCATATCATGCTGCACGTGCAGCGCAACAAAAATACGTGAACTGCGGCTAAAAAGTTCGAAAATTGCTTTGACGATTTTGCAGTGCAGCGCCGGTCAAGAGTGATATCAGGGGCGTATGACGCTGTTTTCTCTGTTTACTCCGCAAGACCTGTTACTAGCCCTCGTCGTTGCCTTTGTGGCGGGGTGGGTCAAAGGCATGGTTGGGTTTGCCATGCCGATGGTTCTGGTGTCCGGGCTCAGCATGTTCCTGCCGCCCAATCTGGCGATTGCGGGGCTCATCCTACCGACGCTGGCGACCAATGGCTTTCAGGCCCTGCGTGAAGGGGTGCCTGCCGCGATCTCGGCGATCAAGCAGTTCCGGATCTTTCTGGTGGTGGGGCTTGTGTTCCTGCTGCTGGGTGCTCAGCTGGTTAGCTCCGTGCCTGCCCGAACCTTTTTGCTTATGATCGGCATTCCGGTCACGTTTTTCGCGCTTATACAGGTGCTGGGGGTGCAACCGTCGCTTGGTAAACCGTCTGCACGGATCGAGGTCGGGATCGGCGCGGTTGCCGGGTTTGTCGGCGGGATGTCGGGTATCTGGGGACCGCCGACTGTTGCCTACCTGACTGCGCTGAACACGCCCAAAGCAGTGCAGATGCGTGTGCAAGGTGTGATTTACGGTTTGGGGGCGGTGGCGTTGATGCTGGCGCATCTGGGATCGGGCATCCTACGGGCCGAGACGGTGCCGTTTTCCGCTATCCTGGTCCTGCCGGCGCTGGTGGGGATGCGGATCGGGCTGGGGTTGCAGTCGCGTATCGATCAGGCGGTGTTTCGCAAGGTTACACTGCTGGTGCTGCTGGTTGCGGGCGTGAACCTGTTGCGGCGTGGGCTGCTCGGTTAACTGCGCCTGTCGGCAAGCCGAAAGGTGTAATAAAGCCCCAGCATCAGGAAAAAGAGTCCTGAGATGTCGCCGATCAGAAAGGCGACGTATTCCACACGCGCGCTTCCGAATGCCAGATTGGTCAGGCCTGAGACAAGGAAAGACGTGATGATCCCGACCCCCATGACACAAGACCAGCAGGGTTTGCGATCTGGTCGGGGGAACAGGTCCCAACCGATCCATTTGCAAATGTAGAAAACGGCCGGCACTGTGGTGACGGCAATGAAGATCGCTAGTAACCGGCTTGGCAGGAACACATCACTGCCACCGAGGACGGCAAACACAATAAAGACCCCCGGTAGCAACGCGAAAATCGCCCGCCAGCCCAAGAGCCACGCCGACAGAACCCGCACCCCATGCGGCAGGAACAGCAAGCTGGCCTTGCTTGGATATTCCGGAAAGAACACATTCTGAAGCGGCATCAACACCTGAAATGTAAGGTACGATGCCACAACGTATGCCAATGAGGCCCAGAATGTCTCAGTCGCCCACCTGTGCACGTCGATCATCAGCTACCTGTGCGCAGATTCAAGGCGTCACTTGGGGGCATGAACGATATACCGGCCCCGGTTGGCGCTGCCGCTTTGCGACAGGTAACCTTTCTGCACCAGCGATTTCAGCGCACGGAAAAAGGTCGGGCGCGAAACGCTTTGAACAAGTGTGTGCTCGATCAAGCCAAAAGTGCGCACTTCTTCGTCGGATTTGGACAGCTCTTCGGCCGCATAGTAAATATCGCGTTCAACCGGAGATAGTTGTTCAAGCCCCAGTGTCCGCTCCATGCTTTGCATCAGCTTGCGCAATTCGGTCAGTTTCGAGATTTCGGTCATAGTCTACCCATCGCTTTCAGTGCCGTCAGCCGCATGTCCGCGACGGAAATCGACATACTGAGTGGAGTGATTTCAGTATGTCTCATCTTGACACTTGTTCCCTTTGTAATACAGTACATATTTGATTAGGTTGCTCATTCTGCTGATGTGATCGTCTGCTCGAGCTGCCCCAAGGTCTTTTCAAGTTCAGTCCGGTGCAGAATTGCGCCGGACTTTTTGTCATAATGACGTCATCAAATACCCCATGAATCGGCCTCGGGCAACGCATTTGTAACCGAGCTGTGCGCAATACAACCTTGAGGTGATCCTATCGCGGTGAGGCACCCGAAAAGAAAAGGGGGCGAAACCGCCCCCTTTTTTTCCGCTTAGCCGATAGCGACGGCTTTGATGTCTTCGTCGATGAAGGGCAGGTACTGTTCGAAGTTCTCGGCGAACATCTGCACCAGCTTTTCGGCCTGTTTGTCGAAGGCGACCTGATCGTCCCAGGTGCGGCGCGGGTCCAGCAGAACCTCGGCCACGCCGGGCACTGAAACCGGCACGTCAAAGCCGAAATTGGCGTCCTTGCGGAACTCGGCGTCACGTAGCGAACCGTCCAGCGCTGCGGTCAGCAAGGCACGGGTGGCCTTGATCGGCATCCGCGAGCCAACGCCATAGGCGCCGCCGGTCCAACCGGTGTTTACCAGCCAGCAGGTTGCGCCGTGCTGGGCGATCTTGTCCCGCAGCAGGTTGCCATACGCCTCGGGGCGACGCGGCATGAACGGCGCGCCGAAGCAGGTCGAGAAGGTCGGCTGCGGCTCGGTGATGCCACGCTCGGTCCCGGCCACTTTCGAGGTGAAGCCGGACAGGAAGTGGTACATCGCCTGCGCCGGGGTCAGCCGCGCGATCGGAGGCAGAACACCGAACGCGTCGCAGGTCAGCATGATGATGTTCTTGGGGTGACCGCCCAAAGCGCTGCTGGAGGCGTTCGAGATATACTCGAGCGGGTAGGCGCAGCGCATGTTCGCCGTCAGCGAGTCGTCGTCGAAATCCAGTTCCTTGGTTTCGGGATCGAAGACCATGTTCTCGATCACTGTGCCGAACTTGCTGGTCGTCGCATAGATCTCCGGCTCGGCTTCGGCGTTCAGGTTGATCGTCTTGGCGTAGCAGCCGCCTTCGAAGTTGAAGGTGCCGCGATCCGACCAGCCATGTTCGTCATCACCGATCAGGATGCGCGACGGATCGGCTGAAAGGGTGGTCTTGCCGGTGCCCGACAGGCCAAAGAATACGGCGGTATCGACCGGGTTGCCAACGGCGTGGTTGGCCGAGCAGTGCATCGGCATCACGCCCTTTTCCGGCAGCATGTAGTTCAGCAGTGTGAACACGGATTTCTTGTTCTCGCCCGCGTATTCGGTGCCACCGATCAGGATCATCTTGCGGTCAAAGTTCAGCGCGATCACGGTTTCACTGCGGCAGTTGTGCTTGGCCGGGTCGGCTTTGAAGCTGGGGCAATTGATGATGGTGAAGTCCGCGATGAACTCGTTCAGGTCCTCGCGATCCGGACGGCGCAGCAGGTGGCGGATGAACAGGTTGTGCCAGGCCAGCTCGGTGACCATGCGCACGTTGATCGAATAGGCCGGGTCCGCGCCGCCGACGAGGTCCTGTACGAAATAGTCGCGGCCTTTCATATGGGCCAGCATGTCTTCGTACAGCGCGTCAAAGCCCTCGGGGCTCATCGCGGCGTTGTTTTCCCACCAGATGGTGTCGGCGACGCTGTCGGTTTTGACGACGTGCTTGTCCTTGGGCGAGCGACCGGTGAACTTGCCGGTGGTGACCAGAAAGGCCCCGCCATTGCCAAGTGTGCCTTCGCCGCGCTTCAGCGCCTCTTCGATCAGCGCTGGTTCCATGAAGTTGTAATAGACATTTCCCAGACCCTCGATGCCCTGATCTTCGAGGCGGAATTGCGGGTTAACCCGTCCAGATGTCATGTGTATCTTCTCCTGTGGCGGCGCGGCGGCGGTTGGGCCACGTGCGCTCTTGGGGCAGTGTGCCGGGAAAGTCCGGCGGCTGGGCGCGTCTTATCACGGTCATTTAGGGCATGAACAGGACGGTTTAACGCAGTTAGCGCAACCAAGTACAAGTTTAGCGCCACCAAGGATTTCCTGTTGGAAATACGGGCAACAATTTGCGGGCAGCAAGGCAATTTTGCCGCATCCCTGCCGCAACAATGGCACGATTCGCAGTTACGGATTGATTCGGCGCATCAAAACCGCCAACAATGTCTTACAAAAAAGCGTATTATTGCGTAGGTGAGCAGGAATAGGGGTGAACCCGATGTCAAAGATTGCACTTGTGGATGACGACAGAAACATTTTGACGTCCGTATCCATGACGCTCGAAGCCGAAGGTTTCGAGGTTGAAACTTACAACGACGGGCAGGCTGCCCTGGATGCATTCAATAAAAAACTGCCCGATATGGCCGTGCTGGATATCAAGATGCCACGCATGGATGGCATGGATTTACTGCAGCGTTTGCGGCAGAAAACTCAAATGCCGGTGATTTTCCTAACCTCAAAAGATGATGAGATCGATGAGGTGTTGGGTCTGCGCATGGGCGCGGATGACTATGTAAAAAAGCCCTTCTCTCAGCGATTGCTGGTTGAACGCATCCGTGCGCTGCTGCGTCGGCAAGAGGCGACCTCGGGCGATATCACAAATGCCAATACGGGCGACACCAAGGTGATGGAGCGGGGCGACCTGCGGATGGATCCTTTGCGCCATGCCGTTAGTTGGAAGGGCGCCGACGTCTCGTTGACAGTGACAGAGTTTTTGCTACTTCAAGCTCTGGCGCAGCGACCGGGTTTCGTCAAAAGCCGCGACCAGTTGATGGACGTCGCCTATGACGATCAGGTCTATGTGGATGACCGAACCATCGATAGCCACATCAAGCGCCTGCGTAAAAAGATGCGCGCGGCAGATTCCGAGTTTTCGGCAATCGAGACGTTGTACGGCATCGGATACAGGTATAACGAAGAATAAGCGTGACCGCTGAAAAAGGGTAACCGGTTCTGGTGCGCGATACGGAACAAGTGATCGAGTTGCGGGACGGCGATGTCGTCTTGGGGGATGATTGGGTCATCCCGCAAGACTCGGATTCTGCCGAGTTGCGGGCCTCGCGCCGCCACCGCAACCTGTTTTCACTGCGTGGCTCGCCACTGGCGCGCAGGATCATTACCTTCAACCTGATCGCGTTAACCATCCTTGTCACTGGGTTGCTGTATCTTGACGATTCCAGGGAAGAGCAGGTTCAGCAGACCGCGCGGAACTTGATCGGTGACGCCCAACTGGTCAGCAACGTGTTCGAGGCCCAGCTGCGTCAAAAACAGGCTGCGGGCTCTCAGGACACTGCTGCGTTGGACGTGAAGGATACGCTTGCAGGCCTCAGCCTTCCTGACGGGGGTGAGGTTTTTGTTTACGACGGCGGTGGAACCCTGATCGGTTGGACGCGGGGCGCACCGTCATCGTCCGAGATGTCAGTTCTCCTTGAATCTGAGGCTGAAGTTGAGACTGGCAGTACGCTTATAAGTGACGCGCTCAACGCGGTCTGGACCGGGTTGTCCCGGGTCTTTGCCGGGCGCGAACTTAATGATGCGCCGACCCTTGCGCAAAGAGTGCAGGAGATCATTCCCTATGCACTTCAGGGCCAAATGCAGGTGCAGGCGGTGCAGGATGATCAGGGGCTGACCGTTATCGTTAGCGCGGTCCCAATCTTGCTGGCTGGAGAGACAGTTGGTGCAGTGGCCATGGCTGGCCCAGCCGGAGAGATCGACGCCCTGGCCCGGCGTGAGCAGGAACGCATTCTTCAGATGTTTGTCGTGGCCCTGCTGGTGTCCATCGGGCTTAGCCTTGTTCTGGCCTCGACCATCGCCAACCCCTTGGCCGACCTGGCTGCAGCCGCTGAAATGGGCAAGGATCGCGGCGCAGGGGTCAATCCGGGTCGCATTCGCATTCCTGACCTTAGTGCGCGCCCGGACGAGATCGGAGGCCTCAGCCGTGCGTTGCGGGGCATGGTGACAGCTCTGTACAGCCGCATAGACGCCAACGAACAGTTTGCTGCGGATGTGGCGCATGAGATTAAAAACCCCTTGGCCAGTCTGCAATCGGCGGTGGGTACTCTGCGAATGGTCAAGCGCGACGATCAGCGAGAAAAGCTGTTGGGCGTCATCGAACATGATGTGCGTCGGCTGGACCGTTTGGTCAGCGATATTTCCAACGCGTCCCGTCTTGATGCGGAACTGGTCAAGGAAGAGGAGCAGCCTTTCGATCTGCTCAAACTGTTGGACAACATCAGCCAGTTTCTGGGTGAAGATGCGCGTTCAAAAGGCATCGATTATATTACTGACCTGCCCGATCAACCGATCACAATCAACGGGCTGGAGGCGCGTCTGGCACAGGTTTTCGTCAACCTGATCACCAACGCGATCTCTTTCTGCGAGGAAAGCGATGCCATCCGGCTCTGGGTACGGCGGCGCGAAAACCGTGTCTTGATCGTCGTTGAGGACACCGGCCCGGGGATTCCAGAGCAGGCACTGACTAAAATCTTCAAACGGTTTTACTCGCAACGCCCAGCCGAACACTTCGGAAATAACTCGGGTCTCGGCCTGGCGATTTCGAAGCAGATCGTCGAGGCGCATGGCGGTGTGATCTGGGCCGAGAATATCCGCCCGACCGAGGCGGATATCACGTCGGACCCGCAAGGTGCGCGTTTCGTCGTGGGGCTACCTGTATAAGCACATGAGCGGCCGGACCCTCTTGGACATTCAGAAACAGGACGCCGCCATTCTGCACGCGACATGTGTTGCCGTCGAAGGACGTGGCGCGTTGATCTTGGGGCGTTCAGGGGCAGGGAAGTCGGCGCTGGCGTTGCAGATGCTAGCGCTGGGAGCGGAGTTGGTTGGTGATGACCGGGTAGCTCTGCGAATGGTCGGCGAAAGGGCTATGGCTGCTGCTGCCCCGAACCTTCGCGGTTTGATCGAGGCGCGCGGCATCGGTTTGCTTCGCGCGCAGACTGTGGGGGCGACGCCAGTTTGCTACGTGGTGGATCTTGACCAGAGCGAACCGGAGCGACTGCCCGAGCCGATCACAGCTGTGGTTCTGAGGCAAACTGTTCCCTTGCTTCGCGCGGCGGACACACCCAATTTGGCTGCAGCACTAGTGCAATTGTTGAAAATAGGGCGCGTGGACCCGGAATGGCCCAACACATGACAACGCAACGCCGCATCGTCCTTGTGACTGGCCCTTCGGGCGCGGGCCGCTCGACGGCGATCCGTGTCCTTGAGGATTTGGGCTTTGAGGCGATCGACAATCTGCCGATGGGTCTTTTGATGCGCTTGCTTGAAGGCCCGCAAAGTGATCGCCCGATGGCGCTGGGCATCGACGCCCGTAACCGAGACTTCTCGACCACCGGCTTTATCGAACTGGCCGTCAGGCTGCGCCGGATGGAGCAAGTCGATCTAACGACTCTTTACCTGGATTGCAGCGACGAAGTATTGCTGCGGCGGTTTTCGGAAACGCGTCGTCGACACCCGGTTGCGACCGATGCCAGCCCGGAAACAGGTGTGCGACAGGAAAAAGAGCTGTTGGCCCCGATCCGCGAAATCGCCGACATCCTGATCGACACCAGCCCCTTGAACGTCCACCAACTGCGCGAAGAGGTCGAGCGCTGGTTCGCTCCGAAGGACGGACGGCACCTGGCGGTATCCATCGAGTCATTTTCCTATAAACGCGGTCTGCCGCGCGGGCTGGACATGGTTTTCGACTGCCGGTTTCTGGCCAATCCCTACTGGCGACCTGAGTTGCGGGCAGAAGACGGTCGAAACCCTGACGTGGCGCACTATGTTCAGTCGGATACAAACTACGCGCCGTTTTTCGACCGGGTAGTAGACCTGCTGAAACTATTGCTGCCGACCTTCCGGGCCGAAGGCAAAGCGCACCTGTCCGTGGCCTTTGGATGTACCGGAGGGCAACACAGATCGGTCGCTATCGCCGAAGCGGTCGCAAAGGCCCTTGCAGAAGAGGGGCAGCAAGTGGCAATTAGGCACCGCGAAATGGAACGACGATCATTGAATGTGAGGCCGGATTGATCGGGATTGTACTCGTAGCACATGGTGGGCTGGCTCAGGAATATCTGGCCGCCATGCAGCATGTGGTCGGAAAGCAACCCGGCCTGGCCGCGATTTCGATCGAGCCCGATCACGACCGCGAGGCCAAGCAGGCCGAGATTTGCGCTGCCGCCGACAGTGTTGATGCCGGGGATGGCGTGGTTGTCGTGACCGACCTGTTCGGAGGCAGCCCATCGAATCTGAGCCTGCGGGCCTGCGCGCCGCAGGATCGACGTATCCTTTACGGTGCAAATCTGCCTATGTTGATTAAACTGGCTAAAACCCGCCACCTGCCTATCGCCGATGCCGTGCGGCAGGCGATGGAGGCTGGACGCAAATATATCAATGCGCAAAATGTGACATTACAAGAAGACCGGATTGATTAAGAATGACCAATCGAAGCTTGAAAATCATTAACGAAAAAGGTTTGCACGCCCGTGCCTCGGCCAAGCTGGTTGAGGTGGTCGAGGGCTTTGACGCGCAAGCCGAGGTTTCCAAGGACGGCTTTTCTGCATCGGGCGACAGTATTATGGGCCTTTTGATGTTGGCAGCCTCGCGCGGAACGACTATTGACGTCGAGACGTCCGGACCGGATGCTGAGGCGTTGGCTGATGCATTGGAAACCCTGGTGAACGACAAGTTCGGGGAAGGGTTCTGACCAGACCAGCCGCGATACGAAAAACGGGAAGACCAGGAATTGGCGGAAACGACGCACGAGACCAAGACAGGCCCGATGGTGGATGGGACAGCGGACCAGGGCGAAATCTACGATCGTAGAACCCTGACCTACGCCAACTCGTTCGACGATGCCTGGACCTCGACCATTATTCGTGCCATCGAATGGTGCACCGGCAAGCTGACCATCCTGCGCATGGTCAACAAGTTCGAGAAACAAAACGAATACTATCGCGGCCAGCGGTTCTGGGGCGGCGCGCTAAAGGTCATGGGGATTAACCTGACGACGCCGCAAGACCAGTTTGCACACATCCCGAAAGAAGGCCCCGTGGTCGTGGTCGCCAACCATCCCCACGGGATGGTCGACGGCATGATTTTGGCCGAGTTGATCGGTCAGGTGCGCAGCGATTATCGCATCCTGACCCGCTCGGTTTTGACGGGGTTGGACGAAGCGGCCACCTCTTTCATGATCCCGGTGCCGTTCCCGCATGACCCCGAGGCGCAGTCCAAGATGCTGGAAATGCGCGGCAAGGCGATGGATCACCTGAAAGAGGGCGGCGTTGTGGCCCTTTTCCCATCGGGTGTAGTGATGTCTTCGGACGACTGGTTCGGCCCGGCGCAGGAACGCGAATGGAACGTGTTCACCGCCAAGATGATCCGCCGGTCCGGAGCCCGAGTGGTGCCGATCTTCTTCCCCGGCAGTAACTCGCGTGCCTATCAGATCGCCAACAAACTGTCTCCGATCCTGCGGCAGGGGCTTTTGCTGCATGAAATCGTGCGCTCCTGCAACAAACCGCAATCCCCGGTGATCGGTGAGCCGATTTCGGACGAGGATATGCAGCTGTTGGAACGCGACCCGCGCGGGTTCATGGCATGGCTCAGAAAGCACACGATGTCATTGGGGCAGTCGCTCAAACGCTGATCCGCGCCTTCATCTGGCTAAAAATATTCTTGGGGTTGAGCCCGGATGGCGTCCGGGCGAGGGGGCTGGCCCCCTCTGCCTCAGCGCGTTGGAACCGGAACCTCGCCCCTGTAATCATAGAACCCGCGTTCGGTTTTGCGGCCCAGCCACCCGGCTTCGACGTATTTGGTTAGCAACGGGCAAGGGCGATACTTGGTGTCGGCCAACCCGTCATGCAACACGTTCATGATCGCCAGACAGGTGTCCAACCCGATGAAATCCGCCAGTTCCAGCGGCCCCATCGGGTGGTTTGCGCCCAGCTTCATCGACTGGTCGATGGACTGCACGTTTCCAACACCTTCATACAGAGTATAGACCGCCTCGTTGATCATCGGCATCAGGATGCGGTTCACGATAAAGGCAGGGAAATCCTCGGCGCTGGCAGAGGTCTTGCCCAGACGGTCCACCACAGCCTTGCAGGTTCCAAATGTCTCTTCATCCGTGGCAATGCCGCGGATCAGCTCAACCAGTTGCATCACCGGCACCGGATTCATGAAGTGGAACCCCATGAATTTTTCCGGCCGGTCCGTACGGCTGGCCAGACGTGTAATCGAGATGGACGATGTGTTCGAGGTTAGAATCGTATGCGGCTTCAGATGCGGCTGCAGGTCCTCGAAAATAGCCTGTTTGATCGTCTCACGCTCGGTGGCGGCTTCGATCACCAGATCCGTCTGACCCAATTCCGGAAGCTGCAGCGTCGTCTTGATCCGCCCCATCGCGGCCTGCATTGCGTCATCCGTGATTTTCCCGCGCGAGGCCTGACGCGCCAAATTGCCTTCGATCGTGGCCACGGCGGCATCCAGCGCGTCCTGGTTCACATCGGTGAGCAGAACATCATAGTCCGCCAGCGCCAGAACATGGGCGATACCATTACCCATCTGGCCCGCGCCGATTACTCCGACTGATTTTACATCCATGTTCTGAGGCCTCTGTATCTCGGGATTGAGAGGACAGTACCGGCAGATTGGTAGGGGCGGCAAGGGGATCGAACCCATCCAATTTGCTTCAAATGCGCACATTAGCACTTTCTAAAGACATGGGGCTGCAAGATGGCAATCGGGTGAAAAATGGGTGAGTGTTATGAGCTATCATCAAACAGGCTCGGCGGGGGCCGGGCATGACGGATGCCAATACGGAGTATCGCGTCTTTGGTTTCGCGGGCCGGAACGGTCGTTGGACACGGCTTACATGGTCTGCGCCGGCGGGGATGAAACCTATGGCCGGTTTGTCGAACGCCCCTTTGCGGCGATTCTCGAAGACCGGCTGGACCGGCGGTGTCTGAATCTGGGCAGTCTGTTCTGCGGGCTGGACGCGCTCTGCGGCGACGCGGGGCTGCTCTCACTGCTGAACGGGGCAGAGCTGTGTATTCTGCAGGCCCCGGGTGTCCTGAGCCAGTCGAATCACTTCTATCGCGTCCACCCCCGGCGTAATGACCGGGTTCTGGCCCCAACGCCGGATCTAATCGATCTGTACCCCGAGGTGGATTTTGCTGATGTCCATTTCGTTTGCCACCTGATGCACCTTCTGCAGGGTTATCCGGACGCGCGTTTCGAGGTTGTGGCCGAAGAGTTGCGCCGTAACTGGGTTCGAAAAGTCAGCGATCTGCTGGGCAGGCTTGAGACACCGGTCGTTCTTCTGGGCCTTTGCGTCATGCAGGACAACGACAGTCAGAGGGTGCCGGTCACAGTTACGGCCGAAATGATAGAGGCCGTCCGGCCGTACACCGCCGATTTTGTCGAGGTTGCGGCCAATGTGTCCGGTCAATCTGATGAGCTTGAGGATATGCTGTTCGGTACCCTGCAACAGCCGATGGCCGAGCATATTATCGGTCCGGCTGCGCATAAGGCCATTGCCGCTGCGCTGGTTGGTCCCATACGGAACCTGAAGTGAAAAAGGCCCACCAGTTGGCGGGCCTTATAAGGTTCTTCAAGTAAGCGACTAGGCTCAGCCGAGTTTCTCGGTGAGTTCCGGCACGGCCTGGAACAGGTCGGCAACCAGACCGAAGTCGGCGACCTGGAAGATCGGCGCTTCTTCGTCTTTGTTGATCGCGACGATGACCTTCGAGTCCTTCATGCCGGCCAGATGCTGAATCGCGCCCGAGATGCCGACAGCGACATACAGGTCAGGCGCAACTACCTTACCGGTCTGACCCACCTGCCAGTCGTTCGGCGCATAGCCCGAGTCAACCGCAGCACGCGACGCGCCAACAGCGGCGCCCAGCTTGTCTGCCAGAGTTTCGATCAGTTTGAAGTCCTCTTCCGAGCCGACACCACGGCCGCCCGAGACAACAACGCCAGCCGAGGTCAGTTCCGGACGGTCGCTTTCGGCAACCTTGTCCTCGACCCACGACGACAGACCTTCGGAGCCCGGAACCGAAACGGTTTCAACCGGGGCCGAGCCGCCTTCGCCCGCCGCGTCAAAGCTGGCGGTCCGCAGGGTGACAACCTTCTTGGCGTCGTTCGACTTTACGGTCTGGATCGCGTTGCCCGCATAGATCGGACGCTCGAAGGTCGAGCCGTCAACCACGCCGGACGCATCCGAGATCACCATCACGTCCAGCAGCGCGGCAACGCGCGGCATCACGTTCTTGGCGTCGGTGGTCGCAGGGGCAACGATATGCTCAAAGCCATCGGCCAGCGACACGATCAGGGCTGCGGTCGATTCCGCTAGGCGGTGACCCAGCGAGGCGTCTTCTGCAACCAGAACCTTGGATACGCCGTCGATCTTGGCAGCGGCCTCACCGGCAGCAGCGGCGGAGCCACCTGCGGCCAGAACGGTCACATCACCCAGAGCTTTTGCGGCGTTGACAGCCTTGGCGGTGGCGTCCAGCGACAGCTCACCATTGTTGACTTCAGCGAGAAGAAGAACAGCCATTACACAGCCCCCGCTTCTTTGAGTTTCTCGACCAGCTCGTCGACCGAGCCCACGACGATACCAGCGGCACGTGCCGGCGGCTCTTCGGTTTTGACAATCTCCAGACGCGGAGTGACGTCGACGCCGTAATCGGCGGCGGTCTTCTCATCCAGCGGCTTTTTCTTCGCCTTCATAATGTTCGGCAGCGACGCATAGCGCGGCTCGTTCAGGCGCAGGTCAACGGTCACGATGGTCGGCATCTTGACGCTGATGGTCTGCAGGCCGCCGTCGACCTCACGGGTGATCTTGGCACTGTCGCCTTCGATGTCCAGCTCGGACGCGAAGGTGCCTTGGCTCCAGCCCAGCAGGGCCGACAGCATCTGACCGGTGGCGTTCATGTCGTTGTCGATCGCCTGCTTGCCCGCCAGAACGATGCCCGGCTGCTCTTCCTCGACCACTTTGGCCAGGATCTTGGCAACGGCCAGAGGTTCGATATCAGTGTGCACGTCATCCGCAGCAACAACCAGAATTGCGCGGTCGGCGCCCATGGCCAGCGCAGTCCGCAGCGTTTCCTGCGCCTGCTTGACGCCGATCGAAACGGCAACAACTTCGTCAGCCTTGCCTGCTTCTTTCAGGCGGATCGCTTCTTCCACCGCAATCTCGTCGAACGGGTTCATCGACATTTTGACATTGGCGAGATCAACACCGCTACCGTCCGCTTTCACGCGAACTTTAACGTTATAGTCAATCACGCGTTTGACAGGCACGAGTACCTTCATTTTGCGCTTGCTCCTCACAAAAAACGGTAAGCCGCGTTGCGACTCCACCAATGCTCTCGGACGTTTGAATAACGTCTGAATTCGCCGCGCAACAGAGCAAAATCGTCACGTCATGGGCTTGGGACGTCGCGTTTCGTGTTTTTTGACGTTGCGGCCCGAAACTTAACGGTTCGCGCCGGGGATCCAGAGCACGTCCTGCGTGCCGTTTTCGTTGGCGCAGCGCGCGGCCACAAAGAACCAGTCGCTAAGGCGGTTGAGGTATTTCACCGCAGCTTCGTTTACCGGTTCCATGTTGGTCAGTTCCACCGCCAGCCGCTCAGCCCGACGCGAGACAGTCCGGCACACGTGCAGTTGCGCTGCCAGCTTCGACCCACCGGGCAGGATGAAGCTGCGCAGCGGTTCCAGTGATTCGTTCATGGCGTCGATTTCAGCCTCAAGCCGGTCGATCTGAGAGGCAACTACGCGCAGAGGCGGATAGTCTGCCTCGGCGTCCTTTTCCATCTCGGGGCGGCAGAAGTCGGCACCCAGATCGAACAGGTCGTTCTGAATGCGCGACAGGGCGGCGTCAACTTCGCCCTCGGCCTCGGTGCGGGCCACGCCGACAAAGGCGTTCAGCTCGTCCACTGTGCCATAGGCGGCCACGCGGCCCGAGTATTTGGCAACCCGTTCACCATTGCCAAGCGCTGTCTTCCCGTCATCGCCTGTGCGGGTGTAAATCTTGTTCAGAACGACCATTTACTGTGCTCCTTGTCCACGCAGCCAGACGTAGAGCACGATCAGCACCACGGCAATGAACTGAAACAGGATGCGCAACTGCATCATTCTGTTGCTTTTCATTGCGGCACTTTTGCCGCTTTTGCCGAAGTTCGAGATGCCAATCGCCAGCACAACGACCACCGCCGCCATTGCCAACAGCAAAATGACCATCAAAAGGTCCATGGGTGCACCGTCCGCGTTTCTTGTTTCATTGGTCTATCATCTAGACCCACAAGGCCGAAAAGCGAACGGTTAATTTCGCCTCAGACGTCCGAGAGGATGCGGTCGATGGTGCGGGTTGGTAGGAGACGCCGCAGGTATCCGGCGATATAGGTGGGCGTTGTCACATAGTACCGCGCCCGGGGGCGTTTCGATCCGACCGCATGGGCAAGCTTGTCGGTCACCGCCGAGGCGGGCAACTCGAATCGGTCGGGCCCCGACGATTCGTACAGTCTTTTCAACAGGGATGCCTCGTACCGTTCCCGGAGGGCCGAGTTTTCCCAGTTGATGAAGCGCTCGAAAAACGGGATCGAGTTTTCCCGGATTTTCGAGGTGATCGGGCCGGGTTCGATAAGGATGACCTTGATGTCGGTGTCGGCCAGTTCCAAGCGCAGTGTGTCTGTTAACCCTTCGATAGCGTATTTTGTCGCCACGTACGCGCCGCGCCACGGAATGGCAACCAAACCCAAAACCGAGGAGTTCTGAACGATTCGTCCATGCCCCTGCGCTCGCATGACTGGAATCACCTGCCGGGTCAGTTCGTGCCAGCCAAAGAAGTTGGCCTCGAAAATCGCGCGCAGACCGTCTGTTGGCAGATCCTCGACCAAGCCGGGCAGGCCATGCGCGCCGTTGTTGAACAGTGCGTCCAGCGTTCCGCCCGTGGCCTCAAGCACCTCGGACAGACCCGATGCAATGCTATCTGCATCAGTGTAATCGATGCGCGGGCTTTCGAACCCCTGCGCCCGCAGCCGGTCGCAATCCCGCTGTTGGCGACACGAGGCAAACACCCGCCACCCGCGCGCGCGCATCCCATGGGCCGCATCCAAACCAATGCCCGAGGAGCAGCCGGTGATGAGAATGGTCTTTTTCATGATTTTCCTGACACAGAACCTGAACAATAGCTATTGCGAGGTTCGGGGCAGGACAATGACGAGAGGGCGTCAGTTCTGGGTTTTTCGTACCAGCGAGGCAGAAATCCATCCAACCTGTTGCTGTGGCAACACGCGCAGACGCAGCCAACCCGTACCGGACTCGCTCAGTACCTCGACCTTCTGGCCAATGGTGGCCTTACCGATGATCGGGTAGATCGTACCTGGCCCATCGCGCATGTTCACGCGAGTGCCCGAGATTTCGCGAATGTCCTTTTCGGGCTCG
This sequence comes from Ruegeria arenilitoris, assembly GCF_013032445.1. Classification (GTDB taxonomy): domain Bacteria; phylum Pseudomonadota; class Alphaproteobacteria; order Rhodobacterales; family Rhodobacteraceae; genus Ruegeria; species Ruegeria arenilitoris_F. Next base: position 3,803 of record NZ_WQCA01000010.1, on the reverse strand, counting down.
GGCAGGACGGAAGTTTCTGATGCATCGTCTTGCACGTCTTCGGTGATCTGGGTCAGACCGACTACGCCGTCCTCAAGCGAGGCCAACGTGATGTTGGCGCTTTGATCCTCGAACACTGACAGAGTCGAGAAAGATTCGAGGGTGGCGTCATCCGCTACAAACTCGACCACCTCTTCCACTGCTGATTCCGGCTGAATGCGCACGGTCGGAATGCGGGCTGCGACATTGGTCACAAGCTCTTCGGCTCGGGCAGGGGCGACAGATGGAGTTGGTAAAGAAGCAATGCGAACAGGCTGCTCGGCACGCAGGCCGCGCGGTTCGAAATCCGGCCCGCCGCTGATTACATAAAAGCACCAACCAAGTGCAGCGAAAGTCATAACAATTAGGCGCGTCATGGCGCATCCCCCGGTAATCGTAAGAAACAACAAATAGTCAGCAGTCTAATTCGTTCAGGGTAACATACTTTCTACCCTGAGTCGAAAAATGGGGGAAATCGGGAGGTTGCCTCCCCCTGTTGCAAAAAGCGCCACTTGTCCCCAGCAAAATATGCGCTGCTTGCTTTACCAAGGCGCTCTTGCGGCGTATCACATCATATATGAACGATACGATCGACGACCCCAATATGGAGGCCTCCGAAAATGGGGGCGAGGTAGCCGAACCGCTGCGCCGAGCGATTGGTGAGCGCTATCTGACCTATGCGCTGTCGACCATCATGCACCGGGCTTTGCCGGATGCGAGGGATGGTCTGAAACCGGTTCACCGGCGAATCCTCTATGCGATGAGAGAGCTGCGACTCAGTGCAACCGGAGGTTTCAGGAAATCTGCGAAGATCTCTGGCGACGTGATGGGTAACTATCACCCGCATGGTGACGCAGCGATTTACGACGCGATGGCGCGTCTGGCGCAGGACTTCAACGTCCGCTATCCGCTGGTCGACGGGCAAGGGAACTTCGGCAATATCGACGGCGATAACCCGGCGGCCTCGCGATACACCGAGGCGCGGATGACCATCGTGGCCGAGGCGCTGCTTGAGGGGCTGAACGAAGACGCCGTAGATTTCCGGGATAACTACGACGGCACGCTGACCGAGCCTGTGGTGCTGCCCGCGCAGTTCCCGAACCTGCTGGCCAACGGCGCCAGTGGTATTGCGGTGGGCATGGCGACAAACATCCCGCCGCATAACATCTCGGAACTCTGCGACGCCTGTTTGCATCTGATCAAGACACCGGATGCGCGCGACGACACGCTTTTGAATTATGTCCCCGGTCCGGATTTCCCGACCGGTGGCGTGATCGTTGAACCGCCCGAGAATATCGCTCAGGCCTATCGCACCGGGCGCGGCTCGTTCCGCTTGCGTTGTAAGTTTGAGGTCGAGGATCTGGGCCGCGGCCAGTGGCAGATCGTGGTCACCGAGATCCCCTATCAGGTTCAGAAATCCAAGCTGATCGAAAAGATCGCGGAACTGATCCAGACCAAGAAAATCCCGATCCTCGCGGATGTGCGCGACGAATCCGCTGATGACATCCGCCTGATCCTTGAGCCGCGCTCCAAGAACGTGGATCCCGAGGTGCTGATGGGGATGCTCTACCGTAACTCGGATCTCGAGATACGGTTCAGTCTGAACATGAACGTACTGATCGACGGTGTGACGCCCAAGGTCTGCTCGATGAAGGAGGTGCTGCGCGCCTTCCTCGATCACCGGCAAGAGGTGCTGCTGCGCCGCTCGCGCCACCGCATGGCGAAGATCGACCACCGGTTGGAGGTCTTGGAGGGCTTTATCGTTGCCTTCCTGAACCTCGACCGCGTGATCGACATCATCCGCTATGACGACGATCCCAAAGCCGCGCTGATGCGTGAGGATTGGGGCATCGACCACGTTCGCGCCACGGACGAATCCGACTATGTCTCGCCCAAGCCGGGTGAGGGTGAGCTGTCTGAGGTGCAGGTCGACGCCATCCTCAACATGCGTTTGCGCAGCTTGCGTCGTCTCGAAGAGATGGAACTGGTCCGTGAACGCGATGCGTTGATGGAAGAACGTGCCAACCTCGAAGACCTGCTGGCCGATCCCGCTCTGCAATGGGCCAAGATCGCCGAGCAGTTGAAAGAGACCAAGAAGACCTTCGGCAAAGACTACGAAGGCGGCGCACGCCGGACCCAGTTTGCCGAGGCAGGTCAGGTCGAAGAAGTTCCGCTTGAAGCGATGATCGACAAGGAACCGATCACGGTTGTTTGCTCTCAGATGGGCTGGATACGCGCTATGACTGGTCATATCGACCTGAAGCGTGAGCTCAAGTTCAAGGACGGTGACGGCCCGCGTTTCATTTTCCACGCAGAAACCACGGATCGACTGTTGGTGTTTGCCTCGAACGGGCGTTTCTATACCGTCAGCGCCGCCAACCTGCCCGGCGGGCGGGGCATGGGCGAACCGCTGCGTCTGATGGTCGACTTGCCGAATGAGGCGCAGATCATCGACATCCTGATCCACAAACCGGGGCGCAAGCTGCTAGTAGCCTCGGATGCGGGCAACGGCTTCATGGTGCCCGAGGATGAGGTGCTGGCACAGACTCGCAATGGCAAACAGGTGCTGAACGTCAAGGGCGACGAGACGGCGATGATCTGTAAGCCGGTTTCGGGTGACCACGTGGCCGTGGTGTCACAAAACGGCAAGTTCCTTGTCTTCCCGACGGAAGACTTGCCTGAGATGACACGCGGAAAGGGCGTGCGTTTGCAAAAGTACAACATGGCGCGCGGGCGCCAGGGGACACTGGAACTGGACGGCGGCCTGTCCGACATCACAACGTTCAACTGGGAAGAGGGCCTGAAATGGTCCATGGGTGGCGACAAAACGCGGCACGAGGCTGATATGTCCCAGTGGCTGGCCAAACGCGCCAGCGTTGGGAAAAAACCGCCCTACGGCTTCCCGCGCGACTATAAATTTTCGTGATCGCGTGCCCTCAAGAGTGGAATTCTGCCGATGCGGCTTGGCACAAGTGGCATCGGTGCGCTAGATCAAAGAAAAACAGGCCTATCGAGAAGAGACCATGTTGCGCATTTTGACCTTGATCACCGGACTAGCCCTAATGGGCGCTTGCACCCAGACGCAGGTTTACGAAGAACCTGAGTCGCTCGGTGAGTTTAAAATGCGCGTCAACTATGCCTTTGCCGACAAGGCGGTTCAGGGGCCGGTGTCGCGGGACGCCACTCCAGACGAATGGACGTCCGCTATCCAGAATGCGGTCGATATCCGGTTGGGTCGCTATGAAGGCGCGCAGGAATACGACATCGGCATTAGCCTCGAAGGCTATATGCTGGCCCCTCCGGGCATCCCGGTGATCTACAATCCCAAAAGCACGGCCATCGTTCTGGTCAATGTCTACGACGTGAAGGAAAAAGAATTCCTAGCCAAGGGCAAACAATTCCAGGTGCTTGAGGATACGACCGGTGGTAGCGCCCTGAAAGGGTCGGGTCACGAGCGTACTAAAGAGGAACAAATGAGCGGCCTCGCCCTCAAAGTTGCTGACCGGGTCGAAGAGTGGCTAGCCGAGGAACACAAGGACAACGGATGGTTCGACAGGCGCCCCGACCTGATCCAGCCGCTGGAATCCGACGTGGTCGCGCAAAATCCGGCATCCTAAACGGGTTTTAACGCAGGATGTGCTTGATTTTCCCCTTTGAACCAAATATCTCGCGCGCGCAGATGTAACCACGGGACCAAGGGTCCCCCAAATCGCAAAAGGGCGCCTGAGGAATGGCAAAGGAAAAGTTTGAGCGTACAAAACCGCACGTCAACATCGGCACGATTG
>NZ_WQCA01000001.1 GCF_013032445.1 Ruegeria arenilitoris | reverse complement strand
CGTCGCGCTGACGGCCCAGCTCGGATGTGATCGAGCCAAACAGCTCAGGATCACGGTCGGCAAGGGACTGGGTGAAAAAACCGGTATCACGAAGATTGGCGTTCATGGGGGCTCCACATGGCAGGAATTATCTTGCGGATTTCCTATCGGAAACGGCACATCTGCAAAAGCAGTAAAGCGACGATTTGGCCCGCTGTGGCGTCAAGACTGGCCTATCGGGGAAAGGTATGTTTGTTTCGGAACCAAATGTGCAAGACCGGAAACCGGAAAAGATGACGAAGAGAATCGCCTTTCTCGCCAGCGACGCCAAAGTGGCGCAAACTGCGCGGGACAGCCTTGTGAAACTTTATGGCAATGCCGCCCCCCGGGATGCGGATGTCGTGGTCGCCCTGGGCGGTGACGGGTTCATGCTGCACACACTGCACAACATGCAGCACCTCGATACACCTGTTTATGGCATGAATCGGGGCACCATCGGGTTCCTGATGAATGAGTTTCATGAGGCCGACCTGATGGATCGTTTGGCAGATGCCGAAGAAGAGGTGATCAACCCTCTGGCGATGCAGGCCATGGATCAGTCCGGCAAGCTACATGAAGCGCTGGCCATCAACGAGGTGTCTTTGTTGCGCGCCGGCCCGCAGGCGGCGCGGCTAAAGATCAGCGTCGACGGGCGGGTGCGGATGGCTGAGCTGGTCTGTGACGGCGCCTTGCTGTCTACGCCAGCAGGATCAACGGCTTACAACTATTCGGCGCATGGACCGATTCTGCCGATTGGGTCGGATGTGTTGGCCCTGACGGCAATCGCTGCATTTCGACCCCGCCGGTGGCGCGGGGCGCTTTTGCCCAAGATCGCCAAGGTTCGATTCGACGTGTTGGACGCCGACAAGCGCCCGGTGATGGCAGATGCGGATTCGGTGTCTTTTGCCGATATCGACTGGGTCGAGATCCGCTCGGAACCGTCTATCCAGCACCGCATTCTGTTCGACCCGGGGCACGGGTTGGAAGAGCGTCTGATCTCGGAACAGTTCACCTGAAGCTTTGGGGTCAAGGCTTTTTTCGGCTTATGTGACCCAGTTCACAGGCGTTTGATTCATCTTTTGATAATCTTAACTTGCCCGGAGAACACGCCTAGGTGGGAGTGAGTGGCCACCAAGCGGCGTTGTCGAATAATTGCGCAGTTTTCGCGCCGGCGAGGGTAGGTGGTGCTACGCTCGTTGACCGATCTCCTGGTTTATTTGAGTAAGCGGGCCCCGGGTACAAAAACCCGGGGTCAATTTCTTTGGTTGGGTTAGTTTATACGGTCTTAACCATTCTGTCCCAAAGCGGCAGGCACATCTGACCTACACGCGCCTCGATTGCGGCGGCGGCATCCACGGCCATATCTTCGCGCCAGCGCCGGGCGGCAATCTGGACGTTGATCGGTTGCGGTCCCTGCGGCAGATCAGCCAACCGCGCTGGAACGCAGGCGGCGGGCAGGCCCAGAAAATTCATTGCATAGGAATACACCGCGCAGCCGAGAACCTCGTGCACACCTTCGGCACCTTCGGTGTCCCGGTCGGGTTTGAAAAATGGCTGCGGCAGGAAGGGAGACAGGACCAAAGGGTAATCCTGCATGAACAGTGACCATTCCCGCGCATAATGGGTGCGCTTAGCCAGCATCTGAACCAGATCGGTGCCGACGATGGGCGGGAATTCCTGAAAATAGACGTCAAAGATATCGCGTATGGTCTCGGACCCCGCGGCCTCAATATCGCCCTTCAGTAGGGTGAGGACTTCACCCATCAGCGTGCGGTATCCCGTTCTGCCGCAATCGAACACGTCGGGCGGGCTGGCCTCTTCGACCTGATACCCCGCATCGATCAGAGCGTCGCGGGCCGTGTCCAGCGCCTTGTCGACCTCAGGGTGCAGGGCATAGCCGAACGTGTCCTTGGTGAAGGCGACCTTGATGGGACCGACCGGCGTTTCTCCGCGCCAGGGCATTGGCACATGGAACGGATCGCGCGGGTCGGCTGCGATAAGGCTGGGCATCGACAGGTGCAGATCGGCGGCGCAGCGTGTGATCAGCCCTTGCACGGACATGGATTGCGCCAGAAGTCCACGCTCGGCCTGTTGGCTGGGATTCCAAGCGGGTACGCGGCTGAGGCCGGGCTTTACCGTGACGGCCCCGTTGGCGGCGGCGGGAAAGCGCAGGCTGCCACCAATATCGTTGCCATGGGCCAGCGCACCAATTCCGGCCATCACGGCGGCGCCAGCACCCCCCGAAGACCCGCCGGGTGAGATATGCCGTCCCCATGGGTTATGCGTGCGGCCGTGCAGCAGATTGTCGGTGTCGGCCCGGAACGAGAACTCGGGCGTGTTGGTCCGACCGACCACCACGGCCCCTGCGTCTTGCAAGTTGCGTACGACGGGCGCGTCATCAGGGGCGATCACGTCTTTCAAAGCCACGACACCGTTTGACGTGGCGTGGCCCTTTTGATCGACGTTGATTTTTATGGTCACGGGCACGCCATGCAGCGACCCTGTCGGCGCTCCTTTCGCCCGCGCCTGATCAAGGCCGCGCGCACGTTCCAGCGCATCTGCGCTCAGATCCTCGACCACCGCGTTCAGGTCCGGGTTAACCTGATGCATCCGCTCAATGGACGCGCGTACGGCGTCTTCGGCGCTCAGGTCTCCGCTGCGGGTGAGGGCGGTCAGGTCGGTGGCGCTCAGTCGCCAGATGTCGGAATGTGTCATGCGGCCTCTTTGTCTTGGTCAGACAGTAGGGGCCTTGGTCCCGGTTGCAAGGGAAAGGCGCATAGCGGGCGATCAGAGACCGCCCGCAGCGCGTTTACTGGGCGTAGCCGATGGATTTCAGCGCCACGGTGATCTCGTCCAGAATGGCCGGATCGTCGATTGTTGCGGGCATCTTGTAGTCCTGACTGTCCGCAATCGACACCATCGTGCCGCGCAGGATTTTGCCCGAGCGGGTCTTGGGCAGGCGATCCACCACGACCGCCTGTTTGAAGGCGGCCACCGGGCCGATCTTTTCGCGGACCAGCTTGACCACATCCTGCACGACCTCACCGTGGTCACGGTCGCAACCTGCGTTCAGGCACAGGAAACCAACCGGCATCTGCCCTTTGAGCTGATCGGTCACACCAATCACGGCGCATTCGGCCACGTCGGGGTGGGCGGCCAGAACCTCTTCCATCCCGCCGGTGGACAGGCGGTGGCCCGCGACGTTGATCACGTCATCGGTGCGCGCCATGATATAAAGGTATCCGTCCTCATCAATCATGCCCGCATCGCCGGTTTCGTAGTAGCCGGGGAAGTGTTCTAGGTATGAGCTTTTGAACCGCTCTTCTGCGTTCCACAAAGTCGGCAAGGTGCCCGGAGGCAGCGGCAGTTTGACCGCAATCGCGCCCAGTTCGCCCGGCTTCATCGGGTGGCCGCCTTCGTCCAGGATCTGCACGTCATAACCCGGCATCGGCTTGGCCGGAGAGCCCAGCTTGACCGGCAGTTCCTCGATCCCCAGTGGGTTACCCGCGATGGCCCAACCGGTTTCCGTCTGCCACCAGTGGTCGATCACCGGAACCTTCAGCGCATTCTGAGCCCATTCGATCGTATCGGGATCGGCGCGCTCACCTGCCAGATACAAGGCGCGCAGGTTGGACAGGTCGTATTTCTCCAGCATCTCGCCCTTGGGGTCTTCGCGTTTGACGGCGCGGATGGCAGTGGGGGCTGTGAAGAAGCTTTTGACCTTGTGCTCGGAAATCACCCGCCAGAACGTGCCCGCGTCGGGGGTGCCGACCGGTTTGCCTTCGAAGACGATAGTGGTGTTGCCATGGATCAGGGGTGCGTAGCAGATGTAGGAATGCCCCACGACCCAGCCCACATCGGACGCCGCCCAGAATACGTCGCCGGGATCGACATCATAGATGTTCTTCATCGTCCAGTTCAGCGCAACCAGATGGCCTGCGGTCGGGCGCACGACACCCTTGGGCGCACCCGTGGTGCCCGAGGTGTAGAGGATATAGGCCGGATCGTTGCCATCCACCGGAACGCACTCCGCCGGTTCGACGCCGTATTGGAACCCGTGCCAGTTATAGTCACGCCCCTCGACCAGCTGCGCTACTTCCTGTTCGCGCTGGAAGATCACGCAGAAATCGGGCTTGTGGCTGGCCATGTCGATGGCGCCGTCCAGCAGGGGTTTGTAGTGCACGACGCGGCCCGGCTCCATCCCGCATGAGGCGGCGATGATTGCCTTGGGTTTTGCATCGTCAATCCGGACGGCCAGTTCGTTGCTGGCAAAGCCGCCGAATACCACCGAATGCACGGCGCCAAGACGAGCGCAAGCCAACATTGCCTCAAGCGCTTCGGGGATCATCGGCATGTAGATGATGACCCGGTCACCTTTTTCGACACCCTTGGCCCGCAGAGCGCCGGCCAGGTTGGCCACGCGGTTGCGCAGCTCGACATAGGAAATCTCGCGCTTGGTGTGGGTGATCGGGCTGTCATAGATGATGGCCGTCTGCTCTCCGCGGCCGTTTTCGACGTGGCGGTCCACCGCGTTCCAGCAGGTGTTGACCTTGGCATCGCAGAACCACTCATACATCGGCGCGTTGTCGTCAAACAGTGCTTTGGTCGGAGGTTGAACCCAGTCGATCCCTTTGGCGGCCTCCATCCAGTATGCCTCTGGATCGGATTTCCAGCTTTCGTAAACGTCCTGATAAGCCACGTTGGTCTCCTCCTTAAATCCCTTGCGCAGTGTGTAAGGTGGGTAGGGGGGCACACACAAGCGAGGGACATAACGGGGCGTCACTTTATCGCAAAATCTTTGCAGGATACGCCGAATTCGCCTGCAAATTTTTGCAAAGTGTTTTAAGAGGGCAAAGTTGCGCGTCTGGAGAGGAGGCTTTTGCAAATCTGCAAAGTTAGGCGTGCAAAGAATCACTGACGCCCGGGATTTGCTCAGGTGCCGTCGCGGGCACCCGAGCCCCTGTTTTCGGCGTTAGCCGTAATGCGCCACCGGCGTTCCGGCAATGGCGGCCATGTTCAACAACCCGCGGGCCGTGATGGATGGGGTCACGATATGCGCCTTGTTGCCCATGCCCATCAGGATCGGCCCGACTTCCAGTCCGTCAGCTTTCATCTTCAGGATATTGCGCACACCGCTGGCCGCATCTGCATGGGCGAAGATCAGTACATTTGCCGTGCCTTCCAGGCGCGAGTTCGGGAAAATCCGCGACCGCAGCTCTGGGTCCAGCGCCAGATCGAGGTTCATTTCACCTTCATAGGTAAAGTCGCGTGGTTCGGCATCCAGGATCTCCAGCGCGGCGCGCAGACGTTTGCCAGAGCCTTCGGCCTGATTGCCGAATTGCGATTGCGAGCAGAAGGCGATCTTGGGTTCGATACCGAAACGGCGCACGTGGCGCGCGGCCCCGAGTGTGGATTCGGCCAGTTCTTCGGGTGTCGGCAATTGCCGGACATGGGTGTCGGCGATGAACAGGGGTCCGTCCTCGAGGATCATCAGGGACAGCGCGCCGTGCGGGCGCAAGTCGCCATCGGCCAGAACCTGTTGCACATAGTTCAGATGCCAGCGGTATTCGCCGAAGGTACCGCAGATCAAGCTGTCAGCTTCTCCCCGGTGCACCATGATGGCGGCAATCGCAGTGTTGTTCGTTCGCATGATCGCCTTGGCCAGATCGGGCGTCACGCCGCGGCGCTGCATAAGCGCGTGGTACGAGTTCCAATAGTCATAGTACCGCGGGTCATCCTGCGGGTTCACGATCTGGAAATCCTCACCGGGGCGAACCGTCAGGCCCATCCTCTCGCACCGGGCGCTAATAACGTCGGGACGGCCAATCAGGATAGGTGTTTCTGTGGTTTCCTCCAGAATGGCCTGCGCGGCGCGCAGCACGCGTTCATCTTCACCCTCGGCAAATACGATCCGGCGCGAAGCGACTGCGGCAGCCTCGAATACAGGCCGCATGATCAGAGCGGATTTGAATACGGTCTGGTTCAGGCGTTCTTTATACGCCTCGATATCGTCGATCGGGCGCTTGGCGACGCCGCTGTCCATCGCTGCCTTAGCCACGGAGGAGGACACGACGCCTACCAGACGCGGGTCAAACGGTTTCGGGATCAGATAATCCGGGCCGAACGTCAGTTGCTCGCCCTTATAGGCCGCAGCGGCTTCGGCGCTGGTGGTGGCGCGGGCCATCTCGGCGATACCGTCCACGCAGGCAATCTGCATCTCGTCGTTGATCTCGGTTGCCCCCACATCCAGCGCGCCCCGGAAGATAAAGGGGAAACACAACACGTTGTTGACCTGATTGGGGAAGTCGCTGCGACCAGTGGCGATGATCGCATCCGGTGCGACCTCGCGCGCGGCCTGCGGCAGAATCTCGGGCGTCGGGTTGGCCAGCGCGAAGATGATCGGGCGCTTGGCCATTTTCTCGACCATCTCGGGCTTGAGCACATTGGGGCCGCTGAGGCCCAGGAATAGGTCGGCATCGCCAATCACGTCATCCAAAGTGCGCAAATCGGTTTTCTGTGCGAACTGGTCCTTGTGCGGGTTCATATCTTCGGCACGGCCTTCGTAGACCAATCCGTGAATGTCACACAGCCAGATATTCTCTCGTTTGACGCCCAGTTTGACCAGCATCATCAGGCAGGCAATGCCCGCCGCGCCACCGCCGGTCGAGACGACTTTGACATCCTCGAACTTCTTGCCTGCCACATGCAGCGCGTTCTTCGCGGCCGCGCCGACCACGATGGCAGTGCCGTGCTGATCGTCGTGAAAGACCGGAATGTTCATCCGCTCACGGCACAACTTTTCAACGACAAAGCAATCGGGGGCCTTAATGTCTTCCAGATTGATGGCACCAAAGGTTGGCTCCAGCGCGCAGACGATATCGGCCAGCTTTTCCGGGTCGGGCTGATCGACCTCGATGTCGAAACAATCGATGCCGGCGAACTTCTTGAACAGTACCGCCTTTCCCTCCATCACCGGTTTCGAGGCCAGCGCACCGATATTGCCCAGCCCCAGAACCGCCGTGCCGTTCGAGACAACCGCCACCAGATTGCCACGCGCGGTATAGCGTTCCGCGTTGGATGCATCCGCCTTGATCTCGAGGCTGGCCTCGGCCACACCGGGTGAATAGGCGCGCGCCAGATCACGACCGTTGGCCATCGGCTTGGTCGCCTTGATTTCCAGCTTCCCGGGTTTTGGATGGGCGTGGTATTCAAGCGCGGCCTGCCGCAAACTGGGTGTATCCGACATCGAAATTCAGCTCCCTTCTGAAATTTGATTTAGCCTTAAACTAATTTTTTGGGCTTGGCTACGCTGCGTCACTTAAGAACGCAAAGCGGGCCGATTTGCCGCTGTGCTTGATTTCTGTCGCAAAACATTTACATTCCCGCAACTTTCGAACCCACCCCGTTTGCATCGAGAAAACCTGCATGAGCTATCAGAAAAACGTCGAGACGGTCGCACACCTCTCGTCGAACAAAAGCAAATTTGGATCCGTGCTCAGCGCGGCCATTGTTCTGGGCATAGTGATCCTGTGCGCCATCTCGCTGTGGCCGATGCAGGCAGCGGAGTTTAACCAAGAGGGTGGCCTGATCGAGACCGGCTCGGCCGCGGCGTTGCTGGCCGCTGGTTTGGTGGCGCTCTACCGGTATCGCGGGATCAGCCGCCTGTATATTGGCGTGGTTCTGCTGTTGCTGGCGGAACGAGAGCTTGAGGCCGATATTTATGCGGTGGACAGCACGCCTTACTTTATTCTGAACGGTCTGGATGGCCTGCTGGATATGACGGTGGTACGGGTGGTGCTAGCGGTGATCGTGTTGGGCGGTCTGGTTTGGCACGGAATCCCGAACGGATGTCGAGCGTTCAAAGAACGGGCACCGTTTCTGCTGGTGTTCTTTCTGGCCGGTATGTGCGCTGTCATCGCGCAGGGGTTGGAAGAGGTCAGCAGCGCCATCGGCGCCGAGATGACAGCCGTCATGGCGACCCGTCTGTTCGTGCTGGAAGAAACGCTCGAGATGTTCTTTTCGGTTGGCATTTTGGCCGCCGTTCTGATCGGATGGCCGAAAGCCAAGGCCGATGAGACCATCCATGAACAAACCGCACGCCCAGACCCAAGCTGAATTCCGCCTGCCGACGCAGGAATTGCGCGACGACATTCCGTTCTTCACCAAGGTTCTGGGGATGCGGATGGACATGATCTATCCCGCCGACGATCCGCGCATCGCTGTGTTTTCGGGCCACGGCCTGCGTCTGCGGATCGAAAAAGACGCGCCCGAACCTCCCGGAACATTGCGCATCCTGACAGAAAGCCCGGATGAATTCGCGGGTGGTCAGCGCAGCCTTGTGGCCCCCAACGGCACCCGAGTGGAGATCGACGAGTTGAACCCACCTCTGGTCATGCCGGAGACGGTCCATTCTTTCGTGGTGCGCAGGCTCAAGGACCAGGCGCCTTGGATCATTGGCCGGGCCGGGATGCATTATCGCGATCTGGTGCCGGACCGGCTGGGTGGCTCGATCATCGCCAGCCATATTCGCATTCCGGACGGTGGGCCGGTTCCTGATATGGTGCATTTCCACAAGGTCGGGTTTCAGCTGATCTTCTGCATCCATGGCTGGGTCGATGTGGTCTACGAGGATCAGGGTGAGAAAATGCGCCTGACTGCGGGAGATTGCTTTATCCAGCCGCCGGAAATCCGCCATCGTGTGCTTGAGGCCTCGGACAATGTGCAGGTGATCGAGATCGGCGTGCCGGCCGAACATGTCACCGAGATCGATCATGAGATGGACTTGCCCACACCACACTACCGCCCGGAACGGGAATGGCAGGGCCAACGGTTCGTCTTCAATCAGTCCCAAGGGGCCGAATGGGGCCCGTTCCGCCTGCCGGGCTATATCTGTCGCGACACGACCATTGCCGAGAACACCAATAGTGTTGCCGGGGTGCAGGTCGTGCGCAAAGGGCAGGGCGATCCGGTCTGGGCTGCTCATTACACGGATATCCACTTTACCTTTGTAATGAATGGGGAAGTCACGCTGGAGGGTGAAGGCCGCGATCCGTTCCGGCTTGAACAGGGGGATGCTTTTGTCATTCCGCCCGGTATGCTTACCCGGCTGGCCGATCCCTCGGACGATGTTGAACTGCTCGAAGTGACCCTGCCGGGCACGTTCAATACGACGCTGGGCTAAGGAATCTGTCGCTCGGGGCTTCAACTCCCCGGATGGTTTCATTTAGGGTATGTCTTTCTGACCAGATGATCAAAAATTGGGGAATCGCCATGACTTTGAAAGACGCCGCACTGTCCGTCCGCGAGAAAGCATATGCGCCCTATTCGAATTTCAAAGTTGGCGCGGCGATCCGGTCGGCCTCGGGCGAGGTTTATTCCGGCTGCAACGTCGAAAACGTGGCCTATCCCGAAGGCACCTGTGCCGAGGCTGGCGCCATTGCCGCCATGGTCGCTGCGGGCGAACAGAGCCTGACTGAGGTTTACGTGGTCGCGTCCTCTCCGCAACCGGTGCCGCCCTGTGGGGGGTGCCGCCAGAAGCTGGCCGAATTCGGCAAGCGCGACGTCAAGGTGACGCTGGCCACGGTCGACGGGGCCGAGTTTGAAACCACCATCGGTGACCTGCTGCCTGGCGCGTTCGACGCCTCTCATTTGGAAGACATCTGAGCCCATGGACGCCCGTTCGATCATCGCAAAGCTGCGCCGGGGGCAGGTGCCCACCGGTGAGGAACTGACATGGTTCGCGCAGGGTCTGGCCGATGGCGGCGTCAGCGACGCGCAGGCCGGGGCCTTTGCCATGGCCGTTTGCATGGGCGGGTTGGGTGCGCAGGGGCGCGCTGATCTGACCGTGGCCATGCGCGAAAGCGGCGATGTATTGAGCTGGGATTTCGACGGTCCGGTGATCGACAAACACTCGACCGGAGGGGTGGGCGACAGCGTTTCTCTGGTGCTGGCCCCGGCACTGGCTGAACTCGGCGCATATGTTCCGATGATCTCGGGCCGTGGGCTGGGGCACACCGGTGGCACGCTGGATAAACTGGAATCCATTCCGGGCGTCAGCACGCAGATCGGGCAGGAACGTCTGACCCAGATCTTGCGCGACACCGGCGCAGCCATCGTCGGTGCAACGGGGCAGATTGCCCCCGCGGACAAGCGACTCTACGCGATCCGCGATGTGACGGCGACGGTGGAAAGTCTGGACCTCATCACCGCGTCGATCCTGTCCAAGAAACTGGCCGCCAGCCCCGAGGCCTTGGTGCTGGACGTCAAGGTTGGCTCTGGCGCGTTCATGAAGACGCTTGAAGATGCCTGCAATCTGGCGCGGGCCCTTACGGAAACGGCCAATGCCGCGGGGTGCAGGACCTCGGCCGTGATCACCGATATGCACCAACCTTTGGCCCCGGCGCTGGGCAACGCGCTGGAAGTGGCGGAGGTGATGAAGGTTCTGACCAGGGCGCATTATGAACCGCTGGCCGAAATCTCGGCCGAGTTGGGCGGGGTGCTTCTGGCCGATGTTGGTATGTTCGCAACCGCTGATGAGGGGCGCGACAAGATCACCGACGTTATCCGCGATGGTCGTGCGGCTGAACGGTTTGGCCGTATGATGGCCGCGGTCGGTGGACCCTTACAGTTTGTCGATAATTGGTCCCGCTACTTGCCCGAAGCCAGTGTGATCCTTGAGGTGCCCGCTGATACCGGCGGCTACGTCACTGAAATAGATGGCGAGGCGCTGGGCCTCGCCGTGGTCGCGCTGGGCGGCGGTCGGCAGGTCGAAGATGACGTGATCGATCCGGCGGTTGGTCTTTCGTGCATTGTCCGGCTGGGTGACAGGATCGAAAAGGGCGCGTCTTTGGCGGTGGTCCACGCTTCCCGTGAAGATGCTGCGCGGCAGGCTGCCGATGCAGTGAAAAAGGCCATTGTGATTGGCCCGGATGCAGGGCCGATGCCGACACTTGTGCACGAGAGGATCACGCAATGACCCGTACCTTTCTTGTGGTGATGGACTCGGTCGGAATTGGCGGCGCGCCGGATGCAGATCGGTTCTTTAACGGCGAAACCCCGGATACTGGCTCCAACACCCTGGCGCATATCGCGCAAGCCTGCGCCGAAGGCCGGGCAGAGGAGGGGCGCTCTGGCCCTCTGCACCTGCCCAACCTCGATGCGCTGGGACTGGGGGCCGCGACGCGTTTGGCTTCGAGCGCAGAAACGCCGGGATTACTGGCCGAACCCGCGGGCCTTTGGGGCTGCGCGCGCGAGCATTCGCGGGGCAAGGACACGCCCTCGGGCCATTGGGAGTTGGCCGGGCTGCCGGTGCCGTGGGATTGGCATTACTTCCCGGACACGACGTCGTCCTTTCCCGCCGATCTGAGCCGCGCAGCTGCAGAGGCCGCAGGAACCGATGGCATACTAGGTGATTGCCATGCCTCGGGCACGGCGATCATTGCCGAATTGGGGGCCGAGCACATGCGCACCGGCTGGCCGATCTGCTACACTTCGGCCGACAGCGTGTTCCAGATCGCCGCGCATGAGGAGAGCTTTGGTCTCGACCGCTTACTGAACATGTGCAAGGCGCTGGCCCCGCGTCTGCATGAGATGAAAGTCGGCCGAGTCATCGCGCGGCCTTTTGTGGGAACGTCCGAACAGGGCTTCACCCGCACCACCAACCGCAAGGACTTTGCCATTCTGCCGCCCGCGCCGGTCCTGACGAACTGGGCGCAGGATGCCGGGCGCCGCGTGCACGCGGTGGGCAAGATCGGTGACATCTTCTCGATGCAGGGGATCGACACCCTGCGCAAGGGTTCGGATGCCGAGCTGATGGGTTACCTGTCCGATTTGGTCAATGAGGCCGAAGAGGGCAGCCTGACCTTCGCCAATTTCGTCGAGTTTGACAGCCTCTATGGTCACCGCCGCGATATCAGCGGATATGCCCGCGCGCTGGAGTGGTTCGACCGTGAGATCGGCACGATCCTGTCGCGTCTGCGCCCCGGCGACCTGATGCTGTTGACCGCCGATCATGGCAATGACCCCAGCTGGATCGGAACCGATCACACGCGCGAACAGGTTCCTGTTCTTATTGCCGGGCGGGGCGCGGGTCAGATCGGCGCGGTTAATTTCACCGACGTGGCCGCCAGCATCGCGCACCATTTGGACATTCCGGCGCAAGGACCGGGGAAGAGTTTCCTATGACAGTCGCAGACCTGCCCAAGATCGAGCTTCACCTGCACCACGAGGGCGCGGCCCCGCCTGCTTTTATCCGTCAGCTGGCGCATGAAAAGCGCATCGATCTGAGCGGGATTTTCAAGCCCGACGGCAGCTATGACTTCCGCGACTTCGCGCATTTCCTCAGCGTTTATGAGGCCGCCTGTGAAGTGCTGAAAACGCCCGAGGATTTCCGTCGCCTAACGCTGGCGATCCTCGAAGAAAGCGCCGCCAACGGAGTGGTTTACTCAGAGACCTTCCTCAGCCCCGATTTCTGTGGAAGCGGTGACCTGCATGCTTGGCGCGATTACCTGAATGCGATTCAGGACGCGGCGGATGAGGCCGAGCGCAAGTTTGATATCACCCTGCGCGGTGTCGTGACTTGCGTGCGCCATTTCGGGCCCGAGCAAGCCAAGCGCAGCGCCCATTGCGCCGCCGAGACGGCGGGAGACTGGATCACCGGCTTTGGCATGGGTGGCAACGAATCCGTCGGCACGCAGGGCGATTACAAGTGGGCCTTCGACTGCGCCCGAGAGGCTGGGCTGCGCCTGACCACCCATGCCGGTGAATTCGGCGGGCCGGAAAGCGTGCGCGATGCGGTGCGCGATCTGGGGGTGGAGCGTATCGGCCACGGCGTCCGAGCCGTTGAAGACCCCGACCTGATCCGGGAACTGGTCGACCGTGAGGTGACACTGGAGGTTTGTCCGGGCTCGAATGTGGTTCTGGGCCTGTTCCCCGATTTCGCGACGCACCCGATTGCCCGGTTGCGCGACCATGGGGTCAACGTCACAATCTCAACCGACGACCCGCCGTTTTTCCACACCACCATGCGGCGCGAGTATGAAATGCTAAGCCAAGCCTTTGGTTGGGAGGCCGAAGACTTTACTGCCCTAAATGAAACGGCCCTGAACGCGGCCTTCTGCGATGAAGAGACCCGCGCGCGGGTCAAGAAAAGACTGGAGAGAACATGAGCGAACACCTGACCGTCGTTGACCACCCGCTGGTGCAGCACAAACTGACGCTCATGCGGGACAAGGGCACCTCGACCGCCGTTTTCCGGCAGTTGCTGCGCGAGATCACCCTGCTGCTGGCCTATGAGGTCACGCGCGAGCTGAAGCTGACCACCCGCCGCATAGAAACCCCGATGGAGGAGATGGACGCCCCCATTCTGGCAGGCAAGAAACTGGCGCTGGTGTCGATCCTGCGGGCCGGCAACGGGATGCTGGACGGAGTACTGGAACTGGTCCCCTCGGCGCGTGTCGGGTTTGTCGGGCTCTATCGTGACGAAGAGACCCTGAAGCCGGTGCAGTATTATTTCAAGGCGCCCGAAGGGTTGAAGGACCGTCTGGTGATTGCCGTTGATCCGATGCTGGCCACCGGCAACAGCTCGGCCGCGGCGATTGATCTGCTGAAAGAGGCGGGCGCGACCGATATCCGATTCCTCTGCCTGCTGGCCGCGCCCGAGGGTGTGGAACGTATGAAAGAGGCGCATCCGGATGTGAAAATCGTTACCGCATCTCTGGACCGCGAGTTGAATTCGAAGGGTTACATCATGCCCGGTCTTGGCGATGCGGGCGACCGGATGTTCGGAACCAAGTAACGCCTACTCTCCGCAGATATTTTGCAGCCGGACCCAATCGCGGTCCGGTAGAACCTGTTGCAAAGGACGGCCCGCCATCGGGTCAGCCTCGATCAGGCCCAGCACCGTCTCACCGGTGACATCCATCGCATAGGCATAAGGTGTCGACGGTAACGCGGCCTGCGCGAATACGGCCAGAAGATCGTCATCAGGCAAGGTCGGGCGCGGTTCGGCCAGCACCTGTTCGGTGTAGTTGTCGACAATCTCGGGCGTCAGTTCTCCGGTCGTCAGCAGGCGGAAGGCGGTTGTGACACCGGTGCGATCCAGCAACTCGTCCAGCGGATCCTGCGTCTGCGCCCGGGCGCGTTCGGCGATGATGTACCCAGCCGCGACCGAGGGGTCTTCGTGATCCTCGACCAAAGCCCGGTTCAGCAGAACGATGCCGCCTGGCAGGCTGAGGCTGTCTTGCACCCCGGCAGGCAGAATGATGACTTTTCGCACTCCGGTACGTGCGGCCAACTGGTCCAGCGCCGCCTCTGCATCCTCAGACGTGCAGGCTCGCCCCGAAACCCGCTCGATCCGGTGCAGAATCGCGTTGCCGATATCCTCGCGTTTAATCTCGGGCACGACCGAGACGACGTGGTTTTGCAAAGCCGACGGCATCCACAGCAGCAACAGCGCGGCCACGGCGGCCACCACACCCGCGACGCTGAGCCAGCGCAACCGCCCCGGATGGGGTCGCGCCCGGTCGATGGCCCGTTGCAGGCGGTCGATAGCCTCGATCATCGTGGTTTCGGAATCCTCCAGTTCCAACGTTTCATCCGGGTCGCCATCGGGGTTGAAGATCGCGGGGAACACACCCGGGTTCTGCCGTTCCAACGCGGCCAGAGACCAATGGGTCAACGCCTGTTCGTTGAAGTCCGAGATCGTCAGCGTAGCCTCACCAAGCGACACCACCACCTCTCGCCGCTGCGCATCGGGCGAGGGGCGCCACAGACCGGTGGCTTCGATCCGCTGGTACTGTTTAAGTGCCGTTTTCAAGATGAGGTATGCTCGTGATTATTTTGAGTTAGCTTAGCATGGTAAAATCCAAAGGCGCAAACCTGTTGCGCGCGGATTGTTAAATGTGCTGGATAACACGATGCGCGGCACTTAACGCCGCTTTGTAACCGGGGCTTTGAATGCAAGCGGAAAGTCAGACTTCACCGGTTTTGGCCTCGGTTCTGATGGTCAGTGCCATGGCCATCATCGGGGTGATCGACAACGTGGTAATCCTGCTGGCCGACACAATTGGCCTTTGGCAATTCCACCTGAGCCGCGCCCTGCTGATGTTACCGCTGATCGGTGGATTGTCGCTGTTAGGGATGGGCAGTTTGCGCCCGCAACGGCTGGGGCCTGTGATCCTGCGCAGCGTTCTGATCACACTGGCGATGCTGTTCTACTTTGCATCACTCGCGCTGATGCCGATTGCGCAGGCGCTGGCGGGGTTATTCACCTCGCCGATCTTCGTGCTGCTGATCTCGGCCCTTGCAATGGGCCAGAGGATCGGCCCGTGGCGCATTCTGGCCGTTCTGATCGGGTTTGCTGGTATTCTCTGTGTGTTGCAGCCCAATCCCCATGAATTCGATACCCAAACCCTGCTGCCGGTGGCCGGAGGACTTTTCTACGCGCTCAGTTCGATCATCACACGCAGCCATTGTGCTCAGGAAAGCACTGTCGCGCTGTTGGCGGCGATGATCACTACCCTTGGGATGGCCGGAGCGATAGGCCTGATCGTGTTTTCGACCCTGCCGCATTCCTTCCCCGATGGTTTTGTGACGCGGGGGATGGTCTGGCACATGCAACCGGCGCTGTTCTGGATCGTCGTGCAGGCCGTTGGATCGACGATTGCCGTTTTCATGCTGATCAAAGCCTATCAGATTGGTGAGACCTCCTATGTTGCGGTGTTCGAATACTCGGTGATGATCTTCGGTCCGCTCTTCGCCTGGGTCGCGCTGGGTCAGGTGATTGGTGTCATGCAGATTGCCGGGATCGGGTTGATCGCCGCAGCCGGAGCGTTGCTGGGCTGGCGATCAAGGCGCGCAGCCGCATTGGAGGACACAGCGTGATCATCTCGCGTGGGCGGCGCTATGTGTTCGTTCACATCCCCAAGACAGGCGGTACGTCGCTGGCGCAGGCGCTGGAACAGCGGGCGATGAAAGATGACATCCTTATCGGAGATACGCCCAAAGCCGTGAAGCGCCGCAAGCGGGCCAAGGCGCTGAAGGGCAGGGGGCGGTTGTGGAAGCACTCCACGCTGGCGGATATCGACGGGGTTCTGTCGATTGAAGAGTTACAGTCCCTGACCACGTTCACCCTTGTACGCAACCCATGGGACCGGATCGTTAGTTACTACCACTGGTTACGTGAGCAAAGCTTCGATCACGCCGCAGTTTCGCTGGCCAAGTCTTTGCCCTTCAATCAGTTCGTTCTACACCCCGACATAGGGCGATCTTTCCGGTTGAACCCCGCGCGCCACTACATGACAAGGGCTGATGGGGTTGAACAGTGCCGATTTTTCATCCGGCTTGAGCGCTTCGAAGAGGACGCTTCGCCTTTGTTCGATCATCTTGGATTTCAAATAAACTTGCCTCATCTCAACCGATCTGCACGAGCCAAGGATTATCGCCGATCCTATTCTGATCAGACGGCTTCTGTGGTGGCCGAGATTTGCGCAGAGGACGTTGCCAGATTCGGGTTCGCCTTTGATCCGGCGCTTGGTTCATAGTTTCCAATTAAATCCCAATGGCATCAGAAAGGGATCTGTTGTCTAGGTTTTGAGTGTTTGGTGGGCCCAGAATGACCCAAATGGGGCCTCAATATGTCAAAATTAAGTCACGCATCCCGACCCTGTGGTACTAACTAAGCTTAGTTTTTTGTGTGTAATAGTTGGGTTGGTTCTTGTTGAAAGTAGAGAGTGTTATAGATTTCGCAGAACGGTCCGAGTACCAGAGTAGCGCAAAACCACAGGCTGTGCTGAACGCTCGCCGAGGTGGTCTGGTGCACGGAACCAAAGTTGCGACAAGGGCAGGCTGGAAGCTTGTCGAAGAGCTTCAGGTCGGTGACTTTGTTCGCACTGTGGACAACGGTTTCAGGCCGGTAAACCGTATTTCGGAAGATTGCATTACAGTGCCGCACGGCGAAACCAAGGCCGAGTGCATGCCGGTTTGTGTACCTTCAAACGCGGCCTATAACGGGCGTCCAGTCTGGCTGATGCCAGAGCAAGGTGTCGTACTGGATAGCACCAAGCTGGGTCATGATCCGGTCACATCGCCAGCCAGAGAGCCGATCGTTTCGGCAAGGCTTCTGGGCGGGGTTTTCCAGATCACCCCGGATGTGCCCGCGACATGTTTTGACGTCACTACCCTCTTCTTCGATCAGGATGAGGTGATCTTTATCGAAGGCGGATTTCGGGCCTTTTGCCCCTCGGGACGCTTTGGGATTGGCCACCAATCCGGTGGTGCGTCGTACGAGGTTGTCACAGCTGAGGTTGCTGCGGATTTGATTTATCTGACCGCAAGACGCGGCGATATTGGTGTTCTGGCAAATTCGCTGGGCTCGCTGCCCGCGCCGGTCTTTGATCATCCGATTGTTCCGGTGAGGCCGGTCAGGGGCGCGCGTCGGGCCGGGCGACCGGGGCGGCCAGTGATGATGATCTGAACGGGAAACTATCTGAACCTACAAGGTGACGCTGGCGCATGGGGGTATGCGCCAGCGTTGTTTGTTTAGGCAGCCTTGGCTTCGGGGGCGAAGCGACCGTAGAAGCTCTGGCCCTTTTCAGCCATCTCACGCAGCAGCGGCGGGCAAGAGAAACGCTCGCCATAGGCCTCGGTCAATTGGTCGCAACGCTCGGCCGCGTAGGGTGTGCCGATGATGTCCAGCCAGCTGAGCGGACCGCCCGACCAAGGCGCGAAGCCCCAGCCTAGGATTGCGCCCACGTCGCCTTCGCGGATGTCTTCCAGAACGCCTTCTTCCAGCGCACGGACCGCTTCCAGAACCTGAGCGAACATCAGGCGTTCCTGCACTTCGATCAGGTCAGGCTGATCCTCGGCTAGCGGGTATTTATCCTGCAGGCCTTTCCAGTATTCGACGCGCTTGCCCTTTTCGTCATAGTCGAAGAAGCCCGCATTAGCCTTGCGGCCCAATCGGCCCTGTTCTTCCATCCAGAAGATCAGATCGTCCGCAGAGCTTGCGGGATAGGCATTACCCATCGCGGCCTTGGTTGCACGCGCGATCTTGGCACCCAGATCAATCGAGGTTTCATCGGTCAGCTGGATTGGCCCCACCGGGAAGCCCAACTGGCGTGCAGCGTTGTCGATCAGCACAGGGCTGACGCCCTCGGTGATCATACGCGCACCTTCGTTGATGTAAGGGATGATGCAGCGATTGGCGTAGAAGAAGCGCGCATCGTTGACCACGATCGGTGTCTTGCGGATCTGACGGACATAGTCCAATGCCTTGGCGACTGCGCGATCACCGGTTTCCTTGCCCTTGATGATCTCGACCAGGAACATCTTCTCAACCGGCGAGAAGAAGTGGATGCCGATGAACTGCTCTGGCCGCACTGACGCTTTCGCCAGATCGGTGATGGGCAGGGTCGAGGTGTTCGAGGCAAAGATGCAGTCCTCGGGGATGATAGCCTCGACCTTTTTGGTCATCTCGGCCTTGACGCCCGGGTCTTCGAACACTGCTTCGATGATCAGGTCGCAGCCTTTCAGATGCTCCAGATCGGGGGTCGCGGTAATGCGGGCCAGCAGGGCCTCTTTCTTTTCAGCCGTGGCTTTGCCGCGCTTGATGCCCTTGTCCATGTAGCTTTCGCTATAGGCCTTGCCCTTGTCGGCGGCTTCCTGATCACGGTCAATCAGAACCACCTCCATGCCAGCCTGAGCCGACACCAGTGCGATACCGGCACCCATCATGCCAGCGCCCAGCACGCCGACTTTCTGGACGCGTTGATCGGGCACATCTTTGGGGCGGACCGCGCCTTTCTCCAATGCTTCCTTGTTCAGGAACAGCGACCGGATCATCGCCGACGAGGACGGGTTCATCAGGACGTTGGTGAACCAACGCGCTTCGATCTTCAGGGCGGTGTCGAAATCGACCAGCGCCCCTTCGTAGATCGAGCTCAGCAGAGCTTTGGCCGCCGGGAAGGCGCCTTGGGTCTTGCCATTCACCATCGCGTTTGCGCCGACGAAGGTCATGAAACCAGCGGGGTGATAGGGCGCGCCGCCGGGCATCTTGTAACCCTTTGCATCCCAAGGTTTCACCAGATCGGCGTCCTTGGCGTTCAGAACCCACTCTTTTGCGGCTGCGACCGGATCATCCGCCACGGCGTCAATCAGTTGTGCGCCTTTGGCTTTCTTCGGGTCCATCATCTTGCCTTCCAGCAGGACAGGGGCCGCAGCCATCGCGCCGACCATACGGCTGAAACGCATGGTGCCGCCGCCGCCGGGGAAGATGCCAAGCAAAATTTCGGGCAGACCAATCTTGGATTTCGGGTTGCTGGTCATGACGCGGTGGTGACAGGCCAGCGCGATCTCGGTCCCGATCCCGGCGCAGGTGCCGTTGATGGCACAGGCGATCGGCTTGCCGCCCTTCTTGGTCTTGGGGTCCATGCCCGCCAGTTCCATCTTGCGCAAGATATGGTGGCCGCCCATCACGAAGTCGAACAGGGCTTGCGCCGGTTCATCACCCGATTCCTGACGGATGGTGGCCAGCGTGGTTAGATCCATGCCGCCAGCGAACGAGCCTTCTTTGCCCGAGGTGATGACGATGCCTTTGATCTCCTCATCATTCAGGGCCTGATCGATTAGTTGGCTGACCTCCTGAAAGGCCTCGCGCGTCAGCACGTTCATGGATTTGCCCTGGGCGTCCCAGGTGACAAAAGCGACGCCGTCTGCGTCTTTGCTCAGAGTGAAATCAGTCATTGTCATCTCCAATCTGGTCAGCCGTTAGCGGGCTGCCGTCTTTCCGGGTGAAAGAGAATCCGTTCTCATCATCCTTCACCATCATGTCTATGTCGCTGTAATAGCCGGTCTCGGTCGGGGTCCGTGTGCCCACAACCAGAAATGTCGCGGGCGCATCGTTTTTGTTCACAAGGTGGTGGCCGTTGGCCTCACCTGCGGGCCAAGCGGCGCAATCGCCGGGCTGCATCTCATGCTCACCGTCGTCGTCGATTAGCACGCAGGTGCCGCTGAGCATGATGGCAAATTCGTCCTGCTCCATGTGGTAGTGGCGCAGCGAAGACATGCCCTGCGGTTCCAGCCGCACGATGTTGACCCCGTATTGTGAAAACCCGCCTGCGTCGCCTACACGCTGGACGAAACGACCAGCCGTCGCCTCGGCTAGCTTGCCGGGATAGGACGAGCCGCCCTTGAACGGGATCTGAGAGAGATCCAGCTTGGGCATCAGACCCGCTCGATAATGGTTGCCGCACCCATGCCGGACGCGATGCAGAGCGTGGCCAGACCGGTTTCCTTGTCCTGACGCTCAAGTTCGTCCAGCAGTGTGCCAATGATCATCGCACCGGTCGCACCCAGCGGGTGACCCATCGCGATCGAGCCGCCGTTGACGTTCACCAGGGCCGGATCGACGTCGAACGCCTGCTGGAACCGCAGCACGACCGAGGCAAAGGCTTCGTTCACTTCGAACAGGTCCAGATCGCTGATCTTCATGCCATTGTCTGCCAGAATCTTCTCGGTCACCGGAACCGGGCCTGTCAGCATGATGGTCGGGTCGGTGCCGATCTTGGCGGTTGCCTTGATGCGGGCACGCGGCTTGAGGCCGTATTTCTCGCCAAATTCCTTGTTGCCGATCAGAACTGCGGCAGCCCCGTCCACAATGCCCGAGCTGTTGCCCGCGTGATGGATATGGTTCACGCGCTCAAGATGCGGATATTTTAGCATCGCAACCTTGTCGAAGCCCGGCATCTGCTCACCCATCATCGCGAAAGACGGGTTCAATGCGCCAAGGCTCTGCATGTCGGTGCCGGGGCGCATGTATTCGTCGCGATCCAGAATGGTCAGGCCGTTCTGGTCTTTGACGGTGATGACCGACTTTTCGAACCGATTGTCCTCCCACGCCTCTGCCGCGCGTTTCTGAGATTCTACTGCCAGTGCGTCAGCGTCGTCACGGCTAAAGCCATACTCCGTGGCAATGATGTCGGCCGAGATGCCCTGAGGCACGAAATAGGTATCCATCGCCAGCGTCGGATCAACGGCAATCGCCGCACCGTCGCTGCCCATCGCCACACGGCCCATCATCTCAACGCCGCCCGCGATATAGGCATCGCCCGCACCGCCCTTGACCTGGTTCGCCGCTAGGTTCACTGCTTCCATGCCCGAAGCGCAAAAACGGTTGATCGCCAGACCGGGGATCGACTGATCCAGATCCGAGGCCAGAACAGCCGAGCGCGCCAGACAGCCGCCTTGTTCCATCACCTGCGTGACGTTGCCCCAGATCACGTCTTCAACGGCGTGGCCTTCCAGATTGTTACGCTCTTTCATCGCGTTCAGGGTCAGGGCGGACAGACGCACCGAGGTAACTTCGTGCAGGCTGCCATCCTTGCGTCCCTTGCCGCGCGGGGTGCGCAGGGCGTCATAGATATAGGCTTCGGTCATGGGGTCTTCTCCTTAAGCTCGATCCGACGGTTTGCCGGGCATCAGGTCATATGGGTGTTTCCAGCCGGGCTGTTCGCTGAGGCGCGTCAGCCAGGCGTCGATATGGGGCCAGTCGGCGCGGTCAAAGCCGAATGGTTCAGGGTAATAAAGGTAGCCACAGCAGCTTATATCGGCGTTGGTCACGCCATCGCCGACGATCCAGTCGCGGCCCTCAAGGTGAGAATTGAGGACGTCGTAAGCTGCCTTGAGGCGCCCTTGGTTAAAGGCGATCACATCCGCATTGCGATGGTGCTCGGGCAAGAAGTTCATGAGAAACCGAGTCATCCCGGCCATTGAGCTGAGCTTGTGGTTGTCCCACAGCACCCAGCGGAAAATCTCGTAATTCTCATCCCGGTCCTTACCGCCGAACTTGCCCGATTTCTCGGTCACATAGGCTTGGATCGCTCCGGATTGCGTGGTGCGAAAATCGCCGTCGATCATGACGGGGGCTTCGCCCATCTCATTGACCTCGGCCCGGTATTCTGGCGTGCGAGTCTGGCCGTTGAAGAAATCGACAAAGACCGGCTCCCAATCCAGCCCGGACATCTCAAGCGCAAGTGCGGCTTTGTACGAGTTACCGCTTTCGCCGAAACAGTGAAGTTTGATGGTCATGCGATCGCCCCTCCCGTGGCGCATAGTGCAGTGCCGCAATCTGCGTATTTCGAGAAAGTTGAACTTGTAGCCGCGATAAGCTGTTCATCTTGCTGAAAACACGCACACCTAAAACCGATGTGACTGAAGTTGTTAACGCTTGCGCGCCTCAAGCTCAGAATTGAATTCTCGTAGTCGGCGCGTCAGTTTCTCCTCATCCGTGACGCTGTTGAAGTTTTCGAAGAGAAATGACAGGGCTTCACCTTCGTCCAGCCCGGCTTCGCGGGCAAATGCCCTGAGCTTTCGATAGCCGTCTTCGGTCATTGCGACCGGAAAGCGGCGGGTCAGGCGAAAGCGTTTGGGCATTCTCTCTCCTCGGAAAACCGGCTCCGGGGCGGGGCCCCGGAACCGTAGAGTGATCAGAAGTTCGCGGCCTCTAGCGCCATGACCGTGTCTGCGCCGGTTTGGATGCGCGACAGATGCAGCGCGGTGGCAGGCAGGCGGCGAGCCATGTAGAAACGACCGGTATTGATTTTGGTTTCGTAGAACTCTTTGTCCGACGCACCGCCGTCCAAAGCGTCCTGAGCCGCTTTCGCCATCCGTGCCCACATCAGACCCAAGCAGACATGTCCGAACATGTGCATGAAGTCATAAGAACCGGACAGCGCATTGTTCGGATTCTTCATGCCTTCCTGCATGAAATACATGCCAGCGGCCTGAAGATCCTTGGACGCGGCTTTCAACGGTTCGATGAAGGCTTTGTCATAGGATTCGTCTTTGCCGCCGTTTTCCTTGCAGAAGGTTTTGACCATGTCGAAGAAGGCCATGACGTGCTTGCCGCCATCCTGCGCCAGTTTCCGGCCGACAAGGTCCAGTGCCTGAACGCCGTTCGCCCCTTCGTAGATCATCGCAATCCGGGCGTCGCGGGTGTATTGAGACATGCCCCATTCTTCGATGTAGCCGTGGCCACCATAGACCTGCTGCGCCTGTACGGTCATGTCATAGCCCTGATCCGTCAGGAAGCCTTTGATGACCGGGGTCAGCAGAGATATCAGACCATCCGCATCCTTGTCACTTGAGCGGTGCGCCTTGTCGATCATGGTCGCGCCCCACAGGATGAACGCACGTGCGCCTTCGGTGAAGCTTTTCTGATCCATCAGGTTACGACGGATATCCGGGTGTACGATCAGTGGATCGGCCGGGCCATCGGGGTTCTTCACGCCGGTCACATCGCGCCCCTGCAGGCGGTCCTTGGCATACTCCAAGGCATTCTGGAACGCAGCCTCGGCCTGCGACAGGCCCTGCATACCCACGCCCAGACGCGCTTCGTTCATCATGGTGAACATGGCGCGCATACCTTTATGTTCTTCACCCAGCAGCCAGCCGGTGGCTTCGTCATAGTTCATGACGCAGGTCGAGTTGCCGTGGATGCCCATTTTCTCTTCGATCTTGCCGACCGAGACACCGTTGCGCTCACCCGGGGTGCCGTCTTCGTTGACGATGAACTTTGGTACGATGAACAGCGACACACCCTTGATGCCCTCGGGGCCGCCGGGGATCTTGGCCAGAACCAGATGAATGATGTTGTCGGCCATGTCGTGATCGCCGGACGAGATAAAGATCTTCTGACCGGAAATCTTGTAGCTGCCGTCACCCTGCGGTTCCGCCTTGGTGCGCATCAAGCCCAGATCAGTGCCGCAATGCGGTTCGGTCAGGTTCATGGTGCCGGTCCATTCGCAGCTGACCATGTTGGGAAGGTATTTGTTCTTCTGCTCATCGGTGCCATGCGCCAGAATGGCTGAGGCCGCGCCGTGGGTCAGGCCTTGGTACATCACAAACGCTTGGTTCGCGCCCGAGAACATCTCGCCCACGGCTGTGCCAATCACATAAGGCATGTTCTGGCCGCCATACTCTTCCGGCATGTCGAGGCCGGTCCAGCCGCCTTCCTTCATCTGCTCGAAGGCATCCTTGAACCCGGTCGGTGTGTAAACGATGCCGTTTTCCAACCGGCATCCTTCAGTGTCGCCTACCACGTTCAGCGGATGCAGAACGTTGGTGGCAACTTTGCCCGCTTCTTCCAGAACCGCGCCGGTAAATTCGGCCTCCAGTTCGCTATAGCCTGGAATATCGGATTCCGAGACTTTCAGCACATCGTGCAGAATGAACTGAGTGTCTTTGGTTGGCGCGTTGTAAACGGGCATTTGAAGCTCCCTTAAATTCAGATGTCCGGGGATTGAGCCGCGAGGGTTACCCGACGGCTGTTTTTTCGTTGTTAATCGAGGCGATGACTTTCTCGCCCCAGCGCAGCTGCTCTTTTAGATCGTCAATGGCTTGAGTCAGCTCTTCGCGGCGGGCTTCCATGTCCGAAAGACGTTCGCGTGCGATTTCAATCGTACGGATCATCTGGGTCTTTTGTTGGTCACCCACATGGTACAGATCCAGCAGTTGCCGGATCTCTTCCAGGCTAAAGCCGAAACGTTTGCCGCGCAGGATCAGTTTCAGGCGCGCCCGGTCTCGTTTGGTGAACAGGCGTTTCTGGCCCTCGCGGATCGGAAACAAAAGTTCCTTTGCCTCGTAAAAACGCAAGGTGCGCGGCGTGACCTCGTAGGTCTCGCACATTTCACGGATGGTCATCAGGTCTTCGGTCATGGTTTCAGCACTCTCGTCACTGGCGTCTATCAAAGTCAGTTGCGCAGTCGATGCGCACGTTACAACACGTAGATGACGTTCACGTAATGCAAACGCTACGTCACAAGGAAAGTTGACGTAGGATCCTCTCGCGTCAAGGTGTGCTTAACCCGACTTTTCGGACGTGACGTAACGGAATTTAGATTGGGGAGGGGCCGGGTATCCGGTGTGAGAACACAACCGGTCGACCATGGCCGCAGTGCTTGAGGCTTCGGAAATCAGTACAGAAGCGGAGTGGGGTCAGCGCAGGGACTTGGCGGTCTGGTCACGCAGGCGCTGGAGCTCATCCATCGCCTCGTCCAGTTGTTGCCGTTGCTTTTGTAGTTCCGGCATTTGCCGGTCAGCCAGTTTAATGAACTCGGCCATTTGGGCTTGGTTTCCCTGATCCTCGTAGATCAGCAGCCACTGGCGAATCTCTTCCAGCGAGAATCCAAACAGACGTCCGCGCATGATCAGCTTCATCCGCGCGCATTCACGGGGGCCGTAGTACCTGCTACGGCCTTCGCGTTCCGGCTGAAGCAGCTCGATATACTCGTAGTAACGCAAGGTGCGCTTGGTTACGTCGAACTCTTCGCACATCTCGTTTAATGACAAACGGTTGTCGGTCATTTTCGATCTCCTTGGCCGCAAACTAGGCCGTCGTCGCGGCAAGCGCAACAGGTGGTCTTGCTCTTTTGCAAGGCTCAGGCTCATAAAGAAAGAAATCAAGGGGGCACCACGACATGGTCGACAAAGTAGAAATTGCGCGCCGGTTTATCGAGGCAATCCCGCATGCCAAGGCGCTGGGGCTAAAGCTGACCACAATTAGCGATGGTGAGGCCGCGATCTCGATGCCGTACAACGCCGATCTGGTCGGAGATCCCCGAACCGGCGTCATCCACGGTGGCGCGGTGTTTGCTGCGCTGGACACTTGCTGCGGTGCGGCCGTGATGTCCCACCCGTCGGCGCCCGGCGGAACCGCGACCATTGATCTAAGGATCGACTACATGCGCGCCGCGACGCCGGGGCAGAGCATCACTGCTCATGCCACCTGCTACCACATCACCCGCAACGTCGCCTTTGTCCGGGCCACGGCGATAGATGAAAATCAGGACCTGCCGGTCGCAACCGCCGCGGGTTCCTTTACGGTGGAGGGTCTGTGATGGCGCGCCCTCGTCCCGAACCCATGCAGGTGGTCAAGCAACGCCGTGATGCAGCCCTTAACGCAATTGTCGAAGGGGTGCCGTATATCCGTTTCCTGAATATCACCTTCGACCGGCGTGGCGATGAACTGACTGGTGTGCTGAATTTCGACGACAAGCTGATCGGCAACCCGTTGCTGCCCGCGCTGCATGGCGGGGTGACGGCGGCTTTTCTTGAGGTCACTGCCGTTATCACTCTGAGTTGGGAGTATTTCTTTCCCATGATCGAAAGCGGTGAAATCGAAGCGGAAGAGCTGTTCCAGGCCGACTCGGTGCGCTTTCCCAAGACCGTTGATTTCACGGTGGATTACTTGCGCTCGGGCCTGCCACGCGACGCCTATGCCCGCGCCTTCGTCAGCCGGTCCGGTCGGCGCTATGCGTCGGTCCGGGTTGAGGCCTGGCAGGACAATCACGCGCGTCCGATTGCGCAGGCGACCGGGCATTTCCTGATGCCGCAATCCAAACCCAAAGCAGAGTAGATCACCGTGCAGACCGCCTCGGCACCTCTCACCCATAAACGGGTGCTGAAGATCGCGGTTCCGATCGTGCTTTCCAACGCCACGGTGCCCATTCTGGGGGCTGTTGATACCGGAGTGGTTGGGCAGATGGGGCAGGCAGCCCCTATCGGTGCTGTGGGCATGGGTGCGGTTATTCTGGCGACGATCTATTGGATCTTCGGTTTCCTGCGCATGGGAACTACCGGACTTGCTGCACAAGCACGCGGGGCCGGGGACACCGCCGAGACCGGCGCCTTGTTGATGCGCGGGCTGCTGTTGGGTGGTGCGGCGGGGCTGTTCTTTATTGTCACGCAGATCTGGGTGTTCTGGGGCGCGTTTGCCTTGTCACCCGCCAGCCCCGAGGTCGAGGCGCTGACGCGGGACTACCTGCAAATCCGCATCTGGGGTGCTCCGGCGACGATTGCCCTTTATGCCGTAACAGGCTGGTTGATCGCGGTCGAGCGAACGCGCGGTGTGTTCATCCTGCAGGTCTGGATGAACGGGCTGAACATCCTGCTGGACCTGTGGTTCGTGCTAGGGCTTGGCTGGGGTGTCGAAGGCGTCGCTATCGCCACCTTGATCGCCGAATGGACCGGGTTGACGCTGGGCCTGTGGTTGTGCCGCGATGCCTTTGGCGGAAACCAGTGGCGCGACTGGCCCCGGATTTTCGATGCCGCCCGGCTGCGGCGGATGTTGCAGGTGAACACGGACATCATGATCCGCTCGGTTCTGTTGACCGGGGCGTTCACCACCTTTCTGTTCGTGGGTTCTGATTTGGGGGATGTGAACCTCGCGGCCAATCAGGTGTTGCTGCAATTCCTTGAAATCACTGCCTTTGCGCTGGATGGCTTTGCCTTCTCTG
Organism: Ruegeria arenilitoris; assembly: GCF_013032445.1. GTDB lineage: Bacteria > Pseudomonadota > Alphaproteobacteria > Rhodobacterales > Rhodobacteraceae > Ruegeria > Ruegeria arenilitoris_F. Next base: position 459,301 of record NZ_WQCA01000001.1, on the reverse strand, counting down.
CCGAGGCATTGGTCGGGAGCGCCGTGGGCGCGCGCGACCGGTATCAGGTCCGTCGCGCGTCAATCATGGCGTCGCAATGGGGCGTGGGTGGAGCCTTTGCGCTGGGCGCTGTGTTCTATTTGGCCGGACCAGCCCTGATCGATCTGATGACCACTTCACCCGAGGTTCGGGAGGCCGCACGGGACTACTTGATCTGGGCCGCGCTGGCCCCGGCGATCGGAGTGGCGAGTTGGATGTTCGACGGCATCTATATCGGGGCCACATGGACCCGCGCGATGCGCAACGCGATGATCCAGTCGGTCGCGATCTATGTCGTCGCGCTGTTCATTCTGGTGCCGATGCTGGGCAATCACGGGCTTTGGGCCGCGCTGATGGTTCTAAACATCGCGCGCGGCATAACTCTGGGCTGGCGCTATCCCCGGCTTGAGGCTCAGGTGGCTTAAAGCAGCGCCAGCAGATTTTCGGGCGGGCGGCCGATGGCAGCCTTGTCACCTGCAATGGCCAGAGGACGCTCGATCAGGATCGGGTTTTCAGCCATGGCGGTGATCAGGTCATCTGCAGGGGTGTCCTTGGTCAGACCCAGCTCTTTGAACCGCTTCTCTCCGGTCCGCATCATGTCGATGGCACCGATACCCAGCCGATCCAGCACCGCGCGGATTTCGTCAGCCGAGGGCGCATCCTCAAGGTATTTACGCACCTTAATCTGCGCACCGTTCTCTTCCAGCAGCGCTAACCCGGCGCGGGATTTCGAACAGCGGGGGTTGTGCCAATATGCGATCACAGCCAGTCCTCTCGTTTACTTCCAACGGCTTGCGCGACAGAGTTGAACCCGTCTCGGGCCAGCAACTCATCTAGGCGCTGCGCGATCTCAGCGGCCAGTGAAATACCGCCATAAACCAGAGCCGTGTAAAACTGCACAGCAGACGCACCGGCGCAAATCTTGGCATAGGCTTGGTCCGCATTGCTGATCCCACCCACTCCGATCAGGGGAATCTTCCCTTCGGTCAGGTGGCTGAGACGGGCCAGAACGTGTGTCGATTTCTCGAACAGAGGGGCACCGGACAACCCGCCCATTTCACCCTTATGGCCGCTGCGTAACCCGTCGCGCGACAGGGTGGTGTTGGTGGCAATCACCGCATCTACGCCGGTTTCCGATGCAACCTCGGCGATGTCCTGCAATTCCGCTTCGGTCAGATCAGGAGCGATCTTCAGAAAAATCGGGATCGGGCGTGGCAGCGTGTTACGTGTTTCGATCACACCGCCCAGAAGGGCACCAAGTGCCGCCTTGCCCTGCAAATCCCGCAGCTTTTCGGTGTTGGGGGACGAGACATTGACTGTGGCGAAATCCAGATGTGCCGCGCAGTGGGCCAGCACTTTGGCAAAATCACCTGGGCGGTCGTCACTGTCCTTATTCGCCCCCAGATTCAGGCCGATCACCGCGTCTTTGGGGCGATCGGCCAGACGGCTTGCCATCACCTCCATGCCCTCGTTGTTAAAGCCAAAGCGGTTGATGGCGGCCTTGTCCTCGGACAGGCGAAACAGACGAGGTTTGGGGTTGCCGGACTGCGGGCGCGGGGTGACGGCACCCACTTCGATGAACCCGAACCCTGTGCGGGACAGAGGGGTCAGGACCTCTCCGTTCTTGTCGAACCCTGCCGCCAACCCCACAGGGTTGGGCAGGTCCAGACCCGCCAACTGGGTTTTCAGACGGGCTGAGGTCACCGGCCCCGGCATCGGGGCCAGCCCGGCCTTCAACGCCTTTATCGACATGCTATGGGCGGCTTCGGGGTCCATTTTGTGCAGGACGGAAAGCCCCAGTTTCTCGGTCAGTTTCATCCGAAAGCCTCTCCGCTTTGGGTGGGTGCACAGCGGATCAGGCGCGAGGTTTCAACCGCTGCCTGCCGGTGTATGACGGCCTTCTGGTAATCCGGGTCGGTCACCATCTCAAGGAACGCGTGGGCTGTTGGATAGCGTGCGATGAATACCTCATCCCAAGCCTCATCCTGCGGGCCGATCAGAGTGGTCTGATACGCGCCGCGCCACAGGATCGACGCGCCCAGCCGAGCGATGATCGGGGCGGTCTCGACCCCATATTTGCGATAGGCCTGCGCGCCGGTCAGCCCGGCCTCGGACAGTTCGTGCCCGGCGGGATATTCCGCCTTGGCGCGGAACTTCACCAGATTCAGCATCTCGATCGGGTGATCGCGGTCCAGCGCCTTGAACGCCTCGAACTGGGCGCGGTCGGGGTCGACGAACGCGGTCATGCCATCTCGGCCGGGAACTGGTGTGCTTGCCCGTCAAAGGGCAGGGCGCGCGACCACACAACATCGGTCATGCGGATTTGGCGGTAGAGATGCGGGAAAAGGGCACCGCCGCGCGATACCTCCCATTTCAGATCGTCGCCCATGCCATCCGCATCGCACGCCAGCAGGGTCAACCCCTCGACCCCGGCGAAATGCTTGGCAGCGGTCTCGAGGGCCTGTTCGGCGGTTGAGAAATGGACAAACCCATCGGATACATCAATCGGCGCACCGTCCGAGGCACCCTGATCCTGCAAAAGGGCCCATTCATCGGCCCGGAAAATCTTGTAAACCAGCATGAGGTGGTGATGCCCCGCGTGACGGGCAGAATCAAGCCGGATTTCCCCCTTTGACTCTTCCTGCCGCTGAGCGCACCATCGCGTCAAACAAATACAGGGAGTATCAATATGTTCACCCGTTTTCTGGCGTCAGTGGCCGTTCTGGGCCTGACCGCAGGCATGGCCGCGGCGGAGTACAAGCTGACGATTCTGCACACAAATGACCTTCACAGCCGTATTGAGTCGATCAACAAATACGACTCGACCTGTGATGCCGAGGATGAAGCCGAAGGCAAGTGTTTCGGCGGTGTCGCCCGGTTGAAAACCATGGTTGATACCAAGCGGGATGAACTGGCGGATCAGAACGTGCTGCTGCTGGATGCAGGTGACCCGTTTCAGGGCTCGCTGTTCTATACGACCTATAAAGGTGCGGCTGAGGCCGAGTTCATGGAGGCCATCGGCTATGACGCCATGGCGGTCGGCAACCACGAGTTTGACGATGGTCCCGAAGGTCTAGCTGCGTTCATCGACACCGTCAGCTTTCCGGTCATTTCGGGCAACCTCGATCTGTCGTCATCGACCGAGCTGAACGGCAAGGTCGAAAACCACCTTGTGCTTGAGGTCGGCGGCCAGAAGATCGGCATCGTTTCGGCATTGGCCACGGACACAGTCGACACCTCCAGCCCCGGCAAGGACGTGGTGTTCCAGGATGAAATCGAAAGCCTGACCGCAGATGTCGAGGCGCTTCAGGCCGAAGGTGTCGATATCATCATCGCGCTGAACCATGTCGGTCTGGCCAAGGATATCGAGATTGCCGAGAAAGTACCGGGTCTGGATCTGGTGATCGGCGGGCACTCTCACACGCTACTGTCGAATACCGAGGAAGGCGCGGCGGGTTCGTACCCGCTGATGGTTGGCGATGTTCCGGTGGTTCAGGCTTATGCCTATTCCAAATATCTGGGCGAGGTCACGCTGACCTTCGACGACGATGGCAACCTGATTTCGGCGGAAGGTGAGCCGATTCTGTTGGATGCGTCGGTAGAACCCAATGCGGATATCGCCGCGCGCGTGGCCGAAATGGGCGCACCGATTGAAGAGATGAAAAAGCGCGTCGTTGCTGACTCTGCGGCTGCGATCCAAGGCGACCGCGCGGTCTGCCGCGTGCAGGAATGTGAGATGGGCAATCTGGTTGCCGACGCCATGCTGGCGCGGGTCGCGGATCAGGGCGCGCAGATCGCGATTGCCAACTCGGGCGGGCTGCGGGCGTCGATTGACCCCGGAGAGGTGACTATGGGCGAGGTGCTGACGGTGCTGCCCTTCCAGAATACGCTTTCGACCTTTGAAATCAACGGTCAAACTGTCATCGACGCGCTGGAAAACGGCGTCAGCCAGGTCGAAGAGGTCAAGGGCCGCTTTCCGCAGGTCGCAGGCCTGACTTTCACGTGGGATCCATCAGTTGCACCTAACGAAGGCCGCATCACCGAGGTGATGGTGGCCGAAGGTGACGGGTTCGTTCCCATAGATCCGGCCGCCACGTATCTGGTGGTCACCAACAACTATGTTCGCAACGGCGGTGATGGCTATTCGATGTTCGAAGGCGACGACAAAAATGCCTATGACTATGGGCCTGATCTGGCTGATGTGACGGCTGAATACCTGGCCGAAAACGCGCCGTATCAGCCCTATCTGGACGGTCGTATCAAGCAGAAATAACTCTGCACTGTAGCAACAAGAAAAGGCCGCATCACCCGATGCGGCTTTTTTTCGGGCTGGCTCAGCCGAGGTCGTATTCCGGCCAAAGCGCCGGGTCGAAACCGTCCAACATTGGGCCCAGATGTTCGGATACACTTTCCCAACCACCAATGGCTTGGGTCGAAATCTTGTTGCGAACCTGATCAATACTGGCCGTTCTGACCTGTTTCTTGTTTTTCTCGGGATGCATCATGGCTTCGTTCCACTCGATCCCGCAGAACTCCGCAACTTGTTGGCTGTAGGTCTCAGGGTCCGCGACCAATCGTTCATAGGGGACAGTCAGGGTTTGACCTGGGAATACGGCATCCCAATGAGCCATATAGCGGCGATACAAGTTCGCCGTTTGGGCAATGGCTTCAAGGTTTGATGCGTAGCGCATACCAACCGCCGGAAACAACCTGATCCATTTGGACAAGCCAACATCTCGCGGGTCGCGCAGCATGTTTATGATTTTGGCATTTGGGAAAGCTGCGAGCAGAAACCCGACGCGCTGATAATTGTGGGGCATTTTATCGACGAAGGCGGTCGATCCGTCTGCTATTGGCGGCATCAATCTTCGAAATTCGTTCGCAAATTCAGCGGCGTTTTCCGCATTGAATACGGAACCTTCCTTTTCGAAATCCAGTGACAGATCGGCCCCCAGCGTAAGCTCCCCGCATCCTGCGATCCCTGGCGCAGAGCTCAGCATCATTTCCATCAAGGTGGTGCCTGATCGGGGTTGGCCGACGACAAATATTGGCAAGGGAGTTTCACTTGAACCTGAATTTGGAGTCTCGTAACCGACAGGGAAAAGCCCGGTGATGTTGTTCAGTTTTGCTTCTTCAGCAGCAAAATCAAAAGGGTTGATATCGTGCTGAATCGCATTGGCGCGGGCGATTTGAGGCAAGGCTGCGGCCAAACCGTCTTTTGCAGAAATTAAATTGCCCTTCGCGAACTCCAAGTCTGCATTGTCGTGCCCGGTTTTGGCGATTGCTGCTTCGACGATTTCCAACAAGTGTGGAGTGTCTTCCGCGTTTGTCATCATCGACAGGTGTAGCAAGGTTGGTTTGTGCTCAGGGTTCTCGGCAAGCAGTTTTTGCAGGATTGCAGTTGATCCCGATTTGTCGCCGTGCCGATGCAGGTTAACCGCTCTTTGAAATGCGACCTTTTCGTTATTCGGGCTAAGCTCGTAAGCTCGGGTAATGTCGCGTGAATAGTCATCGAGAAAGCCAATATGTTCGTACGCTTTCGCGCGTTTGGCCAGAATTTCCACGTTGTCCGGATCGTTTAGTAGCTTCTTAGAAGCGTATTCTATGATCCTGCGCCAGTTGTTACCCTTGAGGTAAAGCTCATCCAAGACACGGTTCAGCTCTTTATTGTTGGGGAACTGCTCAAGTTTTTGCTCAGTATATTCCAGCGCCTTAAAAACCTGTCCGGTTTGCATCAGAGCGTTGGCCAAGTTTTCCACAAATTGCGGATCGTCGGGTTTCATCCGGGATGCCTCAACAAAATGCGGGATGGATCTCTTGTACTGTTCCATCTCGGTCAGCACAAAACCCGAGATGGCGTGGAAGTCCGGATCCTTTGGGAATTTCTTGACGCCGAGCTGCGCCTTTTTCAGTGCCTGTTGCAGTTTGCCAGCGTCAAGAGCCGCTACTGCCTTGCCTTTGAGGGTTTTCGCTGTTTGATTTTGCATGAGACCCCGTGACACCCTGTGCCTGTATGAAACGACTATCGATGGTTCATTACCTATGTGCGGACGGTTTGCAATAACACTTCCCAATGACGCGATGGCACAACTGTTTGCGGCACGACCAGCGAATACGCTGCCGTCTGTCCCGAATTTCAACGTGTGCCCGACAAATCAGGTGCATGTGGTCCGCGCCGGACAGGGCGGGCGCCGGCTGGACCCGCTGCGCTGGGGGTTTCTGCCGCATTGGTACAAGACCGAAACCGCCGGTCCTCTGCTGATCAATGCGCGGGCTGAGACGCTCGCTGAAAAACCTGCGTTTCGCGCTGCCTGCCGCGAACGGCGATGCCTGATCGTGGCGAGGGGGTTCTACGAATGGACCAAGACCGACCAAAACACGCGACTGCCTTGGTACATCCACCGCAAGGATGGCGCGCCTATTGCCTTTGCTGGTGTTTGGCAGGACTGGGGTACTGACGAGGCGCGGCAAGGTACCTGTGCCATCGTGACGACACCCGCCAACAACCACCTTAGTGCCATCCACCACCGGATGCCGTTGATCCTAGAGCCTGACGACTGGCCGCTCTGGCTGGGTGAGGCAGGGAAGGGGGCCGCGCGTCTGATGCAGCCCGGTGCCGAGGATGTGCTGGACTTTTATCGCGTAGATCCGGCGGTGAATTCGAACCGTGCCAGCGGGTCTGACCTGATCGAACCGATCCCAGAATAACGGTGTGCCTTTCCAATGCTACCTTTGCAGGATAGACCCTTGATATGGCTTTGAACTTCACCGACCTATCCAGCCTTTATGAGCATGACTTCGATACGGTGATTGATGTGCGCAGCCCGGCGGAATTTGCCGAGGACCATCTGCCCGGTGCCATCAATCTGCCGGTTCTTGACAATGACGAACGCGCGCGGGTTGGCACGATTTATGTGCAGGAAAGCCCTTTTCTGGCCCGCAAACTGGGCGCGGCGCTGGTGTTCCGTAACGCGGCTAACCACATCGAACACAGTCTGTCGCATCATGAAGGCGGCTGGAAACCTCTGGTTTATTGCTGGCGGGGTGGGCAGCGGTCCGGGTCGTTCACATGGATGCTGCAACAGATCGGCTGGCGGGCTGAGGTGGTCGAAGGCGGGTATCGCACCTATCGGCGTCTTGTGAACCGATTTCTTTACGAAGACCCCTTGCCGCATCGTCTGGTCGCTTTGGACGGTTACACGGGCACGGCCAAGACCGACCTTCTTGCGCATCTGAAAACGCGCGGCGTTCAGGTTGTGGACCTTGAAGGGCTGGCTAATCACCGTGGCTCATTGCTGGGTGAGATGCCCGGTGGGCAACCCAGCCAGAAGGCGTTCGAATCCGCTCTGGCTGCAGCATTATGCGGGCTCGACCCAGAACGCCCGGTTATTGTCGAGGCCGAGTCGTCCAAGATCGGAACCCTGATCCTTCCACCCAGCTTGTGGACCGCTTTGCGAAATGCGTCGCGTATTCAGGTTCAGGCCTCGATCGAAGCGCGCACCGCCTATCTGGCCCGTGCCTATGACGATATCCTGTCGGATGCCGACCGGTTGCGCGACCGGCTTTCTCCGCTGCGGTTCCACCGGGGGCACGAGGTGGTGGATGGCTGGCTCGCCCTGATCGACGCCGGTTACAAGCAGGCGCTGACGCGGGCGTTGATGGAGCAGCATTATGACCCGTCCTATGCCAAATCCAGCCGCGCTCGCACCGCCGAGGTTGTGGCGCGGGTCGATGCGGCCACACTGGACGATGCGGGTCTAAACGACACGGCCGCGCAGATCGTAAGGATATTGGATCAGCTTTGAAGGCGCAGACCCGGTGTGTCGGACATGTGTCCGATGATGACCGCCGGATAACCCGCGTGCCTCAGCTTTTCACACAACTTGTGCGCCTGATCGGGCGCGACGGCGGCCAATAACCCCCCAGCGGTTTGCGGATCGAACAACAGGTCAGCTTTGCCGCCGAACGGCAGGTTCGGCGCAACGGAGCGGTTTTCGTCGAAAATCGTTGACCGGACGCCTTGCGCGCTCAACTCCATCGCGCCAGCCATCAGCGGAATGGCGTCCAGATCGAGAGATGCGCCGCAGTCCGACGCCTCGCACATGCCCAACAGATGCCCGGCCAGACCAAAGCCCGTCACGTCAGTCATTGAATGGGCACCTGCCAGAATGCGTGAAGCTTCGCCCTGCGGATGAACCATTTGCAGGAACGCATCGACGACCCATTCGCCACGGGCCTTGCCCGCCATTTCTGCCGCCATCAACACGCCGCTGCCCAGCGGTTTGGTCAGGATCAACTTGTCGCCCGGGCGCGCACCCGACAGGGTGATTGGGTCATTCTCGCACAGGCCTGTCAGGGTGAAGCCGATGGTCATCTCATCCCCCATCGAGCTATGGCCACCCACGATCTCGGCCCCGGCGTTGCGCATGACCTCGGTCGCGATCGTCATGATCTCGGCCATGGTTCGGTGCTGCAATTCAGGCGACATGCGAGGCAGGATGATCGTTGCGGTTGCCGCTTGTGGGCTGGCGCCCATGGCCCAGATATCCCCCAGCGCGTGAACAGCTGCGATGCGGGTCATCAGCACCGGATCATTGGTGAACCCGCGCAGATGGTCCGAGGACATCACCTGCCGCGCCCCACCGGTTGTCAGCAGGGCCGCGTCGTCGCCGGGCAGGGCGGTGATATCGGCGCGCTCTGGCGCGGGCAGGTTGTGCAGTGCGGCCTGCAGCGCGCCGCGCCCAACCTTTGCACCGCAGCCACCGCACATGGGCTTGTCGCCCAGTGCCTCTTGCAGCCCTGCTGCATGAAGTCTCGGCGGGGAAGGTGGCGCCATTTCAGGCAGGTCGCGGAACCGGTTCATGAAACTCTGGTCGATATGATCCTTCCAGCGCCACATCAAGGACCCGCTGAACGAAGTGCCAAGTCGCTCGGCCAATGCGGATTTTCCGCCCAGTGAGATCAGTTTCAGATAGTCCTTCTGCGGCGTGTACCGCCGCATCCGTCCTGCCCCCAAAACGGCACGCAGGTTATCGTACAAGACCGGAGCCTCGCGCACCGCATAGACTCCCGCCTTGGGGCGTGGGTTTTCCGACAGATGGGCACAATCCCCGGCGGCGAAGATCGCCGGATCGCTGGATTGCAGGTAACCGTTCACGCGGATGTAACCGTCTTGCAGGTCAAGGCCCGTCTGGGCAATCCAGTCATAGGGCCGTGCACCGGCAGCCCCGGTCACGAAGGCGGCAGGGACTTTGCGACCATCACCCAGAACAATGTGATTGGCATCAATGCAGGAAATGGCCGTGTTTTCGATCAGCTCAACGTCCAGTTTCGCCATTGCCTTGCGAATGGTTGCGGCTGCCTTTGGTCCCGTCGCAGTGAGGGCTTGGGCATTGTCGATCAGTGTCACCTGCGCCGCACGGCCCTTGGCACTCAGGGCATGGGCCATGGCCAACACCAGCTCAACCCCCGCCACGCCGCCCCCAATCACCGCGACCGAAGCTGGACCGGTGCCTTGCAGATACGTGGCCCACCGCGCCGCGAACGGCCCCAAAGGTTTGGCTGGGACCGCATGGTCGGCAAACCCGGGCAGGGCGGGCATGTCCGAGGTGATCCCCACATTAACAGAGGCCACATCGTACGCCACCGGAGGGCGACCGGGCACATGGACGAGACGCTGATCAATATCGATCCCTTCGACCGGGCCAAGAATAACGCGTGCACCGGCAAACCGGGCCAGACGCACCAGATCGATGTTCAGTTCACTGCGCTCATAGTGGCCCGCGACAAAGCCGGGCAGCATCCCGGAATAAGGCGCAACAGGGCCGGGATTGATCACCGTCACTCGTGCGCCCGGCAGCGGGTTCATCCCCCATTTCCTCAGCACCAGTGCGTGGGTATGCCCGCCGCCAATCAGAACCAGATCACGGGTCAGGGGCAGCGGAGGGTGATGCATGGGTGTTAGTTCGCTGTGTGTTCCGGGACGTCTTCGACCTGCTCGACCGCGTGGGTGGCCCAAAGCTCATCCTCGCCCGCGTCCGGCAGATCGCTGGGCTTTTCATGGCGATGAATGTGCCATTTGGCAATGAACAGAGCCGTGATCGGCGCAGTCAGGAACAGGAACAGGGTGATCAGCAGTTCGTGCAACGACAGTTGCTGCTCGATCAGTACCGAGTGACAGATCGAGGCCAGCAACACGCCGCCCACGCCCAGCGTGGTCGCCTTGGTGGGCGCGTGCAGGCGGGACATCGGGTCTTTCAGTTTGATCATTCCAAACGACCCGACAAAGCCGAAGATGCCCGATATGATCAGGAAGAAGGCGATCAGAATTTCGAAAATGAACTCCATTTCACCCTCACTCGATGATATTGCCGCGCAGCATAAAGCGCGCATAGGCCACAGTTGAAACAAAGCCAAGCATCGCAATGATCATTGCGGCTTCGAAGAAAATCTCGGTTCCCAGGGCCAGCCCATAAAGGATCATCAGCGCGATGGTGTTGATCACCATCGTATCCAGCGCCAGAACGCGGGTGCCGACACCTTCGGCTGAGATGATCCGATACAGGCACAGCATGATGGCCGTTCCAAAACAGGCGAAGGCAAACCAGATCGCAACTTCGATCATTCGAAAATCTCCTTCAGGCGACGTTCATAGCGGTGTTTGATCTGATCCCGTACCGCTTCTGGGTCGGGCGCATCCAGGCAATGGACCAGCAAGTTATGCCCCTGCGCCGACAGATCCGAGCTTACCGTGCCAGGGGTCATCGTAATGGTACCGGCTAGAACGGTGATTGCCTCGGGCGTGCGCAGTTCCAGCGGGACGCAGATCCAGTTCGGTTGCCGGTCTGCATCGCGTTTGAACAGAATGATCCGGGCTACCGTGATGTTGGCGATCACAATATCCCAAAGCACCACAAGCATATACTCCACCACCATCGGCCAGTTGCGCAGCTTGGGGCGGTCAGGCCAGTACGGCTGGGTGATAAACGGGATGATGATCCCCAGGATCAGACCAAAAACCAGCGAGTTCAACGACGGCTTGTTGGCCAACAGAACCCATACAATGGTTAACAGAAAGGTCAGGTGAGGGTGCGGAAAAATCCGGTGCAGAAGTCTCATCATTCCTCTCCTCCCAGAACGGCCGAGATGTAGTGTTCGGGTGTGAACAGTTGCTCAGCGGTTTTGCCAGCATAATTCAGAGCCGGACCCGCGAACAGAGTCAGCATGACAAGGCCCAGCACCAGCCCAAAGACGGAGGTGAAGGCCAGCCCCGCGTTGGGTTCGGGCGCGGGTTGGGCAGGGGCCTCTTCGTCTGTTTCGGGCACTGGTGTGTATTGGGCGTCGTGACTTTTCCAGAAGATCAGTGAGCCCGCGCGTGCCAGCCCGACGATAGTGACAAACGACCCGATCAGGACAACGGCCCAGATCGCGTTTGCATCCGGCGCGTCGCGGGATGCGTCCAGCACCAGCAGCTTGCCGATGAAGCCCGACAGTGGCGGCATCCCCGCCAGCGCGATGGCCCCGACGAAGAACAGGGCCGAGATCAGACCGCTCTGCGGCATCGGCGCCTTGGGTTCGATGGCGCCGCCCCGACGTTCCATCACCAGATCGGCGACTAGGAACAGCAGCGCGGTCGCAAGGGTCGAGTGATAGATGTAATACAGCGCCGCTGCGGTGGCCGTTTCCGTGAACAGCGAAATCGCAATCAGCAGCGTGCCCATCGAGGCGATGGCGCAGAAGGCGACCATCCGCGCGATGTGCTGCGCACCCAGAATGCCGACGACCCCAACGGCCAGCGTCACCAGCGCCGCCGGTTGCAGCCACGCCCCTACCAGTCCTTGCGTTGCCTCAACCTCGGGGCCAAAGCCCAGCGTGTACATCCGCAGGATCGAATAGGCGCCGACCTTAGTCATGATCGCAAACAGCGCAGCCACGGGCAAAGGCGCGTTGGCATAGCTGGCGGGCAGCCAGAAATGCAGCGGCAGTACGGCGGCCTTAATGCAGAACACCAGCAGCAACAGCACGGCCCCCACACGCAGCAATGCCGTATCGTCAGCGGGCAGTTCCGCCACGCGCATTGCCATGTCCGCCATGTTCAGCGTGCCTGTCACCGCATAAAGCGTGCCAAGCGCAAACAGGAACAGGGTCGATCCAATCAGGTTATAGGCCACATATTGCACCCCGGCTTTCAGGCGCACGGAACCGCCCCCGTGCGTCATTAGACCGTAGGAGGCGATTAGCAGGACCTCGAAGAACACGAACAGGTTGAAAGCGTCCCCGGTCAGGAAAGCTCCGCAGACGCCCATAAGCTGAAAGTGAAACAATGCATGGAAATGCTTGCCCCGGTTGTCCCAACCCGAGGCAATGGCGTAAAGAACGATCGGCAAGGCCAGCAGCGCGGTCAGCAGAACCATCATGGCCGACAACCGATCCAACACCATTACGATGCCGAACGGCGCGGGCCAGTTGCCCAGCTCGTAGACCTGAATTTCGCCGCCAGAGGCCTGCGTAGTGATGGTCAGGGCAATCCCCAACAGGGCCACCACACCGGCGACCGAGAAGATGCGCTGAAGGTCCAGATGGTACCGCAGGACCATGATGATGAACGGGGCCAGGATCGCGGGCAGGACGATCGGCGCTACGATCCAATGGTTCATGCGTCTTCTCCTGGCGCGTCCACGCTGTCCTGCGCGGTCATGTCGATATGGTCATCCTTCGAGGACAGATAGGCCGAAAGCGCGATCATCACGATCACCGCCGTCATACCGAACGAGATCACGATGGCCGTCAGCACCAGTGCCTGCGGCAGGGGGTCGGTATAGGGCACGTCTTCGTATTTGTTCAGAACAGCAGGCGCGTCCAGCGCCAGCCGCCCGGTAGCGAACAGGAACACGTTCACCGCATAGGTGATCAGTGACAGGCCCAGAATAACCGGGAATGTGCGGCGACGCAGGATCAGGAAAATCCCGGCGGCGGTCATGATGCCTACGGCTGAGGCTACGAGCGCTTCCATCAGGCCTGCTCCTTCTCTTCTTCGTCTTTCAGGTCATCCCGCAGCGGATTGATATCCATCGGGAATTCCTGTGCCATGCCTGGTTGCCAAGCAAACCGTGAAAGGCTGTCCAGCGCCAGCATCACCGCACCCAGAACCGCAAGGAATACGCCGGTGTCGAACAGGATGGCGGTCGCCCATTCGAACTCTTCCAATGGGGGCCAGTTGATGTAGCCGAAATCACTGGTCAGGAACGGACGTTCGTTGAACCATGCGCCAAGACCCGTCGCGGCGGCGATCAATACACCCCAGCCGATTGTACCGTGGTAATAGAACCTCTGCCGTTCGATGGCCCAAGTATAGCCGCTGGCCATGTATTGCATCAGGTACGCAATGGCCACGATCAGACCGGCGATGAACCCGCCACCCGGTTGGTTGTGTCCGCGGAAAAAGATGTAGGCACCGACCATCAGCGCGATGGGCATCATCACGCGGGTCGCCACCACCATCATCAGCGGATGCGAGTCTCCCGATTGCGGCCAATGCGGTTTGCGGTTCAGCAAATAGGCGCGGACGTTCGAACCCAAGACTGACTCGGTCAGGGCAAAGATGATCAGCGCGGCGATGCCCAAAACGATGATCTCGCCAAAGGTATCAAAGCCCCGGAAGTCCACCAGGATCACGTTGACCACGTTGGTGCCGCCACCGCCTTTGTACGAATTCGCCAGATGGAATTCCGAGATCGTTGGGAAGGTAAAGTCCCGCAGCATCAGCGCATAGATCAACCCACCGGTACCAAGACCCGCCACAACTGAGATCGCCGCATCGCGCCAGCGTCGCGCGGCGCTGCTGTCCCACGGTGTGTCCGTGGGCAGGAAGTTCAGCGACAGCAGAAGCAGGATCATCGTCACCACCTCGACCGAGATCTGCGTCAGCGCCAGATCCGGGGCCGAGAGGTAGTTGAACGCCATCGAAACGATCAGGCCAACCACGCCGATCAGCACCAGCGACAACAGGCGGTTGCGGTGGAACCACATGATCGCCAGCGTCGCAGCAACCAGACAAATCCAGCCGATGAACGGGATAATTTGTATCGACAGCGGTTCGCGCGTTTCCGGGCCAATCGTGCCGGTCGTAAAGGCGTAATAGCCAAGCCCGACGGTGAAAGCGATCAGGATAATCGCATAGCGGCTGATCACGCCGTTATGCAGCTTATCGGTGACCCAGCGGCTCAGCGCCGTCAGGGCACCGATCACGGCGTCAAAGATTGTCTTGGCCTCGGGACGGGGCAGGGCGTTCCAGAGCGCCTCTCCTCGCCGGTGCAAGGCCAGCAGGAACAGACCGCCCAGCGTGGCCACGGCCGACATGTACAACGCGGGTGTGAATCCGTGCCACAGTTTCAGCGAGTAGTAGGGCAGTTTCTCACCACCGATCACGGCGCTGGAGACAACCGCGACCAAAGGCCCGACAATCGCTGCCGAGTAAAACCCGATCAGTACCACCAGAACCACAAGGAAGGCGGGCGCCAGCCACAGGCCCACCGGCGGGTCATGCGGGTGATGCGGATAATCGGTGCGCTGCGGGCCAAGGAAGACATGGCTGACAAAGCGGAACGAATAGGCCGCCGAGAACAGCGCAGCCAGCAACGCTAGACCCGGTACTAGGTAGTGCGAGTTCAGCCATGTTGTGTGAACCGTCTCCTCCAGCATCATTTCCTTGGACAGGAAGCCATTCAGCGGCGGCAGACCGGCCATGGACAGGGCGGCAATCGTGCCGATGGTAAAGGTGATCGGCATCAGATGCCGCAACCCGCCCAGACGTTTAATATCGCGGGTGCCACTCTCGTGATCCACGATCCCTGCGGTCATGAACAACGCCGCCTTGAACGTCGCGTGGTTGATGATGTGGAAGATCGCGGCCACAGCAGCAATCTTGGTGCCAAAGCCCAGTAGCATCGTCACCAGACCCAGATGCGACACGGTCGAAAACGCCAGCAGCGCCTTTAGGTCATCTTTGAACAGCGCAATGCAAGCACCGATCAACATGGTCACTAGCCCCGTGGTCGCAACGATATAGAACCACGCATCGGTCCCGGCTAGAACCGGCCACATCCGCGCCATAAGGAACAGCCCGGCCTTCACCATCGTGGCCGAGTGCAGATAAGCCGAAACAGGTGTTGGCGCAGCCATCGCGTGCGGCAGCCAGAAGTGAAACGGGAATTGCGCCGATTTGGTGAAACAGCCCAGCAGGATCAGGATCAGCGCGGGCATGTAATAGGGCGAGGACTGGATCAGCTCTTTGTTCTGCAGAATGACGCTCAGGTCATACGATCCCACGATATTTCCGAGGATCAGCATCCCCGCGATCATCGCCAGCCCGCCGGAACCGGTCACGGCCAGCGCCATTCGAGCACCTTGCCGCCCCTCGGGCAGGTGTTTCCAATAGCCGATCAGCAGGAATGAGCTAAGCGATGTAAGCTCCCAGAAAATAAGGAGAAGTAGGATATTGTCAGACAGAACAATCCCGACCATCGCGCCCTGAAACAGCAGCAGGTAAGTATAGAACTGCCCCATCGGGTCTTCGCGCGACAGGTAAAAGCGCGCGTAGAGGATGATCAGCAGGCCGATGCCAAGGATCAGCAGGGCAAACAGGAAGCCCAGACCGTCCAGCATGAAGTTCGCGTTCAGACCCAGCGCCGGGATCCAGTCGAACCGGGCGGTGACGACCTCTCCGCGCATGACGGAGGGGATGTGGATCAACAGCCCCATGAGCGCCAGAAAAGTGGTCAAGCCGGCCGCCGAGGCTGCTGCGTTTCGTCCTGCCCGGATCAGAAGGGCTGGGAAAACAGCTCCGAGGAAGGGAAGGGCCGCGATGAGGAATAGGGACAAGTGCGATACTCCGGTCTGAGCGGTCAATAGTAGTCTTGATTTTGTAAGGATAATTTTCTGACTGTCCAGCTATTGCAAGATTTTCACTGCGTTCCAGGGCCATTCATCAGGTCCATTTTCGCGAGTGAAATAATGACGTGAACTTGATCTGGGGATCGATTTTCCGCGCAGCTACATTTGGGCGATTGTGTTAAAACCGGCCTGACGGCTCAGGAGGGCATTTTATGGGAGATAGGGTGAACCGGACCCGAAGATGGGTTCTGTTGGGCGGGGGCGCTGCCATCACCGCCGGTTTTGCCATCCGGCAATACCGCCTGATTCCTCAGGACTATTCGGGCGGACGCCTTAGCGTTGCAGACGCGCATGAGCAGGCGTTGTCGGGCAATGTTCTGTTGGTGGATATCCGAACCCCGCGCGAATGGAAGGCAACGGGCGTTGGTGAAGGCGCATATCCATTGGATATGCGCCGCGATGATTTTGAGCAGGCGCTGGCGCAGCTCACCGGCGGAAACCGCAATACCCGGGTCGCGTTGATTTGCGCCCGCGGGGTGCGTTCGGCCCGCCTGAGCAACATTTTGACCGAAGCAGGGTTCACAAACGTCATAGATGTGCCCGAGGGTATGTTGGGGTCGGCCGCAGGGCCGGGATGGGTGCGCGCCGGTTTGCCGGTTCAGCGCAATACAGGAGAGACTGGATGATCCGTGAATTGACGCTGGCAACCGGGTTGGTTCTGGCGGGGCAGGCTGGCCTTGCCGCGTGTGCCGATCAGGAGGGTATGTGCGAAACCGCATCGGGCGGTTATCACATCGAACTGCCCGAGGTTGAAAACCCACCACTGGTCGTGTTCCTGCACGGCTATGGCGGCAGCGGTGCAGGGACAATGAAGAACCGCAGCATGGTCGAGCCTCTGTTGGCGCGCGGCTATGCCGTAATGGCGCCTGAAGGGCTTGAGCGACCTAGCCGCGACGGCATAAAAAGCTGGAACTTCTATCCGGGATTTGGCGAGCGAGATGAGACCGCGTTTCTGACCGAAGCCGTTCAGGACGCGGAAGAGAGGTTCGGGATCGACTCCGAGAGGGTTGTCCTGGGCGGGTTTTCTGCCGGTGCGTTCATGGTCTACTACCTCGCCTGCGCCGCGCCGGATACGTTTTCAGCCTATGTGCCCGTCTCAGGCGGGTTCTGGCGTCCGCATCCCGAGGCTTGCGACGGCCCAGTGCGGTTGTTTCACACCCATGGCTGGACCGACAATGTGGTGCCGCTAGAGGGGCGTCTGCTGGGCGGTGGCCGGTTCCATCAAGGCGACATCTTTGCCGGTCTGGAGATTTGGCGCGTTGCCAACGAGTGCGTTGACACCAAACCCAGCGGGTTCTCTACCACCGATCAATTCATGCGCCGCTATTGGACCGGATGCGCCGAGGGCAGCGCGCTGGAATTCGCGCTGTTCCCTGGCGGTCATGGAGTGCCCGAGGGCTGGGCAGACATGATGGTAGATTGGTACGAAGGTCTGCCGGGTGGATAATCACTCAGCTGGGGTCATCACGCCTTTGCCCTCGATCAGACGTTTCAGTTCGTTCCGGTGACGCCGGGCCGAGCGGGTGATTGCGGGCTCGCGGAAATCCTCACGCATCCCGACCATCCGCCGTGCCGCGCCAGCCGAGACACCGCTGAGCGCGGACAGTGGTATCGCCAGCGCAAGGCTGATCGCGATCGGAGCCAGCCAGACCGAGACGAGACCGGACAGGATACCGACGCTTAGTGCGAGGCCGCTGATGGTTTCCAGCGTGTGACACAGGATCAGGGTGCGCAGGCTATAGGTGCCGCCATCGCGCGCCTGCGGGGACCAGCCCTTTTGAATGCCAAGCGCTGTGCGGAATACAGCGATCATCTGCTGTACCATCAAGATCGGCGCGTAGAGGATCGACAGGATTACCTCGGCCAGGAAGGATGTCACGAACTTGGACCCACCGCCGAACTCGGCATAGCGCACTCCGCTCAGGGGCAGGGCCAGAACGCCCAGTACCTTGGGCGCCAGCAGCATCGCGTACATCACCAGAATGATCAGCACGTGGCGGGTTTCCGACATCTCAGGCCATTGCGGGAACATCGGGTTGTCGGGGCTGAAATAGTGCAGGACCGAGGCGTCCTCACCCTGACCGATCAGCGCCCACATCACCAGCAGGGCAAACCACAGCGGCGACATCAGATATCCGACCGCGCCGTGGAACATGTGGAACCGAGACACGGCGCGGAAGCCAGTTGAGCCCAGCAGTTTCAGGTGCTGTAGGTTGCCCTGACACCAGCGACGGTCCCGCAGGGCGTGGTCGATCAAAGTGGGCGGAGTTTCCTCATACGAGCCTCGGATGCGCGGCAGGAAGCGTACGCCCCAACCGGCGCGGCGCAGAAGGCCTGCCTCGACGAAATCGTGGCTCATGATCAGCTTTTCCTGACCATTGTACGCCCGCAGCTTCGGCAAACCAGCGCTTGTGGCAAAGGCGCGGGTGCGGATGATGGCGTTGTGCCCCCAATAGTTGCCTTCCTGCCCGCACCAGCGGGCGAGGCCTTCGGCGAAGGCAATGCCATAAACGCCATTGGCAAACTGCTGCATCCGGGCAAAGACCGACTGGGCTCCGATCAGTTGCGGGTAGCTTTGGATCAGACCGGCACCCGGATCACGCGCCAGCGAATCCGTCAGGCGCGTGATCGCCCGCCCGGTCATCAGGCTGTCGGCATCCAGCACCAGCATCGCGTCCCAATCAGCGCCCCAACGGCTGACCCAGTCGGCGATGTTGCCAACTTTCCGGTCGGTGTTTTCCTCGCGCCGACGGTAATGCAGCTCCAGACCGGGGGCGAGGGTGGTACGCAGAGCCTCGACACTGGCCTGTTCCTGCGCAGCGATCTCGGGGTCGCGGGTGTCGGACAGGATGAACATGGCATAGTGGTGCTGACCGCCGCGAGCGCGCAGGTCTTCGAGCATCGTACGGGCGTTGCCCAGCACGTTCCAAGGCACTTCGTTGTAAACCGGCGTCAGCAGCGCCACGCGCAGCGGCTGCGGGCGGGTTTCGCGTTTCGGCTGTTCCTGCCGCGACAAGGACACCATGCCCAGCAAGACGGTGCAGACCGTGAAAGAAATCCAGAAGAAGTTGAACGAGATCAGCGCCAGCAGGATGCCCTCGATCAGGTTGATGCCCTCAGCCCCGAACCAATCGCTCATGACCCACAAAAGGCCCAGCGTGGCCGCCATGGCCGGAGAGAACGCCAGCGCGCGCCAGAACCCGGCCGAGGGGCGCTGACCCGATGGTACCTGTGCATCCCGGAAGTCCGCGCTGAAATCCTGCGCAGGCATGTCCAAGGGCGCCTCGGGGGGCATGATGTGTAAATCCTGGGTCATGCGGTCCAACGATATAGCCAGACCTCAGAGGCCGGCTGTTTGTCTTTCAGCAACTGTGCGCGCAACTCCACATGGTCGCGGTCGCCCGGCTGGAACGAGAAAGCCAGCCGCAGGCCGCCGGTGTCCGGGTTGCGTTGCAAAACGCCCTCGGAGGTTTCGGCATGGGGTGAGTCAACAAAGATCGTCATAGCCTCGGGGTCGTCGAACAGCTCGCTTTCCTCAAAATCGACGACGGCCAGACGTCCTTCGCCAAAGGTGTTTTCCCCCATTGCTGTGTTGATCACACGCGGCATCGGTGTGCGCTGGGGTTCCTCGCCCCAGATCAGGCGATAGCTCAGGTCCACCTGGGTACCCGCAGCATAGGGTTCGGCGGGACGCCAATAGGCGACGATATTGTCGTAGATTTCCTGATCGGCTGGGATTTCGACCAGTGTGACCGAGCCCTTGCCCCAATCCGAGCCGGGTTCGACCCACAGGCTCGGGCGCTTGTGATAGTTCGCCTCAAGATCTGCGTAATCCGAGAAGTGCCTCTTGCGCTGCATCAGACCAAAGCCGCGCGGGTTCGTGTCAACGAAAGATGAAATCTGCAAGCGGGTCGGATTTGCCAGTGGCCGCCACAGAATTTCCCCGGCGCCGTTCCGGATCAGCAGGCCGTCGCTGTCATGCACGGCAGGACGGAAGTCGTCGAACCGGCTGTGGTTGGTCTGGTCGAACAGGAACATGGACGTGCCGGGTGCGATGCCGACATGGGTCAGCTCTTCGCGCGGGAAGAGGGTGGCTTCGATATCCATCACGCAATCCGCGCCTGCAGTGACGTTGAACCGATAGGCACCGGTGACGCTGGGGCTGTCCATCAACGCGTGAACCACCATGTCGCGCTGGCCGGGTTTGGGACGCTCCAGCCAGAAGCGGATGAATTCAGGGAACTCCTCACCATCCGGGTCGCCGGTTTTCAGCGCCAGACCGCGGGCCGACAGGCCGTAGACCTCGTGCAGGCCAATCGCACGGAAATAGCTCGCCCCCTGCCAGACGCAGAACTCGTCGGTTTTACCGGGACGGTGCATCTCGGTGCGCAAGCGCAGGCCGGAAAAGCCCAGCGTGTCGTCGATCGGTAATTCCGGCACATCCTCGGACTTGTCGAACATTCCAAGGTCAAAGGCGACGGGCGCGGCCATCCCGTTTTCGACCGTCATCACTTTGACCGAGCGTGGAAAGTACAGGCCGGGTGTGAAGAAATCGACGTTGAAGGGTGTCTCGGTCTCGTACCACAGCGCGCGGTCCAGACGGAACCGGATCGAGCGGTACTGCTGATACGTCAGATCCTGCCACTCCTGCGGCACCATCTCGCGCTCGGCATATGGCTGGCTGGCCAGTTCCCGTGCCATGGCAATGACGTCGTTACGGTCAAACGGGGTTTCCCCACCGGTGGCAAAGGTAGCAGGCGCAAAGGCAAGCGCCGAAGTCGAGGCCAAAAATGCGCGGCGTGTAAAATTCATTTCTTTGACTTCCAAGGTTGTGACTTGAACCAAGCGGCCATGTAGGCCACGCCGATGATCATCGCAAAGCCAATCATGTTAGCGACGAACACACTGGCAACATCCCGCCCACTGACGTCCAGTCCGACGCCGATAAGTCGTGCTGCTGCCATGGAAAATACGAACACTGCCAGCGATTGCTGCCCGACCTTGGTGATCACGGTCAGCAGGAACTGCCAGACTTTGGCAGCGGCACCGTGCCCGGTGGCGATCAGGCGGTGCCCACGCTCACCAGCGATGACCCAGCCCAGATAGGCCAGCGACAGGAAGTGCAGGTAACGGAACAGGCCAAAGTCTGTCTTGTCGCGGAGTTCCTTGGTAACCGGCCAGACCTTGCGGATTTCATCCGCCAGATCAGGGGCTGCTGCATTGATCCAGGTAAACACTTTCCACGAACCAAACGGCATCGAGAAAACCAGGAACAAAGCCGCTGCCCAGATCAACGTCTTCGACACCGGAGGCGCCGGGATCCAGCCGCGCATGAAAGCGAACCCGGTGAAGAACAGTAACTGCCAGCCGAATGGATTGAAAAACCACTGACGGTCCGACCATGGCTCGGCAGGTAGGTCCAGAACATCGGTCTGCGCCACCAGCCACAGCGTGACCGAGGCCACGGCAACTGCCCAAAATCCGATCCGGGACAGGCCCATTACCAGCGGCATCATCGCCAGCACCACCAGATACATCGGCAGGATGTCGAAATAGTTCGGGACGTAAGTAAGCGTGAATATCCCAACAATCTGTGGCGCCGGGTCGTTGAAGAAATGCTGCAGGTTCAGCGACGAGATATAGCTCTTTTCGAACATCCCGCTCTGATCCAGCGCCGCCATGGACATGGCGACAAAGAAGAACAGCGCTATGTGCGCCCAGTAGACCTGCCAGATTCGGAAGACGACACGGGCCGTGCCCATCCACCAGCCTTTGCGCAGAAACGCGCCGCCGAATGCGATGGCCGATGCCATGCCCGAGCAGAACACGAAAATCTCGGTCGCGTCAGAGAACCCAAACCGTGCGGGAATCCACTTGGCCCATGGGTCATTCGGAATATGAGCGATCAGGATGATGAACATCGCGATGCCGCGATAGAAATCCAGCCGCGGGTCGCGCGTGCGCGCAGGGGCAGAGGTCGAGGCCGCCACAGGCGCAAAATCAGAAGCGGGCGAAGCTGTCGCCATACGTATTCTGTCCTTCTTGGTCTTTTTTTGTTTTGTTATTCAGCCGGCACGCTTTGTGCGTCTCGGTCATCGCGGGCCGCGTCTATCAATGCGCGGCGCGCCAAGGCGTAATTGTCTTCTCCGCCGGCGCGTTTGGCTCGGCGATCGTCCAGGATGTGCTCGACAGCATCCAGACGGCCCGCGCGCAGACCGGAATCAATTGTGATGCGCTCGAATACATCACGTTGGGCGTGGCTGCCACCTGCCAGTTGCATACCATTTCGGGCGCTCGACAAAAAGTCGAAGGCTTGGCCATAGAGACCGTCACCAAAGGCCTCGAGCCCTTTGGCGGCTGCAATGCCCGGATCGGACATGCGGATCGGGGTGTCCCCCTGATTGCGCTGCGCGTCCTTCTGGATGCGGCTCAGTATTTTATTGGTCGCGTCGGTGCGGTTGTCGCCGGTCAGGGCCAGAAGGTAGTGCAGATCGGCAAAGATCAGACAGCCATCCTCGGTCCGGGCGGCGCTGAGATCGGCCAGCTCTTCCCAGCGGTTGCCAACATCGACGCCTTCCAGTTCCAGCCGCGACAGCAACGAGGTCGCGTTCGAAATATCGCGGTAATCGTCGGTTTTGTCCTGACGGATGTAGTTGTCATACAGCTCCATCACCTGATCGACCTGACCCAGATCCAGATGCATCAGCGCCTTGTGCCACCAGACGTGATAACGGAAGTTGTTACAGTGGGTCCAAGCATCCTCGCGACCGGCCAACCAATCCAGCCCCAGCTGCGCGTTACCCGTCATCTCATGTACATGCGCCACTGCGTGCAGGCCCCAAGCGTCGTCGGAAACCATCCACAGCGCCTGACGTCCGGCAATCTCGGCTTTCTCGTAGGCGCCGGTTTCCTCCAGTGCGAAGGAATGACAGCCCAGCAGGTAGCCGCGTCCGGGATGATCGGGTGCGTAAGCCGGCATGACCCGTTCAATGGACCGTCGCATACCCGCCGCGTCGCCCAGAACAAACCGTGTTGCGTGGCTGAGCTTCATCGCCAGCGTGTCCTGCGGATGGGCGCGTAGAATCTCCTCGAATTTCTGAATAGCCTGCGAAGGCAGGTCGGCCAGATACAGACCCAGCGCATCGATATACAACTGCTCGCGCGCGGAAACGGGTTGCCGTTCCTTGGCGGTATTTGCAGCCGTTAAAGCCTCAACCGCGACCGCCGTCATCTCACGCCGACCCAGCAAAACCATGAACAGACCTTTGATCGCATGACCCAGCGCAAAGTCAGGCTCAAGCTCCAGCACTTTACCCAGATGCTGTGGCGTTGTGGCCGAATGCGCCATGAAGCCAAGCAGAACACCATTCCACGCCTCGACGCTTGCGGGCTGGCTGAGGGTGTTCATCTGTCCGAAAACATCTTGTTTCATGCGTAAGGTCCGATCCAATTATGAATTTCTACAATATTTGATTTAGCAGAGACTTTGGCGGCGTCGTATCAGTATCGCCGCTGCTCTCGAATTGGTGAAATGCCGTGTGTGGAAAACGTGAAAAAAACCGCCGATTCAACGGCATGTTTCAGCAACATGCCGCCGAAACGGGCACTGTGTTTCAATCTTCGAATGGATTTTCAGCGTCCAGAACGCTCTGAGTGTCCGCCCCAAATACGGGCGGCGCACTGCGATATGTTACAGGAGTGCGCGACAGCTTCAGCGGATTCCCAATTAATTGCACCTCGCCCGGGGCAGCCCGCATGGCGATCTGCATTTGCCGTGCAGCGACCTGATCCGTTGCGAAAACCTGGTCCAGCGTTTGCACGGGACCAACCGGCACCTTGCGCGTTTCAAGCTCGGCGATGACCATGGCAGTGGCATAGGTCCGTACCGCCGGACGAAGCACCGCGTTCAGGGCGTCACGGTTTTCCAGTCGTGCCGGGTTGGTGGCAAAGCGTGGATCGTCGGCAAGCTCCGGGTGACCGATGAAATCGCAAAAGCGGCGGAATTGGCCGTCATTTCCCACGGCCAGAATGACGTGACCATCGGCGGTTTCATAAACGTCATAGGGCACAATATTGGGATGACCGTTGCCGCGCCGTTGGGGCACTTCGCCCGAGGTCAGGTAATTTACACCTTCATTGATCAGCCAGGACACTTGCGTATCGACCAGCGACAGGTCGATCTGCTGGCCTTCTCCGTTCTGATCGCGATGGCGCAGCGCGGCCAGAATACCGACGGTTGCATACATACCGCACATCACGTCGGAGATGCCGACGCCTACCTTCATCGGGGCACCTTCGGGATCTCCAGTCAGTGACATGATCCCGCCATAGCCCTGTGCCATCAGATCATAACCGGGTTTGGATGCGTTCGGCCCGGTCTGGCCGTATCCCGAGATCGAGCAATAAACGAGGCTGGGAAATTCCTGCGACAGGGTCGCGTAATCCAGCCCGTATTTCGCCAAGCAACCGGGTTTGAAATTCTCGACCAAGATGTCCGCGTGCGAGGCCAGTCGTTTGATCTGCGCCTGACCCTCAGCCGTTGTGATGTCGATGGCCACCGATTTCTTGTTGCGGTTGGTTGACATGAAATAGGCGCTCAAATCCGAGCGGTTGCCGTCAGCGTCTTCGACGTACGGAGGGCCCCATTGCCGCGTATCGTCACCGCCCGTCGCCGGGTTTTCGATCTTGATAACGCTGGCGCCCAGGTCGCCCAGCAATTGCGTGCAGGTCGGTCCGGCCAGAATGCGGCTGAGGTCCAGCACTTTGACGCCCTTCAGCGGTCCTTCAGATACGGCCATCATAGCCTCCACGGTCAATTTCGGCGGCGATCACGGTGAATGTATCGGCCTTGACGGCGGCATCAAGAGCGGCGCGCAGTTCCTGCCGATTGCGGACAGTATGGCCGTTACCTCCAAAGGCCCGGCCCATGGCGGCAAAGTCGTGACGGTCGAAGTCTACGCCCATATTACCCATCTGCCGCTGCCGCTGTTTCAACTCGATCAGCGCAAGGCTGGCATCGACAAAGATCAGAAAGATCGGGTTGCCGCCCATTTCAGCGGCAGTCGACAGCTCTCCGGCCACCATCAGGAACCCAGCATCGCCCGAGAAGCTGATCGCCGGGCGGTCCGGTTCAGCCAATTTCAGGCCAATTGCCATCGGCACCGCGCAGCCCATTGTGCACAGCGCCGAAGACTGGATCAGCCCGCGTTCCTCCTGGCAGTCCCACATCTGGCTCAGCATGATACGATGCGCGCCGCTATCGGCGGTGGCCAGTGTTTCAGCGGGCAGGGTGGCGCGGGTCTCAGCTATTACAGCGGCAGGTCCCCAGTCGTCATCAGTGGGGAAGGCCCGCGCCAAGGCAGCCTTGGCCTGGGCGGGTTCACCACCCGGCCATGTCGCGCGGGCGGGGTTGCCCTTTGCGATGGCCTCCAGCGTGGCGCCGGTATGGGCGACCAGGTTCAACCCGGCCTGATGCATGTAGTGGTCATTGACCACAGCAGAGATATCGATCACGCGCTTTTCCTCGGGGTCCCAGATCTCGCGCCAGCCGGGGCGCATCTCGATAGGGTCATAGCCGAGGCACAGCACCAGATCGGATTGTTCGACTAGCGGCACCAGATGTTTGTCGGCCAGCGGTGACAAACCGGCGCCCCCCAGACACAGGGGGTGATCTTCGGGGACCACACCCTTGGCTTTATAGGTGGTCACGAAAGGAATGTTGAAATGCTCCAGAAAAGCCTGCACGACATTGCGCGAGTCGTCATAAAGCACGTCCAGACCCACAATGGCGATGGGGCGTTCGGCTTCGGACACCCAGCGGCGGGCTTTTTCAACGCAATTCCCCTCGGGCGCGACGGCGGCGGGTTTGGTGAGGCGACGGCGTTTGACGCCGGACACGCGCGTATCCGCGACCGAAATCGGCACGTCAATATGCACCGGACCCGGGCGAGGCTGGTTGGCCAGCGATACCGCCTTGTCAGCGACGATATCAGCCCCTTGCGCGGTCAGGGTAAACGTCCCCTTTGTGATCGAGTGATAAACTTGGGCATGATCCATTACCTGATGGGTATAGGTCAGCGCTTCATCCGCATCCACGCAGCCGGTCAGCACTATCATCGGGACCCGGTCCTGTAGCGCGTTGGCCACCACGTTGATTCCGTTCATTGCGCCGGGGCCGAGAGTGGCGACCAGAATCGCGGGCGCGCCGTCGCGGTGATGCACGGCCTCAGCCATGAACCCGGCGGCGTTTTCGTGTTTGGTCAGGTGAAAGGTGATCCCCGCCTGTTCCAGCGCATCCACCAGCGTCAGAACTTCTCCGCCCGGCATGCCAAAGGCGTGGCGGCATCCCGCCTCATAGAGACGTTGTGCCAAAAGGTCAGCCGCACGGGGGGACAGGTCCTGCATCAGTCAAGCTCCGAAATCTTGTTTCATAGGAGATTGCGGAGGACGCGCCCGGACGCAAGCGGGTTCACGTCAGTGTGACTATTTGACTGCCGTTTCCGCCACCGCCTGAAACTTTGTGTCAAGTTCGGCGGCGATGTCACTCAGCGGTTCGCCACCGTCATAGACGTACGGCGCAAACACAAAGCTGGGCGTTTTGTAGGACAGGGTTGCAGTCCCGTCCTCGTTTTCAGTGATGTAGAACCGGATCGGGGCCTCGATCATCGCCCGGACCGAGGTTTCCAACACGCGCACCGCATAGTCGTTGTTAAAGGCTCCGATCACCAGATTGCCAGGAATGATGATGCCCCGCGCGGCCGCGGCCTTGGTCGGCCCTGCCTGCGTAACCACGATCAACCCGTTTTCTTTAACCGCAGCCCTGGTGTCGGCCACGAGGTCTTCATAGCTTTTGTCGGTATGATAAACCGCCCAGCCGACCAGAGGTTCTTCGGCCCAGGCGGGCAGCGTCAGACAGCAAAGCAAAGCCCATAGAACACGCATTCTTGTCACCTCCGGCATCATGACTGGTTTTATTGGTGACAGAGAACGGCCTGCGGCGCACTCACAATTCCGTGCGTTTTTGCAGCAGATAGATATCCATGATCCAGCCATGATCGGCACGAGCGCTGGCGCGGGTATCCAGAATCTGCTGCGCCACGTCAGTCAGAGGTCCCTTGATCAGAAGTTCCTCTTTCATACCCACATAGGCGCCCCACCAGATGTCATAGTCCTGCATCTTAAGGTCTTGGAACGAGCATTCACCGTCCAGCATAACCGCTACTTTCGAGGCGTTTACCGGCCAACCTTCATCCCGAATACGCCGCCCAGTGGTGACGACATAAGGCGCGCCCAAATCGTTGATCGGAATCGCATGGGCCGCCGTCAGCGCCTGCAGCGCCGTGATGCCGGGGATCACTCGGGTTTTCGGCTGCGGATCCAGCCGCGAGGCGATCCGCAGCGAGCTGTCGTATAGCGATGGGTCGCCCCAGATTAGTAGTGCTACATGTTGCGCCTCTGGATGGGCCTGGATCGCCTCGTGCCAGCGCAGGGCAATCGCGTCGTGCCATTCATCCACACCGCGCAGGTACCCATCGTCCGAGCGACGCTTCGGGATGTCGAAATAGGCGATCTGCGTCGGCGTGTCGGTTACGGTGCCGATGATCTCTTCCCTCAACCCGGCCAAGTCAGCCTTGTTCTCGCCCTTACGGGGGATCAGGATCAGGTCCGCATCACGGATCGCCTGCGCGCCCTGAAAAGTCACGTGATCCGGGTTGCCTGTGCCGATACCGATCAGGGTCAGATCATACATCTTCAAACTCCGCCAGCGGTCCATAGAGGATCAGTGCCGGGGCGGTGCCAATCTCGTTTGCCAGTTTTTCCGACAACGCGCCGATGGTGGCGCGATGCAGTTTCTGGTCAGGGGTCGAAACGGATTCAGCCATCAGGGCAGGGGTGTCCAACGGAAGACCATTCTCGTGCAAGGCCTCGACCAGCAGGGGGAAGGTCCGCTTGCCCATGAAAACGACGGTTGTCGCATCCGGATCGGCCAGCGCGGGCAGGTTCAGGTCTTCCGGTAATTGACCGCTGACATCGTGGCCGGTGACGAATTGCACCCGACGAGCGGTCAAGCGTCGCGTCAGAGGAATGCCAGCCGCCGCTGCGGCGGCCACGGCAGAGGGGATGCCGGGGATGATCTCATATTCGATCCCGGCTTCGCGCAGGGCGACCAGTTCTTCCTCAAGCCGACCGAACAGCCCTCCGTCGCCGGATTTCAACCGCACCACGCGGGCACCGGTCTTGGCATAGTCCACCAACAGGCGGCTGACATGATCCTGCTTGGGCGAGGGTCGCCCGGCGCGTTTGCCCACACCGACCAGATCCGAATCCTTGCGTGCGTGCTCCAGAATCGGGCCACTGCTCAGGTCGTCAAACAGTATCGCGTCGGCCTTTTGCATCCGGTCGACCGCTTTCAACGTAAGCAGTTCCGGATCACCGGGGCCTGAACCGATAAAGGAAACGAAGCCGCTCATGCCGTGGCCTCCGCAATCAGGTGGAAGAATGTGCCAGTGACGTTGCCACGCACCGATCCGGTTTGCGGCCCCTCGGCCCCTTCGGCATCAAAAACCCGCGCCAACGGTGCGTCCGGTTGTTCGACAATCGATGAATAGTGGAACTCATGCCCGCGCAGAGCTGTACCGGACGCATAGCCCGGCATCGGGGCCAAAAGTTCCGCCTTGCGATAGCCAAGGTTGAACTTGCGTTTCTCATACGAGGTCACCAGCCCCAGCAGACCGGCCATCTGGTGCTGAACACCTTCCTTGTCGATCAGCGCCTGGCCCAGCGCCATATATCCGCCGCACTCTCCGTGCACAGGCTTGGTTTCAGCGTGCTTACGCAACCCGGTCAGGAAGGTCTCTGCTGCGGCCAACGCCCCAGCATGCAACTCGGGGTACCCACCGGGCAGCCAGACCAGTTCAGCATTCTCTGCCGGTGCCTCATTCGCCAGCGGTGAAAACGGCAGAACCTCGGCCCCTGCGGCGCGCCAGCCTTCCAACAGGTGCGGATAAGTAAAGGAAAACGCAGCATCCCGAGCCAGCGCGATCCGTTGCGCCGGAGGGCTCGGCAGCGTGGCTGACGATGGCCCTTTCGGGCCTGAGGAAGCCGCCGCCTTAATGGCCTCCAGATCCACATTTTCACGCAGAAACGCCGCATAACCGGCAATCGCGCTTTCCAGATCGGGATGCTCAACCGCCTGGATCAGACCTAGATGGCGTTCTGGCAATGTCAGGTCTCCGCGTCGTGGCAACACGCCCAGCACCGGAAGGCCCGCACGCTCCATCCCTAGTCGCGTCAACCGTTCATGCCGAGGGCTGGCGCAGCGGTTCAGGATCACACCTGCAAACGGCAGGTCCGGGTTGTACATCCGGAACCCCAGCGCCGTGGCCGCAGCCGATTGCGCCTGACCACCCACATCCAGCACCAGTACAACAGGCCAGCCCATCCGCAACGCGGTCTCGGCGCTGGACCCGTGCCCCAGCTCTCCGGGCTTGGCGACGCCGTCGAACAGCCCCATCGAGCCTTCGGCGACCACGATATCCGCCCCCTCGGCCTGCGCCGAAATGGCGCTCAGTAGCGGATCACCCATCGCCCAACTGTCGAGATTGAACGAGGCTCGCCCCGCCGCCGCCTGATGAAAGGCCGGATCGATATAGTCCGGCCCGCTCTTGAACGGTTGAACGGCCAGCCCGTCCTCTGCCAGCGCCCTTAGCAGGCCCAGCATGACTGTGGTTTTACCCGTGCCCGAAGAGGGCGCAGAAATCAGAAGGCCCGGAGGGTTAGTCATCGCCGTGGTTCCAGCTTGACCATGGGCTGTCAGCGCTCTGCGGACGATAGCGGCGGTCGTAGTCCTTGGAATACAGGCAGCTTTCGTCAAAGCCTTCGCCAGCCAGCGCGGGCCCGACCATGATCAGCGCGGTGCGCGAGATGCTCTCGTCCAGCGCGTCTTTCAGCGTTGCCAGCGTGGCGCGGATGATCCGCTCGTCCGGCCAGCTGGCGCGATAAACTACGGCGACCGGGCAATCCGGGCCATAAGCCGGGGTCAGGTCGGTGATCACCTTGTCCAGATTGCCGATCGATAGGTGAATGGCCAGAGTCGCTCCGGTGCGGGCGAAGTTTTCCAGCGTCTCGCCTTCGGGCATCGACGACGCGCGTCCGGGTGTCCGGGTCAGAACCACAGACTGCGCCAGTCCGGGCAGAGTCAATTCAGCGCCAAGAGTAGCAGCCGCAGCGGCAAAGGACGGTACGCCGGGGGTTACGCTGACCGGGATGCCCATCTCTTTCAGGCGGCGGAGTTGTTCACCCATCGCCGACCACACCGATAGATCACCGGAATGCAACCGCGCCACATCCTGCCCGGCTTTATGTGCGGTTTCGATCTCGGCCATGATCTGGTCCAGATCCATCGGTGCGGTGTTGATGATCTTTGCTCCCTCGGGGCAGTGACCAAGGATTTCCTCGGGCACCAGCGAACCGGCATACAGGCACACCGGGCACGAGGCGATGATATCGCGCCCACGCAGGGTCAGCAGGTCGGCGGCGCCCGGTCCGGCGCCGATGAAATGAACGGTCATGTTTGTCCTCCGATGGCGACGGCGCAGGTGGCAAGCCGGTCGTCCGAGATATGTCTGGGTGAAGTCAGTCGCGCGCCCGATCCGGCGGCGGCAAGAGCGGATGCCTCGGCCACGCTGCCGGTGCCATAGGTGGCGCGACTGCGGTTCGAGCAGGTGAGGGTGCGCTGCCCGGCCAGATCCGCGGGCGCGATGAAATGCAGGGGCAGGGCGGTGGATGCGGCGAATTCGGTTAGTGCGATGTGACCTTCTTTGTCCGCAACTGTGGCCAACGCGTCGATTGCCTGTCCACTGCTGGCTCG
Organism: Ruegeria arenilitoris; assembly: GCF_013032445.1. Classification (GTDB taxonomy): domain Bacteria; phylum Pseudomonadota; class Alphaproteobacteria; order Rhodobacterales; family Rhodobacteraceae; genus Ruegeria; species Ruegeria arenilitoris_F. The sequence goes on along the minus strand of NZ_WQCA01000001.1, from coordinate 428,463 downwards.
GTCGAACGCTGCGCGCAGACTGTCCGCGGTAGCTGTTGATGAAAATCCCAATCCCGCGACGATCATAGGGTGACGCTCCACTGCACCACTGGATAGGCGGACTTCCAACCGCGACGGGGGCCGAGCGCCGCAGCCTGCGCAAGTTCAATGCGTAGCAATTCACCCCCCAGCTTGTCATGCCACTGCGCCAAAAGCGCCTCGCTTTCCAACGTCACCGCATTGGCGACCAGCCGAGTACCCGCAGGCAGGGTGTCATGTAGCCATTCCAGCAATTCGGTGCTCAGCCCGCCACCGATAAAGACGACATCCGGCGGGGTAAGATCGGTCAGCGAATTTGGCGCGGTGCCGTGGACCACGTTCAGCCGATCCTGTCCCAGTGCATCGGCATTGCGGCGAATACGTTCGGCGCGATCTACGCGGGGCTCGACGGTGGTGGCCGTCAGAGTCAGATCACACATCAGCCATTCGATGCTGACCGAACCGGTGCCACCGCCGATATCCCACAGATGCTCGCCTCGCTGCGGTGCCAGCGCCGACAGAGTCAGCGCGCGAACCGGGCGTTTGGTGATCTGGCCGTCGGTCTCAAAGATTTCGTCCGGTTTGCCCGAGGCCTTTGGAAAAGCCTGTCCTTCACCGGCGACTTCAAGCCCGACGCAGACAGGGTGGTCGAACCCACCCAAAAGCGCTTCGGTTAGCGACACAGAACGCGATCTTTCGCGAGGTCCGCCGAGCGCTTCCATCACGTGCAGGCGTGTGTCAGCAAATCCGGTCTCGGTCAGGTAGGTCGCCAGCTCCGCCACTGCAGCACCGTTGCGCAACAGGAGGATGGCGTGCAGGTCGGGTGCCAGATGTGGCCGCAGCCGGGTCAGCGGCGCGGCGTGCAGGCCAAAGGTCAACGTGCTTTCCAGCGGCCAGCCCAACCGTGCTGCGGCCAGAGAAAAGGTCGACTGACCGGGCAGGGCGGTCCATTCCCCGGCCTCGAAGTTACGAGCAATGACCGAACCCGCACCGAACCAGAACGGATCGCCCGAGGCCAGAACAACGGTTGGTCGTCCTCGAAACTCGGTCAAAATCGGCAGACCGTCAGCGAAAGGAACCGGCCATTCGACGCGCTGGGCGGTGGTCTTGGGTAGCAACGACAAGTGGCGCGGCGGGCCCATGATGATTTCGGCACGTTCCAGCACTTGACGGCTTGCGGGTGGCAGGCCATCCAGTCCATCTTCGCCCAAGCCCAGAACGGTCAGCCACGGAGCTTCATGCATGACACACCTCCTGATCCTTGGTGGCACGACCGAGGCCAACGCTTTGGCCAAAGCCGTGGCCGAACAGGGCATACCAGCCACCTATTCTTACGCTGGGCGCGTTGAAAACCCGCGCCCGCAGCCCTTGCCGGTGCGTGTTGGCGGGTTTGGCGGTGTTGACGGATTGGCAAGTTACCTGCGGGACCACTCGGTGTCTCATGTGGTTGATGCCACCCATCCGTTTGCCGCGCAGATGAGCGGGAACGCCATTCAAGCGTGCCGCGACGCCCACGTGCCTTTGGCCGCGCTGACCCGCTCGGCATGGACGGCGCAGGAGGGTGACAACTGGCATCACGTTGCGGATATCAACGGCGCGGTCGCCGCTCTGTCCGGTGCGCCGCAGCGCGTCTTTTTGGCCGTTGGACGAATGCATCTTGAGGACTTTGCCGCCCAGCCCCAGCACCACTACCTGCTGCGGTTGGTCGATGAACCGGGCGCGCTGCCATTGCCGAACTGTGATGTCGTTGTTTCGCGCGGGCCGTTCACCGTTGAGGATGACCGTGCGTTGATGCAGCAACATGGCATTGAGTTGGTGGTGTCCAAGAACGCAGGCGGCACCGGCGCGCGCGCCAAGCTGGACGTCGCTAGGGCGCTGGGCATGCCGGTGCTGATGATCGACCGCCCGGCCCTGCCGCAGCGGACCGAGCTGTCGAGTGTCGCACAGGTTCTGGGCTGGCTGGCTCATTCGGGCGTGAACCTCGGAGTGTAGACGATCGGGGTACTGTCCCGCTCGATCACGCGGGTCAGGGACGAGCCCACGATGACCACTGTCTGCATGTCGGCCATATCCGGCGTCGCTTCGGCCAGCATTGAAATCCGGATCGCCTCATCTTCGCGGGATACGGCGCGGGCGAATAGGATCAGGCGCTCGGGTTCGCATTCCTCACGCAGGATTTCCAGTGTCTTCACAAAGCCTTCGGGGCGGGACTTTGAGCGCGGGTTGTAGAACGCCATCGCGAAATCACCCTGTGCTGCAAGGCGCAGGCGCTTCTCGATCAGTGACCAGGGTTTCAGGTTATCGCTGAGGTTGATGGCGCAGAAATCGTGCCCCAAAGGCGCGCCTGCCCGGGCCGAGGCCGCCAGCATCGCAGTGATGCCGGGCAGGACGTCGATGGGGATGTTGCGCCATTCGGCGGGGCCGTTCTCCAACGCTTCGAACACTGCCGCCGCCATGGCAAAAACACCGGGATCGCCCGAGGAGACGACAACCACGCGTTTGCCTTCGGCCGCCATTTGCAGCGCGTGCTGCGAGCGGTCGATCTCGACCCGGTTGTCGCTGGCGTGCAGCGTCAAGCCGGGGCGTTCTGCCACGCGCGCGACGTAGGGGATGTAGCCAACGATATCCGTGGCCTCGGCCAGTGCGGCGGAAACCTCGGGTGTCACCAGATCCTCGTTGCCTGGCCCGAGACCCGCGATCTTGACCCAACCGCTCATGGCCGCCGCCCCTGACCATGCACGATGATGATCGAGAAATAGGGGGTGAACTTGCCGCAAGCCTCAGACAGCTTTGCCACGGTCTGGTTCGGCATCTGGGCAAATTCCACGATCCAGGCGCGGTCATACAGACCGGCCGTTTTCAGCGCCCGCTTCACCTTGTCGATGTTGCGTCCGATCTTCATCACGACCAGAGCGTCGGTCTGCGCCATACGCTGCGCCAGATCGTCCTCGGGCAGAGTGCCGACCAGTACGGTTAGCACATCGTCGCCCCATGTGATCGGATCGCCGGTCGCTGTCCATGCGCCGGACATACCGGTGATGGCAGGCACGACCTCTACCTCAGCTTCATCTCGCAAGCGGCTGTAAAGATGCATGAAAGAGCCGTAGAAAAACGGATCGCCCTCGCACAAAACCACCACGTCCTCTCCCTGATCCGACAGGGTTTTCAGATGCGCAGCGCAGTCTTGGTAAAAGGCCGAGAGTAGCTCGTTGTAGCGCGGGTCTGTCACCGGGATTTCGGTGGTGACCGGGTATTCCATCGGGAATTCCACCGCGTCGCTGGGGATCATGCCGTTGACGATCTTGCGCGCCTGACCGCTGCGGCCGGGCTTGCGGAAAAAGGCCACGTGGCGGGCATTGCGCAGCAAACGGTCGGCCCGGACGCTCATCAAGTCCGGGTCACCGGGACCAAGGCCCACGCCGTATATCTTGCCCGCGCTCATTCGGCGCGGCTCGCGATGGCGTTGACGGCGGCCACGGTGATGGCGCTGCCGCCCAGACGGCCTTTGACAATGCAGGACGGCACTGGTTGGGCCTCCCACAAGGCATCCTTGGATTCGACCGCGCCGACAAAGCCCACCGGGCAACCAATGATGGCAGCGGGGCGCGGGCAATCGGAGTCTTCCAACATATTCAGCAGGTGGAACAGCGCGGTCGGCGCGTTGCCAATCGCGACCAACGCGCCTTCCAGATGCGGACGCCACAGTTCCAGCGCAGCGGCTGAGCGCGTGTTGCTCATCTCGGCGGCCAGCGGGCGCACGCGCTCATCATGCAGGGTGCAGATCACCTCGTTATCGGCGGGCAGGCGAAAGCGGGTCACGCCCTCGCTGACCATGCGCGCGTCGCACAGGATCGGCGCGCCGTTTTCCAGAGCGGTGCGGGCGGTTGCCACAAAACCGGGCGAGAAATGGACGAACTCTTCCAGCCCAACCATCCCGGCGGCGTGGATCATGCGGACGGCGACCTGCTCTTCGTCGGCATCGAACCGGGCCAGATCGGCCTCGGACCGGATGGTGGCAAAGCTTTCTTTGTAGATCGCCGCGCCGTCGGTTTCGTATTCATAGGGCATCAGGTGAAGTCCATGGTCATAAGTGTTTCTTCGGTCAGGCCGTGCTGGCTGGGCTCATCCCCCGCACGGCCCTGTTTGACAAGATCAAATCGTCCGTTGCGGCCGACTAAAGTGACATCAGCCGCACCCATCCGGGCGCAGCCCTTGGTGCAGCCTGAGACATGCAGGCTGCCGCTGACACGCGGTGCAAGTGCGCGTGCGATCTCGCGTGTCTCTACTTGCGCCTGCGGGCAGAATGGTGCGCCGGGGCAGGCGTCGGTGGTCATCAGCGGATCGGTGCCATGGGTAACAAAGGCCGATGCGGGGATCGCCGCCCCGCCTTCCAGCAGGATCAGTCGCCACGGGGTGACCCGCAGGGCCGACGCGCCGGTGTCTTCGATCAGGGCGAACAGCCGCCGCGCGGGTAGTTGCCCGAAGGCCGCTCCGTATAGCGCGCCCAGAGCACAGGCCCCGGGTTGCAATGGCGCGCCGATGTCCGCCGGTGCGCTGCCCTGCCAGTCCTGCGGCAAGCCCTGCGCTGCAACCACCCGCGCCATGCGGCGTGTTTCGGGTGTGATATGCTCGGCGAACCACTCGGCCAGCGCTATCGCTCGGTCGATGGCGTCCGCTTCTGTCACGCGGCATCCGGTTTCGCACCCGTCGGCGCGCAGGATCAGACCTTCTGCACCGGTCTCAAGTCGGATATCTGCCGAGTCGCCAACCAGCAGGCGTTTGGGGCCGGTATCAACGGCAAAGCCGAATTTTGCAGGCAAGGCAGGCAGGTCGCCCAACCGGTTGATCAGCTGTCGCGTCAATCGGGCGGTCAGGTCTCCGGTTTCATAAAGGGGCGACACGAGGATATTGCGCCGCACTTCGATGCCGGGTTCCGCGTCCAGCAGGTCCAGCGCCGCCAGTTCCGTAAGCAGGGGCTGATGGTCGGATTCTTTCACGCCCCGCAATTGCAGGTTGGCGCGGTTGGTGAGGTCGATGGTGCCATTGCCGAACCGTTCTGCCAGTTCACACAGACCAAGCGCCTGCGCGGCGCTTAGCCGAGCCAGCCGAGGACGCACCCGCACCACCAAACCATCGCCCGACATCATCGGGCGATGTGCGCCGGGGCACCAGCCTTGGACGATTGGTGCGCTCATTCCAGCCCCTCCAGATTGGCGCGGATCGAATTGCGGCGAGTATTCCAAAGACCGGCTTCCAGCAGTGCAAGGAACCTATCCTTCATGGCTTGGTGGGCCTGTGGGTTGGCCTCTTGCAGGAAGGCGTCAACCTCTTCGTCGCCTAGAGTCGCATCGTGGTAGAGGTCGAAAAGATGCGGTGCGACGGTGTCGGACAGATGCGCGAAGGAGGCCATGTGATCCAGCGTCGCCGCGATCTCGGCAGCGCCGCGGAACCCGTGACGTTGCATACCAGCGATCCACCCCGGATTTGCGGCGCGGGCGTGTACAACGCGGCTGATCTCTTCGGGCAGGGTGCGGGCGCGCGGGTTTTCCGGGTTCGTGTTGTCCAAATGGTAAAGCTGCGCGCTGCCGCCTGTGATCTTCTTGGCGGCGGCAAATCCCGCCTCATGCGTGGCGTAGTCATTGGCCAGCAGCAGGTCGGTTTCGGTCAGGTCCTGCAGGTGCACGAAACTGTCGGCACTGGCGACGCGCTGGGTGATGCCGTCTTTGTCTTGCGCGATATGCTCGCCTTCCAGCGCGAAGGAACTGGCCTCCAGCCATGCTTCCCCCGCCTGTATGCGGGCCTCATCCGTATAGGTCTCGGACAGATGGGTCATGTTCAGGCCATAGCTGCCTGGTGCCGGGCCATAGACGCGAGCGGCCGGGGCCTGACCTGCATAGGGGTTCCAATCCATGGCCTCATCGCGCTGCGCGAGCGCCCGTACGGCCTGACCGAACAGCGCCGACAGCGTTGGGAAGACATCGCGGAACAGGCCTGAGACGCGCAGTGTCACGTCCAGGCGCGGGCGACTGAGGTCCGTAATCGGCAAAACTTCGATGCCGGAAACACGCTCGGAGCCCTTGTCCCACACTGGTTTCACGCCGAGCAGGTGCAGCGCCATGGCGAATTCCTCTCCGGCCGTGCGCATTGTGGCCGAACCCCACAGATCGACGATCAGCCCTTTGGGATAATCGCCTTCCTCTTGCAGATGCCGACGCACCAATTCCTCGGCCAGTTTCACGCCCTGCGTAAAAGCGGCGCGCGTCGGAACCGAGCGCGGATCGGTTGTGTAGAGGTTCCGCCCGGTCGGTAGCACATCCGACCGACCGCGATAGGGGGAGCCGGATGGGCCAGCTTCGATCCGATTGCCGGCCAGGGCGTTGATCAGGGCACTGCGTTCGGCATGGGCCGAGGGCGCGGGATCGAAATTGCCTGTTACCTCGGGCACGCGGCCAAAGATGTGCAGACCGTCACCGAACTGGCTTTCCTTGATGTCACAGACAAAGCGGTCGATGCGGGTGATTGCCTCGGCGGTGCAAGTGGCCTGATCGAGTCCCAGATCGCTTTCCAGCCCGATGGCCTGTGCTTCGTTGCGAATGTCTTCTTGCAGTCGATCGCGGCGCTTGGGGTCCAGCCCGTCGGCGTTCGAGAACTCGTCCAGCAACGATTCCAGCCGCACCATTCGATCCGGCGTGCCGCTTTCTTTCAGGGCGGGGGGGATGTGACCCAGCGTGACGGCCCCAATCCGGCGTTTGGCTTGCGCGGCTTCGCCGGGATCATTGACAATGAAAGGGTAGATGACCGGCAGATCACGGATCAGCGCCTCAGGCCAGCATTCGGCGGACAGGGCGACTGATTTGCCGGGCAGCCATTCCAAGGTGCCGTGCGCGCCGATATGGATCAGGGCGTCCGCGCCCAGCCTTTTGCGGAGCCACAGATAGAACGCGACATAGCTGTGGCGTGGAGTGCGCGAAAGGTCATGATAATCGTCATCGCGCAGCTCGGGCGTTCCACGTTCCGGCTGCAGCGCGACCAGCGCCTTGCCACGGCGCAGGGCGGTGAAGTGGAACGCGCCATCCAGGAAGGCCGGGTCGTTCTCGGGGTTACCCCAGACGGTTTGCAGATCTGCGCACAGTTGCTCGGGAACCTCGGTCAATGCCGCTTGGTAGTCGTCCAGTGACCACGAAATGCGGGCGTTCGGCAAAGCTTCAGAAATCGGCTCTGCTGGTGCGGTGTCATAGCCTTCGCTTTGCAGGTCGGACAGCATCGCCTCGGCCGAAGCCAGTGCGTCGAGACCCACGGCATGGGCCATCTGCCAATCCTTGCCGGGATAGGTGGACAGCACCAGTGCTGGAACTTGATCTGCCTTGGGCTTGTCGTGAAGGTTCAGCCAGCCGGTGACCCTGTCGATGATGGCATCAATCCGCTCAGGTTCGGCGCGATGGGCAAAGCGGGAGTATTCCAGATGCGGATCGCGTTTGCCCGGTTCCTTGAACGAGGCAATGCCCGCAGAAATGCGCCCGTCCACTTCGGGCAGCACCACATGCATGGCGAGGTCGGCCGGGGATAGGCCCCGTTCTGCTTCGGCCCAGGCTTTGCGGCGCGAGGTGGCGAGGGCGACCTGAAACACCGGCACGTTCGCCGCGTCCAGAGGTGACGTGCCCGAAGCGCCTTTGCCCGAGAATGAGGTGGCGTTGATGATAGCCGAGGGTTCCAGCGCCACGACCTGTTGACTTAGCCACGCAGCGGCTGCGGGCGCTTTCAGCGAGGGTGCGAACAGCCCAACCGCGTCCAGCCCCCGGTTGCGCAGGCTACGGATCAATGCCGAGACCGGGGCCGTATCGGCCGAGGTCAGGTAGGCGCGGTAGAAGGTGACGAGGATACGTTTCGCATCGCCTGTGAACGCCGTGTCCACCGGGATCACACCGCAATCCGGACACCACACGCCGCAATCCGGCAGCGTTTTGGCACCCATAACCGGGCCCGCATAAAGACCCGCCGCCAACGCCATCTGCGCCAAGGCGGCCTGCGCCGCGACTTCACCTCCCGTGTCGCAGAGATGCGCCAGCCGCCGTAGGGTTGAGACAGGTAGGGTGGAATACTCATCCAGCCGCGTGTCCTCGCGGCCGTCGGCAGGCAGGACGGCCAAAGCAATCCCCTTGGCCTGCGCCAGAGCCAGAACCTGCTGCAGACCGTAGGACCAGTAAGGAACACCACCGATCAGGCGGATCAGGATGCCCTTTGCGCCCTCCAGCGTCTGTTCCACGTACGTATCGACGGACAGAGGGTGCTTAAGCGCGGTCAGGTTGGCCAGACGCATCGTGGGCATCCGCCCCTCCGGTCCCCCACCGCGATGCCAGCCCGCCGCGAAAGCGCCAAGGTCGCTGTCGGAAAAGGACAGCACCACCAGATCCGCCGGGCTCTGGCCCAGATCGGTCGGGGTTTCGGTTTCTTCTAACCCGTGGCTTTCGCGGAAGACGACATGCATGGTTTATTCGGCGGCCTCGGTCACACCCACCAAGATATCGCGGATCGCGGCCTCTTTGATGTCGTCATGCTCGGCGATGATCACAAGACGCGAGCGGCGCTCTTCACCGGGCTCCCACGGGCGGTCGTACTGGTGTCGTACACGGGCACCCACGGCTTGCACCAGCAGGCGCATCGGTTTGCCTTCAACGGCGGCATAGCCTTTGACGCGCAGGATGTTCAGCTCATTGGCAAGACGTTCGATATTGGCGACCAGTTGAGCCGGATCGGTCTGTTCCGGGAGGTCGACGATGATGCTTTCGAAATCGTCATGCTCGTGATCGTGGTGGCCGTCGTGATGTGACGGACGGGCGTCCATGTCATCCTCAGCAGCAGCTTCCAAACCAAGAACGACGCGCACATCCACGGCACCTTCGGCGACTTCGACGACAGGCAGGGGACGTGGAGCTTCGGCTGCGATGATCTCTTTGGCTTTGGCCACACCCTCTGGACCGGCCAGATCGGGTTTGGTCAACAGGATGATATCAGCGCAGGAGACTTGATCTTCGAACACTTCGGACAAGGGTGTTTCATGGTCGATCGAGTCATCGGCCAAGCGCTGGGCATCCACGGCCTCGACATTCGGGGCAAAGCGACCGGCAGCGACGGCCTCGGCATCGGCCAGAGCGATCACACCGTCCACGGTGATCTTGGACCGGATATCGGGCCAATCGAAGGCCTTCAGCAGCGGTTTGGGTAGGGCGAGCCCGGAGGTTTCGATCAGGATGTGATCGGGGCGTGGCTCTAGTGCCATTAGCGCTTCGATGGTCGGAATGAAGTCATCGGCCACGGTGCAGCAGATGCAGCCGTTTGCCAGCTCCATGATGTTTTCGGCAGGGCAGTCAGGAATGGCGCAGGATTTCAGGATATCGCCATCGACACCAACATCGCCGAACTCATTGACGACAACGGCCAGACGCTTGCCCTGCGGGTTCTGCATCAGGTGTTTGACCAGAGTCGTTTTGCCCGAGCCCAGAAAGCCGGTGATCACAGTGACGGGTAGTTTCTCGAGGTTGCTCATTTCAGGGCTCCAATCGGGGGAATACGGGCCGCACAGTTTTTGCGGAAATGTTCGGGGCGTTCGCGCCATTTGACTAGGCCGTCCTCGGTCGCGAGGTATTTTGTGGCACCTTCCACGATGGTCTCGACATGGTCGTTTTCGTTGAGGTGCTCGTAGACAAATGTCCAGCGATCCGGCCCGCCTCGCAGAACGATGGAACAGCCCTCATCACAGTTCGACAGGCATTCCACGGCTTTCAGTGTGATGCCCTTGGGCAGATCCGCCTGTTCCAACGCTTTATGCAGTAAGGTGCCGGGTCGTTGCGCGTCGTCCTCGACGGGCAGGCCGCGGCGGCACGTGGTGCAGACCAGCAGCTCGACTGGTGCGGTCTCGGTCATGTCTCTCATCCCCCCAAATCCTCATCGCGGGGGACGGGGTTTCATGCGGGCCACGTGTTGCGACATGGACCCGACACCGGAACACCCCGCCCGGTTTCATCTTCGGGTGTTGGCAGGTCTCCCGGCTTGCGGATGTCAGAGGCGGGCCTCTGCCGGATGTCCCGCCTTCCCGGCCTATCAGGCCAGTGGCTTTGGGCACCCTCTCCGGTCACGGTCGCGGGGGCGGCTGCGTTTGACGGATGACCGCTGACGCATTCCCTTTTCATCCATCCGAAGATGGACACCAACGCAAGCGACATGCGGCACGGGCAGGGGCCTTGTCAAGCGCGAGACGCAGTGAGAAAGCGCAAGGATCAGAAAAGCGACCAGCCTATGTCAATCAGCGGCATCCGCTGCCAGCCGGTCCCGCAGCCAGGCACAGAACAACCCCGCCGCCGCAGTGGGTTGCACAGACTGTTGAGCACTGACTAGATAATGCGACTGGGCGAAAGGAATCGCCGGACCCGCAATTGCAATCGGCGCACCCTGCCGAATTGCGTTTTTGGCAAACCGTTCCAGGATAGTAGCGTATCCAGCACCAGCCATCACAAGTTGCAGCGCCGCCACCGTTGTATCCACTGAATGCCGGGGCGGTTGATCGGGGGGCGCAGTGCAGATGGCTTGAAAATACCGCGCCCAATTATCCTCGTATCCAAGGATGTGAATCAGCGGCCCATTTGTCAGTTTTGGTGAACGGTCTCCGGCTCGACAGATCGGAACCAGCTTTTCATCGGTGAGCTTTTCGGACCGAACCCCCGGCCAGTCGCCATAACCCAGCCGGATTTCCACGTCCACATCACCGGGCGTCCCGCTGTCGTTCCAGATGTGGGAAACCAAACGCACCGGGATATCCGGATGCCGCGTGGTGAAGTCGGGCAGCTCGGCAGCTACCCAATAGGCCGCTGTCGAAATCGCCGCCCGGATCGTTAGGGTCTGGCGCGAGGCAGGGCCAAACAGGCTATTAGTAGACAGCGCGATATCAGAAAGCGCCCGCCGCACCGTCAGGGAATAGGACTGCCCCAGTTCGGTCAGTTCCAGCCGGCGCGCGTTTCGGGTGAACAGCTTTTGCCCCAACTCGGCCTCAAGGGACCGAATATGCAATGAAACCGCCGTCTGCGTCAGGCCAAGTTCCTGCGCGGTGGTGGTGAAATTCAGATGGCGCGCTGCGGATTCAAAGCTGCGTAACCAAGCTGGGTTTGGAAGGCGATCCATACTACCACCAAAAATTTTTGACCATAATGCGCTTTATTATTCATTTCCGCTTCGGCCAAGCAACAGCGATGCTTTACGCAAACAGCGACTTTCGGGAGGGAAACATGAAAGTTGGATTTATCGGTCTGGGAAATGTCGGTGGTAAACTGTCCGGCTCATTGTTGCGCAACGGAATTGACCTGACGGTCCATGACCTCAACCCCGAATTGGAGACACAGTTCGTGGCCCAGGGGGCTAAAGCTGCCGAAAGCCCGGCGCAGATGATGCGGGATTGCGATGCAGTCATCACCTGTCTGCCGTCCCCCGCCGCCTCGGATGCTGTAATGCAACAGATGCTGCCCGAGGTCGGGCCGGGCAAAATCTGGATGGAGATGTCGACCACGGACGAGGCAGAAGTCAAGCGTCTGGGGGCGATGGTGATCGAACGTGGCGGTACCGCCGTCGATTGCCCCGTGTCCGGCGGCTGCCATCGGGCGGCAACCGGCAATATCTCGATCTTCGCAGGATGCGACCGTGAAACGTTCGAGCGAATTCTGTCGTTTCTGACCACGATGGGTAGACGCGTTCTGCATACCGGAGAACTGGGCACGGCCTCAGTTCTGAAGGTGTTGACGAACTATTTGGCCACCGCCAATCTGATCACCTGTGCCGAGGCGTTAGTGACCGCCAAGGCCGCCGGGATGGACCTCAACACCACATACGAGGCGATCAAAATCTCGTCCGGCACTTCGTTTGTGCATGAAACCGAAAGCCAGGTCATCCTGAATGGGTCGCGCGATATATCTTTCACGATGGACCTTGTGAAAAAGGATATCGGCCTGTTCCAGGACGTCGCCGACCGCGCCGGAGTACCGTTGGAAATCAATCCCGTGATGATCAAGATATTTGACGACGGTATTGCACGATTCGGAGAGCGCGAACTGTCACCGAACATTATCAAGCGGCTAGAAGAGGCCACTGGCCTGAACATCACAGCCCCCGGCTTCCCGACCGAGATGCTGGACGACGAGCCGGAAGAACCAGGCTACGAAGTCGTCCCTCAGGGCAGGCGGGCTGAATGATGCACTGAACGCAGGTTCGAAACCAACAACCAAATCGGAGAAGTGGAGGCGAGTGCCGGACTTGTAACTGTTCTGTAGGCAACGAAGTATTAATGGATATCGAGGTCTTGGTTCGCGTGTGCTTCCCGGCCTGGCGTTGCACAGATACTTAGGGAAGCGCTGTGCGCTGCCCTTCTTTTTCTCCATCACAGCGTGTGGCAAACGCTAGCGTAGTCGATTGAAGCAACAGTCATAGTTCACCACAGCTTAGCTCATTCAGATTTTGACGCCTCAATGTATCGCGTTGCAAGCTCCTCAGCGTCTGCGAAAAGCGACATTTCTAGTTCGTATAAATGTGCGGATCCCAGCTCATATATCACTCGCTTTAGGGTGCTAAGGTAGAACGTGTAGCAATCGTTCGACGCAAGGGCTGTCCAGCCAGTTTGCAACAATGCGCGACGCCGAGTTGATGGCAATTGCCTGAATTTTTGCAGCTTTGTGTTTCGCCCAGGAAGATAAGTGAACGCTATGCCCTGCTTCTCGTTTTGCAAAAGCTGAATTGCATTTAGACTTATGGCAACTCTAGCTTCGTAGATGGCAAATTCACTCAAGTCTATGAAGCTTAGAATTTTTGAGTAACTGGCAACGCCTTTTAGTTCGCTTGGATAACACCCTCCGCAAATCGCCTCAACGTAGTTGGCTATGGTCGCGGGCTTGTTGCCTTTTATACCACCCCAATCAGCAACCACCCATTTGGCGATTTCAAGCTTGTCGCCTTCTATCCAAATACGGGGAGATTGTTCTTTGAGTGTGATATTTTTCGCGTAGTTGTCGCCGTCTCCCTCGTTCACGTCTGCTAGATGTGAGTATGATGGGAAACTTCCTCGTTTCGGCCAAACATAGTTATCTGAAAGCTTGCCAAGCCCGAGCCCTCCAAAGTGGTCTTGCCCCCGAAAATACGCCAAAAGGTTGTTTTCTAGTTGATTTGTTGGGTTAGTCATTGAGTGTCTGCATCAATGTGTTTTCGTTGATAGAGGCTTCGTTTTTGCTGCCGGTGCTGCATCGTGATCTCTTCTGCCACGACGTAGTTTCGTCGTTCAACGTCAAGGTTCCTTAGTGCGCGCGGCACTGCTGCTGCAAGGCTCCTACATGTTGGCTTGGGGCTAAATTAAATGGTAAATTCCATGGGCTGGCCGCTCTGTTATGTGGCAGCTGATATTGAGCACAGTGCCTCTTTTTCGAATGCCGAGCGCGCGGAAGTCCTCGACCTATTGACGCGTGAAAAGCAACGTCGTGGGGACAAAACTGAATATGCAATTTTAATCGTCTCAGACGGAGCAACGATAAGGGAGAACTAAGTACTTGAAGTTAAATGGAGGCGAGTACCGGAATCGAACCGGTGTACACGGATTTGCAATCCGCTGCGTCACCACTCCGCCAACTCGCCTTTTCAAGTAAAATCAAATACTTGTCGTGGTGTGGCCGGCGTTTTAGCACCTTTCGTCAGGGGCGTCCAGTGGGTTGATCGCAAAAATCCATTCCCACCTGCCGTGACATTACACAGTGCGACACCAAGTTCCTGCGATCTGACGAAACTTTCCACGCCAAGCCGTTGCCGGTTTCGTCTGGATATGGCACAAGCCGGACATACTTGGGACTAACATGAGCGATCCAATGACAGATTTCGCAACTCGGCGCCGCACGATGGTTGATACGCAGGTCCGGCCTTCAGACGTCACGAAATTTCCCATCATTGACGCCATGCTGACCGTTCAGAGAGAGAACTTCGTGCCAGATGCGCAGCGCGAGGCTGCTTATGCCGAGGGCGTGATTGATCTGGGTAACGGGCGCTGCCTGCTGGAGCCGCGGACGCTGGCCAAGATGCTGGACGTGCTGAATATCTCGAATGATGAGGTTGTTTTGGATATCGCCCCCGCGATGGGGTATTCCACCGCAGTTGCGGCGCGCATTGCGCAATTGGTCGTGGCCGTGGAAGAAGACGAAGCCCTTGCCGCTGAAGCGCAGACGATCCTGATGGAAGCAGATGCCGACAACGCAATTGTGCATGTTGGACCGCTAGAGCAAGGCGCGACTGAGCATGGACCCTATGATGTGATTATGATTCAGGGCGGGGTCGAGCAGGTGCCCGATGCGGTGATCGCCCAACTCAAGGATCATGGGCGCATTGCCTGCCTTTTCGTTGAAAGAGAGCTGGGCACCGTTCGGATCGGGCATAAATCAGGTGGGCGGGTGACCTGGCGTCATGCCTTCAATGCCAACGCCCCGATTTTAAAGGCATTTTGTGCCGAGTGTGCATTTTCGCTATAGTTCTTTCTCATATTGCTGCGCTGCCTTGATTAGTTGAAGATAAACGCGCAAACTGCGCTCAGGGCAGCGTAATTTTAGTTTGAGAAGGATTTCGTTATGCGTTCATGGACGGGGGGGAAGCTTGTAAAGGCATTGGCACTGACTGCGGGAATCGCGCTTAGTACAGTGCCGGTGCGAGCGGTTTGGGCTGATAACCTGACCGACGCGTTTATCGGAGCTTACAATACCAGCGGCTTGCTGGAACAGAACCGAGCGTTGTTGCGCGCAGCTGATGAAGACGTCGCGATTGCATTGTCGGCGCTTCGGCCGATTATCAACTGGACGGTCGAAGTCAGTCAGGATTACACCCGCCGTACCACGAGTGATGTCGTTACGCGGACAGAACCATCCAACTTTTTTACGGGACTCACGCTGAGCCAACTGATTTACGACGGCGGCTTCTCGGTTCTTGGTAAGCAATCTGCGCAGGAAACTGTTCTGGCCACCCGCCAGACCCTTCTGGATGTCGAGCAAGATGTTCTGTTCCGCGGTCTGAACGCGTATTTGGGTGTTCTTTTACAAGAAGAAACCGTGCAGATTCGCCTGAACAACGTGGAAGTTTCAGCCGAAGAACTCCGCGCTTCTCAGGATCGCTTTGATGTGGGTGAGGTGACCCGGACTGACGTTGCGTTGTCCGAAGCCCAGTTGGCCAGTTCGCAAGCGGACTTGGCGGTTGCCCGCGGTAACCTGAGCATTGCGCAAGCGGAATACGTCAATGCTGTCGGTCGAGAGCCGGGGCGCACGGCAGGCCAACCAAGTTTGCCGAACCTGCCGCGGTCCGAGCCGGAAGCTGTAGGTCTCGCACAACGCAACCACCCGGCGATTCTGTCGGCGCAGCACCAAGTGCGTGCGCTTGATCTGGTCGTACAGCAGCAGCGCGCCAACCTCGGCCCGAATGTTAGCCTGAACGCGGACGCGGGAATCACCGAAAGCTATGACAACGACGACAACGTTGAAGACGCGACCGTCGCGCTACGCTTCACTCAGCCGATTTATGCTGGTGGCCGTTTGGCAGCCAGCGTACGTCGGGCGATGGCGACGCGGGATGCTTCGCGTGCAAACCTGCTGAACGTTCAAAAGGACATCACCCAAGGGGTTGCCGATGCCTATGCCGCTTTCCAGGCTGCCACTGCCAGCCTGCGGGCTTCGACCGAACGTGTCCGTGCATCGCAAGTTGCGTTTGACGGTATCCGTGAAGAAGCAACCTTGGGGGCACGTACAACTCTGGATGTTTTGAACGCACAGCAGGACTTACTGGATGCGCAACTGGCCGAGGTTGCCTCGCGAACCGAGCGGTCCCGCGCGGCATACCAGTTGCTGCAGGCGCAAGGTTTGCTGACGGCGGAACGTCTGGGGCTTGCCGTGCAGATTTACGATCCGACCCTTTACTATAATCTGGTCAAGAAAGCTCCGGCTCAGGTCAGCAGGCAGAGCAGGGATTTGGATCGCGTCCTCAAAGCGTTGCGTCGTGACTAACGGGCAATACTACCTGTTGTGAGGTCCGGTTTGTTTGTCTACACTCGATCCTGAGGATAGAGCGGTAGAGAACAATGACGGAAAAAGTCGTAAAAGCGGGAATCGAGGACGTTTTGTCCTCGATTAAACGTCTTGTAAGAGAAGAAGATAGAAAAACTCCGGGTACCCTTGCGTCGACCAATTCGCGAAAAACGGGCAGGTTGGTTTTGACTGACGCGCTGCGGGTCAATGAACCGTCGTTGGAAAAGCAGCCTCAGCCAGAAAAAACGGAAGCGGCCTATAAGGCCGAAGACTCTATCAAGCCGATGCTTCTGCGGGCTTGCGATATTGTAAAACACGCTGAACCAGCCGTTGAACAGCAAGCCGAGCCTGAGCCGGAGGAAGGTCTGGTTGGAAGTCTGAGCGCCAAAATCGAGGCGTTGGAGGCCGCAATTGCCCGGACCGAGGACCAGTGGGAGCCGGACGGCGATAGCGATGACGCATATTCAGGCACACCGACAATATCGCTTAAATGGCATGCTGAAGACCAGTTCATCGCCGTAAACAGCGACGTTGAAACAGCGACCGAATCAGAACAGCTTAAATCTGAGACGACAGCGACCTTCGCCCGGAATTCGGACTCCTCGACCGCTAAAAAGACCCGGTCCAGCGAGGCAGACGGTGAACAGTCGGCGCGGGTCATGGACGCAGACGCGCTGCGGGCACTGATCGCGCAGGTTGTTCGGGAAGAACTACAGGGTGTTCTGGGTCAGCGCATCACCCGCAACGTTCGCAAGATGGTTCGGCGCGAGATTTACCGAGCCCTGGCAGAGCGGGAACTGGACTAGGCCTCAGGGCCGTTTTGGCGGCCGGGCCAGATCCAGCAGGCTGTCCAGATCCATATGCTGCTCCAAATGGTCCGCAAGCGCTTCCAGCGTTTCCTCAACCCCGTCCTCATATGACAGGTCCGAGGTCGCGCCCAGCTGTTGCAGATAGCGGGCGCGGAACGTGTCGGACGAAAAGATACCGTGCAAATAGCTGCCCCGAATGCGGCCGGTCCGGTCGGCGGCACCCTCAGGACGGTTTTCAATCTCAAGCCATGCGCGATCGCAATCGGGGCCTTCGGTGCGCCCCATGTGAATTTCGTATCCGGTCACTGGTTCGTTTTCAGGAATGGTGCGCGCCGTGCGCAGAGTGACCTGTTTCTTGCCTGCCATGGTGGTGGTCACATCCAACAGGCCCAGCCCCTCAACCGTGCCGGGGCGACCGTCCACGCCATCGGGATCGGCGATAGTTTTGCCCATCATCTGAAAACCCCCGCACAGGCCCAGCACATGGCCGCCCCGGCGGACGTGGGCATAAAGGTCGATATCCCAGCCCTGCGCCCGGAAATAGGTCAGATCGCCGATGGTGGATTTGCTACCAGGCAGCAGCACAAGATCGGCATCGCCGGGCAGGGGGCGTCCAGCGGGAATGATTTCGACCGAGACGCCGGGTTCGGCGGACAATGGATCGAGATCGTCGAAATTGGCCATCCGCTCCAACTGCGGCACGACGACTTTGCAGGCTCCGCCGCTGTGGGATCGAATGTCCATCATGTCCTCGGCGGGCAGTTTCCAGGCGTCGTGGAACCATGGCACGACGCCCAGACAGGGCCAGCCGGTGCGCGCGGCAATGTCATCGCGGCCCTCGTCGAACAGCGAGACATCGCCCTTGAACCGGTTGACGGCAAAGCCGCGGATCATCTCCAGATCACCAGCATCCAGCACCGCCTGCGTGCCCACGATCTGAGCGATTACGCCGCCACGGTGGATATCTCCCACCAGGACGACCGGTGCGTCCGCGGCGCAAGCAAAGCCCATATTGGCGATGTCGCCCTTGCGCAGGTTGGTCTCGGCCGGGCTGCCTGCGCCTTCGATGAGTACCAGATCGGCGTCGTCGCACAGCCGGTTAAAGCTCTCCAGCGCGGCACCGAGCAGTTTGGATTTGTCTTTGCGATAATCGCCCGCTTTCATAGTGCCTGCGCGCTGTCCCTGTACGATGATCTGAGCGCCCGTATCAGTTTCCGGCTTCAACAGGATTGGGTTCATATCTGTGTGAGTAGCGCGCTTGGCGGCGCGTGCCTGCAGGGCCTGCGCACGGCCGATCTCACCCCCGTTTTCGGTAACGGCAGCGTTATTCGACATGTTCTGCGGCTTGAATGGAGCGACCCGCAATCCCCGCCGCGTATAGGCGCGCGCCAGCCCGGCGACCAAAACCGATTTTCCGACATTGCTGCCGGTGCCCTGAATCATGATGGCGCGAACCATAGCCGT
Source organism: Ruegeria arenilitoris (assembly GCF_013032445.1). GTDB lineage: Bacteria > Pseudomonadota > Alphaproteobacteria > Rhodobacterales > Rhodobacteraceae > Ruegeria > Ruegeria arenilitoris_F. The sequence continues at coordinate 410,096 of NZ_WQCA01000001.1, read as the reverse complement.
CTCCTATACGTTGGCGCGTAGATGACCTGATTTGAGCCTAAAGGGAAAGCCCGGATGAACACGCCCGCGCATCTTTTGATCGGTGCCGCCGCCTTTGCGCGGCCAGCACGGGGGCGGATCCTTGCGGCCGCATTGCTGGGATCGTTGCTGCCCGATCTGTCGCTGTACGTGATGGCGAGCGTGTCGCTGTTTGTTTTAGGCATCCCCGAGCAGGTGGTGTTCGATCAGCTTTATTTTTCACCCGCCTGGCAAACAGTTTTTGCCATCGACAACTCGTTCATCTTGTGGGGGCTGGTGCTGTGCATTGGTCTTTGGTGTGGTTGGCGGTTCCTGAACGTGGCTGCGTCCGCTGGCCTTCTGCATTTGGTGATGGATTTCATGTTGCACGCTGGCGACGGGCGGCCGCAATTCTGGCCGCTGAGCGATTGGGTTTTTCACAGCCCGGTCAGCTATTGGGACAGCACTCATCACGCCCTGTTGGTAGCGCCGCTTTCAATAGCGGTTTGTGCGGGAGCCTATGTTGTGCTGTGGAACAGGGGGTTGTCCCTGTCGGGCAAGCTGTTCTTTGCTGCCCTGTTGGGTGCGGAAATCTGGGTCGCCCGTCAATGGCTGCTATTCTTTTGACAGGGCAAAAGAAAAACGCGCCCCGGAGTGCGGAGGCGCGTTTTTTCCTTCAGAAGTCGCGTTGTTTATGCAGCTTCTGCCTGCTGAGCGGCATTGCGGCGCTCGCTTTCTTCACGCGACAGTGCGACCGAGGTCCGCACGCCACGACCAACGAACTCCATCAGTCCGCTGACAACCCGTTCGTTCGGGTCGATACCCGCGCAGGACAGCACTTCGCGACCATCGCGCGAGCGCGCCCAGCGGGCGATCTGTTCGGGGCCATTGCCGTATTTCTTGTCGTCGGCGATGGCGTCATCCAGTGCAGCCAACACAACGGCCGCGAAAAGTTTGCGTGCACGATTGCCTTGCTCATTATTAAAGGCAGTGCCGTCAACGAAATCTCTCATCTCGTCTTCCTTGTTGTTCTTGCTCTTGCATTTTCGGCGTGACGGTCCTTATGACCTATTCAACGTGATTCGGATACAGCTAAAATGCATAGTTGCGTTGCGTCATGTGCATGGCTTGCTGCAAGTGCAGCACTAGGTGTCGTTGTCTTGTCAGGTGGTGTCCTGCCAGATATAGGGACGGGAACTGACGCATCAACCGTTTGTGAAGGAATTATGTAATGCCCAAGATAAATGGGAACGAAATTCGCCCCGGCAATGTGCTTGAGCATAACGACGGTCTGTGGGCCGCAGTCAAAGTCGACCACGTAAAGCCCGGTAAAGGCGGTGCTTTTGCGCAAGTCGAACTGCGCAACCTGCGCAATGGCTCGAAGCTGAACGAACGCTTCCGCTCGGCGGACAAGGTCGAACGCGTGCGCCTTGAGCAGAAAGATCAGCAGTTCCTGTACGAATCCGATGGCATGCTGGTGTTCATGGATTCCGAGACTTATGAGCAGATCGAACTGCCTGCCGAACTGCTGGGCGAGCGCCGCCCGTTTCTGCAGGACGGCATGACAATTGTCGTTGAATTCTACGAATCTGAGGCGTTGAACGCCACGCTGCCGCAAAAAGTGACCTGCAAGATCGTTGAGACCGAGCCGGTTGTGAAGGGGCAGACCGCTGCGAACTCGTTCAAACCGGCCATTCTGGACAACGGCGTCAAGGTCATGGTGCCGCCGTTCATTGGTCAGGATGAGATGATCGTGGTGAACACCGAAACCATGGAATATTCCGAGCGCGCGTAACCTGGCGTCTGTTCGAAACAGGAAAAGACCGCGCAGGCGTCGACCGCGCGGTCTTTTTAATGCCTGTCCTTCAGATACCGATAGCGCTCGGGATTGGGGCCGAAGAGTTCCATCATCAGCTCATACTTGATGCGGTTGGCGCTGACCTGTCGGTAGAAAGCAATCAGAAAGGCGGTTGGGCCTTGAATTCGGCCAAGGCCGCTGGTGGCCGCAACCACGGTGCCGACATCCGTTTTGCCGTTCAGAACCAAATAGCCGCCCAACATCAGGACGCCGACCGTGCCCGCGCCGTTGATGACGCTCAGCAGGAATTTGGCCGACAGTTTCCACAGGAACATGCGGCGGCGGGTTTCATAGATATCGTCGAACTGGGCGTCGATGTCGCGCGCGACATCATTGATGTCTTCGATCGTCAACTTGTCGGTAGCGTCGCGCAGAATGCGAACACGCTCGGCCACAAAGATGTTCACCTTGCGTTGTGAGATCAGCACGATGACGATCTGGGGCACGATCATGGAAAAGGCGATCATACCCAAACCGGGCTGCGTGGATGAGATATATCCGATCACGCTGATCAGCGTGCCGATCTGCACCACGGGGTCCGAAAATGCGCCCCCGGCGAACTTGCCCAATTCTTCCGCCTCGGCCGAAATGGCAGTGGTCATAGTGCCCTTGCGCACTGTTTCGCCGGATTCGCGGATGTCCGATGCGCGGACCAGCAGCCGTTGCCGGATCATGCGGATCATGTCCTCACCCAGCGTGCCTGCGCGGTAGCCCAGCAACCATTTCAGGGCGAGGCTCAGCAAGATGACTGACATCATACCCGTGCCCAGATAGATCAGCCGTTCAGTGGCGATATCGTCTGTCGTAAGGTGGTTGATGATATCGCGCTGAAACTCCAACGGGACCGCCGCCAGAGCAGCGATGGCGATGGAAAGGATAATAAGGATAATCTGCCGCCCAGCGCTGGCACGCCAGATCGCACGGTATAACCTAAACATTTGCGCATCCGTTCAGTGAACTGACCGCAGTGTGGCAGCGCCGAAGGTCCGGTTAAACGGGGCGGTGTTCGGCCAGCAGCCAGCCGTGCCGGAATCGCAACATGTTACGCCGTCAGGGTAACCGTGGCATCACCCGCCTGCATGTCTCCGGTCGCACGATCAAAGCGCAGATAGGCGATTCCCTGACCATTCGACTGGGTGAACAACGTGCCCGCCGGTTTGCCGCCGGACGTGATTTCCGTCCCGACCGGTGCCGAGCCTTCAACACGGACGCTTCGCAACCCTTTGCGCAGCTCGGTCTTGTGCTTCATCCGGGCGGTGACTTCTTGCCCGACATAGCAGCCCTTTTTGAAATCAACACCGTTCAGCGCTTCGAACCCGGATTCAAGGATATAGCTGTCGGGCGTCAGTTCGATGCCGGTTTCCGGGATGCAGTGCTGCACACGGATGGTATCCCAATCGGTGCCGTCATCTGTTTCAGCCTCGGGCGTGTAGGCCCGCCAGCCCATATCCGGGTGGCGCGGGTCGGGCAGGGCGCCTTTGGGTGCAGGACCGGTGCCGCGTTGCAGGTTTAGGCCACTATCCTCAATCGATACATCGGCGCGCAGCTTGTACATGCTCAGCCGTTTGACAAAGCCGTCGGCGATCTCTTCTGCGACATCCAGCAAGATCACGTCGCCTTCACGTTTCAAAAAGAAATCGGCCAGATACTTGCCCTGCGGGGTCAGCAAGGCCGCATAGACAAGCCCGCCATCAAGCCCTTCAATATCATTGGTCACCAGCCCCTGAAGAAAGCTGTCACTGTCCGAGCCGCTAAGGCGCAGAATACGGCGATTGGGCATCGGGTGGTCCTCGTCATTTCCCTCGGCCCCGTGATATAGGAGTTCCCGCCGCCATGACCAGAGGGTATCCACCTTGCCAGCACCGATCAGCATCGTCATCCCGACCCTGAACGCGGGTGAGGCCCTGTCGGAAACCTTGCCAGCACTGATGGAAGGCCTGCACACCGAGCTGATCCGCGAGTTAATCGTCACTGATGGCGGATCAACCGACCTTACACTGGAAATCGCGGACGAGGCCGGGGCCGAGATCGTCACCAGCGCGCCCTCACGCGGGGGGCAGTTGCGGCGGGGTTGTGCGGCTGCCAAGGCCGAGTGGTTGTTGGTCTTGCACGCCGACACCGTGCTGCAAGAGGGGTGGGCCAAAGAAGTGGCCGAACACCTCGCCACTGGCCAACCGGCGGCCTTTCGTCTGACCTTTGGGGCAAAAGGGTTCTGGCCCGCATGGGTCGCGGGTTGGGCCAATCTGCGCAGCCGGGTGTTTGGCCTGCCTTATGGAGATCAAGGGTTGCTGGTGCCGCGCCGCATGTACGAAAAAGTCGGAGGTTACCCCAATCAGCCACTGATGGAGGACGTAGCGCTGGTCCGTGCCTTGCCGCGCGTCACCTTGCTGAACACCCGCGCTGTTACGAGTGCGGAGCGTTATGCGCGGGTGGGGTGGCTGCGTCGGGGCGCGCGGAATCTGTGGACTCTGACCCGGTATTTTCTTGGGGCCGATCCGGAGCAACTGGCGCAGGCGTATCGGCGGTAAGGGTCGTTCGCAGCTCAACCACGGATTTGCCCAGACGGAACGGTGCGGCAAAGCTGACCAGACACAGGGCGATGATCTGCAGCACCAGAATATGCGCGTTGGCCTGCAGGTATTCCCATTCGTCCTTCAACTTGCCGACCTGTTCGACCAAATCATCATAGCTTTGGGCCAGGATCAGATAATCCCCTGCGATGGCGGGAACCTTGCGGCGCATGTTGTCGATAGCGGTCTGGGTTGTTTCATCCAGCGTCGTGAAGACAAGAAACTGGTCGATATTAAACGCGTCGGCCTTGGCGGCCATCTGGTCTATCTCTTCCTTTTCCTGGCGCCCGAATAGAAAATGAAGCCCTTGCAGCGGGGCGACCTCATTGGTCACCGCGATGAACAGGGGCAGGTCGGCATTGCTGGCCGTTGAGGCAGACAGGAACTCGACCCTGTCGCACAAGACAGCGGTGTCCGGGTCATAGGCTGGATCGCAGAACCGCAACCGGAACCGTGCCGCATCACGGTCAAAGGCCAGCGTGGCGGCATAGGCTACGTCGATCTGCCGGTCCAGCCGCGAGCTGTCTGAGGTATAGAGGCCTGCAAGAACCGCCAGCAATGCCCCGATCCCACCAAGGACAACCCAAACCAGATCCGCCAGTTTCCACGCCCGGTGCCCCGCCGGTTTGCGAAACAGAAACGCGGTGCCGATCGATCCGGCCAAAAAGAACAGGATCAGCAGCGGCAACTGGTTTTCGGTCACAAAGTTCATGACACCAAAGTGACCACCTGCCAGCGTGCTGGCAACACTCCTCACGGGCAGTTGTAGTTAAGAGCCAGAGCTTTGGCCGAATTTCCGGAACAGTTTGGTGCGGTCAAAGGCCTGTTCCAGCTCGGCGGTGCGGTCCTTGACCGAATCCCACAGTCGTTCCTGTACTTCGGCGATGACGCATTCCATCAGAACCAGAATAGACGCCATCGAATCCCAGGCCGACGGAACTGCGATGCGCGCCGCAAAGGTGTGCTTTGCCAGTCTGTGAATGGGCGAGCGCCATTGATCGGTGAACAGCACGATCTCGGCCTCGCGTTCCTGACAGAGTTGCCCGATCAACATGGTCGAATTCTCATAGCGCCGCACATCCAGCGCGATCAGCACGTCGTCCTTGCGCACATCCAACAAGTCATGGGTCCACGACGCCGCAAAAGGCAGCATCCGAACATCTGGGCGGATCATTTGCAGGTGCAAGTATAGGTATTGGGCCAACGCGCCGGTGATGCGCCCCCCGGTGATGAAAATGCGCCGGTTGGGATCGCAGAGTAGGTTGCAAAAGCTGTCAAACTCTGCCGGATCGACCTCATCAATCGTGCGCTTTTGATTGGCCAGCGCCTGCTGGGAATAGCGGTTCAGAATGTGTTCTTCCGGCAGGTCGTTTTGCCAGACGTCGCGTTTGGCGGCGGGCCCAGAGATCATCTCTTTGACCTCACCCCGCAACGCCGCTTGAAACTGTGGGTAGCCTCCAAACCCGGTCTTTTGCAGCATCCGCGCGACGGTTGTGGTTGAGACCGAAGCCGCGCTGGCCAGTTCCGTAATGCTGCCCAGCCCCGCCATGGGGTAGTCGTCCAACAGGACGCTGATAAGTTGCCTTTCAGACGGGGTCATCTTGTCCCGATGGGCCAGCAGCCTGTCCGTTACCCGCACCTGTGGGTCCTCCTGCAGCAATTTAGGCAAGTTGTGCAGAATTTTTCAGCACAACTTGCTCTGAAGAAATCTTTACAGGAAAATTATTGACAGGTGAATGTATCATGTGGAAATTTTTCCACAATTCACATTCACGGAATCGCAGGACGGCACATTGGACTTCGGAACGGTTGTTCACACGGATAACGCGGACGGCGCACCAAAGGTGCTGTTGGTTTGTGAACATGCCTCGAACCGTATTCCGGTATTTCTGAGAGATATGGGGCTGACGAACGAGGCGCTTGAAAGCCACATCGCGTGGGATCCCGGCGCGCTGGGCGTTGCGCAGCACATGGCTGGTTTGATGTCCGCACCGTTGGTGCATGGAGGAGTGTCCCGACTGGTCTATGACTGCAACCGCCCGCCTGAGGCTGTCGGTGCCATGCCGGTCAAAAGCGAGCAGTACGACATCCCTGCCAACGCCCGTATGACACCGGATGAGCGTCAGGTGCGGGTCGAGAACATATATGTTCCCTTCACGCAGGCTGTCTCAGGCCAGATCGCGCAGCACAGCCCGTCGCTGCAGCTGATGGTGACCGTGCACAGTTTCACGCCTGTTTTTCATGGCCTGCAACGCTCGGTCGAGCTTGGTATCCTGCATGGCCGTGACGATCGGTTTGCTATGGCGATGTCGGAGGCAGTGCCCGCGCAACCATCCTTTGTGACCCGTCTGAACGAACCCTATTCCGCAGCGGATGGAGTAGCACATACGCTGGATGCGCAGGCTTACCCAAGCGGATTGCTGAATGTCATGATCGAGATCCGCAACGATCTGATCCGCACGCCACAGCAGCAACGGGCCATGGCCGAGCATCTGGTGCCATGGATCGACCGCACCCTTGCTGGGTTCGACGAAGGGGGTTTCGCGTGATCAAGGTGATGGCGTCATATGTGCGGGTGGTCGATGCGATCAATTACCGGATCGGTCGGGTGATGATGTGGGGCCTGTTCGTGATGATGGGCATCCTGCTGTGGTCCTCGATCTCGAAGACGTTCTTCCTGCCGTCTCTTTGGACGCTGGAAATGGCGCAGTTCGCGATGGTGACATACTACATCGTCGGCGGGCCGTATTCGGTCCAGCTGGGCTCGAACGTGCGGATGGACCTGTTTTACCACAACTGGAGCCACAAAAAGAAAGCGTGGTTCGACGCCTTCACCGTGCTGTTGCTGATCCTGTATCTGAGTGTGCTGTTATACGGCGGTTTGGGGTCGACAGCTTATAGCCTTGGCTATTGGGGCGACGCGCCGGTCTCGTATTTCACCGGCCTGCTGACCGGCAGTGAAGAGATCGGACGGCTGGAGCGGTCTTCGACCGCGTGGCGGCCCTATATCTGGCCGATCAAGGCCATCATGGTGTTCGGCTTCTTCCTGATGCTGCTGCAGGCGATTTCGGAATTCTTCAAAGACATAGCCCGGATCAACGGGCAGGAAATCGGGGTGAGCCGGGCATGAGCCAGGAATTTATCGCCATCTTCATGTTCGCGCTGATGATGCTGATGCTGTTTACCGGCCAGCGTGTCTTTGGCGCGATCGGCGCGGTTGCCACCATCGCTGCGCTGGCGCTGTGGGGAACAGGCGGGCAGGACATCACGTTTTCAGCCGCGATGAAGCTGATGAAATGGTACCCGCTGCTGACGCTGCCGATGTTCATTTTCATGGGTTATGTGCTGAGCGAAAGCCGCCTGGCCGATGATCTGTATCGCATGTTCCATGTTTGGATGGGGCCGTTAAATGGCGGCTTGGCTATAGGCACCATCGGGTTGATGGTGCTGGTGTCGGCGATGAACGGCCTCAGCGTTGCGGGTATGGCAATCGGCGCGACCATTGCGCTGCCTGAGTTGCTGCGGCGGGGCTATGACAAGACCATGGTGACCGGTGTCATCCAGGCCGGGTCGAGTCTGGGTATCCTCGTGCCTCCCTCGGTGGTGCTTGTGCTTTACGCGATGATTGCGCGGCAGCCGGTCGGGCAGTTGTGGCTGGCAGGCATCCTGCCGGGTCTGCTGATGGCGGGCCTGTTTATCCTCTACATCTGGATTCGCTGCCGTATTCAGCCTGAACTCGGCCCTGCGATGGAAGACGCGCACGAAGTACCGTGGTCCGAGAAAATCCGCCTGCTTGGGGCAGGGGCTCTGCCGCTGATCATCTTCGCTGCCATGATGGTGCCCTTTGTGAATGGCTGGACCTCGCTGGTGGAAAGCTCGGCCATCGGTGCACTGACGGCGCTGGTCGTTTCGGTCATTAAACGCCGTATGACGTGGAAGATCTTCGAAGACTGCACCAAGCAAACGCTGGCGATTTCCTGCATGTTTATGTGGATCATCCTCGCCGCGCTGGGCTTTGGCGCCGTGTTCGACGGCCTCGGTGCAGTGAAAGCGATCGAGAACCTATTCACGCAACAGCTCGGCCTGTCGCCCTGGATGATCCTGATCCTGATGCAGCTTAGCTTTATCGTCATGGGTACGTTTCTGGATGACACTGCGATGCTGGTCATCGTGGCCCCGCTTTATGTGCCACTGGTCGGTGCGTTGGGGTTTGACCTGATCTGGTACGGGGTGCTGTACACGATCACCACGCAGATCGCCTATATGACACCGCCCTTCGGTTATAACCTGTTTCTGATGCGCGCGATGGCGCCACCCGAGATCGGGTTGAAGGACATCTACCGCTCAATCATTCCGTTTGTCGGCGTGATGGTGCTGGCCCTGATTATTATAATGATATTCCCGGAAATTGCCTTGTGGCTGCCCGGCTATGTCTATGGGAATTAACAAGAATGCCCGGTGAATGGGCACGCAAACTTCAACGGAGAGGAAATTGACATGACGACAAGACGTAAGTTTCTGAAGACCGCCGGGGTGGGCGTTGCCGCCGCACCGCTGGCCACGCCCGCGCTGGCGCAAGGCACGATCACGTGGCGGATGCAGACCTATGCCGGCCCTGCACTGGCCGAGCACGTGATTGACCCGGCCATCAAGATGTTCAACCAGATCGCCGGCGACCGGATGCAGATCGAGCTGTTCTATGCGGACCAACTGGTACCGACGGGTGAGCTGTTCCGCGCCATGCAGAAAGGCACCATCGACGCGGTGCAATCGGACGATGACTCGATGGCGTCGCCCACCGAGGTCACCGTGTTCGGCGGCTATTTCCCCTTTGCCTCGCGTTATTCGCTGGACGTGCCGGTCCTGTTCAACCAGTGGGGCCTGAACGAGATTTGGGATGAGGAATACTCCAAGGTCGGCGTCAAACATATCAGCGCTGGTGCATGGGACCCGTGCCATTTCGCCACCAAGGACCCGATCAACAGCCTCGCAGACTTGCAGGGCAAGCGCGTCTTCACCTTCCCGACGGCGGGCCGGTTCCTGTCGCAATTCGGCGTGGTGCCTGTTACCCTGCCTTGGGAAGATATCGAAGTCGCGGTGCAGACCGGCGAGTTGGACGGCATCGCATGGTCGGGCATCACCGAGGACTACACCGTAGGCTGGGCCGATGTGACCAACTATTTCCTGACCAACAATATCTCTGGCGCCTGGGCGGGGCACTTCTTTGCCAACATGGACCGCTGGAACGAACTGCCTGAAGACCTGCAGACCTTGTTCAAGGTTTGCTGTGATCAATCGCACTACTATCGTCAGTGGTGGTATTGGGGCGGAGAGGCCAATCTGCGCGTCAACGGCACCAAGATGCAGCTGACCACCATCCCGGACGAAGAATGGGCAACGGTCGAGGAAGCTGCGGTCAAGTTTTGGGATGAAATTGCCGCTGAGTCTGAGACCAAGGCTAAGGTTGTCGATATCTTCAAGCGCTATAATGCCGAAATGCTCAAGGCTGGACGGCCCTATCGCTATGGCTAAATGACCCGATTCCGGCGCGTTAGCGATACCACGCGCCGGAATCGAACCACAGGAAACGACTTTGCGAATGCTAGCATCCGTTCAGACACAGAAAAGAAAACTCCGGGCGCGCGGTGGTGCGACCCGGATCAGCGGGGTGTGAACGGATGGCTATAGCAGGCTTTTTGATCGAGATTTTCGCGGCAACCATGTTGCTGCTGTTTGCCGTGCGACTGGTGCGCACAGGGATTGAACGGCGCTTTGGGGCACTGTTCCAATCGATCCTGACGCGCCACTCGAACACATTTGTGGCGGGTGGGGCCGGTATGGTTCTGGCCACGATCCTGCAAAGCTCGGCCGCAGTAACAGTTCTGCTGACTGGATTTGCCGCGGCGGGGATGGTCACGTTTGGCCTTGCGCTGGCCGGGGTGCTGGGTGCCGATCTGGGTGCGGCGCTGGTCATTCAGGTGCTGTCCTACGATCTGGGGTGGCTGCAACCGGTGCTGCTGGCGCTGGGCGGCTGGCTGTACCTCAAGTCCGACCGAGCCAATGTGCGGCTTATCGGGCGGATCGTTCTGGGCATTGCCTTCATTCTGGTGTCGCTGCAGTTTCTGCGCGATGCGGTTGATCCAATCCGTGAAAGCGCGTTTTTGCCGGCCATCGCGGGTTATCTTGAAAGCGACTATTTCAGTGCGTTCATCGTGGGCGCGGTGCTGGCCTTTGTCATGCACAGTTCGGTCGCGACTATCCTGATGTGCGTGACGCTGGTGCAAGTCGGAGCAATCCCCTTTGCCGCAGGGCTGTCGCTGGTGCTGGGGGCCAATCTGGGCTCGGCTTTCATCCCGATCTGGCTGACGCGTGACATGACCATCTCGGCCCGACGCATTCCCTGGGCAAACCTGCTGCTGCGGGGCAGTGCAGCCTTGGTGATGCTGATCGTGGTTAACGTGACCGGCGCGCATGAAGCGCTGATGGTCGCAGGGGCAGGGCAGTCGCTGATCCTGGCCCATATCGGCTTCAACCTGACTGTCTTTGTGCTGGCCACCGGTTTCGTGAACTGGATGGAACGGCCAATGGCCCTGTTGCTGCCGGAACCGAAGGTCGAGGCAAACGTGATGGATCAGTTTACGGATGCGCTCAGCCCGTTGAGCGATCCCAGCGCATCTGGGGCGAATGTCGCGATGTCCTCGGTCCGGCATGAGCTATTGCAGATGGTCACGCAGGTCGAACGCATGTTCCGCCCGGTGCTGGATATCTATGAGCAGGATGACAGCGATGCCATCTCGGCCCTGTGGCAGCAGGATGAAAGGGTGAACGCGCAACTCACCGAAATCCGCCGCTTTGTCGCACGGATGCCACGCCAGAACATGAGCAAGGCGCAGATCAAGGCAGCGCGCGGTCTGGTGGAATATGCCATCCGGCTTGAGGCGGCAGGCGACGTGGTTTCCAACCGCATGACCCGCACCGCCCAGATCAAACACACCGAGCGCACCGAGTTTTCCGCGCAGGGGTGGAAAGAACTGACCGATCTGCACGCGGCCATTCTGGAAAGCTTCTCTCTGGCCCGTCACGTGCTGCTGGTCGATGACATGGACTGCGCCCGCCGGCTGGTTCTGGACAAGGCCGAGGTCAAACGCTTGTCTCGTCGCAGCCGGAAGGCGCATCTGAAACGGTTGGAGCGGGGGCAGACCGAAAGCTTCCAATCCAGCGATCTGCATCTTGAGACGTTGCGCGCCATGCGAGATCTGCACGGCCATATAGCCGCCGTCGCCTATCCGATCCTCTACAAGAGTGGACAGGTTCTTGAGACGCGTTTGGTGATGGAAATGGAAAAGGACGCGGCCGATGACTGACGGCTGCGAAAGGGAGCGCGAGACCGGGGTCTCGGAGGGTGACAAAGGATGAACGGGATGGGCAATGAAGCGCGTTTGGACGACCTGAAAGCCAAGGTTGACGCAGGCGAGGTGGATACCGTGCTGGTCTGCATGGTCGACATGCAGGGGCGGTTGATGGGCAAGCGGTTCCATGCCGGGCATTTCGTGGCGGGCGCGTGGCAGGAAACCCACTGTTGCAATTACCTGCTGGCCACCGATCTTGAGATGGCGACGCCAGATGGTTTTGCGGCCACTAGTTGGGAACGGGGCTATGGCGACTATGTCATGAAACCCGATCTCAGCACCCTGCGCCCGGTGCCGTGGCTGGAAGGTACAGTGATGGTGATGTGTGACGTGCTGGATCACCATACGCATGAAGAAGTGCCCCATGCGCCGCGCTCGATCCTGAAGAAACAGGTCAACCGTCTTAAGGCGATGGGCTATGACGCCATGTGCGCCACCGAGCTGGAGTTTTTCCTGTTTGAGAAAAGCTTTGACCAGATCCGCAAGGAAGGCTTCCGCGATCTGGAACCGATCTCGGGGTACAACGAGGATTACCACATCCTGCAGACCACCAAGGAAGAGCATGTGATGCGCCCGATCCGCAACCATTTGTGGAACGCGGGTATTCCGGTCGAAAATTCAAAGGGTGAGGCCGAAACCGGGCAGGAAGAGCTGAACATCAAATACGCCGGTGCGATGGAGACAGCCGAGTATCACTCGATCGCCAAAAACGCGGTGAAAGAGATCGCCTGGCAGCACGGCCACGCAGCAACTTTCCTACCGAAGTGGCATCACGACAAGGTGGGTAGTTCCTCGCACGTGCATCAGTCGCTTTGGGCCGATGGGCAACCGGCGTTTTACGATGCTGCGGATGAGCTGGGTATGTCAGCGCTGATGAAAAGCTACATGGCCGGGCTGCTGAAATACGCCCCGGACTACACCTATTTCATGGCGCCTTACATCAACAGCTATAAGCGTTTTATGAAAGGCACCTTTGCGCCCACGCGGATCATCTGGTCGGTGGACAACCGGACTGCGGGCTATCGTTTGTGCGGTGACGGTACAAAAGCGGTGCGGGTGGAATGCCGGATTCCAGGGTCCGACATGAACCCCTATCTGGCGATGGCCGGAATGCTGGCTGCAGGGATTGCGGGCTTCGAAGAGGGGCTGCAGTTGCAGCCACCGACCACAGGTGACGTCTATCAGGGCGATACCGGCATGATCCCCGGCAACCTGCGCGAAGCGCGCGAGGCGCTTCTTGCCTCAGCCATGTTGCGCGAGGCAATGGGGGATGAGGTAGTCGATCACTACGCCCGTGCGGCGGAGGTCGAGATTGAGGAATTCGAACGCGTGGTGACCGATTGGGAAGTTGCTCGCGGTTTCGAGCGAGCTTAGAGGGTAGGAGCGAGGGGCCAGCCCCTCGCGCTCCCCGGGATATTTTTGGCCAGATGAAGCAGGGGATCCTGTTTCCTTCGGAAATGGAGTGGATATGGGGCAGATGTTGAAATGTGTCTCACCGATTGATGGATCGGTTTTTGCTGAGCGGGAAGTGTTGTCTCGGGACGCGGCGTTTGAGGTTGCAGGCCGGGCCCGCGCGGCACAGGCCGCATGGGCGGCACGGCCTATGCAGGAGCGGATTGATCTTGTGATGGCCGGAGTGGCCGCAGTTGGCGCAATGAACGACGAGATCGTCCCAGAACTGGCCCATATGATGGGGCGCCCGGTGCGCTATGGCGGAGAGTTTGGCGGCTTCAACGAGCGCGCCAGTCATATGGCCGAGATCGCCGAAGCTTCGCTGGCCGATATCGCGGTGGGCGAGGATGAGACCTTCAAGCGCTATATCAAGCGCATCCCGCATGGCGTGGTGTTTGTGGTGGCGCCGTGGAACTACCCCTATATGACGGCGATCAACACGGTTGCCCCGGCGCTGATCGCGGGGAATACCGTGATCCTGAAACACGCCACGCAAACCCTGCTAGTGGGCGAGCAGATGGCGCAGGCGTTCCATTCGGCAGGTGTGCCAGAGGACGTGTTCCAGAATGTGTTCCTGAGCCATGACGTGACCAATGACCTGATCGCGGGCAATGCGTTTGACTTCGTGAACTTCACCGGCTCGGTCGGTGGCGGGCAGGCGATGGAACGGGCAGCTGCAGGCACCTTTACCGGCGTCGGGACTGAGTTGGGCGGCAAGGACCCCGGCTATGTGATGGATGACGCTGATCTGGATGCCGCAGTTGATACTCTGATCGATGGGGCGATGTTCAACTCGGGCCAGTGCTGCTGCGGGATCGAGCGGATCTACGTTCATGAAAGCCTCTATGACGATTTCGTCGCCAAGGCAGTTGAAGTCGTGAAGGGCTACAAACTGGGCAACCCGCTGGATTCTGAGACGACAATCGGCCCGATGGCCAATGTGCGCTTCGCGGACGAGGTTCGCGCGCAGATTGCCGAGGCAGTCGCAGACGGAGCAGTGACCCATATCGACACTTTCCCCGAAGATGACGGTGGCGCCTACCTGACCCCTCAGATCCTGACCAATGTTACTCATGATATGCGGGTGATGCGGGATGAGAGCTTTGGCCCGGTCGTGGGCATCATGAAGGTGTCCTCAGACGAAGAAGCCATCGCGCTTATGAATGACAGTGAGTTCGGCCTGACCGCCAGCCTTTGGACCCGCGATGTAGATCGCGCGGCACGGGTGGGTGACCAGATCGAAACCGGCACTGTGTTCATGAACCGGGCCGACTATCTGGACCCGGGCCTGTGCTGGACTGGCTGCAAGAATACCGGGCGTGGGGGTGGTCTTTCGGTCATCGGCTATCACAACCTCACCCGCCCCAAATCCTACCATCTAAAGAAGGTGACATCATGAGCCTTGTTGGAAACTGGTCCTACCCGACCGCAATCAAGTTCGGTGCTGGCCGTATCAAGGAATTGCCCGAGGCCTGCGCGGCGGCTGGCATGAAGCGCCCTCTGCTGGTGACCGACAAGGGGTTGGCCAATCTACCGATCACCACCGCGACGCTGGACATTATGGAGGCCGCAGGTCTGGGCCGCGGATTGTTCAGCGATGTGGACCCAAACCCGAATGAAAAGAACCTCGACGCGGGTGCTGCGGCCTATAAGGCAGGTGGCCATGACGGGGTGATCGCGTTTGGGGGTGGCTCAGGGCTGGATCTGGGCAAGATGGTGGCCTTCATGGCTGGTCAGACACGCCCTGTCTGGGATTTCGAGGATATCGGAGACTGGTGGACCCGAGCGGACGCCGATGCCATCGCCCCGATCATTGCCGTGCCAACGACGGCTGGAACGGGGTCCGAGGTGGGCCGCGCCAGCGTCATCACCAATTCCGAGACACACGCCAAGAAGATCATCTTCCACCCCAAGGTTCTGCCGACAGTGGTGATCTGTGACCCAGAGCTGACCGTTGGGATGCCCAAGTTCATCACCGCAGGCACCGGTCTGGATGCATTTGCGCATTGTGTCGAGGCGTATTCCAGCCCGCACTATCACCCGATGAGCCAGGGTATCGCGCTGGAAGGGATGCGTTTGGTGATGGAATACCTGCCGCGCGCCTATGCCGACGGATCCGACATCGAGGCCCGCGCTCAGATGATGAGCACGGCTGCGATGGGGGCTACCGCCTTCCAGAAAGGCCTCGGCGCCATCCACGCCATGAGCCACCCCGTTGGCGCGCATTTCAACACCCATCACGGCACCACTAACGCGGTCTGCATGCCTGCCGTGCTGGAGTTCAACGCGTCTGCCATCGCGGATCGGTTCCAATCCGCAGCCGCCTATCTGAACATAAACGGCGGCTTCGACGGCTTCCGCGCCTTTGTGCAGGAGTTCAACGATGAGCTGGGTATTCCGCGCAAACTGTCCGATCTGGGTGTGACCGAAACGGCGATCCCCGAACTGGTCAAAGGTGCGATCATTGACCCGTCCTGCGGTGGCAACCCGATCGAACTGACCGAAGACAACCTGACCACGCTGTTCAAAGCGGCGCTGTAACAGGCTTGCCGAACCCATCCCTCACCTCTCATACTGATCAGAGGTGAGGGAGATTTTGATGACCAAAGAGATTGTTCTGATCCACGGGGCCTTTGCCGGGCCGTGGTGTATGGAAGATTACGCGGGTTTCTTCCGCGACCGCGGCTGGACGGTGCACACCCCGGCCCTGCGCTATCATGGCGGAGATCCAAAGGCCGAACCCGATCCCGGCCTGACCGACACCAGCGTCATGGACTATGCCAACGACATCGCCGAATTCGTGCAGGGGTTGGACAGCAAACCGGTGCTGCTCGGCCACGCCATCGCTGGGGTGGTGGCGCAGCAGGTGGCGTCTCGCGGGTTAGCCAGCGCCATCGTGCTGATCAACCCGAACGCCGCCTGGGGGACGTTGCCCGAAACCGATGACGAACGCGCCATCCCGCGTGCGTTGATGGAGGGTGGTGCCTTCTGGAAACAGCCCATGCGGGTCGAGTTCGACCTGATGGCCCCCTTCGCGCTGAACAAAATGCCCGAGGCGCAGCAGCACGCTGTGTTCGATCGCCTCGGCGCCGAAAGCGGTCGGGTGATGTTTGAGATGTTCTTCTGGATGTTCGACGACCACCACGCGATGAAGGTGGATATCGACAAGGTCGATTGCCCCGTGCTGGTCGTCTCGGGCGCCGAGGATCGGGCGGTGAACCCCGACACCTGTCGCGCGCTGGCGGATCTATACGGAGATCGCGCGACCTTCATGCCCGTCAAAGACCACGCGCATTTCCTGTTCATGGAACCCGGCTGGGAGAAGCCCGCAGGCCAAATCGCCGACTGGCTGGACGAGAAGGTGGGCTAGAACGCCCACCCTGCGGGCTCAGTTATTGGTCGAGAACGTGCTCTGCGGTTTCCACTTGAGAGTGCCGTCGCCTTCCCGGTGACAGCGCAGCAGACGCTCTTGAATCGTGCTGACCGTTTCGGTGACGGTATTGTCGCCAGTCAGCAGGACAAAGGCGTCCTGCGAATAGGCCATACCGTCGTAATAGCAGAACCGTTTCTCGGCCCCTTCCGGAATTGGGGATGCGGTGCTGAGCATCTGCTGCGCCGGGGCTTGGGTGGCCAGCAGGGCAAAGGCCAGCCCGAGGGTTAATGTCTTCATGTCGTCCTCCCGTTCGAATATCTGTAGGTCTTTTTCGGCCTTGGACGCTCGGAACCTCAAATGTCGTTCTTGAATGACGGTTTGAGGGTAAGTGTGAACGAGATCAACGGGTTAGGCAAGGGTGGTGTTTGTGGGGCGCTGGTGGGGGGGGCTCGCGCTAGCCAGCCAATGCTTGATAGAAGGCATCATTCCTGCGCTTGAGCCGCCCCATCGGCGAGCACGAGAGCAGGTTACTGCGATTGCACCTGGTTACATTTGCATTACTAGAAGGACGTCAAGGATATTCGTTCTAGGTATATATGTCATGACAGGTTTTTTTGATTCTAGGCCATAGATCATGTTTCTCTATCTTTATAGAAACTAGAGTCCAAAAACCTCTCTCCAAATCTGCTCCGCTGACCTCTGGAGTCTTGTAGTGGTCTTCATCGAACCTAGCGTATTTGAAGCCTGATGAACAAATGATAACAAACTCTAGTAATTGCGCTGCAACGCCTGCACGAGAGACTATTTCTCCGTCTAGAACGACAATATCTTCCGTCGATGCTATGCGAAGAAGCTCTTTGCTTTCTAGAAACTGTTTGTGCCTTGCGGTGTGTACTTGTGCCCACGACATAAGTCTGGCCATGCTCTTAGAGCTTTCAGGGTCAGAATTCTCGACGCACTTTCCGATACGTTCGCAACTTGAAGTTATTCGCTCCCAGTCCAACTCGAAATTGGCGTTTGGGTAAACTACTTGTTGTGCAGCTCTTAAGAAGATGTCGTGGAGATCGTGAAGCGCCAAACCCAAGAGCGCCCGGTCTGCTTTGAGCTTTCGCGACGATTGCTCTGCTGACAACTCGCGTTCTTGCTGCATCTGTTTACGAATAGATTGAATGGTTAACGCAGCCGCACCAAGCGCTGCGATAGCCAACGACACATCCGAGTACGTTTCTTGATTTAGTTTCCAGTCTTTTGCCGCAGCATATGTGAGCGCAGAGCATGTTGCAGCAAGAAAAAGCCCGAACGCAAATCCTTCGTGAAATTGGATATTCTTCAAATCAGCGCCTTCAAACATCTAATTCTTCAGCAAACCGCGCGTTCTCCTGAATGTACTGGAACCGCAGTTCGGGTTTTTTGCCCATCAGACGCTCGACCAGATCGCCGGTCTCGCCGGGTTCGTCCTCGTCAATGGTGACCCGGATCAATTTCCGGGATTTCGGGTCCATCGTGGTCTCTTTCAGGTCCTTGGCATCCATTTCGCCCAGACCTTTGAAGCGGGACACGTCGATCTTGCCCTTGCCGCCCAGACCTTTCTCAAGCCACTCGTCCCGTTCAGCCTCGTCCAGACAGTAAACCCGTTTGGCGCCCTGGGTCAGGCGGTAGAGGGGCGGGCAGGCGAGGTACAGGTGGCCCGCGTCGATCATCGGGCGCATCTGGGTAAAGAAGAACGTCATCAGCAGCGAGGCGATATGCGCCCCGTCCACATCCGCGTCGGTCATGATGATAATTTTGTCATAGCGCAGGTCGTCGACGTTGAACTTGGTGCCAAGGCCCACACCCAGCGCTTGGGTCAAGTCGTTGATCTCGGCATTGGTGCCCAGTTTCGAACTGGCCGCGCCCAGCACGTTCAGGATTTTGCCGCGAAGGGGCAGCAGGGCCTGTGTTTTGCGGTCGCGACCCATTTTTGCTGAACCGCCCGCCGAGTCGCCCTCGACGATGAATAATTCGGTGCCGTCGCGTGTTGAACTGGAACAGTCCACCAACTTGCCGGGAAGACGAAGTTTCTTAGTGGCGGACTTGCGTTGTGTTTCCTTCTCGGCCCGTCGGCGCAGGCGTTCCTCAGCCCGCAGGATGAGGAAGTCCAGGATAGCGCCGGCGGATTTCGTGTCGGCGGCCAGCCAGTTGTCGAAATGGTCGCGGACCGAGTTTTCGACCAGCCGTTGCGCCTCGACCGTGGCAAGGCGGTCTTTGGTCTGGCCGACGAATTCCGGCTCGCTGATAAAGCACGACACCAAGGCGCAGCCGCCGGTCATCAGGTCATCACGAGTGATCTGCGCGGCCTTCTTGTTGTTGATCAACTCGCCATAAGCTTTGATCCCTTTGAGAACCGCTGCCCAGAAGCCCGCGACGTGCGTACCGCCTTCGGGCGTGGGGACGGTGTTACAGTAGGACTGGATGAACCCGTCGCGCGAGGGCGTCCAGTTGATCGCCCATTCGACCTTGCCCGGCGTCCCGAATTTCTCATTGAAGTCCACGGTGCCGGCAAAGGGCTGCTCGGCATAGGTAGACGATCCGTTCATCGTTTCCTTGAGATAGTCCGACAGGCCGCCGGGGAAGTGGAAACTGGCTTCGGTCGGTGTCTCACCGTCGTCGATGTGGGATTTCCAGCGGATTTCAACGCCCGAGAACAGATAGGCCTTGGAGCGGATCGACTTGAACAACCGAGCTGGTTTGAAACGGTGATGGCCGAAGATTTCCTCATCGGCGTGGAAGGTGACCGTGGTGCCACGTCGGTTGGGGGCCGCGCCGATTTTCTCGACCGGACCCAAAGGAACACCGCGTGAGAAACGCTGTTCGAACAGCGTTTTGTCGCGGGCCACCTGCACGACCATCGAATCCGACAGGGCGTTCACAACCGAGGCACCCACGCCGTGCAGACCGCCCGACGTCTGGTAAGCTTTGCCCGAGAACTTGCCACCCGCGTGCAGGGTGCAGAGAATAACCTCCAACGCAGATTTGTCTGGAAACTTGGGATGCGGATCGATCGGAATACCACGCCCGTTGTCGCGTACGGTCAGGGCGTAATCGGCGTGCAGCTCAACCTCGATCCGGTTGGCGTGGCCAGCGACCGCTTCGTCCATCGAGTTGTCGAGGATTTCCGCGACCATATGGTGCAGCGCGCGCTCATCGGTGCCGCCGATATACATACCGGGGCGTTTTCGGACCGGTTCCAGGCCTTCAAGCACTTCAATCGAGGAGGCGTCGTAGGTGGCGGTCGCGCTGGGCGTCAACAGATCGTCGGGCATCGGTGCTGCTCTTGTTTTTGGGTTGGGGCCCATTATGGCAGGTGATGTGGTCCGGGGGAAGAGGGCCCCGAGGTGTTGTGGGCGTTTGGCCGTAAGGAACGTTGAAAAGTCGCAACCCAGCGAGCAGGGGCCAGGGACAGTGCCAGCGATTAAAGTAAGGTTACTTAGGTTTTTCAGCGGTCAAACGTACCCCACCGATGCGGTGTTGCTGCACGTCTTTCACAAATTGAGCGTACATCTTCAGGAAATCATCGCCTTTGGACGGATTACCCGCGCGTTCGGCCTCGGCATCCAGTGTCTGATACATGCTGAGCCGGCGTGCCAGAATCTCGCCCCACGGGTCAGTGACATCTTCGGCGGATACAATTTCGAATCCGGCTTTCTGAAGCTGAGACTCGTATTCGGGGATGCTAAACAGAGACTGACAGGCAAAGCGCTGGCGGTATTGCTCGAACTCGTCTTCGGGCAGAGGCGTGTGCATCACCCAATCGGTAAAAGCAAAGCGACCGCCAGGGCGCAATACGCGAAAGACCTCCTGCAGAGCCTTGGGCTTGTCCGGAATGTGCAAGAAGGATTCCTGACTTACGGCTGCATCGAACTGCGCGTCGTCGAAGGGCAGATCCAAGGCGCTGGCCAGAATAGGGTGAATCTGATCCTGTAACCCAACCAGAGCGTTCAGCTCCTTTGCGCCATCTACGCGGTTGGGGCTGATGTCGATGCCAGTCACCTCTACTCCGCGTTGGGACACGTACCAGCGCGCAGGGCCACATAGCCCTGCACAGACGTCCAGAACACTGTCTCCGGCATTCATCCGGACCTTATCTGCCAGCCGGGAATTTGCCTCGAGACCGTCATAGTGATCCTGATCATAGGGATAGAGTTCTTGCGGGGTGACATCCTCAAGCGAACCGCGCAGGGACTTTAACTTCGTTAAAATGTGCGGGGCAGAGATCGGGTGACTCGCATACCAGTCCGCGACAGTTTTTTCCGCCATTTTCATTACACACTCCCCCCTCTTGTGTTTTGAGACCTTATCCCGACATGGTGAGGCAATCCAGTTTCGTCTCATGCACTATTGGGAAGAAACCGGTGCTGCAACGCAAGGCGCAATGACGGGGGGCAATATGAGTTGGATCAAGACTGTTCCGTTCGAAGAAGCCAGCGGCAAGCTGAGGAAGCTATACGAGCGGGTCACCGGGCCGGGCAACAACGTCGACAACATCATGATGGCGCATTCACTGCGTCCTCATTCGATGGAAGGCCATATGGCGCTGTACAAGAATGTCCTGCATCATTCGGCCAACAAGGTCCCAAAGTGGTTTCTTGAGGTGCTGGGGGTCTGGGTCAGTTCCTTGAACCAATGCGGGTATTGTGTTGAGCATCATTTCAGCGGGCTGCAACGCTTGCTGAATAATCCGGATAAAGGCACCGCGATCCGCCGGGCGATTGAGGCAGAAACGCTGAGTGATGCCCCGTTGGGTGAGGCGCAGATCGCGGCAATGCATTATGCGCGCAAGTTAACCGAAGCTCCGGCGGAAATGGTTAAGGCGGATGTTCAGGCCCTAAGAGATGCCGGCTGGGATGACGGTGAGATTCTCGAGATCAATCAAGTTTGCGCCTACTTTGCCTATGCGAACCGGACCGTTCTCGGGTTGGGGTGCTCGACCGAGGGTGACATTCTGGGCCTGTCGCCGAACAACTCGGACAACCCCGAGGATTGGGGCCATACCTAGGCGGTCAGTCCGCAACCCATTCCAGAATGGCCTGTGCGACGGCCTCTGGTCGCTGGTGATGCAGCCAGTGGTCGGTGCCGGGGATTTCGATGCGGGTCAGGTCGGGCGCGAACTCTTCCAATCCCGCGTTGGCCTCGGGCAGCAGGGCTTTGTCATCCGGCCCCCACAGCAGCAGGTGCGGGCAACGGACCATCAGGCGGTCCACTGGCAATTCAGGCAGATCGGTGCGCGGTTCTCCGGGCTTGGCGACGACCAGAGGCGAGGCGCGGTACCAGTTCAGCATCGCCTCAAGCCGATTGGGGCGGGCCCATTCGGTGCGATACTGCTCCATACGCGCGTCCGACAGCCAGTCTATGCCCATGCCGAAGCGAAAGAAGTGTTCAAGCCGCGCGAAATTGTCAGCCGAGAACTGTGGCGCAGCATCTGGCGCGCACAAGGCGTTGATATATTGCGACGCCTCGGATTGCGGGCCACCAGCGGCCATGGCGCGTTGAAACGGCACAGGGTGGACGCCGTTTGCGATGATCAGCCGACTGACCAGATCCGGGCGGAACATAGCCAGCCCATAGGCAACCGACGCGCCCCAGTCGTGACCAAGTACACAGGTCGGGCCTCCAACCTGTTCGATCAGCTCAGCCATGTCCGAGACCAGTTGAGACACGGCGTAGTTCCCCACGCCCGCAGGGCACCAGCTTTGCCCATAACCGCGCTGATCCGGCGCAATGCAATGAAAATGATCCGCCAGATGCGGTGCCAGATCGCTCCACGCTCCGCCATATTCTGGAAATCCGTGCAACATCAGCAGGGGCGGCAGGTCGGGCTTTCCCCAGCGCCGCAGAAAGAAGGTCTGGCCGTTTAATTCGATGGTATCCGTACGCATTCTGATCATCCTTTCAATCCTCGAATTGATGGGTTTTTCAGGCATCAATTTGACACCAATCAAAGCGAAAAGCTGCGTCTTCTGCTAGCCGTGTCCGCGGATAGTGAGAAAAGGAAAGACTGAATGGAAGCTGCGGTAAAAATCGAAGAAAAACAATCCCCCGTCAAAATTGTTCCGACCCCGAAACCCGAGCCGGCTCAGCCCAGCCCCGAGCGAATTCGACAAGCTTTCGAGAGCGGTAAATATCCCTATGGCCGCAAGATGGCGCGCGGCGCGTACGAGGCGCAGAAGGCTCAATTGCAAGCCGAATTGCTGAAGGTGCAACTTTGGGCACAGGAAACTGGCCAACGGTTCGTTCTGTTGTTCGAAGGCCGTGACGCGGCCGGTAAGGGCGGCACGATCAAACGGTTCATGGAGCACCTGAACCCCCGTCAGGCCCGCGTTGTGGCGCTGAATAAGCCGACCTGGGAAGAGAAAGGCCAGTGGTACTATCAGCGCTACATTCAGGAACTGCCGACAGTTGGGGAAATGGTGTTCTACGACCGCTCGTGGTACAACCGTGCGGGCGTTGAACGGGTCATGGGCTTCTGCTCGCCCAATGAATACCTTGAATTCATGCGCCAGACTCCCGAACTGGAACGGATGCTGGTCCGGTCGGGCATTCAGCTTTACAAATACTGGTTCTCGGTCACGCAGACCGAACAGCAGCGCCGGTTCAAAAGTCGTGAGACCGACCCGCTGAAGCAGTGGAAACTGTCACCGATCGACAAGGCCAGCCTCGACAAATGGGACGACTACACCGAGGCGAAAGAGGCGATGTTTTTCTATACCGACACCGCCGATGCGCCGTGGACCATTGTCAAATCGAACGACAAAAAACGCGCTCGTCTGAATACGATGCGGCATTTCCTGTCGACGCTGGACTACCCGGACAAGGATCACGATATCGTGGGACAACCTGATCCTCTGATCGTGGGGCAGGCACATCACGTGATCCATCGGTCCGAGCATATTCTGGGCAATACCCTGCACCCGGAAACGAAATGACCGGCTAAGCCAACAGGCCGCGCACAGATAGTCTCAACCTGAAATTTCACTTATCACCTCTTGTCCCGGCCTCTGGCCGGGCATAAGGCTGATGGGATGAATAAGGTGATGACATATCGCGGCCACTTCCGGGCCATCGCTGTGCTGGGTTTCCCGCTGATCGGCGGGCATCTGGCGCAGTTTGCGATTGGCCTGACTGACACGATCATGCTGGGCTGGTACGGGGTCGAGGCGCTGGCGGCAGTGACGCTGGCCAGCAGCTATTACTTTGTGCTGTTCCTGTTCGGGGCCGGGTTTGGCTGGGCGGTGATGCCCATAGTGGCCACCGCTGCCGCTGAAGAAGATGAGACCAGTATTCGTCGCTCAACCCGCATGGGGCTGTGGCTGTCGCTGATCTATGCGACGCTAATGATGCCACTTCTGTGGTGGTCTCAGCCGATCCTGATCGCTCTTAAGCAAGACCCGCAAGTCGCTGAAACCGCGTCACAATACCTGCGTGTCGCAGGGTGGGGGTTGTTCCCGGCGCTATTGGTCATGGTGCTGAAATCCTATTTGGCCGCGCTGGAGCGCACGCAGATCGTTTTGTGGATCACCGTCACCGCCGCAGTGGTGAATGCGGTGACGAACTATGCGCTGATCTTCGGCAACTGGGGGGCGCCCGAGTTGGGGGTGATGGGGGCGGCAATCGCCTCGGTCGTGACGCAGATCGTGTCTTTGGTCTTTGTCGTCATCTACGCAGTGCGGGTGCTGCCGGAACACAGCCTGTTCCAACGCTTCTGGCGACCGGATTGGGAATTCTTTTTCAGCGTCTTGCGCCTCGGCGTGCCCATTGGTCTGACCACGTTGGCCGAGGTCAGCCTGTTTGCTATGTCGGCTATCATGATGGGCTGGCTGGGTCAGGTGCCGCTTGCGGCGCATGGGATTGCGCTGAACCTGGCCTCTGCCACGTTCATGGTGCATCTGGGCCTGTCCAATGCGGCAACGATCCGGGCCGGGAATGCCTTGGGTCGCAAGGACCGGGCGCATCTTGAAAAGGGCGCTATAGCGGTGACGGGCATGTCTTTGGTGGTTTCGGTGATGACGGTCATCCTGTTCCTGACCTGTGCCGAGCCGCTGATCTCGCTGTTCATGGAAGCCGACGATCCGCAACGCCCGCAGATTCTGGCCATCGGCACGGGGCTGCTGGCCATGGCCGCTCTGTTCCAACTGGTGGACGGGGCGCAGGTTATTGCGCTGGGCCTGCTGCGTGGATTGCAGGACGCCAAGGTACCGATGGTGATGGCAGGGCTCAGCTATTGGGTCGTTGGGATACCGGCGTCGTACTATTTTGGCTTCGTGCAGGGCATGGACGGTATCGGCATCTGGCTGGGCCTCGTTCTGGGCCTTGCCTGCGCTGCGGTTTTGCTGATGGCGCGGTTCTGGATGCGTTCAGTTCGCGCTGTTGGTGTGCCAGCGGAATAGCTGCCCGATTAGCCCTTAGTCAGCCGATCCGCTTTTTTGCGCACCAAAACAGAGCGTAGATCGTGCATCGCCAGCAGCAACCGGTCCGTGACATCCTCTAGCTGCTCATCTGTCGCCTTAGACTGCGCCCATTGCGTCGTCAGGTTCATATAGTCAACCGCGCGGTGAATGTCGTCGATATCGCGCTGCGCCAGCAGGGCTTTGCGTTCCTCGATCCAACGCGCGATTTCGGCCTGATCAGCTTCGGTTAGGGTGCGTTGGCCTTGCGGTTTGACCTCTCCGTTGCGGATGTTGATGACCGCGATCTGATCCATCTCGATCCGCCGCTGGCGGTTTTCGGTGTCGATCCGAAACACCGCCGCGCCGTTCTCGCGGATGCGGAAGTAGTATTCGGGCAGTTCTGCGGTCATCGGGGCCTCCGGCTCAGGTCAGGGACGCGCAGAAGCGCTGGATGCGGGTGCAGGCCTCGGTCAGGGCTTCGTCCGAGGTCGCGTAGCTGACCCGGAAGTTCGGCGACAGACCAAAAGCCGCGCCGAAGACAACCGCCACGTCGGCCTCTTCCAGCAGGGCGGAGGCAAATGCCTCATCCGAGTCGATCACAGTACCCGACGGGGTGGTCTTGCCGATCAGACCTGCAATCGAAGGGTAGACATAGAACGCGCCTTCGGGCGTGGGGCAGGTGATACCGTCGATCTCGTTCAGCATTCGCACGACCAGATCGCGGCGGCGTTTGAAGGTCTCGTTGTTCGGGGCCAGAAAGGCCTGCGTGCCATTCAACGCCTCAACCGCCGCCCATTGGCTGATCGAGCAGGGGTTCGACGTGGACTGCGACTGGATTTTGCGCATCGCGGCAATGATCTCGACAGGGCCAGCAGCATATCCAATGCGCCAACCGGTCATGGCATAGGCTTTGGACACCCCGTTGCAGGTCAGCGTGCGATCATAGAGTCCGGGCTCGACCTCGGCCGGGGTGCAAAACTTGAACCCGTCATAGGCGAGGTGTTCATACATATCGTCGGACATGATCCAGACATGCGGATGACGCATCAGTACATCGGTCAGGGCCTTCAACTCGTCGCGGCTATAGCCCGCGCCGGTCGGGTTCGAAGGCGAGTTGAAGATGAACCACTTGGTCTTGGGCGTGATTGCGGCCTCAAGCTGATCTGCGGTCAGCTTGAAACTGTTTTCCAGCGTGGTTTCAACAACAAGCGGAGTACCCCCGGCCAGCAGCACCATATCCGGATAGCTGACCCAATAGGGCGCGGGGATGATGACCTCATCACCATCGTTCATCGTCGCCATCAGCGCGTTATACAGCGTTTGCTTGCCACCGGTTCCAACTGAAATCTGCGCGGGCGTATAGTCCAGCCCATGATCGCGCTTCATCTTGGCGCAGGCAGCCTGCTTCAGTTCGGGGATGCCATCGGGCGCAGTGTACTTGGTTTTACCCGCTGCAATGGCCGCCACCGCCGCATCCTTGATGTTTTGCGGCGTGTCGAAATCGGGTTCTCCCGCGCTCAGGCCGATCACGTCGCGACCGGCAGCTTTCAGCTCGGCCGCTTTTGCTGTCATCGCAATCGTCGGAGAGGGTTTTACGCGTGACAGTGTCGCAGACAGGAAACTCATGGTCGGCCTCGGTTTGTATGTTCAACCTGACTGTCATAGGGTGCGCCTGAATGACGATCAAGAAGTATAAAAAGCAGATTCAGGAGACCCCGATGAACGATGAAAACGACTGGTACGGAGCAGACGCAGCGACATTCGGGGACAGGCTGGCAGGCGCACGTGAGGCAGCAGGGATGACTCAGGCCCAGCTGGCCCGACGCCTGGGAGTAAAAAAGGCGACGATTGCAGCTTGGGAAAATGATCTGTCCGAGCCGCGCGCCAACCGGTTGTCGATGATGGCGGGCATGATCAACGTCTCGATCATGTGGCTGCTGACTGGTGAGGGTGAGGGCATGGAAGCCCCGGTCGAAGAAGGCGAGGGCGATCTGGAATTGGCGGACGCTGTTGCGGAGTTGCGCGCGATCCGTGGTGAGATGCGCGCCAGCGCTGAACGCGCCGCGCGTCTGGAAAAGAAGTTGAGGTTGATGCTGGAGCGGACCCAGTGACGGAAACACGAGAAGTACGGATCAAGCGTATGCAGATGCGGTCCATGCGGCGCGGGATCAAAGAAATGGACCTGATCCTGTCAGCCTATGCCGAACGCAACCTGAAAAAGATGGATGCAGCCGGTCTGGACCTGTACGACGCCATGCTACACGAAAACGATCAGGACCTTTATCAGTGGGTTACCGGTCAGGTCCAGCCGCCCGCAGTTTTTGCCGACCTCATTGCGGATATCGCGCAGACCTTTCAAAAATAAAGAAAATCCAGCTTAACCGATTTTTCGGGAATTCGATTCATGCTGCTTGAAACAGCGCGACTGAATCGGAGGATCGGATGAGTATGGAAATGCAGGTCTCCGCGCCTGAAGCCAAGGGGTTTATGACCAGCTATCTCGAAGCGCTCGCTTTGGTCGAGCGTCTGCACCGTTTGTTGCTGGACGTCATCAAGGATGAGTTCGAACGTGTCGGGGTGCTAGAGATCAACGCCGTTCAGGCCTTGTTGCTGTTCAATATCGGCGATCATGAGGTGACGGCGGGTGAACTGAAAAGCCGCGGTTATTACCAGGGCAGCAATGTCAGCTACAACCTCAAGAAGCTGGTTGAAATGGGTTATATGCACCACCAGCGATGCGAGATCGACAGACGCTCGGTCCGGGTGCGTCTGACCCCACGCGGGCGGGAAGTCCGCGATATCGTGTCCACGCTTTTTCTGCGCCATGCCGAAGGATTGCAGACCCGTGGTGTATTGGGGCTGGAGGGGATCGACGACATCACCACCTCTCTGCGCCGGGTCGAGCGATACTGGACAGACCAGATCCGGTATATCTACTGATCAGGGGCGGCGGGCAGGGACAATCTCTGCATATCTTTGATGTCGTCCATAAGAGCGCCTATTTGTTGCCCCTTCAGCTCCCGTTCCAATTTGCGCCGCATGGCGCGTTCAAAATCCTCGAACCCCTGCGCGACTTCCAGAAAAGCGCCGGGACCGTGCAGGACGTTGTTCTCGAAAAAGGGGATCAAATACAGCTCTCCCTCGAAATCGGCGGCATTGATGACCAGCCCGTTGACGACCGTGTTCTGAAAGGGAAAGTGCCGATAGGCCGAGTCCGGGCCGTAGCCGTCATTGTTCGATCCATCCCCCGACAGATCAATGGTCTGAAACAAACAAGGCGGGGCCTGTTGCATCAGGGTTGCGCCGAAGGCCAACGCATATCCCATCGCCGTGGCTGAACTGCTGTCGGACCGGACCGATTGCTGCACGTTCGCCGCCGCTGCCAGCAGGTCGGCCTGCGTGTTGATCATCGTCCAGTTCAGAATGATGCTCTGCGTGGAACGACCGCTCCATTCATACACGGCCAGCGCAACTGGCATGGGCGAGGAAAAGAACGCCTCCTTGACTTCGGGCGCGACCAGAGCGGCGGCCAACCCCTGCCGTTGCAGGGCGTCTTCGGTGGCATCCACCGAGGTCGAGATGTCCATGGCCAAAGCCAGGGCCAGGCGGCAGGTTTCGGCCCGAAGCGGGCTTGCCAAAACGGCAAGCCCCAGCGCTGTCAACCAGCGGATCACCAGTGACCGGTGCTTTCCATGCTGGCCCAGGGTTCTGCGGGATCCAACGCGTCACCGTTCTGCAGCAGCTCGACCGAGATATTGTCGGGGGACCGCACAAACGCCATGCGGCCATCGCGCGGCGGGCGATTGATCACGACGCCATTATCCTGCAGGTGCTGACAAGTTTCGTAGATGTTATCAACTCCGTAGGCCAGGTGCCCAAAATGGCGGCTGTCACTGGGCAGCGCATCGTCTCCGTCCCAGTTGTGGGTCAGTTCGATCGGTCGATCCTCTTGTCCCGGAGGCGCCATGAAGATCAGAGAAAACCGCCCCGACTCGCTGTCATAGCGGCGGGTTTCCTTCAGGCCCAGCAGCTCAAAAAACGCCATCGACTTCTCCAGATCCTTCACGCGGATCATGGTGTGAAGATATCTCAGCCCCATGTGTGGCTTCCTTTCTGTTCAGGTGATGCGCAGCAGCTTAGCGCGCCGGTTAAGCAAGTCGAGGGGCAGCGGGGACACAATTTGAAAATTGCGGAAATGATCGCACATATCGCGGTTCCGGTCAGTAAGTTGCCGATATATAGTGGCGGGCGACTCATCGCTGGAAAGGAAGTTTCATGCCGCTGTCCTCTGATCAACTGGCCGAGATCGAAGCGCAGCGGGCGCTATCGCATCAAACGCGCCGCGTTGTGGCTGCGGGTATGGAAGAGCACCTCTACACTGTCCATCAAGTTCTGGATCACGGTTATGTGCGTGTGATCGACTATATGGGTGATGACGCGGCGATCTGTCAGGCGGCACGGGTGTCCTACGGTAAAGGCACAATACCGGTGCAGAACGATGAGGGCCTGATCCGCTATCTGATGCGCCACTGGCACTCGACCCCGTTTGAGATGTGCGAGATCAAGCTGCACGTCAAACTGCCCGTGTTCGTGGCCCGGCAATGGATTCGTCACCGCACGGCGAATGTGAACGAATACTCCGCGCGCTACTCGATATTGGACCGCGAGTTCTACATTCCGGCACCCGATCACGTGGCCGCGCAGTCCGAGGTGAACAACCAGGGCCGTGGCGACTCGCTGCGAGGGGAAGAGGCCGCGCGTGTTCTTGAGATGCTCAAGGCCGACAGTGCGCGGTGCTATGACAATTACGAGGCGATGATCAGTCAGGATGGTCAGCAGGGGCTGGCGCGTGAATTGGCGCGGATGAACCTGCCCGCGAATATCTACACCCAGTGGTACTGGGAGATTTTAGGTGATGTTAGAATTCTCTATTTTGTGATAAATGGTTTTAAATCAGAGATTTATGAAAAAATGAGAGACTTATTCCCCATTTCCGTAATGACAGGTTTTTTCAAACGAGGATGGGTGGGGCGGCTAGATTCTGTTTGATTTACCGCGCTTCATAGACAGATCTCGATCCGAGATTAGGTCTGAGAGAACGTCGATGTGATTGCGCCATGGTATTAGCTATGAGGCGATGACGTCCAAGCTGCAGAAAGAAAGACGAGGGCACAGTTGAAGCAGTATCTAGATGCATTGAACGCCATTCTGGAATGTGGTGAAGAATCAACCGACCGCACGGGTACGGGTACAATCTCGTTATTCGGTTTGCAGTCGCGCTATCGGTTGGCGGAAGGTTTTCCCTTGGTAACTACCAAGAAGCTGCACCTGCGCTCAATTATTCACGAACTCTTGTGGTTCCTAGCCGGCGACACCAACATCAAATATTTGAACGATAATGGTGTTACGATTTGGGACGAATGGGCTGACGAAAATGGTGATCTGGGTCCTGTATATGGCCATCAATGGCGAGCTTTCCCCACACTTCAACCGACCGGGCAGGTGAAGGATGATGAACCCCTTTACTTTGGAAGGGGAGTTGACCAGATCACGCAGCTAGTCGAAACGATAAAGTCCACACCCGATAGTCGCCGCCTCATTGTCTCTGCATGGAATCCCGGAGATGTTCCGCGCATGGCACTCCCTCCTTGCCATACAATCTGGCAAGTTCGGGTCTTGAACGGTCGCATGCACCTTCAACTCTACCAGCGGTCAGCCGACATGTTCCTTGGCGTTCCATTCAACATTGCATCCTATGCATTACTTCTTGTGATGCTCGCTCATGTTACTGGTTACGAAGCGGGTGATTTTGTGCACACTATTGGCGATGCCCACATATACTCCAACCATATGGATCAGGTGAAATTGCAGCTCACTCGCAAGCCGAAGAGGCTGCCAACTATTCGCATTAAACGCGACGTGCCGTCCATTTTTGATTTCAGCTACGAAGACTTTGAGATCGTTAACTATGATCCCGAACCCGCGATCCCCGCGCCAGTGGCGGTCTAGACAATGATTACGTTGATCGTGGCGCGTACCAAAAATAGCGCAATCGGCCGAAATGGCGATATCCCCTGGCATCTTCCCGAGGACTTGAAGTCCTTTCAGCGGGAAACGCTTGGCGGTGCGCTGATAATGGGACGTAACACCTGGGAAAGCCTTCCGGTAAAACCACTGCCAAAGCGCCTAAATATCGTTGTATCTTCACAATCTGATGCCGCGGATATCGTGACCCCCTCGGTGTCCGCAGCCATTCAGACTGCCTCCGATGCGGGATATGATCGAATCTATGGCATCGGCGGAGCGCGGATTTATGAAGAGATGATCCCACTAGCGGATAGGTTGATGATTTCCGAGGTCGAAATTCAGGTTGGAGATGCCGATACATTTTTTCCCAGTTTTGATCTGGATTCCTGGCGTTTGATCAACAAGCGGCTACTGCGGCCAGACGGGCCCAAGTGTAGTTTGCACGAGTACCTAAGGCGTGGATCTCCGCCAATGCATATGGATGCAGGGGAGGCAAACGTCCTTAGCTGATTTATCAGAAATAACGGAAAGCGTTTTCTCCTTTATCATGGCTTGTGGCTCGCGAAGAAGGCTGCCGCATTTTTTAGAATATCCCTCTCCTCCTTGAGAATGCGGGTCTCTCGTCGAAGCCATTCGTTCTCTCGGGCAAGATCCGGGTCCTTGTAAGACACAGGGAAGCCACCAAGAAGACCTACGCTGCCGCTCCGGCACTGGTGGCTGATAACGGCGGCGATGCGCAGAAAGCAGACTTTGCAAAGTGTTCCAAAACAAATGGGGCACGCCACCAATCTACCATTGGCAGGCTGCTAACGAGTGCCCGGACGACGATGTAATCGGCTGACCTGACCAGCGGAGACAAACTGGTTCAGTGGACACCGTTGACCATCTCAAGAAAATGATCGACGCTTTTGTCGATCACTATAGTTTACCAGCGCTACAATGAGAGTTTCTAAACATCAAACCCGGTGCTTGCTTCACAGAAAATCTGCAACATAGTCAAAACAGCCAGATGAGCCAGACGCTCTCTTGGCTTAGGACGCTATCTGCCCAACTACCTGACGATGGACACTGAAGGAGTACTCTTGCAGGTGGTCAAACTTACCGGCAGCACAGAATTCGAACACGCGAAACAAAATTTGTGCAATCAACCATCGACCACCTTAAGCTTGTCGCATCATTCGTACTGCCGACCATCGAGCTAGGGACAACGACAGGCAGATCAATGGTCAAAAGTTACAGCAGATGCCCTTGTTACGGGCCCCACTACAAAACGATTTGAACATTACCATTCCAGGTAGTTTGCTCTGGGGCAATCTTGCTCGGTGTTCCTGAAACGTAGACTTCTTCAATCGCGCGATCATCACCCATCATCTGCAGGACAAACAATTCTTCTGCGAGACTTCCAACGCGATCCATACGCAGCGCCATGGCGGCTGTACTGCGGGCATTTAGCACCACGACATCTGCCTCGGTGCCGGGGTCGAGATTACCGATTTTATCTTCCAGGCCAAGAACGCAGGCATTTCCGCGTGTTGCCCAGTGAAACGCTTGTAGGGGATGCAGAGCCGACCCTTGCAACTGTAGAATCTTGTAACCTTCGTTGAGGGTCTGCAGCATCGAGTAACTGGTGCCTGCACCAACGTCTGTGGCGATCCCACTTGATATACCGCGTGCACTCAGCCCCTCATGATCAAAGAGGCCGCTGCCAAGGAACAGATTCGAGGTTGGGCAAAATACAGGATGCGCGCCTGTTTCTGCCAGCGCGTCGATCTCGCGCGGTTCCAGGTGAATGGAATGCCCAAGTAATGTCTTTTGGCCCAGCAGGCCATAAGACTGGTAGACGTCCAGGTAATCACGTGCTTGCGGATAAAGCTGCTTGGTAAATGCAATCTCATCCTTGTTTTCCGACAGATGTGTCTGGATGTGACAGTCCGGATGTTCTTGCGTTAAAGCCTGTGCCATTGCCATCTGTTCCGGCGTTGACGTGATCGCGAACCGAGGGGTGATGACATAGCCGTTGCGGCCCTTGCCGTGCCAGTCCGTGATTAGCGCTTTGGTGTCATCGTACCCGGTTTGCGGCGTATCCTGCAGATCTTCGGGTGCATTACGGTCCATCAGGACCTTGCCGCCAAGCATCCGCATGTTCCGTCCGGTCGCCTCGGTAAAGAAAGCGTCTGCCGAATTCTTGTGGACCGAGCAATAGGCAACCGCGGTGGTCGTGCCATGGGTGATGAGTTGATCGAAGAATGCCCGCGCCATCAGTGCACTGTGTTGATACGAGGCAAAACGGGTTTCTTCCGGGAAGGTGTAGTTATTTAGCCAGTCCAGAAGCTGCGCACCCCACGAGGCGATCACCTGTACCTGTGGAAAGTGAATATGCGTGTCGATGAAGCCAGCCATCATCAGATGTGGTCTATGGTCCGTCACTGGGACATCGCCAGAAGTTGCGCTCACCTCAGCAAAGGGTCCCGTTTCCTGGATGATTCCGTCCCGGATCAGCAGGGCGCCGTCCTCGAGATAGGTATAGGCACCGGTGTCTTCGCCGTTCAAGGGTTCGCGATGGAAGGTCAGCAGACGACCGCGAAGCAATCTCTGTGTCATGAAAGATCTCGTGCGTAAGTTAGGGAAAGGGTAGGGGGCCGCCATGCGGCTGCCCCGCTGTTGATCAGGCCTGCTGCGCCGGAGAGTCGTCGTCGATCAGATCAGGCTCATCCGGTACGATAACACGATGTTCGAGATCCTCTTTGGGGGCGAACATCGGGTAGACGTAGAGGAATGCGCCAATGATCAAGTAACCGATGGTGATCCCGTCGAATTGAGGCATCTGCAGTGTGTACGAGTGGATAACACCAACCGAAGACATCAGTCCGCCAGCGAAAGCAAACGCCCCGGCCATCCGGAAACGGCCATCAATCACGTCCGCCACAATGGCGCCCCAGATCAGGCCTGTGATGATTGCACCCTGGCTCAGGGCAAGATGCCCTTCGTAGTGGGCGCCCTCCATGAGAAGTGCCGCGGTCAAGCCTTCATCACCAAGCGAAGGCAACCCTTCGACACCGCTACTGCGCAATGCGTTCATCAGTGACCCCCATTTGACCATCAGAAAGGCCGAGATATGGGGCAGGATCGCGAAGGACACCGCAGCCATGTGCATCGGTTTCACAGCCCAGGCGGTATTGGTGATCAGGCTTACCGAGACAAAGACCAATACAGGGGCAGCAGCGGCAATCGGGATCAGGCCGGCAAGAAAAGACAAGAAGCCGAGGAAGGCAGCTGCAGCGATTACGACGGCCACGCCGACGATGTACCCGGCATGTGCATCAAGCCGTTTGTAGGCGGGATGACCAATGTAGACTGTGGTTGGGAAAGGCGAGCCAAAAAGAGCCCCCAACATGGTGCCCGCGCCATCCGTCACCTGACACACGCCGACCGGGTAATGGTCTCCTGCCGCCTCGGCCGATTCCACGTTGTTCATCGTTTCGATGAAGTTGTAGATTTGAACCGGGATCAGAACCAGAAAGAGTTCGGGATTGGCAAACAGGTACTGAACACCCGCGATGAGATCTCCAATGTAGGGAATTGGCGGGTAAAAGCCGAGGCCGCTTGTATCAATTTTGGCTTCACCAAGAACAAGGGCAATAACGGTACCGGCAGCAATCGCGACCAGACCGGCAGGGACGTTGCCCGGAAGGCGGAACCGACCGATCAGACCCCAAAGGATAAACAGTAGCGACGTAAAGCCGATGATGGGGTTTTCAAAGACTTCGGCCAGAGGCACTGAGCCGATGAAGACCAATGCGATGCCGCACAGCGTGCCCAACATCCCGGCGCGGGGTGTGATCCGCTTGAGGTATGGTCCAACGAAGGCACCCAAAGCCGCGACGATGCCGCCCATGAACCCGGCACCGATGCCCACTTGCCAAGCTAGCATCGGGTCGTTGGTGGCCCAGTAGATGGGACCGATCACGCCAAACAGGTAGACGAACATAACCGGCGTCGAGATGCCGTAGGGCAAGGCGGTTACATCTTCACCCCTTTTGTTCGCCGCGTATTTGGCGAGGTATGCGTAAACCGCGACACCGGCCAGGATCGCAATAGCGGCACCTGGGACGATGCGGCCAAAGACGATGTCCGCTGGCATCTGGAACACGAACTGACAGACCCCGGACAGGATCAGCAAGTTTACAAGGTTGTCCGTAAAAAGCGCCCAGAAAGCGCTGAAATCGCTGCGGGTAAACAGCTTGTATTCGTAGGTCCTCCCGTCCATGACGGTCTCCTCCTCTGATTTGACCGGAATTGCCCGACAGATGTCAGGCCGTTCTCCCTTTCCGGTCGCGATGGTGGCCCACAAGGGGCGCCTGGTTTGCCCCGGTCGGGGCGGTCGCGGCAGTTTCAGAGGTCAAATCAGCCATCACTTCGGCCACCACGAAGGCGGCGATGATGCTGGGCCGCTTATCACGGCTACCGCTTGCCCCAATGGGGCAATTCAAGTGTTCGATAGACTGTCCGTCACAGTTTTTGTGCGCCCAGTTTCTGAACTTTACCCGCTTGGTAGCGGATCCGATCATCCCCACATAAGCGGCGTCCCGACGTTCCAGCGCTGCTGAAGTCAGCAGGAAATCCAGCCCATGATCGTGGGTCAGAACGATAAAGGCGCTGCCTGCGGGCGCGCTCCAGATGTCGGCTTCGGGAATTGCGCTCACCCGGGTTTCGACATTTGCCGTGCAAAGTTCGATTTCCTCTGGCCGTGTGTCGACAAGGATGCAGCGCACTGGCAGGTGCTGAAGCTGATTGGCAAGCGCACGCCCCACATGACCCGCTCCCATCACGTATACATGGGGCAAGGCCTCATCCCGCCGCGCGGCGCGTTCTGTTGCCGCCCATTTGTCTGACGCACGCATGCGCGTCAGGTGCAATTCGACCCGGCCCCCACAGCATTGCCCAATTTCAGGACCAAGGGGGATATCCAGATCCTGGTGCAGCGCACCATCGCGCAACATATCCCGCGCGGCATTGATGGCCATGAACTCCAACTGTCCACCGCCAATGGTGCCCCACAACGCTCCTGGTGCCACGAACATTTCAGTCCCCTCATTGCGCGGCGAAGACCCGCGCACGCGCGTCAGCACGACGCGGATCACGCTGTGCTGAGTGGACAGAAATTCATTCAGGGAACCCGGGGCAGTCATGGCTCAGCGCCCCTCTTGCAGCCGCGACACGGCCATCAGGACACGCTCGGGCGTCGCTGGCGCGTCAAGGCGCGGGCATTCCCGGTAGTCGGCAACCGAGGCTACGGCCATGGACAGGGCCTCAAACACCGAAATACCCAGCATGAACGGCGGCTCACCAACAGCTTTGGAACGTTTGATGGTCAGCTCGCGATTTTCCGACCAGTCGGCGAGATTCACATTGAAGATACGCGGACGATCCGACGCGAGCGGGATCTTGTAGGTCGACGGCGCATGGGTGCGCAGACGGCCAGCATCATCCCACCACAGCTCTTCGGTGGTCAGCCATCCCATGCCCTGAATAAAGGCACCTTCGACCTGCCCCTTGTCGAGCACCGGGTTCAGGGAGCGACCGACGTCATGCAACACATCTGTACGGTCCACTCGGTACTCACCGGTCAGGGTGTCAATCGTCACCTCTGAACAGGACGCACCATATGCGTAATAGTAGAACGGACGGCCTTGTCCTTTGGCCCGGTCCCAGTAGATTTTCGGGGTCTTGTAGAACCCGGCCGCAGACAATTGCACACGCGCCAGATAGGCCTGCTTGATGAATGCATCGAAGGGCAGGATCTCTTCACCGATATGGACCTGATTGGCGTGGAAGACTACGTCGGCAGGGGCAACATTCCACTTCTCAGCTGCAAATTCCACCAGACGCGATTTGATCTGCTCGACCGCATTCAATGCCGCCATCCCATTCAGGTCCGTCCCGCTGGAGGCCGCTGTCGCCGACGTATTGGGAACCTTCTCGGTGGTTGTTTTGGTGATCTTGATACGGTTGAAATCAACCTGAAAGGCCTCGGCCACGACCTGCGCAACTTTGGTGTTCAGGCCTTGCCCCATTTCGGTGCCGCCGTGGTTCAGATGAATCGAGCCGTCATTGTAGACATGAACCAAGGCACCAGCCTGATTGTACCAGGTCGCGGTGAAGGAAATGCCGAACTTGACGGGTGTCAGCGTGATGCCTTTTTTCAGGATCGGTGACGTCTTGTTGAACGCGATGATGTCCTGTCGGCGCTGGCGGTACTCTGAGGTTTCTTCCAACTCTCCAACCAGCCGGTCGAGAATGCTGTCTTCGACCTCTTGGTGATACGGGGTTATGTTGCGGTCCTCGGTGCCGTAGAAATTGGCCTTGCGCACATCCAGCGGATCTTGCCCGGTGGCATAAGCGATTTCTTCGATCATCCGTTCTGCTGCGATCACGCCTTGCGGTCCACCAAACCCGCGAAACGCGGTATTCGAAACCGTATTGGTTTTCATCGGGTGGCTGTTCAGTCGCACGTTTGGATAGAAATAGGCGTTGTCCGCGTGGAAAAGCGCCCGGTCGGTCACAGGGCCCGAAAGATCGGCCGAGAAACCGCACCGCGCAGCAAAGCTGCCTTCAACCGCCTGAATTCGACCATTGTCATCAAAGGCGACATCATAATCGATCACGAAGTCATGGCGTTTACCGGTCGCCGTCATGTCCTGATCCCGGTCGGGGCGGATTTTGACGGCTCGGTTCCACTTTTTGGCAGCCATGGCGGCAACCGCGCAGAACAGGTTCATCTGGCTTTCCTTACCGCCAAATCCACCACCCATCCGGCGCACATTGACGACAACGGCATTGGACGGCACGCCAAGAACATGCGCCACCATATGCTGCGCCTCGGACGGGTGCTGAGTGGAACAATGTACGACAACATCATCGTCTTCACCCGGAACGGCAAAGGCAATGTGCCCTTCGAGGTACATATGATCCTGCCCGCCAACGCTCATCCGGCCCTTGATCCGGTTGGGTGCAGCGGCTTGTGCGGGGGCGACGTTACCGCGCTCCAACTTGAGGGGGGGCGTGACATGCGGGTACCCGGCTTCTTGCGCGGCAATTGGGTCCAGCGCGTGAGGCAGGGTTTCGTAGTCGATCTTTGCCAACTCTGCGGCGCGGCGCGCAATGTCGCGGGTTTCAGCAACCACGGCGAACAGAGGCTGGCCATGAAACTGAATGGCATCGGTCGGGAAAACCGGTTCGTCGTTCAGGTGGGTCGGGCTGATATCATTGACACCCGGTACGTCATCCGCAGTCAGCACCCCGACTACACCGGGTGTGGACAAAACCTCGGAAAAATCAATGTCCAAAAGCTTGGCGTGCGCGATGTTAGAAACACCGAGATACGCGTGCAGCGCGCCTTCGGGTAATGTAATGTCGTCGGTATAGTCGGCCTGCCCAGTAACGTGCTTGATCGCACTGTCATGCTTCACGTTGGTGTGGGCCGATCCCATGATGGAAACGATATCTTTCATTTTTGCGTCTCCTGATCAGGCATAAGCCAGTTGAACGGGGGTGTCGGTTTGGGCGTCGTTTTCAAGAAAGAACCGGCGCAGCAGGTTTTGCGCAGTCAGCATCCGATAGTCAGATGACGCCCGCCAATCGGTCAGAGGCGAGAAATCCTGCGGCAGTGCCAGGGCAGCGGCTTCGAAACTCTCGCGCGACCAGGGCCGACCATTGAGCGCCGCCTCGGCAGCCGATGCACGCTTCGGCGTGGCGGCCATGCCACCAAATGCGATGCGCGCATTGCTGATGGTACCTTCTTCGATTGTCATGTGGATGCCGACAGCCACCGAGGAGATGTCCTCATCACGACGCTTGGAAATTTTGTACGCCGCGTCCAGATCGTTAGGTCCCGGCAGGGGGACCTGGATGCTTGCGACAAACTCATCAGGCTGGCGGTCTTGCTTGCCGTAGTCGATGAAGAACTCATTCAACGGCAGCGTCCGGCATTCGGTGCCGCGCCGCAAGGTGATTTCCGCACCAAGGGCAATAAGAACCGGCGGCGTATCTCCGATGGGGGACCCGTTAGCGATGTTCCCTCCGACGGTTCCCATATTCCGCACCTGCCACCCTGCGATGCGATCCCAGTAGGAGGACAGGTGTGGCAAGTGCTCTGACAGGAGATCTTGGCAATCGGTGTAGCTGGCGCCAGCACCAATCAGGAGGAGGGACCCCTGTCTTTTGACGGTTTTCAGGTCTTCGAGGTGACCCGTGAAAATAGCGGGCCCGATGTTGCGCAGGAACTTGGTGACCCAAAGACCGACATCCGTGGCGCCGGCAACGATCGTGGCATTTGGATAGGCTTGCAGACACTCGGCAAGATCATCGACACTGGACGGGAGGATGCTCAGGCTATCCTTGGGCCCGGATACAACACGCCGTCCGTCCTTGAGGGCCGCAAGACGCGCGGTCATGGCGTCTCGTTCGGTATTCAGGTGATCCGATGCCGGGGTACCATAGCGACTGACAGCGACGGCGGCGCGAATGATTGGTTCATATCCGGTGCAGCGGCACAGGTTACCTTGCAGCGCGGTTTCAACCTGCGCCTCAGATGGTTCGGGCGTTTGCATCCAAAGGGCGTATAGCGCCATCACGAACCCCGGGGTGCAGAACCCACATTGGCTGCCGTGATGGTCGATCATGGCCTGTTGCACCGGGTGCAGACGACCGTCGGGGCCAGACAGATGTTCGACGGTAACGACATGACATCCATCGACAGAGGCCAGAAACCGGATACACGCATTCACGGGGACGTAGGTCAGGCCAGCGTCGCCAAGCCGTCCGACAAGTACGGTGCATGCTCCGCAGTCACCTTCGGCGCAGCCTTCCTTAGTGCCTGTCAGGCGGCGCTCCAGCCGCAGAAAATCCAGAAGTGTTTGGTCAGCCGATACATTTGGAACGGAAACATCCCTGCCATTCAGGACAAACTGGATGTCGGTGCGATACGTCATGAAATTCTCCCTCTGCCCTGCCTTCCGGTGGGGGTCAGCGGGACCATAAAAGTAAAGATTGAGTCGGAAAATCGCTGCAAACAGCAAATACTTTCAACAGAACGTTGAAAAAGAGAGATCCATGGCGCAGTCTTTCCGCACAGGGAGGATTGAATGTCTTACATCGAAAGTCTGCGGGTCTTTGTCAGAGTGATGGAGCTGGGCAGCATCACGTCCGGCGGGCGTGATTTGCGGTTGACGCCCGCAGTGGCCAGCAAGCGATTGAAAGAGTTGGAGAACCATCTGGGCGTGCGTCTTTTCAACAGAACGACCCGGTCGATGACACCGACCGAAGTGGGAACCGTCTTTTATGACGAGGCCAAGGCCGTTTTATTGGCATTGGACCATGCCGAAGCGCGAGTAGCCAGCTTTTCAGATGCCCCGCGCGGTGCAATCCGTATCACAGCGCCACTGGGCGTTGGGCGCAGAATCGTTGCGCCGCTGGTCCCTGAGTTTTCAGACCGCTACCCGGAAACCGAGATTCGCATGCGCCTGTCTGACCGTAAGGTGGACATTCTGGCCGACGGTCTGGATATAGCGTTCTTCATCGGAGAGCCTGGCGATTCCACGATGAAGCTGCGGAAATTCGCGGATTGTGATCGCGTGTTGTGCGCCTCGCCGGATTACTTGTCGAATTTTGGTGTGCCCAAAACGCCGGGTGATTTGTTGCATACGCCGCATAACTGCCTTCTGTTGCGCTATCCCAGATCGCCTGAATATTTCTGGATGCTGCAGACCGATATGGGGCCGCGAAAACTTGAAGTCCGCGGAAAGTACGACGCGGATGACGGCGACGTGCTGACAGACTGGGCATTGGCGGGCAAGGGGATCGTCAACAAACCGCGTTTCGATGTTCGGGAGCATCTGGAGGCTGGCCGATTGATCGAGGTCCTGCCGGATACGCCGCCATTGCCGACGATTTTTGGGTGTCTCTATCCGCACAAAAAACTTCAGGACCCAAAGGTGCGTCTGTTCGTTGAGCATATAGCGCAGCGCAGTAAACGGATTTTTGCGTAGCCCTCAGAGAACAAAAAAACTGGGCGAGGGAACCCAGTTCATGTGCCACAGTTCTGACGAGGGGCGGCTATTGGTCTCTGACTTCACGCACCCATGCAATGATAGTCTGGCGCGCGTCTTCGTCCATTTGAACCGCCGATGGCGGTGGCATTGCGTGGCTGATTCCGGCCTGCAGATAGATCTGGTCAGCTTGGCGCGCCACATCACCGGGTGTTTCAAGATAAACCTGTTTCGGAGCCCATTTCATCGTGCCATACACCGGTTCGCGTGCATGGCACATAGAGCAATTGCCCAGGACTGTGTCGTAGGCTTCTTCGAAACCCGCAGCCGATGCAAACTTCTGCTCGTAAGGGGTCAATTCGCGTGCTTCGGCGTCCTCCCATGTCTCAGTTGGCCTTACCGAAGACAACCACGCGATCACGACCATCAGCAGAACCGTGACAGCCCAAGTCCAGTGCGGTCCTTTTCCGGTTGCGTGCATTGTGTTGAAGTAGTGACGGATGGTGACACCAGTCAGGAAGATCAGGCTGGCGATGATCCACGAATACTCTGTGCCGAAAGCCAGTGGATAGTGGTTCGACAGCATCAGGAACACGACTGGCAAAGTCAGATAGTTGTTGTGAGTAGAGCGCACTTTGGCGATTTTGCCGTATTTGGCATCAGGCGTCCGACCTGCTTTGAGATCTTCAACTACAATCCGCTGGTTTGGCATGATCTGAAAGAACACGTTGGCGGTCATGATCGTCGCGGTGAAGGCACCAAGATGTAAAAGTGCGGCGCGGCCCGTGAAGATCTGATTGTAACCCCATGACATAATTACGAGAATCAAGAACAGCAGCAGCATCAGAACTGTCGGGTGATCGCTCAGCTTGGATTTGCACATCTGATCGTAGAGCAGCCAGCCAATAGTCAGCGATCCGCCAGAGATCAGTATCCCCTGCCACAAGGCGAGGTCCACTTTTGTTGGATCAAGCAGGAACAACTCGCCGCCGACCCAGTAGATAATCATGAGCAGTGCCGCACCAGAGAGCCACGTCGTATAGCTCTGCCATTTATGCCAGGTCAGGTGTTCAGGCATCCGGGCTGGTGCCACAAGGTATTTGACGGTGTGGTAGAACCCGCCCCCATGCACTTCCCATTCTTCGCCGTAGGCCCCGTCCGGCAGGGCTGGGTTCGGCTTTAGCATGAGGTCCAGCGCGATAAAGTAGAATGACGCGCCAATCCACGCCATCGCGGTGATCACATGCAGCCAGCGGACCGAAAAAGCGATCCACTCCCACATTACGGCCAGATCATACATGGCATTGCTCCTAAGTTTCTATAGTTGCCTGCACTCTAGGCGAGACTGTTTTGTTCTGGTATTGCTGGTAAAGACCAAGCAGTATCAAAAAATGCAAAAAAATGTCATATCTTGATAACATCAGAACCTTTGTCCGGGTCTACGAATTGGGCAGTATGTCCGCTGCGGGCCGTGACTTGCGGGTTTCACCGGCGGTAACGTCGGCGCGAATATCACAACTGGAAGAGCACCTTGGCGTACGTCTTTTTCAACGTACTACGCGCAGCCTCACGCCGACTGAGCAAGGAAAATCGTTCTATCGCGGGGCGGCAGACATTCTCGAAGCGGTCGATCGCGCAGAAGCACAAATTGTCAACATTACTGAGAACCTTAAAGGTTCGCTCTACGTCGCGGCGCCATTGGGTGTTGGCCGGCGATTGATTGCGCCTCAGGTGCCAAAGTTTCTCGCTGAATACCCTGAGGTGAGTGTCAGGCTTCGATTGACTGATCGAAAGGTGGATCTGACGACCGAAGGCCTGGACCTGGCCTTTTTTCTAGGTCAGCCAGAGGACAGCAATTTGCGCATCCGAAAGATTGCAGATGTGGAAAGAGTTCTTTGTGCATCCCCGAAATACATCAAAAAACGTGGGATGCCTGAAAGTGGCGAGGAAATTATCGCCGAATCGCATGAGTGCCTAAACCTTCGCTTTCCTGGAGCGACCGAATTTCAATGGCTGCTTAGAACAGATACTGGGCCAAAACGGTTCCGCGTCTCGGGGCGCTATGAGTCAGACGATGGCGACGTGCTGACAGACTGGGCGCTGGCCGGTCATGGCATTGCAATGAAGCCGATATTCGAGATTGCTCAGCACCTTAAGGCTGGAAACTTGGTTCCGGTGGCGCGAAAGACACCACCGGAACCGATACAAATGGCGTGTCTGTTTACGCACCGCCGAATGCAGGATCCCAAAACGCGACTTTTCATGGAATTTGTAATAGAACGCATTGGCTCTTCGATTGCAGCAGCAAACACGTCCTGGTAGGGGCCTCAGCTGCCGCGATAG
This sequence comes from Ruegeria arenilitoris, assembly GCF_013032445.1. GTDB lineage: Bacteria > Pseudomonadota > Alphaproteobacteria > Rhodobacterales > Rhodobacteraceae > Ruegeria > Ruegeria arenilitoris_F. Next base: position 366,598 of record NZ_WQCA01000001.1, on the reverse strand, counting down.
GTTGAAAATCCAAACGGCGACAGAAGCAGTGGCACATGGTAATGCGAGTGCTCGGACATCCCGAAGCGGATCGGGATCACGTCCAGAAATCGTGGTTCTTCGTGTGGTGTGCCCGAGGCATCAAGATATTCTCCGGCATAGAATACCAGCTCGTATTCGCCAGTTGAAAACTCGGCTGCGGGCAGAATCTGCTCATCGGTGCGCCCGTCTGTATTGGTGACCAGGGATTTCAGTATTGTGCGGTTTGTACCTTCAATCCGAAACAGATCTATTTTCAAGCCTTCGGCGGGGCATCCCCGCGCCGTATCCAGTACATGTGTCGTAAGATAGCCGGTCATTAGAAGCATTCCTCAAGTTTTAAATCTAGTATTCCGATAACCGTGCAAGTGGCAAAGGGTGTCTGTCCTAAGGCAGCTTCGCGAATTTTTTGAAAAACATCGTTGATTGTCTGGGGTATTGATCAATTCAAGAAGAAGGAATTTGATGTGAAGCCTTATCCACGAGATATGACCGGCTACGGTGGACAAGTACCCAAAGCCAACTGGCCAAATGATGCCAAGATCGCGGTTCAGATCGTACTGAACTATGAAGAAGGCGGTGAAAACAACGTACTGCATGGAGATTCCGCCTCTGAGGCATTTCTGTCCGAGATCACCGGTGCGGCGCCTTGGCCCGGGCAGAGGCACTGGAATATGGAGTCCATATACGAATATGGCAGCCGCGCCGGCTTTTGGCGGGTGCATCAGCTTTTGCAGGATTTACCTGTCACCGTTTATGGCGTTGCCACCGCGCTGGCGCGTGCTCCGGCCCAAGTCTCTGCCATGCAACATGCAAGTTGGGAGATTGCCAGCCATGGTCTGAAGTGGGTTGAACACAAGGATATGGAGCCGGCGGAAGAACGGGCTCAGATACGTGAAGCGATCCGCCTGCACACTGAAGTCACGGGCCAAGCACCGCGGGGCTGGTATACAGGCCGCTGTTCCATGAACACTGTCGACTTGGCCGCTGAGGAAGGCAATTTCGCCTATATCGCCGACAGCTATGCCGACGATTTGCCGTATTGGACCAAGGCTGGGGGTAAGGATCAGCTCATCATGCCATACACAATGGATTGCAATGACATGCGGTTTGCGATCCAGGCTGGGTACACCAATGGGCAGCAGTTCGAAAGCTATCTGAAGGACAGCTTTGACATGCTTTACGCCGAGGGTGAGGTCGGCGCGCCGAAAATGCTCTCGATTGGACTGCATTGCCGGCTGATTGGTCGACCAGGTCGCGCCATGGCGCTGAAACGAGCGCTGGACTACTTCAAGAAACACGACGGTGTCTGGTTTGCGACGCGCGAACAGATAGCCGACCACTGGGCAAAGGAACACCCACCGATGCAGCGATTGTCCCCGTCCGAAATGGACCAACCCACCTTCGTTGCCGAATTTGGCGGCGTGTTTGAACACAGCCCGTGGATTGCCGAGGGTGCGTATGATCTTGAGCTGGGACCAACCCATGACAATGCTGCAGGTGTTCACAACGTGTTGGCACGAATATTCCGAACAGCCTCTGAGGAGCAACGGCTTGGTGTTCTGACTGCCCACCCGGATTTGGCGGGTAAGCTAGCCGCAGCCGGGCGTCTGACCAAGGAAAGTACTGCGGAACAGGCCGGTGCGGGTCTGGACATGCTGACCGATGAAGAGCGCGCGACGTTCATGGCGCTGAACGAGGCCTACACGACCAAGTTCGGCTTTCCCTTTATCATTGCCGTCAAGGACAACACAAAAGCCAGCATTCTGGATGCTTTTCACCGTCGTATCGACAGCGACCGCGACACCGAGTTCACCGAAGCCTGCCGCCAAGTCGAGCGGATTGCGGAACTGCGCCTGATTGAAAAGTTTTCGGGATGACTGCTGCTCTGAAACTCAGGCCTCTGACTTCCGAGGCGTTTGCGCCGTTTGGTGATGTCATCGAAGTGGCCGGCGATGTGGACAAGTACATAAATCAGGGCAAGTGCGCGCGGTATCACGACCGCGCCGCGCTGGATTTCCATGATGGACGAGCCGGGATTAGCGTGTTTCAGTCCGAAGCCTTTAGCCTGCCGATCAAATTGGAAATGGTTGAACGCCACCCGGATGGGAGCCAGGCCTTTCTACCTTTTTCGGACAAGCCCTTTGTCGTGGTTGTGGCCCCGGATGTAGACGGCACGCCGGGACAGCCTATCGCATTCAAAACAGCGCCTGGGCAGGGCGTGAACTATCACCGCAACACATGGCATGGTGTGCTGACCCCACTTCATGCGCCCGGACTTTTTGCGGTGGTCGACCGAATTGGGGCCGGGCCCAACCTCGAAGAACATTGGTTCGAGGAGGCTTTTACTATCACGGAATGAGGTGCGTCGCCGGAAGAGGAGCCGGCTTGCGAACCTCAAGGGAGGACAGACCAAATGTCAGATGCAACCATCGGAACGCCGGAACAGCTCCGCGATCCGAACTATACTCCGCCACTCATAAAAGCGGTGCCATTGGGAATTCAGCATGTGCTGGCGATGTTCGTGTCAAACGTCACGCCAGCCATTATTGTTTGTGGCGCAGCCGGATTTGGGTTCGGATCGAATAGCCCCGATTTTCCGCAGATGATCTACATGATTCAGATGTCGATGTTCTTTGCCGGCGTCGCGACATTGTTTCAGTCCATTGGTGTCGGCCCAGTGGGCGCCCGGCTGCCGATCGTTCAAGGGACTTCCTTTGCTTTCATCCCAATCATGATCCCGCTTGTCGTAGGAAAGGGTGTCGACGCCATTGCCGTCCTGATGGGCGGCGTAGTCGTCGGTGGTTTATTCCACGCCTTCCTTGGGTTGTTCATCGGCCGCATTCGCTTTGCTCTTCCGCCACTGGTCACAGGTCTAGTTGTGACCATGATCGGGTTGGCGTTAGTTAAGGTCGGCGTTCAGTATGCCGCCGGTGGTGTGCCTGCTATCGGGACCGAGGAATATGGCTCTGGCTTGAACTGGTTCATGGCCGGAATCGTAATTGTTGTCACGCTTGGTTTGAAGTTCTTTGCGCGGGGCATGTTGTCGGTGTCGGCAGTTCTGATCGGACTGCTGGTCGGCTACGCGGTGGCCTTTGTTCTGGGGCAGGTCAATTTGGGCAATGTTGGTCGTGCAGCCTCATTCGCGCTGCCGAATCCGTTGCATTTCGGGATTGAGTTCTCAGTTGCGGCCATCGTTGGCTTTTGTGCGATGTCTTTTGTTTCGGCGGTTGAAACCGTCGGGGACGTTTCCGGTATCACCAAGGGCGGTGCGGGGCGCGAAGCGACCGACAAGGAAATTCAGGGTGCAACCTACGCCGATGGTATTGGTACCGCGATCTCTGGTTTCTTTGGAGCATTGCCGAACACATCGTTCAGTCAAAACGTTGGCTTGATCGCCATGACTGGGGTCATGAGCAGAATGGTGGTGACCATCGGCGCGCTTTTCCTGATTGTATGCGGCCTTGTTCCGAAAATTGGTGCGATTATCTCGTCGATCCCGATCGAGGTCCTTGGTGGCGGTGTCATCGTGATGTTCGGTATGGTGGTCGCGGCGGGCGTCTCGATGCTGTCGGACGTGAACTGGAACCGCCGCAACATGGTGATTTTTGCAATTTCCCTCAGCCTTGGTTTGGGTTTGCAGCTTGAGCCGGGGGCGCTGCAGTATCTTCCGGGGACCCTAAAGGTTCTTGCCACATCAGGCATTCTTCCCGCTGCAGTTATCGCTATTGTGTTGAATCTGGTTCTTCCCGAGGAACTTTCAGACGAAGCGACGGAAGAGGTTTCCGGCGGTATGGCGGGTCACGGTCTGGGCTCCATTGGACATGACGATCATGTCTGATGGCTCTGGCATGAAGCGCTGAAGCCCAATGCAAGACGAAACGCGGCACGCTTTGGCGCGCCGCGTTTTTTTGTTCTTCTCGTTTACAAGACCCAGACGATATCCTTAACGGTAGTGCGTCGAGACAAGTTGCACCGGATTGTGATTAGAAATCGACCTCGATTGCGATCCCTTTCTGGACGGCAAGGTCAACGACGGACGATGCCACCGCAAGATCCTGAAGACCGACACCCGTGCCATCAAACAGGGTGATCTGATCATTCGATGTCCGACCCAGATTTGTGCCGTTGATAACCGCGCCAATCTGGGCCACGTCGCTTTCTTGGATCAGGCCTTGCGCGACGGCATGCTGTGCTTCACCGATGGTAACGGATTGCGCAACTTCGTCGGTAAATACCGTCGCCTTGACCAGCAGGGCCGCTTCAACTTCCTGTTTGCCCTTCGTGTCAGTACCCATACAGGCGATATGTGTGCCAGGGCTGACATGATCCACCATCAGCGACGGTGCAAATGCGGATGTAATCGAGATAATCACATCTGCCTCGGCCATGCCGTCAAGCTCGACCGCCTCAAAGGGAAGACCGGCTTCATTGGCGACCTTTTCGATATTCGGCAGCATCTCGGGGTGGTAGTTCCAGCCGATCACCTTCTCGAAAACGCGCTGCTCCAACGCTGCACGAAGCTGAAAAGCCGCTTGGTGGCCAGCGCCGACCATCCCGATCACCTTTGCGTCTTCACGCGCGAGGTGTTTGATCGATACGGACGATGCCGCCGCTGTGCGTAGGGCAGTCAGAAGGTTGCCCCCAACCATAGCTGAGGGTTTGCCTGTGTCGGGGTCGAAAAGGAACACGGTGGACTGGTGGTTAATAAGTCCGCGTTTTTCCAGATTGTTCGGCCAGTAACCGCCCGCTTTCAGGCCCAGTGTCAGGCCCGCGCGGTCAAATCCACCCTTAAAGCCATAGAGTGCCTCTTCATGCCCAATCGCTTCTCGCACGACGGGGAAGTTGTAGGCGTCGCCCGACGCCATGGCAGCAAAGACCTTTTCGACGGCGTCAAAGGCCGCTTGGCGGGTCATCAGGTCAGCGATCTCGCGCTCGGGTACGATCAGCATATTTTTCTCCACTCATAATTCGTGCACCCGCGTGCTTTTCCCGAAGGGAGGGAAGGCACACGGGCGGCTATCAGGCTACATTCGAGCCGGATTTTCCTGCCTTTAAATTGCTCGGCTCAATAAGCGCGACCGCGCGCGGATACTGGCCAGACGGCTTCGACCTTACCGTTGCGAACGCCGACGTACCAATCGTGCACATTTGCGGTCGGGTCGCAGTGCCCCGGCACCAGCTTCAGTTTGTCGTTTACCTTGAGCACCCCTTGCGGGTCCATGACGACGCCATGTTCGTCCGAGCACTTGATGTACTCGACATCGTCACGGCCGAAGACAACCGGCAGTCCGCTGTCAACGGATTGCGCCTTGAGACCCGCGTCGACGATTGCTTTGTCCGCCTTGGCGTGGCTCATGACGCTGGTCAGGATGAAGAAGGCGTTTTCCCATTCGCCCTGGTCGATTCGGTTGCCGTCCTTGTCCAGGATACGGCCATAGTCGGCATCCATGAACGCGTAGGACCCGCACTGCAGTTCGTTGTACACGCCCGAGTTGGATTCGAAGTAGTAGGAGCCAGTACCACCGCCCGAGACCAGCTCGCATTCGATGCCTTCTGCTTTCAAGCCCTCAACGGCGTCTTTCACCATCGCGATGGCTGTATCGAGCTTTTCCTTGCGCGCCTCGTAGGTGTCGAGGTGCTGCATAGCACCCTGATAGGCCTGAATGCCGGTGAACTTCAGGTTTTCGGCAGCTTCAACCGCTTTGGCGATCTCGATAACTTCGGGTGTCGTGGTCACACCACAACGGCCGGCGCCACAGTCGATTTCGATGAAAACCTCAAGTTGCGTTCCGTGATCAACAGCAGCACCCGAAAGATCCGCAACGTTGTCCAGATCATCAACGCAAACAATGATACGGCTGCCCAGCTTCGGCAAGCTGGCTAGGCGGTCGATTTTGGCAGGATCGCGTACCTGGTTCGACACCAGAACATCCTTGATGCCGCCGCGCACAAAGACCTCGGCCTCGGATACTTTCTGACAGCAGACACCGACGGCACCGCCGATTTTCTCCTGCAACTTGGCGACATCTACCGACTTGTGCATTTTGCCATGCACACGGTGACGCATGCCGTGATCTTTGGCGTAATCACCCATTTTCTTGATGTTCCGCTCAAGCGCGTCGAGATCCAGAACCAGGCTGGGGGTTTGGATATCTGCTTCATCCATTCCGGGCTTGGCCGGAATGTCATAGCCTACTTCGAACTGGTCGAGATTGGTCATATCTTTCATTTCCGTTTTCCTATGTCGAGATTGATGTCGGCTGAATTGCTGTCACACATTCAGCCAGGGCAGCTTGTCCAGATCGACATTGCCTCCGGTGATGATCAGGCCAACCCGCTTGCCCTTGAAGGCATCCGGGTTCTTTAGAATTGTGGCGAGCGGAACGGCTGAGGATGGCTCCATCACGATCCGCAGGTGTTTCCACGTCAACTTCATTGCATCGATGATCTCTTGCTCTGAGGCCGTGTAGATCTCGGATACGTGGTTCGAAACGAAGTGCCACGTGAGGTCTTTCAGTGGGACCAGCAGACCATCGGCAATCGTCTTTGGTGCATCATCTGCGATAATGTGGCCAGCCTTGAAGCTGCGATAGGCATCGTCAGCCTGTTCTGGTTCAGCCGCGATGATCGCTGTTTCGGGGGCAAGGTTTGACAAGGTCAGGCAAGTGCCCGACACCATGCCGCCGCCGCCGATGGGTGCTACAACCGCATCCAATCCATCTGTCTGTTCAATGAATTCACGCGAACATGTACCCTGTCCGGCGATTACACGCGGATCGTTGTAGGGATGGACAAAGTCACTTCCCGTTGCCGCCTGGACCTCGGCAAAAGTCGCTTCGCGCGACGAGGTTGAGGGCTCACATTCGGTGATCTTGCCGCCATAGCGACGAACCGTATCTTTCTTTGCCTGTGGCGCTGTACGTGGCATCACGACGTTGCAGGGAATACCTCGCTTCATCGCTGCATAGGACAGGCATGAGGCGTGGTTGCCCGAAGAATGCGTCGCAACGCCTTTCTTTGCTTGCTCTTCATCAAGGCCGAACACCGCGTTTGTGGCGCCGCGCACTTTGAACGCACCTGGTTCCTGAAAGTTCTCACATTTGAAGAACAGTTGCGCCCCGGTCAGCTCGTTCAGATAGTCTGAAGTCCGGACCGGGGTACGGCGGATAAAAGGTTCAATCCGATCATGCGCCGCAAGCATGTCCTCATAGGTTGGGATGTACATAGTGTAATCCTTCATCACGCGGCGTCCTTTTGAACGGCAGCTGAATGACCGCGATAGTATTCTTGCGCAGCGGCTACACCGGAGCCGAGTTGTATATTCAGACCCAGATCGACCATGCACATCTCGGCGGTGGCAATCCCGGACAGAGCCATGACGTCCGTCAGACTTCCAAGATGTCCAATCCGGAATACCTTGCCAGCGACTTCGCCGAGTCCCACACCGAAAGCAACGCCGTACTTTTCTGCTGCGTGCGTAACGATATCGGTTGCATTGAAACCGCTCGGGGTGCGGATCGCGCTTACAGTGTCAGAATACACCGTCGGGTCGGCTGCGCAAAGCTCCAGCCCCCAGGCACCAACGGCGGCGCGTACCCCTTCGGCAATCCGATGATGTCGGGCAAAGACGTTTTCTAAGCCTTCGTTCAACAGCATATCACAGGCCTGATTGAGGCCGTTCATCAAGCCAACTGCAGGAGTGTAAGGATAGGCGTTATTGGCATAGCCCTTCGCCATGTCATGCACATCAAAGAAGGTGCGGGGCAGGGTGCCCGTCTTGGTCGCCTCCATTGCCTTTTGGCTAAAGCCGACGATGGCAAGACCCGCGGGTAGCATGAAACCCTTTTGTGAGCCCGTGACAGCAACGTCGACGCCCCATTCGTCAAAACGGAAATCCATGGATGCGATAGACGATACGCCGTCAACAAACAGCAAGGCGGGATGCTGGGCCGCATTCAACGCCTTGCGCACAGCAGCGATATCCGACTTCACGCCAGTTGCCGTCTCATTATGCGTGGCAAGAACAACTTTGATTTCGTGGCTTGTGTCGGCGGTCAGAAACTCTTCGTAACGATCAGCTGGCAGACCTTCACCCCAAGGGGTTTCGACGACTTCGACATTCAGACCATGGCGCTGGCACATGTCGATCCAGCGATGGCTGAACATGCCATTGCGCGCCGCCAAAACCTTATCACCGGCGGACAGAGTGTTGGTCAGTGCGGTTTCCCAACCGCCGGTCCCGGTCGAAGGGAAGATGAAGACTTCGGCACTGTCGCTTTTCAGAATTTTCTGCACACCCGCGCGCGCAGGATGCAGAATTTGCCCGAACAGCGGCGAGCGGTGGTCGATCGTGGGCATATCGCAAGCCTTGCGCAGGCTTTCCGGGATATTTGTCGGCCCCGGGATGAAAACGGGATTTTGAAAGCTCATGGATGGTCTCCTTCCGTCGTTGCCCACACAATAAGCTCCAGCCGCTTAGTCGGATATATTTTTGAAATTGCCTTTCAAAAAGCGAAGATTGATATTTATTTTATATTTGTCAGTGGTTTCTATTTTTCATATGATGAATTCGTCTTTCACAAAGGATTGGAGGGTTTTTATGGATTCTCAAGAAAATACTCTCGGAGCCCGCCGAAAAGCCCGTGGAAGACCACGGGGATGGGACGACAAGACAGCGCAAAATACGATCAAGTCGCTCGACCGTGCGATGGAAGTTTTTGAGTATTTGAGCGAGGCGCAAGGCAAAGCGTTGACCGCGCTGTCTGACGAAATGGGTCAGTCACCGGCCACTGTTTATCGTATTCTCGTGACGTTGGAAGGCAGAGGACTCGTGGAATTCGATCATGTCGAGCAGGTTTGGCACATCGGGCCCCGTGCCTTCGTTATTGGTTCACGATTCTTGCGCCGCACCAGCCTTGTGGACCGGGCCAGACCAGTCATGCGAAAACTCATGGAAGCCACCGGCGAGACCGCCAATCTGGGGGTAGAGAAAGAAGGCGCGGTGTTGTTTCTGAGCCAAGTGGAAACACACGCCAGTATCCGTGCGTTCTTTCCACCTGGCACGTTGTCCCCAATGCACGCATCGGGGATCGGGAAAGCATTGCTGGCCTTTATGGATGAAGACAGGTTGGACCGATTGTTGTCCAACACCGAGCTTCAGGCATTCACGGATCGGTCGATTACCAATCCGGGAGCGTTGAAAGAGGACCTGGCAGCCGTCAGGGCGCAGGGCTTCTCTGTGGACAATGAAGAAAAAAATGCGGGTATGCGATGTATTGCGGCGCCGGTCTTCGATATCAACCGAGAGGCAGTGGCAGGGATTTCGGTGTCCGGGCCGACAAGCCGGGTCAGCGAGGCCGAGATTGAAAGGCTAAGCCGCCCCGTCATTGAGGCGGCACATCAGTTAACACTTGCCATCGGTGGAACAGTTACTCCGCTGCAGGCCTGAGGCGCTGGTGCTGCGGGTAGGCGGCAGGTCCCGGTCGCAGCGCCATATGCCGGTTAACGTCCTTGTATAGCAGGTAGCGAAACTTACCCGGGCCACCTGCATAGCAAGCCTGGGGGCAGAACGCCCGTAGCCACATATAGTCACCGGCTTCCACTTCGACCCAGTCGTTATTCAGTCGGTAGACTGCCTTTCCTTCCAGAACATAGAGACCGTGCTCCATGACATGGGTTTCAAGGAAGGGGATGACCGCGCCGGGTTCAAAGGTCACCACGGTTACATGCATGTCGTGGCGCAGATCGCTTGGGTCGACAAATCGCGTTGTAGCCCACTTTCCATCTGTCCCGGGCATGGGTGTTGGCGCGATCTCATTTTCGTTGAGGACAAGGATGTCGGGTCTATCAAGGCCTTCTACGGCTTCATAAGCCTTTCGAATCCAATGGAAACGCAGAACTTCATTCCCTTGGTTTCGCAGGGTCCAGTCACTTTCCGGGGGCAGATAGGCATAGCCTCCGGGTGTCAGATCATAGGTTGTGCCTTCGGCGACTAAGGTCGCGGTGCCTTCGACCACGAACAATACGCATTCGGCTTCGGGGTCCGTCTCGGGTCGGTCAGAGCCACCGCCGGGTTGCACTTCCATGATGTATTGTGAAAATGTCTCGGCAAAACCGCTCAGCGGACGTGAGATTACCCACAGGCGCGTGTCGTCCCAGAACGGGAGAAAACTGGTCACAATGTCCCGCATTGTGCCTTTTGGGATCACAGCATAAGCGTCAGTAAATACAGCGCGGTCCGTCAACAGTTGGTCTTGCCCGGGATGTCCACCGTGTGGCGCAAAGTACTTGGTGCTCATGCATGCTCCTGAGGAATAGCTGTGTCCGTTTACATATGCTCCGTTTGATGATCTCGAACCAGCCATAAGGAGACGACAGCTCTATCAATTGATTTTTGATAATCGTGCGAATTTTCAGGTGATAGTGACGGACCGCTTCTGTTGCGGGAGTTCCAGCCGCGGTGGCTCCGCTCTTGTCGGTTACGATCTTACCCGGGATCCCGTGTGAGGAATGCGCCTTAGCGAAGAACCTGCCTGCTGCCGGACGGTAGGGGGCGCCGATCACTATTCTTCTGACAAGAGTATCACGATTTGTCCGGGTGAAAGTCAAATAGGACGCTATGCCTTAGTAGCTATGGCAAGTGGATTGATGACCTTTTTTCCGACCTGAAAATTATTAGGCTCAGGACCTATCGATTTCCAAACGACGGCATGGTTCTCGGCTCGAAAACGAGCTGAACGTGTCTGATCTGGTCTTGTCAGAAGAACTTTGCTGTAGCAGGGCGGGGGTGTTGCGTAGCTTGTGCCCATGACAGACCTGCCTCTTTCAAGTACTTCAAAACCAGTCCCGAGATCATCCGCCTTGCGGTGATGCTTTACGTTCGGTTTCCGCTATCGCTTAGAAATGTAGAAGACCTGCTGCATGAGCGTGGCATCGAAGTCAGCCACGAGACAGTGTGGTATTGGTGGAACCGTTTCGGCCGGATGTTCGCATCGGAAATCCGGAGAAAACGGGACCAACAGCTGCGGGCATACTCAGGATCGAAATGCCACGTGGATGAAGTCTTCGTAAAGGTGAACGGCAAGCGGCATTATCTGTGGCGCGCAGAAGATCGTGAAGGTGAGGTGCTTGAAACCGTGGTCACCAAACGTCGAAACAAGCCGGCGGCATTGTAATTCCTCAGGAAATTAGTGAAGCGGCACGGCACCGCGAACGAGTTGGTCACGGACCGCTTCGCGTCCTATCGGGCGGCACTCAGAGAACTGGGTGTGACGGAAAAGCAGAAGACAGGCAGGTGGCTCAATAACCGCGCCGAGAGTTCGCATCTTCCGTTTCGGCGACGAGATCGCGCAATTCAGAGTTTCAGGTGCATGCGAAGTTTGCAGAAGTTCGCCGCCGTCCATTCTTCTGTCTACAACCACTTCACCCAAGAAAGATCGCTAGCCAACCGAGACATCTTCAAGCTGACACGCACCGCCGCTCTCGCCGAGTGACGCGAACTTAGTGCGGCATAAAGGCAGCTCTACTGGCCTAGCTGAGACTGGTTCGAATTTTTCTGACAGCACCTCCGGAGGGATAAGCTGCCGTTCACATTCTCCAGGCCTAGCTGCGTTGCGGCCCGTCAAAGCAGACATTCGCCGAGATGCTGCTGCTAGTTTGCTGCGAGGCGACCTTGCACACTCTAATTCGCATTCCTCGCTTGAATTGTCTTCAGCCTTCCAATTCTACAGCCAGCTCAGTTGTTCGGCTGAGGTAGTCGTCGCTGAAATCGGTCAATATCTCTATCCATACAGGCAAGTGGTCAGACATTTCGTTGGTCGTCCAACCACTGAATTTCTCGTCCCAATCATCAGCCGGTGCGGCGCGGCTGTTGGCGAGCGCCATCTCTGTAGCAATTGGTTTGTAAATCTCCGCTTGATCGTTCCTGAAAACCGAACCGCGCCAATCAAATGTTTTTGCTCTGACGAACTGAGTCATATCTTCTGGGCCAGTAAGCGCAATGTGATCGAAAACCTTGGTAAGCGGCAAATTTGTGGGCCCTACATCAGGAACGACGAAACCTCTGTCCGTCAAAGCCCTATGTTCCGGATCTTCGGTCCTATCGATATTGAGGTCACCCAGTAGAATTTGAACGCCATCCTCTCTCTTGGCACGCTCGACAAGCGTCTTTGCCACGCTTTCTATTTCGTCGAGGCGGGAAGGCTGCCCCTCTTTGTCCTTCTGAACGATGTGGACCGAATACAGAGTGAATTTGAACCACCCAGCTTGGAATGCAGCAAAGAATGGGCTTCGCGCGAACTGCCTTCCGCTAATTTCATCACTGTCAGGCAATACGAGCTCGCCAATTAAGGACCGAAAGAAAACTCTATCGGTGTTATAAACAAACGCGACCCTTTCATGGTTTCCGCGGCCGCCGCTTGCACTGTCGTTAACAAAGAATTCCCAGTTTGGACCAAGAAGCCGGGTGAGCCTCCTTACGGCCTCAACTGATTTGGCCTCCTGGATGGTGCAGATGTCAAAGTTGCTTATGATTTCCGCAATATAGTAAAAACTCTCTTCTAGTCTCGGCGAACCGCCATCGAAGTGTTTGATGTTCCAAGTGCCAATAACCAGACCTCTAGGATTGCGATCTTTTCCAATTTCTACAAATAGTTGTTCACGAAGCTTCAAGAGATGCGAAGAAATCCATCCCGCCTGCCCAGGCGCGCTCTTGCCCGCTGGGAACCCATCACGGCCAATGTCGCGAAGTTTGGAATACATAACCATCTGAACACCTTTGAGAATGTGCGAATCTATCCAGAGCCAGTCTAGCATGGCTCTTGTCAGAAGAACTTGGGTTGAGGCGGGTAGGGTGCTCTCGTAGCCTTCGCTAATGATTAAACAGTCGCCATTCAAGTACTTCAAGATTAGTCCAGAGGTCATTCGTTTGGCTGCAATGCTGTATGTTCGTTTCCCATTGTCGCTTCGAGACGTGGAAGACCTATTGCGCGAACGGGGAATTGAGGTGAGCCACGAAACCGTCCGATATTGGTGGCAAAGGTTCAGTCCGGTGTTTGCTGCTGAGATTAGACGAAAGCGAGATCAGCAGTTGCGCGCGTTCTCCAAATGGAAATGGCACGTGGACGAGGTTTTTGTGAAGGTGAATGGCAAGTGGCATTATCTTTGGAGGGCTGTTGATCGCGAAGGCGAGGTGCTGGAAGCCGTTGTCACAAAACGTCGAAACAAGCAGACCGCATTGAAATTACTAAGGAAATTGATGAAGCGGCACGGCAAAACGGAAGAAGTAGTCACCGGTCGCTTCGCTTCTTACAAGGCGGCACTCAGAGATTTGGGTGCACTCGAAAAACAAAGGACGGGCAGGTGGCTCAATAACCGCGTCGAGAATTCGCATCTTCCGTTTCGACGACGCGAACGCGCCATGCAACGTTTCAGACGGAAGCGAAGCTTGCAGAAGTTCGCCGCCGTCCACTCCTCTGTCTACAATCACTTCAACCAGGAAAGATAGCTATCAAACCGAGACACATTCAAGCTGACGCGCACCGCCGCTCTTGCAGATTGGCGTCAGTTTTGTTCCGGATAGGTTCACAGTTTGCGCATCAGACTGAGGCTGGTTCGAATTCGTCTGACAGCACCATCTGGCAAACCGCTTTTGGATGAATTGTTTCGTGATGACCGTCGGCGGCTCGAACGCATTAAACCTGACAAGGACAAGGAAACCCGGTTCCAGTCAGCCTGCAGTCCGGTCGAAGAGGGCAAGGTGTATTTGCCAACCGAAGCTCCCTGGCTGACAGCGTTCAAACGCGAGTTGCAGTCCTTTCCGCGCGGGCGCAACGACGATCAGGTCGACAGCTTCTCTCAGTTCCCGAACTGGACCAAAGGTCTGGGATTTTACCGGGCGCTTGGTCGTGATCACTAGATCAACATCCAACCTCGGGAGTGCAATCGCGAAAGGGTCACCCACGCCGGAAACCGTCGTCCCGATGGACCAAAGGCCATTCATGCACTAACAATCAAACTGGACCACTTCTGTGGGGCCGATCATGGGCTAAGCTAATGAGGAGATGCTTGCTGGTAGGGCAAATGTAGTGGTTCTGCTATTACCGCAAGTAAAACTAATTTATGTCCGATCTCGAGTCTTGGTTAAAGAAATATGGTTTATCCAAATATGCTGCCGCCTTTGCTGAACATGAAATCGAGCTTGGTGACCTGTCTGAATTAACTGACGAAGACCTTTTAACGATTGGGCTGCCTCTGGGGCCGAGGAGGAGGTTTCTGAAGGCCGTTCGCGATAGCACGGAAAATGGTCTGCAACCGCCCAGAAAAACCGCCAGCCCCGAGATCGTGGCCGAGCGGCGACAGCTTACGGTCATGTTTATCGATCTTGTCGGATCAACTGAAATTGCGCAACGCGTTGATCCGGAAGATCTGGCCGATGTGCTTCGACTCTTTAAGGAGACCTGTGCTGCGGCTGTCGCAGCTTTTGATGGCCATATTGCCAGCTACTATGGTGACGGGATTATGGTCTTTTTTGGTTTTCCGCACGCCCACGAAGATGATCCGGAGCGTGCTATTCGCGCAGGTCTACGTATCATTAATGAGATGCCGGATGTTCGCACCCACGCGAAACTTAATGTCCGTATTGGGGTAGCAACCGGATTGGTTGTGGTCGGTGATCTGCGAGGCGAGAAAATGTTTGAGGACGGAACGGCGATGGGCGAGACGCCCAATCTGGCCGCACGTCTTCAAGCAATGGCGGAATCGGGGACGATGATCATTGCCCCAACCACTCATCAGTTAGCCGGTGAAGCTTTTGAGTACATTCTGCGCGGCGCGTTCAAGCTCAAGGGTTTTGCTAAAGAAGTCGAAGCGTGGCAAGTGACCGGAGAGCGCGAAACAGTCAGCCGGTTCATGGCGATCGACGATGTTTTGCTCAAGCCGTTGGTCGGTCGCGTTGCGGAAATGGAAGCGCTGAACGAGAAGTGGGCGCTAGCTGGTGATCGTCAGGGGCAGGTTGTGTTGGTGTCAGGCGAGCCAGGAATTGGCAAATCGCGTCTGGTCGAGGAATTTCGACAGAACATTTCCGAATTGCCCCACACGCAAGCGCGATATCAGTGTTCTCCATATCATTTTGCGACCGCACTGTATCCTGTCATTCGCCAACTTGAGGGCGCTGCTGATCTTTGTGCTGATGAGCCCAACCACGTTAAGCTTGAAAAAATTCGCGGCGTATTGAGCGATCAATCGGACGAAGCTTTGAAGCTGGCAGCATCGCTTCTTTCCCTGCCGTTTGAAGATCGTTTGGGGCCATTGAAGCTGACACCTCAGCAGATCATGAATCAGTCTTTGGATTTGTTACTGAGCAATCTTTCGTCAGCGGCTGCGGGTTATCCGGTACTTTTCCTGTTTGAAGATGCTCATTGGATAGATCCAACGACCAAATTGCTGATGGATCGGATCGTGGACCGAATTCGTGAACTTCCGGTGCTGGTCGTTATGACATTCAGACCCGAGTTCGACCCAAGTTGGATACTTCAATCGAACCTGACAAAAATCGACTTGAAGCAACTAAATTTTCAACAGGTCAAGAGCATTGTCGACGAAGTTGCCAAAGGCGAGATGGTCGCTGACGAGATGTATGACGTGGTCGCGGCAAGATCTAACGGCGTGCCTCTATACGTCGAGGAGGTAACCAAAGATCTCCTTGAAGCGGGGGACCTGACTAAGGGTAGAGACACGTACACTATGGGTGGCGCTTCTCCGGCGAACTCGGTGCCCAGCACTTTACATGATGCATTAATGGCGCGCCTTGACCGCTTGAGTTCTGCCAAAGAGATCGCACAGATCGGAGCTGTCATTGGACCTCAGTTTACGTATCAGTTGATCTCTAAAGTGGCCGACATTAGCGATAATGCGCTGCGTGCGGGTCTGGAGCTTCTGGTAGAGGCAGGGATAGTTACAGTTTCTCGCGAAGAGGATTTTAAAACCTTCAGCTACTGTCATGCCCTTATTCGTGACACCGCCTACAACAGTCTCTTAAAGCGGGAACGTCGAGTTCTACACTCTAGTGTCGCGCAACACTTGAATGACACGTCGGCTCAAACTGGTGATGCAAGTCCGGAAATTCTGGCTCATCATTACACTATGGCGGGAATGAGTAAGGAAGCCGTGGATTACCGTTACCTTGCAGGCCAACGAGCAGTTCAGCGGTCCGCCAACACGGAGGCAAGCACACAACTGTCCTTGGCACTTGAGCAGCTTGGCGAACTGGATCAAGGTATTGAGCGGGACCGCAGGGAAATTGAGATTCAGGTTCTCAGGGCCGGTGTATTACGATCGACCGAAGGAATAGCCGCCGATGAAACCGGTACTGTTTACGCAAGAATACGCGACTTGTGTGAGCGCGTTGAAGAAACAGAGCATCTGTTCCCAGTTCTGAATGGTTTGTATTCCTTCCATTTGGTGCGTGCCGAGTATGATTTGGCTAGGAACGTCGCGGCGCAATTGTTGGACTTAGCGGCTTCGACTCATGAGACGCAGCATCAGATGGTGGCGCATCGCGCAATGGGTGCTGTATTGTTCCACATCGGTGACCTAGAGCCAGCATACGAGCAATTAAACAGAGCACTGGAACTCTACAGCCGGAAACGAGATGGACACCTCGCTTACATCTATGGATCAGACCATGCGGCGATCACCTCGTGCTTTTTAAGCTTGGCAATGTGGATGCGCGGAGACCCTGACAAAGCGCTTGAGGTTCAAAAACTCGCGGTGGTGGGTGCAAAGAATCTAGAACATGCTCACAGCATCGCACAGTCACTGACCTATCTGTGCATGCTTTACCTGCTGCGTCGTGAGCCAGAAAAAGTCTTAGAGGTGGTAGAGCAACTTGAGGAGGTTTCAGACAGGCATTCATTCACGTTCATGTCTGTGACTGCGACCTTGTGGCGAAGTTGGGTAAGTGCCTATGTTTCACCCAAACAAGAAACGATCGACGCACTAAACCAAGCGTCGAAAGCGTGGTGGGACAGTGGTGCGGGAAACTACAAGCCGTTCTTTCTGACTTTAGTTGCGGAACTCACCTTGAAAATGGGTGATCGGGAAGGAGCCTTAAACTTGTTAGCTCAGGCCCGAGATCAACAGCGTAAAACAAATGAGGGATGGGCTCAGTCTGAGACGGATCGAGTCTACGCGCTCGCACGTTGCGAGAATGAGTTGGCGGACAAAGAATTTCTTAAGGCGTTAAACACTGCGAGAAAGCAAAAAGCAAAGATGTTCGAACTCAGAACATCGGTAGATTATGCAAAGCAGTGTAAACTATTTGGACAGGCGAATAGTGCGATCTTTGATCTTCGTACTGCTTTGTCTGAGATTGCGGCAGGTGAGCATACGTCCGATGTGAGGGATGCTTTAAAGCTAATTACTAACAGATCTGCCAACTGAACTCCTGATTTTTAAGGGTTTTCATGTGGCGCTACTGATTGCGGGGTCTTGTCTGAAGAACATTGCTTGAGCGGGGCAGGGCGGTTGCGAAGCTTTTGCCCATGACCAGACCTGTCTCTTTGAAATACTTCAAAACCAGTCCCGAGATCATCCGCCTTGCGGTGATGCTTTTCGTTCGGTTCCCGCTATCGCTTCGAAACGTGGAAGATCTGTTGCATGAGCGCGGCATTGAAGTGAGCCACGAGACAGTGCGGTATTGGTGGAACCGTTTCGGTCCGATGTTCGCGGCGGAGATCCGGAGAAAACGGGTCCAGCAGCTGCGGGCATACTCAAAATCGAAATGGCATGTCGACGAAGTCTTCGTAAAGGTAGACGGTCGGCGGCACTACCTGTTGCGCGCCGTTGATCACGAACGCGAGGTGCTTGAAACCGTGGTCACCAAGCGTCGAAACAAGCCGGCGGCATTGAAATTACTCAGGAAATTTATGAAGCGGCACGGTACAGTGAACGAGTTGGTCACGGATCGCTTCGCATCCTATCGGGCGGTACTCAGAGAACTCGGTGTGACGGAAAAGCAGAAGACGGGCAGGTGGCTCATTAACCGGGTTGAGAACTCACACCTCCCGTTTCGACGACGCGAACGCGCCATGCAACGTTTCAGGCGGATGCGAAGTCTGCAGAAGTTCGCCGCCGTTCATTCTTCTGTCTACAACCACTTCAACCAGGAAAGATCGCTAGCCAGCCGCGACACCTTCAAGCTGACATGCACCGTTGCTCTCGCCGAGAGGTGCAAGCTTGGTGCGGCATAAAGAGCAGCGATATCAACATAGCTGAGACTGGTTCGAATTCGTCTGACAGCACCCTTTTTTAGTGAATGGGCGCATGGAGAGCTTTTTTAGACGGCTTTTGGGATGCTTGGTTTTCGGTTTCGCACCGCTCTGCAAAGTCTTTTTCTTTACTGATCTTTTCATTGCGCTCTCTTGCCCGGATGGTGAAACAAGAACGACGACAGGATGCTATTCCTCTGACAGAACCCGTGCAGAATGGCGCAAGCTTGGTACTGCATGAAGGGCAGCTATACTGACTTAACTGGGACTGGTTCGAACCGGTCGCACAATTTCCACCAAATTGCTTTTTGATCCTTGTCAAGATTTGAACGGGCAAGAAGTGGTACAGTCAATGGCAATTCAGGGGGAGGATTCATGGAAGAGTTGATTGAAATCGGTAGATCCTTCGTTCAGGCCATGCGTGAGCGCAGGGGCCTTGGAAGTGTTGATGAGATGTATGCCGAAAACGCGCAGTCGATAGAGGCTGTTGTGCCTCCGGTTCGACAATTCCGCGTTACAAAGGGTCGAGAAGCCATCAAGGGAAAAAGAGAGGATTGGTTGGCGTCGCATGAAATCCAAGAACTAGAAGTGGATGGGCCCTACGTCCACCCACCCAACCGCTTTGGAGTACGCTTCAGAGCTGAAGTGATTCAGAAGGCTACGGGTGAGCGTATGACCCTGCGCGAGATCGCAGAGTATTCGGTGGCGGACGGCAAGATTGTGCTGGAAGAGTTCTTCATGCTGCCGAAGTAAGAAGATCGACCAACAACATTGTCTCTTCTTTGGTTTAATCCGTGCGCACGGCTCTCGGGCAAATTGAAATTCCGGACGGAGGTCGGGAATGCAATACAGAACAGTGGCATATTACGTAGGAATTGATACTGACGACGCGTCGATTTTGGAATGCGCTGAAACTTCCCGTAACCAGAACAGTCACTTGAATTGCGTGTTGATCGCGGGCTTACCCAACCTGCCTTACCTAAAGTATGGATCAAACAGGTTTGTTGAGGCGGGTCTTCCTTCAAACTGGCTGGATGTTCTTAACAGAAAAAATGCCGCCTTGAAGTCCCGCGCCACAGAAGTTGAAGCGCTCCTGGTCGGGCAGGGCGTATCTGCAAATGTAATTGCCTTTATGGGATCTGGAACAGAGTTAAAGCATCTTGTGGCTAGTCAAGCCAATAGCTCTGATATCGCCTTTCTAGACGCTGAGTTGCGAAAAGACCCCGATTTGTTTCATGAGATCGCCTACGGAGTATTGTTCCATTCGCCGGTAGCCCTGATGATAAACGGAGATCCGTTTGCCCAACGCGACTGCATATTTTTGGCATGGAATGATAGCCTGCCTGCGTCTAGGGTTGCGCATTTAGCTTTACCCATTCTTCTGGCGGCCAACGAAGTTGTGATTGGGTGTTTTGATTTGTCGTCGCCTGATGACGTAGAAGGTCAAGTGCCCGGAACTGACCTAGCTGGATGGCTTAGCCATCACGGTTGCACCGTGACCGTGTCGCAGTTCCCGTGCGGCGGGAATTCAATTGAACACTGCATTCAGGAACGCGCACGAGAACTGGGGGCCGACCTCGTTGTTATGGGCGCTTACGGGCATTCCCATTTGCGTCAGTCGGTATTGGGGGGAACGACGCAAGCAATGTTGGAGCAGACAAGTTTGCCAGTGCTATTCGGACACTGATGAAGAAAACAGGCGATTGTGATTTGCTGGGATAGGTGGCTCTATGCGTTCATCGGGTAATACGGGAACAGCCAGTTGTTATTGGGTACTTGCTTGAGGTTAAGGTTGATTTGCCCGACCGGATCCGCCAAGAAAACCTATCACAATTGACGTCAGTTCATCCCAGTCAGTAAATTCCCGTACCCCATCTTGTGGATCGATTTTTCGACCAAGCAAGACAACGTGCTTAAGGATCTCCCTCTCAAAATACCCGTAGTTTTCCGGCTTCACTGCGCCTGCGACCAACGCCGTTGCATCTGGTTCAAAACCTGTTCGCATTAGCATTTCGTTGAGATAGTCGCGCGCTTCTTCTCGACCTGACGCGAAAGCAGCTTTTAGACCGACGGAAAGCACGAGAGACTTTCGTTTCATTAGGGCATCTCTATTTGAAGCGACAAAAGCCTCGAATGACTCGGGGTGTCTACGCTCGTGGACAGGGGCCAGAAGAACAATCTTGACCACATCGTCAAGCGATACGTGGCTGGACATTTCATCGGTATTGATCAGCTTTGTGTTGAAACCGGCATTCTTTGCGACATTGTTGATGAAGCGCGCAATCTTTGCTGTCTGGCCTTCGACTGTAGCGAAGGCGATGAGTACGGTCATTCCGATCCTCCCATAAATCGGTCTGAATAGATTGCTGATTATGAATAAGAGGCGTGCTTTGCCCTTGATCTCCATCAAAGGCGTTACTTGGGAGAGTTGTGAAACTCCTTTTCTGTCCATGCAGATCATGTCTTTTGAGGAAGTTCGCGACGACATACATCTCCAAGCAAATCAGCCATTTTCGGCTGATAGTTTTGAAGTTAGCCAAGGCTTAATAGTCTGCCTGGCTACCGTAAGGAAAAGGCCAAGACAGCGATGAAGACTATGAAACTGAAGCACCAAACTGCGAACTTCACCTTTTTGCGTGTGGGCAGGTTTCTGAGCAGTCTAATCATAGTCAAACCTTTCAGACAAAATACGGTGGGTCTCGGTGCCCCGTGCGATCAGATGATCCTCGACGGCGTCCATCATGGCAGGGGGGCCGCAGAGAACAAAAAGCCAGCTTTCAAATTGTTCAGCAGACAAATTGCGATCCAACAGGGGACCGTCGATCAAGCCTGTCTCTCCGGACCAATCCCTTCGCGGTTCGGATAGAACAAATACTGTTTCTTCTTTGGACAACTCCTGGCGAAAAACAATCTGCTCCTCCACCCGGTTGCCATAGATAAGCTTGAGATCGCGCTGTGTTCGACTCAGTCGAACTTGACGCATAATGCTCAACATGGGCGCGATCCCGACACCACCTGCGATTAAAACAATTCCTGTCTCAGGGCGGTGGCTGATCGACAGATTCCCATGTGGGGCATCCAGATAGACCCGGGTTTGCAGGGCGATCTGTCCGAGACCACATGTGAAATCCCCAAGTTCCTTTATCAGGAATGAAACTTCGGGGCCTTCGGCTGGTGCCGAACTAATCGAGAATGGGTTCTCGTGCAGCGAGAAAGCTCTGTGGCCGACGTTTAGCCAGGCAAACTGCCCTGCTTCGAAGTTTAGTCCGCTGTGATCATGGGGCTCGAGGCGTAACTCCCATTGCCTCGGTGTTAGTCGAGACACAGAAATGACGCGCCACGGCCTTTTCCTCTGACGCAAAGGCCGAACGAGATAGACATACAGCAAAGTTCCGACTGCAATACTGGTCAGGGCAAGCCAGAGATACGTCAATAGCGGATGCCCACCGTAGCGCCCAGCATAGACAGTGTGGTGCAACAGGAGGCAGGCAATCACCAAGGCTCCCAGCCCGTGAAAGAGGCGCCATGTCTCGTACTTGTAATCAAGGGACTTACGGGCAATTGCGGAGGCGACCAGAATGAACAGTAAAAAATAAGCGCCGATGCCCGATACCAGCGCTGAAAAGTCGGTCGAAATCGTAATTTGATTTGTTTCATCCCACGGTCGGCGTCCGCCAGAAGGCGTACCCTGATACAGAAGCGGGTGTATCAGCGCAAAGCCGAGTGCTGTACGCGCCATCAACTGATGCACCCGTATGGTCACATCCATACCCAAGCCGGAAGAGATGAACCTGAACCGCCCAGACAGCAGAAACTCGACTAAGATTATTGAAAACGCAAGCATTCCAAGCCCAGACGCGAGTTCTTGATGAAATGATCGCGGTGGCCATCCCAGAGACCAAGAAAAACCCAAGGGAGCCAAGATCAGCAAAACGTAAATCAGCGCCAGATAAGGCCATTTCATACGTTTCTGCTCCACTGTGCTAAAGGTAGGCAACTCGGGCTTATTCAGAATAGACGCTAAGCTGACCTAGGGTTCCGATCAAGACTACTTAGATCGGTGCTAACCAGAAAGGAACGCGCGGTCCCGCCAGCGTCGCATTTTCTGCGTTCGCTACACGTTGTTTTCCCACAGAATCGGCTGTAACCTGCCTCTTCCTGCCCATACTTGACGATCCAGTGGCAAGAAATTCTAAAATCTTTTGCCGTCAAAGCTATTTAGCTAGCACAGCGAAGTTTTCGACCAGCTTCCTTATGCCTTTTATCTTTGCTTCTCCTCAGCTTTCTGCTTCAAACTCACCTTCAATTGCGGCCCAGGTCCGAGGTAAAATGGGAACCTTATCGTTCTC
Source organism: Ruegeria arenilitoris (assembly GCF_013032445.1). Classification (GTDB taxonomy): domain Bacteria; phylum Pseudomonadota; class Alphaproteobacteria; order Rhodobacterales; family Rhodobacteraceae; genus Ruegeria; species Ruegeria arenilitoris_F. The sequence goes on along the minus strand of NZ_WQCA01000001.1, from coordinate 343,962 downwards.
CGCCATATCGCAGAGCCGAGCTACTGTGTTGATTGATGTTCCTGAGGCAGTGCAGTCGAAGCGACCTTCGGAGCCGACGATACCGACCGTTGCATAGCCGTAAGAGATCCCGATGCCGAATCCGAGCTGATGGCCCAATTTCTTCCAATCGGCGAAAAGTTCACGCATCTTCTTTCGCATTTCCACGGTCAAATGCACTGCGTCGCCGGCAGGATCATCAACAGTAATCGGATCATTATGTCTGACGTCAGCACAGATGGTCGACAGCCTGCGCAGAATGCTGGCGGGTGAGACGGTCACACAAGAGAACTCGGGCATGACCGCGCGGGAATGGCGCGAGTTCGAGGTCGTTATCCGCGAAGGCTGATCGCGCATATCGTTTGTCTATACAGGGCGTCATGAAGTTGTTACATTCATTTCATGACGCTTTCTACTGCAATCCGAACCGCGTGCCTGTGCCTCGCACTGCCACCCGCAGCGCAGGCCAAATCTCCGATCGCCGAGGTGATTTGCGAGCCGACCGCCCGGATGCACGAAAAGCTGGAACGTCAGTTCGGCTCGGAACGTGCGGCGACCGGCATTCGCGGACCTGAGCAACTGATGGAGGTCTGGACCAGCAAATCCGGTGACTGGACGATGGTGGTCACCTATGCGACCGGGACGTCCTGCATCGTGGCGATGGGCGAAAACTGGTACACTCATGCCAAGGTCGACCCGGCGCGAGGGTAAGGTTTTCTAACCTTTGAAGGATGGTCAACGGCCGGTAATTGGCCGTTGGCCTGTTTTGATAGCCCGCAGACCGCGGTTTTTTATAGTGGCTTCAAATCAGCTGCCATTTGGCGGCCGTCGCGTCCGTCTTGCAGCTCGTACGAGACTTTCTGATTGTCAGCGAGCCCGGTCAGACCGGACCGTTCAACGGCCGAGATATGAACAAATACGTCCTTGCCGCCTTCATCGGGGGCAATAAACCCGTAGCCTTTCGTGGTATTAAACCACTTCACGGTGCCAGTTGGCATTTCCCGTGTCTCCTTCTACTTTCACGTTGTCCCACAAAATTGGTGGGGGTAGTGGTTGACGCCGCCGCAACACATCACTGTATCGCCCACACGATACAGCCCGGATTGCGTGTTTCGTCTTTTTCAACATTGCACGGTGAAGTAAAAAATCAAGAATTACCGAAGCGATCCGGCAAAATTGCCGAAAATTGAACCAGATACAGGAGACCCCCGCAGATGCGCCTTTTTGGCCTGAAGACCTGTGACACCTGCCGTAAGGCGCTGAAATCACTGCCAGATGCAGAATTTGTCGACGTTCGGGCCGACGGCGTGCCGGATTCCGTGCTTGCGCGGGCTTTTGATACCTTCGGCGGGGCTTTGCTCAACACCCGCTCGACAACCTGGCGGGGTTTGGATGATGCGGAACGCGCGCGGCCTCCGTTGGAGCTGCTTGCGGACAATCCGACTCTGATGAAGCGCCCCCTGATCGAGCAAGACGGCACGCTGTATCTGGGCTGGACTGCGGAAACGAAACAGGGGCTTGGCGTTGCGTGACCGGGTAACTATGTGAATTGACGCAAGTTAGAGGGTTTTGAATGCGCAACGCAGCTATGATTCTGGGCGTCATTGCCGGATTGATCGGGATGATCGTTGGCTTTGTCGGGTATGGCTATGTCGAAATCATCGATACTTACGGTGAGATCGAGGGTTTGGCCGAACAGGTGGACAACGCTCAGGTCATACAAGTGGTTTCGATCATTGCACCTCTGCTGGCCATCGCCGGTGGCGCGATGGCTCATGCGCGTGCTTTGGTCGGGGGTGTGTTGTTGCTGATCTCAGCCGCCGGCATGTACTACGCCTTTGGTTTCAACGTTTTCACCATGTTTCCGGTGGCGTTTGCGGCCGTGGCGGGCCTCCTTGGGCTGGCCGCGGTTAAACCGGACGAGCCCAAGGCACATTTCTAGATCACTTGATGCGCAGGATACGGTCAACCGACAGCGGGCCTGCGCCGTTGATCACAATCACCAGCAGCACGAAGGACCACAGTGTCCGGTCATCCAGCAAGCTCACGGCGTTGGTGAAGTAGCTGCCCAGTTCAGTGCCATGTCCGTTGACGTCCACAATGGTCTGAACCCAGACAAACGCGATCATGCCCAATGCGGCAAACCGCGAGAGCAGGCCGATCACAATCAGCGCGGGCAGCAGGAATTCAGCCCATGTTCCCGCAACGGCAATGGCCCAGTGCATGATTCCCAATTGCGAACTGTCATAGCTGACCGCCTCCATCGCTTTGGGAAAGATTTGCACATAAGCACCGTCTGATGGGCGGAGGAACCCGAAGAACCCGCTGCCCAGCTTGGTTGTAGCCGAGTTCCAATAGTAGATCAGCAACGTCGCTGCAAAGACCAGCCGCGCCAAGGTCGGAGTCAACCAGCCAGCGGTCATTTCCAACCGTCCCAGGGTGTTGTTGTGCAATGAGATCAGGGCAGTCATGTTGCCAGCCTTTCGATAGTCACAGAGGTTATTGCGCCGCCCTGCAAAAGCAGCGCCAGAGTGGCCCCAAGGTCAAAATCGGGGAATTTGGTCGTCGTTTCTTCAAACGTGTCGCCAATGGTTTGTCCGGCCCGAAGGCCCGCGATCCAATGCGCGCCGCCCTCGGGCAGCAGGTGCGGAGCTGGGTCATAGTCGGGTCGGGTGATCAGTACAGCCTCGGGTCCCGGCGCCGGTTTGGGTGCGCCCTCTTCGGTGTTGAAGCGCCAGATTGAGAAAATCGGCCAGTCCGATGCCAAAACCTGCATGGCCGGGGCGAACCGCAACCGCGCCCGCATGATATCTTCGGGCGGCACGGCGAGCGCCTCCGCCGGAGCGGGTGTGCTGTCGGCTGCGTGGTAAGATCGGCGCAGCGCCAACTCCAGTCGCGCGACGTCGGGCAGATAGCCCAGATGAGATAGCTGCTCCATTCCGGTCAGGAAGTCCGGAAACGCCTCACCATAGAACATCATCAGGGGGGAAGAGGGGGGGTGTTTGCGCAGGAATATCCCCGACAGGCCATCCATGTTCTGCGGCCCCAAAAGCTTGGTAATCACAGGAAAGGCCTGATGCATCGCCTCGGTCAGGGAGACGGCCACATTGTTGCGGTACACGCTGAACCGGCGACCGGCGGGCTGCGCGTCGGCGTCCAGCAAACCCTCGGGGATAGCTGCCGACGGCTCCAGCAATGACGCGTGGAAGGTTGTTTGCGAAACGCTCATGCCGGGATGCGGTCCAGGGCCGCCTGTGCGCGGTCTGCCTCGGCCCGCAGAACGGGCCAGTCGGGGACGTCCGTGTCCCACTCGATCAGCACCGGTTTCGGGCCCGAGCGCTCCAAAACATAATCCAGCAAAGCCCAGACCGGATCGACCACTTCGCGCCCGTGGCTGTCGATCAGCAGCGGGTGGCCGTGGTCGTCTTCGTCCTCGTCATGGCCACCGAGGTGAATCTCACCCACCTTGTCCAGAGGATAGGCGTCGATATAGCCCTGCGGTGAGAAATCCAGATTGGTGGCCGAGACAAAGACGTTGTTCACGTCCAGCAGCAAGCCGCAGCCTGTGCGGCGGGCAATCTCGCGCAGGAAATCGGGTTCGGACCATGTGCTTTCCTCAAACGCCAGATAGCTCGAGGGGTTTTCGAGCAGCATCTGCCGTCCAACGGTGTCCTGCACTTGATCAATGTGGTTACAGACGCGGTCCAGCGTGGCGTCGGTATAGGGCAGGGGCAGCAGGTCGTTCAGGAAATGGCTGTCATGGGTGGACCAAGCCAGATGTTCGGAAAAACTGGCGGGGTTCAGCCAGCCGACCAAATGTTTCAGACGGGAAAGATGAACCGCGTCTAGTGGGCCTTCGCCGCCGATCGACAGGCCGACGCCATGGACGGAAATTGGAAACTGTTCCGACAAGTGACGCAGCTGTGCAATGGGACGGCCACCGTCACCCATGTAGTTCTCGGCGTGAATCTCAAGCCATGCGACGGGGTTGGTGTGGTCCAGAATCTGCGCATAGTGCTGTGGCTTGTAGCCAACGCCCGGTGCGGCAGGAAGATTGTTCGGTCTGGTTGAATTGTCCAACATGTGCGTGCTCTCCAATCACAAGAAAGAGGCGGGCGATATGGCCCGCCCCTTCGGTTCTTGAAAGCGTGGGCTTATGCCGGCAGGTCGCGGTCCAGCGGTTCCAGCGAACCTTTGCGGTTGTCCGGCAGTTCGATATCGGCGCAGGTGCCTGCGTCGACCAGAGTCCAGGCGTTGCCCTGATAGTCAACGGTCGAGGTGCCCGCGCAGGTTGTGCCGGGGCCTGCGGCGCAGTCGTTCTGACCGGCCAGCGATACGCCATAGCATTTCTCTTTGGCCTGTGCGGTTGCAGTGGTTGCTGCGCCCGAAACGGCGGCTGCGACTGCGCTTGCGATAACCAGTGTTTTTGCGGTGTTCGACATCTCGGAAATCCCTTTTGATGACTGCGTATGTCTGCTTGTGACAATGACAAAGGTAGTGCTTGCGGGGCTGCAGTTGAATTCACGAGCCCGTGTCTCACAACCCCGTCAGGACATGGCATGCCCTCTTGAAGGGTAACAAATTGTTTTTGAAAAGAAAAAGGGAAAATGTTTCAATCCGGCCCCTATTTTGGGGCCGGATACAGGGCGATTTATCGCCTAATGTTACAGCAGGTCTGGCGGGGTTGCCGCTTTCGACAGCTCATTTGTTACAGCCTCAAGCGGTTGAACCTGCGTCTGTTTTTCACCCAGACGACGGACGCTGACGGTGCGCTCTTCAACCTCGCGGTGACCGACGGCCAAAATGACCGGTACCTTGCCGACCGAGTGTTCGCGGACTTTGTAGTTGATCTTCTCGTTGCGGATATCCGCCTCGGCGCGGACACCTGCGGCCTTGAGCGTTTCGACCACTTCCATGACATAGTCATCCGCCTCGGACGTGATCGAGGCGACAACGACCTGACGCGGGGCCAGCCAGAAGGGCAGCTTGCCGGCGTGTTCTTCGATCAGAATGCCAATGAAGCGCTCGAACGACCCCAGAGTTGCCCGGTGCAGCATGAACGGGCGATGCTTCGCGCCGTCAGCTCCGATAAAGCTGGCGTCCAGACGCTCGGGCAGGTTGGGGTCAACCTGCAGCGTGCCGCACTGCCACGTCCGGCCAATCGCGTCGGTCAGCGTGAATTCCAGCTTCGGCCCGTAGAACGCGCCTTCCCCTTCGAGAATTTCATAGTCATATCCGGCGGCCTTACAGGCATCGCCCAAGGCCTTTTCCACCAGATCCCAGCTTTCATCCGAGCCGATGCGCTTTTCCGGGCGGGTGGAAAGTTTGATCGTCCAGTCATGGAAGCCCAGATCGGCATAAACCTTGGACAGGAAGGCGATGAACTTGGCGGTTTCAGACTCGATCTGATCCTCGGCGCAGAAGATGTGGCCATCGTCTTGCGTGAACCCGCGCACCCGCATGATTCCGTGTAGCGCGCCAGACGGTTCATAGCGCGCGCACGAGCCGAACTCGGCCATACGCAGCGGCAGGTCGCGATAGGACTTCAGACCCTGATTGAACACCTGCACGTGGCACGGACAGTTCATTGGCTTCAGCGCGTTGATCGCCTTTTCGCGGGCATGTTCTTCGTCGACTTCGACGATGAACATGTTTTCCTGGTATTTGTCCCAGTGGCCCGAAGCCTCCCACAGTTTGCGGTCAACGACCTGCGGGGTGTTCACCTCGACATAGCCGTCACGCTCCTGCATCCGGCGCATGTAGTCTTGCAGGGTGGTATAGATTTTCCAGCCATTCGGGTGCCAGAAGATCTGGCCCGGGGCCTCTTCCTGCATGTGGAACAGATTCATCTCGCGGCCCAGCTTGCGGTGGTCGCGCTTGGCGGCCTCTTCGAGCATATGCAGGTGCGCTTTCAGCTTTTCCTTGCCGGTGAAAGCTACACCATAGATACGTTGCAGCATCGCCCGGTCGCTGTCACCGCGCCAATAGGCGCCTGCGATAGACATCAGTTTGAACGCGTCCCCGGGCAGTTGGCCGGTGTGCTGCAGGTGCGGGCCGCGGCACAGGTCTTGCCAATGGCCGTGCCAGTACATGCGCAGAGGCTCATCGCCGGGAATGGCTTCGATCAGCTCAACTTTGTAGGGCTCATTGTTGGCCTTGTAGAACTCGATCGCGCGCTGACGGTCCCAGACCTCGGTGGTGACGGGGTCGCGCTTGTTGATGATCTCTTTCATCTTTTTCTCGATGAGGCCGAGATCTTCGGGCGTGAACGGTTCTTCACGGTCAAAGTCATAGTACCAGCCGTTTTCGATGACGGGGCCGATGGTGACCTTGGTCGCGGGCCAGATTTCCTGCACCGCGCGGGCCATGACATGGGCCAGATCGTGGCGGATCAGCTCATTGGCCTGTTCTTCATCCTTCATGGTGTGGATGGCAATATCGGCATCAGCTTCGATGGGCCACTGCAGGTCCCAGTGCTGGCCGTTCACCGTGGCCGAGATGGCCTTTTTCGCCAGCGAGGTCGAGATATCGGCTGCCACCTGCGCGGGCGTGACGCCTGCGTCATAGGAACGTGAATTGCCATCGGGAAATTTGAGAGAGACTGACTGTGAGTCTAAGGCCATATCGGCTCTCCTCGTCGGTTTGGCGCCCACTGAACGCCCGGTTGCGGGTTATGTGTGTCGCGCTGATTTGGCAGGTGCAGCATAACCTGTCAAGAGCAGAAGGGGCGGGCGTCGATTCTGTGGGGCGCAGAAATTCGGGAATTGCGACCACTGGTTTGCCGTGCATGATGTTTCTTAAAGAGAAAGAGGGTTTCATGACTGCGACGGATTTTCTGGAAACACCGCAGGGGCGGCAATTGGCCTATCACAAGAGCGAAGGTTCTGGCCCGACCATTGTTTTCCTGGGCGGTCTCAAGTCGGATATGGAGGGCACCAAGGCGGTGCATCTGGAAGCCTGGGCGCAAACGCGCGGGCAAGCCTTTTTACGGTTCGACTATTCCGGTCATGGCGAAAGCTCGGGGGCGTTTGAAGAAGGCTGCATCGGTGACTGGCATCAGGATACTGTGGCGGCCGTATCCGAATTGACCGAGGGGCCGCTGATTGTCGTCGGATCCTCGATGGGCGGGTGGCAAGCGCTGTTGCTGGCCAAGGCGATGCCCGAGCGGATTGCAGGGATGGTGACCATCGCAGCTGCGCCGGACTTTACCGAGGACGGTTATTGGGCGTCGTTCAGTAACGCGCAAAAGGAGGCACTAGATACCGTCGGGCATGTCGAACTGCCCTCGGACTACATGGAGCCCTACATTATAACCAAGCGGATGATCGAAGACGGGCGGCAACAGCTGGTGTTGCGCGATTTGCTGGAGCTGCCTTTTCCGGTGCGCTGCCTGCAGGGCACTGCAGATACTGCAGTGTCCACCGAAACGGCTGTGCGTTTGCTGAACCACGCCTCGAGCGTGGACATGCGTCTGTTGTTGGTCAAGGATGCCGACCATCGTTTCTCGGACGGTCCCTGCCTGGGGCTGATCGAGAATGCGGTGCTTGAAGTGATAGGGAGTACCTGATGCAGCGATTTGGTTGGATACTGGGCCGTCTGCTGTTGGTGCTGATTGTTCTCGCTGGGTTGATCTACTGGTTCGGGCCGCGCGAGGAGGTTGATTTGCATCCGCGCTTTGATGCGCGCAAATTCGGTGAGGGCGTTCAGGTCTATTTCGAAAGTACGGAATCTGCCTTCGACGACATCGTTCCGGGCGTCGAGAAACGGGTGGTTTGGCAGGACGGTTTCAAGGAACAACGCACGCCGATTTCTGTTCTTTACGTGCACGGCTTTTCCGCCTCATCCGAGGAAATTCGACCCGTGCCGGACAGGGTGGCCGACGCACTGGGGGCCAATCTGGTCTATACACGACTGCAGGGTCATGGGCGGGATGGCCCCGCAATGGCCGAGGCAACACCCTCGGGCTGGATGCAGGACATGGCCGAGGGGTTGGCGGCAGCGCGAGCCGTTGGCGATAAGGTTGTGGTGATGTCGACCTCGACCGGTGGAACGCTGGCTGCAGCTGCCGCAATGGACCCGGAACTCAGTCAGGATGTTGCGGCGATGATCTTTGTATCGCCCAACTTTGGGGTGAACACGCCCGGCGCGGGACTTCCTGCCTTGCCATGGGCGCGCGAATGGCTGCCGTTGGTGATGGGAGAGCAACGCGACGTCTCTGGCCCGAACCCCGAAAAGAACAAATATTGGACGTCGGTCTACCCGTGGGAGGCCGTCGTGCCGATGACCGTGCTGGTTGAAACCGTCTATGCACTGGACTTCTCAGGCGCACTGGTGCCAGCGTTGTTCTGGTTCTCGGACGACGATCAGGTGGTGCGGCCCGACCGAACGCACAAGGTGGCGGAAAGTTGGGGCGGTCCTTCCACAGTCAATCTGGTGACGATGGGGCCGGGGGACGATCCTGCGTCACATGTAGTCGCCGGGCGATTGATGTCTCCGGGGCAGACTGACGCGACTGTATCGGGCATTCTGAACTGGCTCAAAGGGATAGGTGTAGAATAGCGATGCGCAAGCCGGGCAGCATGTGGAGCCTTGAAACGCTTGGTCGCGTGCGCCTGTCGCGGCATTTTTTCATGCGGGATTTCCTGTACTCCGAGATCGGGAATTTCCATGAAAAACAGAACCTTCCCGACAATCCCGATCTGGCCATCGAGACCGGTCGCGCATTTTGCCAGACCCTGCTAGACCCGCTTGAGGAGACCTTCGGGCGGGTCGCGGTTCGGTCCGGATATCGTTCACCTTCGCTGAACCGGTTCGGGAATGAGAACCGTCTGAACTGCGCCCGGAACGACAACCCTCTGGAATGCCACATCTGGGATCGGGGCGAGGGCGACGCGCGGATTGCGGGTGCCTCAATCGTCATTCCGTGGTTTGCCGATCAGTATGAGACCGGGCGGGATTGGCGCGATCTGGCGTGGTGGATGCACGACCATCTGGACTATTCCGAAATCTGGTTTTTCCCTAAACTCTGCGCCTTCAACTTGGTTTGGAGACCCAAGCCCCATCGCCGGATCGACAGCTATATCGCACCGCGAGGCTGTTTGCTTCGCCCCGGTGCCGAGCCAGAAGAGGACCTGTCTTTGAGGCAAGAACGGTATGCGGATTTCCCGACCTTCCGGGGCATCAACTATCCCTGAAGTTTAACTTGCCCACGCCCGCAAAACCTCTCATGCTGTAGAGTAAGAATAACGTCCGAAAAGGTCGATTTTTACGAGGCCCCGCGTGATCGAGCCGCTGGTTTTACTGCCCGAAATGATGTGCGATGCACGGATTTTTGAACCCCAGATCATTTGTCTGTCGCGTCAGCGTGCCGTGATGGTTGCGCCTGTTTCGCTGGGGGAACGGATTGAAGAGATCGCCTCGGCCCTGCTGGACCAGTTGCCGCATCGCTTTGCGCTGGGCGGGCTGGGGATGGGCGGCGTGGTGGCGCTGGAACTTATCCGCCGCGCGCCGGACCGGGTGTCGCGCTTGTGCCTGATGGCGGCGGATGCGCAGGCCGATACACCTCAGTTGGCCGTCGCGCGCGAGGAGCTTTTGGTTGGTGCAAAGGCAGGGCGGCTTGAGGACGTGATGCGGCGGGTCATCGGTTCTGACGCACTGGCCCCGGGACCGCGGCGCATTCCAATATTGAACAGCCTGATTGAAATGGCTCTGGATTTGGGGCCTGCAGTGTTCGAACGCCAGGTTCGTGCCCTGCAAAGGCGTCCGGATCAACAGGGTGAGTTGAGGCGCATCCGGGTTCCGACGTTGGTTCTGTGCGGCGTACACGACACGCTGGTGCCACAGAGAAAACACGCCTTCATGGCGGATATGATCCCCGACGCTGAACTGCAGGTCGTCGAAGGGGCCGGGCATCTGCCGACGTTGGAAGCGGCTAGGGTTGTGAATGACGCGCTGACCAAATGGCTGTGCACACCCGCACGGGCGGTCTACGTGTAAAACTTCGCGCGCTCAGTCTTGCTGAGGATCGTCGGGGCCGCTACCGGTTTACCGGTATCGGTATTGAAAAACGGCGTGTTCCTCCAACTGCCTGACACCCAGGATTTCGTCAGGCGTGACAGAAGCCCGACCGCTGCGTAGCGCAGTTTTTCGTGTGACTGCTTGCCGTCCGGTTGTGGCACAAAACCACGGGTGGTGACCGGACCAAGAACACCCGGATCAGCGATGCGCTTGACGATAAAACCAGCGAAGGGGAACCTGGCTGTCCGCGACGTCGTTGCGATCGGGGCGTTGCAGCAATCTGCGTACCATCGAAGCATCCCCTTGGGGCTGATTTGCATCAGTGCCAGATATTCCACGCCGCTATCGATGCGGATGTCTTCCGGGCTCATTTGCAACACGTCGACGGGTCCGGGGGCCGGGTCGGGTTGCCCGAAATACAGCTGAGCCGCGCGGCAATCATGGCAAAAACACACAACATGGGTGCCGGATTGAACACCTGCAGCCGTTATATGCCCGCTAAGCTTGCCGCAATTGCAGGAGAAGGGCAGTTCCTTTGCCACTCTCCTGCGCACTGAGGTCAGGCCACCTTGTTGCTGTTGGCGGCGCGGCGTTTCGATTTGCGCGAATTAGCGTTCATGAAGTCAATCACAAGCGGCCGGATATTGTCGCGCCAGCTGCGCCCGGCAAAGATGCCATAGTGACCGGCACCGGGCTCAACATGGCTGGCCTTTTTCGATTCCGGCAGACCGGTGCACAGGTTCAGCGCCGCGATGCACTGGCCGGGGGCCGAGATGTCATCATTGGCGCCTTCGACCGTCTTGACGGCAACATCGGTGATCTTGCCGATATCGACCTTATGGCCGGCAACCACGAATTCATTCTTCGCAATCTCTCGGTTTTTGAAGATACGTTCAACCGTGGACAGGTAGAACTCGGCGGTCATATCCATGACGGCCAGATATTCATCGTAGAAGCGGTTATGGGCATCGTGGTCCGAGGCCTCATCGCGCATCACGCGCTGGATCTGGTCCGAGAACGCTTTAGAGTGGCGATCCGCATTCATCGACATGAACGACGCCAGCTGCAATAGGCCGGGATAGACCATGCGGCCCACGCCCTTGTACTTGAAGCCAACGCGCTGGATCATAGTTTCTTCCAACTGACCCATGGTGACGCGGCGGCCAAAGTCGGTCACGTCGGTCGGGGTGGCGTCGGGGTCGACCGGGCCACCGATCAGGGTCAGGGTGCTGGGTTGCGCCTTGGGCTCAACCTCGGCCAGATAGGCGGTCGCGGCCAACGTCAGCGGAACAGGTTGGCAGACGGCCACAACATGGGTGTCCGGGCCAAGTTCCTTCATGAAATCGACAAGATAGAGTGTATAGTCCTCGACATCGAACTTGCCTTCGGACACGGGAATGTCGCGCGCGTTATGCCAGTCGGTAATGTAAACTTCGCAATTGACCAGCAGGCTTTTCACGGTCGACCGCAGCAGTGTGGCATAGTGCCCCGACATCGGCGCGACCAGCAGAACCTTGCGGGGCTGTTCTTCGCGGCCGTTTACACGGAAATGGACCAGATCACCAAAAGGGCGTTCGACAACAGTGGTCACATCGACCAGATGGTCCTTGCCGTCCTCGCAGGTAAAGGTGCGGATACCCCAGTCGGGTTTAACGATCATGCGTTGGAATGTCCGCTCGGTCACCTCACCCCAGGCTGCCATCATACTGAAAGCGGGGTTGGGAACCATCGAGAACATAGGATAAGATGCAAAGGCGCTGGCAGTTGCGCCCATCCATTGGTTGGTGTTGCGCATCGTTTCCATCAAGTCGTAAGTCATCATGTAGCGCATGAAAAAGGGGCCTCCTGCGTGTCAGCCTGTATTAAGTTCGGACCATTCGCCGCTTTGCCCCCCGAGACCCACGACGTTATTCTGCGTAGCAGCGAGATTAAGCGGGAATTGTTAAAATGACAACAAGTGAAGACCAGACGCCGGAATTGACTGAAGAAAACATTGAACGCCTTAAAGAAAATATGGAGAAGGTTGAAGCGCTCTCGAAGAGGCTGATTGAAGTCATGGCTACGAAAAAGTCGCATACGCCGGCTTTGGACGGTCCGAATCAAGAGCTTTTCGCACGAGCAGCAACGGCATATTGGACCGATGCTTGGCAGAATCCCGCCAAGTTGTTGGAGCAACAGATAGAATTCTGGGGTAAGTCGGTTCTCAACTTCGCCGAGGCGCAGCAGGCGATGACTACGGGCGAAGTTGAAGGCGAAGATGCCAAGCCCGGCGACAAACGGTTCTCCAACCCGCTTTGGGAGACCAATCCCTATTTCAGGCTGATCCGTCAGCAATATCAGACCAATTCCGAGGCCATCGCCCAAGCTGTCGCATCAGTCGATGATTTGGATGCCAAGGACAAACAGCGTCTGGGTTACTTCTCGCAACAGATTATCGACATGATGTCGCCCACGAATTTTTTGGCGACAAACCCGGACGCGCTGCAGAAGGCCGTTGAAACCGAAGGCCAGTCTTTGATTCAGGGCCTCGAGAACCTTGTCTCGGACCTGGAGGCCAACAATGGTGAACTGGTCGTCAAGCTGGCCGACGAGAGCGCGTTTGAAGTTGGCGGAAATCTGGCGACGACGCCGGGTGACGTGGTCTATCGCAACCGCATGATGGAGTTGATCCAGTACAAGCCCTCGACCGAAACAGTCCATGAAACGCCAATCGTCCTGTTCCCACCCTGGATCAACAAATTCTACATTCTCGACCTCAAGGCGCAGAACAGCCTGATCAAATGGGTGACCGAGCAAGGCTATACCCTGTTTGTCGTCAGCTGGGTCAACCCGGACGAAAGCTATGCCGACACCGGGATGGAGGACTATATTCAGGACGGGTTCCTGACCGCGATCGAAGAAGCCAAGAAGATCTGCAAGGTCAAGCAGGTCAATGCGATCGGATATTGCATCGCTGGTACCACGCTCAGCCTGACACTGGCGCTGATGAAGCATCGCGGCGATAAATCAGTCAAATCGGCAACCTTGTTTACTGCCCTGACCGACTTTTCCGAGCAGGGGGAATTCACACCCTTCCTGCAGAACGATTTCATCGACGGAATCGAAGAAGAGGTGAACAAAGAGGGCGTGCTGCGGTCCTGGATCATGGCACGCACCATGTCCTTCCTGCGCTCCCGCGATCTGGTTTATGGACCGGCGATCCGCAGCTACATGCTGGGTGAGGTGCCTCCGGCCTTTGATCTGCTGTACTGGAATGGCGACGGGGCCAATCTTCCAGCGAAGATGACGGTCGAGTATCTTCGTGGCCTATGTCAGCGCAACGAATTTGCCACTGACGGGTTTGAACTGTTCGGTCACAAGTTGAAACTCAGCGACGTGGATGTGCCGCTGATGGCTGTCACATGCGAGACAGATCATATTGCGGCGTGGAAAGACTGCTATCGTGGTGTCCAAAAGATGGGATCGAGAAACAAAACCTTCGTTGTTTCGGAATCCGGCCATATTGCCGGCATCATCAATCCGCCCAGCAAGAAGAAATATGGACACTATACCAACCCGGATTTGAAGGCAGATGCTGATACCTGGCTGAAAGAGGCTGATTTCCACGAAGGTTCGTGGTGGCCGTTGTGGGAGGCATGGCTGAAGAAACGCTCGGGCAAGCAGGTTCCTGCGCGTGACACCGGTGATTCGGATCACCCTCGGTTAGCCCCGGCGCCTGGTACCTATGTTGTGGCCCATCCAAACGGCTGATTTCATTTTGAAACTTAAAAAAATTCTGCGTCGCAGCAAAAAAAACTTGAAATGCTGCGGCGCAGCATTCATATTGTCCTCAAGCTGATGAAAGCCGGGGTGGGCTCGGTTCGGCAAAAAGGATTAGGACAATGGCAAAGACTCAAGACTTTACCGCGACCCTGAAAGAAATGATGGGCGCATTCCCCGTTGACACCACCGCTCTGGAAGGTGCCTTCAAATCGACCGCTTCGCTGAACGAAAAGCTGTCGGGCGTTGCTCTGGAAGCCGCTGAAAAATCGGCTGAAATCTCGAACAAATGGACCAAGGACACCCTGGCCAAACTGACCGAGATGTCGAAAGCAAAAGCCGAGCCGGCAGACTACGCAAAAGCCGCCACCGATTTCGCAAGCGCTTCGGCTGAAGTTGCTGCTGAAAACATGGCTGCTTTCGCAGAAATCGCGAAAAAACTGCAGACAGAAACCGTCGAGCTGCTGATGGCTGCAGGCAAAGAAGCTGCTGAAGATGCAACCGCTGCCGTCAAGAAAGCAACCAACGACGTGACAGCTGCTGCCAAGAAAGCCGCAACTGCCAAGTAAGGAATGCCGCGAGGCGCGCCCAATCCTCCCAACGGGTGCAATCGCGCAGGGCAGGTCTTTTGACCTGCCCTTTCTTTTTGTTCTGCAGTCGCATAATCTCTGCTGCAACGCATCATCCTTGGGGAGGGCAAACGGTGCCAAAACAAGAAAAACCGCTGTTGATCAAACGCTATGCAAGCCGTCGGCTGTATAACACCGAGACCAGCGACTATGTCACACTGGAAGATATTGCGGCGTTTATCCGCGACGGTCGAGAAGTGCAGATTATCGATCTGAAAAGCGGTGACGATCTGACCCGGCAGTACCTGCTTCAAATCATTGCTGAACATGAAAGCCGGGGCGAGAACGTTCTGCCGGTGAATGTTCTGAACGACCTGGTGCGCAGCTACATGATTCCGGGCGGTGGGATGATGCCGCAATTCCTGCAAAGCTCGTTTGAGATGTTGCGCGAAAGCCAAAGCAAGATGATGGAAAACATGAACGCCATGAACCCGATGTCGCAGATGCCGGGGTTTGAGGCGATGCAGGCGCAGCAACAGGCGTTTTTGAAGGCGATGACGGGTGGTCTGTCCGGCAACTGGTCCGGGCCGGGCAAGGATGACGAAGATAACCCGGAATCTAAAGAAGATCTGGACGAAATCAAAAAGCAACTTGCCGAGTTGCAGCAAAAGCTCTCCAAGCTCAACTGACCGCGCAACGATGCGCTGGCTGGTCCTGAGTGTCGCATTACTTTGGACGCAGCCTGCGCTGTCGCAGGGCGTTTATTCGGAAAACTGGTCTCCGGTCTGCAGACTGGGCAGCCAATCCGGTGCCGGATGTGAGGCTGTCCGCAATCGCGAGATTCTGGATGCAGGCCAGCCACCCTGGCGCGCCATCGGGCGGATCAACTTTGCCAGCCGGGATCAGAGGTCCCATTGCACCGGCGTACTGGTGTCGGATCGACTAGTCCTGACTGCCGCCCACTGCCTGTACAATGCGCCACGTCGACGGTGGATTCCACCCTCAAGCATTCGATTTGCCGCTGGGTATCAGAGAGGGGAGGCTGTCGCATTGTCAGACGTAAATGGGTATCGCCTTCATCCCGACCAGGGCAAAGACGAAGCGTTTGATAATCGTACTGATCTGGATTGGGCAGTTCTGGAACTCAGCGAACCGATCGGTCAGCAGGTCGGATATCTGCCGCTTGCAAGTGCCGATGATGCTTTGGCTTTTGTTGCAGGGTATCCCGGAGTGCGGCCACATGTACTCAGCCAAACCAAAGCCTGTCCCCCGCAACGGCATCAGGGCGGGGTTCTGACTGCGGTTTGCCCTGTGATGATGGGGGATTCCGGCGCGCCGCTGTTGGTGGAAACTCCCGCCGGTCTGCAGGTGGTTGCGATCCTTTCGCGCGTCGCCGCAACCCCCGAAGGGGTCACGGCGTTGTTTCTGTCGACCGAGCTGTTTGACCTTAACCCACAATAGCCGTCAGGTGCCGTAGACCGGAACCGGGCCGGTCACTTCGCCGACCGAGGCCAGCAGGATATCGGCGATCACGTCCAGCTCTTCGCGCGTGAGGCGAACGGGCAGGCGGACGTCACAGGCCTTCATCAGCATGTCGCGCGTCTGCGGCAGTTCGAACTTCTCGGGCAGGAACTGCCAGTTCCAGAAGGCTCGGGCGTTGTCCTCGCTCAGTCCGAAAACCTGAACCTTCACACCGCGCGCTTCGGAGGCGGCGGCAAAGGCGCGGATCTCGGCCTCATCCATTCCGACCAGATTGAACTGGATCGAATCCGGCGCGCGACGTTCCGGTGTCAGTGGGGCGGGGACGTCGATGTAATCCGAAGTGTTCAGGCGTTCCGCCATATAGTCGTGGTTCGCAAGCCCGTCACGCACACGACGTGCCAGTTCCGGGATTTGCGGGCGGATCACGGCGGCGCTCAGATTGCTCATGCGCAGGTTATAAAGCGGCAGTTGGTTCTGCCAGCGGGCAAAGGCCTGCTCCAACTCAGGCGAGTTGTCGCCGTGCGGACCTTTGTGCTTTTTCCAGTTATGCTCATAGGCGCCAGACATAATCACGGCGCGGGCCACCAGATTGGGGTCATCGGTGATCAGGATGCCACCTTCGCCAGCGTTGATCATCTTGTAAGATTGGAACGAGAAGCAGCCGACCTTTCCGATGGTGCCGATGTTCTGACCGTGCCACGTGGTGCCCAGCGAATGGGCCGCGTCCTCAATCACTGGAATATTGCGTTCGTTGCACAGGGCCATGATCGCGTCCATGTCGGACGTGTGGCCGCGCATATGGCTGATGATCACCGCCTGCACGTCATTCAGCTTGGCGGAGAAGTCCTCCATGTCGATGCGATAGTTTTCGCCCACTTCGCACAGCACCGGAATGCAATCCGCGTGCACGATCGACGACGGCACGGCGGCGAAGGTAAAGCCGGGGATCAGCACCCGCGCGTCCCGCGGCAGGCCCAAGGCTTTCAGCGACAGGAACAAAGCGGCCGAGCAGGACGAAACCGCCAGCGCGTATTTCGTATCCAGCAAGGCGGCGAATTCAGCCTCAAGCAAAGCGACTGGTGCATCCTGCGGTGCGGTATAGCGGAACAGGTCGCCTGACTGCATGATGGCGTCGATGGCTTCGCGGGCGGCTGCGGGGATGGGTTCGGCGTCATGAACGTTTGGAGGAAGCGTCATATTTGGTTTTCCCGAATTCTATATTTGGGAAAGATAAAGCTAAACATGGGGCAATAAAACCCCTCAATCGCCTTGTGGGCGAAATTTCACCAATCTGTCGCAAATTCTTTAGGTCAGACCCCGAGGCGATCCCGCAGGGCAAACCACGTCATTGCCAACACCAGCAGAGGGCTGCGCAGGGCGGTGCCGCCGGGGAAGGGTTGGGCGGGAACGCGGGCCATGGTGTCGAACCCTTCGGCCTGACCCTGAATGGCCAGTGCCATCAGTTGCCCGGCATGGGTCGCGGTGCCAACCCCGTGGCCGGAATAGCCCGAGGCTGACAGGATGTTCGGCGTAACCCGCGCCAGATAGGGCATCCGCCGCATGGTGATGGCCAGAGTGCCGCCCCAGGCGTAGTCGATCTTGACGTCACGCAGATGCGGGAAAATCTCGGTCATCGGTTTGCGGACCTTGGCGGCAATATCTTCCGGGAAGCGATAGCCATAGCTCTCGCCGCCGCCAAACAGCAGGCGACTATCACTGCTGAGGCGGAAATAGTTCACTACAAACTTGGTGTCGGCGACTGCAACATCGCGGGTCAGAACGCGGGCAGCGTCTGCCCCCAACGGCTCGGTCGCGGCGATGAAGTTGTTGATTGGCATGACCCGCGACGCCACCTTGCCATTCAAGTCGCCGAGGTACCCATTGCAGGCCAGTATCACATGGTCGGCGGTTACGTTCCCTTGTGCAGTGCGCACGATGGCGGGGTGAGTTTCGTCAACGCCCGTAACCTCGGTGCCTTCAAAGATGCGAACGCCGGCTTTCGCCGTTGCCTGTGCCAGCCCCAGTGCAAAGTTAAGTGGATGCAGATGCGCGGCACCCATGTCCAAGTAACCGCCGCGATAGGCCGGCGAAGGACACAGCGCGTGGCCTGCGCCTTCGTCCAGTAACTCCATCTGGTCATAGCCGTATCGGTCAGACAGGTGCGCCGCGTGGTCGTGCAATTCTTGCTTTTCGCCAGAACTGAGACCCAGAACCGCTACGCCGGGTTTCAGGTCGCAATCGATCTGATGCTTGGCGATCAGCGATTTGACCAGATCCTTGGCATCCTCGGCCAAATCCCAGAGCTTCGCCGCGTCGTCATCGCCGACCAGCCGCTCAAGGTCTTCCTGATCCATCCGTTGCGCGCTGCCCAGCTGACCGCCATTGCGGCCCGACGCGCCGAACCCAACGCGGTGCGCCTCAAGCAGCACCACATCGAACCCGGCCTCGGCCAGGTGCAGTGCGGCGGACAAGCCGGTATAGCCGCCTCCGACCACGCAAACGTCAGCTTTTTCATCCCCAGAAAACGCGGGAAATCGATCCAGAGCATTGGCCGTTGCAGCGTACCAACTGGCCGGATACTCGGCCTTGCGGTCATTGGCATAGAGCAGGTTCATCGCGCGTATCAGACGTTCATCAGCAGATGTTCACGCTCCCACGGAGAGATGACTTGCAGGAACTCCTCATACTCTGCGCGTTTAACGATGCCGTAGACGCGGGCAAATTCGGGGCCGAGGACTTCGTGCAGCGCGGTCGCTTCGTCGAACAGATCCAGCGCGTTGCCCATGACCTGAGGGATATCGCCGTCGCCTTCATAGGCGTCGCCATAGAACTGGCGGCGTGGGCGTTCTTGCTGGATTAGGCCCAGATAACCGCAGGCCAAAGAGAGTGCGATGCCCAGATAAGGATTGCAGTCCATCCCTGCGATGCGGTTTTCGACCCGTCGAGCCTCAGGGCCGGACAGAGGCACACGAATACCGGTGGTGCGGTTGTCACGCGCCCATTCCAGATTGATCGGGGCGGCGTGATCTTTCACGTAGCGGCGGTAGGAGTTCACATAGGGCGCCATCACCGCCAGCCCGGCGGGCAGGTGGTTCTGCAGCCCAGCGATGAAGTGATAGAACGCGTCTGTCTCACCGCCTTGGGGGCCGGAGAAGATGTTCTGGCCCGTCTCGATATCGATGATTGAGTGATGGATGTGCATGGCTGAGCCGGGCTCATCCTCGATTGGCTTTGCCATGAATGTGGCAAAGCAGTTGTGGCGCAGCGCGGCCTCGCGGATCAGGCGTTTGAAATAGAACACTTCGTCGGCCAGCTTGACCGGGTTGCCGTGGCGCAGGTTGATCTCCAACTGGCCCGCGCCGCCTTCCTGCGTGATGCCGTCGATTTCAAACCCCTGGTGTTCTGCGAAATCATAGATGTCGTCGATCACCGGGCCGAATTCATCCACCGCCGTCATTGAATAGGCCTGACGCGCGGCTGCCGGACGACCCGAGCGGCCCATCATTGGCTTGATCCCTTGGGCCGGGTCCACGTTTGGGGCGACCAGAAAGAACTCCATCTCGGGCGCGACGACCGGCTTCCAACCCTTGTCGTGATACAGTTGCACCACACGTTTCAACACGTTGCGGGGGCTGAACGGGATCGGGTTGTCGTCCCGGTCATAGGCGTCGTGGATCACCTGCAGCGTCCAGTCACCAGTCCATGGCGCGGCGGAGGCAGTCGTGAAATCGGGTCTGAGGATCATGTCCCGTTCGATGAACCCGTCTTCACCGGCGGCCTCACCCCAGTCACCGGTGATGGTTTGGTAAAAGATGCTGTCGGGAAGGTGGAAATAGGACTGCTTGGCAAATTTCGACGCAGGCACCGCCTTGCCTCGGGCAATGCCGGGCAGGTCCGAGATGATGCACTCGACCTCATCCAATCGCTGGCCTTCGATATAGGTCCGGGCTGCCTGTGGCAGCTGATCTTTCCAGTCGGCCATCAGGCCCTCTCTTTCTTCAGAAATTCTGCCATGAGCTGCGCGATCTTTGGATTGTCATCCTTGGCGGGCAGGCGATTGGCGGCCGCTTGCATCAGGGCATCAGGCACGACGCCTTTGCCGCGGGTTTCCATCAGGCCCTTGATAAAGCCGTCACCGTATTCCGGATGTGCCTGAACAGTCCAGATCGTGTCACCGTAGGCTACCATAGCGTTGCGGCAGAAAGCATTCGAGCCGGTCACCTTGGCCCCTTCGGGCAATTCGACAACCTGATCCTGATGCCAGGCGTTCAGAGTCGCCGTCTGCCCGTCATAGTCGTAATCCGTCCGCCCGATGGCCCAGCCGCCTGAGAACTTTTCGACTTTGCCGCCAAGCGCCTGCGCGATGATCTGATGTCCGAAGCAAACGCCGATCAATGGTTGGCCGTTCGTCCAGATTTCGCGGATAAGGTCTTCCAGCGGTGGAATCCACGTGTGGTCTTCATATGCCCCGTGGCGCGAGCCGGTGATGATCCAGCCATCGGCCTGATCGGCGCTGTCGGGGAACTGATTGTCGACGACTGCAAAGCTATCGAACTCAAAGCCGTTTCCATCCAGCAAGGTGCGAAACATTGCGTCATATGCGCCAAATTGTTCGCGCAATTCGTCAGGCGGGTGGCCAGTTACCAGGATGCCGATTTTCATGGGTCACCAAATTTGATCAAATTTATTCTAGCCCACCGAATTCAAGCGGGCAAGGGGGTCACACCGCTTCGAGATAGCTGAGCCAATGTTCCTCGGGCGGACGCTCATCAAAGCGCTGGATTTCCTGCCGCTTGGTCATCGCGAAAAAGCGGATCAGATCGGCGGGAAAGATGCGGGCGACCTGCGGGTCGGTCTCGAAGGCGGCAATCGCCGACGCCCAGTCGGCTGCCAGTTGAGGCAGGCCGTCGATTTCGTAAGCGTTGCCCGAGATCGGGGCGGGCGGTTCGGTTTCGTCCTCGACCCCGTTCATAGCCGCGCCCAGCACGGCCGCCAGCATCAGGTAGGGGTTGATATCGCCGCCGGCAACGCGATGCTCGATCCGGCGCGCGGCGGGGGCACCCCCGGGGATGCGCAGGGCGGCGGTGCGGTTTTCATAGGCCCAGCTTGCGCCGGTCGGGGCGTGCGCGCCGGGCACGAGCCGTGTGTAGGAATTTCCGTGCGGCGCAAAGACCAGTGTACATCCCGGCATCGCGGCCAGACATCCGGCGACGGCCCAACGCAGCAGATCGGTGCCTTCAGGCCCGTCGTTGTCGAATACGTTTCGGCCCTTATCGTCCACGACCGAGAAGTGCACATGCATCCCGTTGCCGGCATCATCGGCATAAGGCTTAGACATGAAGGTGGCTGTAAACCCATGTTTGCGGGCAAGACCGCGCGTCAAGGTTTTGAAAAGCCACGTATCATCAGCGCAACGCATTGCGCCCTGATGGTTCAGGTTGATCTCGAACTGCCCGATACCGCTTTCCGAGATTGCCGTCTGCGCGGGAATGCCCATTGCGGCACACCCGTCATATAACTCGGTAAAGAAGGCGTCGAACGCGTCCATTTCGGCCATGGACAGGACCGATTCATCCGCCAACCTGCGCCCGGTCACCGGGTTGATCGGGGGCTGCGGTTGCGCGCCCGACGCATCGAGCAGTGTGAATTCCAGCTCGGTCGCCGCGATGACGGACCAGCCGCGTTGGGCGTAGCGCTCCAACACCGCGGCCAGAGCGTGTCGCGGGTCGCCTGCAAAGGGCGCACCCGCGTCATCGTACAGGCACATCGGAACCAGCGCCGTGTCCGCCGCCAGCCACGGCATCGGCACCGGCCCGCGTTCTGTGGGCAGCAGCATTCCATCCGCATCACCGGATTCGAAGACCAGAGGGCTGCCGTCAATATCAGCGCCCCACAGGTCCACGTTCAGAGCGGAAAAGGGCATCCGCACCGTTCCTTTGGCCAGCTTGTGAGCATAAGAGGGCGGCACACGCTTGCCACGCATCTGGCCGTTAAGGTCACAAGCAGCGACGCGAAAACTGTGCAGAACGCTCAGGTCCATCTGGGGCTCCATCACTTGGGATGTTCGAGATGTAATTGAGACCGGGCGCTTTGTCATCAAATTTGATCAAATTTTTTGTGAGTTGAGCTTCAGGCGTTTCGCGTCAAAGGGGGCAATCCCGAATTCGCCCCTTTTGTGCCAAAGCGTTTGACGCGCGCGGCTGAAATAGTGGGACTCGCCGGCCTCAAGCTCCTAGAAGCCTTCTGCCCCGTCTCTTCGCTTTGTGGAAGGGGACATTCCGCAACTACGGGGGCCCGGCTTTCGGGGGCGTTCTGAGTTGTTGTAAGTTGGCGGGCATTCTGAGCGGTAGTGGTCGCGACACGGCGTTGTGTGCTGTCGTTGAGTTTGGTCATGGATTCCATCCCATCTTGGTTTCGGTAATGGGGAAGCCGGTTCGAACACCCAAGAACATTCAGGGTTTGATAGCCGATTTCCGCTGTGCAGGGGAAAGAAGGGAAAGGTGGCGGCGGCTCAGTAACCAGCAGCATTCGGGCTGCTGTTTGTGTTCTCTGGATGTGCTACACCATAGCACGCTCGAATCGAAAACCCCCGGAAAAACCACGAAACCCAAGGAAATCGTGCTACACGCCTTTTGGGATTGCATGGAGTTAACGCTTTGAAAAATAACGCACAAAAAGCGGCGCGCTTAAGCGTGGCACCGATGATGGACTGGACCTACTAAGCCAAAGTAGGCTTATTTTATTGGGTGTTCTGTATCGCGTTTGGTTTTTGGCATACTTTTGGCATACCGGTTCAAGTTTTTTGGCGACAATATCGCCGATCTGGACGTTAGATCACATGCGCTTTGTGCGCAAACTCATACACAACATAGCACACATGAAAAACAACACAGATTTCATGCGCGCGATGGAACTGAAGCTGAAAGAAATGGACCATAGTTTTTGTCTCCCAGAGATGATCAAGGCAAAAGTAACTTAAGATGTGTATAGTGTGTATAGTAAGGAGATTGTGGTGTCAAGTATTTGACGCACTGTGTGTATAGTGATACTCTTGTTTTATGAAAAAACTTGGTGAACATCCTCCTCAAAGACTGCAAATACTGATGACCGACGAAGAACTGTCAGACATCAAAGCCTACACTCATCAAAACCAGATTTACGGACGTTCAGCGGCAATCCGTGAACTCGTGAAGATCGGACTAGAAGCGGAGAGGGTTGCCGGAAGATTCAAAAAGGAAGGCTAAACCAGCCAAACAGTCTTTGTGGAAATTTCTTACACACTGGGGGAAATTGCTTTCTTTTGTACGAAGTAATGGATAGAGCACCCAAATTTTGGTTTTGGGCAACCCTTCAATTTTGGTCTCTTTGAGACCCAAGGGCGGCCAGTAATCCTTTCGACAATTTGAACGCCGAAATTCCTTTAAAAAGTTTTAAACCGCTTTTGTGTCATGTGCTTTCTGGCGATCAGAGGTCATGACCACATCCCTGAAGTTGGAGTGACGGCAGTCCTGGTCGCATGAAATTGCGGTCAGAGGCACGGAGCCGATTTAGCTCGAAACAACAGCCGTCCTTTGGCCCGTGACCGAAGGGTACAGGTTGTGAAAAAGACTAACGCGGGCCAATCCCGCGAACAAAGAAGTTGTGCGCAACGAAGGTGTGATCACCAAAATTCCAGGCAGAATAGTGGACAAGCAAAGCACATCTATGGGCATGAGGTGCTCCCACCAAAAACGCTACGCCAGGTCGGGCGAAAAGTTGAATATCGCGGCGGTTTCCGCCTCGGTTCAGGTTCCGAAAGGTATCGGAAGATGTCTGCCGTTGTTGCCGAGATGGCGGCAGAAGTAGGTCACGACCTATACAGACCCGGCAAGAAGAAAGCGGCACAGTTTCTGCTAGGTCTGCCAGACAACGAATACCTGGCAATATGCTACCCAGCATTCAAACACGACAAGCGGCTGCCTTCAGTTGCCATGGTGGATACAACACAGACAGCGGCCAATCTCCAATACCATTATGAAACCAAAGTGCAGGGTCGAGCCCAGTTAGCGGCGCTGACATTTCCGGCGCTGGAAAGCCGTGTTTCGATAGACGACTATGACGCTGGCGTCGCCTTGGCGTTCAAACGCATGAACAAGCTCAAAACTGCGCTCAGAAAATCCGGCATGGGCGACTTTGTGTATGTTCAGTTGGAAGCGCCATTTCAGCCTGAAACGGAATCTTTCTACCTGCATTTTCATATTTTCCTGACCTTCGATCTTGGTGATGTACATCGTCGAAGAGCATTGGCATTCATCAAGGAGAATTCTCCTTGGTTGCAAAGTAAGGCCGGCGTTCATCTAAAACGCATTGCACATCAGGATGTCGCCCGATCCATCCGATATGGAACCAAGCCAAGCACGACAGCATATGAGATTGCCACGTCTAAAAACAAAAAAGTGTTCGAAGCTTATCTGGCTGTCTCCAAGGGGCGGCGTCTTACAAGAACGGAAGGTTCGCTTAAAGAGACAATGCAGGAACTAAAGGCGCAGGGGCGACGCGCGAAGTTTTCCCAATGCGAAAACACCGGGCGTTTTTCTGTCTGTCTGGCGGAAAAAGTTGGTAGAGGCGAACCAGGGGCCATTGAACAGGTAGATCGCAAGGGGAGCAGGGGACAAGACACGCAGAAGCCAAAGACCGGGGACAATGCAAATAATATCTATTGCGGTTGCGGTCGTCCTGTCGCGTCGCCAGATGGTCGCCTGGTGGCTTTTGGGTACGTCCAGGACTTTTGTGAAAAATCCTTCGAACCTGGCTATGGGAAAGGTGTTCAAGGCAGTCTATTTGAGGTTAATCGGATCGCTCGACTTGCCTGGGAGGTGAACACTGGAAAACCGTTCGATTTAAAAGAATTCCTTTCTCCAATTGCCGATGACATCATGCGGTTGTTCCGTGATGCTGATGTTCAGAGTTACACGGTAATCGCCTCGCCAAACGTTCTGAAGACGCTCCGGCAAATTCAAAAGGAGCGTGAGCAAAGATCCCGATGCCAAAAGAGGGTTCAACGAGGAAGGTTTGGCCAGAAAGGATTTGCGAGAACTCTAAGACGTTGGGCTTCCAGAATGAGCGGCGTTTTAGATTGGTTCAAAAATTCGATGAATAGAATTTCCGGCGAAACCAGCAGGCCATCTTCGGGTACTTTTACCAACTAAAATCAGGCTGCCCATTGTACTTCCATCAATATTACAATATGTTACACGAATGAACAGAAACCGGATCCTCATTCATCTGATATGACCAGCATTTTTGCTGATCGATATCTATTGAATGCAGGCTTAGAATTTCCAAACAAACCTTCTTGGATTTCATCACCTGCGACACTCGCATGAAGGTGTTCACATGCCAAGAATTGTTCCGTTGCTTACCGATCTAAAGCTGTTCGAAACCGAAGATGATGACATTGAAAGACGTTTGAGGAACCACTTGGAAGAACTCCGGTACTCAAGCTGCAAAGAAGGCAAAACCGAAGAGCCTAAGCGTGTGACTTGGCAGGACACTGACAAGATCCGTCGTCGCGCAAAGAAAATTATCGAAGCCCGTGGCAAGTATTCTCAAGGTCGGCATTTGTCCCGAGCTGACAGAAAGATGTTGCGGCCTGTTATGAATGGCGTTGCGGTCGGAGGCCCGTCAACGGAACATCAAGTCGATGAAATCGCAGCAATGTTGTATGACGAGTTGCCTTGGATGCAGCGGGTTATCCATGAAATCTGGTTGGACATGCGCCACAATGTCATTGAGCATGGGCCAGGTTTGAGATTGAGACCGACGCTATTGATTGGCGGAGCTGGATTGGGAAAAACTCACCTTGTTCGTCGGGTTGCAGAACTTTCTAGTCTGCCGGTCGTTCACATTGATGGAGGCGCAAGTTCAGAGGGGTTTCCTGTCGCTGGATTGAGCCGAGGCTGGGGTGGTGCCGAATGTGGACGGCCTCTGAAAGCCATGTTGTCTACACAGGTGGCGAACCCAGTGGTTGTCATTGATGAAGTCGATAAAGCGGGAACTGCCTTCGGTACTAGTGGTCACAGCACATCCATGCATTCTGCTTTGCTTGGCTTGTTGGAGCCAGTGTCGGCCGTCGATTGGCACTGTCCTTATTTTCAAATTGGTTTCGATATGAGTCGGATCAGTTGGTTGATGACGGCCAATGATGCCAGTGTTCTTCCGGCATTGCTCCGGTCTCGTGTTCGTACAATCCACGTTGATCCGCCGAACGAAGCTCAACTGGAAACTTTTATTGAAAAAGAAGTCCGTAGGCGATCACTATCTGAGGAATGCGTGGGCCAGATTGCGAATGTTATCCAGAGGCACGGAGGGAACAAAGCCGTTAGCGTTCGCTTCGTTGTAAAACTTCTGGAGGAAGTTCAAAGGTTCGAGGCACTGCCGCTGAAACACTAATTGTCAATCGGTGCTCAATACTGACTCACTTTAGGCATTCAACTTTAGCTCCGTTGGTAATGAGTTGGCCGACGCTGCGTAGTCTGTGTACCTCCGGTGAGCCCGAACAAACGCGTTTGATAGTGGGTGTTTAAGTGTCCATCATCGATAGTGGCCGGACCAACATTGTCAGGATGCCTGACTTCATGGCTGGTTACACTTGGTTCTGCTGCACATTCGGAGCCCAAAGCCGTTCGCTCGACAGGTATCGGCGAAAAGGCAATGGAGGACAATAGTTTATAGCCCAAGTAGAAAACCCACAAGAAACTCCACGAAGGTGTCCAGATTTCGCTGTTTTCTTCGTTTCTGTTCCCTCCCAAAATCAGGGGTTCGTCACGGAAAACTCAAACCGAAAAAACAGGAAAGTCGGTTGTCAGTGCGGTTCGGCAGGACGGTTACTCTGAAAGTTGCAATTGACTCGAACCAATTTTCTCAGAAAATTCAAAAGTTCGTAGCTTTTACCCGAAATAGTCCAAAAATTTGACTAGGAGATATACATTGAAAACTGTTGTACAAATCTTGTCGATCATCTCAGCGCTGGCCATCGGAGCAATACAAGCAATTGCTCAAGAATGGAACACCCAGCCCGAGGACGAACGCCTGAACCGAGCCGATCTTCAAGCTGAGTTGAAAGGCAACACTCTAGTTTATGAAGGGGGGCAGAAGTCAATATTCAATAGCGATGGAACGTATGAGTTTGTCGTCGAAGGACAGACATATCAATATTATTACGAGTTCACCGAAGAGGGGGAAGTTTGTATCACTTCTGCTGAATTCGGAACGCGCTGCGACCTTTTAGTTTTAAATGGAGCAGATTATATTTCAATTAATGACAAAGGCGAAAGATACAAGGCGTCACTCGTCCAGGGAGAATGAGGATTTTGCGCAATCTTATCCACGCCCTGCTTTCGGCTTACTTTTTGGCCCCCTCTGTGGCTACCGCCTCTGAATGGCCGGTCGCTTGTATTCAGAAACACCTGAATGACCTCGGCTTTAGTGCTGGGGCTGAAGATGGGATTCTGGGTCGTGGAACCCGGCAGGCACTAGTCAGTTTTAGGAAGACCGCTGCATTTGAAGGTGAATTTGAACTAAGCGGTAAGCATGATGCCCTTAGAGTTTGTTTTGATTTCAAGTCAATCGGGGTGAACAGGGTTACTATCCCGATTAATGGAGAAAACGAGTTCAAACTAGACGCGTTGTTGTTTCGTTCTGATTGGTCCACTAAATCCTCTTCCTCCGTTATCCTGCTCCATGGATGGGGGGGCAGCGCTAGTGACGTGATGTTCTCTGGAAGGCTGTTGGCGGCATCGGGCTATAATGCGTTGGCCGTTTCAATGAGGGGCTGGGGGCGCTCATCGGGCACTGATGACTGCGGAGAACTTCAAGCACGTGATTTAAGCTCTGTTATAGACTGGGTGAAGAAAGAGCTACATCTCGAAGAAAAAGATTTGTTTCTGATGGGTTACTCACAAGGAGGACAGGTGTCTCTACTCTCGGCAGTAAATCACGAAGACCTCGCTGGGGTGGTTGCCTTCTCATCACCGACAGATATGAAAAGCTGGGCAAGTCAAACGACGTTTTCAGGCGTTTCGGAATATGTGGGAACAGTTTGCTCCGTAAACTTTCAGTCTCGTTCACCTTTGAAATTTGCCCACAAAATACGAGCACCAGTACTATTGTTTCACGGAACCAGGGATTCTCGCGTTCCTACAATTCAGTCCATATCAATGAAGTCGGCGATGGAATCAGCGGGTGGTAATGTCGAGTTAAAGCTACTTCCTGGTGCGCGCCACCATTTCAATGCCGATCAATGGGCGGTTGCCTGGGAAAAGTTGTTAGTATTCCTTGAGGCCAATAGTGCTGTAGAAAATTTACCAACTATTGAATCCTATCCTGCTGTTCGGACGAACGCCGACGCGCACCGCTATTGGGTTTCTCCTAACTCACCATTGCTTGGGTTCGTTTCAACGCAAAACAAAAAGTCTAGAAACTCGAAGTTATTCTACATGTTGCCGGCATGTCTGCACTGTGGGGAGAGGTTTCTTAACCGTATCCACAGTCTCGATAAAGCTGACAATGTTACATTCGTTTTTGGCGGCAGGTCAGATGATGAAATTGATACGTTGGTAACTTTGTTTTGCAGCGACCCGAAGGATCTTCCTTTTGTTCTGGTAGGTTACTACAATACTCTTATTTCTACTCAAAAACTGTTGAAGACATTTAATCTTGAGGAGCGTTCCAAAATTGCGAAACTTGTCGCAGAGCAGATTGTAATGTCCTTCGGCACAAACAAACAAGAACTTGAAATTTGCAGTGCAAATAAAGATTTTGAGTTTGCTTCGGTAGCGTCAGTTTTCCTTCATGAAGCAAGTTTGCAGAGCACTGATGGGCACACTAGCACACCCAATTACTTCCAGCTTATTGAACCTTTTTTTTCTGGAGGTGCAGGTAACGGTATACAGCCTGAAATGGCGCGCATCCGATATTTTTCTCGCCCTGAATACAGCCGTGATGAATATCTGGCAGAAAAAGAAGCTGTTCTAGAAAAGAACCGCGACTATCTAAGATTGCAAAACCGAGTCGTTCTAGGTGCTGCTGTTGATGAAGGCCTATCAAAGATTATGGGCCCTATGGGCTCCGCCTACACACTGTTCAAAGTCGCCGGGTTTGCTGTCCAAGGTGAAAATGAGATGGCGCAGGAAGCGGCCAAATCATTCGCAGCAGGCGTAGTTGCAGCTCGTTTTGGGGAAATACCTGAGGTTATCGTTGGTGGAACATTCGATGTTTTGGGAGCAAAAAGCTTCGGAGAAGAGTACGCAGCTAAAAAAATTGCAGAGCAAATGGTTTATCAGGCCGCAATCGAATTAGAAGACGCCAAAAAAAATGCGCCCTCGGTAGTTGTTGTTCCAGCCCAATAGTTTGGAGCAAACACGCACACACTACCACTCGCATTAATAGGTGCAAAGTTTAGGATTTGATCTGACTGACATCGTAGCTTCACAACAGAAGCAGAGACAGAGATTCGACTAAATAGACCTTGGCTTTCTGTATTGCTTTGATGATGGATATGCAGATGGGATAGTTTTTGATTTTGATCACTAGCTCATTTTGTCAAACCACCAAAAAAGTGTGCGACAAACCCTAACCCGGTCAATTCACCAACATGTCCAAATCGATTTTTTAGACAAATTCGGTTGCGGACGCTCATTAACCGAAACTAGAGTCGATAGTCATTGCCAGTTGCATTGGATGTCCAAAATGAGTGGACTCTAAGACGACACAACGACCGAACTAAAAATATGCTATTTTGTGTCAAAAAAGAGTTGTTTTCAAATCAGATTAACACTTTTCGATTATACTCTAGAGGTAAACTGAACAAGGGGTATTCAGTGGGTAGAAAAATCGGTTATCGCCGTGTGAGTTCCGAGGAGCAGAACCTTGATCGTCAAGATCTCAGCTTTTGTGATCGTGTTTTTGAAGAGAAGCTTTCTGGAGGCTCCACGAAGCGTCCTGAGCTAAAGAAGATGTTGGATTTTTTGTGGATGGGCGATGAAGTCCACGTCTGGTCAATTGATAGGTTGGCCCGTTCGATGTCCGACCTCCTTGATATTTTGCAAGCGATCAGCGAAGCGGGCGCAAGTTTGCACTTCATCAGCGAAAATCTGAAATTTTCGGGAAGTCCAGATCAGGATGATGCTGTCGCAACATTGCAGTTGCATATGCTTGGTGCCTTCGCGCAGTTTGAGAGATCAATCATCCGGAAGCGGCAGATGGAAGGCATCGCCAAAGCCAAGGCTGCAAAAAAGTACAAAGGACGAAAACCCTCGGTGAATCGCGAAGATGTAAAGCGTCGGCTGGAGTTGAAGTTGCCGGTTTCTCAAGTTGCGAGGGAAATGCAGATCTCTCGATCTACTGTCTATGCTATCGCCAAAGAATTGGGGTTCCAAGCCAGGCCAGGTATGTTGGCCCCTGAACAAATAAAGCGAGAGTAAGTAGGTAAATTTCAAGTTTAAAGTGTTTGTATTTCTAGAAGTTTCGACAACCTAAAGCCTATGGCTGAGCGGCCGAAACGAAAGAATGAAAATGGGATACATAACAATTCCGCGACAGGTCCAATCAAATAGGATGCCAGTGTAAAGACATCGCGAGAGATGCCCGCCCAGCATTCATCTATTGGCTTATCTAGGTAGAGACGGCTCGCCCTATACTTTCTGCCTCTGATTGGTTTAGGTTCTTAAAAAAAACGAAGCAGAATCCAAGAGTCTCCGGTGTCTCAATCTATAAATAACCTTGCCTCTTTCATATGGTCGCATGCAGACCTTCTCTGCGGTCACTTTCGCCAGAGCCTGTATGGTAGAATATTCGACGTCAGCGCCTACCGGACAGATATGGGGGATTGGGTGCTGGAGGACATTGCTTCCCGGCAATGATGCTGATGTTCCTTCCACAGGAGCAGACTACCCGCAACAGCGAAGTATTTAGCAGTCTTAAGGTAAAACAGATGGTTGCGACTTTCCAGTTATGTCCAATTTGTCCATTGTGGCCAAAGTTCGAGGGCGATTAAGGCACATGAAACTCGTGTCTGCGAGGGAGGCGAAGAACTCGGTTGGAAAGCTCATTGTTGATGCGCCCGTCGCGCCTGTTGCTATTGAGAGGCACTGGCGACCGCTCGAAGTGATATTTGGCATGGACAGGTTGGAAAAAATGAAATCAAGCGGGCAGGGCCGGGTGCAAGATCGCCATAATGACAGGGTGCTTAGACCAACTTCACCGCAGCAACATGAAAAATAAGGCTAAGACCGTGCAGGTCACATATCCAATCATCGACGTATTCGCGGGTCCGGGTGGGCTCGGGGAAGGGTTCGCGTCCCTTACCGCTGATGGCGAAACAAGACGATTCACAGACGCGCTTTCAATTGAGCGGGATGAGTATGCCCACAGCACGCTTCTTCTGCGTCACTTCTTCAGGCAATTTCCCAATGGTGAAGCACCTGAAGATTATTACGCCTACCTGCGCGAAGAAATCGACAGGGGCGAGCTGTTTCGGCGCCATCCGGAGGCCTTCAAATCTGCTATGAGCAGTGCTGTGAAGCTCTCACTTGGGCCCGAAAATCACACGAATGTCAGTAATTTGATCAAGGGCGCTCTTGCCAAGAGAAAGGACTGGGTCCTTGTTGGAGGGCCGCCGTGCCAAGCCTATTCCCTCGTAGGTCGCTCGCGGATGCAGTCTGATCCCCGCTTCGAAGATGACGAACGTCACTTCCTCTATAGAGAATACCTGCAAATCATTGTTGACCACCGCCCGCCAGTCTTTGTCATGGAGAACGTCAAAGGCCTTCTCTCAGCCCGCGTGCGTGGAGAGCTGATGATCAACAAAATACTGGATGACCTAGCTCAGCCGGTGTCTGCGCTTAGCCGCAACAAAAATGGCCTACGATACAATCTGTATTCGCTCTCTGACTCTGATGAGCCGAAAGAAGAGGCTGACCCACGAAGCTTTCTTGTGCGCGCGGAGGAGTATGGTGTTCCTCAGGCACGGCATCGAATGTTCATTGTTGGTATCCGCGGTGATATCGACGTCCGTCCTGAGGCGCTATCGCCACACGTGGCTCCCACCGTACGTGAGACCATATCTGATCTTCCTGAGGTTCGCAGCGGTATATCAAGACAGAAAGACAGCTATGAGGCGTGGAGCAAGGCTGTTGCTCAGCTTTCAAAAATTAGGCTAAAGCGTCAGCTGAACGGCTCACCTTTTGCTGAAGACATCATTGAGCGAATTAAAGAGCTGGCTGCTAACGGGTATACGACCGGAGGCCGCTCATCATCGAGATACAGGGCGCCAAAACAGACCGACCACGCGTCGATTTCTATGTTAGGCGACACACGCCTCGGCGTTCTAACCGGGCACGAAGCACGCTCTCACATGAGCACAGATTTACAGCGCTACGCGTTCGCCACAGTGTTCGCGGAGTTTAATGGGAGAAGTCCAAAGCTATCGGATTTTCCGGAAAAGCTGTTGCCGGATCATCGGAACGTCGAGCTCGGCAGAGAAGGTAAAATGTTCTCTGATCGTTTCCGCGTTCAAATGCCGGACAGTGTCGCGACGACTATCACCTCGCACATTTCAAAAGATGGTCACTACTTCATCCACTACGATCCGAAGCAGTGCCGAAGTCTGACTGTTCGAGAAGCCGCGCGACTTCAAACCTTCCCAGACAACTATAAATTCGAGGGTCCGCGAACCGCGCAATACCACCAAGTTGGCAACGCTGTGCCGGCATACCTCGCTAAGCAGATTGCCGCGATAATCGCTGATGTGCTCGACAGAGCCGGAGAGATTGCATGATGGCGGATCGCATCTCGGCAGAGCACAGAAGTTGGAATATGTCTCGAATTCGAGGAAAGAACACGAAACCGGAACTAGTGCTGCGATCACTCATGCATCGCGCCGGTTTTCGCTATCGACTACATGATAAAATGCTTCCCGGAAAACCTGATATTGTTCTGCCGAAGTACAAAACAGCTATCTTTGTGAACGGCTGCTACTGGCATCGCCATTGGGGTTGCTCGAAGGCGACAACACCAAAGACAAACACTGTTTTCTGGACAAGGAAGTTTGAAGAGACCGTCGAGCGTGACGCACGAAAGAAATCCGAACTAATAGAGAGTGGCTGGCGTGTAGTTACCGTCTGGGAATGTGAGCTGGAGAACGATCCGGTCAGTGTTGTCGAAGGTTTGCGCAGTCAGTTGAAAGGGGGGGCTGATGGCTAGAGAGCATCGTCTGCCTCCAAGTGCTTCATCCTTATCCGCATCGATGCGAGACCTGGGCTATTCGCTTGAAACGGCGATTGCTGATCTCGTTGACAACAGCATTTCCGCAGAAGCAACCTCGGTCGATATCTTCTGTGATATGACGCAACAGAACCCAACGCTATGCATCATCGACAATGGCCGCGGTATGGACGAAGCAGGCATAATAGATGCTTTGCGTCACGGCTCAAAGAATCCTTCGGAAACCCGCTCACCAAAGGATCTTGGTCGTTTTGGTTTGGGACTCAAGACAGCCTCATTCTCCCAGTGTGAAAGACTCACTGTAGTCAGTAACGATGGTGGCGGGCTGCACGCAGCGGAATGGAACCTCGACACCGTTCACAGGAAAGATGACTGGCTTATCGCGATCCTTGAACCTGAAGAGATCGCAGAACTTCCATTTCAGGAGTTGATCACCGGCAAGGGAACGGCAGTCGTTTGGCGCAACCTTGATCGACTGTTTGAAGATGAGACCGGAGCCAAACGCGACGAGATTGTCAACGAGAAGCTCGATGTTGTCGAGAAACACCTGTCGCTGGTGTTTCACCGATTTCTGAGTGGCGAGGTGCGTGGCCGGAAGAAGCTCTCTCTTTCCCTCAACGGTCACCCTATCGAGGCTTTTGATCCGTTCTGCCGAAAGAACTCAGCGACACAGATGCTGCCGGAGGAGGTTGTCCGCATTGGCGGTGTGGCTGTTCATATGCAGCCTTACATCCTCCCTCACCACAGCAAACTGAGCGCAAAAGAGTACGACTTTTATCAGAACCGCAGCGACTTCATCTCGAACCAAGGCGCTTATGTGTACCGGGGCGGACGGCTCATGGCCTGGGGCGACTGGTTCAGACTAATTCCCAAAGGAGAAGCCACAAAGCTGGCCCGTGTGCAGATAGACTTTCCCAATAGTCTTGATGAGATGTGGACCATCGACATTAAGAAGTCACGAGCGCGCCCTCCAGCGCCGGTCAGAGCCCGGCTGCGCCAGATCATCGATAAGGTCTCGACACGTAGCACAACAGTGCATCGCGGTAGAGGGAAGAAGCTCTTTGATGAGATCAAGGCGCCAGTCTGGGAGCGATACGCTGATCAGGGAAACATCCGATATGCACTGAACAAGGAACATCCGTTGATTGACGCGATTCGCTCCGAACTGAGTGATGAGAATAGTCGCCGCCTTTCAACGCTCATAGAAGCGATCTCATCATCGCTTCCGGTAGAAATGATCTACTCGGATTTCTCGACCCATCCGCGCGACATCGATCAGAACAAAACCACACAGGATGAGATCAATGAGCGCCTAAGTGCCTTAAAAGAATGCCTTTTTGGAGATGGCGAATTTGATGTCGAGAGCTTCAGAGAAGTCATGCGTTCAACAAGGTTCTTCGAAGGATTTGAAGATGTTGCAGAAGAATACATTGCGAAAGAGCTGAAGAAATGAATTTCAATAAGGTCGAAAGTCAGAAGAATTTCACGAGTGCGCTTATTTCAGCGCTATCGCTGCTGCCGGAGACGCCAACGCGCGAGGAAGTTGGAGAACGTGCAAAACAGCTTGCTGCTGCATTTAGCTATGATGGCCCGCTGGAAACCGTCATCGAAGATGCCCTCATCGCCGTGGACTCGCGTATGGGCGCTGGCGTTTCCCTCGTCGATGTCGAAGCTGACCACGACGATGAGTGGGTGTATAAGCGCGATGATATCACTTGGACATATTCTGATGCCTATGAGGAGTATCTGAAAAAGGAACAGATGCATCCAACTGTTGTTCGCTCCCTTAGTGATGTCGGAACCAAAATTCTAGGTCATTTGCAGGACCCGATTAGCGAAGGAAAATGGGATCGTCGAGGTCTTGTTATTGGGCACGTACAATCAGGTAAGACCGCAAACTACATGGGCGTAATCGCCAAGGCTGCCGACGCCGGTTACAAGTTCATTATCGTTATCGCCGGTATTCACAACAACCTGAGAAAGCAGACCCAGGAACGCATTGACGAAGGGTTCGTTGGACGCTCCAGCGATCCGGAAGACCGCAAGAGAGTTGGCGTCGGCCTGACCCCTGACTATCCGCATCCTGCCACGCTCACAAACATCAATGATGACTTCAGTAAAAAGACAGCCAACCAAAGCGGATGGAAAATCAACGATCTGAACAAGCCGACCGTCCTTGTCATCAAGAAGAATGTTAGCACACTGAAAGCTCTTCATGTCTGGCTCAAGGAGATGAACGCGCAGGCGGATGGCGTGATTGGCGATGTTCCAATGCTCATGATCGACGATGAGGCCGACAACGCCTCGATCAATACCAATAAGCCCGAACTCGATCCCACTAAAACGAATGCGATGCTTCGGAAGATCCTCGGCCTCTTCGCGAAGTCCTGTTACGTTGGCTACACCGCTACACCATTTGCAAACATCTTCATCAATCCGGATTCCTACGATGAGGAAGCTTATGAGGAGCTGTTCCCGCGAGACTTCATTGTCAGTCTTGATGCCCCCAACACTTACTTCGGGCCGGATAAGGTCTTCCTTGACGATATCAGCAGCGCAAGGACTGTGAGGCCGATCTGGGATTGTGAAGAGTACCTTCCCTTCTCTCATAAAAAGGATGATCTGGTCCCTGAGCTTCCACCCAGCCTCTATGAAGCGATTGATCAGTTCATTGTTGCAAAAGCTATCCGCAATCTGAGGGGACAGGTTAACAAACATTGCTCAATGATGATCAACGTATCACGATTTGTAGCAACGCAGAATACTGTGCGGAATTTCGTGAGCCTTTATCAGAAAAAAGTCAGAGAGGCGGTGAAAGCAAATTATGCGATGCCGGATTCGGTATCGCAAAAGAATGAAGTCATGATTTCATTGAAGGCTTGCCTTGATAAAGAGTTCTCTGACTGCGGTTTCACATGGTCTGACATCAAAGTCGCCCTGAACGATGTCTTCGACAACCTTCGTATCTTCGTCGTGAACAGTAAGTCCGATGAAGCACTCGACTACAAAAAGTACGAACGTGATGGGAACAGCCTTACCGCCATCGCTATTGGCGGACTGAGCCTCTCGCGTGGCCTGACCATCGAAGGCCTCACCGTGAGCTATATGTACCGCAACACGCGTATGTATGACACGCTCATGCAGATGGGGCGTTGGTTTGGTTACAGACCAGGTTTTGAAGACGTGTGCCGGGTCCATTTGTCCCCGGACTCAATCAACTGGTATGGCCACATCGCTGAAGCTTCGGAAGAGCTACGACAGCAGATCAAGAGAATGCGACGCGACAGAATGAGTCCGAAGCAGTTCGGCCTTTATGTGAAGGCTCATCCTGACAGGCTACTTATTACTGCCGCCAACAAGATGAGGGCAGGTGAGAAAATCACTGTAAACCAAAACTTTAGCGGGAAGATTGTTGAGAGTAGCCTTTTGCCTACAGATAGTAAGGTCAATAAGGAGAACGAGGCTCTGATTGCTGAATACTGGAAGAAGAAATTCGGCTGTGACGCATTGGAGGAGACCGGGAAGGGCTGGCTTGCAAGAAATGCGAAGATTTCGGAGATAGAAGAGTTCCTTACTAAGTTTCGGAGCCACCCCGACTTTGCAGACCGGAAGGCCGCTGCACTGAGTTACCTGCGCGCTCTTTCAGACAAATACGATGCCGGAGATGTCCTGCTGATTTCAGTTTCATCCAACGGCGAGGA
The DNA here is from genome assembly GCF_013032445.1 of Ruegeria arenilitoris. Lineage (GTDB taxonomy): Bacteria > Pseudomonadota > Alphaproteobacteria > Rhodobacterales > Rhodobacteraceae > Ruegeria > Ruegeria arenilitoris_F. The sequence goes on along the minus strand of NZ_WQCA01000001.1, from coordinate 307,154 downwards.
CGCGGACAACCACACACTCGGAACTCAAGAACGTAATAGCGCACGTCGCGATGGTGATGCTTGGCGAACAAGCAAGGATCGTGTCGCTAGCCGTGGAGACGAGAAGCTTGGACTCTCAACCGCACAGCGCGATGAAGCTGCTGCACTAGCTAAAGAACTAGACAAGGACAAAAGGCCGTCCGACTTCCATTTTCGCTCTGTGCGCAAGAAGCCTTTGTTGATGCTTCACGTTCTTGGGCCGGTTGGGAATGATACCAATGCCCGTGTGCCAGCGTTCGGCCTTAGTTTCCCTGATGGTCACTACCAAACTGAAGTTGAAGTCGTTGCAAACCAGGTGTGGATCGAACGTATGCAGGGTGGATCGTTCGATACGCCCGACGAAGAGGAAGATTATGACGAGTAACAAGGCACCATGGGATGAAATGAAGACCCCGGACAAAGACTACACTGTCCGCTATGTGACGGCCCCGGGCGACGTCACCCTGTGCTGGGGCAAAGACGTGCAGGGACAGTGTCTGTTCATAGTTCAGCTTGCGGGTGATCACACGGAACAGTTCCGAAAGAACGCCACCACCGTGAACGGTATAGAAGTGGATCTACGCCAGTTGCCGGAACCCGGCAAACAGGGCCTGATCCTTACCCTCGAAAAACACGTGGATCGCGATCTCTTCCACGGCCTTTGTCAGACGCTGATTGGGAATCTCGATGGGATTTCTGATCCTGCCGCAGCGTTGGGTGTCGCCCTGAACCACATCAAGCGTTGGAAGGCTTTCCTTGCAGGCAAGCGAACGCGGGTTCTATCGGCGGAAGAGGTAAGAGGTCTTTTTACTGAGCTGAGTTTCCTCCGACTTCTCAAGGAAAAACACCTGACCGATGCTCAAGCGGTTGAAGCCTGGTGCGGTCCTGATCGCACACATCAGGACTTCATCTTTGGCGATACAGCGGTCGAGGTGAAGTCGATCAGTGGTCGGGATCGGAGCATAGTGCGCGTCTCTTCTGAAGATCAGCTGGAGACCGTCTCAGAGCACCTCTTTCTCAAAGTCTACCGCCTCACGGAGGCACCTGACGGAACTCCCGCCCAGTCACTCAACGAGCTGGTGTCGGTCATCGGACATGAACTGAGCGACGCCGAAGCAATCGAAGACTACTGGCGAAAACTGGCGACCTACGGATACGTGGAGATGAGGGAATATGATAACCCGAAGTTCCTCGTGAACGACTCGAACGCCTACCGCGTAGCTGATGGCTTTCCTCGGCTGGTGAGATCGGAACTGCCGGACGGCGTTGTTGATACGAAGTACAGTCTCCAGCTGGAGAAAATTGCGACGTTCGAGTGTAACCAGAACGAGATTTGGGGGAGCTGATGGAACAGACAGCCCCAGAATTTTTTCATGATTTTCGTCAGGAGCTTATGGCGGGAGCTGAGGCTCACGGAGCATTTCAGCTCTCCGAATTCATGGAGGCATTCTCAACCGAGTTAATCGAAACCGGATTCATCGAGGGTTTCGAACTCTGCCACTACAGAGCGCAGCGCGGAATGCGCGTTGACGGATACTGGTTCAATGATGAAGGCGCACTTGATCTTTTCGTTGCAGACTTTGACTGTCGCGATGAGCTCCAGTCGCTGACGCAGACAGATGTGAGTGCTTTATTTAAAAGGGTGGAGAACTTCTTCGAAGCAAGCCTCTCAAAGCGTTTCTTTAACGACCTTGATGAAACCACCCCTGAGTACGGACTGTCCCGGCAGATATCGGATCGCAAGGCCCTGATTCGTAAGGTCAACTTTTTCCTCGTATCCGAGCGCGCGCTGAGCGACCGCATGCGGAGCATTGAAGGTCGGCTGGTCTGCGATATCGAGGCAACATATCACATCTGGGACGTCTCGCGCCTGCAACGCCAGCGCAGCTCCCGCGGTCACAAAGAAGCGCTGGATATCGATTTCAAGGAAGAATTTGGAAGTGGGTTGAACAGCCTGCCAGCACACCTCGGCTCCGGCGCCTATCCGTCATACCTTATAGTTATGCCCGGAGATGTGCTTGCAGCACTGTACGGCAAGCACGGGGCACGCCTTCTCGAACAAAACGTGCGCTCTTTCCTCCAGGCACGCGGCAAAGTGAACAAAGGTATCCGCACGACGATACTAAACGAACCAGGGATGTTCTTTGCCTATAACAATGGCATCACGGCCACAGCTCAGGAGGTAGAGGTAGAGCAAGGCGACGAAGGACTGGAAATCGTTCGCATCAAGGACCTTCAGATCGTCAATGGAGGACAGACCACGGCCTCGCTCTTTCATACCAAGAGACGTGACAAGGCAGCATTGGATGGTGTGTTCGTTCAGATGAAGCTCTCGGTCATCAGTCCGGAAGACAGTGAGATCGTTGTTCCGAGAATTTCGGAGTACGCCAATACTCAGAACCGCGTGAACGCAGCCGACTTTTTTTCCAACCACCCCTTCCATGTTCGGATGGAAGAATTCTCACGGCGCATCTGGGCACCGGCTCATAGTGGCGCCATGCGTGAAACCAAGTGGTTCTATGAGAGAGCCAGGGGGCAGTACGCTGACGCACAGTCCAAGTTGTCGCCGGGCGAGCAAAAGCGCTTCAAGGCTGAGTATCCGAAACCGCAAATGTTCACCAAGACTGACATCGCAAAGTTTGAAAATGTCTGGGACGATCATCCCAAGTGGGTCAACCTCGGCGCCCAGAAGAACTTCGCGCGCTATGCCGCTCGTATAGGCAGAACCTGGACGAAAAACCAAGACAGCTTCAACGAACTCTACTTTCGACGCGCAATAGCCCGAGCGATCATTTTCAGGTGGACCGAGAAGATGGTCTCGGGCGAACCGTGGTACAATGGCGGTTACCGGGCCAACATCGTTGCCTATGCCATCGCGACGATCAACGAGCTATGCAAGCGGGCTGACAAGGTTGTCGACTTTCAGATGTGCTGGAACACTCAGGCGGTTTACGAGGAACTTGCAGAGGCTTTGCGCAAGGCCGCGAAGTTCGTGAACGATGACATATCGCAACCGCCTCAGGGGATTTCGAACATATCTGAATGGTGCAAGAAGGATTCCTGCTGGGATCGGATTCAAGGAAAAATTGACCAGCTGGAAAAAGACATCAGCTCAAGTTTCTTCAAAACCCTTGTCGGCATTGATGAACAAAAAGCCGAGCAGAAGCAGGCAAAGAAAACGCAACAGATCGATGACGGCATCGACGCCCAACGGAAAGTGCTCGAAGTTCCAGCCCAGAAGTGGAGCAAAATAAAACAAGTGGGAATCGAGAAGCGATTTCTCTCCGAAAAAGAGGTGGGCATCATAAAAGTTGCCGAGCAGATTCCTCAAAAAATTCCATCCGAGAAACAGAGTGAAGTACTTGTTGGAGTTCTCGAAAAAGCTCAAGCGGAAGGGTTACTATGAGTCTGTGGAATGGCTAAGTGCCCTGAGCCCCTTAATCGCCTCCAACTCTCTGTAGATTCCGTCCAGCTTAAGGACGGATAAACGAAGACGACTGTCTCCTGCGAACAGGACATTGGCAGGATCGTGGAGCACAAGGCGGGCGTGAACGCGCAGGCGCTTTGAAGTACTTGCCACGATTGTGGGTCGTTCTTTGTCAGGTGTGAGGATGGCGCGTAAACTGGACGCCTGATCAGGCGGCATTGCCAGCCCGATATGAAAGTCTCGAACACCTATTGTGATCGACTGCGATCCGAGAAGTGATCGCAAAACCAGTACTTATGAAGGTAATTCGGGAAGCTTTGAGCACCGACATGTCAGTTTTTGCTCTCATGAGTTAGTCTGCGGCCTATCTCCGAAATTTTCTGAAGACTTGTGTGTACCTCTAAAGGTTGATTTGCGCTGACTCAGTCATTTATCGCCTCCAAGATGAAGTCACTTTCCCTAGTGGCAAGCAGTCGCCGCAGCGCCAAATCTGAAACATACATCACACCTCCGTGATTCGCCTTAAGGTAATAAAATTTTTGACTCGCGTCAGGTCACCTGTGGGAATGTCAACTAGGAAGCAAGAAAATGTGCCGCAGCTAGCGTGAAACGCAGGAAAATTTTTGGTTTGAGGTAATACGAGGCACCAGCGGTACATCCGGGAACATCAACTCAGGGTTGGGTTAGGCTTCTGATTTAAAAGGAAAAAAATTCTTGACCCTTGTTCTAAATACCGGATGAAGGGGCCCAGACAGATCCGAGCCAGAACTTGAACCGAGGTCTGCTAACCTGGCGTAAATGAAACGAAAGAGATCGAAGAATGAAAGATAGCTACTTGGTACAACCTTGTCGCAGAGAACTTTGGGCAGCATTCGATCATTTGATGAACACCGCTAAACAGCAGTCCAGCTCATCATTTGTTGCCAGAGACTTGCTCGTATACTCGCATTGCAGGGATAGCTTCGACATCGGTGGAACTTTCAAGTTCGACGGCCCAAATCGAGTAGCAGCGATTGCCGTCCTATTGCACACCATCAACGGCGGAGATGATCAGGAGTTCGGCAACTATTTGAAACATAATGATTTAACAGAGCTACCGTGGTTAAAGGATCGCGTTTGGGTCACTTGGTAGGACCTCGTTGTTTCGGAGTTCAGCCAGCAAGGCACGCCGACTGACGCGATTCTGGAACATGTCCCGAGCAGAAGCAGAACCTGAGCCGGTGGCTGCCTACAGCGACAAACAAAAATAAGAAAATGGAGCGCATATTGAATACACAGTTCCTATTGATGGCCAGATATGAGGGCGCAGCGATGATACCGGCGGATACGGTTCGCAAGGACTTTTTCCCCAACCTGACCCACCGGATTTTTCTCCGCAAGATCGCGGATGGTGACATCAAACTACCGTTGGTTCAGATGGAGGCGAGTCAGAAGAGTGCCAAGGGGGTCGATATTCGAGACCTTGCTTCCTACTATGACGAACGGCGAGACCAAGCCCGCCGCGAGTTGGAAAAGCTTCATGATTGATGTCATCAATTTACGAAGGCTTGCAGGTAAAAACGTTTTGCACACGGTACATTCTTTGCCGGCGATAGATCGCTGCTACGTTACGGCTTCAATCCATTTCCAGTTTTCGTACTTGTCGCCGGTCTGGCGTACATGCGTGTAACGCTCAAGGCTCTTCCATGCCTTGTGTCCGGTCACAGCGGCGAGTTGAGGCACTGTCAGCCCCATTTCAGCTAAACGGCTAGTACCTTCGTGGCGCAGGTCATGAAAGTGTAGGTCATCTATGCCGAGGAACTTGCATGCCTCCGTAAACCGGCGACTGACCGTGTCCGAGTTGAATGGAAAAATCCGGTTCTGTTCTCGTGGCATGGCATCGATAATGGCGCGGCATGGGGCAGGTAGCTCCACCCATGTATCCAATCCGCGTTTCTCGCCCGGATTCTTCATCTTACGAACGAGGACTCTCTTGTGCTCAGGTTCGTAGTCGTTCCATGTGATCCGGCAAATCTCGGCCTGGCGGCGAGTGCTGAAAATCGCGAACGCGGTTACGATGTGCATGGGCATCGTGCGGGAATCTGCCTCCGTTGCCCGCTGAAAGTGAGTCATGAGCTTGTCCAGTTCTTCTGGCGAGGGGCGGCGTGTCCGTTCTTCAGGTTTACTGACAAATCCCATGGTCAAGCACACCTTTTGGGCGTCCTGCATAGCCAGCGAATTCAAAGGATAGCCCCAAAGGGGGCGAGCAGTCGAAAAGACGCCTGAAAGGTGTGAAAGGTAGTTTAGCGCTGTCGCCGGGGAATTCAGGCCGGGGCGCTTGTGCAGTTCTTTGACGAAGGCGACGATATGGTGGGACTGGATTTTGTCACAAGACATATTTGAGATATCGTATTCTTCCCTAATCGTTCTTAGTACTTGCGCCTTAGTCTTACCGATTTCTCGCATTGACTCCGCAATGTATTTGTCGATGGCGTCTCCAAGAGTAACTATCTTGTCTTTTCTCTTCTTAACTTCTCTCCCTGCCGCAATATCTGCATCGATTTCGGCCTCGCGTTTTTTTGCCCAAGCCGCCACTAGCTTCTGCTTTGCATCGGTCTTGGTTTCCTGATACCTCTCACCGTCAATCTTGCGAGTGATGATTGCTGTGTAGCTGGTTTTGCCGCTTTTCAGTGGGCGTGCTCGGATCGTTGCCAAGTCGTATGACTCCGTTGGTCTTAGTATGACTCTGAGTCATACAAGCTGCCAAAATAAGTGTAAATGGGCCAGAATAGACTGAAATGTTGTTAAGTCAGTATGATAAATAATCCAACAAAAACAAATATTTCATCATCGGCCCGTTTATCTGTCGCGCCGATGATGGATTGGACCGATCGGCACTGCCGCTACGTGCACCGGCTCCTGAGCGGACAGGCGTTGCTCTACACCGAAATGGTGACGGCTCCGGCTTTGGTGCGGGGTGGGGCGATGCATCTGTTGGACTATAGCCCGCAAGAGCACCCGGTCGCGCTGCAGCTTGGCGGCTCTGACCCGGAAGAACTGGCGCAGGCGGCGCGGTTCGGGGCAGATGCGGGCTATGATGAGATCAACCTGAACTGCGGTTGCCCCTCGGATCGGGTTCAATCCGGCACGTTCGGGGCGGTGCTGATGAAAGAACCTAGCCGAGTTGCCGAATGTGTTGCGGCCATGCGTGAGGCGGTTGATGTCGAAGTGACGGTAAAGTGCCGCATCGGCGTTGATGAACAAGACCCAGAGGGGGTACTGCCTGCGTTTCTGGAGCAGATCCGCACTGCGGGGTGTGAGCGGGTGACGATCCATGCGCGCAAGGCCTGGCTGCAGGGTCTCAGCCCGAAAGAGAACCGGGATATTCCGCCTCTGGACTATGATCTGGTGCACCGAATGAAGGCTGCGTTTCCGGAAATGCATATCTCGATCAACGGTGGCATTACGTCGTTGGATCAGGCGCGCGCGCATCTCGACGCTGGGTTGGACGGCGTCATGATCGGCCGTGCGGCTTATCACCAGCCGACCGATATTCTGGCCGGGGCCGATCCGCTGATCTACGCAACAGGGCAGGCGACAGACCCGATTGAAGTTGTTCACAAAATGGTGCCCTATGTCGAACGTCACCTTGTCGAAGGCGGGCGGTTGCACCAGATCACCCGCCATATGCTGGGTCTGTTCGCCGGGCGTCCCGGTGCGCGGGCTTGGCGAAGGGCCCTGTCCGAAGGCGCAGTGCATGAGGGCGCGGGCCCCGAGGTGATGCTGCAGGCGCTGGAGCGCGTGGCGCCTCTGGCCGAGGCCTAAACGAACGAAGATCGGTAGGGGGGAAGATGCCCGAGACGATGTTGCTGGCCCAGATGCTGGGCCTTTTGCTTGTGATCGGGGCGCTGGCCGGTGTGCTGGCCGGATTGCTGGGCGTTGGTGGGGGCATCGTATTGGTGCCCGCGTTTTTTTATGCGTTTCAGACGCTCGGATATGGCGGCCCGCAACTGATGCAGTTGTGTTTGGCAACCTCTTTGGCAACAATCATCGTGACCTCGATGCGATCGGTGCTGGCGCATAACAAAAAGGGCGCCGTGGATTGGGGTATCCTGCGTGGCTGGGGGCCGGGGATCGCCGTGGGCGCAATTGTGGGCGTGCTGGCGGCCTCAGCGCTGAGAACCGAGGCGTTGCAGGCGTTGTTCGGTCTGCTTGGGATGGTCATCGGCGCATATCTTGGGCTGGGCAAGTCGGAATGGCGGCTGGGCGATGCCATGCCTAAGGGCATCCGTCGCGCGGTGCTGTCTCCGTCCGTGGGGTTTCTCTCGGTGCTGATGGGGATCGGAGGCGGCAGTTTCGGTGTGCCGCTGATGAGTCTGTTCAACACGCCCATTCACCGCGCCGTAGCTACGGCAGCCGGGTTTGGTGTGATCATTGCTGTTCCATCCGTTCTGGGCTTTCTGTTTCTGAATATCGCGCCGGAACATCGCCCGCCGCTGACCATCGGAGCGGTAAATCTGGTCGCCTTTGCCATCGTCGTCGCCACGACAATGATCACCGCGCCTTGGGGCGTGAAGCTGGCGCACGCCATGGATCCTAAACCGCTCAAGCGCGTCTTTGCTGTTTTCCTGACACTGGTCGCTTTAAACATGCTGCGTAAAGCACTGGGGCTGTGAGAAATTTTCACAACAAGGGCTGGGTCAGGTTCCCCTATGATCCGAAGCTGGCTGATTGGGTGGGGCACGCCTTGCCCGCGGCACGGACGTCGGTCACAGACCCGGCCTATGCAGAATGGCTGGACTGCGAAGGCACGTGGTTCATCGGAGTGGACGCTTTGGACAATGACCCGCAAGGGCGGGTCGGGCAGTCAGGCGCGCTGTCCGGGCAGGCCATGGATTTCGTCACCCAACAATACGGAGAGCTACCGCTGCACAAGGGGCAGGTCTCGGTCATCTACCCTGGCTATCCGCAGCCGCGACGGGGCGAAGGCGACAGTTCTGCGCGGTATCGGTTGAAACGGGACGCGGCGCATGTGGACGGGTTGCGGCCGATGGGGCCGGATAGGCGGCGTCGGGTGGATGAACCTCATGCCTGGATATTGGGTATTCCGTTGACCGAGGCCAGCGCGGATGCCGCCCCGATGGTGCTATGGGAAGGTAGCCACAAAATCCTGCGCGCCGCGTTCGAACGCGCGCTCGAGGGTCATCCCCGTGATGCCCTGCATCAGGTCGACGTAACGGATATTTATCAGGCCGCCCGCCGCGAGGTGTTCGACACTTGCCCGCGCATCGAACTGCCCGCCAAACCGGGCGAGGCTTATTTACTGCATCGCCACTGCCTGCATGGAGTCGCGCCTTGGGGCGCCAATGCCTCTGCCGGGCCGGATGGACGGATGATCGCCTATTTCCGCCCCGAATGCGCTAGGGGAGTAGCCGAATGGATCGAAACCGCCTAACGTACTGTCCTTATTAAGGTTTGGAGGTTTGTCCGATGATTACGGTCCACAGGAATTCCGACGGCGCGCTGCTCGAAGTCGAATTGTCAGGCGAGGTGACCAGCAAGGACTACAGCGAAGTTTTGGTCCCGGCGATCGAGGCCGCACTGGCCGAACATGACACCGTGCGCCTGCTTGCGGTCGTTCAGCCAGAATTCAAGGGCTACGATATGGGTGCGGCATGGGCGGACACCAAGCTGGGCCTCAGCCATTGGCGCGGCTTTGACCGGATTGCCGTGGCCGCGGATCAGGGCTGGGTGCAGACCGGTATCCGTCTGGCCTCTCCGATTCTGCCATGTCCGGTGCAGGTTTTCGAACTCTCCGAACTGGAGGCCGCGCGGCGCTGGATGCGTGAATCTCTGGGCGCCATCCATGTGATCGATCTGGGCAGTCCCTGCGTTCAGGTCAGCCTGCTGGGCAAACTGGACCCCGAGGAATATGCGCGGGCCGAGGTGGAGCTGGACAATCTTCTGGTAGGCAAAAGCGGGTTTCGACTGTTGGTCGATCTGCGCGAATTTGATGGTTGGCAGGGGCTTACGGCGCTGGCATCGCATTTCCAACTGGTACGCAAACACGCCGGGTTGCTGAACCGTGCGGCCATCGTGGGGGACAAAACCTGGCAGCATATCGCGCAAAAAGCGGCTAGTCATATACTGGGAACCCGCACCCAGTTCTTTCCTTCAGAGGATTTCGAAAATGCCAAGGCGTGGCTTGCAGCTGGTTAAAAACTGTAAGCCTTCAAAGTTGACGCAACGTAATGAAATGTAAAATTCTGGTTTTTCTTGACTGCTGGGTCAAGAAATTTACACAGGTTTTATTCTTCTGTCGTACCACTGCGGGAGAATACATATTCTGAAGCGCGCCGCTATGGACTGCCACTCACTCACCACACGAGTCCGAACTTGACCCCCTCGAAGTTCACACCAGCCTGCAGCGGCGCAGGTTCAGTCCAAAGTGATTATCGAGAAACAGGTTATGTGTTGTTCACACGCGCGGAACGACCACCGCGGCGCTTGGCCAGACGCGGCTTGCGCGAGGGCAATTCGTCCATGATCCCGGCGCGTTCGGTGCTGTCCATTTTTGACCAGCGTGTGATCTCGTCAATCGTGCGATAGCAGCCGGTGCAGATGCGTTCCGTCGGATGCACGACACAGATCTGGACGCACGGGCTTTCAACCTCGTTCCTTTTCCAAACCATGTTTGTCATCGGCTTACTCCGTCCGTTACAGAAAGCGCAGCCTGTCCAGCGCTCCTTGCAGAATATAGCCTGCAGCGACGTGATCGATAACCTCTCCGCGACGTTTTCGTGTCGTATCCGCCTCTAAAAGCGCCTTTTCGGCCGCAACGGTGCTGAGTCGCTCGTCCCAGAAGCCAATCGAAACCTCGGTCAGACGGGACAGGTTGCGGGCAAAGGCGCGGGTCGATTGACAGCGGGGCCCTTCGGTTCCGTCCATGTTTTTCGGTAGGCCTAGGATAATGCCGCCAATCTCGCGGTCGGCGATGATCTCAAGCAGGCGGGCGGAATCCAGCGTGAATTTCTTGCGCCGAACGGTTTCCAGTGGGCTGGCCACGCCGCGCATTCGGTCCGAGACGGCCACACCAATGGTCTTTTCCCCCAAATCCAGCCCCATCAGCGCGGTCATCGGCGGCAACGCGGCTGCAAACTCTTCAAACGCGTCGTGGATCATTGGGCGATCCCGGCCTGCAATGCAGCGGCGTCGATCAGTTCAATAGCCTCGGCATTGCCTGCAAAGACTTCCATCGCCTCGTTTTTGATACCGATGGCGCGTTGACCCTCGCCCAGAACGCCAAGGGCTGCGATCAGGCGCGCCCACTCCTCGGGAGAGCCACCTTCGCTGGCAAGACGTTCAGACAGTTGGTTTACCATGCCTTTGATCATCTCTTGCCGCTCTTCCGGGGTCAGCGCGGCAGCGGCGTCTACGTCATCCTGACTGGGGCCGGTAGCAGCGGGGGCGGGAATGTCCGGAGCGTTGAAGACGCCCGCACGGAAGGCCAGCTCGTCCAGCTGCGCGAGAATGGCATCAGCCCACGGTGCCCCCGCCGGGGCATCGCGCAGGGCATCGATCCAGATGCGGTATCCGACGTCGGGGCGCCCGATCTGAACCATCATCTGACCCAGATAGTATTGTGCCGGACCGTGGCGCGGGTCGCGCTGCAAGGCTTGTTTCAGGGCGTCTTCCGCCTCGGGCGAGACATAGCCGCCTGCAGACAGGATCAGCATCTCGGCCAGATGCGAATAGGCGTCGGCCGGGGCTGCATCGCCAGACAATTCGATTACGCGTTGTTGCGCCTTGTATGCAGCCGGGAAATTGCCCGCATTGGCCTCGTGCTGCGCCAGCAGTATATGACCCTGTAGATCATCGGGACGCGCTGCAACAGTGTCGCGCAACTGCGCCAAAAGATTGGCATAACTCTCATCCAGCTGCGGCAGCTCGGCGAGTTGCGCGGCGGCTTCGGCCTCGGCCTGGCTGGGACGTTCAGCGCGCAGGACCTCTGCCTGCTCCTTGCGCTTCGACAGAGGTTGATCCGGAAGCCCGGCGGCCCCCATCTGGCGGTACATTTCGGCACCGCCTCCAACTACGACAGCAGCTATAACGGCAAAGGCGGCAAGGGTGGCCCACGTCGGCGCCCCGGCCTGCTTCGTCCCTGCCTGCATCTGAGCGTCGGCGGCCAGAATGCGACGTGAGATTTCCGTGCGTACCCGGTCGGCGTCAGCTTCGCCGATTACACCCCGCGCCAAATCCTTATCGACGCCGGCCAACTGCTCGCGGTAGACGCGAAGGTCATAGGCGGCGGCAGGTTCGCGTGTTTGACGCCCGCGCAGCAAAGAAAGACCCAGGATCAGCGCCGTCAGCGCCGCGGTTAGGATTGTGACGACCAGGAACGACATGGCTACTCCGATATGGCTGCCCTGACTTAGACCTCTCGGCGGGGTGAAAAAAGGGGCAAATGGCCGCGCGTGGACGTCATGTCGCAATAATCGGGCGGATGTCGCAATAGTTCGATATTGTGGCGTTGTGTGGCAGGGCTAAACCGTCCGCACACGGCATACCTGCGCCAATCACCGAACCGGATGGATTCGCTCATGAAACACTACTCAGCCTTTGCTGTGGCGCGGGAGGCCCTGCGCTATCACACCGGGTGGGAGCGCGCGTGGCGCTCGCCCGAACCCAAGAAACGCTATGACGTCATCATCATTGGCGCTGGCGGACATGGTCTGGCGACCGCCTATTACCTTGGCAAGAACTACGGCATCCAGAACGTCGCCGTCATCGAAAAAGGCTGGCTGGGCGGTGGTAACACCGGCCGGAACACGACCATCATCCGGTCGAACTACCTACAAGACCCTTCGGCGGCGCTGTACGAAAAGGCGCGCGGCCTCTACGAGGATCTGAGCCAGGACCTGAACTACAACGTCATGTTCAGCCCGCGCGGCGTCATGATGCTGGCCCAGACTCAGCACGAAATCCGTGGTTATCAGCGCACGGCGCACGCCAACGCCCTGCAAGGCGTCAAGACCGAGTGGATTGGCCCCGAGCGCGTGAAGCAGCTGGTGCCGATCATCAACATCGACGGCCCGCGCTATCCGGTTCTGGGGGCGCTGTGGCAGGAACGCGGTGGCACCGCCCGTCACGACGCCGTGGCCTGGGGTTATGCGCGCGCGTGTTCCGCGATGGGCATGGACATCATCCAGCAGTGCGAAGTCACCGGCGTGCGCTCGGACAACGGTCGCGTTGTCGGCGTTGATACCACCAAAGGTGCTATCGACTGTGACAAGCTGGGCATCGTGGTCGCGGGCCATTCCGGTCAGCTGGCCGAGATGGCAGGTTTCCGTCTGCCGCTTGAGGCCATCGCGCTGCAGGCGCTGGTTTCCGAGCCGATCAAACCCTGCATGGACGTGGTCGTGATGGCCAACACTGTGCACGGCTACATGTCGCAGTCCGACAAGGGCGAGATGGTGATCGGCGGCGGTACAGACGCATACAACAACTTCACCCAGCGCGGCTCGTTCCACCATATCGAGGAAACGGTGCGTGCACTGGTCGAGACCTTCCCGATGATCTCGCGCCTGAAAATGCTGCGCCAGTGGGGCGGTATCGTGGATATGACCGGCGACCGCTCGCCCATCCTGTCGACGACGCCTCTGGGCAACTGCTTCATCAACTGCGGTTGGGGCACCGGTGGCTTCAAGGCAATCCCGGGGTCTGGCTGGGGTATGGCACAGTTGATGGCTACTGGTCATTCACCGCTGACCGAAGCCTTCACGCTGGACCGCTTTAAAGAGGGCCGCTTCATCGACGAAAGCGTCGCCGCCGGGGTGGCACACTAAGGGCTTTGCCCGAGGTGACCAGCTAATAGAATTCAGGTCGGCCCAAGTGCCGACCGACCGCCAAAAAGGATGACCATATGCTGATCCTGAATTGCCCGTATTGCGGCATCGATGCCGAAGAAACCGAACTGGCCGCTGGTGGCGAGGCGCATCTGAAGCGTTTCGGGCCGGGCTCGTCGGATGACGATTTCCACGACTATCTGTTCATGCGTGAAAACCCCAAAGGTGTTCACTTTGAACGCTGGCGCCATGTGAATGGCTGCGGCAAGTGGTTCCACGCCGCCCGCTGCACGAGCACGCTGGAAGTGTTCGGCACGTATCCGGCCCAGACCACCGAACCGCCGCAAGAGATCAAGGACGCCATCACCGCAAAACGTCCGGGATGGACATGGAGAGAGTTCTCCTGATGCTTCATCTTTTCAAAAATACTCCCGCCGGAGGCTCTGACGTCTCCACCTGCGAAAGGTCCGCAAAATGAGCACCCGTCTCGCAAAACAGGGCCGGCTGATTAACCGGTCAAAACAGGTCACCTTTACCTTTAACGGCACCTCGATGCAGGGGTACGAGGGCGACACGCTCGCCTCGGCCCTGCTGGCCAATGATCAGATGATGGTGGGCCGGTCGTTCAAATACCACCGTCCCCGCGGCGTTGTCGCCAGCGGCGCTGAAGAGCCGAACGCTCTGGTCGGTCTGGGGCAGGGCAACCGGTTCGAGCCGAACCAGCGCACCACCACGACCGAGTTGTTCAACGGCCTGACCGCGATTTCACAGAACCACTGGCCGAACCTCGAGTTCGACATCGGCGCAGTGAACACTGCGTTTGCGCGTTTCTTGCCGGCCGGTTTCTACTACAAGACGTTCATCCATCCGAAACCGTTCTGGAAACACGTCTACGAACCGTTCATCCGTCAGTCTGCCGGTCTGGGCAAAGCGCCCGACAAGGACAGCCGCGACGCGGACACCTATGAACACTTCTACCACTTCACCGATGTACTGGTGATCGGTGGCGGTGTGGCTGGTCTGCAAGCCGCGAAAGCCGCCGCGCAGTCCGGCGCCAAAGTCATGCTGATTGAGCAGACCGCACATTGGGGCGGTCGCGCTCCGGTTGACGGCGGCACCGTCGATGGTGAGCCTGTGGATAAGTTCGTGGAACAATTGGTTTCCGAACTCGAAACAATGGACAACGTTACTCTGCGCAATCGCTGCATGGGTGCGGGCGTCTATGACCACGGTTATGTGTTGGGGTATGAGCGCCTGACCGACCACACTCCGGGCGTGCAAGGCCCGCGTCACCGTCTGTGGCGCATTCGTGCGAAACAGGTCGTGACCGCCACCGGCGCAATCGAGCGTCCGCTGTCTTTTGCGGGCAACGATGTGCCCGGCGTAATGCTGGCCGCAGCTATGCGTGATTACGTGGTGAACTGGGGCGTGACCCCGGGCGAGCGTGTGATCGTCGCCACCAACAACGACGACGCCTACCGCACTGCGATCATCTTGAAACAGGCGGGTGTGGACGTTCTGCGTATCGTCGATGCGCGTACTGCTGCCGGTCCTCTGGCCGAAGAGGCGCGCCAGCTTGGTATTCAGGTCGACCCGGGCAAAGCGATTGCCAAAGTTAAGGGCGGCAAGCGCGTCAAGAAGGTTGCGCTGTGCAATCAGGAAGGCATCGGTGGCGCTCGCGAAGAAGTTGAGTGCGACGCGGTTGCCATGTCGGGCGGCTGGTCTCCGGTCGTGCACATGTGGTCGCACTGCGGCGGCAAGCTGATCTGGGATGAGGCAAACGCCCATTTCCGCCCCGATCCCGAACGTCCGCCGTTGGGCGCAAATGGCGAAGGCTTTGTGGTTGCCGCCGGTTCGGCCAATGGTCCGCTGGCTCTGGGCGATGTACTGTCAGACGCACAGACCGCTGGCGAAGCTGCCGCCAGTGGCGCGGGCTGCAAACCCAAGACGGCTGATGCTCCGAAAGGGGAAACCACCACTGAAGCTCCGATGGAGCCGGTCTGGCTGATGCCCTCGAATGCCGAAATCGGGCTGCGCATGAAGTCTTGGTTGGATTTCCAAAACGACGTCAAAGTGTCCGACGTTCAACTGGCTGCACGCGAAGGCTATGAAAGCGTCGAGCACACCAAGCGTTACACCACGCTGGGTATGGCGACCGATCAGGGTAAGCTTAGTAATATCAACGGTTTGGCGATCCTTGCTGATGCATTGGATGCGGAAATTCCCAAGGTTGGTACGACTACTTTCCGTCCGCCTTACACGCCCATCTCGCTGGCATCGATTGGTGGCGAAGCGCGTGGCGAGGTGTTCCAGCCGATCCGCCGCACGCCGATGCATGACTGGCACGACAAAAACGGCGCCGATTGGGAGCCGGTCGGCCACTGGCGCCGGACCTATGCCTATGTCCGTCCCGGTGAATCTGTGCATGACGCCGTGAACCGCGAGGTGAAAAATACCCGCGAAAACCTCGGCCTGCTGGATGCCTCGACGCTGGGCAAGCTGATCGTCAAAGGCCCGGATGCAGGCAAGTTCCTGGACATGCTGTACACCAACATGATGTCCACGCTGAAGGTCGGTAAATGCCGCTATGGCCTGATGTGCTCGGAAAACGGCTTCCTGATCGACGACGGTGTTGTTGCCCGTATCGACGAGGACACCTGGCTGTGCCACACAACCACAGGCGGAGCCGAACGCATCCATGCTCATATGGAAGAGTGGCTGCAGACCGAGTGGTGGGATTGGAAAGTCTACGTTGCCAACGTGACCGAGCAATACGCGCAGGTCGCCGTGGTTGGCCCCAATGCCCGCAAGGTGCTGGAGAAGCTGAACGCGCAGGCCGGTGGCGGCATGGATCTGTCGAAAGAGGCGCTGCCCTTCATGGAATGGCGCGACGGCAAGATCGGTGAGTTCGATGCGCGGGCCTACCGCATTTCGTTCTCGGGTGAGCTGTCCTATGAAATCGCGGTTCCCGCGTCTCAGGGTCAGGCGTTCTGGGATGCGCTGATCGCGGCAGGTCAGGAATTTGGTGTCATGCCATACGGCACCGAATGTCTGCACATCTTGCGGGCCGAAAAGGGCTTTATCATGATCGGGGACGAGACCGATGGCACCGTGATCCCGCAGGATCTGGGGCTGCACTGGGCGCTCTCGAAAAAGAAAGAGGACTACCTCGGCAAACGCGCCCATACGCGCACCCATATGGCCGATCCGGAACGCTGGAAACTGGTGGGTCTCGAGACTGTGGATGGTTCCGTCATTCCCGACGGCGCTTACGCAGTGGGCGAGGGCGTCAACGCCAACGGTCAGCGCAACATGATCGGACGGGTGACCTCGACCTATTATTCGGCCAACCTGGGCAAAGGCATCGCAATGGGCCTGATCAAGCACGGTCCTGATCGCATGGGCGAGATTGTCGATTTCCCGGGCACGGACGGTAAAACCTACAAAGCCAAGATCGTGGACCCGATCTTCTTCGATAAAGACGGGGAGAAGCAGAATGTCTGAACCTATCAGCGCACTGAACCACGCCAGCTATGACGGCATCGCAAAGGTCGAGGAATGCGGCCTGCAGGGAATGATCACCCTGCGCGGCGACCTGTCCGACAAGGTGCTGGCCAAGGCCGTTAAGGACGCCACCGGGCAGAAAATGCCCGGTCAGCGCGAAGCACTGGTCAACGGTGATACCGGCGTCTGCTGGATGTCCACTGACGAACTGCTGGTGTTGGTGCCTTACGCCGAGGTCGAGGCCAAGCTGGCCGCGATGAACAACGCGCTCAGCGGTACGCATGCACTGGCCGTCAACGTCTCGGACGCGCGTGCTGTTTTCCGTATCTCGGGCGCAAGCGCGCGTGAGGTGATGGGCAAGCTGGCACCTGTTGACCTGTCGGCTGAGGCGTTCCAACCCGGTCAAATCCGCCGCTCACGTCTGGCACAGGTCGCGGGCGCGTTCTGGATGGACGATGCTGAAACCTTCCGCGTCGTCTGTTTCCGCTCGGCCGCGGACTACGCGTTCAAATTGCTGAAGGTTGCGGCGCAGCCCGGCAGTGAGGTTGGGATTTACTAATTGCGTTGAACAACAGGTTAATGGGAGCCCCGGTTTTAAAATCGGGGCTTCTTCGTTCATCGAGGTACACAGGTTCCTAGACCGTATGGTCTGTTAGCAAAGTCTGTGTGTACGAAAGTCATCCGAACTTTGACTGTGTTTTGGGCAGTGTTTAGGTTTGCCTGATACCGAAGTCGCTGGCTTCCGCCCACCGAGGCCTTTTCGGTGATGTCCCAAGACATCCGAAATTGATTGCCCCCCTTCTTTTTTTAATCGGACGGGCATCCAATCTTGGTATTGCGTGTCAGACATCGCGGTTCCTGCCGCCTCGTCTATCCGAAATGAATACTAAGGCGCAATCCAGCCGCCATCGTCTTGCTTGGTCATATTGCAGACATAGGTGACTGATTCCGCTGCGGCAAAATGTGCGCCAAGCAGGGTTAATACAGCGATAGTAAGGTATTTCATTTGTTCCATTTTTTTCTTGTGTGATGTTCGCACAGAAACAGCCTGACCGTGAGTATTCAAGGCGAAAAACACGATTTGCGACACAAGCGACAGCAGTTGTTTAATTGTGCAGCAATACCGTTTGGTACTGCCCAAGAACATCTGGTTCCAGTAGCTGCGCGACATCTAGAGAACGGGATTTTTCGTCCTTGATGTGAGGGTAGAAATCCAGCAATCCCAGCAACAAGGTTGTTCGTCTTAGCCTGTCCTGCTCGGGCAAAAGGGGCGAGTGCAGCGACAGATACAAGCTGGGGCGCTTTCGTTTCAACCAATCTATGAGGGTTGGCAAAACAAAAAACTCTGCCCCTTCGATATCCATTTTCACCAGCGAAACACTGGACAAGTCGTTGACTGCTTCAAACTGATCCCAAGCGATGGTTAACGCGTCGCTGCCATGCACACCATCATGCAGCAAGGAACTGGTGGAATCGCCCGGTTCTCCGCGAACCGAGGCCATGCGGGCCACGCCGAACTGGTCCGACAACGCCACGCCAAAGGCCGAGACGTTGTGGATGTCGTTCAGGTCAAGATTCCATGCCAGATGCCGGAAAGCAGTAGGGTCGGGTTCGAAACACCACACATGTCGTGCCTTGCGCGCACCGTACAGGACCGTAGGGCCGATCCAGGCGCCGATATCCAGATAGTCGCTGTCCAGGGTCAGGTATTTGTCGAGCACGGCGAAGGTTTCGGGTTCCCACGTACCGGCGGAGGCCTTGCGCCAGAATTTCGAATGATAGGGATCAAGTCGAAACGGCTCCCCGTTCAGGTTTCCCGCATAGTATCCGCGGGCGCGGTAGAACATCTTGCGCGCCTGAGTCAGCATCGCGGGCCTCCGGGTTTTGTTATCTCTGCCCTTGACCTGAGGCGCTTGCCAAAGCATTTAACCCTTGGGAACCGCAACTTATATTTAACAGGGGGCCGAGATGGCTTTTGAACTTCCTGATCTTCCTTATGCACATGATGCGCTGGCAGCCAAGGGTATGTCCGCGGAAACATTGGAATATCACCACGACCTGCACCACAAGGCATATGTCGACAACGGCAACAAGCTGATCGCCGGAACCGAGTGGGACGGCAAGTCGCTGGAAGAGATCATCGTTGGCACCTATGACGCAAGCGCTGTGGCGCAGAACGGCATCTTCAACAACATCAGCCAGCTGTGGAATCACAACCAGTTCTGGGAAATGATGGGCCCCGGCGATAACGCCATGCCCGGTGAGCTGGAAAAGGCTCTTACCGAAAGCTTCGGCTCGGTTGACGAATTCAAATCGCAGTTCAGCGCTGCTGGTGCCGGTCAGTTCGGCTCAGGCTGGGCGTGGCTGGTCAAGAACGCAGACGGCTCGCTGGCTGTGACCAAGACCGAGAACGGCGTGAACCCGCTGTGCTTCGGCCAGACCGCGCTGCTGGGTTGTGACGTGTGGGAACACTCGTACTACATCGATTTCCGCAACAAGCGCCCGGCTTACCTGTCGAACTTCCTCGACAATCTGGTGAACTGGGAAAACGTTGCATCGCGGATGTAATCCTTGACCCGACGAGGGTTTATCAAGGGCCTGCTGGCGACCACGCTGGCAGGCCTTTTTGTTGCCGCGTGGGGATTTTTCATCGAACCGGCCCTGCGATTGCGCGTGCGGAAATGGCGGATCAGGCGCGCGGATTGGACAGCAAAGCCGCTACGGATCGCGGTTTTGGCCGATATGCATGTCGGTGAGCCTCATGTCGGGCTGGGGCGCATTCGGCGGGTGGTGCAGCGCACAAATGCTCTGTCTCCGGACTTGATCTTGTTGTTGGGGGACTTTGCCGCTGGGCACAAGATGGTTTCGCAGCCCGTTGAAATCACCAAGCTCGCGCCGGTGTTGGCGAACTTGCAAGCCGAATACGGCGTCTATGCGGTATTGGGTAACCACGACTGGTGGGACGATTTGTCAGCGCAGAAGCGGGGAGGGGGTCCGAACCTCTATGCTGATGCTTTGCGACAGAACGGAATCCCTGTGCTTTCGAACGAGGCTATAAAATTGGACGGCCCCGGCATTTGGTTGGCTGGCCTAGAGGATCAATTGGCCATTGCCCAAGGGGGGGGGCGATTCCGCGGGTTGGACGATTTACCGGGAACGTTGTCGCAGATCACCGATGACGCGCCGGTAGTGATGATGGCTCATGAGCCCGACATATTTCCCAAGGTCCCAGAGCGCGTGGCGCTGACCCTGTCCGGGCATACGCATGGTGGTCAAGTGCGGCTGTTCGGTTGGTCTCCGATTGTGCCGTCACGGTTTGGCAATCGCTACGCTTATGGGCATGTACACGAAGGTGGGCGCGATCTGGTTGTCTCAGGTGGGATTGGGTGCTCGATCCTGCCGGTGCGCTTTGGCGTAACACCAGAAATCACGGTTATCGAGCTGTCTGCCTGACAGGAGAAATCCCGCCGATGAAGAAAGTTTCATACTGAGACGGGATTGCACCCTGCCCCGAAATGCTTACCTAAGGTGAGGCGGAGGGAGAGAACCGCTAACCATTTGAAACAAATCAGGCAACGCACCGGAATACTCTGGCCGCCTCAGGGTGGAGTATTGCCTGATAGTAGAGGGATGGCCGTTCCGGCCATTACAGGAGAGAGCAATATGGTCGCACTTGAGCAGGGAACTTGGGTTGTCATTGCCGATGGGGAAAAGGCGTTGTTTGTCGAGAACATCACTGATGCCGAAGACCCCAATCTGGTTGTTGTCTCGGTTGAGGAACAGGACGCGTTCGCTGGCCCGTCTGACCGGGCAGGGCGGCGTTTCGATGGCGGACCGAACCAGAAATCGGCGGTTGAGGAGCCGAACTGGAAAACCCATGCGAAGTCCCTTTTTGTGCAAGACGTTGCCAACCTGCTGAACCGCAAGGGATTGAAGGGCGCGTTCAACCGTCTGGTTTTGGTCGCCAGCCCGCACGTGCTGGGTTTGCTGCGCCGACGCCTGCACAGCGAAGTTCTGGCCAAGGTGGTGGCCGAGGTCGACAAGACCCTGACCAATCATCCTATTCACAAGGTTGAAAAGCTGTTGACCAGTCGTCTGAACCCTGCGGCGCAGCCGGTGTAGCTTTGGACGGGCGGTCTTGGGCCGCCCTTCCACTTGTCAGTTCAGGAAGCCGCGCAGGGTGGACATTGCCTCTGCCGGGTCATTGACCCAAGTGATGAAATCCGCCAGCGACCCGTCAGCAAATCCCTGTCCGATGACTTGTTGCAACAGATCGTGAAGCGCATCCCAGTAACCATCTACATTCATTACCAGAATGGGCTTTTCGTGCAGACCCAGCTGGCGCCATGTCAGGGCCTCGAACAGCTCGTCCAACGACCCGGGACCGCCGGGTAGAACCACGACGGCATCCGCATTCATGATCATGACCTTTTTCCGCTCGTGCATCGTTTCAGTGATCACGAAACGGGTCAGATCGGTCTTGCCAACCTCGCGCCGCAGCAGGTGAACCGGGATCACGCCGAACGTGTCGCCTCCGGCCGCTTGTGCTGCGCGGGCGACCTCACCCATCAGGCCAACGTCTCCGGCCCCGTAAACCAGCCGCCAGCCTTCCTGCGCCAGCAGGGTGCCAAAGGTTTTGGCGGCTTCGGAATAGGCGGAATTTGCGCCGTTACGTGACCCGCAATACACACAAACAGATTTCTGAGTCATCAAGAACGCTCTCCGGGGTTGTGCCAGGGGTTTTGACCCCTGATAGCGGTATTGGTAGATTGGCTCAACCGTCAGTCAGAAGGTGTTTTAGTCAAGGCACTTGCACTGCGGAGTGAAAGGAAAAAAATGAACGCCGAGTCGGGAAACGGAAGCTCTGGTGGTGTCGTTTGGGGGGCGATCGCCGGTATCGTGGTTGTGATCGGAGCGGGCGGGTTCTTGCTGTCCGGTATGCGTGACGACGCGCCCGAAGAGTTGGCGCCGCAGGAAGAGGTTGCAGTTCTAACCACGGAAGAAAGCACTCTGGATGAACCTGTTGAACAGGAACCCGAGGCTGAGGCACCAGTAGCTGAGGAAGAAATCATAGAAGAGACCGCTCCACAGGTCTCACCCTCTCTGGACCAGATTTTTGTTGAGCCGGACGGCAATGCGGTACTGTCCGGCACGGCCGAACCCGGCACCGAGGTAAACGTGTTGCTGGACGGTGAGCCAGTCCATAGCTTTACGGTCGACCCCAGCGGGCAGTTTGCCGAGTTTGTGTTGATCCCGTTTTCCGAAACCGCGCGGGGCCTGACGCTGGAAACACAGAGCGATCAGCCGATGCGTTCGGACGACTATGTTATTGCGCCACTACCCGAACCGGAGCCCGTGGAAGAAGATGTGCCGCCCACTCAAACGGCCGAGGCAGTCCCAGAAGAAACGGAAGTCGCCGAGGCCGATCCCGAGACGGGCAAAACGCCTGAGGCTACCGATGCATCTACGCCCGAGGCAGAGCCTGAGGAGGAGCAGACGGCACAAGTAGCTCCTGAGGATGAGGGGGAGGAGACGCAGTCCCAAGGGGTTGCCGTCCTTCGATCAGGCGAAGACGGGGTTGAACTGGTCCAAGCACCAACAGTGCAACAGCAGGAGCCGGAACAGGTGGCGCTAGACACGATCGGCTATTCCGATACCGGTGAGGTAGAACTGACGGGCAGGGTGCCAGACGGGTCGGTGGTTCGTTTGTATCTGGACAACCGGCTGGTGGATGATCTGACCCCAGAGGATGACGGCAAATGGCGAAGCGAGTTGGAAGGGGTTGAACCTGGCGTCTACACCCTGCGTGTGGATGAGGTTGGGGCAGACGGGACCGTCGCCAGCCGACTTGAAACGCCCTTCAAACGCGAGCCGATTGAGGTTCTGCGCGCCGTCGAAGCTTCGGAGGAACCAGAACCAGATGCTGGCACGCCGCCGATCCGCTCGGTGACCGTGCAGGAGGGCGACACGCTTTGGGCTATTTCGCGCGAAAGGTTCGGTGATGGTGTTCTCTATGTACGGCTGTTCGAAGCCAACAAGGATTCGATCCGCGATCCAGATCTGATTTATCCGGGTCAGATTTTTACGATCCCCGAATAAACCTTTTGCCTCTGGCCCTTTCCGGGGCAGGGGCTATCTCTGACCGCAGATCAGGTACGTGATGAGACGAACAGCACCGATGCATTCCGACGACATGCCCAAAACCGACGAGCGCCAGTCTGGCTGGCGCACGATACGAAAGGTTGCGCCGTATCTCTGGCCCGAGGATGAGCCCTGGGTCAAACGCCGCGTGATTCTGGCGCTTGGGATGTTGGTGCTGGCCAAACTGATCGCAGTCTACACGCCGATCCTGTACAAGGGCGCGGTTGACGCTCTGGCTGGTGAGGGGGTGCCACCGCTGGCACTGGGGGCCGTGGGGCTGACCGTTGCCTATGGCGTAGCGCGGATGATGACCGTGGGGTTTCAGCAGTTGCGCGATGCGGCCTTTGCACCGGTCGGGCAGCGCGCCTTGCGGGCGTTGGCGCTTGAGACGTTTCAGCACATCCACCAACTCTCGATGCGCTACCACGTAACCCGCCGCACCGGGGGCCTCAGCCGGATCATCGAGCGCGGCGTGAAAGGGGTTGAGTTTCTGCTGCGGTTCCTGCTGTTCTCGATCGGGCCGCTGATCCTGGAACTGCTGCTGGTCGCGATCATCCTGATGTGGTTGTTCGATGTCTGGTATCTGGTCGTCGTGGCGGTGACCATCGGGTTCTATATCTGGTTCACCTTCGCCGTCACCGAGTGGCGCGTAAAGCTGCGGCGCGAGATGAACGATCAGGATACCGAGGCCAATCAGCGTGCCATCGACAGTCTGCTGAATTTTGAAACCGTCAAGTATTTCAATGCCGAACAGCGCGAAGCTGAACGCTATGACGTGTCGATGAAGGCCTATGCCGGGGCGGCGTTGAAAACGGCATACTCGCTGGCCTTTCTGAATTTCGGTCAGTCTTTTCTGATCACTTGCGGGCTGATCGGTGTGATGGTTCTGGCCGCCCTTGGGGTTCAGAACGGTTCGCTGACCGTGGGCGATTTCGTCATGGTCAACGCCTACATGATCCAGATCACCGTGCCGCTGAACTTTCTGGGTACAGTGTACCGGGAAATCCGCCAGTCACTGGTCGATATGGGGCAGATGTTCGATCTGCTGGAGCAACCCGCCGAGGTCACCGACAAACCCGATGCGCCGGACCTTGTCGTCAATGGCGGAGAGGTCACGCTGGAGAATGTCCAATTCGGCTATGACGCGGATCGGGAAATCCTGAAAGGCGTGTCGCTGACCGTGCCGGCGGGTCAGACCGTGGCAATTGTCGGTGCGACAGGCTCGGGCAAGTCCACTATCGGGCGGCTGCTGTTCCGGTTTTATGACGTGACCGGTGGCGCGCTGAAAATCGACGGGCAGGACGTGCGCGACGTGTCGCAGACCAGCCTGCATTCAGCCATCGGAGTGGTGCCGCAGGACACGGTGCTGTTCAACGACACAATCCGCTATAACATCGCCTATGGCCGCGACGGCGCCTCTCAACAAGAGGTTGAGGCCGCCGCCAAAGCCGCCCAGATCCACGACTTCATCGTCACGCTGCCCGAAGGCTATGACACCAAGGTAGGTGAGCGGGGGCTGAAACTGTCCGGCGGTGAAAAGCAGCGGGTCGGAATCGCCCGCACGCTGCTCAAGAATCCTCCGATCCTGTTGCTGGACGAGGCGACCTCGGCTCTGGATACCGACACCGAGCAGGACATCAAGGACGCGCTGGCGCGGGCCGGGGAAGGGCGCACCGTGCTGACCATCGCGCACCGGCTCAGCACCATTGCCGAGGCCGACCGCATCGTCGTGCTGGAACAGGGAGAAATCCTTGAGCAGGGCACCCATGACGAGCTTCTGCAACGAGAAGGCCGCTATGCGCAGTTGTGGAGCCGCCAACAATCGGACGCGCAGGCCGCCTGACTTACGTTGCGCGGGAATGTGCTATGATAGCCGGGTATAGGAGGAGGTGGCGTGATGCGAAAACTCATTCGACTTGCAATTGTTGCAGCCGCGCTCGCCCTGTTGACCCCAGCCTTTGCGGCCGCTGATCCCATTGTCGGCGTTTGGAAAACCGAACCGGACCGAAAAAACCTGATCTCGCATATCAAGATATCGGCCTGCGGAGACAAGTTCTGCGGCCAGATCCAGTCGGCCTATGATGAGTCAGGAAAAGAGGTGCAGACCCCGAATATCGGCAAAAAGCTGTTCTGGGACGTGGCGAGCGAAGGGGGTGGCAAATACGGCGGCGGGGATTTCTGGATACCCATGGTCAATGTGGACGTCGCGCCACAGATCACGCTGAACGGAGATACCCTGAGTGTAAGCGGCTGTGACCACGCGATATGCGGGCACCAGACTTGGACTCGTTTGTCCAAGTAAAAGTAAGGAAGCGGTTGCCGGATTGTGAATTCCGTCAGTGACCAGCCTGATCGTGGACGATTTTCGTTTGCCCAACGGCATCTTCCGGCTATCACAAGTGGCACCAACCGTTTCGTGTTGGAAAACACATCAGGGAAACACCAAATGAAGAAATTGTTTGCTGCGCCGCTCGTTCTGGCGTCGCTTTTCGCGTCGACCGCATCTGCCGAGGATCTTGTATTTCTGCTGGCCAATGAAAGTAGCGTCGATCTGGTCGAATTCAATGTCTCCCCAAGCGCGTCGGACAATTGGGAATCGAACTTGCTCGGCGGTGATTATATTGCACCGGGATACGAGGCGGATGTTTTGATCGCTGACGGTTTGGACACCTGTGTTTATGATATTCGTGGCGGATTTTCTGATGGATCCTCTGCCGAAGAATTTGGCTTGGATCTATGCGATCTGGGCGAGTACGTTTTCACCGACTAAGTCGGTTTTAAGCGGAAAATGGCGAGCCTTCGGGCTCGCCATTCTTTATTCAGCGGCTTTCAGCGGTGCCCCCGGCGGATGTTTCGGCTTTTTGGCATTCGCGGATGCAGCTTCAGTTTCGTCGTCCCAGACAACCTCGGTCGCCTGTGCCTGACGTGCCGCCTTGCCGATTGCCATGTCCTTCGCAATCTGGCTGGAACGGCCTGCAGTGGCGCGCGCCAGAACCTTGCCCAGCCACACCGCGTATGTTGAGACCCACACGCGCAGAGCCAGGAGCGAAGGTGTCACGATCAGTGTCAGGACCGTCGCAATACCCAGCCCGAACACAACAGCCGTGGCCAGTTGCTTCCACCACAGAGCCGTCGGGCTGTTGATCGAGTAGCCGCCATTGATGAAGTCCAGCGAAAGCCCAAACATCATCGGTGTCAGACCGGCCATTGTCGTCAGGGTGGTTAGCAGAACCGGGCGAATACGCGCTTCGGCGGTGCGAACGATCGCTTCGATCCGGGGCATGTAGCGGCTGTATTCCTGATAGGTGTCGATCAGAACGATGTTGTTGTTCACCACGATTCCTGCCAGCGCCACGATGCCCGTCCCGGTCATGATGATCGAGAAGGGCTGCTGCATGACGATCATTCCGATCAAAACCCCGGTGGTCGACAAAACCACCGCCAGCAGCACCAGAACTGAGTTATACAGCGAGTTGAACTGCGCCAGCAGGATCACAAACATCAGCCCCAGTGCGCCCATGAACGCGTTCATCAGGAAGGCCCCGGATTCCTCCTGATCTTCCTGATCACCGGTCCATTCCCAGCTGATTGCGTTCGAAAACGGCCCGGTATCCAACCATTCGGTTAGCACTGCAATTCGCTCATTTGGATTGACCAACGCAAACCGCGCGTCGCCGCTGTCGATAGCAGTGCGCAGGTCATCGATGCCGTCAGACCCGGTCAGTTGGAACAATTCGTAAGCCCTGCCGTCCGGGCTGGTGACAGTTGCTCCGCTGGGTTCGGCGTCTTCTTCTATAGTACGCACGACAGCCAGACGTTGTTCAGTTCCGTCCGTACCATCGACAACGACCTTGGACAGGCCCGGTTCGACATCCGCCTTCACGTCGTAATACCGCTGTTGGTCGATACGGTTGATCTCGGCCAGTTTGGCAACCGGCTGGCGAGTGACGAAGTTAGACAGGGGTACGAGGCCGTCGGGAGTTCGTACTTTCAAAGAGTCCAGCGTTGACAGCACCCTGTCTTCCTCGGGCAGGCGGACGCGGATTTCGACCTCTTCATCGGTGTTGTCCGGTCGCATCTCACCCAAAAGAATACCGCGCGTGACCAATTGCACCATCGCGCCGACGGTCGCAACGTCAGCTCCAAAGCGACCTGCTTTGGCGACATCCACGTCGATCTGCCAGTCAATACCGGGCAGGGGCATGGTGTCTTCGATCTTGATCAGACCGGGGGTCTCGTCGAACACAGCCCGCGCGGATTCGGCGGCGGCGGTCAATTCTTCCCAACCGTCACCCTTGATACGCAAGTGTACAGGCTTGGCCGATGCCGGCCCCTGTTCCAATGGCAGGATTTCCACGATGAAACCGGGGAGCTTGGCAAGTTCTGCGTTCAATTCATCCAGAACGAAGTCACCATCATACTCGGGATTGATTATCTGCCGTTCGAACAGGCCAAAGAAAATGGGCTCAGAAACGTTCGGTCGGTCTTCCCAAGGGGTAATTTCGAATTGCACACGTCCCACAGTGTCGGCTGGTGCCTCGGCACCACCGTTATTTTGGTTCAGCCCCCCTTCTCCGGCAAAGGCAAACACATTGGTAACAGCCGGATGCGCGCTGATCACCTCTTCGGCGGCCAAAACCATCGCGTCTTTTTCCTGCAGCGACAGGTTGCCCCGTGCCCGGACATAGGCCGTGGCCTGCTCCGGTTCGGTTTCGACGAAAAATTCGACGCCACGGTTGTTGTTCATGAAATATGTCATGACACTCATGACACACAGTGCAACGACAGCAATCGAAACCACAGGCATAATCGGATTGCCAACCAGGAACTTGACCAAGTAGCCGAATGGAGTGTGCTCGCGCGCGGTATGGACGCGTTCTTCGCGGTGGCGTTCGATCTTGGCTGCGCTCAGGGTCACCGATCCGGAAAAGCCGCCGAAAACGAACAGCGCAGCCCCTAGGGCGACCGACCAAAAGCCCCCACCCGAAGTCAGATATGTCGGGTTGATCAGCTGCATCGCGCCCAGAAAGATCATGTACAGTGACGGCGGAACCAGCACGGCACGCACCCACCAAGGGGCGACGCTCCGCAACCAGTTTGAGGCATGATCGAAGGTTCGGCTGAGGCGACCCGAAACGCCACCCACGACGGGCAAGTAGATCAGGGCCACGATTAGTGACGAAGACAGTACGAAGATAAGCGTGATCGGCAGCATCTTCATGAACTCGCCCGGCACACCGGGCCAGAACAGCATCGGGAGGAAGGCGCACAACGTTGTCGCGGTGGACGAGACGATAGGCCAGAACATCCGCTGCGCTGCCTCGACATAGGCGTGCATCGGACCGATGCCCTCTTTGATGCGCTTGTCGGCGTATTCCACCACGACGATTGCACCATCAACCAGCATCCCCACTGCCAGAATCAACCCGAACATCACCATGTTTGAGATGCTGACCCCCATGATCGCCAGGAACGCAAAGCTCAGAAGGAATGAGGTCGGGATGGCAAAGCCCACCAGCAGCGCCGCACGCGTTCCCAGCGCCGCCAGAACCACGATCATCACCAGCGCAATGGCGGTCAGGACCGAGCCCTCAAGCTGGCGTACCATCGAATCGACGATGCGGCTCTGATCGTTTGAGGTGCCGACATCGACGGCCGCCTGCAGTTCGGCGGGCCATTTTTCCTGAGCGGAGGCGAGAGTTTCCTTCACTTGCGCCACGGTGTCGATCAGGTTGAAACCTTTGCGCTTGACCACCTGCAAGGCCACTGTGGATTCGTTGTCGAACCGGGCGGTGCCTTCGCGATCCTCGAAAGTATAGTTAATCTGGGCCAGCTCACCCATGGTCACGACGCGGTCGCCGTTAACCTTGACCGGCAGGCTGTAGACATCCTCGGCGGTTTTGAATGAGGACGGGATTTTGACCGAGAATGCACCCTGTGCGGTTTCAACCTCACCCGCTGCGATCAACTGGTTATTGTTTTGTACAACGTTGATCAGTTCATCGGCCGAGACATTGTAGGCCTCAAGCCGGAGAGGATCGATGATGACCTCAAGCAACTCGTCGCGATTGCCTGCGATTCCGGCCTCAAGCACCGAATCCAGCGCTTCCAGGTCATCCTGCAAGTCTTTGGCAATGCGCGCCATTGTGCGTTCGGGAACAGCACCGGTCAGGTTGACAATGACAATAGGGAACTCGGAAAAATTGATTTCGTACAGCGAATACTGCTCAGCGTCTTCTGGGAAATCGGCCTGCGCGCTGTTCATTGCGTCGCGCACATCCGCCATGACCGCTGTCTTGTCCCAGCCGAACTCAAACTCTAGCGCGATGCCGGCATAACCTTCGGCGGCAGTGGCGGTCATTTCCTTTAGGCCGTCCAGATCCGCCAGTTCGGTTTCCATCGGCTTGATCAGCAGATTCTCGGAGTCTTCGGCGGAAATGCCCGGGAATTGAACCGAAACGAAGAGAGCCGGGATTTCAATATCTGGCTCACCTTCTTTTGGCAGGCCGACATAAGCAAACCCACCGGCAATTAGCGAGATCGCGATGAAGGCCAAAACCATTCGGGCCCTGTCGGCGGCCCATCCTACCAATCCCGTCATTGCGCAGCTTCCCGATATGTGGGCTTGACCATGACGCCCTGAGTCACAAATTCCTGCCCCACAACGATGACGTCTGTCGTTTCAGGTAGCCCGTCGATCCAGACGCCCTCGGCGGTGTCACGCAACAATCGAATGGGCATGAAGTCGACAATGTTACCAGCGCCAACGGTGCGGACGCCAACCTGACCTTCGTTGTTTAGCGTCAGGGCTGATTGCGGCAACAGATGTGCCTTTGCGCCTTCTGCTGCGATGCGAATATCGGCGGTTTGACCGTCGCGAATAGTCAGATCTTGGTTCGGAACAGTGATCTCGACTTCAAAGGTACGTGTCGTCTCATCAGCTGATCGGCTCAGGAACGTGACGCGGCCGGCAACCTCAAGGCCTGTAACAAGCCGCGCTGAAGCTTCCGAGCCAACAATGACTTTGTTCACATCGACCTCTGGAACGAAACCGACCAGCTTGATCGGATCCAGTTGAATGACAGTGGCACACAGCGAGCCGGGCTGCATCAGGCTGCCTAGTTCCGCGGTATCGCTTTCCAGAAGCCCTTTGAACGGGGCTTCGATGGTCTGGCGGTCGATCTCTCGCTGGGCGGCCTTAACTTCGGCAATGGCAGCCTCAATCCCCGCTCGCGTGGCTTCCAGACCCGCTTCGGCGGTTTTCACACCGGCCTCGGCCGAGCGCATTGCGGCCTCGCTGGAAATCCGGCGCGTTTCCGATCCGAACCCGGTTTCTGACAGTTTCTGCGCGGCCGTCAGATTGATCTGCGCCTCGGCAACCAGGGCATGAGCCTCCTCCAGGCGGGCTTCGGCCTCGGGGATACGGCTTTCTGCTTCAAGTCGCGCAGCTTCGGCCTCGGCTAGGCTGGCGGGGCGGGTGCCGGGGTCCAATTCGCACAGCAGGTCGCCTGCTTCGACAAATGTGCCCTTGCGCTTGGGTTCCGAAACGACGGTTGAGGTCGTCTCGGCCAAAACCTCGACCTGACGATTGGCCTTGGTTTGCCCGCGCAACAACACGGCACTGTCGATTTCCCGGGCGGTTGACCTTAGGGCAACCACGCCGATGGCTTTCTGATCTAACGTCGAGCCATCTGTGGTTTCCGTATTTGCCGCCGAGTCCTCTTCAGAGTTGCCGCGCCCGGCGAAAGCAAATAGCGCGTCCCGTTCAAAGACCAGAAAGAACAGTGCAGCAATCACCAAAAGCGCATTCGCGAATGAAATCAAACGCATAAAGAGACTCTCCTAGAATTCCTCGCCGATTGTCCTTCGGCGTGTATGTCTGAAAATGGGGTCAGACACATATCATTTCTACACTAAACTGGATAGTTCGGATCACTTTTTTGCGCAAGGACAGCGTGTCGCGGTGAAAATGCGCGAAATCCGGCCCTTGGCTTGGCAAAGAGGGCGGGGTATGACATGGCGCCATACAACAGGTTACAGCCCGGGGAGCAGGGATGAGCGACACCGACAGTTTCATTGATGAGGTGACCGAAGAGGTCCGCCGCGACCGTCTGTTCCTGCTGCTGCGCCGCTGGGGCTGGGTAGGGGTTCTGGCCGTGATCCTGATCGTAGGCGGTGCCGCCTTTAATGAGATCCGCAAGGCTCGTACCACCAGCGCTGCGGAAAAACTGGGCGATGAGATTCTGAGCGCGCTGACACAAAATGACTCGGCTGAACGCGCGGCCAGCTTGGCAAGCATCGACGCGGCCACGCCCGGTGGCGATGCCGTTCTGAACATGCTGCTGTCCTCGTCGCAGATTGAGGCCGGATCCCGCGAAGACGCCGTGAACAGCCTGAACGCCGTTGCAGTGCAGGGCGAGCTGCCAGAGATTTATCGCGCCATTGCCGCCTTCAAGGCGCTGCTGCTGCAAAGCGACACCCTGCCGGTCGCCGACCGCCGTCAGCAATTCGAAGCACTGGCTGCACCGGGCGCACCCCTGCGGTTGTTGGCCGAAGAACAGCTGGCTCTGATCGACATTTCCGAGGGCAACACCGACGCAGCGATCGAGCGGCTGCAGGCGATGCGTCAGGACGCAGAGATCGGCGTGGATCTTCAGCAGCGTGCTGCACAGTTGATTGTCGCGCTTGGCGGCGAACCGGAACCGTTGGTGGCCCGGCAGGGCTGACCCGGCGGCGGATAAAATGACAGGCGAGTTCGGAGTAGTATGGTGACAAGTCTTTTCTCCCGCGTTGGATTGTCGGTTGCGGCGCTATCGCTGACAGCGCTTGCCGCCTGTGAAGAGCCCGAAGTTATCCTGCCCGGTCCCCGCGAGGATATCCGTCCGACCGCCAACAACGAAGCCATTGAAACCCGTGGCTCGAAACCCATTAGCGTGCCAGCACAGAAGGCGAACGCCAACTGGTCTCAGAGCGCCGGAACGCCAGCCTATCGCACTAACAACGCTGCGCTGCGCGCAACGCCACAGCGCATCTGGTCCACCTCTATCGGTGACGGAGATTCGCGGAAGCGGCGCATTACCGCCGAACCCGTTGTTGCTGGTGGTCTGATCTACACGCTTGATGCCGGTGCAACCGTTTCCGCAGTTACACCGCAGGGGCAGGTGGCCTGGAGTACGAACCTTATCCCGCCCAGTGACGGTGACTCGGACGCGACTGGGGGAGGGTTGGCCTATGCCAATGGTGTTCTCTATGTTTCGTCGGGCTTTGGCCGCCTGACGGCGCTGGATGCCAAGTCAGGTGGGATCAAATGGCAAAAACGCCTGAATGCTACGGGCAGCGGGGCGCCTCTGGTCAATGACGGCATCCTGTATCTGGTCGCGGGTGACGAGACCGGTTGGGCTGTGAACACCAAGGATGGCCGTATCGCCTGGCAAATTCAGGGTACTCCCAGTGTAGGGAACGTACTCGGCGCGCCGGCTCCGGTCATCGCGTCTGATTTTTCGGTTTTCGCCTTTGGTTCGGGTGACATTGCCGCGACTTTCCGCAAGGGCGGAATCAGGCGCTGGAACGCGTCGGTCGCGGGTGGACGCCGTGGGCGTGCCGCAGCGCAAATCGTAGACGTGACCGGCGGACCCATGGTTGTTGGTGACGCGATTTATATCGGCAACCACTCGGGGCGAACTGTGGCGTTTGACTCTGGTTCGGGTGAGCGGATCTGGACTGCAAACGAAGGTGCGGTTGATACGGTCTGGCCTGCGGGCAACAGCCTGTTTCTGATCAGCGACCGCAGTCAACTGGTCCGGTTGGACCGTGCCGATGGATCGATCGTCTGGGCGCAAGACCTGCCGGGTTTCGTCAAGGATAAGCCAAGACGTCGCGGCCCGATCATTGCCCATTACGGTCCGATCCTTGCTGGCGGGCGCATTGTTGTCGCGTCAAATGACGGTTACCTGCGGTTCTTCAACCCCGTGGACGGTACGTTGCTAAACAGGGTCGAGGTGCCCGGTGGTGCCACAACGGCCCCCGTCGTGGCGGGTCAGACGCTGTACGTCGTATCGTCCAAAGGTGATCTACACGCTTTCCGTTGACGACAAGATGCGTTAAAGGGCGCGTCTGAGTCTTGAAAGTTGAGTATCATGTCGCTGACCCTCGCCATCGTGGGGCGCCCGAATGTGGGCAAATCCACCCTGTTCAACCGCCTTGTGGGCAAACGTCTGGCTCTGGTCGACGACCAGCCCGGCGTAACGCGTGACCTGCGCGAAGGCGAAGGGCGTCTGGGCGATCTGCGTTTTACCGTCATCGACACGGCAGGTCTTGAGGATGCGACCGATGACAGCCTGCAGGGCCGGATGCGCCGTCTGACCGAGCGCGCGGTGGACATGGCTGACGTCTGCCTTTTCATGATCGACGCGCGTGTGGGTCTGACCCCCACCGATGAGATGTTCGCTGAGATTCTGCGTAAACGCTCAAAGCATGTGATCCTCGCGGCCAACAAAGCCGAGGGCAACGCGGCGGATGCCGGTGTGCTTGAGGCCTATAACCTAGGCCTTGGCGAACCCGTGCGTCTGTCGGGCGAGCACGGCGAGGGGATGACCGACCTCTACACGCAGCTGATGCCTCTGGCGGACGCTGCGGAGGAAAAGGCCGAGGAAAACGCACCTGAAACCGATATCGAACTGGATGAGGATGGCGAGGGTGAAACCCCTCTGATCACTGCAGCCAAACCGTTACAGGTGGCTGTCGTTGGGCGTCCGAATGCCGGAAAATCCACTCTGATTAATAAGATCATCGGTGAAGATCGCTTGCTGACCGGCCCCGAGGCCGGAATCACCCGTGATGCCATCAGCCTGCGGATCGACTGGGCTGATCCGGATGGCGACAGCACGCCGATGCGGATTTTCGACACGGCGGGGATGCGCAAGAAAGCCAAAGTGCAGGAGAAGCTGGAAAAGCTCTCGGTCTCTGATGGCTTGCGAGCGGTGAAATTCGCCGAGGTTGTGGTGGTTCTGTTGGACGCCGCGATTCCGTTCGAGCAGCAGGACCTGCGTATTGCCGATCTGGCCGAACGCGAAGGCCGTGCCGTTGTCGTGGCCGTGAATAAGTGGGACATCGAAGAGGATAAGCAGGAAAAGCTGCGCGATCTGAAAGAGTCGTTCGAGCGTCTGCTACCGCAACTGCGTGGTGCGCCTCTGATTACCGTGTCTGCCAAAACCGGTCGCGGGCTGGAGCGTCTGCGTGCGGCTATCCTGCGTGCCCACGACGTCTGGAACCGCCGCATCCCCACCGCAGCGCTGAACCGCTGGCTGACCGCGATGCTGGAACAGCACCCGCCGCCAGCCCCGCAGGGCCGTCGGATCAAGCTGCGTTATATGACACAGGCCAAGACCCGTCCGCCGGGATTCGTTGTCATGTGCTCGCATCCCGACAAGATGCCGGACAGCTATACGCGCTATCTGGTCAACGGATTGCGCGAAGATTTCGACATGCCAGGAACGCCAATCCGCCTGACATTGCGAGGGCAGGGCGACAAGAACCCCTATAAGGGGCGGCGTAAGAAAAACGCGGGCGCGTTGGCCAAGCATCTCAAAGGTCGCGCGTAACCGCGCCAATTTTCAGCATTTTTAGCAGAAGGGCGTGACAGCCCGGTTGCCGCAGGCTAGCATTCGCCTGTGCGCATACGTTTTTTGTGTGCACTGCTTGAATACGAGGAAGATACAGATAGTTTCGATGTGATATTAACTTGGCCAATCGTGGGGACAGGCTGAATGAATTTGCGGGAATACACGCGGCAATATGCGGTTCAGGACAATCGCCTTGCTGCGCTGAGCTATTTTGGAACGTTTGCCGTTTATTTCGCATCGCTGACACTTGCGATTATCTACGTTGACCGCTGGTATATAATGATCCCTGCGGGGATCGTTTTCGCCTTTTCCGCCGTGCGCCTTTACGTGCTGCAACACGACTGCGGCCATCATTCTCTGTTTGAAACGCGAGAGCAGAATGAATGGGCCGGGCATGGTCTCTCACCGTTCACGTTTGCCCCATTTGAGGTGATGAAGCAAAACCACAACCTGCACCACGCGGGAATCGGGAATTTGGAACACCGTGAAACCGGTGAGATTCACACGATGACCCTGCGGGAGTGGAACGCCGCGGATTGGAAAACCCGCCTGTTCTACCGCCTTTACCGCAACCCGTTCATCCTGGTTCCGGTTGGTGCTTTGTTTACATACTTCATCCGCTACCGCTGGCCTAAGAATACAGTTCGGTTCGGCGTCAAGGGTGTGCTGCTGCACAACCTGTCCATTGTAGTGTTCCTGGGCCTGCTTTACCTGATCGCGTGCACGACGGGCATTCTGGTCTGGCTGGTTTTCTCTCTGCTGGGCGGGATGCTGGGCGTGTTCCTCGTCTACCTGCAACACAACTTCGAGGACACCTATTGGGACCGCCGCCCCGACCTGGATCCGCAAATGGCGGCGCTGCAGGGTTCGTCAGCATTGGACTTCGGATGGTGGTTCGACAACGCGGTGGCCTGCATTACTCTGCACGACATTCACCATTTCAACGCGCGCATTCCGTCTTATCGGTTGCGGGCGTGTCATTATAACCTGCCGCCCGAATACACGCCGCGCCGGATCAATTTCCCCGAGGCCGTGGCGGCGCTGAATCTGAAACTTTGGGACGAGGATGCCAAGCGCCTTGTGCCATTTCCGAAAAAGGACACAACCGGTACGCTGGCGCACAGCAGTTGACAGCTTGAGGCGGCTTTGGCCGTTCATTGGCTTGCTGATTTGTATATACAGTGTATATAAGGTTGCACGCAGGGAGAAAGAAAGGACAAAGAATGACCGCAGTGACAGCAGTTAAGGGTGTGGGTGAGGCGATGGCGCAAGCGCTCAGCGCCAATGGTTTCAAGACCGCCGAAGCCATAGCCAAGGCCAGCCCCGCTGACCTTACTAAAGTGCCCCGAATTGGGACGGCGCGGGCCCCGCTTCTGATTGCTGCTGCGAAAGAAGCGATCGCTGCCAAACCAGCTGCCGCCAAAACTCCGGCCAGAAAGCCAGCAGCGACCAAACCAGCTGTTGCCAAAACTGCAGCCAGAAAACCTGCGGCTGCCAAAACTACCGCCAGAAAACCCGCGACGGCAAAGCAAGCCACTGCGAAAACAACTACCCGCTCTCCAGCGCGCAAACCGGCCACGCGCCGTGCTGCGCCGCGCAAAACTGTAGCAGCTGCAGCCGCTGAAAAACGTGCAGAAGAGGCCGCGCGCAAAGCTGCAGAAGAAGCTGCACGTAAGGCCGCCGCAGAGAAAGCTGCTGCCGAGGCCGCCGAAGCGAAAGCCCGCAAGAAGGCCAAGGCAAAAGCCAAAGCTGAAAAGGCAGCCAAAAAGCTGCAAGAGATGGAGGCCGTGTTCTCGAAGGCCAAGGACAAGGTGAAAGCCAAGTCCAAAAAGGACAAAAAGTCCAAGAAGGACGACAAGAAAAAAGATCAGAAGAAAAAAGACGACAAGAAGAAAGACAAAAGCAAGGACAAGAAGAAGCATAAGAAAAAGGCGAAGAAGTAAGCCCTCTCCGCCTTTTGGATTGTCGAACCGGTGCCGTTTGCGGCGCCGGTTTTTTTTTAGGCCAGCGTGCCGTCCAACTGCAGGTTCAGCTTGCCGCCCAGATAGGGAGCGAGCACCTCGGGCAGTGTGACGGTACCGTCGGCGTTCTGGCCATTTTCCAGCACGGCAATCAGGCAACGCCCGACGGCCAGACCCGACCCGTTCAGAGTGTGAACGTATTCCGGCTTGCCGCCACCTTCGGGCCGGAACCGCGCGTTCATGCGACGCGCCTGGAAGTCGCCACAGGTCGAAACCGAGCTGATCTCGCGATAGGTGTCCTGACCGGGCAACCACGCCTCAATGTCGTAAGTCCGGCGTGCGCCAAAGCCCATATCGCCGGTGCATAGGATCACAGTGCGATAGGGGATACCCAGCTTTTCCAGAATGCCTTCGGCACAGCGCAACATACGCTTCTGTTCATCGTCCGATTTGTCCGGATGCGTGACGGATACCATCTCGACCTTTTCGAACTGGTGCTGGCGCAACATCCCGCGGGTGTCTTTGCCCGCGCTTCCAGCCTCGGACCGGAAGCAGAGCGAATGCGCAGTATAGCGACGGGGCAGATAGCTTTCCTCGATCATCGTGTCGTTGACGATATTGGTCAGCGAAACCTCGGAGGTCGGGATCAGCCACCAGCCTTCGCGGGTCTGGTAGCTGTCTTCGCCGAATTTCGGCAGCTGCCCGGTGCCCTGCATCATCTCGGACAGAACCAGAACCGGGCCGTTGACCTCGGTCAGTTCGTTCTCGTTGATATGCGTGTCCAGCATGAACTGAGCGAGCGCGCGGTGAATACGCGCGACGCCGCCGGATAGCAGAACAAAACGCGAGCCCGAGAGTTTT
Organism: Ruegeria arenilitoris; assembly: GCF_013032445.1. Lineage (GTDB taxonomy): Bacteria > Pseudomonadota > Alphaproteobacteria > Rhodobacterales > Rhodobacteraceae > Ruegeria > Ruegeria arenilitoris_F. Next base: position 269,797 of record NZ_WQCA01000001.1, on the reverse strand, counting down.
GCGGCAGTCTCAAAATCCATGCCGTTTTGAACGGCTTCGATCTCGAAATGCTCTTTGGGTGCGAAGTCCAATTCCCGCGGGGTGCCCCAACGGTTGACCTCGACATTGTCTTTTTCATCCGTACCTGCGGGAACATCCTCGGCGGGCAAGTTGGCGATGCGGATCAACTGATCTGCCAGCAGAGCGTCCAGATCCTTGGCTTCGGTCTGCATCCGGGCGACCTCGGCCTTTTTCTCGGCCACCAGCGCGCGCAGACGCTCGAACTCGGTCTCATCGCCGCGCGCTTTGGCGGCGCCGACTTCTTTGCTGGCTTTGTTCTGTTCGGCCTGCGCGGTCTCGGCGGCAAGAATTTTGGCCCGGCGGCTTTCGTCTAGCCTCAGCACATCTGACGACACCGGCGCGTCCCCGCGGCGCGCAAGGGCGGCGTCGAAGGCGGCTGGGTTTTCGCGAATGGCGCGGATGTCGTGCATGGTTCAGATCCTTAAATGCGTGAATCACTGAAAGCGCTTATGCACCATCTGAAAGGCAGGGTGTAGCACCGGTTACGCTTTATCAGCGTCCTCGTGTGTTTCATGCGCCAGATGACCATCCCATTCTTCGACCGGGATTTTCGGCTCGGGCGGATCGGCCATGTAAGAGGGCGTCATGATCTGCACGCCGTTCTCGTTGAATACGGCCACGATGTTGCGATGCAGGTCCGACCGAATTTTCGGGATGATACTGCCCCGCGTGGTGTACCCGTTGATCTGATAGCTGATCGCGTAGTCCGCCAAGGCGGTCCACAGAACAAAGGGTTCCGGCTTGTTCTTGATCCCCTTGGTCCGATGAGCAGCCTCGATCAGCATGGCTTCGACCTTTTCCGGGGGCTCCTCATAGCCGATGCCAACGGTGGTGTGCAGCAGCAGCCCGCTGCCATCCGTTTTCTTCGAGAAATTAACCACATCCGAGTTCATAAGCTGGGCATTCGGAATCGAAATCAGTTCGTTCTTGATGGATTTCAGGTGCGTTTCCATCAGTTTGATCTGAACCACATCGCCAATGTGATCGCCGATCTGAATACGGTCCCCGATCGAGGTTGAGCGGCGGTAGATCACGAACAGACCGGCTAACATGTTCGATACGACCGAGTTCGCGCCAAGCGAGAGCATGGCGCCAACCAGAATGGTCAGTCCCTGAAACGCTGCAGAATCCGAGCCGGGAATGTAGGGCACTGCAAAGACCAGTGCGATCAGGATGACAAACACGCGCGCGATGTTGAACGTTGGATTGACCCAGTGTTTTTCGAAGTCGCCCATATCGAACGAGCCTGCCTCGACCGCATCAAAAAACACCCGCATGCCCCTGATGATATACAGGGTGACCCACGAGATCAGGCCCAGCATGATGAGATTAGGGATATAGCTGAGGATGCCCTTGAAAATCAGCAGGACTGGTTCCGTCAGGTAGGTCAGCAGAAGTTGTGCGAAATAGCGGGTTTCAGCGAACGCCAGAAGGACGAAGGACAGGTAGTAGTAGAAGCCTAGAAAGAAGATAACCAACAGGGCAAAGTTCAGGCCATACCGAACCAGCGCGGCAATCGCCTCGGCCTGTACGCTTTTGGCAGTGGCGGTTTCCACATCCCTTAGGTGGCGTTTGACGAACTTTAGCGTGCGTCGTCTGATTCTTCGGTGCAGCCATAGGATGACGACGACGAATGCGACAAAACCAAGTGTCCAGGCCGATGCTTCGATGGCGCCTGAGACCCGCGCCTGTTCGGTTCGGTTGGATCGGTAAGCAATGATCGCTTCCTCAATGGCCTGGCCATGAAGAAAGCTGAGAACATCCAGCTCAATCTGTTCAAGTTCGGCATCGGCGACTGTCACGACCGATACCCAGACCCCATCGACCAGAATGCGCGTGCCGAGGTCAATATCCTCGTATGTGATGGAAACTTCCAGGCTGTCAGAAGCCTCGGCCACCTCGATTATCGCTTCCTGAACCGTTTCAGCGCGTTCAGAGGCAGGCAGGGCGCTGGAACCCCTTAAGAAAAACAACGAGTCGCCGTCGACAATAACCGGCGCTTTGAACGTTTCGGACTGTTCTTCATCAGCTGTGTCGACGGGTGGAGTTTCCTGAGCCGAAGCAGCAACAGGTGAAAGAACGATCACCAAGGTCGCGATCAGCATACGTGTAAGCATGCCAACGGTTTGTATTAGTTGAGTCATTCGCCCTCCCGTTGTTCAACTATATCCGAGAAGGACGATGTTCCTAGAGGGAACTATGTTGGTGAGATAATTCTCGGACAAATTGTTGCGTTGCGCGGTAAAAACGGGTTTTCCAAAGAAAAACTTCTTGCGCCACCTGTCCTTGCAAACAGGCATTTCAAAGAATAGGTTCTCGCCAAATTTGCGGAGCCCTTCCGCAAGCCCAAACCAAAAGGAATATCCCATGGAAGGTGGCGCAATCGCCCAGTTTCTCCCGCTGATCCTGATCTTCGCGATCATGTATTTCCTGCTGATCCGTCCGCAGCAGAAAAAGATGAAGGAACATCAGGCTATGGTCGAGGCCGTGCGCCGGGGCGATCAGGTGGTCACTCAGGGTGGTCTGATTGGCAAGGTGTCAAAGGTCAAGGAAGGCGACAACGAGATCGAAGTCGAGATCGCCGAGAACGTCAAGGTTCGTGTGGTCAAGTCGACCATCGCTCAGGTTCTGAACAAGACCGAACCGGCGAAGTAACTTCGCGCGACAATCCCTTGAAAAGGCAGGGTAATGCTGCAAATTAATACCTGGAAGCGGGTTCTGATCTGGCTGGTTTGTGTGACCGGCTTGCTCATGGCCCTGCCGAATGCGTTTTACACGCGCGTTGAGCAATCTAACGATGCCAAGACTGCGATTGAGCTTGGCATCGACACCCCCGAAATGCAGGCGCAGGCGGCGCAGTGGCCCAACTGGCTGCCGTCGTCGCTGGTCAATCTTGGCCTCGACCTGCGTGGTGGGGCGCATCTGCTGGCCGAAGTGAAGGTCGAAGATGTGTACGAATCCCGGATGGAGGCGATGTGGCCCGAGATCCGCGACGCCTTGCGGGATGAACGCGCAACCGTGGGCACGATCCGTAAACAGGAATCGGCCCCGGATGAGATTCGCGTTCGCATCAGCCAGCCCGAGGGTATGCCTCGCGCGTTGGAGGTTGTGCGCGGTCTGGCCCGTCAGGTTCAGACGCTGACCGGCGTTGGCGCCACTGATATCGAAGCCCGCGCCGAGGGCGATACTATCGTCGTGCAGCTGTCAGAGGCCGAGAAGCTGGCCTCGGATGACCGAACAGTGCGCCAAGCGCTGGAGATCATCCGCCGCCGGATCGACGAGGTCGGTACCCGTGAACCCACCATTCAGCGGCAGGGCGCGGACCGTATCCTTATTCAAGTGCCGGGTATCGGCAGTGCAGGTGAGTTGAAAGATATCATCGGAACCACGGCGCAATTGACCTTTAACCCCGTGGTCGGGCGCGGCAGCGACCCGGATGCGGTGCCGGGTATCGGTCAAGAGGTCGTCCCTTCCATTGATGAGGATGGCGTCTACTACATAATCGAGTCCGCTCCGGTTGTGACTGGAGAGGAACTGGTAGACGCGCAACCTTCATTCGATCAGAACGGCCGACCAGCGGTCAGTTTCCGGTTCAACACGTCTGGTGCACGCAAGTTCGGTGACTACACCCGAGACAATATCGGCGCACCCTTTGCTATTGTGCTGGATGACGAGGTGATCTCGGCCCCCGTGATCCAAAGCCATATTCCGGGTGGGTCGGGTATCATCACCGGCAACTTCACCGTTGAGGAAAGCACCAATCTGGCCGTGCTGTTACGCGCCGGCGCTCTGCCCGCCGGGTTGGAGTTCTTGGAAGAACGCACTATTGGCCCCGAACTGGGGCAGGACAGCATCGACGCAGGTAAAACCGCCACTATTGTGGCTTTTGTCGCGGTGCTGAGCTTCATGGCACTCAGCTATGGTTTGTTCGGAATTTTCGCCAATATCGCGCTGATCATCAACGTCGGGCTGATCTTTGGCCTGCTGTCGTTGATTGGGGCCACGCTGACCCTGCCGGGTATTGCGGGCATCGTTCTGACTGTGGGTATGGCGGTCGACGCCAACGTGCTGATCTTTGAACGTATCCGTGAAGAACTGAAATCCGCCAGAGGCCCGGCGCGTGCCATCGAATTGGGTTATGAAAAGGCGCTGTCGGCCATTGTCGACGCCAACGTGACCACCTTCATCACCGCCGTGATCCTGTTTGCTATGGGCAGCGGCCCGGTGCGCGGTTTTGCGATTACCCTGGGTCTTGGTATCCTGACCTCGGCCTTCACCGCGATCTTCGTCACGCGCCTGTTTGTCGTGATGTGGTTCGAACGCCGCCGTCCGAAAACGATCGAGGTTTGACATGAGACTGAAACTCGTACCCCAGAACACCTCGTTTGATTTTTTCAGCCGTTGGAAGGTCTGGCTGGGCATCTCGGCCCTGATGATGGTTGTGGCCTTCACGTCCTTCATGCTGCAGGGGTTGAACTTTGGCATCGACTTCCGCGGCGGCACCACGATCCGGACACAGTCCACACAAGAGATCGACATCGGCGCCTATCGGGACGCCATCGCGCCGTTGGAACTTGGCGATGTGACGATCACCGAGATTTTCGATCCGACCTTTGGCGAGGACGAAAACGTCGCCATGATCCGCATTCAGGCGCAGGCCGATGCAGAGGCGGTTTCCGCCGCCACTGTCACCGCGGTGGAAGATGCTTTGAAGGTTTCCGTGCCGGATATCGAATTTGTCTCGGTCGAATCCGTTGGTCCCAAGGTCTCGGGCGAGTTGATTCAAACCGCCGTGATCGCGGTGATGCTCGCCATCGGCGCAGTGCTGGTCTACATCTGGCTGCGCTTTGAATGGCAGTTCGCGCTGGGGGCCGTGGCCGCATTGGTGCATGATGTGATCCTGACCATCGGTATCTTCTCGGAACTGCAGATCCGGTTCGATCTGGCCATCATTGCGGCGCTTCTGACTATCGTAGGTTATTCGCTTAACGACACAGTTGTTGTGTTCGACCGGGTGCGTGAGAATCTGCGGAAGTATAAGAAGAAGGATTTAAAAGAGGTTCTGAACATCTCGATCAACGAAACGCTCAGCCGGACTGTGATGACCTCGGTGACCACATTGCTGGCACTGATCTCGCTGTATGTGCTGGGCGGCGACGTGATCCGCGGCTTTGTCTTTGCGATGATCTGGGGGGTGATCGTGGGGACCTATTCGTCGGTCTTCGTGGCCTCGACCATCCTGTTGTGGCTGGGGGTCAAGCGCGATTGGTCCAAGCCGTCCAATACGGCGGGCAATCAGTTTGCCAACATCGACGCCTGAGATATTCGGCCAGTCCCCAACGGGGCTGGCCGTTATCCTTTTTGCCGCCTTTCTTGGCGGTATTGTGCGCGGGTTTTCCGGGTTTGGAACTGCGCTGATCTTCCTCCCTATCGCCACGCCATTTCTTGGCCCATTCGGAGCCATTATTGGCCTGACCATCATGGACATCTTCGGGCCGCTGCCGAACCTGCGGCGGGCCTGGCGTGTTGTGGACCGGGGTGACCTGGCCCGACTGGCGACTGGATGCGCATTGTTATTGCCGGTGGGACTATGGCTGCTGACGCGGGTCGAGCCAGAGGTTTTCCGTTATGCAGTTAGTCTGTTGGCGATCTTCATGCTGGCCGTGCTGATTCTCGGGCTGCGGTATCACGGGCGCGTGGGGCGCACGATGGTCGCCGGGATCGGTGGCGCTGCCGGGTTTCTGGGCGGCGTGGCAGGCTTGCCCGGCCCGGCGGTGATCCTGTTCTACATGTCGCGGCCTTTGCCGGTTGAGGTGATCCGGGCCACGATCCTGCTGTTCCTGTTTGTCTTCGATTTCCTGATCCTCGGTTTTCTGACCGGCATGGGGCGGGTCACCTGGCCCACCGTGGCGCTGGGATTGGTGTTGTCGGTGCCGAACCTACTGGGCAACTGGCTGGGGGGCTGGCTGTTCCGGCCCGAATACGAACGGCTTTACCGCGCCGCTGCCTATCTGGCGATTGCGGTTGCAGCCTTGTCGGGCCTGCCGCTTTGGGGCTAGAAGGTGCCCATGCGCCTGAATGAGATCACCTACAACAACGCAGTTCCGGTCGATGGCTATGGCCCCGGCTTTTTCCGCATTGGCGGGCAGGTTTACCATGGGGCCGTTCTGACGGGCCCAACCGGCACCGCAGATTGGGACGGATACTCCGATGACGCATCGCTGTTGGCGCTGTCAGAGGTGGTGGATGTTCTGTTCATCGGCACCGGAGAGGCTCTGACCCATATCCCATCTGACCTGCGCACGGCGCTTGAGGATGCGGGAATTGGGGTTGAGATCATGAATTCTCCGGCCGCTTGCCGCACTTACAACGTGCTGCTGTCTGAAGGTCGCCGTGTTGCACTGGCGCTATTGCCGGTCTGAGCTGGGCACAGGGCCTGCGGCAAATCTCGCCTTTTGCCTCTGTCAGCAATCAGATAAGCGGAACTCATGACACTGACTGTGACCGATCTGGCCATCGCCCGCGGTGGCGTTCCCGTCCTTGAGGGGCTGAGCTTTGCACTGCACCCCGGCAAGGCGCTGATCCTGCGCGGGCCGAACGGCATCGGTAAGACGACGCTGCTGCGTACGTTGGCGGGGCTGCAGCCACCTCTAACCGGACAGATCGAAGGGGCAGAGGATCAAATCGCCTATGCCTCACATTCCGATGGGTTGAAGCCAACTTTGACCGTCGTAGAGAACCTGACCTTCTGGGCGTCGGTTTTTGGCACGAATGGCATCCAAACCGCACTGGACGCCTTCGCGCTGAACGAGTTGTCGGATCGTCACGCGGGTAACCTGTCGGCGGGGCAGAAACGGCGATTGGGGCTGGCGCGGATGCTGGTGACCGGGCGACCGATTTGGATGCTGGATGAACCGACCGTGTCGTTGGACAAAAACGCCGTGCAGATGTTCGCCGATGCCGTACGTGCCCATCTGGGGCAGGGCGGCTCGGCCCTGATTGCCACCCATATCGACCTTGGCCTGGATGGCGAGGTTCTGGATGTCGGTCCCAACAAGGCGAAACCAAAACCCATCGACGATTTCGACGGAGGCTTCCTGTGATCGCCCTGTTGCTGCGTGACCTGAAACTGGCCTTCCGCGCCGGAGGGGGCTTTGGCCTTGGTCTGGCGTTTTTTCTGATCGTCACTGTTCTGGTGCCGTTTTCGGTGGGGCCGCAATCGTCGCTGTTGTCGACTATTGCACCGGGTGTTCTGTGGCTAGGCGCGCTGCTTGCGTGCCTTCTGTCGCTGGACCGCCTGTTGGCGCTGGATTGGGAGGACGGCTCGCTGGACCTGTTGGCCACCGCGCCGCTACCACTGGAATCGGTGGTCTCGATCAAGGCGCTGGCCCATTGGCTGACCACCGGCCTGCCGCTGGTTCTGGCCGCGCCGTTTCTGGGCGTGTTGCTGAACCTGCCCGCGCCGGGATTCTTCTGGCTGGTGATTTCGCTGCTGATTGGCACTCCGGCCATGAGCGTTATCGGCACTTTCGGTGCGGCTCTGACCGTGGGGCTGAAGCGTGGTGGTTTGCTGCTGTCGCTTCTGGTCTTGCCGCTGTATGTGCCGACCCTGATCTTCGGCGCCGAGGTCGCGCGCCGTGGCGCCACGGGGATGGAAACGCAAACTCCGTTGTTGATGCTGGCGGGGATCACAGCGGCTACCATCGCTCTGCTACCTTTTGCCAGCGCAGCCGTTCTGCGCATCAACCTTCGGTGACGCGTTCAAACTTTGACCGATGTCAATTGAGAACACCCCCGACTCGGACTAGATAAGGCCCATGTCTATCGCAGCCAAAGCCAACGCCCTCTGGGAATACGCCAACCCGCGCAAGTTCCTTGCCACCAGTGAACGGGTGATGCCGTTTTTCTGGGTGACCTCGCTTGCGTGCATTGTGGTCGGACTGGTCTGGGGGTTCTTCTTCACACCGGACGATTACAAGCAGGGCTCGACCGTCAAGATCATATACCTGCATGTGCCTGCGGCGCTGATGGCAATCAATTGCTGGCTGATGATGCTGGCAACCTCGCTCGTCTGGCTGGTGCGGCGTCACCACGTCAGCGCGCTGGCTGCCCGTGCCGCGGCCCCCATTGGCATTGTGATGACGCTGATCGCGCTGGCGACCGGAGCGATCTGGGGGCAACCGATGTGGGGCACATGGTGGGCCTGGGATCCGCGCCTGACCTCGTTCCTGATCCTGTTCCTGTTCTATCTGGGCTATGTTGCCCTGTGGGAAGCGATTGAAGACCCGGATACGGCGGCCGATCTGACCTCGGTCCTGTGTCTGGTGGGCTCGGTCTTCGCGCTGCTCAGCCGTTATGCGGTGAACTTCTGGAACCAGGGCTTGCATCAGGGCGCGTCGGTGATGCGCGCGGCGGCCGTGACCGGGGCGGATACCGAAGAGAAAGTCAGCAACATCTATTTCTACCCGCTGCTGCTGTGCATCATCGGATTCGTGCTGCTGTTTATCGCGCTGGTCCTGTATCGCACTGGCACGGAAATCCGGGCGCGGCGGATCAAGGCGCTGCTGGCGCGGGAAAGGGTAAACGGATGATCCCTGATCTTGGAAAATATGCCGATACGGTGCTGTGGTCCTATGCGGCCTCGATCGCGCTGCTGGTGTTGCTGATCGTGTTCAGCATTGCACGCGGGCGCAAGGTTCGGACCGAGATGGAGAAGGTCGAACAAAGGATGACGCGCAATGGCTAAGATCTCGCCCCTGATGCTGGCACCGCCACTGATCTTTGGCGCGTTTGCCGTCGCGGCCTTGGTGCAACTGCAGGATGGTTCGGATGACACGCTGCCGTCGGCCCGCCAGGGCCAGCCCGCGCCGCCGGTTGTTCTGACCGAGTTTCCGGGCAAGACGATGTTCGACGATGAGACACTGCGCGACGGCGAGGTCAAGCTGGTCAACTACTGGGCCAGCTGGTGCGCCCCCTGCCGCGCTGAACATCCGAACCTTGAAGCTCTGGCCAAGGAAGGTATCCCGGTCTACGGCATTAACTATAAAGACAAACTGGACAACGCCGAATCGTTCCTGACTGATCTGGGCGACCCGTACAAGTCCATCGGACGGGATGAACAGGGACGGATGGCGCTGGACTGGGGCTTGTATGGTGTGCCTGAGACTTATGTGATCGACGGCGAAGGCACGATCCTCCTGCGGTTTGCCGGGCCGATTACCCAACGCGTGATCGAAAGCACCATCCGTCCTGCGCTGGAGAAAGCCAGTCAGTAAATTCAGTCTTTGCCAAGCGGAGCGTGCCTGCGGCACACGCTCTATTATTGATGGGCTACACCGATTGACGTAAAAAAGAACAAAGCCCCGGTACGTTGTCCGGGGCTTTGGTGTTTCAGCCTGCTTTCGCCAAGTTTCTCAGCACGTATTGCAGCACGCCACCGTTCTCGATGTATTCGATCTCGGGTGCAGTATCGATGCGGCACTTGAGAGGGATGGTTGTCTCGGCGCCGTCGGAATAAGTGATAGTACAGGACACCTCTTGCAGCGGCTCAACCGCGTCCAACCCGTGGATCGAGACGGTCTCATCCCCCGTCAATCCCAGCGACTTGCGGTTATCGTTGCCCGTGAATTCGAACGGGATCACGCCCATGCCAACAAGGTTCGAGCGGTGGATGCGCTCAAAACTCTCGGCGATCACAGCCTTGATGCCCAGCAGCGCGGTGCCTTTGGCCGCCCAGTCTCGTGACGAGCCGGCGCCGTATTGCTCGCCGCCGAACACCACAAGCGGGACCCCCTGCGCCTGGTAGGCCATCGACGCGTCATAGATCGAAGTCTGCTGGCCGTCCGGTCCCTTGGTATAGCCACCCTCGACGCCCTCCAGCATTTCGTTCTTGATGCGGATATTGGCGAAAGTGCCACGCATCATGACCTCGTGGTTGCCCCGGCGCGAGCCGTAAGAGTTGAACTCGCGCGGCTGCACTTGACGGTCCATCAGGTACTTGCCCGCAGGCGTGGTGGTTGCAAAGGAGCCGGCCGGTGAGATGTGGTCGGTGGTGACCATGTCGCCCAGAATGGCCAGAACCTTGGCGCCTTCGATATTTGAGATCGTGCCCGGCTCAGGCCCCATCCCTTGGAAATAGGGTGGATTTTGGATGTAAGTCGAGGTGGGTGGCCAGTCATAGGTTTCCTGTTGCGGAACCTCGACCTCGCGCCATTTTTCGTCTCCTTTGAAAACATCGGCATATTTCGACTGGAACGCATCGCGGGTGACAGTCTGCTGCACCAGATCGGCGATTTCGCTTTGGGTTGGCCAGATGTCTTTCATGAAGACGTCATTACCGTACTTGTCCTTCCCAATCGGTTCCGAGGTCAGGTCGATATCCATGGTGCCCGCCAGCGCGTAGACGACCACCAGCGGCGGTGAGGCCAGATAGTTAGCGCGTACGTCCGGGGAAATCCGGCCCTCGAAGTTTCGGTTGCCCGACAAGACCGATGTAGCGACCAGATCGCCCTCGGCGATTGCTTCACTAATCTCTCTCTGGATTGGACCCGAGTTGCCGATACAAGTGGTGCAGCCATAACCGACAAGATTAAACCCGATGGCGTCCAGATGTTCTTGCAGACCAGCGGCCTCGAGATATTCCGACACGACCTGCGATCCGGGAGCCAGTGAGGTCTTCACCCAAGGCTGACGGTTCAGGCCCAGCTCATGCGCCTTTTTCGCCACCAGACCGGCGCCGATCATCACGTAAGGGTTGGACGTATTGGTGCAGGAGGTGATTGAGGCAATCACGACCTTGCCTGACTCCATCGCGTAGTTTTCACCTTTGACCAAGACCTCTTTGCCCATCGGGCGTTTAAAAGTCTTCTCCATCTCATTCAGGAAAGCGGCCTTGGCATCAGTCAGTGCCACATAATCCTGCGGACGTTTCGGGCCCGAGATCGCGGGAACGATGGTGCCCATATCCAGCGACAGGGTGTCGGTGTAGATTGGCGCATAGTTCTCATCCCGCCAGAAACCGTTTTCCTTGGCATAGGCCTCGACCAGCGCCAAACGGTCCTCGTCACGGCCGGTATTGCGCATGTAGCGCAGGGTTTCGCCGTCAATAGGGAAGAAACCACAGGTCGCGCCGTATTCGGGGGCCATGTTGGCAATGGTCGCGCGGTCTGCCAGCGGCAGGCGATCCAGACCTTCGCCGTAGAATTCGACGAATTTCCCAACCACGCCCTTTTCACGGAGCATTTCCACGACTTTCAAAACAAGGTCCGTGCCGGTGGTGCCTTCAACCATCGCACCGGTCAGCTCAAATCCCACAACCTCGGGGATCAGCATCGAGATCGGCTGCCCCAGCATCGCCGCCTCGGCCTCAATCCCGCCAACGCCCCAGCCCAGAACGGCCATGCCGTTGACCATGGTGGTATGGCTGTCGGTGCCGACCAGCGTATCGGGATAGGCGACCTCTTCCCCGTTCTGATCGGTGTCGGTCCAGACGGTCTGGGCCAGATATTCCAGGTTCACTTGGTGACAAATGCCGGTGCCGGGGGGCACAACACGGAAGTTGTTGAAGGCCGACTGGCCCCATTTCAGGAACTGGTAGCGTTCCATGTTCCGCTCATATTCGCGATCCACGTTCATCTGGAACGCGCGCGGGTTGCCAAACTCGTCGATCATCACTGAGTGGTCGATGACCAGATCAACCGGGTTCAGCGGGTTTATCTTTTGCGCGTCACCACCCAACCCTTTGATCCCGTCCCGCATTGCGGCCAGATCGACCACGGCAGGAACGCCGGTGAAATCCTGCATCAGCACGCGGGCAGGGCGATAAGCAATCTCACGCGGGTTCTTGCCGCCATTGGCGCCCCATTCGCCAAAGGCCTTGATGTCATCGACTGAGACGGAAAAGCCGTTATCCTCGAACCGCAGCATGTTTTCCAACACCACTTTCAACGCGGCGGGCAGTTTCGAAAAATCGCCCAGACCGGCCTCTTGCGCAGCGGGAATCGAGTAATAGGAAATGGATTTTCCGTTCACGTTCAGGCTGCGGCGTGTTTTGGCGGTGTCCTGTCCGACTTTAATGGGCATGAGTTGGCTCCCTCTCAAATGGCTTGGAAAACGGGGTTCGCTGACACTTATGTTTATCACGTTTTGGTGCGGTTCAAGGGCCAAGACGTGCAAAGACGGTCTTGTCTTGCTGCCGTGCACTTCATCGGAGAGCCAGTTGGTTTCAAGAAACCTTGATTGGAGGGTGATCTCCAAAGGGTTTAAACAATTCAGGCATCTTATCGGTCCCAGACAGAAAAGTTATCAGCCCGAGGTCAAATATGCTCAGATCCGCCATCGCAACTACCGCACTTTCTCTTGTTCTAGCGGCTCCGCTTGCGGCCGAAAGCGATCCGGTGGTCGTCGAGTTGTTTACGTCGCAGGGCTGTTCGTCCTGTCCACCTGCTGACCGAATGATGCATGATCTTGCCAAACGCGATGATGTAATCGGGCTGGCTCTGCATGTGGATTATTGGGACTATATCGGGTGGGAGGATGAATACGCCGACCCAAATCACACCCAACGTCAGCGCGCCTATGCGCGTCAGGGCGGTCGGTCGATGATTTACACGCCGCAGATGGTTATAAATGGTCAGCATGATGTGGTCGGTGCGCAGTCGCGCGAATTGGAGCGTTTGATCGACGCGCATCTGACAGCCGCACCCGAGGCTGAAGTTGTGGCGACACGATCCGGGAATGATGTGACCGTAGATGTGACCCCAGTCGAGCTGCCAGAGGGTGAGACGTTTGACGTGCGGGTGGTGCAATATTCACCGATGCGCCACGCGTCGATCCGCCGGGGTGAACTGGCGGGGCATGAATTGGACTACGCGAATGTTGTAGAGTCCTGGCAGGTGGCCGGGCAGTGGGATGGGGTTGCACCGCAACAGTTTTCAGCCGAATTGACCTCGGATCTTCCCGCGGTTGTTCTGGTGCAGCGGGCCGGGCACGGCCCAATCGTTGCAGCAACCAAGGTCAAGTGATCAGGGCATGTCCTCGGGTTGCACGCCCAGTCTTTTCCAGGCCTTCCAACGCCGGTGAATCCAGAACCATTGCCCCATATGCTGTCGAACTACGGCCTCAAGATCATCATTGGTGAACTGGGTCATGGTCTTTGGGTCAGTATGCGGAACCGGATCATGCAATACGATCTCAAAGTCCAGGCCGTTCGGTTGGCGAATGGCATAACAAGGGATCAATTCGGCTTTGTATTTCATCGCCAGTTCCGCGTTCAGAACTGATGTGACGGCAGGTTTGCCGAAGAAGGTCAACTCTTCCCCGCCATGGGCGTGAAGGTCCGAAACAATGGCGATGATGCCGCCCTTCTTGAGTGAGCGCACCATCTCAACCATCCCACGGCGACCCTGTTCGAACATGGGTGCACCGGTTTTGTAGAATGCCTCGACATAGGCGTCGTTGAAATACGGGTTTGCCATGCGGCGATACAGGCACCCGATGGGCTGGCCACTGCGTGTCTGAAGGGCAATCCGGGCTGCCAGATAATGGCCGAAATGGGCGGTGATCATCATCACCGGGCGCCCCTCGGCCACGGCTTTGTCAAAGGCCGCGACGCCCGGACCGGAAATCTTGGCCTTGCTCTGACGTGCAGTGAAGTCTTCGGGCGAGAAATGCTCCATGATCGCGCGCCCGGCATTGTCGGGAACATCACGACAGATGCGTTTCACCTCGGCGTCGGACAATTCGGGGCAGGTCAGTTTCAGATTTCTGCGCACGCGCTCGGCATACCCGACCAGTGGGGCAAGACTACGTACGATGAACCCCATCGTTGCGATACGTCGCCCATAAGGCAGCAGGCGCATTGCACCGATCACGCCCTTCAGAAACAGGCCGGTGACATAGTACTTTCGAAGCGCCCCGCGGCTTAGTTCCGACTTTTCGACGGGCATAATCTGGTCTCACCGGCTGTTGTAATTTGCCGGGCCAGACATACAAGGCACGTTCTCTGATCACAAGCGTTCCAAAGGCTTGGGCTGCTCACCTAGTCTTCACTTTCTTCTTCGATGAGCGTTATCGCGCCTTCACTCGCAAGAGTGCGGATAGCACTCACGATCTGAGTCATCGCGTCTTCAGCGTCTGATTGTTTGACCTTACCGCGTTCTGCAATCTCTTCACGCAGGTTGTCCGCCATGCGTGTAGACATGTTGGACAATAGGAAATCTGCCGCTGTTTTGTCGTCTTGCGCAACCACGCCCGCCAATGCGTTGAGCAGATCGGCCTGATCTACATCCCGTAGAATCGTCGGAACGTCGCGGGGCAGTACTCGGGTCGGAATATGCGCAAAAATAAAGATCGAGCGCCGCACGACGCTTGCGAAATCCGAATCCTCTTCGTCCAAGGCGGTCAACAGACCATCGCGGGTGGAGGCCGTGGACTGGTTTAAAATCGCACCAACCCGGGTGCCCGGACCATCGACAAAAGCCTGAGAAGGCTTCTGATCCAGTTGTGCCGCCAGCGACCAGCCGATGCGTTCAACCGCTTCGGGGGTAACATTTGCAGTTTTCGAGATCGCATAGGTAATTCTGCGGGCTACAGGGCCGGGCAGGTGGCCCAATAGCTGTGCGGCCTTTGCGGTCTCCAGCTTTGAAAGCATCACGGCGGCAATCTCGGTGCTTTCCGCCTGCACCATCGCGGCCAAGTCCTCGGTTGGGATTTCGCGCAAGCGCTGCCACGGGTCACCGATCTGACGCACTCCGGCGACCTTGCGCAGCCGGGCTGCCGTCGCCGAACCAATCTTGCCATCCACCGCGTCCAGAGCACCCGCCAAACCATGCGGGAAGGACAGACCGACGCTGTCCAGTGCCTCGGCAAATTCCTGCGCCACGACATCCAACGTAACGCGATCGACAAGACCCATTTCGCCCAATTGGTGGGTCAATTTCTCCTGCAGATCATCGGGAAGTTCTTCCAGCGGGATGTCAGCGCCTTCGTTCAGCAATAACCGCACAACGACGGCGGCCTTCTGTCGGTTGCTGAGAGCGCGGGGAACGACACGGGGTGCATCGTCTTTCTGTTCGGACACCGGAGCCGCGCCCGGTGCCACCTGTACCAATGTATTTGTGTCCTGCATCTGCCTGCGGTGCCTAAGGTGTGTTCCAAAGGCAGAGTACGAAGAGTCGGGTAAAGAAAGACTGAAGCTTAGTAGTTATAGGTCAGCCCGGTTCGGATCGCCTCACGCAGCGACGCCTCGGCCCAGGTGCCTTCACCGCCACGCGCCTTTATCTCGCGCCATTGTTCGATGGCCAGATCGGTTTTGCCTTCGGTCACAAAACCCTGACCCATATAGCTGCGGGCAAGGATGTTATCGGGGTTCGCTTCGATGGCGTTGGTGTAGAAGAGGTTGGCCAGTTCAAGCTCGCCCAACTTGCGGTAGGTAAAGCCCCAATAGGTCAGCACGCGATCATCGTCCTGATCCATGATGCGCAGGATGTTCTGCGCATTTTCGAACTGCCCATCATAGGCCAGTTCGCGCACGGCGTCGTACAGTTCATCTTGGGAGAAGTTTGTCTTGTTCGGTTTGACACAACGCCCCGCGTCCTTGTCGTAGACACGACCGAACAGGCATTTCTTAGTTGTATTCGTCGGTTTCGGCGGGGTGGTAGCACCTCCACCGCCGGCCGCATAAAGGGCCGGTGCAAAAGCAAAGGCCTGAAGGGCAATAGCTGAAACTAATACGAGGCGCATTTTCCTACTCCGTTCTTTGGGCTGCTCTGATCAAGCATAGCGCGATCTGATAAAAAGCTAACAATCGGCTGCTCGCTTTTATTCACAGGTAGGAAAGAATTTCTCAGCTGTTGACGATTTTTGCGCAGGTTTGGCTCTCGGTATCCCAATAAGTACCCGGTGCACAGGATTGGGTTTGTTTGGAATGCCCGCTGCAGGCCAGAGCCACGGATGCTGAGCAAGTTAGTGCCAATGCGCAGATAACAGTGCGGATCATGCTGTTTCTCCCGTTCGGAAATACTCCCGACCATAGCCGATTTTGCCCATTTTGGCAAAAGAACAAGGCCCGGATCGCGTTTCGCGACCCGGGCCTTATTGAATCGTTTGATCGGTCAGGATTTATTCGCCGAAGACACGGGCGAAGATCGTGTCGACATGCTTGGTGTGATAGCCGAGGTCGAATTTCTCTTCGATTTCTCTAGGGCTCAGCGCGGCAGTGACATCTGGGTCGGCCAGCAGTTCCTCTTTGAAATCGGTGCGGTGTTCCCAAACCTTCAGCGCATTGCGCTGAACCATGGCATAGGCATCTTCGCGGCTGACCCCTGCTTGGGTCAGCGCCAAGAGAACCCGCTGACTCATCACCAGACCGGGGAACTTGTTCATATTCTCGATCATGTTCTCGGGGAAGATCAGCATTTTATCAATCACGCCTGTCAGTCGCGCCAGTGCGAAGTCCAGCGTTATCGTGGCGTCCGGCCCGATCATGCGTTCAACCGACGAATGCGAGATATCGCGCTCGTGCCACAGCGCCACGTTCTCCATCGCCGGGATCACAGCCGCGCGCACCATGCGCGTCAGACCAGTCAGGTTCTCGGTCAGAACCGGGTTTTTCTTGTGCGGCATCGCCGACGAGCCTTTTTGACCCATCGAGAAGAACTCGGCCCCTTCCAGCACCTCGGTCCGCTGCATGTGGCGGATTTCGATGGCGATGTTTTCGATGCTGCTGGCGATGACGCCCAACGTGGCGAAGAATGCGGCATGGCGGTCACGGGGGATGACCTGCGTGCTGATCGGCTCAGGCACCAGACCCAGTTGGTCGCAAACATGCTCTTCAACACGCGGGTCGATATTGGCGAAGGTGCCGACTGCGCCGCTGATCGCGCCGGTGGCAATCTCGGCGCGCGCATCACGCATCCGGGACAGGTTGCGGTCCATCTCGGCGTAGAAACGGGCAAAGGTCAGGCCCATGGTGGTGGGCTCGGCGTGGATGCCGTGGCTGCGGCCGATGCGGATGGTGTTCTTGTGTTCAATCGCACGACGCTTGAGGGCAGCAAGCAGACCCTCCAGATCGGCGATGAGCAGGTCGGCGGCGCGGGTCAGCTGCACGTTGAGGCAGGTGTCCAGCACATCCGAAGACGTCATGCCCTGATGGACAAAACGGGCCTCTTCACTGCCGACATGTTCGGCCAGGTGCGTCAGGAAAGCGATGACATCGTGCTTGGTGACGGCCTCAATCTCATCAATGCGGGCAACGTCGAATTCTACGTCTTTGGCCTTCCACACAGCCTCGGCGTTTTCACGTGGGATCACGCCCAGATCGGCCATGGCGTCGCAGGCATGGGCTTCGATCTCGTACCAGATGCGGAACTTGGTCTCGGACGACCAGATGGCGACCATGTCGGGGCGGGAATAACGTGGAATCATTGGCAGCTGCACCTTATTGTGATTTGGCAGGAGGCGATGCCGCGGGGTTTAAACCCGACCCGCCACAGGAACAAGGTGCGAGTGTGCAGATGAGACGGTTTGCCCTGATTTTGACCCTCTGCCCGGGTGTTTTGACCAGCATCCGAAACGTTAGCCTGCAAAGTTGTTCTTGTGGCATCACTCTGAACAGCTGCGTTATCCGCAGTGGCGGTATCACCAACGGGGCTACGGCCGCATGACCTTACCGAGCAATTTGTCTGACTTCGAAGGCCGCTGGAGTCTGAGCCGCACCATTCACGACGCGCGGGCGGGGCAGGTGGTGCATGCGGAAGGCGAGGCAATTCTTCGGCCCGCCGAGGATGGTCTGATCTATGACGAAGAGGTCACGCTGCGCATTCCGGGGCAGGCCGAGATGAAGGGCACGCGGTGTTATCTATGGCGGAATGCTAGGGACCGGATTGCGGTTCATTTCGACGATGAACGGTATTTTCACGCATTGAAGCTGGGGCATTCCCAGTCTAGGGATCACCATGATTGTCCGCCAGACAGCTATGATGCGGTTTATGATTTCACAGGCTGGCCGAACTGGTCCGTGCACTGGACGGTGTCCGGGCCCCGCAAGGCCTATGAAATGAAAACCGAGTACCGCCCTCGATAGCGCAATCATCTTGAAGTATCGATGTGAAATTGGCATTCATGTGTCTGAATTTCCATCCGAACGTGGAGAAATGAAAATGACTGCAAATGTTCTGGCCGAAGCATTCGGCCCGCGCGAGGGGACCGCTCTGCGTGTCAAACAGGTGGCACTTGTGGCGCTGGGTATCGTGGCGCTTGCAATTGCCGCGAAGATCAAAATTCCTATGTGGCCTGTTCCGATCACAATGGGCACCTTTGCCGTTCTGACCATCGGCACTGCCTATGGTGCACGTCTAGGTCTGGTGACCATGCTGGGCTATCTGCTGGTTGGTGCGCTGGGTTTTGACGTTTTTGCCGGCTCGTCGGCCGAGAAATTCGGTCTGACCTACATGATGGGCGGCACCGGCGGTTATCTGGTTGGCTACCTGATGGCGACTGTTCTTCTGGGCGCACTGGCGGCGCGTGGCTGGGATCGTTCGGTTGGCAAAATGGCTCTGGCGCTGGTGCTGGCTAACGTGCTTATCTACGTGCCCGGCCTGCTGTGGCTGGGTCAGCTGTATGGTTGGGATAAGCCGATCATGGAATGGGGTCTGACACCGTTCCTGCTGGGCGATGCGATCAAACTGGCGCTGGCTGCGCTGCTGATCCCGGGCCTGTGGAAACTGGTTGGCGACGCTCGCACCTGATTTCTGAGAGTTCTCGTGAACAAACCCGCGTCCGGAGCGATCCCGGCGCGGTTTTTTTGTTGCCCTGATTACGAGATGCTGGACAAGTTGTGTTGGTCAGGGGCAATCTGATGTCAAAGAAATCATCAGGTTATTGAAAAATGCGTATTCTATCTGGTTCAGCCTTGGCTGCATGCGCCGCCCTGTGGCTTGGGGCTGCGGCACCATCTTTGGCGGACACCCCAATTACATATTCCGATGCAGGGCGTTCGCTTTTCAGCTTTGCCGTGCCCGACTTCTGGGCCGTACGCACGGGTGGCCCGCGCGAGATTGAGGACACCGAGCTGGGGGACCTGCGCGCTGTCGCGCGTGTCATGGCTATACGGCCTGTGACGGATGACAACGTCTGGATGGGGTTTGTCTCGCCCGCAGGTGTCGCATCGATTGAGGGCGGGCTTCGGTATCTTGAGGATATCGACAAATTTCTCGTTGAAGATCCTTCAATCTCCGGTACTTCCGACACTCGTATCGGCGGTTTGCCTGCACGGGTCATCCGAGGCACCGGTACTCGCGACGGACGTGTCATCAATTTCACTGCCACGGTGATCGACCTGCCGAATGGGCGCGTGGCCGTCGTCGTTGCGATCCTACGCAACGGAGCCGACCCGGCCTATGTGGATGACCTGAACGCCGTTTTCGCGTCGTTCCGGGCTTTGCAGTAAGGAGAGGTGCAGATGATTACCAAAAGTATCAAACGTGCACTCCTTGCCTTGGGGCTCGGCGCGGCAAGTTTCACTCTGTCGGCTTGTGATGGCGTGTCAGTCGGGGTCGGCTACGGGTATGGTTATGACCCGTTCTATGACTCGATGCTGTGGAACGACTACTACCGGCGAGATGTCGATGTGGATATTGACATAGACCGGCCCAATCGTCCCAGGCCGCCTAACGGTAAACCTCCGGCGAGGCCAAAGCCGCCGGTTGCTAAACCGCCAGCC
The DNA here is from genome assembly GCF_013032445.1 of Ruegeria arenilitoris. Lineage (GTDB taxonomy): Bacteria > Pseudomonadota > Alphaproteobacteria > Rhodobacterales > Rhodobacteraceae > Ruegeria > Ruegeria arenilitoris_F. The sequence continues at coordinate 250,017 of NZ_WQCA01000001.1, read as the reverse complement.
AGGCCACGGCCGCCCGCGGCGCGCCCACCTACGGCCAGACCGCCCATTCATCGCCCGGCACCTCGGCGTCGATGAGTCCAAAGGGTTCCCGTTCCAAACCGGGCCGACGGGTTTCGTGACATTGAAGGTAAGGGCGTGGTTTAGCCGCGCTCTGCCATATCCCAGAGTTGCTCTACCCAGTTTGCGGGCCTAAAGAACTGGCGAACAGATCGGAGTTTGTTTTTTGATTTCAGTGCACGCCTGATGTGCTGGCCCGGCGGCAGGTGTGGGACTCGCGCGTTATACTGCCCTTTGATTGCGTCCGGCGGGTTGAGTGCCCCAGCAAAGATAACAACGCGCGTGTTTTTGGGGGGGCGCGTATCCAGAAAATAGTTCAACGGAAATTTGGGTATACATTCGATCCGGAAATGACGGACCCAGCCCGAAGGCCAGAATTTCACTCCTTCCGGCGCATTTTTAGTGACGAAATGCTGTTCGAACCGATACTTGTCAGCGACACCCTGCGGGTCCATCGCAAAAAGTTTTTGAAGAGGTGCAAGAGCGCCGACTGGCATACGGTAGATTGATGTTTGTCCCAGCTTGCTAAGTGGTTTAGCCGCGTTGCGCGCAAGGATGACATCGTCCGGGTTGCCGAACTCAAAAAACGAATCCAACGATCCGGCAATGGCAACATCCAAGTCTAGAAAAAGGAACGGCCCTTTCAGATCGGCGAGTTCCGAAGCCCACAACCTTGATTTGGGCCATTGGCCTATCGTACGGGCAGGCATGAACCCCGGCATCTCAGGTAGGTCGAAACACTCGACGCCGGGATCTATGCCTTCAAAACTGTCAGTGAATGCCAAAAACCTGAACGGCGGCGTCGTGTTGGCGCATACCATCCTATAAAGGCAGTTGATATAGGGAGCGCCGTAGCGCGTGCCCCAGTTTATGCAAACGATCTGTTTGTCCATACCGGCATGGCTACCAACCACGCGCAACAATTCTATGACGGGTATTCAGATCAAGGGTCGATAAGTATGGTCGAAATAACGGATGACCCTTCCAGCGTTCTGTGAACGGGGCATTTGTCTGCGATTTCAAGCAACCGGGCCCGCTGCTCCTGATCCAACGGCCCTTCCAGACGGATCTTGCGGCGGAACTCGTCGATCTTGCCGTCTCCGGCCAGTCCGGCATCTTGTGCGTGTACCTTGTTGTGGCAGACATCGACGGTGATACCTGTCAAGGGCCACCGCTTGCGCCGCGCATACATGCGGATCGTCATCGACGTGCAGGCCCCAAGGCCCGAGGACACAAACCCGTAAGGCGACATGCCCTTGTCGGAACCGCCATAGGATTCGGGCTCATCCGCCACAGCGTGATGCCGGGGGCCAGACTGGATGTCCTGCAGGAACCCCGAGGGGTCAACTTCGGTCACGCGCACAACGCCTTCGGGTGCGCCGGGCGGCGGTGCGGGCGGGCGGAGTGGGATATAACGCGTAACCCATGCCGCAATCACATCGGCCGCGTATTCGGCATCCGAGGCGCGGGTGATCAGGTGATCGGCGTCGTCCAGTGTAACAAAGCTCTTGGGGTGTTTGGCGGCCAAAAAGATAGTGCTGGCATTGTCGATACTGACAGTTTCATCACGCGGTGCGTGCAGGATCAGCAGCGCCGCTTTGAGGTCGGCAATCGCCGGGGTCAGTGCGGATTCTGAAATGTCATCGACAAAGGCCTTGCCGATGCGGAAGGGGCGACCACCCAGCATAACCTCGGCTGAACCGTCCTGTTCGATCTGGGGCAGGGCACCCTCGAAATGGTGGGCGACATGGCCGGGATCGGCGGGCGCGCCCAGCGTGACCACCGCCTTGACGCTGGGGATACCAGCCCGGGCACGCAATACAGCAGCCCCGCCCAGGGAATGACCGATCAGCAAGGACGGCGCCATGTTGCGGCCTGCGAGATAGTGCGCCGCGGCGATCAGGTCCTCGACATTCGAGGTGAAGGTAGTGTTGGCGAACTCTCCACCCGAATGGCCCAGCCCGGTGAAATCAAAGCGTAAAACAGCGACGCCCATAGCGGCCAAACGGGCGGCGATGCGTCGGGCGGCAGGGATGTCCTTGGAGCAGGTAAAACAATGCGCAAACAACGCGGTCGCCAGGACCGGCCCATCCGGCAGATCAAAGCGTGCAGCCAACTGGTTGCCGTCGTGACCGGCAAAGGTAATGCGTTCGGTGGGCATGGCAGTTCCTAACGTGTCGGGATGGACCCAATACTGTGTACTTAGGGCTGGTGCCTCAACCCCATTGTAAGAAGCGTCACGGGAAGGTGAGAAGAGTGAGCGCTTGCGGGTAAGGCAGACGGGCTTCTACACAGTTCAGAGTTTGTGATGTGACAGTTGTTAAATATTCGTTTTAATAATTGCCGAAAAACCCCCATTTTGCAGCTATCAAACACAGCAAGCCAAGGAGGCTCACATGTCCCATACCGCATCCGCTCCGCGTGGCGTTGTTTTCCGCCCCGATCTTCTGATCGTCATCGCCCTGACCGGAGTGCTGGGATTCACGCTGGGTCAGACCTGGCCAGCGGCATCGACCACAGCCGAAACCGTCATCCCGTCCGAGGATTGGCACGGCAACGTCCGGCGTTCGACCTGGCCGGATTGAGGCTTTAAACCTGTCCCATCAACTGCGGGTCAAATGGATAAGTGGTCAGGTTCTCATACCCGTCCTCGGTGATCAGAACCTGATCTTCGAGCTTGATCGAGAAGTCGCCGCCAACTTCTCCGACGGCGGCTTCGACACACAGAACCATTCCGGGCTCAAGCGGATAGTCGTAAGAGCCCGCCACGGCCTTGTCCGGATAGGCGACCAGGGGCCATTCATCACAAAGGCCAACGCCATGCATCAGGCAGCCGTACTTCTGCGCCTGAAACTTGTCGTCCAGCTTATGTGAATTGGCGGTTAGTTCGGGGATCATCACGCCGGGTTTCAGCATCTCCATATTGGTCATGATGTGCTCATGCGCGTGCTGCATGGCATAGACCATGTCAGGGCGGGGCTTCTGATCCCCGATCCACCACGTGCGCGAGATGTCGATGCAGATGCCATACGACCCGATCAGATCAGTATCGAAGGCGATGATCTCGTTTTGCTGCGTAATCCGTGGCCCGCATTCCTGAAACCACGGGTTGGTGCGCTGACCCGAGGCCAGCAGGCGGGTCTCGATCCATTCACCGCCGCGCCGGATGTTCTCGGCGTGTAGAATGGCCCAGATGTCATCTTCCGAGGTTTTGCCATCGCCCACTTTGGCGCGGGCAAATTTCTCCATCTTGACCACGGCGGTTTCGCAGGCATGGCTGGCGCAGCGCATGGCCAGAATCTCATCCGGACCCTTGATAGCGCGGGTCTTCTCGGTGACCTCTTCACCCTCCATGATCTCGAACCCCTGCGCCTCCAACGCGCGCAGCCCGTGCAGCATGATCTTGTCAACGGCCAGACGTTTGTTGCCGCCGCCATGTTCTTCGGTCAGCAGACGTACCTCGTTCGAGAACACATCCGCCGCCACATCCACCTTGTCGCCACGGTCGAAGTAGAAAAGATCGGCGCCGGATCGTTGTTCGCGCACCAGCGGGTTGAATTTCGACAGGAAGGGTGAGTTCTTATAGTCCCAGATCACCATGTATCCATCGGCGCACAGCAATACCGCGCGGAACGGGTTATGGGTGTTCCACAGCTGCATGTTGGTGCTGTCGGTGGCGTAACGGATGTTGAGCGGATCAAACATCAAAAGCCCGCCATAGCCCCGGTCAACGATCGCTTTGGTCAGGCGTTTCCACCGGAATTCCCGCATCCGCGCCAGATCGGGCAGGGCAAGGCCGGCAGCCTCCCATTCCGCAAAAGCCAGTTGCGTCGGGCCGATCTCGATCCGATCAAGATCGTTTGGCGTGCCATCACCCAAGGCTGCACCCTTGCTCGGGTCGATCTTGCGGCTGTCGCGGTAATGCTGGTTCATGGTGGGCCTCCCTGCCTGATTATTGAGCATGAGGAAACATCTCTGCGACGTCTTGGAGATTTGCGACCGCATACCTGTCGCTTTTTGACCGACAACCCGAGGCACAGATGATAGGTCGATGTCATGACGATCCTACAGACCTCAATCCCTTATGACCCGCTAACCCCACGCCCTTTGCCGGGAATCCAACCGGCAAGCATGGATGACTGGCTGCATTGCGATGATGCGTTTGCCGGTCAGATGCAGCGGCGCGAGGCGCTTTTGCAGGAGCGGCGATCGGACGTTCTGGCAATGGACCCCGAGGCTGAACCTGCAGCGCAGGAACTTTTGGATCTTGTCCTGAAACACGTCTATCCGGACGGTTCCGATCAGGTCACCCGTCTGGACGGGCAGGTCGTTGAAATCGATCGTACACGTCCGCTGGATACGCTGTGCCGCCTTGTGCAGGAAGACTTCTGCATCCTGCAAAAGCACGGGGACGAACACGTCCTGACTGGTGCCATTCTGTGTTTTCCCGCCAGTTGGTGCCTGTCGGAAAAGTTCATGCGACCTTTGATAGACATTCACATCCCGGTGTCCGGTTATGACGCCAATGTCGCCCGCCGGGTGCAACGCCTGTTCGATGGGATACAGCCGGGGCGGCCACTCTGGCGGTTCAACGCATTGTGGTACGAGGACGCCGAACTGCACCAACCTCGCAGCGCCAATGACAGACGCGAGGTTAGCACCCCGGGGGCTGAACGGTTTTTGCGCAGCGAACGCCAAACACTGTTGCGCCTGCCGCAAACACGAGCGGTGGTCTTTTCGATCCATACCTATGTGCTGGAGGCTCAGTACCTGCAAAAAATGGAAAACCCCGCCTGACGGCGGGGCCTCCATGGAGGGTATTTAGTTTATTTTCTACATGCCCAACGCATTGGCTACACCAGCGAATGCACCGCTTGTGCTGAGAGCGGAGATTGCCAAAGTGTAAGCCAAAACCTGAGTGTTCAGGCGAAAGTCTTCGCCCTTGATCAGGTTTACTGCGGCCACAGAGGCCGCGATGGGTACCGACACACTGGCCACAGCCCCGGTCAATCCCCAACTTGTCAGTCGAAGGATGTCACTGGGCTTTTCGTGGTCGAGGGGGGGCGTGTCCTTGTTCCCATCATTAGACTGCTCGATGGTTTCCGTCCGAAAAGCGATGCTAAGCAACTGTTCATCAGACAGCTGGATTGGCCGGGCTGCTTGTGCCAGCGCCTCTTTTTGCGGCTTATCCAGAACTTCTTCGCCAGATACGTTCAGCCCTGCGAACGGGCCTGTCACTGCCTCGAAAATTTGTTTTCTGTTTCGTGATTTGGAGGGCGCCAACGTGTCAAACGCGCTCATGAATTGTTCCATTGTCAGAACGGTATTGGGTGAAAGCCACTCGACACGTTGTGTCGCGCAGATATCGACCATCCGGTATAGGATGACCACCAGCATGAGTTCAGAGATCTCGCTGTCATCCAATAAGGGAGACACCGGTGAAACGGTGATCGTCAACCTGTTCTTCGGTAGAGTCACGATCGGTCTGCGTGCCGTTTTCAGCCCTGCTGCGCGATCCAGTCGTTCGAACCGGTCATCAACGCCGACAATTTGAGTGTCGAGGGTAAGGCGAACCAGATACTGGCTGGATACGATGCTGGCATCAGTTTCACCCAGTATGCTTTTACGCTCAACCAAGTGTCCGTAATCTTCTAGGGTCGTAGCCACGATGCTTCCAAAGCGTTCAAGCGCGCCGCCGGTGTCACCGTCGAATTGAAGGCCGCCGTGATAGTTGTGCTTCGCAGTCACCACTTTTTCCTTTGTCGTACCCTTTGTTGGGAAACAGGTTAACAACGGAGTTTGGGCAGATTTGGGCGAAAATGGAAAAAAAACTAAAATCGGAAGGATTGATTACTCTTTGGAAACCTAGGCATTTTAGGGGCCGATAAACGTCTGTGGCAACAATGTGGCCGTTTTGAGGTGGGTAATCGTTGAAAAGTGGCGTGTATTAGCCATCGATTCGGGCGGCCATGATCGCGATGGATTGCTGATAGACCGTGGCCGCATTCCATTCCTGAATCACCCTGAAATTGGGTTGCCCCGGTTGATAGCCGCGCCCCGGTTTCCACCCTTTCTGACGCAGGAAATTGGCAGTTGAGGCAAGCGCGTCGGTCATATTGTAGAAATCCACCCGACCGTCGCCGGTGGCATCTACGCCATAGGCCAACGCATTGCCGGGAAGGAACTGAGTGTGCCCCAATTCGCCGTGCTTCGCGCCTTTGGTGCCGGTCGTAATGCTGCCTTGATCGACCAGTTTCAGCGCACCTATGGCATGGGGGATGAAGAACTCTGATCGGCGACAATCATACGCCAGTGTTGTGATTGCGGAAACAACCTGACTGTCGCCCATGAAATTCCCAAATCCGGTTTCCATTCCATGGATGGCAATCAGCACACCGCTGGGAACACCATATTGGCGTTCCAGCGCGGCGTAGAATTGCGGGTTGCGCGCCTTTCTTTTGCGCCCTTGTGCCACGATGGTGTCGGCGCCGCGAACCCGCATGAATTTGTCCAGCGAGTATTTAAAGCTCTTCTGATTGCGGTCTGCGGCAATGGTGCGCGTCGCGTACTGGGTTTGTGCCAGAGCCTGCAGGCCCCTCTTTTTCACACCTGCGCGCTTGGCTTGTTTCGCAAAATCTTGTTTCCAGGCCTCAAAGCCGCTGCTGGTGTTACCGCAGGGGGCGGCCGTGGCAAACGTCGGTAGTGACAGGGCAAAAATCAAAGTTAATCGAAGCATCAGTGAAATCCGGTCAAGAAAGCTGAGATTAAGCGTAAGCGGCAATTCGCAATACTCAAAGGGTTTAATACAAGTCCAACTCGCCGGTGCTTTTTAGGGTTTCGAACCATTCGTCAGGAGTTTTGTTGATTTTTGCGTGTTTGACCATCATCGCGTTCATGTTCGGCAGGTTCGACGAGTCCGGCCATTTTTCCGGCTGCCACAGGTTCGAACGGATGACGCATTTGGGGCAATGGGCAAACACGGTTTCTACATGGATCAGCAGAGCCAGCTTGGGCGCGTGGTCATTCGCCACCATTCCGTTCAGCAACTCAGGATCGGCGCAGATTCGGGCAGCGCCGCGAATGCGCAGTGTTTCCATTTTGCCGGGGACGAAGAAGATCAGGCTGACGCGCGGGTCTAGAAGAACATTATGAAACGTGTCCACCCGCTTGTTGCCGGGGCGGTCAGGAATTGCCATCAGCGTATCCGAAATCACCTGAACAAAACCTGCGGGGTCGCCCCGCGGGGAAATATCCAAATGCCCGCCCGGATTCGCAGATGCAATCAGGCAAAACGGCGAGGCCGCGATGAAGTCTCGGCACATCTGGTCCAGCCCAGTCAGTTCCTTGGCGATGATCTGGGGGAGGGGGGCACCGGTGATGCCCTCTAACTCCTCAGCCGAAGTCACAATGTCCGAGTATTGCGAGAAAGGATCTTCGTTTGACATGTGTTCTCTCCTGACCGGGGTAACCGCAAGTTTGAAAGAACGAGGCAAACGAAACAAGGGCGCCCGATTGGACGCCCTTGCAGATGTAAACCCAAATCCGGATTAGCAGCTGTAGTACATGCCGTATTCTACCGGGTGCGGGGTGTGCTCGTAGGTTTCTACCTCTTCCATCTTCAGTGCGATGTAGCCATCGATCTGGTCTTTGGTGAACACGTCGCCCTGCAGCAGGAAGTCGTGATCGGATGCCAAAGCTTCCAGAGCTTCACGCAGGCTGCCACAGACAGTCGGGATGTCGGCCAGTTCTTCGGCAGGCAGATCGTACAGGTTCTTGTCCATGGCTTCGCCCGGATCGATCTTGTTCTTGATGCCGTCCAGGCCGGCCATCAGCAGGGCTGCAAACGCCAGGTATGGGTTAGCGGCCGGATCGGGGAAGCGAGCTTCGACGCGCTTGGCTTTGGGGCTTTCGGTCCACGGAATACGGACACAACCCGAACGGTTGCGGGCCGAATAGGCGCGCAGAACAGGTGCTTCGAAGCCCGGGATCAGACGCTTGTAGCTGTTGGTCGACGGGTTGGTGAAGGCGTTCAGGGTCTTGGCGTGCTTCAGGATACCACCGATGAAGTACAGCGCTTCGTCCGAAAGATCGGCGTATTTGTCGCCAGCGAACAGAGGCTTGCCGTCTTTCCAGATCGACATGTTCACGTGCATACCGGTGCCGTTGTCACCTGCGATCGGCTTCGGCATGAAGGTGGCCGATTTGCCGTAGGCGTGCGCGACGTTGTGGATGACGTACTTGTACTTCTGCAGCTCATCGGCCTGTTTGGTCAGGCTGTCGAAGATCAGGCCCAGCTCGTGCTGACAGGACGCAACCTCGTGGTGGTGCTTGTCCACTTTCATGCCCAGACGCTTCATAGTCGACAGCATTTCCGAACGCAGGTCTTGCGCTTCGTCGATCGGGTTGACTGGGAAGTAGCCGCCCTTGACGCCCGGACGGTGGCCCATGTTGCCCATCTCGTATTCGGTGTCGGTGTTCCACGACGCATCGGTTGCATCAACTTCGTAGGATACTTTGTTGATGCTGTTCGAGAAACGGACGTCGTCGAACAGGAAAAATTCGGCCTCGGGGCCCATGTAGGCAACGTCGCCAATACCCGATGCTTTCAGATAAGCTTCGGCTTTCTGAGCGGTGCCGCGCGGGTCACGCTCATAGGCTTCGCCGGTGTCGGGCTCAACAACCGAGCAGTGCACACAGATGGTTTTCTCTGCGTAGAACGGGTCGACATATGCGCTTTCGGTGTCGACGACCAGCTTCATGTCGGATGCTTCGATCGACTTCCAGCCCGCGATGGACGAACCGTCGAACATGAAGCCTTCTTCCAGGAAGTCTTCGTCAACTTGGTCGGCCATCAAGGTGACGTGCTGCAGCTTGCCGCGCGGGTCGGTGAAACGAACATCGACGTATTCGGCGCCTTCGTCCTTGATCAGCTGAAGAACTGCGTCCTTGCTCATACTCTCTATTCCTCTACTTGGAGTGTTCGATTACAGCGCTTCCGAGCCGGTTTCACCGGTTCGGATGCGAATGGCTTGCTCAACAGGCGAGACAAAGATTTTGCCGTCGCCAATCTTGTCGGTCTTTGCGGCCGAGACGATTGCTTCGATAGCGGCGTCAACCTGATCGTCGTCCAGTACGACCTCGACCTTTACCTTGGGCAGAAAGTCGACCACGTATTCCGCACCGCGATAGAGTTCGGTGTGACCCTTCTGGCGGCCAAAACCCTTGACCTCGATCACGCTGAGACCCTGGACACCCACGTCCTGCAGTGCCTCTTTCACTTCGTCCAGTTTGAACGGTTTGATGATCGCTTCGATCTTCTTCATCCCGGGCTCCCTATAACACTTGTCAGGTTGGCACTGATCACGTCTATGATCAGTCGGCAATCTGATTGCGAAAATGGCTGCGCCCTTGTGGTGAGAAATTAAGCGGCGGGTGAAATTTTGGTCAACTTGCACAAAAAGTAATCAGAATTGAATCGCCGAGGGATTGATGATGACTGAATTACTGACAGCCGCGCAAATGCGGGCCATCGAACAGGCCGCGATTGAGTCTGGTGAAGTAACCGGACTGGAGTTGATGGAGCGGGCTGGACGAGGTGTTGTCGAGGCGATTTTTGAAGAGTGGCCGGAACTGGTAAAATACTCTGGTCGGGCAGTGGTTTTGTGCGGGCCGGGGAACAATGGCGGCGACGGATTTGTTGTCGCGCGGCTGTTGCGCGAGCAGGGCTGGGTGGTGGAAGTTCTTCTGTATGGCGACCCCGAGAAGCTGCCGGTCGATGCGCGTACGAACTATGAGCGCTGGTGCGAGTTGGGTGCAGTCGACGATCTTCGAAGCGAAGGTTCGCTTTCAAAAACTGTAGAACCGGACCTATTCATTGACGCTATTTTTGGAACCGGGCTGGCCCGCCGCATTGAAGGAGAGCTTGCGCAAGCTTTGCAGTGGTTTGATGCCCTAATTGAAGCAAAGGGGATCAAAGTTGCCGCCATCGATGCTCCGTCTGGGCTTTGTTCAGATAGTGGCAAGTCGCTTGGTGTGTTCGCGGTCGCTGACCTGACGGTTGCGTTTCACCGGGCTAAGCGGGGTCATTATTTAGACCGCGGACCAAATCAATCGGGTCGGCTGGTCGTCAAGTCAATTGGAATAAACGAAGTTTGGAATGAGAAGGCAGACGGCGCGATCTTAGGTTTGGTTGAGGGCGTGCCAAAACGATTCCGAAAACTACCTCAGACTCACAAGTATTCACACGGCCACGCCCTGATCTTTTCCGGCGGCCCGGCCAAAACCGGGGCCGCGAGGCTGGCGGCGCGCGGGGCTTTGCGCATAGGGGCGGGATTGGTGACTTTGGCGGTGCCTCCGGCGGCTCAGATGGAGGTTACGGCGCAGGTGACCGCGATCATGTTGCAGCGGGTTGAGGGGGCAGAAGGCCTGACCGACGTGCTGAAGGATGAGCGGTTGAATGCTCTGTGTCTCGGTCCAGGGTTGGGCATAGAGCGTGCGCAGGAGTTGGTGCCGGCTGCCTTAAAGGCCAAACGTGCGACGGTTCTGGACGCCGACGCGCTGACAGCGTTTGCGGATGATCCGGCAGCTTTATTCTCTCAACTCCACGAAAACTGCGTTCTGACGCCTCATGGCGGAGAGTTCTCGCGACTGTTCCCGGATATTGCCGAGAAGCTGGCGGAAACACCAACCAAAGGCCCGGCCTATTCCAAGGTGGATGCGACCCGTGAGGCCGCAAAACGGGCAGGGTGCGTGGTGCTGTTCAAAGGGCCGGACACTGTGATCGCCGCGCCGAATGGGCGTTGTTCAATCAGCGCGGCGTTTTATGAACGCGCAGCTCCGTGGTTGGCGACTGCAGGTTCTGGCGATGTGCTGGCGGGGTTCATCACCGGTCTACTGGCGCGCGGGTTCGACCCGAAGCAGGCGGCGGAAACGGGGGCCTGGCTGCATGTGGAATGCGCGCGTACATTTGGTCCGGGGTTAATCGCGGAAGACCTGCCCGAGCAGCTGCCTAAGGTTTTTAAAGAACTGAATATTTGATTTCGTGAGCGATATTTAGCCGATGCACCCTGCCTTCGGCGGCAATTGGCCGATGGGGTTGCGGCATGGTCAAAGCGAGTGTTTGCCAGACGCATGGTCGAACGTCAAAATTCTCTTGGAGAGGGTCTCCGGCTGCGGCGTTGTCGCAGTTAACATTTTGAATGTAATGGGAATTAAATCCGGATTTCGTTATCTGAGTGGCAGGCGTGCAATACTGTAAAAGTATCGCTGCTGGCCGCTGGTACGTAAGTAAAAACTGCGCGATGAAGGGCATCGGGAGCCGGAATTTTCAAGGTGAATGAAATGACGCAGAAACTAAAACTGTCCTCAATAGCTGCCGTGCTGGCTGCGACAACGGCAATTCCTGCCGCGGCTGAATTGAAATACGAAAACAACAGTGGTGGATATGTGCTGCTGTACGGCCAACTCGATCCGGTGGTCGTGTCGGTTGACGACGGCGAAGAAACAGAGACCCGTTTGCTGGACAACGACCTGTCTAACAGCCGCGTCGGCTTGCGGTTGATGCAGCCCTATGGAAGCAACGAGTTCATGTTCCGATTTGAAACCGGGTTGGGTCTGCCGAGCACCGGAACGGCCAACCAGGATGGCACCAATACCAACGGTTGGAGCCGTGAAGACATCCGGCACGTCGATTTCTCGCTGAAGGGTGGATACGGTAAATTCTCGGCCGGTCAGGGTAGCATGGCCTCGGACGGGGCCGCCGAGGTAGATTTGTCCTACGTTGGAACAGCTCTGTACTCTTTCACTAACGATGAAAACGGTGCTTTCTTTTATCGCGGGGCTGATGGTGTCCTGAGCGACATCACCGTGGGCGACTCGTCCAGCAACTTCGACGGCGCACGTCGCGGGCGCGTCCGCTATGACACCCCCGATTTCAACGGGTTCTCGGCTGCCATTGCCTATGGTCAGAACATCCTGTCCAGCAGCGACGACGATGATTACTACGATATCGCTCTCAACTACGGCAACACATTCGCCAATGGGGTAGAGTTCGCGGCAAGCGTTGCATATGCAGTGCGCGATTTCGACGACACCTCAGGAGAGCGCAAGGACACGATCGGCTCCGCGTCGGTTCTGCTGCCCAGCGGTTTCAGTTTTACAGCTGCCTTGGGTACGCGTGACGACACGTCCACAGGGGCCAGCGATCCGGATTACTGGTACACCAAGCTGGCCTACGAAGGTGACTGGGTGTCCTGGGGTAAAACCGGCGTCGGTATCGATTACTTTGACGGCTCGGATTTCGAAAACCAAGGGTCTAGCACTAAATCCTGGGGTATTGCAGTGGTTCAGCGGATCGACAGCATCAACACCGATGCTTACCTGAAATACCGCAACCACGATTTCGACGACACGGTCAATTTCGACAAAAACGAAGCGTGGGTTTTGGGCGCTCTCTGGAAGTTCTGATCCGGCCCACCTGATGAATAAGCGCCCCGGTTCTTTCCGGGGCGTTTTTTGTTCAAATCAGCGGCAAAACAAGACCGATCCGGGCTTTGCCCCCTTGCGCGTGGGCTGCTGGGCAAATAGAAGGCGTCAAATTTGCCCGGCGCGCCGTTTTGCGCGCCCCGAATCCTATGGGGACTACCATAATGCAGGTTACCGAGACGCTGAACGAAGGTCTGAAACGCGGCTACAACATCGTTGTGACCGCAGCCGAGCTGGACGACAAGGTCAATGAAAAACTGACCGAAGCGCAGCCCGAAGTCGAGATGAAGGGCTTCCGCAAAGGCAAGGTGCCGATGGCACTGCTGAAAAAGCAGTTTGGCCAACGCCTGCTGGGCGAAGCGATGCAGGAGAGCATCGACGGCGCCATGAACCAGCACTTCGAAGACAGCGGTGACCGTCCAGCGTTGCAGCCGCAGGTCAAAATGACCAACGAAGACTGGAAAGAAGGCGACGACGTCCACGTCGAGATGTCCTACGAGGCGCTGCCCGCAATTCCGGAAGTTGATCTGAAGTCGATCGAGCTGGAAAAGCTGGTTGTCAAAGCGGATGACGCGGCCGTTGAAGAAGCACTGAACAACCTGGCCGAAACGGCGCAGGACTTTAAAGCTCGCCGCAAGGGTTCCAAAGCGAAAGATGGCGATCAGGTTGTGATCGACTTCGTCGGTAAAGTGGATGGCGAAGAGTTCGAAGGTGGTTCCGCCGAAGACTACCCGCTGGTACTAGGCTCCAACAGCTTCATCCCCGGCTTCGAAGAGCAGCTGGTTGGCGTGAAAGCCGAGGAAGAAAAAGACGTCAACGTCAAGTTCCCCGAGGAATACGGCGCAGAGCATCTGGCCGGTAAAGACGCCGTCTTCACTTGCACCGTGAAAGAGGTGAAAGAGCCCGTCGCTGCCGAGATCAACGATGAGCTGGCAACTAAATTCGGTGCCGAGGATCTGGCTGGCCTTAAGGCCCAGATCGCCGAGCGTCTGGAAGCCGAATATGCCGGTGCCTCCCGCGCAGTAATGAAGCGTGGTCTGTTGGACGTGTTGGACGAGAAAACTTCGTTCGACCTGCCGCCGTCGCTGGTTGAAGCCGAAGCCAAGCAGATTGCACACCAACTTTGGCACGAGGAGAACCCGGAAGTGGAAGGCCACGACCACGCCGAGATCGAACCCACCGACGAGCACAACAAGCTGGCTGAACGTCGCGTGCGTCTGGGCCTGCTGCTGGCCGAGTTGGGGCAGAAGGCCGAGGTTGAAGTCTCTGATGCCGAGATGACCCAGGCGATCATGAACCAGGCGCGTCAGTACCCGGGTCAAGAGCGTCAGTTCTTTGAGTTTGTGCAGCAGAACGCTCAGATGCAACAGCAGCTGCGTGCGCCGATCTTCGAAGACAAGGTCATCGACTACATCGTCGAACTGGCGCAGGTTGCCGACAAAGAAGTCAGCAAAGACGACCTGCAGAAAGCCGTTGAGGCACTGGAAGAGGAGTAATCCTCTTCCGCCCATCCCCAAATGGGCAAAAAAAAGCGGAGCCGTCTGTTAATCAGACGGCTCCGATGGGTGGCTTTTGTACTATGAGGTGAGGGGGTCAGGCCTCATGAGCAAAAGCACGGGGGGTACTTAGCAGAGCTGTCTTCTGCTCTGGCGTGAAGCGGTCCGATAGCGCCTCGATCAATTTCAGGATAGCGTCGACTTCTTCTTGCGTTCTCGCCGAATGCATCTGTTCGACAAAGTACTTCTCAAGCTCGGTCAGCGGCTGATGATCGACATTCGCCGGGGGTAGGGTTTTGCTGTGAGCAAACAGCTCCAGCGCTTGTTCCTCGGTCAGAAAGACATCATGTTCGATGCCCGCATAGTCACGGATCCCCGTGATACGCTCATCCGAGCAATCCATCATCGCGGCCATCGCGACCACCTTACCCATAGGTTTGGCGTTTCCGAGATAGTCATAGGGTGCGTTACCCGAACGCTGGAGAACGCGGTTCATAACCGGATCGATCACAGCGATTGAGTCAAGTACACCAGCGGTCTTTGCGTATTCGAACGAGCCGATCATGACTTCGCTGGTGACATAAGAAACTGAGTTTTTGCCACGCCCGCGACCAAGTTTCTTGGTGTCGACACAGAACCGTGTCGCTTCCCAAACCTGCGAGCTGCGCAGAGGCGGTTCACCGTCCAGAATCGAATGGAACACGTCCGCCAACATGTGCGGTCCTGTGGTCTGCAACAGGCGCATACATCCAACAACGTCCCCCTCGTCGTTGATGCTGACCACGTGTGCAGGATTAAGGTCATCGAACATGTCGCGTTCGCGACCGTCTACGATGTTGACCTCCCAGCCCAAGCGGTCCCCGAATACGCGGGCCCGCAATTTGAACATTTCGTCCAAGACGTCTTTGAATTTGTGTTGGTTGATACCATCAATGACGATGATCATTTCCATCCCCCTACAGTCTGGTTACCGTGTTTCAACAGTTAACCAATTTGTGACCAGAAACTATTGGGGATTTCCCGTATTTTTTTGATTTTTTTGCCTAGCCAGGGGCAATTAGGCCCAAACCAATGGCTCGGCCAATGGCCTGCGGGGTGGTCAATGCGCCCAGTTTTTCGCGACCCGAACGCATGTGAACTTCTACGGTCCGATGAGAAATGGACAGGATGTCGCCGATATCCTGTTGGGACTTACCTTCGGCCACCCATTGCAGGATTTCTTTTTCTCGCGTGGAAAGGGCTGGAAGGTACAGGGCTTTGGCAAGGACGCCGGATTGCATGACTGTGTCATGCGCCTGAACGGCTGCCATCTGCAGATCGCCCATCACACGTTTCTTCAGGTTTTCCCACTCATGGTCCGAGCAGTCGCGCGTCACGCTGAGTATCCCGCATTCTCCGTAGGGGCCGCGAACGGGCACCGTCAAACCTCGTGGGGTTATCCCAAAGTCATGGGCGTCGCGGAAAACGGCGTTGAATTTCTCATCGTGATTAAAGCGGCTCCAATCGACCGGTGCGATGCTAAGAACGGACTGATAGATCGTCGGATCAAAGTGGTGATAGCCGTGGCTGCCGTAGTGAATCTTCCACTCGTCCGGGTAATTTGCATACCCTTGGACGTCACCTTTCACAGGATTCATGGTGGCATAAGACGCATAGTCAAAGCCAAGTTCCTCGCAGACCGAGTTAATAATGTCAGCGGTCGACTTCTCTTGATGGTCGAGCGCAGCCAAGTCTATGAGTTTCACCTGTCCAACCTTTGTTCGGCACTCCTCATCCCCTAAAGTGCCAAGTCCGTCTTTACTCCAGTATACGTTGCGTCAAATGGCGCGTCGGGCGCAAGGGAATAGTTCATATCGAACAAACATAATGCGTGCTTCGCGCAACAGAATATTACGAATCCGCCCCAAAAGGGCGAACTACGATCCATTTTGACGCTATTTCGCGTCGGATGTCCATATTTTTAACTGAAGTTGCGCGGAGGGTCACTGGGGCACAAGTCCTGTTTCAACCAACATACCTCTCGCTTTAGCCTCTGGGTAATACCCCTTGGCATACAGAAAAATCGCCCGTTTCTGATCGCCGTCCGAAAGCAACCACGCACCGCGCAGGTACTTGCCGGCATATTCAAGATTGGTATCCGCATCCAGCAAACCCTGTGCATTTCCAGAATAGCCCATTGAGCGCGCTGTCGCCGGCAGGATCTGCAGCAAGCCGTAGTAGGGTCGGTTTACCGCCCAGGGACGATGTGTGCTTTCGCGGATTGCAAGCTTGTGCACCAATTCTCGCGGGACCTCATAGTGGTCCGCCCAGTGGTTGATTGATGCGCGCAGCTCGGGTGTTTCGTTGGGGTAGAGCGGGGGATCGAACGTGTTCTGCGTCGGCGTGTCTGGCCCGCCACAGGCGGCGAAAGGGGCAGTTAGCAATACGGCTAAGACGCTGCGGCGCAAGAAAGATGTCATCTGTGTACTCCGAAATTCAGGGCACGATGATATGAAACGGGACGTGCTGCGCAAGAGTAGGTATTTCATCTGGCTGAATTTTGCCCGATGGGCGTGTGCAAAAAAAAGGCCGCGCAAAACGCGCAGCCCTTCCAATTCTTATTTCAGCCGTGTCAGGCTTTGGCTTCGTCTTCTTCAGCCGGAGCTTCTTCAGCAACCAGGTCTTCGTCGTCGGAAGCGGCGGAACCGATGTCGTCGAACAGTTCGGCGATCTCGAATTCAGCAGCAGCTTCTTCTTCCGCGGCCAGTTCCTGGATCGATTTGCCCGACGCCTGCAGTTCGGCTTCTTCTTCCGAACGGGCGACGTTCATCTTGATCTCAACTTCGACCTCGGGGTGCAGCTTGACTGCCAGCGAGTGCAGACCCAGTTCCTTGATCGGAGCGATCAGGGCGATCTGTTTCTTGTCGACAGTGAAACCAGCTTCGGTTGCAGCGTCTGCGGCGTCACGCGGGGTGACCGAGCCGTACAGAGCACCGGCATCCGATGCCGAGCGAATCACGATGAACTGCTGACCGTCCAGCTTTTCAGCCAGTGCTTCAGCTTCTTTCTTGGTTTCCAGGTTGCGGGCCTCAAGCTGCGCTTTCTGGGCTTCGAACGACGCGATGTTGGCGTCCGATGCACTCAGGGCTTTGCCTTGGGGCAGCAGGAAGTTGCGGGCGTAGCCGGGCTTGACGTCAACGACGTCGCCCATCTGACCCAGTTTCGCAACGCGTTCCAGCAGGATAACTTGCATGTCAGTCTCTCCTTACTTCACGGCGTAGGGCAGCAGGGCGAGGAAGCGGGCGCGTTTGATAGCACGGGCCAGTTCACGCTGCTTTTTCGCCGAAACGGCGGTGATGCGCGAGGGTACGATCTTGCCGCGCTCAGAGATGTAGCGCTGCAGCAGACGGGTGTCTTTATAGTCGATTTTCGGCGCGTTCTCACCCGAGAACGGGCAGACCTTGCGGCGGCGGAAAAATGGTTTTGCGGCCATGGTTTATGTCCTTTCGTCAGGCGTTGATCAGCGGCGCTCGCGGCGGCCTTCGCGCTCATCGCGCTTCTGCATCTGGACCGAGGGGCCCTCGGCATGCTCGTCGACCTTGATGGTCAGAACGCGCATGACGTCTTCGTGCAGGCGCATCAGGCGCTCCATTTCCTGAACGGCGCCAGCAGGGGCGTCTGTCTTCAGGAAGGCATAGTGGCCTTTGCGGTTTTTGTTGATCTTGTAGGCCATCGTCTTGACGCCCCAGTACTCGCTTTCGACGACGTTGCCGCCGTTGTCAGCTAGAACGGTGCCGAAATGTTCGACGAGGCTTTCTGCCTGCGCGTTGGACAGGTCCTGACGCGCGATCATTACATGCTCATACAGTGGCATGTGCACTCCTGTTTCTATCAAGGCGCATTTCATAGGCGGGGCCATCTGGTCCTTCGCGACCCTGCCACGAGAGGCTGCGCGATTCATGTGATTAGCGAAGGATGGCCCGATATACACGTTTGAGCGTGAGGGGCAAGCCCCGCCGCACATGCCTTTGTGAAGTCGTGCTAATTCCATTGCGCCGCCTAATTCCTGACGCTTTTCGGCTCGAAGTTGTTTTCCATACCAAGGGTTATCCGGAAAGACGGAACCCATGACTAACCTGAAGAACAGGGTGATAGATATGAGTGCGATCAATACGAATTCAGTTGAACAGGCCCCAAGCGCCGCGATCTATGAGAAATCTGTACCCGTTCTGATTACTTTCGCGCCGAACTGGAAGGTTCGAATGGTTCTTGCCCGCCTCGTGGGTGCCTTTCTGGTCGTAATGGCGTTTTCTATGTGGTTGATGCCCGGTTCCGCGCTGGCTGCCGAGGTCTGGCCAATCAAGCTGGCTGCGTCGCTGTTGTTCCTGTTGGTTGGCGTCAGCCTTCTAACGATCCAGGCCCTTGATGCCCGTCCTGATGCCTATTTCGATCCAATCCGTCGCGAGGTTCGGGTGCTTCAAAAGAATGAAAACGGACGGCCGCAAACTGTTCTTCGTCGCAGCTATGACACACTGGGTGGCGCGCGCTTTGCGGACGACCAGGTTGAGCTGTTCGATGTCGATGGCAGCCTGCTGATGAAGCTGCCGTTGCAATCGGCGGATGTCAGCCGGGCGCTCAAAGGCCAATTGAGCGGAAGTGTAACAATCTTCGCCTGATTTTTATTCTGTTCATCTAGGAACAGAAACTGTGAGAGAATATAACTTGTGTGCTGCCCTTGGGCAGCACATTTTCGTTACCGAGCAACCCAAATGGTTTGCATCCACAAAATTGCGGAGATTGTTATGAAATCCACCCTTCTTGCTGCTGCACTGGCCGTTTCGGCGACCTCGGCGTTTGCAAGCGCCGAGAAATACACTCTGGACCCCAGCCACAGCCAGGTGGTCTTCAGCTATAACCACCTTGGTTTCTCGACCACAACCGGTATGTTCTCGGGCTTTGAAGGCGAAATTATGTTCGACCAGGAAGACCCCGCCGCATCCAGCGTTTCCGTTTCGATGCCCGTCATCGAGATGTTCACCGGCTGGAAGCCGCGCGAAGATCACTTCATGACCGAGGATTTCTTTGGTGTGGCCGAAGGCGACATGATCACGTTTACTTCGACCGGTATCGAGGTCACCGGCGAGGGCACCGCCAACATCACCGGCGATCTAACCATGAACGGTGTGACGAAATCAGTGGTTCTGGACGCCAAGCTCAATCAAGTTGCGGACCACCCGATGGCGAATAAACCCTGGGCGGGTTTCGATGCGACCACCACCTTGGTACGCAGCGAATTCAACCTAGGCCAATTCGCACCATTCGTCAGTGACGAAGTCGAAGTCCGGATTTCGGTCGAGGCGCAGAAAGCTGAATAAGTCAGCTTCGATCCTTTGGAAAGAAGCCGCCGGGGTGTTGCCCCGGCGGTTTTTTTAGCTCTGTCGCTCGGCCGTCAAATTGACTGAGACAACGACCCCAAATCCTAGTGATTCCTCAGTCGGCTGAGAGGTGCCAACGCTGAAATCCAGTCGGTTCAGTTCCAGTTCGCCGGTCATTGCGGCGGTGTTCTCCTGCAGGTCGAGGGTAAACGGCAGCACGACGTCCACCGATTTGTCGCGGATAGTCAGTGGGCCTCGCGCTTCATACCCGGTGTCTGTCTTGAAGATGTCGGCTTTGAACTGGGCGGTTGGGAACTGGGCGCTGTCAAAGAAATCGGCGGCCATGGCTTGATCCGTTACGGTGCCCAGACTTAGTGATGCGATGGCAATCGTCACGTCTACCGTTCCAGCCAGCCCCGGCTCTGCCGGGTCTTCAAAGGCGATTGCGGCGGTCCAGTCTGCGAATTGGCCGGTCACCGGGCTGCCCAACTGGGTGATTGTGATGGACAAGTCACCTTCCTGCACCTGCCAGTCCGACTGCACATCAGTCAGTTCGGCGGTGTCGGTCGCCGCGGCGGAGTGGTCTGAGAAGATGCCGATAGACCAGCCGCCAATCAATACCGCCCCCCAAACCGCCAGTGCCGCGACAGCAGGGATCAGTGAATGATGCTGAGCAGGGGGCTCGGGCGCGTCCGAATGGCCGGGCAACATGCGGCGCAGGGTGCTGTCCTTGTCGACCACATGGTGCTTGAGCGCCCCGGCAATGTGCAGGATCAGGGACCCGGCCAGAACCCAGATAAACAGCCAGTGCAGGCCGGCAGTCACCTCAGAGACAAAGGGTGACTTGGGCACGAAGGGCAGGTTTTGCCCAAATGGCCACAGGATCGGCGCGAACCCTTCCGAGGCAGCGTGATGCAACCAGCCGCTCAGCGGCACCAGAACCAGCGAGGCATAGAGCATCCAGTGAACGGTTTCGGCGGCGAAGGCTTCGGGTTTGTTCTCAGCGTTCAGTAACCCCGGCTTGGTCTGCGTCACCGCCCACAGAATGCGGGCAAGGGCGACAAAGAATACAGTGATACCCACGGTCTTGTGCAGCGAGAACAGGCGGGTCGCCCGGGCGATATCGTCCTCGGTGGTCGGGATCGAGGGGTCATAGATCGCGTGGGCCAGATCATTGGCGATCCATCCCAGCGGCAGCGCCGTGAAGATCAGCAGGGCGGTCAGCCAGTGGAACGTCTTTGTCACGCTGCCGTAGCTGGAAAATGTGTTGGTCGAGGGCATTGGTTGCTCCGGGGTGAGATGACTGGGCTCAACCTAAAGCCATGGGATCAGGACTCAATAGCGGGATGCGCACATCAAAAGTGCCACAGTGCAGAGGTCAGGCAATGCTTGTGCCGCGTTCGCACTCGGTTTACACCCGCCCGCAACCTAACGTCATCCAAGAGGTCGCAATGACACGCGCATTCGTTTTTCCGGGGCAGGGTGCCCAAACCATCGGGATGGGCAAGGCTCTGGCCGAGGCTTACCCGGCTGCTCAGGCTGTATTCGATGAGGTCGACGAGGCGCTGGGCGAAAAGCTGAGCAGCCTGATCTGGGAAGGTGACATCGCGGACCTGACGCTGACACAGAACGCGCAGCCGGCGCTGATGGCAACCTCGATCGCTGCGATGCGCGCACTGGAGGCCGAGGGCGTTTCGGTGACAGATGCTGCCTTCGTCGCTGGTCACTCGCTGGGCGAATGTTCGGCTTTGGCCGCTGCTGGTGCTTTGTCGGTTGCAGATACGGCTCGTCTGCTGCGCACCCGCGGTCAGGCGATGCAAAGCGCCGTTCCGGTGGGTGAAGGCGCAATGGCTGCAATTCTCGGCCTTGATCTGGATGCTGTCCGCGCTGTGGCCGAAGAGGCTGCGCAAGGTGAGGTTTGTCAGGCCGCAAATGACAATGACCCGACGCAGGTTGTGGTTTCGGGTGCCAAGGCCGCCGTTGAACGCGCGGCTGAAATCGCCAAGGAAAAAGGCGCAAAGCGCGCGGTGATGCTGCCGGTGAGTGCCCCGTTCCATTGTGCGCTGATGCAGCCTGCAGCCGATGTGATGGCCGAAGCGCTGGCCGTGGTCGAAATCAAGGCACCTGCCGTACCGCTGGTGGCCAATGTCCGCGCCGAAGCGGTTACCGACCCGGACCTGATCCGTCAGTTGCTGGTTGAGCAGGTCACCGGATCGGTCCGCTGGCGTGAAAGCGTTCAGTACATGGCAGCGCAGGGCGTGACCGAGACATGGGAGATCGGCGCCGGCAAGGCGCTGTCGGGTATGATCCGCAAGATCAACCGTGACATCGCAGGCAAGGCCGTTGGGACGCCGGACGACGTGCAAAAGGTCACTCAGGCCGAATCATAAGTTGAAAACGTCCTGTTAGGACGCACCAAGAGGGAAACCGAATGTTTGATTTGACAGGTAAGAATGCGCTGATCACCGGCGCTTCGGGTGGTATCGGGGGCGATATCGCGCGTGCTCTGCACGCAGCGGGGGCCACTGTCGGGCTGTCTGGTACACGGGTCGAGCCTCTGCAGGCGCTGGCGGAAGAGCTGGGTGAGCGTGCCCATGTTCTTCCCTGCAACCTGAGTGATCCCGAAGCCGTTGCGGCGCTGCCGAAACAGGCGGCGGATGCGATGGGATCGGTCGACATTCTGGTCAACAACGCGGGCATCACGCGGGACAACCTGTTCATGCGCATGTCGGATGATGAATGGCAGAGCGTGATCGACGTGAACCTGACCGCCACTGCCAAGCTGTGCAAAGGCGTTCTGCGTGGCATGATGAAGGCGCGCTGGGGCCGGATCATCAACATCTCTTCCGTGGTAGGCGCGACCGGTAACCCCGGTCAGGTCAACTATGCCGCGTCTAAGGCGGGTATGGTTGGTATGACCAAGTCGCTGGCCTACGAGGTTGCAAGCCGCGGAATCACTGCTAACGCGGTGGCTCCGGGGTTCATCACCACTGCGATGACCGACAAGCTGACTGACGATCAGAAATCCGGTATCTTGACGCAGGTCCCAGCCGGTCGTATGGGCGAGCCGTCGGAAATTGCTGCGGCAGTTCTGTACCTTGCCAGCCCCGAAGCGGGTTATGTCACAGGAACGACCTTGCATGTGAACGGTGGCATGGCCATGTTGTGATCGCAGGCGAGGCGGGCGCGAAAGCGTTTGCCTCGGGCGTTGTCTGTGCTATAGGCGGCGCATGTATGCAGGGGTCGACCAAACGGTCGGCCTTCTACTTTCCCGGTAATTCGGGGACCCAAACCGCCCGAACCGGGCAAATCAAAGCCAGCCTGAGCGGGCAAGGGCTGAACCGGGCTTTACGCCCTGAAATGGAATGAGGAATAGACATGAGCGACGTCGCAGATCGCGTTAAAAAGATCGTTGTTGAGCACCTGGGTGTTGAAGAAGACAAAGTAGCCGAGAACGCTTCGTTCATCGACGATCTGGGCGCAGACAGCTTGGATACCGTTGAACTGGTTATGGCCTTCGAAGAAGAGTTCGGCATCGAGATCCCGGATGACGCAGCCGAAACCATCCAGACTTTTGGCGACGCCGTCAAATTCATCTCCGAAGCATCCTGATCGCTTCGAAATCCTTAAAAAACGGCGCTTCCGGGCAACGGAGGCGCCGTTTTTTTGTGCGTTGTGGATTTCGGGCTTGTCAGGATATGGCTTCGTTCGCAACGATCGCCTTTGAGGCACAATAATCCAGAGCGGGCAGGGCATGATGCGATCCACCCCGACAATAAACACATCGCGCCTGATGCTTTGCGGCATGCGGCCGGAGGATTTCAACCGGTTCGCCGAGATTTGGCGTAACCCCTGTATCGTGCGCCATATCGGTGGCAAGCCACGATCGCGCGGTGAGGCGTGGGACTCGTTTCTGCGCAACGCCGGGCATTGGCAGATGGCCGGATTTGGGCAATGGGCCGTACTGCAGCAATCGAATCGGGCAATGATCGGTCAGGCCGGGTTTTTCTATGGCAATCGAGCGCTGGGCGAAGATTTTGACAGCTTCCCTGAAGCGGGATGGATTTTGGTGCCAGAGGCTCAGGGGCAGGGGCTGGGTTTTGAGGCCGCTCAGGCGGCCCACGACTGGTTTGATCGCATCATGCCGGGGCCGTTGGTTGCAATGGTAAATTCGGCGAATTCAGTCTCGCAGAAACTAGCCGAAAAGCTGGGTTATTCCGTGATGCGAGAATGCGAATACAATGGCACTCCGGTCGTATTGCTGCGGCGGAACGGGCCACCTGCACGCAGGTAGTCTCAATTTGGGTGTGATGCCGCAAAATGTCCTCAGTTTGCCGAAACTGGTAATATTCGCGTTTGTTCCGGTCTGTATGATACTGTGAATTGCAATGCGATTGAGCGGAGGAGCGTGCTCATGAGGATTTATCCCACTATGGAACTGCAGAACGGCCGGTGTGTGACACTGGAAAAAGGCCGTCTGGATGAAGCTATGATTTGGCATGTGGACCCCGTTGAAACAGCGCGCGGCTGGTCGGCCGCTGGTGCGGAGTGGATGCAACTGACCGACTTCGACGCGATCGAAGGACGAGATACCAACGTCAAACTGGTTGAAGAGATCATTCGCTCGTCTGAAATGTCGGTGCAATTGGCTGGTGGTATGCGTACTCGCGAACAAGTCGAGCACTGGATCGACAAAGGCGCAGGGCGTATTGTCATCGGTACGTTGGCTGCATGGGATCCGATCTTGGTCAAGGAACTCGCTAAGCTTTATCCGGATCAGATCGTTCTGGCTGTGGATGTCTGGCAAGGGCAGGTGATGACCGAAGGTTGGCGCAGCCAAAGCGCTTTCACCCCGGAAGCTTATATCGAGGCGTTCGCCGATACACCGTTTGCCGCCATTTTGGTGACGGATATCGACAGCGACATGGAAGATGTTGAGGCGCAGTTGGGCCTGATTTCCGGTTTGGCAGAAAAGTCCCGTACGCCGGTCATCGCCAGTGGTGTGGTGCGGACTTCGGATGATATTTCGCGTTTGGCATATATCCCGAATATTTCGGGCGCGATTGTTGGCCGCGCGCTGTTCCGTAAGTCGATCGATCTGGCCGACGCGCTGGAAGTGGCGCAAGCCGCACATGAACCGGTCGCGCAGTTCCAGTAACTGACGGACAAATCGTAAGCCGTCTGTTGCCCTTCTGGGCAACGGGCGGTTTTTTCAATTCTGAGCCGTTCTTGTGATCGCAAGCAGAGTATCTTTTCGGTTTTGGCAGGATGCTGCCGGAAAGGAATATGCCGTTGCTCTTGCCCCCGGCCCCCGGGCCGGGGTATGAGCGGTTCTCAAACAGGAAGCAGGCAAGAGGCATTTCATGCGCAGAGTCGTTGTAACCGGTCTGGGATTGGTCACTCCTTTGGCCAGCGGGGTCGAGGAAACTTGGTCACGGCTGCTGGACGGAGAATCCGGTGCGGGTCCGATCACTCAGTTCGACGCTGAGGCAAGCGGGGTCACCACGACCTATGCCTGCGAAGTGCCGCGCGGAGACGGGACAAACGGAACGTTCAACCCCGACGACTGGATGCCGCCGAAAGAGCAGCGCAAGATCGAAGACTTTATTCTGTTTTCGATCGCCGCAGCTGAGATGGCCTGCAAGGACGCCGATTGGTTGCCCGAGGACGAAGAGGCGCGCCTGCGCACGGGCGTTCTAATCGGGTCCGGTATTGGTGGGCTTGGGTCCATCGCGAACACGGCCAACCTGATCCGCGACAAGGGCCCGCGCCGCGTGTCGCCGTTCTTTATTCCCGGAGCACTGATCAACCTGGCCTCTGGTCAGGTGTCGATCCGCCATGGGTTTAAAGGGCCGAACCACTCGGTCGTGACGGCTTGTTCGACCGGTGCGCATGCGATTGGTGACGCCAGCCGCATCATCCGCGCAGGTGATGCGGACGTGATGGTTGCAGGCGGCGGTGAGGGCTGTATCTGCGAAATCGGCATTGCGGGCTTTAACGCGTGCAAGGCGCTGTCGACCAAGTATGCCGACGATCCCAAGAAGGCGAGCCGCCCCTATGATGTCGACCGCGACGGGTTCGTCATGGGCGAAGGCGCGGGCATCGTCGTTCTGGAAGAATACGAGCACGCCAAGGCGCGCGGCGCGGAGATTTATGCCGAGGTTTTGGGCTATGGCATGTCCGGCGACGCTTATCACATCACCGCGCCGTCCGAGGATGGCGATGGGGCCGAACGTTCGATGAAAGCCGCGCTGCGCAGCGCCGGGCTGGAGCCGAAGGATCTGGACTACATCAACGCGCATGGCACTTCGACCATGGCGGACACGATCGAACTGGGTGCTGTGGAACGTCTTCTGGGCGACCACGCAGCAAACGCGACTATGACCTCAACCAAGTCGGCCACCGGTCACCTGCTGGGTGCGGCTGGCGCAATTGAGGCAATCTTCTCGATCCTGGCGATCCGCGATCAGGTTGCTCCGCCAACGATTAACCTGGACAACCCGGCGGTTGAAACGCCGATTGATCTGGCACCCAACGCCAAACGCGAGCGTGAGATCAACGTGGCCCTGTCGAATTCGTTCGGCTTTGGCGGCACCAACGCGAGCGTGATCTTCGGAAAGGTCAGCTAAATGTGGCGGGCTTTGGCATCGAACGCGCTGACCATCCTGGTGGTCAGCCTGTTCCTGATCGGCGGTTTGATCCTTTGGGGGCAGTCGCAATACAAGTCCGAGGGCCCGCTGCAAACCGCTATGTGCCTGCAGGTCAAAAGCGGATCTAACATGACTCGCGTTAGCCAGCAGCTTGAGGATGAGGGCGCTATAAGCAGCGCCATGATCTTCCGGATGGGTGCGGATTACACCGACAAGGCCCAGCAACTGAAAGCAGGCAGCTTTCTGGTGCGTGAAGGTGCGTCGATGGAGCAGATCATCGACGAGATCACAAGCAGCGGCGCCAGCACCTGCGGGTCTGAGATCGAATATCGCATCGGCGTCACGCGGGTTCAGACCCGAGTACGCGAACTGGACCCGGCCACGTTGGACTTTGTCGAAATCGCCAGTTTCGAGGCTGGTGAGGAAGAAGCCCCTGCCGCATACACTGAAAAGCGTCAGGATTCCGACACCCGCTATCGCGTTTCGGTTGCTGAGGGTGTGACCTCATGGCAGGTGGTTGAGGCGCTGAAGGGTATCGACGCGCTGACTGGTGAGGTGTCCGAGATACCGGCCGAGGGTTTGCTAGCCCCCGACAGTTATGAGCTAGCCTCGGGCGATGACCGGGCTGCTTTGCTGCAGGACATGCAAGCGAAGCAACAGTTGCGGATCAACGCGGTCTGGGAAAACCGGCAGGATGATTTGCCGATCAGCAGCCCCGAAGAGATGTTGATCCTCGCCTCAATCATCGAGAAAGAAACCGGTGTTCCGCATGAGCGTGGCCAGGTGGCCAGCGTCTTTGTGAACCGGCTTGAAAAGGGCATGAAGCTGCAGACGGACCCGACGGTGATTTATGGTGTCACCAAAGGTCAGGGCGTGCTGGGTCGTGGCTTGCGGCGGAGTGAGCTTCGTCGGGCAACGCCATGGAATACTTACGTAATCGATGGTCTGCCGCCGACGCCGATTGCCAATCCGGGGCTTGCAAGCCTCGAGGCTGCTGTGGCGCCGGAAGAGACTGACTATGTCTTCTTTGTTGCGGATGGTACAGGCGGGCACGCCTTTGCCGAAACTCTGGACGAGCACAACCGCAACGTTGCTAAATGGCGAGAGATCGAAGCCGAGCGAAACAGCTCGAGCAACTAAGAAAAAGGCCGCGTTGACAAACGCGGCCTTTTCTTTGTTATGCGGCAGGGCGTCGGCGTGGACGGCGACGTTTGGACGGCGCGGGTTTTGACGCCTCATTTGCCCCGTGCGGTCTACGGCCCCGGAAGCCGCCACGCTTGCGCGGTTTCTTGGGTTCGGCGAACTCGGGCATGGTGCCGCTGGCGACCGGAATTTCGATCTTCATCAGCTTTTGAATCTGGCGCAACTGGTCCAGTTCATCCGGTGCGCAAAAAGCGATGCCTTCGCCCTCGCGTCCGGCGCGGGCGGTGCGACCGATGCGGTGGACGTAGTTGTCAGGCACCTCGGGCAGGTCATAGTTGATCACGTAAGCGACGCCGGGAATATCAATCCCACGCGCGGCAACGTCGGTGGCGACCAGAACGTTGATCTCTCCGGCGCGGAACGCCTTGATCGCGCGGTCGCGCTGACCTTGGCTTTTGTTGCCATGGATCGAGGCGGCGTTGAACCCATCCGCCACAAGGCCTTTCATCAGTTTCTCAGCCCCGTGCTTGGTGCGGGCAAAGACCAGCGTCAGAGCATCCATGTCTTCTGACAGAACTTGGCGAAGCTTCCGCGGTTTTTCAGTCCGGTCGAGGAAGTGAACCGACTGTGTGATCTTGTCTGCGGCCTTGCCCGGGGGTGAAACCTGCACCCTCTGAGGGTTGGTCAGATAGGACTGGCTTAGTTCTTCCATCAGTTTCGGCATCGTCGCCGAAAACAGCATGGTCTGGCGCGGTGTGCCCAATGCCGGTTCGATTTTGCGCAGGGCGTGGATAAAGCCCATGTCTAGCATCTGGTCGGCCTCGTCCAGCACCAGATGGCGGACCGTGCTAAGGTCAACGGCGCCACGTTCCATCAGGTCGATCAGGCGACCGGGCGTGGCGACCAGAATGTCGGTGCCGCGCGACAAGAACGAGATCTGTTTGCCGATGGATTGCCCGCCGACCACGGTGGCCACGCGCAGCTTCGTCTTTTTGGTCAGGTTGCGCAGGCTTTCGGCGATCTGGTTCACCAACTCGCGGGTGGGCGCAAGGATTAGGGCCTTAACCGATTTGGGGGTAGGTTTGCCGGGTTGCGCTAAAAGATGGTCAATCAGCGGCAGGCCGAATGCCAGCGTTTTGCCCGTGCCGGTCTGGGCCAAACCAAGGATGTCGTGGCCCTGCAGGGCCAGCGGGATCGCCTGGTTCTGGATCGGCGTGGGTTGGGTAAAGTTCGCGCGTTGCAGCGCGTCATTCAGGGCCGGGGCAAGGCCCAGCATGTCGAAGTCGAACAAGTATCATTCCTTTTTGATCCGAAACGGTTTTCCGCACCGGACAAGAGCAAAAGGCCACGCTAACAGCGTAACCGGCAGGGTTTCCGCGAAGCCTCGGGGCATACAGGCGAGTCCTGTACGTCCGGCCATCGCATCAAGAACCCTGCGTGAAGGGGAACTAGGAGATGTGTCGTGCGCTGTGGGGGCCGTTACGGCCAGATGCTCACGCGTCAGCGCTTGGTCTGCGGCACATGCGGCCTGCGCGCAGATTTGTCAAGCTTTGATGTGGGCCTCCGATGCGGTCGAGACGGGATAAGATCGCATCCCCGACTTTACCTGATCCCAGGGCAATTGTGTTCAATGCGTTAAAAGTTCCTGCAGCGGTGCATTCAACTTTGACGGCGAAGACACGCACATTCTCCATTCGAAAGGGAGGCTCACCGCCTCATCGTCAGCCTTTCCCGATACGCTAATCCCATCAAAGGAACGCAATGAATAGGGCGTGCCCCCCGGTTTTCGTACCTAGAACAGCGGCCTTACGGGCTGGCAATCCAAACGGTTTGCGTGGGGGCGTTCAAGCTTTCTTAACCCGGTGCGTTCTTTGGGTGTTGCGCCCCTGTTGCGCAAATCATTGACTTTGCGCGCTCATTCTCGTATAAGTTGTGTCATGCTAGAAGAAGTGGGCAACGGCCCCGGGGAAACCCGGTGGCCGTTTTTCGTTTCTCTCGTGCGGAAAAACTCACGCATGAGGTCACAGGCAAACATGACTTTGATTACCCCGGAAGAGCGGATGTTGCAGACGGCAGAACTTTTGCAGTCGCTTGAGACGTCCATTCGCGGTTTGCGCCAGGCAGCGGAAGAACTGCGCAGGCAAATCGGAACCGGGGAGGATGCAGACCTGGCTGGAACAGCCAAGCAACTCGGTCAGTTAGAGGGGCTGATCCGAAGTTGTCAGAAAGTGGAGACAAGCTTTGTCGAACAACATCACAGACAAGCCGGAATTGCCCAAGGGGGATATGCGCTCGACCTTGAGCGCGCTCGATTTGAAATCGGGTGCAGGTTGGCTCGCCTCCGCCGATGCTGCGGTTCGGGACAGATTTCTGAGTGAGATCGGGGAGGGGGGGCTATGCGCCCTCCCTTTCCTGTTCGAGTTCTGGGCGCTGCCGCATCAATTGCCGCCTGAGGGCGACTGGCGGTCCTGGGTGATCATGGGCGGGCGCGGTGCCGGTAAGACGCGCGCGGGGGCCGAATGGGTGCGGTCGATGGTCGAAGGGTCGAAACCGTTGGATCGCGGAGAGGCCAGTCGGGTGGCGCTGGTCGGTGAGACTTTCGATCAGGTGCGCGATGTGATGATCTTTGGCGACAGCGGGATATTGCACTGTTCGCCACCGGACCGGCGGCCTCAGTGGAAGGCTTCGGAACGCAAGCTGATCTGGCCCAACGGGGCCGAGGCGCAGGCGTTCTCGGCGCATGATCCCGAGGGGTTGAGGGGGCCTCAGTTCGATGCCGCTTGGATGGACGAACTGGGTTGTGCGGCCATCGATAAAGGGACTAACCAGCCGAACAAGTTCTTGGATCCCAAATCCTCGGAATCCCGCCTGCCAAAGTACTCAAACGGGCTGCGTGACGATTTCATGCAGGCGCAATACCTAAAGGCGATGCTGGGCTATTGGTCCGATCCGAAGACAAACCCGATATCGGAAGAGTATGGTGGTCGAATGGTGGACATGGCAAACGCCTATGTCTGGGCCTGGGATGCACGCCCGTTTCCCACTTTTCCAAACCTGCGCAGCCAATGGAGCGATGGCGTCAATTACCCTCGTGGCCATTGGCTAAATGGGCGGTCAGGGTCGCGCACTCTAGCCTCGGTTGTTACGGAAATCTGCCACGGGTCAGGGGTAACGCATATCGATGTGTCGCGCCTCTATGGCGTTGTGCGGGGATACGCGATTGAGGATGTGACCACTGCCCGCGCCGCGTTGCAGCCGCTGATGCTGCGCTATGGTTTCGACGCAATTGAACGCGACGGTGTTTTGCTGTTCCAGATGCGCGATGGCCGCAGAGCGATTGAGTTGGATAGTGATCTGCTGGCCGATAGCTCTGACATCGAAGGTCGGGTCGAGCACCGAAGAGAGGCCGAGGCCGAGTTGACTGGCCGCGTACGGTTGAGGTTTGTGCAGTCGGATGCTGACCATGATTTTGTGTCAGAAGAGGCCGTCCTGCCGGATACCCGGACGCATTCGGTTTCGGTGAATGAGGTACCTCTGTCGATGACACGGGCCGAGGGTCGCCAGACCGCTGAACGCTGGTTAAGCGAAGCGCGCGTATCGCGTGAGACGGCCCGATTTGCGCTGCCGCCGTCGATGCTGCAAATCGGTGCGGGGGACGTTGTCACTTTGGCCAAAGACGGGCAGGGTGCGCGGTATCGTATCGACCGCTTAGAACAGGCAGATCTGCAACTGGCCGAAGCGGTGCGGATCGAACCCGGTGTATACGCTCCTTCCGATTTGCCTGATGATGAGGTGACTGCGAAGCCCTTAATCGCGCCGGTTCCTGTCCTGCCCTTGTTCATGGATTTGCCGCTGATCACCGGGTCGGAAGCACCACATGCCCCCTATCTGGCCGCCTCGGCAAATCCCTGGCCCGGCAGCGTTGCCTTGTATTCGGCGGCGAGTGACGAGGACTATGCGCTGCAGGAGGTTACTTCGGGGCAGGCAGTTATCGGTTTCACTGAAACGCCACTCTGGCGGGCAAGTGCCGGTATCTGGGACGAAGGTGCGCCGTTACGGGTAAACTTGGTCGACGGGCTGTTGGAATCCCGCCCGCGTGAGGCGCTGTTGAACGGTGCCAACCTCGCGGCTATTGGTGACGGGACACCGGGAAACTGGGAGGTATTCCAGTTCGCCGACGCCACGCTGCAGGAAACCGGGATTTATACCTTGTCCGAGCGTTTGCGTGGCCAATTGGGGACAGACGCAGCGATGCCGGATGTTTGGCCCGATGGGTCAATGTTCGTCCTGCTGGATCAACGGGTTTACCAAACAAGCCTGCTGCGGTCCGAGCGGCGAGTGTCCAAACATTATCGCATCGGCCCGGCGACACGAGGTTATGACGATCCGTCCTTCGTCCACCTTGTTGAGGCCTTCGACGGCAACGGATTGCGCCCCTACGCGCCCGTGCATCTCAGGGCTGTTTCAGATGGCACAGGCGACCAGGTGACATGGATACGCCGCACCCGGCTGGATGGGGATGATTGGGCTGGTCTGGACGTGCCGCTGGCGGAGGAAAGCGAATCCTACCTTGTTCAAATTCGCGTCAACGGCACGTTGGTCCGGGAACAGGTTGTGAGCGAGCCGAACTGGTTCTATTCGACCGCGGCGCAAGCGGCGGATGGGGTAAGCGGTGCCTATGAAGTCAGGGTGGCTCAGGTCTCAGCCAGCTATGGGCCGGGCCTGCCTACCAGCCTGAAAGTTGGGTAAGTCGCGACATGCGTCCTGTCTTGCATGGAGATGTCAGCGCTGCGGCACGAGCCTTGCTGGCCGCGTCGCCGGTGGACCGCAATCGCCTCTGCACCCGTATGATCCACGAAGCGGAACTGGCCGACAAACATGTTGGCCAGACCGGGCGGCTTCATCCATTGTTCGGCAACGGCTCGTTGATGGCAGCGGCCCGCAACAGACAGCTGGCGGATGAGCCGGGGTTTGACGACCCGCAATATTGTCAGTGTTTTGAGATGGTTCTGCGTCATCTGGTTCGGTTTCAGATCAACCGGACGCACAGCTGACACATTTGGTGGCGGCGAGGTCGAGGTTCAGCCGACCTTTGGGGATCTCGTCGCCGCAATCCTCGCAATATCCGAATTCCCCGTCCTGAATGCGGATCAGCGCGGCCTGCAAGCGCCGTGTCTCGGTATCGCGATTGGCCTGCTGTGCCTTGGCCATAGCCTGATTCTGCAACGCGTCCATCCTGCTGAGACGACCAACGGCCTGCTGGTCCAACTCGACAACGGCCTGCGCATCTTTTTCCGAGGCCGAATGTTCTGCAATCTCGGCCAATCGCGCCTGAATCCTTGCGGCAAAGCCTGCCATTTCGGTTTCATTCATTTTCGTTACCCTGCAGATCACGGGTTTGCGTTTGGTGTTTTTACAACTAAATGGCATTCTAGGCGCAGCAAAGGATCAAAAGCCATGTTGGAAAAGCGCAGTCACGTGACACCGGTTGACCCGGTCTGGACCCGTATCACCACCGAAGCTCAGGCGGCCGTCGAGAATGAGCCACTGATGGGTGGTCTGGTGCACGCCTGTATCCTGCACCACCGCAGCCTCGAGCGCGCCCTGTCTTACCGGGTGTCGGCCAAGTTGTGCTCGAACGAGATGTCGATGATGGTGCTGCGTGAAATCGTTGACGAAGCCTATGCGGATGACCTGTCGCTGATCGAAGCAGCGCGCGCGGACCTGATGGCTGTTTATGAACGTGACCCGGCGTGCCACCGTCTGTTGCAGCCGATCCTGTACTTCAAAGGGTATCAGGCGATGCAGGCCTATCGTGTGGCACATTGGCTGTGGCGCAAAGGCCGCCATGATTTGGCGTATTTCTTCCAGATGCGTTCGTCAGAGATTTTCGGGATCGACATTCACCCCGCTGCGCGTATCGGCAAGGGCATCATGATTGACCATGCCCATTCCATCGTGATCGGTGAAACGGCCGTGGTGGGCGACAACGTCTCTATGCTGCATTCGGTGACTCTCGGCGGAACCGGTAAGGAAGAAGAACAGCGTCACCCCACCATCGGTGATGGTGTGCTCATCGGCGCCGGGGCCAAGGTTCTGGGCAATATCGAGGTGGGCCATTGCAGCCGGATCGCCGCAGGGTCGGTGGTGCTGCAAGAGGTTCCAGCCTGCACGACCGTTGCCGGTATCCCCGCCAAGATTGTGGGTGAGGCCGGGTGTGATCAGCCGTCGATTTCGATGGATCACATGTTAGGCAAAGACAAGTAAGTCGAACCCTATAAACGAAGAAAGCCGCCTCGGGTCTGAGGCGGCTTTTTTGTTTTTGGGGTGGATCAGGCCAGCATAACCATCGGGTTTTCCAGATTGTCGACGATGGCCTGCAGCAGTTCGGCGCCCAGTGCGCCGTCAATCACCCGGTGATCGACAGACATGGTGACCGACATGACGGTGGCCACGGTCAGCTCTCCGTCATCGCCAACGACCGGTTTCTTGACGCCGGAGCCCACGGCCAGAATGCCGGCATGGGGCGGGTTCACGATGGCGTCGAAATTGTCGATGCCGAACATGCCGAGGTTCGAGATTGCAAACGTACCGCCCTGATACTCATGCGGCGCCAGCTTGCGTTCGCGGGCGCGGGAGGCGAGGTCTTTCATCTCGGTCGACAGCGCGGACAGTGACTTCATGTCAGCATCCTGCAGGACCGGCGTGAACAGGCCACCTTCAATCGCGACGGCGACCGCCACGTCCGAGGGCTTCAGCTGCAGAACCCGATCACCTGCCCAAACCGCGTTGCAGGCGGGAACTTGTTGCAGCGCGTTGGCAACGGCCTTGATGATGAAATCGTTGACGCTGAGCTTAACGCCCCGGCCTTCCAACTGCTTGTTCAACTGGCCGCGGAATTTCAGCAGCGCGTCCAGCTTGATGTCGCGGCGCAGATAGAAATGCGGAATGGTCTGCTTGGCTTCGCTGAGGCGTGCGGCGATGGTTTTGCGCATACCGTCGAGCTTGATTTCCTCGTATTCGCGACCTTCGTACATGCGAGCCACGGCATCTGCCGAAGGACCGGCCGGAGCAGCAGCGGGTGCTGCTGCTGTCGGGGCTGGCGCGGCCGCAGCCGGAGCTGCTGAGGCGCTTTCGACATCCGCCTTGACGATGCGGCCATGCGGGCCAGTGCCCGTGATCTGCGTCAGGTCCAGGCCTTTCTGCGCGGCAATCCTTCGGGCCAGAGGTGAAGCAAAGATACGACCGCCATCAGCTTTGGCCGGAGCTGCTGGTGCAGGGGCGGGCGCCTCGGACGCCGCTTGCGCGGCGGCCTCGTTGCCCGCGGCGGCTGCGGGGGCAGCCGCAGGGGCTGCGGCAGGCGCGGCAGAGATATCATCGGCGCTTTCGCCATCTTCCAGCAGAACCGCGATGGCAGTGTTGACCTTGACCCCTTCGGTGCCTTCAGGGATCAGGATCTTGCCGATGGTGCCTTCGTCGACGGCCTCGAACTCCATCGTGGCCTTGTCGGTTTCGATTTCGGCCAAAAGGTCGCCGGACGAGACGGTGTCGCCTTCCTTGACCAGCCATTTGGCGAGCGTGCCTTCCTCCATGGTCGGTGACAGGGCGGGCATCAGAATTTCGGTGGGCATGTTTTCATGTCCTCTTACTTCGAGAATGAGTAGATCAGCGATGCGATATCGATTAGGAGAATGGTCGCGCAGAAGGTCACGAAAACCCCCACGACCAACGAGCGCGCCTGTGAAACACGCGGATGGTTTTTTTCAAGCCATTCTGTGAACTGACCAAGTGCAGCTGCGTCGCTGTGTTGGATGGCCGCCAGATACTCCATACCCAATTGCAGGCGTTGCTGCTCGAGCACGATGTAAATGACCGAGGCATAGGATACGATGCAGGCGACGCACAACATTGTTCGGATGGGCCAAGCGCTTGTCAGGTTGCCTTCGACTGAAAGTAGATCGAATTGAATCTGGTCGAAGGCATCCAGGTTAAACGCAATGCTGACAAAGGAAACCAACAGGAACGCCGCACAGACATAAAGCAAGTTGCGGTTATTGTCCTTGCGTGCCGAGACAAGGCTTTCGAAAAGCCAGTCCACGCCAGCAGGATTATGTACGCTCCCGGTGGCCATTGCCTATCGATAGGTCACTTGCTTGACGGCGGCGATCACCTCATCGGTAGTGATCAGGGCCAGCTTTTCAAGGTTCGCTGCGTAGGGCATCGGAACATCCTTGCCGGTGCAGTTGATGACCGGGGCGTCGAGGTAGTCGAACGCCTCTTGCATCACGACGGACGAGATGTAGCTGCCGACCGAGCCTTGCGGCCAGCCCTCTTCGACGGTCACCAGACGGTTGGTCTTCATCACCGAGTTGATGATCGCGCCGGTGTCCATCGGGCGGATGGTGCGCAGGTCGATCACTTCAGCGCTGATGCCTTCCTCGGCCAGCTTGTCGGCGGCTTCCAGAGCGAACTGCATACCGATGCCAAAGCTGACGATGGTCACGTCCGAGCCTTCGCGCCAGATGCGCGCCTTGCCCAACGGGATGGTAAGGTCATCCACCTGCGGCACATCGAACGAGCGACCGTAGAGGATTTCGTTTTCCAGAAAGACCACCGGGTTGGGGTCGCGGATGGCTGATTTCAGCAGGCCTTTGGCATCAGCTGCCGAATACGGCATTACAACTTTCAAACCGGGCACCTGCATGTACCATGCGGCGTAGTCTTGGCTGTGCTGAGCGGCCACGCGGGCAGCGGCGCCGTTGGGGCCGCGGAACACGATCGGACAACCCATCTGACCGCCGGACATATAGAGTGTCTTTGCAGCCGAGTTGATGATCTGATCAATCGCCTGCATGGCGAAGTTGAAGGTCATGAACTCGACAATCGGTTTAAGGCCACCAAAGGCCGAACCAACCGCGATGCCGGCAAAACCGTGTTCGGTGATCGGGGTGTCGATCACGCGCTTGCCGCCGAATTCATCCAGCAGGCCTTGGGAGACCTTATATGCGCCCTGATATTCGGCGACTTCTTCACCCATCAGGAAGACGTCTTCGTCGCCGCGCATTTCTTCGGCCATAGCGTCGCGCAACGCTTCGCGGACGGTCTGCTGTGCCATCGGTGCGTCTGCGGGCCAGTCGGGCGACAGGTCTACGACCGGAGCGGCCGGGGCTGCGGCGGGAGCGGGGGCCTCAACCGCCACCGGGGCGGCCTCGGCCACCGCTGCAGCTGCAGGGGCAGCCGCGGGCAGGGCGGAGGCGTCTTCGCCTTCTTCGACCAGTACCGCGATGGGGGTGTTGACCTTGACCCCTTCGGTGCCCTCGGCGATCAGGATCTTGCCGACGATGCCTTCATCGACTGCTTCGAACTCCATCGTCGCCTTGTCGGTTTCGATCTCGGCCAGGATGTCGCCCGAGGATACAGTGTCGCCTTCCTTGACCAGCCATTTGGCCAGCGTGCCCTCTTCCATCGTGGGCGAAAGGGCGGGCATGAGAATTTCGGTTGCCATGTCTTAATCGTCCTCTCAGGCGTAAATGTCGGTCCAGAGCTCTTCGACGGAAGGCTCGGGGCTTTCTTTCGAGAATTCGGCGGCCTGGTTGACGATCTCTTTGATCTCTTTGTCGATCGCTTTCAGGTCATCCTCGGTTGCGTGCTTGCCGGCCAGCAGCAGCTCGCGCACATGTTCGATCGGGTCGCTTTGCTCGCGGACTTTCTGAACTTCTTCGCGGGTGCGGTACTTGGCCGGGTCGGACATCGAGTGGCCGCGATAGCGGTAGGTCTTGATTTCCAGGATGTAAGGGCCTTTGCCCGCGCGGCAGTGGGCGACGGCTTTCTCGCCAGCTTCCTTAACCGCCAGCACGTCCATACCGTTGACGATCTCGCCGGGGATGCCGAAGGCTTCGCCACGGTGGTAGATGTCCTTGGTCGAGGTCGAGCGCGCCTGCGCAGTGCCCATGGCGTATTGGTTGTTCTCAATCACGAAAACCACAGGCAGATCCCAGAGGGCGGCCATGTTGAAGGTTTCGTAGACCTGACCCTGGTTTGCCGCACCGTCACCGAAATAAGTGAAGGTCACGCCGCCGTTTTCCTTGTACTTATCGGCAAAGGCCAGACCCGCGCCCAGCGGAACCTGCGCGCCGACGATGCCGTGGCCGCCGTAGAAATGCTTCTCTTTCGAGAACATGTGCATCGAGCCGCCCTTACCTTTGGAGAGGCCTCCGATGCGCCCGGTCAATTCGGCCATCACGCCGCCCGGCTCCATCCCGCAAGCCAGCATGTGGCCGTGGTCACGGTATGAGGTGATGCGTTTGTCGCCTTCCTTGGCTGCGGCCTCAAGGCCCACAACAACGGCTTCCTGTCCGATGTAAAGGTGGCAGAACCCACCGATCAGACCCATGCCATAAAGCTGGCCCGCCTTTTCCTCGAATCGGCGGATCAGAAGCATTTCGCGGTAATAGGTTTTAAGCTCTTCCGCAGAAACATTTGGTTTCTTTGTGGTTTTTCGCGCAGCCATCGTGGCGATCTCCCCCTTTCGGACAGATAGTTTAGCGTTAAACTATCTCATAAAGCATTTCCGGCTTTCTGGCGAGGGGAAATGTGACGCAGCGTCCGGTCCTGCGGAAACAGGCCGCTTTTCGACGGTCAAGGTATTGGTGCGGTATGATTTTTTGAAGAAACTTGGCCGGATCAGCGAATGACAATCTCGTCCGAGCGGATCATACCCAGAACTGAGCGCGCCTGCTGATCCAGCA
The DNA here is from genome assembly GCF_013032445.1 of Ruegeria arenilitoris. Lineage (GTDB taxonomy): Bacteria > Pseudomonadota > Alphaproteobacteria > Rhodobacterales > Rhodobacteraceae > Ruegeria > Ruegeria arenilitoris_F. The sequence goes on along the minus strand of NZ_WQCA01000001.1, from coordinate 212,086 downwards.
GATCGAGGTCCAGATAGGTATCTGACAGTCGGCGGGTCAGGTTTTCCATCTCGACGATCTCAGCCTCGAGCTTGTCCAGATCGCGTGACAGGGCGTCCCGTTCCGCCGCAATCTCGACCCGTCGGAACAGGCCATAGTCGCCCTGCACGGCAGCAAAGGTGAAATACACACCAAGCATAAACGCCACCATGAAGAAAACGACTGAGCCCAAGCCGGGCCGATGGGAACGGGACACTCTGTTTACCGCCGTATGAAGTCTGCCTCAATAACGTGCCCTTTTCGAGCATCTGACCGCACTATGTCACAGGTGATTCGGGTTGTGAATCCCCTGATTCGCAAATTTACAAATTTGTTAGCGGCGCGTTTTCATCGCCATGCGTTTAGCGCCTGATTGCGGGTCAGGGTCTGCTGTTCCATACAGGCCCAGTAGAACATCGGCGCAGCACTGCCGTCGCTTTTCAACTCAGGCTCACATGCGGCATCGCGGGCTCTTAGCCACGCGCGTTGCTCGGTCAGCAGGGTTTGCCCGTCTCCACGCGCATCTGCCAGAGGTTTGACCTCTTTCCAGATCCGGTTCAGTTCACGGTCGGCGATTTCCCATTTCTCCTTGGCGCAGAAATTCGCATCCAGCTGAGTCTGCCCGCCGCAGCTGGATTGGGCAACAGCGGGCAGGGGAAACAGGGCAATGATCAGGCAGGCAAAAACTCTCATGGCAAATTCTCCACCTTAAAGGGGAGAGTTTACCACGAGTTTTAACAAGCGCCCAATTCGCGTGGCTCAGCCTTCCAGCGCGGCAACGCCGGGCAGGGTTTTGCCTTCCATCCACTCAAGGAACGCGCCACCGGCTGTCGAGATGTACGAAAAGTCCTTGGCCGCGCCTGAGGCGTTCAGCGCGGCGACTGTGTCCCCGCCACCGGCGACCGACACCAACTGGCCCGAGCGGGTCATGGCGGCGGCTTTCAGCGCCGCGGCATTGGTGGCTGTGTCGAAAGGCTCGATCTCGAACGCACCCAGCGGGCCGTTCCAGATCAGGGTCTGGCTTTTGGCGAAGACCTCGGTGATTGCGGCAACGCTTTCGGGTCCGGCGTCCAGGATCATGCCGTCCTCGGGGCATCGGTCAGCGGGCAGTACCTGATGCGGGGCGCCTGCTTCGAACTTGTCCGCAACGACAATGTCGGTGGGCAGAACGATGGTGCAGCCCGCGCCTTCGGCTTTGGCCAGAATTTCAGCGGCGGTGTCTTTCATGATCCGCTCGGCCAGCGATTTCCCCACGTGCAGACCTTTGGCAACGAGGAAAGTGTTCGCCATGCCGCCGCCGATTACCAGATAATCCACCTTGGCGATCAGGTTGCCCAGCAGCTCGAGTTTGGTCGAAACCTTTGCACCGCCCACCACGGCGGTCACCGGGCGCTTGGGTGCACCCAGAGCACCTTCCAGCGCCTCAAGTTCGGCCTGCATCAGGCGGCCTGCACAAGCTGGCAGCAGGCGGGCTATGGCCTCGGTCGAACTGTGTGCACGGTGGGCGGCAGAGAACGCGTCATTGCAGTAAACGTCACCCAGTTTGGCCATGCCTGCGGCTAGATCCGCATCGTTTTTGGATTCGGCTGCGTGGAAGCGAGTGTTCTCAAGCAGCAACACCTGACCCGGTTGCAGTGCCTCGGCGGCCAGTTCGGCCTCGGTACCGACGCAATCGGCGGCAAACAGGACCGTGGCACCGAAGGCATCCTGTAGTGTGGGGACGAGTTGTTTCAGCGACAGGTTCTCGCGGCGCTCACCACCCGGACGCCCGAAATGCGCCAGCAGGATAGGTTTGCCGCCGGCTGCAATGATATCACGAACCGTCGGCACGATGCGCTGAATGCGGGTGGCGTCGGTCACGACCCCATCCACCACCGGAACGTTGATATCGACGCGCACCAGCACGCGTTTGCCGTTCAGGTCCATGTCGTCGAGAGTTTTCCAGCCCATCGTGCAATCCTCGGAAATGTGAAACAGATTTAGGCGGTTCTTTTCCTGCATTTTGCCCTCAGGTCAATGCGTCACTTGGCATTCGCGCGCCCGCATCATAGGTATTTGCGCAAGTTAAACGACAGGAGGGCCTCATGGCCGAGATCAAGGATCCCGAAAACACCATCATCATCGAGCTGAAAGACGGCAATGTCGTCATCGAATTGCTTCCGGACGTGGCCCCTCAACACAGCGCCCGGATGAAAGAGCTGGCCCGTGGTGGTGAGTATGACAATGTGGCCTTCCACCGTGTGATCGACGGTTTCATGGCGCAGACCGGCGACGTGCAGCATGGCGACATGGAAGACGGGTTCAATATTCGTATGGCGGGTACCGGTGGATCGTCGCTGCCGAACGTTCCGGCGGAGTTCTCGAAACTGCCGCATGATCGCGGCACGTTGGGCGCGGCGCGTTCGCAGAATCCAGACTCGGCCAACTCGCAGTTTTTCATCAACTTCAAGGACAACCACTTCCTGAACGGCCAGTACACCGTTTACGGTCGCGTCATCGACGGGATGGAGCATGTGGACGCCATCGTACGCGGAGAGCCGCCTGCGAGCCCGGATCGCATGATCAGCGTCAAGGTGGCGGCCGATGTATAAGCTGGCCGCTGCTTTCGTCCTTTTGGCCAGCCCCGCGCTGGCCACCGGGCTTCAGATCGAGATCGAAGGTGAGGGCGCCAACGGCACCGTCACTGTCGACCTGTTCGAAGACATTGCTCCTAAGCATGTTGAGCAGATCAGTGCTTTGGCTGCTGAAGGTAAATACGATGGCGTGGTGTTTCACCGCGTGATCGACGGCTTCATGGCGCAGACTGGCGATGTTGAATTTGGTCGTATCGGCGGCGATATGCGCCGCGCAGGTACAGGCGGGTCCGACCGCCCTGATCTACCTGCCGAGTTCTCAGACTATAACTATGACCGTGGTGTCGTGGGCATGGCGCGGGCACAGGACCCCGACAGTGCGAACTCGCAGTTCTTCATCATGTTCGAACCGGGTCCGTTCCTGAACGGTCAATACACGGTAGTTGGTCAGGTGACCGACGGCATGGATGTGGTCGATACGATCAAGCGGGGCGATGGCCCCAACGGTGCTGTCATCGGTCAGCCAGACGTGATGAAAAAAGTCACCGTCACCGAATAAACAAAAAAAGCCCCGACGCAGTCCGCTTCGGGGCTTTTTTAGGCTTAGTCGTCGCCCATTGCCTGCCAGATCAGCGCCCCGATGGCGGCACCAATCAGCGGAGCAACCCAGAACAGCCAAAGCTGACCAAGGGCCGGTGCATCAGCGAACAAAGCCACACCTGTGGACCGCGCTGGGTTGACCGACGTGTTCGTCACCGGGATCGAGATCAGGTGGATCAGCGTCAGGCAGAGGCCGATAGCGATCGGGGCGAACCCGTCGGGTGCAAAGTTGGACGTTGCGCCAAGAATGACGATGATAAAGAACGCGGTCATCACTATCTCGATCACCAAAGCGGACATCATCGAATAGCCTTCGGGTGATGCTTCGCCATACCCGTTCGAGGCAAATCCCCCGACGCCTTCAAACCCCGGGGCACCGCTGACGATCAGATACAGGACCGCTGCGGCGGCAATCGCGCCGATCACCTGTGCGATCCAGTAAGAGATCAGGTCCTTAGCCGGAAACCTGCCGCCGATCATCAGTCCAAGGCTGACCGCCGGGTTGAAATGCCCGCCCGAAATGTGACCGACCGCATACGCCATGGTCAGAACCGTAAGGCCGAAGGCAAAGGAAACACCCAGCCAGCCGATGCCCACATCGGCAACACCTGCTGCCAGAACAGCGCTGCCGCAACCGCCCAGCACCAACCAGAACGTGCCGAAAAACTCGGCCATTAGTTTTGATGGCATGAAAAATCCTCCTGAAAACACTGATTTAAGGTTAATTCAAAAATCGCTTTTTGTGAAACAGTGGAAATGGGGAAATTTCAAACACAGCTTTCAGAAATAAACCACCGTGTTTGACCGGACAGCTAGTCCCAAGTCGCGGGATCTAGCCGAAACAGTTTTGACAACTGTTCGTATACCTCCGGAACAGCCGCTTTCAGCTGCCGCGGCTGTTCAAAAAAGACCTCTACCGAGACAGCAAAAAACTCCTCGTGGCCGGTCGCTCCATAAGGATCAATGACGGTGTGTTGGCCGTGTTCAACCGCGCGCACATGGGCATCATAGGCGGTCAGAAAGACACGTTCCCATTCGGCAAAGCTCTGCCCGTCGCTGAGGATCGGAACGCCGTTGGTGCCCCCCGAGAGGTCGTCGACCTGATGCGCAAATTCGTGCAGCACGACGTTCTGTCCGTCATGGTCATTGATCGCTCCCGCCTTGCTGTGCCGCCACGACAGGATCACCGGTCCGCGATCCCAGCTTTCGCCGGTGCGCACGATTTCCTTCTCGCTGACGACATACCCTTCCTGCCGGCGCTGGCGCGACTTAAAGGCGTTGGGATAGATCAGGATCGTCGTCAGATGGTCATACCAGAGGTCGCTGTTCACCAACAGCAGGCTGGCTTGCGCGGCGATAGCCAGCTCCATCTCTTCGGTGACCTCCAGTCCGTCGCAGCCGTGGAATTGCACCTGATCCAGAAACAGGTTCACCTTGCCGTCCAGCTTGGCCCGCAGATCAGCGGGCAGGCGGCAGATCAGCGGCACCTGCTGTTCGATCACGCTGCGTTGGTGGTTGGTCAGGGGGGTGGCCAGCAACTCTTGTCGCGCCTGCGACCTAGACCAGTGGCGGTACAGGAAAAAGCCCGCGATCAGCAGCAAGATTGAGAAAAAGATCAACATGTCAGAACCCTATACCGACTACGCCGGTCAGCAAGGGCAAAAGAAAAACGCCGCAGGGTATCCAGCGGCGTTTGTTCATTCGGACATCGGAGCAGTGTTACTGCTTGACCTCTGCCGCCGGGTTGGCGCCGGGCTTGGCGCTGCGGCCCGGGTTCAGCGGGTCGTCCTGACGCTGCACCGAACCTTCGAAATGCGCGCCGCTTTCGATAGCGATGGTCTTGTGGATGATGTCGCCTTCGACACGCGCGGTCGAGGTCAGACGCACTTTCAGGCCACGTACGCGGCCCACGATGCGACCATTGATCACGACGTCATCGGCGGTGACTTCGCCTTTGATGGTGGCGGTTTCGCCGATGGTCAGCAGATGCGCACGGATATCGCCTTCGACCGTGCCTTCGACCTGAATGTCACCGGTGGTTTTCATGTTGCCGGTGATGTGCAGATCCGAGGACAGAACCGATGCCGGAGGCTTGGGCTTGGGCGCAGTGCTGGCCTTGGTTTCCGCCGGTGCAGGGGTCGCCGGTGTGGCCGGAGCGGCAGGTTTCGCCGCCTCGGGTGCATTTGATCCGGGCTCGTTGATTTTGCTCTTAGAAAACATTTCTCGCAGCCTTGATGTAAGTCATTGGGTTTACAGGTTTTCCGTTTACGCGCACCTCATAGTGCAGATGCGTTCCGGTAGACCGTCCGGTGCTACCCATATCAGCAATATGTTCCCCGCGCGAGACCCTTTGACCAACCTTGACGCGGATCTTGGTGTTATGAGCATAAAGTGTCTCAATTCCAAAGGCGTGACGGATCTTTACCATTCGCCCGAAACCGGATTGCCAGCCTGCATGTGTGACGACACCATCTGCGGTGGCGAAGATATCCGTGCCCTGAGGACCGGCGAAGTCGACGCCATTATGCATGCGTCGACCGCCGGTTTTAGGGTCGCGGCGCGTACCGAAACCGCTCGTAAACCGCACCACGGAACTTACGGGATTGGCAAACGGAGCTTTTTCGGCAGCAATGCGGTACAGGTTCAGCTGATCCATCTGTTGCAGCAAAACATTTGCGCGGATTTCGTCGGGGGTCAGGTCCTCACCGCGCGTGCTGAAAGAGATGGGTGTCAGCGGTCCGCCCATACCGCTGTAACCGCGGCGGACCTCTTCAATAATACGGTCGGTAGGCATACCGGCCTGGCGGAACATCTTGTCCAGTGGTTCGACCGAGATCACCATCGCCTCTTCCAATTGGCGGAAGATCTCGTCGCTGCGTTCCTGCATCAGCTGGATTTCCAGTTCAAGCTCGTCGCGCTGATCCAGTGCGTCCTTGGCATCTGCCGCAATCTGATCGCGCTCTTGCGCGGTGCGGGTTAGTGCCTCGGTCATGAAATTCATTTGTTCGGGGGCGGCTAATGCGGTGACGTACATTTCGCCGTCATCGGCCTCGACCTGAACGCTGGCCAGTTCGGTGCGGGCCTCTTCGCGCTGCTTCATGGTGGCGCGTAGGGTGGTTTGGATCACCTCAATCCCGGTCTCAAGCTCTCGGCGACGGTTTTCCGAGGCCAGAAGTTCCGACTGCATCGCCGAGATCTGTTTCAGCGCCGCATTGAACCGGTCCTGCGCGGCCAGTGCTTCCTGGGCACGGGCATCACGTTCGGCAGACAGGATGTTCAGACGTTCCTGATAGGTTGCCTGGTCCCGCTTGGCCTGTTCGCGGAAGTTGCCCGATCCGATGCTGTCCATCAGCAGAATTGCCGTGGCCACTGCGGTCCAGCCAACAATTACCGCCACACCGGCGACGGCTGCGATTTGGGTTTCCGAACTCAGCCGAATGAACCGCGTGTCGTTGTCAGATTTCAGAAAAACCCGGCGTTCCGGGAAATGCCGCTCGAGCAGTGAGTGTAGTTTGATTGCCAGACGTGTTCGCACGCGTCTTCACCTCTCATCCCCAAGATCGGGACCGGTCGTGAGTGATAGCCGTCCCTTGGGCGAACTGCATAGAGGGCGCGTTTGCTTTGGGCAAGTTTGTTAACTAGTTCACACAACAATGCAGGGAATTCCCGCCAATTCTCGGCGGGAAATTGCCGATAACGTCAACTTGAGCAGGCTTACTGCGCGGCACCGGGCGGTGGCAGGTCTTCGGTCAGCGGCCAGTAGAAGTCAGGGGGCAACCCAGCCTCGGCTCGTTTTTCCTCGTTGAACGGAGGTTTCAACGCGCCGTGGAAGTACCGCCGCACCAGTTGGTGAAACACGTTCTTGGGGTCGGCGTTTTCACGCCCGCACAGGAAATGGAACCATTTCGAGCCATAGGCTACATGTCCGACTTCTTCTGCGTAGATGACTTCCAGCGCGGCGATGGCCTGCTCGTCCTTGGCCTTGCGAAAGATATCGATCATGCCGGGGGTCACGTCCAGACCGCGGGCTTCAAGCACCATTGGCACCACGGCCAGCCGTCCCATCAGGTCTTCAGTGGTGTCCTCGGCTGCACGCCACATTCCGGCATGGGCGGGCAGGGCGCCATAGTGGCTGCCCCTACTCTCAAGGCAATCGCACACCATCTCGAAATGGCGCGATTCCTCCTCGGCGCATTTGACCCAGTCGTCGTAGAATCCGATCGGCATCGGCACGTGACCAAAGCGGGCGATGATGTCCCAATGCAGGTCAACTGCGTTCAACTCGATATGCGCAACCGCGTGCAGCAGGGCAATCCGACCTGCTTCGGTTCCGGGTTTGCGTTTCGGGACCTCGCGCGGAGACAACAATTCCGGTCGATCCGGCCGTGCCGGTTGCAACGGGGGCGTCGAGGTGCCGATCTCAATCTCGGGCGCGTCCTCCTTGCGCGATGCAAACCACGCCGCGGCATATCGTTTGGACAGGGCGGTCTTTTCCCGCCCATCCGCTGTGGTCAGAACTTCGGTCGCCATCTGGGTCAGTGTTTTCGACACTGGTTTTCTCCGCTTGGTCAGGTGAGCGGGTCTTAGACCGGATGGCGACCGTGGTCGAGAGGGGTCACAGGGTGCGCACGGCCTCCAGCACCTCATCCACGTGGCCCGGCACTTTGACCTTGCGCCAGACGCGGGCAATCTTGCCTTCGGCGTCGATGATAAAGGTCGAACGCTCGATCCCCATCGACTTGCGCCCGTACATGTTCTTTTCCACCCACACGCCGTAGTCCTCGCATACCGAGGAGCCCTCATCCGACAAAAGCGGCGTGGTCAGGCTGTGCTTGGCGACAAACTTGTCGTGCTTGGCGACGCTATCGCGTGAGATGCCGAAAACTTGAGCGCCCGCATCGGCAAATGCTTGAAGTTGTTCCGAGAAACCGATGGATTCCTTGGTGCAGCCCGGCGTATCATCACGAGGATAGAAAAAAAGAACCACGGTGCTGCCGCGCAGGGCTGACAAGGTGACCTCGCCACCTCCGTCGCGGGGCAAAGTGAAATCAGGGGCGATGTCTGAAACGTCGGGCATTGGAAACTCCGCTAAAGTTTTTTAAGGGCTGCCCGTCATCATAGGGCGGCGTAAGCGGGTTGGAAGGCGTGGATAGAAAATTGGTGCAGCACGAGGAAAAAAGTGCGGCTCAGCCGGAGGAACCTCCGCGTCGTCGCCGATCGCGTCGCCGTAAAGCTGCGCATTTCTCTGGCTGGACGGTTTTGTCGCTGGGTTTGCTTGTGTTTGCTGGCTGGTTCTTTCTGTTCGGCCAAAATCTACACGCGCCGGAATGGGTGCGCCATAAGGTGGAGCAAAGGCTGGAGCAAAGTCTGGGTGGCCTGAAGTTCAGCTTTGGGGATGCCAGCTTTATCGTCAACGAAGAATGGCGTCCCCGTCTGCAATTGACAGATGTGACAATCAGTGATGCAGCGGGACAGCAGATCGCGCGGGTTTCAGAATTGCAGACCCGATTGTCCATGCGTGGTTTGCTTCGAGGGCAGATTCGCCCGCGCCGTATCACTGTTCGGGATGCGCAATTCGATCTGACCCGGGGGCTGGACGGGGCATTGTCGCTGACCGTTGGGTCAGGAAGCGCCCCGGTACAGGAAGCACCTGATCTGGCGCAACTGATTGAGCAATCGGACGAGGTGTTTCTTTCACCTATCCTATCGGGGCTTCGATCGGTCGATTTGGAATCCCTCACAATTGATTTCAAAGACCTTCGCTTAGGTCGCGCCTGGGTTTTTGACGGAGGTCACATTACGGCCACCCGAACAGGCGATGAAATGCATCTGGCCACCGGGTTTTCGGTTCTGACCGGGCGCGAATATGCCAGTTCTGTCGAAGCAAACTATACCAGTGTCCTGGGTACTCCTCAGGCGAGTTTTGGCGTTGCGATCACCGATCTGCCTGCCGAAGATATCGCCAGCCAGAGTCTTGCTTTGTCATGGCTGCAGGTCCTCAAGGCACCAATCTCGGGCGCGTTGCGTGGAAGTGTCGATAGTAACTCGGCGCTGGGACCGGTCTTCGCGACATTAAACCTTGGCGCAGGGGCGGTTCAGCCGACGCAGGAAACACGTCCGATCCCGTTCGAGTCAGCCAGAACTTACTTCACCTACACCCCCAACCGTAAAGAGTTGGATTTCAACGAAGTATCGGTGGTTTCGGCTTGGGGATCGTTTCAGGGTGAGGGTAAGGCCTTTCTAGACGGTATCGAGACCGGCACTCTGGAAAGCCTGACCTCACAATTGAGCTTCAGCAGCATCAACATCAACCCGGCCAACCTTTTCCCGGAACCGCTGAAACTGGCGCGTGCCGAGTTGGACATGCAAATGAAACTGGCCCCGTTCGAGCTGCGTTTAGGTCAAATCATGGTTGCAGATGCCAATTACCGATTGCTGGGCTCGGGTAAACTGACGGGCGAAAAAGATGGTTGGGCGGTACAGGTGGATGCGCATCTGGACAATATGAATGCAGATCAGTTGTTGAACTATTGGCCGGACCGTCTGGCGCCGAAGCCGCGGATTTGGGTTGCCGAGAATCTGTATGAGGGCCAATTTTCGGACGTGGATTTTGCCTTGCGGCTGCAACCAGCGCACAAGCCGGACATCTATCTGGACTTTGGGTTCGAGAAAGCAAAGATCCGCTTTGCCAAGACACTGCCGCCACTCGAGAACGCACAAGGGCAGGCCAGTCTGATCAATGACCGTTTCACGGCCACGGCGGAAAAAGGCGTTGTTGTTGCTGACAAGGGCGGAGCGGTTGATGCGACGGGCACCTCATTCATTATTCCTGATACGGGCATTAAAGGGGTGTCTCCGTCGATTACCCGTATCGCCGCCAAAGGGAGCGTTACGGCGGCAATGTCGCTACTTGACCGGCCGCCGCTTGAGTTGCTGACCAAGGCGAACCTGCCAGTCGATTTGGCCGAAGGTGAGGTGGACCTGACCGGAACGTTGGCTCTGCCGTTGAAAAAGGGTCTTAAATTCGAAGAGGCCGAGTTCCACTTTGCTGGCGAGATTGATGACGTACAAAGTGACAAGCTGGTGCCTGGGTTTTCAGTCAGTGCCGCTCGGCTTGAGTTGGTGGGCGATCAGACTGAGGTCGCTGTTTCGGGCAATGGTTTGTTTGGAGATGTTCCGCTTCGGGCTACATGGCGGCAGCCCATCGGCGGCACCGAACCACAGCGAAGCGAATTGACGGGGCAGATAGAACTGTCCCCCCGCCTTATGACCGAATTGAAAGCTGGACTGCCGAAGGGGATGCTGACAGGGCAGGGCACTGCGGATATCGCGCTGGGCATTGGTGCAGGAACGCCACCGAAACTGACGGCGTCCTCTGATTTGGCAGGCGTGACGTTGTCCATTCCTGAACTGGGCTGGCGTAAGGGGCCGGGCACAACCGGTACTATGACAGTTGCGGCGACGCTGGGAGAGAACCTGCGCGTGGACGAACTCAAGCTCAACGCCGCCGGGCTGCGTACAACCGCATCAATCTCGTTTCGCGATGGAGATTTTGACCGTGTGAGTTTCAGCTCATTTGATCTAGGCAATTGGTTAGCGGTTCCGGCCGAACTGGTCAGCAGGGGCTCTGCGTTGCCGGATATTCGTGTGTTGGGTGGTGTCATGAATCTGGGGCGGGCGACCTTTGGCAGTAGCGGTAGTGGCGGTGGTTCCGGCGCTGGTCCTCGGTTGGACGTAACATTGGATCGCCTGCAAATCACCGAAACCATAGCGCTGACTGGCTTCAAAGGCGATTTTCAGACAACTGGGGGCGTCAAAGGCTCCTTCACTGCTGGCGTCAACGGGGGAGCTTTAGTGCGGGGGCAGGTCGCACCTCGGGCAAGCCGTAGTGCGGTAACACTGACCTCGGGCGATGCAGGGGCAGTCTTGCGGTCAGCCGGGATGATCACACAAGCGCGGGGAGGGTCCCTTGATTTGCAACTTGAACCAATCGCGGGGCCCGGCAATTACGATGTTAATGTGAAGATCAAAAATACTCGCATCAAGGATGCACCAGCTATGGCGGCGCTGTTGAACGCCATCAGCCTTGTTGGTTTGCTGGATGAAATGGCCGGGCAGGGCATCTATTTTGCCACCATCGAAAGCCGCATGCGCATCACCCCGACTCAGGTAAAGGTACTCAGCGGCAGTGCCGTCGGGCCGTCGATGGGCCTGTCGTTTGACGGCACCATAGACACGGTTTCCGGGATGCTGAATTTGCGCGGTGCGATCTCTCCGATCTACCTGGTCAACGCGATTGGCAGTGTTTTTACCAAAAAAGGCGAGGGCGTCATTGGGTTCAACTACACTCTCACGGGGCCGTTGCGACAGCCGAAAGTAACCGTTAATCCGCTGTCCGGTCTGGCACCGCTGTTTCTGCGTAACCTGTTAAGAGCCCCCGCACCCACAGTGTCTGATGGACCAAACGCGCAGCCCGTGAAACCGGAAGAACCAAAACGAACTTTTGGATCAAGTGCAGAGGACCGTTGAAACGGGATAGGGGGCGCTGTATGGCGCGGCCATGAAACTCAGCGATTTTGATTTCCACCTGCCCGAAGACCTGATTGCCACGCGGCCTGCCAACCCGCGATCGTCGGCGCGTTTGCTGGTGGCCAATGGCGACGTGGTTTCGGACGCGCATGTGTTCGACCTGCCCGATTGGCTGCGACCCGGTGATCGGTTGGTGCTGAACGACACGCGCGTGATACCCGCACGTCTGAACGGTCGTCGTCACCGCGACAGCGCGCAGGGGCCGGTGTCTGCAGCGATCGAGGCGACTCTTCTGGACCCGCAGGCCGATGGCACATGGGCAGCGCTGATCAAGCCGCTTAAAAAGGTCAAACTGGGTGAAGAGATTCAGTTCTCTGCTGACCTGAGTGCCGCGCTGGAACGGGTAGATGACGGGCAGGCTTATTTGCGGTTCAACATGACGGGCGATGATTTCGATGCCGCGCTGGAACAAGCGGGTGCGATGCCGCTGCCGCCTTACATCGCAGCCAAACGTCCGGCGGATGAGCAGGACAAGACCGACTACCAAACGATCTGGGCGCGCAACTCGGGTGCGGTCGCGGCGCCCACTGCCTCGCTACATTTCGATGAGGCATTGATGCAGGCACTTCAGGCCCGCGGTGTAACGTTCAGCCATGTGACCCTGCATGTTGGCGCGGGGACTTTCCTGCCGGTCAAGGTCGAGGACGTCACAACCCATAAGATGCATGCCGAATGGGGCAGGGTCAGCGCCACCGCTACTGAGGAAATCCGAACCACCAAAGCCGCTGGTGGGCGGGTCATCCCGGTCGGCACCACGGCGCTGCGCCTGATCGAAAGCGCAGCGCGCTCGGGTCAGATCGAACCGTGGGAGGGTGAAACCGACATTTTCATCTATCCCGGCTTCCAATTCCACGTCACCGACGCACTGATGACCAATTTCCACCTGCCAAAATCTACATTGTTGATGCTAGTTTCGGCTTTGATGGGGCAAGATCGCATGCGCAACGTGTATGCCCATGCAATTGAACAGAAGTACCGGTTCTTCTCATACGGAGACGCGTCGCTTTTGATCCCATAAGGGACGCGATGTCGGGATCACGCCTTCGCAATGTCGTAGACAAGCGCGTTCAGAGCAGTTTTTCATATCAAAACGAATCCTTAAGTCCGGTCGGCAAATAATACGGAGACCCCAATGCTTCAGGTCCTTTCCAGCGCATGGGCGCTTCTTCTTGGTATGGGGCTTCTGATGGTCGGCAACGGCCTGCAGGGTACGATCCTGGGTGTCCGGGGCGAGATTGAGGGGTTCTCCACGCTTGAGATGTCCTTAGTCATGTCGGCCTATTTCATGGGATTTCTAGGCGGGTCGCGCCTTGCGCCCGAGATGATCCGCCGGGTCGGACATGTGCGGGTGTTTGCGGCGTTGGCCTCGTTTATCTCGGCGGTCATGATCCTTTACCCGCTGATGACCAATCCGATTGTCTGGGTTCTGGGCCGCTTCGTCATCGGGTTCTGCTTTTCCGGCGTGTATGTCACCGCCGAAAGCTGGCTGAACAACGCCGCCAGCAACGAGAACCGCGGTCAGGCGCTGTCGTTGTATATGATCTTTCAGATGACCGGTATCATCAGTGCCCAAGGGTTGGTGGTGCTGGGCGACCCGGCCGGGTTTGACACCTTTGTAATCGCGTCCATTCTGGTCTCGGTCTCCTTTGCCCCAATTCTATTGTCGATTTCGCCTACCCCGGCGTTTGACACAACCAAGCCGATGACCCTGCGAGAATTGTTCAAAAGCTCTCCGCTGGGCTGCGTTGGCATGTTCCTTCTGGGCGGAGTGTTCTCGGCTCAGTTCGGCATGGCATCGGTTTACGGAGCCCGGGCGGGGTTGTCTCTGGTCGAGATTTCGACCTTTGTCGCGGCCTTCTATATCGGCGCCCTGGTCCTGCAATATCCGTTGGGCTGGATGTCGGACCGCATGGATCGCCGGTTCCTGATCATGCTGGTTGCGGGGGTAGGGGCCTGCGCTGCTGTGGTGGGAATGCTGTTCGGGTTGACGTTCCCGATCCTGCTGGGGGCGGCGTTTGTGATCGGCGGCATGTCGAACCCGCTTTATTCGCTGCTGATCGCCCACGCGAACGACTTTCTCGACCACGAAGACATGGCCGCTGCATCGGGTGGTCTGTTGTTCATCAACGGTCTCGGAGCCATTGCCGGGCCGCTGATCACCGGTTGGCTCATGGGGGACGCCGTCTTTGGTCCTCCGGGCTTTTTCCTGTTCATTGCCGCGTTGCTCGTCATCATGGCGACCTACGCGCTTTATCGCACGACACAGCGTGCCGCGATCCCTGTTGATGAGACCGGAACCATGTCGCCGTTCTATCCAACGGCCTCGCCTGTCGCGCTTGAGGTGGCCCAAGAAGTGGCCATCGAGGCCGCCGAAGCCGAGCAGGAAACGCAAGATATTGCCCAAGACACAAGATTATGACGCAAGTGTTGCAATTTTTTACTGTTACAAATCTGTAAAACGGTCTTAAATGAACTTACGTCCCTGGGGAGGGCAACACGACGGAGTTAGGGCAATGGTTGGTCCTGAAATAGTATTGAGTTATTGGTTAGATGAGATTGGTCCCAAGGGTTGGTATCTACAAGACGATGCCTTGGACGCAGACATTCGCGAACGATTTTTGACCACCTGGGAAGCCGCGAATGAAGGCAAGTTTTCACTTTGGCTTACCTATCCCAGCGGAGCACTGGCTTACATCATCCTGATGGATCAGTTTCCGCGTAACATGTTCCGCGGTAGCGCAAAGGCGTTCTCGTCAGATCGTGCGGCACTATCGGCTGCAAAATGCGCCGTGGACAAGGGCTGGGACCTAAAGATTGATGAACCTGCGCGGCAGTTTTTCTACCTGCCTTTGATGCATTCGGAAAACCTGTGTGATCAGGAACGCTGTGTCCGTCTGATGTGTGAAAACATGACCGACGGCGACAAAAGCAATCTGTTGCACGCGCGGGCGCATCGCGAAGTCATCCGCAAGTTCGGACGGTTCCCCTATCGCAACGAGGCGCTGGAACGTCCGATGACCGTGCACGAAGCAGCCTATGTTGATATGGGCGGGTACGGTGCCACGGTGCGGGAACTGCAAGCCGCCGGCTAGGACGACGGCACACATCCCCGAACAGCAATAATTCGGTCGGCAATTACGTCGGCCGATTTTTCTATGGCGGTGTTGATCAGTGTGTCCGGGGATTCGGTGATCTCCGCGATGCGGGCTTGCGAGCTTTGCATCCTCTCTTCCAGATTATCCAGCTTTACCAACGCCGTGGAGATCCGAACTTTTTCGGCAATATCGGTTACGTCACCACTTGTTTGAATGTTGGTAAGATCGCTACGCAGGGCGGCAAGCTCGCCCCGTACGCCGCGAATTTCATCCTTGAGCGGCGCGACGACCTGGATTTTCTCTTCAAAGGCCTTGGTGATGTCTTCTACGGTCGATGCCAGTCTCCAGCCCAGAAACAGGCAGAGCGCCACCAGAATGAGGGTGGCGTTGAGCAGAGCAAGAAGCAGATCCTTTAGCGTTTTGGCCATGGTAACCCTTTCGAATGACTTGTGATAAGGAATGAATGGGCGGACCCGATCCCTATGTTCTAGCCATTGAGAGGTGCCCGGTATAGGCTGAAAACTGCAGAATCTTGTGCCGTTGACCCTGCGTCGCTTTTGTCGCGGGGAAGGTGTGTTGATGCGTTGCAAAAATTAGTTTAATGGTAAACTAATTTTCATTCGACCTGTGCCGAGAGGAAACCATGGCTGCACAATCTTTTGATCTGATCGTAATCGGCGCCGGTCCGGGCGGCTATGTGGCGGCTATCCGTGCCGCACAGCTGGGCCTGAAAACAGCCGTGGTTGAGCGTGAACATCTGGGCGGTATCTGCCTGAACTGGGGGTGTATCCCGACCAAGGCGCTGCTGCGGTCATCCGAAGTGTTCCACCTGATGGAACGCGCCAAGGATTTCGGCTTGAAGGCGGACAAGGTCGGCTATGATCTGGACGCTGTCGTCAAGCGCTCGCGCGGGGTTGCGGCGCAGCTTTCGGGCGGTATCGGCCACCTGCTGAAGAAAAACAAGGTCACCGTGGTGATGGGTGAGGCCACAATCCCCGCCAAGGGCAAGGTCTCGGTCAAGACCGACAAAGGGACCGAGGAACTGACCGCGAAGAACATCGTTCTGGCCACCGGCGCGCGAGCGCGCGAACTACCGGGTCTTGAGGCCGACGGCGATCTGGTATGGACCTACAAGCACGCGCTGCAGCCACCGCGGATGCCCAAGAAACTGCTGGTTATCGGTTCGGGCGCGATCGGGATCGAATTCGCCAGCTTCTACAACACGCTGGGCGCGGATACGACCGTGGTCGAAGTCATGGACCGTGTCCTGCCGGTTGAAGACGCCGAGATCAGCGGTCTGGCCAAAAAGGCGTTCACCAAACAGGGCATGACGATCATGGAAAAGGCGATGGTCAAGCAACTGGACCGCGCCAAGGGCAAGGTCACTGCGCACATCGAGGTCAAAGGCAAGGTAGAGAAGCACGACTTTGACACCGTCATCTCGGCCGTTGGTATTGTGGGCAATGTCGAGAATCTGGGGCTGGAAGCTCTGGGCGTAAAGATCGACCGCACTCATGTGATGACCGACGAGTTCTGCCGGACCGGAGTTGATGGCCTTTATGCGATTGGCGACATCGCGGGCGCGCCGTGGCTGGCCCACAAAGCGAGCCACGAAGGTGTCATGGTCGCCGAACTGATTGCAGGCAAACATGCGCATCCGGTGAAACCCGAAAGCATCGCGGGCTGCACCTATTGTCAGCCGCAGGTGGCCTCGGTCGGATACTCTGAGGCGAAAGCCAAAGAGCTGGGTTATGACATCAAAGTTGGTCGCTTCCCCTTCATCGGCAACGGCAAGGCCATCGCTCTGGGCGAGCCCGAAGGTCTGATCAAGACGGTTTTCGATGCCAAAACGGGCGAGTTGCTGGGCGCTCATATGATTGGCGCGGAAGTGACGGAATTGATTCAGGGGTACGTGGTCGGGCGTCAGTTGGAGACCACAGAAGAAGACCTGATGAACACGGTCTTCCCGCATCCAACGCTGTCAGAGATGATGCACGAAAGCGTTCTGGATGCTTACGGGAAGGTCATCCATATGTGATCTGGGGAAACATCCCAGCGTCAGAGGCACCGCCCATTCGGCGGTGCCTTTTTTGTTTAACGGGTCAGTGCATCCAGTATCCGAGCCCACGACCGGATGCCTTTGTGAAAGCTTTTAACGTCGTATTTCTCGTTCGGTGAATGGATGGCGTCGTCGTCATTGGCAAAGCCGACCAGCATCGAATCCAACCCGAGTTCGGTGTTGAAGTAGCCCACAACCGGGATTGAACCGCCCATACCGGTGAAAACGGCCTCACGTCCCCATTCGTCGGACAGCGCGCCTCGGGCGGCTTCGAATTCGGGGCGGTCGAGGTTCATGACCGAGGCGGGCGCACCGTCGAGGTCATTGTCCCACTCGACCTTGGTATCCGGCGACAGACGTTCTTCCACATGTTTGCGGATCTTGTTGCGCAGGGCGTCCGGCTCCATGTCGCCAACAAGGCGGCAGGTGATCTTACAATGCGCCTGCGATGGGATCACCGTTTTCGAGCCGGCGCCGTTATAGCCGCCCCACAGGCCGTTGACTTCAAGCGTTGGGCGGGACCATTGCTGTTCCAGCGTCGAATAGCCCTTTTCGCCGTGCGGCTGAGAATAGCCGACCGAGTTCAGGTACTCAGCCTCATCGAACCCGCAGTTTTCCCATTGGCGCAACTGGTCGGAAGGGACTTCGTGGACACCTTCATAGAAGCCCTCGACAGCCACACGCCCGGTTTCGTCGTCATAGAACGAGGCGACGATCTTCGACAGTTCGCGCAGCGGGTTCAGACCGGGGCCGCCGTAATGGCCCGAGTGCAGGTCGATGCGGGGACCAATGATTGTAAATTCGTCCTTGAGCATCCCGCGCAGCTGCGAGGCAATCGACGGCACGCCGCGCGACACCATCGAGGTGTCGCAGACCAGTGCCAGGTCGGCTTTCAACTCGGCTGCATTCTCGCGCAGGAACGGCACTAGAGATGGAGATCCTGATTCCTCTTCGCCTTCGAAGAAAAGGGTGATGCGGCAGGGCAGGGTGCCGTGCACCGCTTTCCACGCCCTGCAGGCTTCGACAAAGGTCATCAACTGGCCTTTATCATCGGATGAGCCACGACCGCGAATAACCGGGCCGTTGTCGGTGTCTTCAATGGCCGGGTCGAACGGGTCGCGGGTCCACAGCTCCAACGGGTCGACCGGCTGCACATCATAGTGCCCGTAGAACAGGACATGCGGCGCGTCGCTGTCCTCTCCGACATGACCAACAACCATCGGGTGGCCGGGTGTTTCGCGCTTTTCCGCGGCAACGCCAATGCTTTGCAGGTCGGCGACTAACCAGTCGGCGGCCTGATCCACCTGCGTGTCATAGGCCGGATCGGTGGAAATTGACGGAATGCGCAGCAGTTCCATCAGGCGGTCGATCGAGGTTTGCAGATCAGTGTCGATGCGGTTCAGAACAGCGTCCAGCGACATGGGTGTCTCCTGCTTTTTGAGATTTGCCGGAACCCTATCAGCGCCACCGGCGCCGTCCAGTGTGCTTTGAAGGGAATGTGGTATAATATCGGAAACAGCACTGGTGCCTGCGTCGTTTCCTCGCGTCCTATAGCCGTAACTTTACTTGTCGGAACGAGTGGGACGGGATATTTGATGCAAATCAAATATGTGATCCCAATGTCGTTTATACGTGATGGGCACAAGGGAACGCATCGGCGCAAATCCGGATTCGCCCGGCCCACGCGCCAGAAATAACGTCCGGCCGTTCAAAGCTCTGGTCGGGCACGTAAGGAGACACCGGTGGACTATACTGCTCAGCTCGATACAGCGATTGCCAGGCTGCATGATGAAGGACGCTACCGGACTTTCATCGATATCGAACGCCGGAACGGCCATTTCCCACATGCAGTGCGGACACGCCCGGACGGGTCGCAGCAGAACATCACCGTATGGTGTGGCAACGACTATCTGGGCATGGGGCAAAACCCCGTTGTTCTGAACGCGATGCATGATGCAGTTGACGCAGCCGGTGCGGGATCGGGCGGGACACGTAACATCTCGGGCACCACAGTCTATCACAAACAACTTGAGGCTGAACTGGCGGATCTGCACGGCAAAGAGGCCGCGCTGCTGTTCACCAGCGCCTATATCGCCAATGACGCGACGCTGAGCACGTTGCCGAAACTGTTCCCCGGCCTGATTATTTATTCCGACGCGCTGAACCATGCCTCGATGATCGAAGGCGTGCGCCGCAACGGCGGGGCCAAGCGTATTTTCCGCCACAACGACGTCGCGCACTTGCGTGAGCTGCTGGAGGCAGACGATCCCAAGGCGCCTAAGCTGATCGCGTTTGAATCCGTCTACTCGATGGATGGTGACTTCGGCCCGATCGAAGCGATTTGTGATCTGGCAGACGAATTTGGCGCTCTGACCTATATCGACGAGGTCCACGCCGTTGGCATGTACGGCCCGCGCGGAGGTGGTGTGACCGAGCGTGATCGTCTGGCGCATCGCATCGACATCATCAATGGGACACTTGCCAAGGCCTATGGCGTGATGGGCGGCTATATAGCGGCCAGTGAGAAAATGTGTGACGCCGTGCGCTCTTACGCGCCGGGCTTCATCTTTACCACCTCGCTGCCGCCTGCGGTTGCTGCGGGGGCGGCGGCGTCTGTTGCTCATCTCAAGACCGCGCCTGAGCTGCGCGAGCAGCACCAGACTCAGGCCAAAATCCTCAAGCTGCGGCTTAAGGGGTTGGGCCTGCCGCTGATCGATCATGGCAGCCATATTGTGCCGGTGATTGTCGGCAACCCGGTACACACCAAAATCCTCAGCGACCGGCTGCTGGATGATTTCGGTATTTACGTCCAGCCGATCAATTTCCCTACCGTTCCCCGCGGAACTGAGCGCCTGCGCTTTACCCCGTCACCCGTGCACGGACCGGACGAAATGAACCGTCTGGTGGTGGCTATGGACGAACTTTGGTCACATTGTGCGCTAAATCGCGCCGAACTTGCCGGATAACCTCACACCAAAGTGTGCAACGTGTTTGCTGCGTGTTAAGCTTAGGCTAACAAAATCAACGGACGAATCGTTAATGGGATGATTCGCCGTTAGCGCGAAACGCGCGCAGGCAGAATGGGGCAGCAGGGATGATTGGGCGCAGATCTCAGCGCGATTCCGAAGAAGATACCGACGTCAGGCCAAAGGGCTATGACGATTACGAGGTACGGCTTGGCGACATGATGCGCGGTGAACGCGCCACCATGGGCAAGTCTCTTCTGGATGTGCAGCGGGAATTGCGGATTAAGGCCAACTATATCGCTGCTATTGAAGACGCCAATCCCGAAGCGTTCGACACACCCGGCTTCATCGCCGGGTATGTGCGTTCTTATGCACGTTATCTTGGGATGAACCCGGACGAAACCTTTGCCGCCTTCTGCAAGGAAAGCGGGTTCGAGGTTGCGCATGGCATGTCGGCTGAGGCGTCAGTTGTCCGCAAGCCTGCCGGTGGCCTGCCTGCACGGGGGCCAATGGGCCGCGACCCCTTCATCTCGCCCAACACGCCTTTTACTCCCGGCAGGGAATCCATTGTCAGTCAGATTGAGCCGCGAGCGATTGGATCGTCACTGGTTCTGGTGGCCGTTATCTGCGGCATCGGCTATGGCGGTTGGTCGGTTCTGAACAAGATCCAGCAGGTGCAGGTCAGCCCGGTTGAGCAAGCCCCTGTGGTGCTGTCAGACCTTGATCCGCTGGATGCAGCTGGAACTGCCGCGACCGAAGATGTCGTTGCTGATACCCCCAGTGCCGAGGCGCTGGACCGTTTGTATCGCCCTCAGGCCTTGGATGTTCCGGTTCTGGTCGCTCGCGACGCACCGATTTCCACGCTTGATCCGCGTACGGTTGGCGCCTTCCAGCCGCAGGAATTGCCCAAGGTTGAAGTGGCCGAAGTTCACACCGTTGAACGCCCGGACACCCTGCCTCAGGTGGTCGAGCAGATTGACACAAGGCTCAAGATCGTTGCGGTCAATCCGGCCTGGATGCGGGTCACTGCTGCCGATGGCAGCGTGATTTTCGAGGGTACTTTGGGCACAGTCGAACAGGGCAGCGTGTTCGAGGTTCCCCTGACCGAAGAACCGCCGCTGCTGCGCGCGGGCGCGTCTGGATCCGTGTTCTTCTCGATGAATGGCGAACACTATGGGCCAGCCGGTGCTCCGGGGACTGTCGCCAAAGGCGTGGTCCTGTCCAAGGACGCGGTTTCCGAGAGCTATACCGTTGCAGATCTTCCGGCTGATCAGAACAGCACAATTACGCAGTTGGTGGCTGAGTTTCAGGCGCAGGGCACCGAAGACACCGCCGAGTGATCTAGCCATTGCGATGCCCCTTTAGGGGGACTATTTAAAGACCCAACTCAGGCTGTCTTGGACCCGTCCCCATGTCGCTCAATCACGTTCGTCCGTGGCGCAATATTTATCGCCGCAAATCCCGTCAGGTCATGGTCGGGAATGTTGCTGTCGGAGGTGATGCCCCGATTGCGGTCCAGACTATGACGAATACTCTGACAACCGATGTGGCAGCGACCGTGGCACAGGTGCAGGCGGCGGCTGAGGCGGGGGCAGATATCGTGCGGGTTTCTGTCCCGGATGAGGCATCGTCCAAAGCCTTGAAAGAGATCGTCCGCGAAAGCCCCGTGCCGATCGTGGCCGACATCCATTTTCACTACAAACGCGGGATCGAGGCCGCCGAGGCTGGCGCTGCCTGTCTACGGATCAACCCTGGCAATATCGGTGATGAAAAGCGCGTTAAAGAGGTGATCAGAGCCGCGCGCGACCACGATTGCTCGATCCGGATTGGGGTGAATGCGGGCAGTCTAGATAAGCACCTGCTTGAGAAATACGGCGAGCCGTGCCCCGAAGCGATGGTCGAAAGCGGGTTGGAGCATATCCGCATTCTGGAAGACAACGACTTTCACAACTTCAAGATCAGCGTGAAGGCCAGCGACGTGTTCCTGTCCGCTGCCGCCTATCAGGGCATTGCTGAAGCCACCGATGCACCCATCCATCTGGGTATTACCGAGGCCGGTGGGTTGGTGTCCGGCACCATCAAGTCGGCCATTGGTCTGGGTAACCTATTGTGGATGGGGATAGGTGACACGATCCGCGTCAGCCTGTCCGCCGACCCCGTTGAAGAGGTCAAAGTCGGCTATGAGATCCTGAAATCTCTGGGCCTGCGCCATCGCGGCGTGAACATCATCTCATGCCCGTCCTGCGCGCGGCAGGGGTTTGACGTGATCAAAACGGTCGAGGCACTGGAGCAACGGCTTGAGCACATCAAGACGCCGATGAGCCTTTCGATCATCGGCTGCGTCGTGAACGGACCGGGTGAGGCGCTGATGACCGATGTCGGCTTTACCGGCGGCGGGGCCGGGTCGGGCATGGTCTATCTGGCGGGCAAGGCCAGCCACAAAATGTCCAACGATCAGATGATTGATCACATCGTCGAAGAGGTTGAGAAGAAGGCTGCTGAACTGGATGCGGCGGCGGAAGCTGTTGAGTAGGGTGGGGGGCTCACCTATCTCGGCGATGGCAGTCTTGATACATCAATGACAATAATTTGCGCTTGTTCGTCAATCTTATAACGTGGCACCTTCAGGTTTTCGTTGGTTGGGCCTTTTCGGGAACGGCCCCACATATCGTAATGCGCGCCTCGGCACGGATCGAAGTATCCATCGAAGTCTCCGGCCTTTGTGAGCACAATGCACTCAAGCCCCGCAGTGCTTATCGGGCTGACGACGAACCACACAAGGCGCGCAAAGCGTTCAGGACCAAGTTCCTGCTCAAGCGCGCCGTTGCTCAACACCTCTGACCATTCTTCCAAAGCGATACTAGGGTCGAATTGATGCATGGCTGTCGCCATCTCTGCAAGGTTACGGCGCCAAATTAAAACCGGCCTACCTTTAATGTTGAGGAGTCGCGCATCGCCGGGGGCCCAGCTTTTAACTTGGACAGTGCCTGGACTGTTTTTGTAGTAAGCTACGACATCAGCTGTTGGTCTCGTGCTGGAAAACAGAAAATACAGTCCAGTTGCGGCCGTCAGTAAGGCCCATACTGCCGTCACGCGGTAAAGGAAAACACCCTTTTTCTTCATTTTATAGCTGCTTTAAATTGGTTCAGAAAATCGCGCTTTGGTAGAATTCTTAGCGAAATACACTGCTATTGAGAAGTTTGTTTATGGTCTGTCTGGATGGGGTTGTAAAAATGAATTCGAAGGATTTTACAGGCACAATGCCTTTGGGCAATTCGAATACGTTGGTTAAAGTTGAAAAGCAGATGTGAGGTGTGGGGCGGCTCGGCCGCCCCGAGTGCTCAGCCTTGCTCGGCGCGCACGCCATCCGCAATTTGCTGCATTTGTGCGGCGGGCAGGAAGCCGCGCAGCATTTCGGTACCCAGCACGAAAGACGGCGTGCCGGAGATTTTCATCCGTTGTGCCAATTCGCGGGTCTGAGCGATCTCGGCGGTCACTTCATCGCTGTCCATCGCAGTGATGATCGCGTCGCTGTCCAAGCCCAGACCATCCGAGATGCGGCGCAGGGTGACTTCGGTCGGTTCTCCGCTAAATTCCAGCAGCGCGTCATGGACTTGCTTATAGGCGTCGTCACCGGCGACCTGTTTGGTGGCGACAGCAAAGCGCGCGGACATAACCGAGGCTTCGCCCAGAATCGGAAGCTCTTTGATCACCAGTCGGATATTTCCGTCCGACGCCAACAGGCTGGCCACTTCGGGCACGGCACGGCGGCAGTAGCCACAGCGATAGTCCATGAACTCGACCAAAGTGATGTCACCTTCCGGATTGCCGCCGACCCAGCTGTAACCGTCATTGAACAACTCATCAGCGTTGGCCTGAACCAAACCCTTGTCTGCTGCGGCTTCGACAGCAGCGTTGCGTTGCTCGAGTATATCGATGGCCTCGATGATAACCTCGGGGTTTTCCAGAAGGTATTCGCGCACTTGTGCGCCGAATTCTGCCTTCTCGGCATTGCTGAGCGCATTCAGATCCAGCGCCTGAGCCGGGCCAGTGATCATGGAAAGCCCCAGAAGGGCTGGGGCTGCATGTCTGAGGATCATTTCCGTTTCCTTTTTGCTTTTTTGGCGCGCTCTGAGGCAATCAGCACATCCTGTGCCCGTTGCCAACCCGGTGACCCTTCGGGCAGTTGCCTGACAGCGCGTTTTGCGTGGATGCCTGCATCGGCCAACCGACCCTGCAAGGCATATCGTTCTGCGGTCACGGCCGAGGCCATGCCATTGTTCCCGACTTTCGCGTATGCGACCCCGAGGTCTTGCATCAGGCGGGCGTTTCGGTAGTCTCTCTGTCTTGCTTTTTCAAGCACTTGCAGGGCGTTCTTCGTCTGTCCCTGAACGAGAAGGGACCGACCGTAGCCAGCAAGAACTAGGGCGTCATTCGGTGCCATATCGACTGCTTGACGATAGGCTAAAACCGCCTCAGGCACTTGTCGATTTTCCAGCAAAATCTGGCCTTTGAGTTCATAGTAGAACGGATCGTCGGGACGAATGGCCAGCGCAGCGTCTATCGCAGCGCGGGCCTTGGCCAGATCGCGGTTTTGGTGATGGGCTGCAGCTTCGCGCATCAGGCGGATATCCTGCGCGCTTTCTTCTTTGGCCCGGCGCAGTGTCCAGCCCGGTGACCGCAGGAAAGCCGATAACTTCCCTTTCACCCTAGCAAACCAATAATCTGCTTCCGGGTTCGGTTTCGCCTTGTCTCCGAATTGTTCCAAAAACGCCTCAGCGGCGCGCAAGCGGTCTCGGCTGGTTGGGTGAGACCGCATGTAAGGGTCTTGATTAACGGTGCTCAACAATTCCTGCCCTGCGAATTTTCGGTGCAGTGCGACCATGCCACTGGGCGAGATACCGGCCCATCTAAGATAGCTGGCAGCGCTTCGGTCGGCCGAGGATTCCTCGGCCCGTGTATGCCCCAGAAAACTGCGCAGTGCGGAACTTTGGGTGCCTGCCGCAATGCCCGCCGCAGCCTCGCCACCGCCTGCGGCCGCTACGATTAGGGCGAGTGCCGTGCCAAACCCCGCATTTCGCTGTGCCGCGCGGAGGTTTTCCACCCTCCGCGCCAGATGGCCGTTGGCGATATGGGCGGCTTCGTGGGCGATGACGGCCTGCAGCATCTCGGGGCTCTCAACCGTCAGAATCAGCCCGTAGTTCACATAGATCGCACCGTAGTCGATCACAAAGGCATTAAACGTGCTGTCATTGACTACCAATATCCGGACCCGGTTGGTGTTCAATCCGGCGGCGCGAAGAACGGGAAAGGCCAGTTCACGCAGCCCGTGTTCGATATCGGGGTCCCGGATCAGGCTTTGCGCGGTCGATGGCACAGCACTTGCCATCCATGTCGCCGCAACCAGCAACAGGGTCGGGATTGACGCCACCGTGGATAAGCGTTCAAAAGCCATGGCTGCAACATGGGAGATGGGCATGAGAAACTCAACCCGATCCGGGGTCGATCCCTTCATCGTGATGGATGTGATGGAGGCTGCGCGCAAGGCCGAAGAGGCCGGGCGCCACATCATCCATATGGAGGTCGGACAGCCCGGAACCGGTGCGCCCAAAGGGGCAACCGCTGCTCTGGCAAAAGCGATGGAGCAAGCCCCACTTGGCTACACGGTCGCTTTGGGTTTGCCCGCACTGCGGCAACGGATCGCACGATTGTATGGTGAGTGGTACAATGTCGACCTGAATCCGGACCAAGTGGTGATCACACCGGGCTCGTCCGGCGGGTTTCTGCTGACCTTCACAGCGTTGTTCGACAGCGGAGATCGGGTGGGCATCGGTGCGCCGGGCTATCCGTCGTATCGGCAGATACTTAAGGCGCTGGGTCTGGTGCCGGTCGACCTGCCCACCGCGCCGGGAAACCGCTTGCAGCCGGTGCCTGCGGATTTCGCCGGGCTGGACCTGCAGGGGCTGATGGTGGCATCCCCCGCCAACCCCACCGGAACGATGCTGGATCACGCAGCCATGGGGTCGTTGATCGAAGCTGCGCACGGGCAGGGCGCCTCGTTCATCAGCGATGAGATTTATCACGGGCTGGAATATGAGGCCAAAGCCGTCACCGCACTGGAACTGACGGATGAGTGCTATGTGATCAACTCGTTTTCGAAGTATTTCTCGATGACCGGCTGGCGCGTGGGCTGGATGGTTGTCCCCGAGGATCAGGTGCGCGTGGTCGAGCGCATCGCACAAAACATGTTCATCTGCGCCCCCCACGCCGGTCAGGTGGCTGCGCTGGCGGCAATGGATTGCGAGGAAGAGTTGCAGGGTAATCTGGACGTCTATCGCCGCAACCGCGCACTGATGCTGGACGGGCTGCCCAAAGCTGGGTTTACCGATATCGCGCCGCCGGATGGGGCCTTTTACGTTTATGCGGATGTGTCCGACCTGACTGATGACAGCCGCGCTTTTGCGGCTGAGATTCTGGACAAGGCTGGTGTCGCTGTCACGCCGGGGTTAGATTTTGACCCTGCACGCGGGCACCATACTCTGCGGTTCTCTTACGCGCGGTCGTCAGAGGATATCGAGGAAGGCCTGCTGCGGCTGCGCCGTTTCATGGCCGAACGCGGTGCGATCACCGAGCAGGCCTAGGGCGTTCACAAAACCAAGCGGGTCGGGTAGGCTGGCGGTCAAACGATCTCGGGAAAACTTGAGGCCATGAGCAGGATTTTCTACGCTATCGCGCTGATCTGGGCGCTGACTTGTGCTGCGTACGCGCAGGACTTCAACGCGCTTGCCCGCGTACTGCCAGAGGATAGCCTCATCGCCGATGACGGTCGCGCGGGTGTACGGGTTGAACTTGGCCTCAGCCAGGGGGTGCCGTACCGGGTTTTCACTCTGCGTGATCCTTACCGCATGGTGCTAGACTTTCAGGAGGTCGATTGGACCGGGTTGGAAACAGAGACCTTCCTGCAGACCGACCGGATCAGCGGCGTGCAATTCGGAGCCTATGTTCCGGGCTGGTCGCGCATGGTGCTGGAGCTTGGCGCGCCTCTGGCCGTCGATACCGCGGACCTGAGGGTGGATAAGAACACAGGGGCCGCGCATCTGGCGTTAAGCCTGCGCGGCACCGATTTTGACAGTTTCGCCGCTGGTGCCGGTGCGCCGCGCCAACCGGGCTGGGACCTGCCGGAACCGGCGGTAACGCCAGTCAAGCCCGGCCGCGATGGCACGCGCCCCTTGGTGGTGATGCTGGACCCCGGTCATGGCGGTATTGATCCGGGGGCCGAGGCTGGCGGCACGAACGAGAAAACCCTGATGTTGACCTTCGCACGCGAACTGCGAGAAACGCTATTGCGTGCAGAGGGTTATCACGTGGTGTTGACGCGTGTGGATGACCATTTTGTCAGCCTTGAACGTCGCATCGCGCTGGCGCATCGGGCAGGGGCAGATGTGTTTATTTCCCTGCACGCGGACATCCTGTTGGAAGGGCGCGCGCATGGGGCTGCGGTGTATACTTTGTCTGAAGAAGCCTCGGACGTGGCGAGCCAAAAGCTGGCCGAGCGCCATGATCGGGGCGACTTGATCTCGGGTGTTGATCTGAACGGCGCAGACGATCAGGTGACTGACATCTTGCTGGACATCGCAAGGCAAGAAACAAAACCGCGCACGGACGCGTTGGCGGTGTCGCTGGCAGATGGAATGGCACAACAGGGCGGACCCATGAACAGCCGCCCGATCCGCTCAGCTTCTTTTTCGGTTCTTAAGGCTGCGGATATTCCGTCTGTTCTGATCGAACTTGGATTTCTGTCCAGCCCCAGAGACCTGAAAAACATACAAAATCCTGAATGGCGCAAAGGTATGGCAGTCGGTATCCTGAACGGGCTGAAGCAATGGCGGCAGGATGATCTGGTCAAACGGTCTCTGATTGGCCAGTGACCCTGCGGCACAAACCGGCTAATATTGGCCATCGTGTTTTGACCCGGCGCCGGGCCATCCCTATATAGGCGGCAGCGCGAGTAAAAGGCAGCAATGTGATCCGTTTCATTCTTTCCGTTTTCGGGGCGATTTTCAGCCTCGTCACCTTGGGTATTTTTATGGCCGCGCTGGTCGTTGGCGCGATCTTCTGGATGTATGGCCGCGACCTGCCCAGCCATGAGTCTTTGGCGCAGTACAAGCCGCCGACGATCAGCCGAATTTACTCGGGCGAAGGCCAGCTCATCGACGAATTCGCACAGGAACGCCGCCTGTTCACGCCGTCTGAGGAGATTCCCGATCTGGTGAAACAGGCCTTTATCTCAGCGGAAGATAAGAACTTCTACACCCACCAGGGCTATGACCCGCGCGGTATCATCGCCGCCGGGGTCGAGGCGGTGAAATCCAAGGGTGAGAACGTGCGCGGTGCTTCGACCATCACGCAGCAGGTGATGAAGAACTTCCTGCTGTCCGGTGACCGCAGGGCTGAACGTAAGATCAAAGAGATCATCCTCGCCACTAGGCTTGAGGATACGCTGGACAAGGAACAGATCCTCGAGCTGTATATGAACGAGATCTTTCTGGGCCAGAACTCATACGGCGTGACCGCTGCCGCCCAGACCTATTTCAACAAAACGCTGCAGGAACTGGAACCGCATGAGGCCGCGACCTTGGCCGCGATGCCTAAGGCGCCGTCGGACTACCACCCGGTTCGGCAAAAAGAACGCCTGTTGAACCGTCGCAACTATGTACTGCGGGAGATGCGGCAGAACGGCTATATCGATCAGGCGACCTATGACGCCGAGGTGGAAATGCCGCTGCGCTCGGTCCAGAACGGTGACTTTGAGAGCTTCCGCACCGCGCTGCCGCCGCGTGATTACTTCACCGACGAAATTCGCCGCCAGCTGAGCGAAGACTTCGGTGAGGGTGAGTTCTTTACCGGCGGCTTCACTGTCCGTGCCTCGGTTGATGAGGAAATGCAGGTTGAGGCAGCCGAAGCTCTGCGCACGGCGCTGCAGAAATACGACCGGTCCCGCGGCAAATGGCGCGGTACGGGTGAGGTGATCCCTGAGGACAAACTGGCTGATGAGGCCCAGTGGCGCGACGCGTTGTCGATCATGGAAATCCCGCGCGACGTGGTGCTGCCGACGCAGTGGTACCCGGCGGTGGTTTTGAACGTGGCCGAACAGTCACTGACCGTGGGCATTGAAAACGGCCCAGCAGAGGGAATCGTTCCGCGTTCGGATATCAAATGGATGCAGGGCGATTTCGCCACCAACTTCAAACGCGGCGACGTCATTCTGGTCATGGAAGGCGAAGAGGGCCAGTGGTCTGCCCGTCAGGTGCCCGAGGTGCAGGGCGGTTTTGTAGCGATGGACGTAAACTCGGGCCGTGTTTTGGCGATGCAGGGCGGGTTCTCGTATCAGGATTCGGTGTTCAATCGGGCCACGCAGGCGCAGCGCCAGCCGGGGTCGAGCTTTAAGCCATTCGTTTACGCTGCTGCGTTAGACAGCGGGTATAGTCCAGCGACCATCGTTGTGGACGCACCGATTGAGGTGAACACGCCGCAGGGCTTGTGGCGTCCCAAAAACTCTACAAACAAATTCTATGGTCCGACGCCGCTGCGTACAGGGATCGAACAGTCGCGGAACCTGATGACCATCCGCCTTGCTCAAGAGGTCACGATGCCTGTTGTGGCGGGGTATGCTGAACGGTTCGGCGTTTACGACCGCATGGGCGCGTTCCTTGCGAACTCGCTAGGGTCCGAGGAGACGACGCTATACAAGATGGTTGCGGCCTATGCGATGTTCGCCAATGGCGGTGAGCGGGTTGAACCCACTCTGGTCGACCGTATCCAAGACCGCTTTGGTAAGACGATCTATCGACACGATGACCGTCAATGTCTGGACTGTAACTCGGCTTGGCTTGAGCCAGATGAATCCCCGACCATTGAGACCAATCGCTCGCAGGTCATGGACGCGATTACCGCTTATCAGCTGACGTCGATGATGAAGGGCGTTGTGGATCGTGGTACAGCGTCGCGGGTCGTGAACTTGCCGGTGCCGACCGCAGGTAAGACTGGCACAACCAACGAATCCAAGGACGCGTGGTTCATCGGCTTCACCTCGAACATCGTTGCCGGTTGCTATATCGGCTATGACCGCCCGCGTCCGATGGGGCGGGGGGCATATGGGGGCACCATGTGTGGTCCGGTTTTCCAGAGCTTCATGGAGAAAGCTGTTGAGAAGTATGGCGGCGGCCCGTTCGAAGTGCCGCCCGGGGGCCACTTCATAAAGATCGACCGTTTCAGCGGTGCGCGCCTGCCCGAGGATGCGACAGGTGACTATGTCGTAGCTGAATACTTCCGCGATGGTGTCGATGGCTTTATCGACCGCGTCTATGACGGTGGCTTTGCGATGGGGTCTGACCTGCCGCTGTTCGAAGAAGCCAGCTCGGGTCGTCAGGTCACTACGTCGACCGGGAACACGATCACTGTCGGCCCCAACGCCAGCCAGGGCGATCTTCAGGGCGGCGGTCTTTACTGATCAGCCGCTCTTAGAAACTGGTTGAGCAGGTTCGCCTCGGGGTCCTGCACTATTTCGCCATTAGACCGCCAAACGATGGACAGCGCACATTTCGCAGCGGCCCACTGCACAAGCCGTTTCGCCTGCACATCCATAGCCGCCGAATAAAGCGCGACGCAGCGATTCAATTGCTCAGGTTGTCGTACAAGGTGGGGTAGGCCTTTAGGGTGGCGAAGTGCATTGGCCAATTCGAAAGCCGGATCGCCGTAGTATCCTTTGGCGTCGATAACCCGCAGGCCATCCGAGGTTTGGATAACGTTGTCATGATGCAGATCACCGTGTAAGGGAACCGACCCGCTCTGTGTGTCCAGAAGAAACCGCGCGATACTGATCGCCCGGACCATGTCACGCTTAAGTGTTTCAGGACAATCCTGCGAAAATCCGCAATTGAACAAAGAGGCGAAAACAGCGCTAAGGTCCATTAGGCTCGTTGGTTCAACTTGCGGTTTGGCGTGCAGGCTTCGCGCGACCTCTGCCAGCAATTCACTAGCTTTGCCCGGGCTGCCGCCGCGCGCGATATCGCCCAGCGAAGGGCCATCAAGCCACTTCATCAGAACGGCCTTCCCTTGCTCAGCAATAATCCGCACGGCGCCATAGTTCTGCCAGCGGGCTAAAAGTCGCGCGCCCGGTGCTTCATTCCCACGATCCGTTTTGTGATACAGTTTTAGCGCAACCAGCGTTCCGTCGGGCATCTTAGCCTTCCACACCTTTGCCAAACCGGTGTCGGCGACCGGTTCGATGATGGTCAGCCGCCAACTTTCAGGAAACTCGAGCGGTACAAGGGTCATTCGCGCCTCAGCTGTCTTGTGGAGCCCCGAACCTCTTGCTATCACGCAGGCCTGATTGAGCAAGTTGGGACAAGACCATGCGCGCCGAAACCCAGAACACCGTGGCGGAAATTGAAAAGTCGCTGGAGCTGCTGGCGCAGCGTATGGACTATGAAACCGCCCCTCATCGCCTTGAGGAATTCAATGCGCGGGTTGAGGACCCCAACCTGTGGGACAATCCCGAAAACGCGCAGAAACTGATGCGCGAGCGTCAGTTGCTGGTAGACGCCATTGAAACCTACGAGTCCATCAAGACCGATCTGAACGACAATATCGAGCTGATCGAGCTGGGTGAGATGGAAGAGGACGAAGAGGTTGTTACCGAAGCCGAAGACGCAATCAAGAAACTGAAAGCCAAGGCCGCCAAGAAAGAGCTTGAGGCGTTGCTGGACGGTGAAGCGGACGGTAATGACACCTTCCTCGAGATCAACTCGGGTGCCGGTGGCACGGAAAGCTGCGACTGGGCCTCGATGCTGGCGCGGATGTATGTCCGCTGGGCCGAGAAGAAGGGTTACACGGTCGAGCTGCAGTCCGAGACCGCGGGGGAAGAGGCGGGGATCAAATCCGCCGCCTACAAAATTTCCGGCCATAACGCTTATGGCTGGCTGAAGTCGGAAAGCGGTGTGCACCGGCTGGTGCGGATTTCGCCGTATGACTCGGCGGCCAAGCGGCACACCTCGTTCAGCTCGGTCTGGGTCTATCCGGTGGTCGATGACAATATCGAGATTGAAGTGAACCCGTCTGATATTCGTATCGACACTTATCGATCCTCGGGGGCGGGTGGCCAGCACGTGAACACGACGGACTCGGCGGTGCGGATCACGCACATTCCGACCGGGATCGTGGTGACGAGTTCCGAGAAATCGCAGCACCAGAACCGGGATATTGCGATGAAGGCGCTGAAGTCGCGTCTGTATCAGCAAGAGCTAGACCGCCGGAACGCCGACATCAACGCTGCGCATGAGGCCAAGGGCGATGCGGGCTGGGGCAACCAGATCCGGTCCTATGTGTTGCAGCCCTATCAGATGGTCAAGGATTTGCGTACCAACCATGAGACCTCGGATACCAAAGGGGTTCTGGATGGTGACCTGGATGGGTTCATGGCAGCAACGCTGGCGTTGAACGTGGCGGGTAAAAGCCGGTCCGAGGCGCAGGGCGACTAAGTTGGGCAGGCGGCTCTGACGCCGTCTCCTCAGGGAGAACTCCCCTAGAGTAATTTGGGCCAGATGAAGCGGATTCCGGATTTATGCGGAACCGGAAAAGATACATTTAAACAGTGGGTTTAAATGAAGGGATGCCCCGGCTAGGCTGACCCCCGAGGAGGGATGAGCCAGGGATGGATCTGAGCCAAACAACTGCAATCGACCTGTTGAACACAATCGCCGCAGGGCGGTTGTCGGCAGTCGAGGTTATGCGGGCGACTTTGGATCGGATCGCTGCAGTCAACGGATCGGCAAACGCTATTGTTGCCTTGCGCGATCCGGATGAGCTATTGGCTGAGGCACGTGCGTTGGATGCCGGGCCGAACCAGGGACCGCTGCATGGGCTGCCGATTGCGGTCAAGGATCTGGTCAATGTTGCCGGGATCGTGTCCTCTCAGGGTTCACCGATTTTTCGGGATCATGTGCCCGAGCGGGACGATTTGATTGCCGCGCGGATGCGTGCAGCGGGGGCGATCCTGATTGGCAAGACCAATGTACCAGAATTCGGGCTGGGGTCTCATACCTACAATCCGGTCTATGGGGCCACGCGCAACCCGTATTACCCTACGCGGACAAGCGGCGGGTCGTCGGGTGGTGCGGCCGTGGCGTTGGCGACCGGGATGGTTGCCCTGGCGGACGGGTCCGACATGATGGGCAGTCTGCGCAACCCTGCCGCGTGGAACAATGTCTACGGGTTCCGGCCCAGCTGGGGGAGGGTGCCGTCCGAACCTTTGGGCGACGGGTATCTGCATCAGCTGTCTACGCTTGGCCCCATGGCGCGCAGCCCCGAGGATCTGGGTCTGTTGCTGGATGTGATCTCGGGGCCGGACCCACGGCAGCCTTATAGAGCGGCCAGCCCGACGGTGTCGCCGGTTCAGGCCGCTGATATGCGTGGCTTGCGGATAGGCTGGCTGGACGATTGGGGTGGGGCCTATCCGTTTCAGGACGGCATTCGCGAATTGTGTCGCGACGCGCTGGATGAGTTTACGCAACTTGGGGCCGAAGTTGTTCCGGTTGCAGCACCTTTTGCGGCCGACCGGATTTGGGACAGCTGGGTCACGTTGCGCGCGTGGAGCGTGGCCGCCGGTTTAGCGCCGCTGACGGGCCAGCGGACGGCTTTGAAGGATACAGCGCAATGGGAGCTGGACCGGGGGCTGGCCCTGACTGCCATGCAGGTGCATGAGGCCAGCGTTACGCGGTCAGAATGGTTCCGGTGCGCGGCCGCTCTGTTTCAGGACTATGACGCCCTGATCCTGCCGTCTGCTCAGGTCTGGCCGTTTGAGATCGAAACGCCGTACCCGACAGAGATCGCCGGGACAGCGATGGATACCTATCATCGGTGGATGGAGGTCATGGTGCCGGTCAGTCTGATCGGCCTGCCATGCCTGTCGGTTCCGGTCGGCTTCGGGACCGAGGGGTTGCCGATGGGGATGCAGGTCTTTGGCCCGATGGGATCGGACGCTCGTATTCTGTCAATCGGCGCAACTTATCATGCCGCTACCGGGTGGCCACAAAAACGACCGGCCTGATTTTCAGGGCTGGCAAGGGAGGAGAGACGCTATGGAAAAACCTTTCGGGGTACCAGACATGGGACCGGTGAACATGGAGATGCTGCGCGAAGCGCTGCGCAGGGCTTGGGTTGATTTTCGGCGCGCGCCTGTCTTCGGCTTGTTGTTCGCCGGATTCTATGTTGTGGCCGGATGGGCGATCGCTTGGGTTACGGTAACGACCGGAACCTCATATTGGTTAGTGCTCGCCGCCATCGGTTTTCCTCTGCTGGGGCCGTTCGCGGCGGTGGGAATGTATGAGGTGTCACACCGGCTGGAGCAGGGCGAACCTTTGGATTTCGGCTCGATCTTTGGTGTCGTCGTACAGCAGGGGCGGCGTCAGTTGCCTTCTATCTGCGCGATCATCGTGGTGATGTTTTTGTTCTGGTTCTTTCTAGGCCATATGATTTTTGCCCTGTTCATGGGGCTTTCGACCATGACCAATGTCTCGACCTCGATGGAGGTGTATTTTACGGCCAACGGGTTGACGATGCTGGCCGTGGGAACCGCCGTGGGCGCGGTGTTCGCGACGATCCTGTATATGATCACCGTACTTTCGATCCCAATGCTGCTGGACCGTGAGCTGGACTTCGTGACCGCTATGATCTCCAGCTTCGCCTATGTTCGTGATCATCTGGGCGTGATGCTGGTCTGGGGCGCGTTTATTGCGATCCTTACCTTCGTGGCTATGATCCCCTGGTTTCTGGGCTTGCTAATTGTGTTGCCACTGCTTGGGCATGCAAGCTGGCACCTGTACCGGCAGATCACTCAGGCATCGACCGAAAGCGCGGAGTAGTTCAACCCACGGCTTGCGGAACAGGGTGTTCCGAACGGCGTGCGGTGCGCGCTGCTGCGAGTATTGCCGAAGGGTTCTCGCCCAGATGGCGCAACAGGATCCGGCGCATCGTTGTTGCGCTGGCAGTGGTTTTCGACAGGCAGATCGCAACCCCGCGCCAGCGGTCCGAGTTTTCGTCCGATCCGCGCGTTACCAGATAAATCCGGCTGTTTTGCGATGCCCGGCTGGACATCAGGATATAGATCTGCCGCCCGGCGCAGGCGGCAATCCCCTGAACTTCGCGATCAATTGGGGTGGCTCCGGGCATTCCGGGGCGCGGCTCGTATCCGCGCACCAGAGTGCACTGCGGCAAGCGGCGTGCGTGAAACAACCTATGCCGTGATGGCCGCGTGTCATCCAATTCGGTTTCGGTGGCATAATAGAACCCGGCGGGAAACAGACTCTTGGTCAGTGTCGTCGGACCAGAGCCTAGAAAGTCGGTCAGAGCCGAGGCCGCAGGGTGCGTAGGCAGGCGGTCGATCTCGTCCAGTGGACGCAGCAGAATACGCGCATCGACCTCAAAAAAGCGGCAGATTCGGTCCAACACGTCCGGCCGGGGAAAGCTCTCACCGCCCAGATATCGGTTGAACTGCGTGCGGTTGATGCCAAGTTGCCGGCAAAGCTCGGATATCGAAGTATATTGCCGCGCAAGACGCCTGAGATTGGCGCCAAACATTTTACGCAATTCGTCCGGGTTACGGATGTCTTCGGTCATAGGCGTCCCAGGTTCTCACGACTTGTTTTCTAATACGCAATGCATTCGACCTGCAGGCCGACACTACGTAAAAAATCGTACAGATAACTAAACGGGCGCATCCCATCGCCACGTTACACCCTGAGGCTAACGTTGATTGCCATAAACGCAATAGGCTTTATTTTATTTTGCGTGATCTTTTTAGGCTTTTTTGCAACGTGAACAGTCACAGTGAGGAATTCAAAAATGGCTGGGCTTGGTAAGCCAGATTTCCCCACCCTGTTTCGATTTGATGACAGGGCGGGGAAGAATTTACTCGCCGCGAAGCAGGGCCGCGACGCCGGTGCGGGCCACTTCGACCAGTCCCAACGGGCGCATGAGGTCGGCAAAAGCGTCGATCTTGTCCGGAGCGCCGGTGATTTCAAAGATAAACGAGTTTAGCGTGCTGTCGACAACGTTGGCGCGGAAGATATCGGCAAGACGCAGGGCTTCGACCCGCTTGTCGCCGGCACCGACAACCTTGATGATGGCTAATTCGCGTTCAACGGCGGGGCCTTCGACGGTCAGGTCGTGGACCTCATGGACCGGGACGATTCGACCCAGCTGAGCTTTGATTTGCTCGATGACCTGCGGGGTGCCTGCGGTGACGATGGTGATGCGGCTGAGGTGACCAGTGTGGTCCACCTCGGCCACGGTCAGGCTCTCGATGTTGTAGCCCCGGCCCGAAAACAACCCGATCACGCGGGCCAGTACACCCGGTTCGTTTTCGACCAGAACCGCAATTGTGTGACGTTCCTGCACGTCCGAGAAGGTAGGCCGTAGGTTATAGGCCGAATGGCGGGTGGAGCCCTTGGTGATTTTGAGCGGTGTCATCAGTGATCCTCGATTACATCTTGGGGAGGGGGCGTCGCGATCGCGCGTTTGAATACCGCAAACAGGCAAACCGCAAATCCAGCAACCATGACCGGGGTAACGATCAGGCGAATTGGGCCATTGTTCATAAGCTCTGGCGACAGCGTCGCCGGGCCAATACCCAGCCACATCAAAAACAACAGGCCCACACCCCAATGGCGCTTCGAAACAACCCCCGAGCGCATTAAAAACAAGGCGGCAGGTGCCAACAATGCTGTTTCGTAGAACCAGAAATAGGCGCTGGACATGCAAATCGCCATAACCAAGGTCGCGGCCCGCAGATCAAACCCCACATTTGGGCTGCGCCAAGCAATAAACACGGCCAGTGCTGACAGACCCGTCACCACCCATTGCACATTCATTGCAATGGGTTCCGGAATCCCCAACCCCATCAGCGCGCTGTAGGTGCTTGCCATCAGCCCCTTGTCTGCGATTGCAAGCCGAAGGTCTCCATAGTGAAGCTCGATATTGGCGGTCAGGGCGGACCAGTATTCCACGCCATAAATCAATGTCCCAATACCTGCGATAACAAGAGTTGTTGCTGTGGCGGCGATGATCGTACGCCAGGCACCGCAGGCCAGCAAAGCAAAGGGGATCATAATGCCAAGTTGTGGTTTCAGCGTCAGAATGCCAATCACGATGCCGGCCAGAATTGGTTGGTTCCGCTGATGTGCTGCCAGTGCCACCAAAAGTCCGGCGGCCCAGATCAAGCTGGTTTGGCCGGACAGCAGGGACGGCAGATAGGCTGGCGCGAGCCCAAAGCTAAGCCAGACCGGCGTTATCCCCGCTGCAAATGGCCGGATCGCAATAAGTATGGCCAGAACAGACAGGCAGTTAAAAACGATCCAGGCTGGGAAATACGACAGCGCCCCCAGCGGCGACAAAAGTGCCAGGAAGCTGGGCGGGTAGAGCCAGCGCATTCCTAATTCTTCTTCAAAGCCGTGAACCGCGATCAGATTGCGTTCGTCGAAGGCATCCAGTGGCGAACCCTCAAGTGCAAGCCGGGCGGCGGCCCAGAACACGCGAAAGTCGTTTTGGGCCACGAGTTCGCCAGCGGCCGTGACTTCGAGATAGTTGCGGATGATGAAGAGCGTGCAAAATATGAGCACAAGTGCAGGCACGAGGATCCCGGCCTGCCAACTGCGCCGACCGGAAAATGCCGCCAGCCGCCGACGCACATCATCGGAACTTCCGCGGTCTTGACTCTCTGCCTGTTTCATTTTTCTCAGTAAAGCCAATTGTTTGTGTTGCAAGGTAATACTGATGAGCCAGAGCTCATTATACTAACACTGAACCTTTGGAGTCGATCACGCCCTGCGTTTCGGCCTCGCCCAGCAGCATTTCGTTATGCGCCTTGCCCGATGGGATCATGGGGAAGCAATTCTCGTGCTTTTCAACCAGGCAGTCAAAGATCACCGGACCGTCATAGTTGATCATCTCCATGATGGCGTCATCCAGATCGGCGGGGTCGGAACACAGGATGCCTTTGGCGCCAAACGCCTCGGCGAGCTTGACGAAATCAGGCAGCGCCTCGGACCAGGAATGCGAATACCGCTCACCATGCAGCAGTTCTTGCCATTGGCGGACCATGCCCAGACGTTCATTGTTCAGGATGAGCTGTTTCACGGGCAGGCGGTACTGAACTGCTGTGCCCATTTCCTGCATGTTCATCAGCCACGAGGCCTCACCCGCCACGTTGATCACCAGCGCGTCCGGATGCGCCATCTGCACGCCGATCGAGGCCGGAGTACCGTATCCCATCGTTCCCAGACCGCCCGAGGTCATCCAGCGGTTGGGGTCTTCGAATCCGAGATACTGCGCGGCCCACATCTGGTGCTGGCCGACCTCGGTGGTGATGTAGCGGTCGTGGTTTTTGGTCAGCTCTTCAAGACGTTGCAGTGCATATTGCGGTTTGATGGTCTTCTCGCTGTTGGTGTAGGCGAGACAGTTGACCTTGCGCCAGTCGCTGATCTGCGCCTGCCACTGCTTGACGGCCGCGGCATCGGTCTTGCGACCGCGTGCTTTCCAGACCTTGAGGATATCTTCGAGCACGTGGCCCACGTCCCCTACAATCGGGATATCAACGCGGATGACCTTGTTGATCGACGAAGGATCAATGTCGATATGCGCCTTTTTCGAGTTCGGCGAGAACGCGTCGATCCGTCCGGTGATCCGGTCGTCGAACCGCGCACCAATGTTGATCATCAGGTCGCAGTCGTGCATCGCAAGGTTTGCTTCATAAAGACCGTGCATACCCAACATGCCCAACCAGTTCTCACCCGATGCCGGATAAGCACCCAGACCCATCAGAGTCGAAGTGATCGGGAACCCGGTCGCATCAACCAGTTCGCGCAGCAACTGGCTGGCCGCAGGGCCAGAGTTGATGACGCCGCCGCCGGTGTAGAAGACGGGCTTTTTCGCTGTCTCTATAGCTGCGACCAGTTCGGTGATCTCCTCCAGATCGCCTTTCAGAACCGGCTGGTAATGCGAGGTCGACGGTTTAGGTGCGTTGTAGTCGCCCGAGGCAAACTGAACGTCCTTGGGAATGTCGATCAGCACCGGACCGGGGCGGCCCGAGGTGGCGACATGGAACGCTTCGTGCAGCGTGTCAGCCAGCGAATCCGTATCCTTCACCAACCAGTTATGCTTGGTGCAGGGACGGGTGATGCCAACGGTGTCGGCCTCTTGGAACGCGTCCGAGCCGATCATGAAGGTTGGAACCTGTCCGGTCAGAACGACGATCGGGATCGAATCCAGCAACGCATCCGTCAGACCGGTCACCGCATTGGTGGCTCCGGGGCCAGATGTTACCAGCGCAACGCCGGGTTTGCCGGTCGAGCGCGCATAACCTTCGGCGGCGTGGATCGCGCCCTGTTCATGCCGCACCAGAATGTGACGGATGTCGTTTTGCAGAAAGATCTCATCATAGATGGGTAGCACGGCGCCACCGGGGTATCCGAATACCGTGTCCACGCCCTGATCTTTGAGGGCCTGAACCACCATCTTTGCGCCGGTCATCTCACGTGTCATCTGCTTTGCTCCGTTCGCGACATGTGTCTTGCGTTTTGCCAAAAAAAAGCCCCCGAGATTTTCGGAGGCGCATGGGTTCGATTATGGTTTACCGTTACCGGCCCATGCGCGTGGTTCCTACGATTACGACTAGCGTTTTCATCGCCAGAGGCTCCTTTTTTGCGTGGAGGGACATTATGAGCGGTGCGACGGGGCGTCAACAGGCAATCGTACCAATTTTGTGACCCGAAGGGCCGATTTTGCGACATTTTATTGCGCAGATTGCCGCAGGTCGGGAATTTCCGCCAATTGCGCCCGATCGAAGGGCTGAGAATCTGAATTTGAACTGGTCAGTTTGCGTCAGGGCGATGTCTTAAACTGACATGAGGGCCTCTGGCGGCTGAGGCACGCTGATCCCATAGGTTACGTTCACGGAGGTGGTTGATGTTGGCGGATTTGGTGGATCTTGGTCGGTACCCCATCGATTGCCCGGGATCGCGGGCGTATGACCAGATGATTACGGATTTGCGACGGGAACTGGATGAGGACGGGTGCGCAGTTCTGCCGGGGTTTGTCCATGAGGCCGGGATTGAGGTTTTGGTTAAGGAGGCCGACACCGTCGCGCCGCAGGCGCACCGGTCCTTCAACAGGACAAACGCTTATTTCACCAAGGACGACCCGAGTTTTGGGATCGGCCACCCGATACGCCGCTTCTACGACCGATCGAACGCATTTGTTCCGGCGGATAACTTTCCCCGAACCGGCCCGCTGCGTCGCATCTATGAGTTCGAGGGCTTTATGCCATTTATACGCGACGCCCTGAACGAAACCGAGGACCGGTTCTTTAGATATGACGATCCGCTGGCCGATGTGATCATCAACGTGGTGGAAGAGGGGCAGGGGTTTCCATGGCACTTCGACACGAACAACTACACCGTTACACTGGCCATTCAGAACGGTGAGACCGGGGGCACCTTTGAATATGTCCCGAACCTTAGAACCGCCGAGGACGAGAATTTCAGGGAAGTGGCGACCATTCTGGACGGAGACATGACGCGCGTTCGTGAACTGGAGTTGCAGCCGGGCGACCTGCAGATTTTCAAGGGACGCTATGCGCTACACAGGGTGGCTCCGGTGGAGGGTACGCGCAGCCGCTATGTCGGGATCTTCTCGTTTGTCGAGGCCGAAGGGATGTGCGGCAGTGTTGAACGCACGCAGCAACTCTATGGGCGGGTTTTGCCGCATCATCATAAACGGGAAGGGCTGAGAAAGGATCAGTTGCTGGATTAAGATGTGTTAGGCTGCGGCCATATTGTTTGAAAACCGGAGGTTCTGGTGCCAGAAATTTTGCAGCTTACGCCTTTTGTTCTATGTTCTTCCTTACAAAAGCAGATTGATTTCTATTGTGACCGTCTGGGGTTTTCCTGCGGGTTCCGGCAGGACAATTACGCATTCCTGTCTTTGGGCACTGTGGCCATCCGGTTGTTGGAATGCCCGCCCCGCGATGATGGTTTGCCGTTGGGGGATGATCAATCTTTTTACATCGATGTGGATGGGATCGACGAACTGTATGAAAGCCTGGGTCCAAGGTTGGCAGACCTGCCCGAAGGTCGTGTTCGTCCGCCGTTCGACCAGCCTTACCAACAGCGCGAGTTTCATGTCATCGATGAGGATGGAACACTGGTGTTTTTTGGTCAGGACATCCGCCCGAGAGGGTAGGCTCTCCCGCCTGTTGACAAAGCGCCTGCGGCGCATCTCCGCCGGTTGGGCCGGGCAGCGCGTGCCGCGCTGCGGGTGCGCCTAGAAGCCGGGGCTGGTGCCTTGCAGCACTCCGTGTTCAAGCGCATAGCGGGTCAGACCGGCGGTAGATGAAATTCCCAGTTTGCGTTTGATGTTCTTACGGTGGGTCTCAACCGTTCTTACGGAAATATCGAGCGCGATAGCGACTTCTTTGTTCGATTTGCCCTGCGCCAGTTCCAGCAGGATCGTTTGTTCGCGACCTGTCAGCGCTTCGCGTGCGCTGTCTTTCTTGGGTTCCAGCGACCCGCTTGCCCCGGTGCACAGGTATTGCTCGCCCCGCATCACCGCGTCGATGGCCTGTTTGATCTCATCGGTTGGGACGTCTTTCAGCACATAGCCTTTGGCACCATGGCTGAGCGCGGTCGAGATATATTCAGGGCTGTCATGCATCGACAGAATTAGGATTCTGGTGTCGGGCAGGCGTTCAAGGATCAATTCGGTCGCGCTGAGGCCACCCAAGCCGGGCATGTTCAGATCCATCAGGATGACATCGGGCGTCAGATTGGCGGCCTGATCGACAGCCTCCTGACCGGTACCGAGCGTGCCGACCACCTCAATTTCATCATAGCTTTCAAGGATCGATTGAATCCCTTCGGCCACCATAGGGTGATCGTCTACGATGAGAACTCGGATTGTCATGTACCGGCCTTTCGGTTCGGAGATGAATCTTCCTGCGGCGGAAGCAGGTGACTGAGCGGCAGGCTGGCCTCGATCACAGTACCACCATGCGGGCCGCGTGATGACAGAATGCGCAGAGAGCCGTCAAGCTGTTCGATGCGTTCCTGCATATTGCGCAACCCGATCCCGGTGCTGGCCTGATCCTGTCCGTTGGGCAGGCCCCGACCGTTGTCTGTGATGCGCATGGTTGCACCTTTTTTGTGGCCTCGCAGGTCGATATTAACATGGGTTGCGCCAGAGTGGCGCTCAATGTTTGTCAGGGCCTCTTGCGCGATGCGGTAGAGGGCGATCTTGCTGTCCTGATCCAGGCGGTTGCGGAACACCACCGTCGTGAATTCGGTTTCGATCCCGGTGCGTTCGCGGAAATCGTCGGTTAGCGTTTTCAAAGCGGGGCCAAGGCCCAAATCGTCCAGAACGCCGGGGCGGAGGTCACGGCTGATACGGCGGACCTCGGCGATGGCGGTGCCGAGGTGCTCGATGCCTTTGTCCAGTGGGGCGCGGGCACTGTCGTCGTCGCCGCGATCCAGCCGTCGCCGTGTGTTGTCCAGCGCGTAGCGCACGCCCACCAGGATCTGGCTGATCCCGTCATGCAACTCGCGCGCAACACGACCACGCTCTTCCTCTTGTGCGTCGAACACCCGCTGGGTCAGTTCCTTTAGCTTGGCATCCGCCAACCGCCGTTCGCGGACATTCAGCAGCATGCCCGAGGCAAAAACGATCAGCACGGCGGCCAGAACGATACCGCCAATATACATGAAAGTGCGCTGTACACGGGCTTCGACCTCGGCGCGGGCGTTAGCAACGGTAGCCACGATGTCGTCGATGAAGACGCCAGTGCCGACGGCCCATTGCCAGTCCTGCAAACCGACGACATAGGCGATCATCTGCGCCTCTTCCCCGGTCGAGGGCTTTTGCCACATGAAACTGTGCCACCCGGCGCCTTGCCGGGCGAGGCTGATGAACTCGTCCACGACCGGCGTGCCGTCGCTGTCCGTCAGGCCTTCCCAGTTGCGGTTGATGAACTGGGTCTGGCGCGGACTGACCAGATTGTTGCCGTCATAGTCATAGACGAAAAAGAACCCGTCTTTTCCGTAGATCATGGCTGACAGGATTTGCGTCACTAGGTTCTTTGCAATCGCGTCGTCCGGGGACGCACGCCCATAGATATAGGCAAACCCGTTCCGGGCCTGCGTGACGTAGTTCTTCAATTCCTCTTTCTTGGCCTCGATCAGGCGACGTTCCAACGCTTGAATCTCACGTTCAGCTGTGGCGCGGGATTCGTGGGTGACCAGCACTGCAATCGCCGCCACCGCCACGACCAGAGGAATGGCAGCAACCAGCGACAGTTTCTGGCCGTACGTCAGTGAAATCAGGTTCCGAAATCCCCTCATGGTCGAATCGATACGCAAGAGTGCGGAAAAATGCAAAAATTTTGGACATTCTGGCGCAGATGCAGCCTGAGACGCGCTGCGCTGACGAGATTTCCAACGGAAATGACCCATTACGCTTTCAAAAACCCGCCCCTCTACGCAGTTATTGGTATTCACATTCAAAATCCGCTCATTAAGCTGGCGCTCATTGACAACGACCGCGCCCGGACCCTGTCCGGGTTTTGAATATGTAGGGGAGGAACACTCATATGGATCGTCGTTCATTTCTGAAAACATCTGCTCTGGGCGGCTCGGCAGCTGCTGCCACCACGCTGGCGGCTCCGGCTTATGCGCAGGGCAAGCGCACGCTGACCATGGTGACCTCGTGGGGTCGTGGTCTGGCCGGTGTTTTCGACAGCGCGCAGCGTTGCGCCGACAGCATCACCGCAATGTCGGATGGCAACCTGACCGTTGACATCAAGGCCGCCGGCGAACTGGTTGGCGCGTTTGAGGTTTTTGACGCCGTATCGTCGGGTCAGGCCGACATGTATCACGCGGCCGACTACTACTTTGTCGGTCAGCACCCGGGTTATGCCTTCTTCACCGCTGTGCCGTTCGGCATGACCGCTCAGGAAATGGTCAACTGGTACTACCAAGATGGCGGCATGGAGCTGCATGACGAGCTGGGCCAGATCTTTGGCCTCAAGTCGTTCCTGGCCGGTAACACTGGCGCGCAGGCGGGCGGCTGGTACTCGAAAGAGATCAACAGCCCCGACGACTTCAACGGACTGAAGTTCCGTATGCCGGGTCTGGGCGGTAAAGCTCTGGGTAAACTGGGCGCTTCGGTACAGAACATTCCGGGCTCGGAAGTGTATCAGGCGCTGTCCTCGGGCGCGATCGACGGTACAGAGTGGATCGGTCCGTGGGCCGACGAAAAGGCCGGTTTCCAGGAAATCACCAAGGTTTACTACACCGCCGGTTTCCACGAGCCGAACGCGGGTCTGTCGCTGGCAACCAACCGCGACGTGTTCGACAG
The DNA here is from genome assembly GCF_013032445.1 of Ruegeria arenilitoris. GTDB lineage: Bacteria > Pseudomonadota > Alphaproteobacteria > Rhodobacterales > Rhodobacteraceae > Ruegeria > Ruegeria arenilitoris_F. The sequence continues at coordinate 167,727 of NZ_WQCA01000001.1, read as the reverse complement.
CCTGACACCTGCTCAGCAGAAAATCATCGAGATTGCAGCGGGCGAAGCGCACCAGTGGAATCTAGCGCAATTCCTGGCCAACAACGGTGCCGCGCTGCAACGCCTGCAGTCGGGTGGCGTCAAGGTCATGGAATTCCCGGACAGCGTCTGGGACGCCTTCGGTGCGGCCAGCCAGGAAGTTCTGGACGAGAACATGAGCGACGAGCTTTTCAAGAAGATCCACGACAGCGCAGTGGCATCCTCGACGTCGTCGGCTGGGTGGCAGGACCTGTCATCGGGTGTCTACACCACGCAGCGTAACCGCGTACGCGGCTAATCGCAGAAACTATGCTAGACTGGTTTCCCCGCAATAGTGGGGAAACCTTTCCCGTTGCACATGCGCGGTTCGGACAAAGCCGCAAATAACAGCAGTGCAACCGATACGACCTGGGGACAACATGCAGGACGAAAACGGTATCTCGTTCTTCGGCGGCCTGTGGAACGGACTTGTGTGGTTCGTTCAGAACATTGCCGAAGCCTTCTATAATTTCGGATACGCCATCACGCATCCGCAACTCTGGCTGAACTGGTCGGACAAAGAAGCCATCATGCGCTTTGTCTACTATGGTGGATCGGTCGAGTTCTTCTTTGTGGTTTTCACCCTGTTTCTGGTGCTAACCGCCATCGGGCTGTATTACCGCAGCTTCATGTGGGGGATGGTGCGTGTCCTTGAGGGGTTCGCCAACACGACCGGGCGCTTCTTTGCCTGGGCAGGCCTGCTGATGGTGATCCAGCAAATCGTTATCGTCTTCATGCAGCGGGTGTTTGCGCGGCCGGACATGTCTTTTGGTCTGGGCATTCCGTTCAGTCAGGACATCAGCTGGTACGCGGAAGAGCTGAAGCTGTATAACGCGATGGTTGTCTGCCTGTGCTGCACCTACACCTTCGTTCAGGGCGGCCACGTACGTGTTGATCTGGTCTATGCCGGGATCAGTCACCGGGCCAAGCGCGTCGTCGATATGCTGGGATCGTTGTTGTTCATGATGCCTATCGCCGTGCTGACATGGATGTATGGCTGGTATTTCATGTGGCGGCACCTCATCGTGCCGAAACCCTCGGCCAGTGACGCGCTGGATCGGTTGGTGATGAAATCGCGCGCCCTGCGCTGGAACGTGGAAACCATCGGGTTCAGCCCCAACGGGTTCAACGCCTACTTCCTGTTCAAAATCCTGCTGATCTGCTTTGCGGCCATGGTGTTCCTGCACGCGATTGCCTTCCTGTACCGGTCGTATCTGGAATATGTGGAAGGACCGGACAGCATTGGAAAATACCTCGACAAGGACACCCTTGGTGAGGGCGAAGAAGCCTACGAAGGCGCACATTAGGGACGGAGACCCAGACTATGTTATTCGGACTTGATGGCGTCGAGATAGGCCTCATTATCGTATTCTTCTGCCTTTTCGGAGGCATCCTTTCTGGCTTCCCGGTGGCCTTTGCCATCGGTGGCGCCGGTATCATTTCCTTTGGGATCATCGCCGCTTTAGATAGTGCCGGGCTGCTGATCCATCAGGCGATTGATACCGGATCACAAGCCTATCGGGATCTGGTCAATTCAGGGGTCAAACCTGACACAGTGTCCACGTTCCGATACCCGGATTTGCCCAGGATCGCCGAGCCGGTCTTTGTGCAGGGCTGGGAAACCGCGCTGGACCGCAACGTCTCGTTCATCGTGAACCGTATCAACGAACGTGTTCTGGCCGGCCAATCCATCGAAACCCTGCTGGCCGTGCTGATGTTCGTACTGATGGGCATCACGCTGGAACGCTCCAAAATCGCGAACGATCTTTTGACCACGATGGCGCGTGTCTTTGGCCCGTTGCCGGGTGGTCTGGCTGTGTCGATTGTGGTTGTGGGGGCGTTTCTGGCGGCCTCGACCGGGATTGTGGGCGCGACAGTGGTGACCATGGGCCTGCTGGCGCTGCCGACCATGCTGCGAAACAACTATTCGCCGGAACTGGCGACTGGTGTGATCGCCGCGTCGGGTACGTTGGGGCAGATCATTCCGCCCTCGATCGTGATCGTTCTGCTTGGGACGCTGGCTGGTGATCTGTATTCTACCGCACAGGAAACCCGGGCGGTTGAGGCCGGGTGTACCGACGCGCTGACCTATCTGGGTGAACCTGCGGTGGTCTCGGTCGGCACGCTGTTTCAGGCGGCGCTGCTGCCGGGGATTATGCTGGCATTGCTCTATGCGCTGTATGCCTTTGGCTATGCGTTGCTGAACCCCGAAAAAGCTCCGGCGGTCGAGATGTCAGGCGGCAGTGGTGAGCCGATCACCCGCGCCGAAGGTCTGACCTGGCTGCTGGGTGCGCCGGTTGCGCTGATCGTGGGTGCAGTCATGCTGGGCAGTGCGGGTGTGATTGGTAGCCAGAACATTAACGTGTCCGCCTTCTCGGATATTGGTGCCGGCGCCTCGTTGCGCACCAACGTGTCTGCAGAGTGCAAAGCGTCGATGATCGAACTGCATGGTCAGTCCGCGTGGGATCAGGCCGTAGCCGAGCAAGAAGCCATCGACGCTGCCGGTGGAACTGCCGCGTCCACGCGCCTGAGTGAGGAAGAGCTGGCCGCAGCACAAGAAGCCAAGATTGCGGCGGCTGCTCCGATCGGCAATGGTGTTGCGGTGGTCGTAGTGATGCTGGGTCTGACACTGCTCATGGGGCGTGGTATCGCACCGTCGAAATCGCCACAGCCACTTATCCTTGGGACAATTGGCCTGTTGCTGATGTTGCTGGTGGATTTGGTGTTGATCGCGCCGACAACTTCGTCAGGGGCCACGTTCCTGTTGCTGGCGCTGCCGTTTGCGTTGGCCATCTATGGGGCCAAAGAGGCTGCGATACGGTGTTCGAGCAACGATCTGATCCGGGTGGTCTTCCCACCGCTGGTCCTGATCATCGCAGTGCTTGGTTCGATCCTTGGTGGGGTTACCAACCCAACACCGGCGGCGGCGCTGGGCGCGGGCGGAGCGATCATGCTGGCGGCCTATCGTAAGCTGCAGGATCAGGAACGTTCGGGCAAGGTGATCATCTGGTCGACCTTTGCCGTCATCATCTGTCTGGTGCTGGGTGTGAACTTTGACCTGCGCGTCAATCAGGGCAACGTCTCGGTTGAGACCTGGATCGCCTTTATTCTGTCCTATGCGGCGTATCTGTATGCGTTGTTCGGCCTGATTTATGCCTGCTGGGTTCTGTTCTCCAGCGGGGTTCTGACCCCGGTGGTGCGCGAGACGGCCAAGGTGACCTCGATGGTGTTTACCATCCTGATCGGCTCGCAGCTGTTGAACCTAGTAGTGATCTCGTTCGGTGGGGAACACTATATCCAGCAGTTCCTCAAGAGCTTCGACAATGAGTTCACTGTCTTCCTGATCGTGATGCTGGTGCTGTTCATTCTTGGGTTCGTGCTGGACTTCCTCGAGATCATCTACATCGTGATCCCCATCGTAGGTCCGGTGATCTATGGCGGGTCGTTCGATCCAAAATGGGTGACGATCATGGTGGCGGTGAACCTGCAGACCTCGTTCCTGACACCTCCGTTCGGCTTTGCGCTGTTCTACTTGCGAGGGGTCGCACCAAAAGAGGTCACGACCGGTCATATCTACCGCGGCATCGTACCCTTTGTGATCATTCAGGTCGTGGGGATTGCGATCTTGTGGTTCTTCCCGTCGATTGTAACCATTGTGCCGGATCTGATCCCGAACTGATATGTTGCTGTGATCCAATGGAAAAGGGGGCCGTTTGGCCCCCTTTGCTTTGGTGCTTTGGGGAAGGGTCAAGCCCCTTCTTGACCTGCGGCCAATTCAACCCCGAGATAATTTTGGCCAGATGAAGGACGGATCAGGTGAACTGGATCAAATCCCAGCGATTTCCGAACGGGTCGCGCCAGACAGCGACCGTGCCGTAGGCTTCGTGTCTTGGGTCTTCTTCAAAGTGGACTCCTTTGGCCCGCATTGCGGCGTGGTCGCGGTCGAAGTCATCTGTTTGCAGGAAGAAACCCACGCGGCCTCCGGTCTGGTTGCCCACGGCAGCGATCTGGTTCTGGCCGTCAGCCCGGGCCAGCAACAGGGATCCACTAACCGCACCCGGGGGTGTCACAAGCACCCAGCGCTTACCGTCCCCCAGATCGATGTCTTGCGTCAGCGTGAAGTTCAGTGTCCGGGTGTAGAACGCGATGGCGGCGTCGTAGTCTGGCACCACAAGGGTGACGGCAAAGAGGCTCTGGCGCATGGGGCTCAGCCCTTGGTCGGGTGACGGTCGGGCAGTTGGATGCCCGCGACCTGCTCGGCGATCGGTGCTGTCGACAGGGGGTGATGGCTGGCCTCGGCCAATGCGGCCGGATTGTCGACACGGGTCCAGTTACCCTGCATGTAGGCCTCAAGGCCAGAAAACCGTGCTTTGTAACCCATCTTTGGGCTGCCGGGCACCCAGTAACCGAGATAGACGTAAGGCAAACCAGCCTCGCGCGCGATGTCGATGTGGTCGAGGATCATGTACGTGCCCAGAGAGTTCTGAGGCTGTTCCGGATCGTAGAATGAATAGACCATGCTCAGCCCGTCATCCAGTACGTCGGTCAGGCTGACAGCAATCAATTCTCCGGTCTTGGGGTCGGCATATTCGACAACGCGGCTGCGGATTGGTGTTTCCTCAATCATCGCAGCGAATTCGAAGACGTCCATGTCCGCCATACCGCCATCGGCGTGACGGGTATCAAGATAGCGGCGGAACAGCTCATACTGCTCATCTGTAGCCCAGGGCGAGTTCGCCCGGCGCTGCAGATAGGAATTCCGCTTCGCGGCGCGTTTTTGACTTTTGCTGGGACGAAAGGCCGAGACATCTATGCGTGCGGACAGACAGGCAGCGCAATCGGTGCAAGACGGGCGGTAGAGCACGTTCTGAGACCTGCGAAACCCTTGTTGCGACAGTGAGTTGTTCAGCTGATCGGCCCCTTCACCTTGCAGGGCCGTGAACAGCTTGCGTTCCATCCTGCCCTCAAGGTAAGGGCAAGGCTGGGGGGCCGTCACATAGAACTGCGGCGCAATTGGCAGCGTGTGTCGCATGAAGTTTCCGCGTCTCCTGAGAACCGATGATAGCAACGGTTCCCCATGCCGCCAAGTGATTCAATTGGTTGATTATTATGCCCGCTGGTTGATCATCACCGTACCAAGGAACGCATCGGTTAGACCCTGGCAACGCGCGCTGGTCAGCATCATGATGACCGAGATTATCTGGACCACAAAAAACGCCATGCTGACAAAATACCCAGCGGTGTGAACCACGGCCTTGCCCATGTCCATGCGGGCACCAAAGGCGTCGCGCAGTTCGATGCCCATGAAGCGCATCCCCAGCGTTGCCGATCCGTTGCTGATCGTGACGACGCGGTAGACGAAACTGATGACGCCATAGATCAGCGGCAGAAAGAACAGTCCCGCGCCAAATGTCAGAAATACCGGCACGATGCACAGCAGCGAGATAAAGGCGATGTCAAAGAGCCATGCGACAAAGCGTTTGGTTGCCACCGATTGGTAAAACTCGGGTTGGCTGTCTGGATCGGGCAGGTGGGTCATTCAGAATATTCCACGTCGTTGAATGGGTTTACCCTGTCCCGAAAGGCGGGACAGGGCAAGGTTGGATCAGGCGCGTTCGCCGTTTTCGGCCTCATCGCGGTTTTCGCGGGCGCGTTCATCCATGAACTGGTCGAACTCTGCCTTGTCCTTTGCTTCGCGCAGGCGACGCAGGAAGGCCTCGAAGTCTTGCTGCTCACGCTCCAGCCGTGCCAGCGTATCGGACTTATAGGCGTCAAACGCGCTGTTGCCCGAGGGCTTCATGGCGCTCATGTGGCTGTGCCAGGATTTGCGACGGCTGCAGGATTTGCTGAACATGCGTTTGCTCCAGATCATATAAGCCAGAAGGGCGAGGCCGACGGGCCAGAAGAAGATGAACCCAAGGACCATAACGGCGATCCAGGCGCCTTTGCCCTTGTCGTCAAGCCAGGCTTCGATACGGTGCAGCCATCCCGGATTTTCAGGGACGGCGGGGTCGGATAGTGCAGTCATTGTTGGTCTCCGGGGTTTATGTAAATCGTTTTCACATTGTTAAGATGGGGAGCGCGCAGCCCGTTGCAAGGGGGTGATGTGAAAAAGATTTACATTAGGTATTTTGGCGCGTTCTTCGGTTGACCTCACTCCGGATCAGGCGCAGGTTTTAGTGTGATAAGACTTTTGCAGAGTTTGACATAGATGTTTGTATCAACCGGTTTTTTGACCTGAAGGCCTAATATCTGAAACTGGTGAGCTCCGGCCGGGTCGATAGTTTTGAGGCCGCCGGGACACCGTAACTTTCCATCCATTCTTTGATCCGAATCCAACTGTCCTGCTATCCAGCCGTAAAACGAAAGCTGTCCAGCGTTGCTATCGCCCGTCTCAGATCCACATACCGCACCTTGAAGCGCAACTTGTGAGTCTTGGCCTAGGTGCGCACGGTGGATTCCCTATCCTCCGCATCGCGAGCCCGCATTTTGCACTGTAGGTCGAGAGGGATGTTATTGGGCCAGACCGGCATCTAGGCAGATTCCCCGATTGAGCGTATCCAGTGTTTATGTCGCGCCGCCTCGAGGCGTTTTAAACGATCGTTTTATGCGCGGGGCTCCCCTGGGATCGGACAGTTACGCCAGCACCAGCAGGACATAGGCGGCAATCTCCACGAGCATCATATTGGATTTGCCAATCGAGATCATTGCCACTAATGACTTGGCGGATCATTTCATTCGTCAACAGCAGACAATTCAGGATAGGTTGGGCGGTTGTCTTTCGGATTAATGGCTTTCGGATATGTGGCCGCCTTCATGACTTATCTGGCAGCTCAGAACTTTGTTGTGAGTGCAAGACTCATCCTGATTGTCCTCGCCGCACTCCTGGTCCAGTTGCTGGCGGCAGCTGGGGTTTTTATTGGTCCTGTGGCTGACACAATTGCCTATGTCGAAACAGCTAATTCGTGTCAATTCAGCCTATCGCTGTGTGGTGATCGTATTCACACATACGTTTTAGGCTCAATGAGCACAGTTTTGGGTCCGTTGTGGCCTGTCTTGTTCGGATGGCTTGCTTTTAAGTTACATAAGCAGTGCTTTGATATGGCTGGGATGTTTAGGAAGAACATCTTTTTCGTGATCGCGCTGACGTATACCGCTTATCAGACAGCCAGCGGGATGGGCGAGTGGACCTACTGCATTTTGGCGATCTATATTGCTTTCATTTCCATGAATCCGCCATCATTCCTGCGGTCGCCCGCAAAATCGGTTCGATCGTCTGTGCTTGCGGTCGCCGCGTTCTTTACGCTCGTGTTGGCGCACCCAGGCAACCTTTTTGTAGCCTCGATTTTTTTACGCAATCTCAAACTGGTTTTGATAGCGTTTCTTTCGGCGGCCTTGCTGTTCTTCGTGTATTGGGACTTGTTCGCTGCGTCAGTTTCCAAGGCCTACATTTTTTCTGGGCCTGACGCCGCATTGTCAGCTGTAGAATCAAAGCTCAGAATTGCCACGGAGAGGGGTGATACGTCCTACGCTGGATGGCTGTTCTATGTTGGTTTTCCATATCATCCGACAGGTGTGGCTCTGTCCATACTACAATTCACGTTCCCTTTCTTTGCGCCCAACACGGGAGCGATTTCGCTAGCCATAGGTGCGATCAGTGCTCTCTTCTCCGTGTTGTGCGTCTTTTTGTGCTGGAAGCTAAGGCTGGCGCCATTGTTTGTGGCGATCTCAGCTATTTTGATTTGCCATATTGTGTTTGGCATCTCATCTTATACACCCGGCGTCGGTTTACGCCACAAGGTGCCGCTGTTCGTTTATTTGTTAGCCGTGCGCTACTACGCACAACGCCCTATGCCAGACCGAAAAACCAGTCGCATCCTTCATCCAAATCACCTCGGTAAATTCGGTACTTAACCGCGCAGATGGCAGTGTGCGCTGACCCGTCTGAGTTATGGACGCTTAGTCGTATATACGTGGGCAATGCGCCCGTGTTTTTAGCTAAGACAATCGGCGAGAGGCAAAGCTCCGACCGTGTGGTTCTTAGGTCGCGCGAAGGTCACGACTTAAGTGATTTCATGTCCAACGGACGAATGAACCTATAGCGAATTGCAGAAGTTATGTCCGGGATCGTAGGTGCCAAGTAAGTCCCTAGTTTTTTGACTAATGTTGGTATGCAGAATTTCAATTTTCTGAGTGTACTTTCACTAGCCGTATTAACCGCATGCCAGAACCAACAGCAGGTTGCCTTTTCACCTTTTTACAAGCGCTTTTTTGTTTCTGACGGATATCAGGCTACATACGCACGAACCTGACAGACGATGAGAATCTGTCTTCGCCCTGGAACCGCCTATGTTGCGTCGCCCACCTCAGGAACAACGTTCGATGCGCAACTCTATACCGACCACGGATATGGTGAAATTTACCATGGGATATCCGGCGTCAGCCCAATTACCTTTGGTGTGGTCAAAAAAGAGCGGGCTGGTCCAAATACAAAAGTCTCAGTAAAGGCACCTTACCGCGCAAATTTCGCAAAAGACTTCTATCGATCCTGGCTCGAGTTTTGGGCGCTGGGTGGAACTGAGTGCAACAAGGGCGATCTTCAGAAACCTCCTCGTCCGGCTACAGTGTCATAAGACTAAAATCGCTTCCCAGTTCGTACCTCAAGTTTTTTGAGGACGCCAATCGACTATCTATATGTTTTAGAGCGAGTATTTCCTTTCTGGTAACTGCGAACCAAATTGGGAAGCACTCTTCCCTATTCCTGGGCCAGTTTTCCCCGTTGTTAGCAGCAAGAAACCCACCTTTGCAGCGGCCTAAGCCCTTTATGAAAAAGCGATCAGCGCGTTTACCGAGTTTGCAAATATATGTGTCGCAATTTCTCGGCAATTGGGCTTAAACGCCGTATACACGGTTTTTGAAAGACAACAGCCGATCAGGCAGGAAGGACCAATTAAATGGCCTCATACCCCTTGTTAGTTGGCGTTTCCGACTTCTTCGGGCCTCTTCCGGTCTTACTGCAGATTAGTGTGCCACCCTACACAGGTTTCGCTCATGCAAAATACAGACAACACGACCCCTCCCGCGCTGGACGATATTCTCACTTTGGCAAAGCAGGTCTGGGCTGCGTTGGTTGATGGCAATGCTTCGGCAGACCGGGCGCTTCTGAGCGCTGATTTTCTGGGAGTGTATCCCACCGGTTTTGCCAATCGGGATGACAATGTCGGGCAGTTTGCCGATGCGCCGACCATGGCACGCTATGAATTGAGCGAGACAAAGCTGCGTGTATTAACCCCGGACATCGTGTTGCTGACCTACCGTGCGGACTATCAGCGCCCCGAAGCCGAGTCGTGGGAGGCGATGTTGATCTCATCCTTGTGGGAGCGCCGCTTGGACGTCTGGGTCAACAGTTTCAGCCAAGACACCCCGTTGGAGGTGCAATGACCGGACCGCTGACCATTCACCGCGTCCCGCGCGCCTTTGATGGCTCTTTGGGCGATGAGGCGCTGAATGTGGTGCCCGACGTCACGCCCGAACAGGGCGAATTGATTGCGGGGGCGGCAGGGTCCAGCCCTTATCTGAAAGGCCTGATCGAACATGAACGTGATTGGTTGCCGCAGGCTCTGCAGCAGCCGGATCAGGCGCTGTCCGAGGTCATGGGCGCTGCCAAATCTCTGCCACCCGATCAGTTGAAGCCGGGCCTGCGACGGGCAAAGCGACAGATGGCGCTGCTGACCGCGCTGGCCGATCTGGCCGGTGCGTGGCCGCTAGAAAAGGTGACGGCGGCGCTGACGGACTTCGGCGCGCTGGCGGCGGACGTCGCGGCCAAGGCCGAGATCGCAACGCTGATCCGGCGTGGGAAGCTACCCGGAATGGGGCCGGATGATGTGGAAACCGCTGCCGGGATGATCATTCTGGCGATGGGCAAGATGGGCGCGCATGAGTTGAACTACAGCTCGGATATCGACCTGATCGTGCTGTTCGATGAAACACGTTTTGACCCGGATGATTTCTACGACGCACGGCATGGCATGGTGCGGGCAACGCGTAACTTCTGCGCCACCCTCAGCGATAAGACTGCGGATGGCTATGTGTTCCGCACCGACCTGCGCCTGCGCCCCGATCCTGCCGTGACGCCGGTCTGCATGGCGGCTGAGGCGGCTGAGCGTTACTACGAAAGCCTCGGCCGTACGTGGGAACGTGCAGCCTATATCAAGGCGCGCCCTTGCGCTGGTGATCTTGCTGCGGGGCAGTGCTTTCTGGATATACTGCGTCCCTTTGTCTGGCGACGGCATCTGGATTTTGCCGCCATTCAGGACGCCCACGACATGCGTCTGCGTATTCGAGAGAATAAGGGAACCGGCGGTACGCTGGCTATTCCGGGCCATGACATGAAGCTGGGGCAGGGTGGCATTCGCGAGATCGAGTTCTTTACCCAGACCCGCCAGTTGATTGCCGGGGGCCGCGACCCCGATCTGCGAGTGCGGGGCACCGTGCCGGGTCTGGCTGCGTTGGCCGAAAAAGGCTGGGTGCCGCAGGAGGTTGCCGACAAGCTGACCGACCATTACCGCGCCCATCGTGAGGTCGAGCACCGCATCCAGATGGTTCACGACTCGCAGACCCACAAAGTGCCGCAATCGCAGGACGGCATCGAGCGCGTGGCCTGTCTGATGGGTATCGACAGCGCCGATCTGACCGCCGACCTGACCCGCCGCCTGACCGAGGTGCATGAGCTGACCGAAGGGTTCTTTGCCCCCGGCTCCTCAACTTCAGCACCGGTCAAAGAGGCTGAGTTCGATCAAAGCGTTCTGGCGCGTTGGCCTACCTATCCGGCGCTGCGCTCGCAGCGGGGGGCGCGGATTTTCGAGCGGCTCAAGCCCGAACTGCTCTCACGCCTGTCAAAAACCGCAAAGCCGGATGAGGCGCTGCTGGCGTTGGACGGGTTCTTGTCTGGCCTGCCCGCCGGGGTGCAGCTGTTTTCCCTGTTCGAGGCCAACCCGCATTTGATCGACCTGCTGGTGGATATCGTGGGAACCTCGCACGCGTTGGCCGGGCATCTGTCACGCAATGCTGCCGTGTTTGACGCCGTGATCGGTGGTAGTTTCTTTGACGACTGGCCGGGGCAGGCGGTGTTGCAGGCCGAGCTGTCACAGGCGCTGGAGCAGGAGGCGGACTATGAAACGCAGCTTGATTACGCCCGCCGCTGGTGCAAGGAATGGCATTTCCGCATCGGTGTCCATCACCTGCGAGGGTTGATCGACGGGGCACAGGCCGGGCAGCAATATGCCGAAATGGCCAGCGCGGTGATCGCCGCGATCCTGCCTTGTGTAGTCGACCAATTTGCCAAGAAACACGGGCCCGCGCCGGGGCGCGGCGCGGCGGTGCTGGGCATGGGGTCGATCGGGGCAGGGCGGATCAACTCGCAGTCTGATCTGGATATGATCGTGATTTATGACCCGAAGGATCAGGATATGTCGGACGGTCCGCGCCCCCTGGCAACACGCACCTATTACGCCCGGTTCACGCAGGCGCTGATCACCGCGCTGTCAGCACCAATGTCACAAGGGCGGCTATACGAGGTCGATATGCGTCTGCGCCCCTCGGGCAATCAGGGGCCGGTGGCGACCAGTTGGGCCAGTTTCACCAACTATCAGCAGAACGAAGCCTGGGTGTGGGAGCACCTAGCCCTGACCCGCGCCCGCGTGGTGGCGGGCGACGAAGAGCTGGCGCAGGATATCGAAACCTTCCGCGCCGATTTCCTGAAACAGCCCGAAGACCGGGAAAAAGTCCTGCGCGAAGTAGCCGAGATGCGCGTTCGTCTGGCGGCGGCCAAATCCCCTGCGGGCATCTGGGACGCAAAGAACGGTGCCGGTCGGATGATGGACATCGAATTGGTTGCCGAAACCGGCGCGCTGCTGTCGGGCGTTGCGCAGCGCGACGTGCAGTCCGGGCTGGACGGCGCTGTCGCTGCCGAATTGCTGGACGTCGCTCAGGCGCAGACGCTCAAGGACTGCTACGATCTATGCTGGTCGGTGCAATGCGCGGCCCGGTTGCTGTCGGGCAAGGTGATAGAGGCCGACAAGATCGGCGAAGGCGGTGCGGCCTTTCTGTGCCGCGCCACCGGGTTCGAACAGGTCGAACAGCTTCAGGCCGCCTTGCAGGACAGTTATACCACCGCCGCCGAGATAATCGGCAGCCTGATCGAGGAGGGGAAAGATGCCGCGCAATGACGATCCGAATGATCACAAGGGCCTGATCCGCGAGGCCTATCGCATCGACGGCATCACGCTGCCCGAATGCCGTAGCATCTTTCTGGACTGGGCGCTGAGCCTGCCGGCAGAACGCGACCAAAAACAGGCCCTGACCGAGTTGCACGCCATCTACGCCGCGCAACAGGCCGATCACCCGATGACGCAGGTTCTGGCTGAAGGGCTGCAATCCGCACAGGCTCCGAAACGGCGCGGTGGCTGGCGATCGCGGCCCCGCTAGGGCTTTCCCCCCGGCGCGTTCGCCTCTAATAGGGCGTCATGACCCAAGCCACTGACCGCCCCCGTATCCGCCTGAAACCCAAAGCCAATGCGCGCGGCCTGCGCCATGGCTTCCCGTGGGTCTACGCCAATGACATCGTCACCGACCGCCGGACCCGCAAAATTTCGGCTGGAGCCCTGGCCGTGCTCGAGGACGAGAAGCGCGTGCCCATCGCTCTGGTCGCGGTGAATCCCGTGTCCAAGATCATGTGCCGTGTTCTGGATCGCGATCTGGACGCCGAACTGAACGCCGTGTGGTTCGAAACCCGCCTGCGCCGCGCGTTGAAGATGCGCGAACGCCTGTTCGACGCGCCGTATTACCGCCTGATCCACGCCGAAGCGGACGGATTTCCCGGCGTGATCATCGACCGTTTCGGAGATGCCTGCGTTATCCAACCCAACGCCGCTTGGGCCGAGGCGCATCTGGACACGCTGACCGATGCTCTGGTCCGTGTCACCGGGGTGACGACGGTGTTGAAAAACGCCTCGGGCCGCACACGTGGGTTGGAGGGGCTGGATGACGAGAACCAGGCCCTGCGCGGCACCGCACCTGATACACCGCTGTCGGTGCCGATGAACGGGGCCACCTATATGGCCGACCTGACCGGCGGCCAGAAAACCGGCCTGTTCTACGACCAACGGCCTAACCATGCCTTCGCCGCGCGACTGGTACAGGAGGGTGCTCAGGTGCTGGACGTATTCAGCCATGTGGGCGGGTTTGGTCTGGCGATGCTGGCCGGAGGAGCCGCTCAGGCGTTGTGCGTTGACGGATCAGCAGCAGCGCTTGAACTGGCCGCACAGGGCGCGAACGCCTCGGGCTGCGCCGACCGCTTCCAAACCCGGCAGGGCGATGCCTTTGACGTGCTGACGCAACTGGGCGAGGAAGGCGCGCAGTTTGATGTGGTCATTTGCGACCCGCCCGCCTTTGCGCCTTCGAAACAGGCTCTGGATGCGGGGCTTCGCGCCTATGAACGTATCGCACGGCTTGCGGCACCGTTGGTGAAACCCGGCGGTTACCTGGGTTTGTGTTCCTGCTCTCACGCCGCCGATCTGGGCCGTTTCCGTGATGCTTCATCGCGTGGCATTGGCCGGGCAGGGCGACAGGCACAACTGATCCACACCGGATTTGCCGGACCCGACCACCCGCAACTGCCGCAACTGGCTGAAAGCGGCTACCTCAAAGCCGTGTTCTACCGGCTGTGAAGGCGGTTCTGGATACCTGTGTCATCTACCCCACGGTGATGCGAGAGATGCTGCTGGGCGCGGCCAAGCGTGGCCACTTTCAACCCATATGGTCGGCCCGCATCCTCGAAGAATGGGCCCGCGCGGCCCGCAAACTTGGTTCGGACGGCGAGGTACAGGCCCGCGCCGAAATCGCCCTTACACAGACGTATTGGCCAGACGCAGAACGCGCGGCCCAGCCGGGTGTTGAACAGCGGCTCTGGTTGCCTGACAGCGCCGATATTCACGTTCTTGCCACGGCGGTCACAGCCTCGGCAGACGTCATAGTCACCGTCAACGCCAAGGACTTCCCAAGAAGTATCCTGTCGGAAGAAGGGCTTGAGCGCCGCGACCCTGACAGCCTGCTGCAAGGTTTCTGGCAAACTGACCCTGATGGTATGGCTGACACAGCCAACCGCGTTCTGGCCGAGGCCAATCGCCTGTCCGGCGACCAATGGACCCTTCGGGCGCTCATGAAAAAGGCTCGCCTGCCGCGTTTGGGCAAAGCCCTCACTGCCTAAAGCTGGCCCCTCTTCAACTGGTTAAGAACCTCGGGTTGCGCGTAGGGCTGGCCCTACGCGTCCGAATCTATTTGCCAGCGCTCCAACGCTGCTCAAGCGCTTCCAACGCTGCAATACGCTCATCCGTGTTGGGGTGACTCATCAGCCATGCGGGCACAACTCCGGCGCGTTGCTGGGTCAGGCCTTCCAGCTTGTGAAACAGGGACTTCTGCGGCCCGATCCCAATCCCGGCCTTGGTCAGCAAAGCGGCGGCGTATTCATCGGCCTCATACTCATCCCCGCGCGACAGGCGTGAGGCCAGCAGGTGCGTCAGCATATTGGCAATCCACGCGCCGATGAAGGGGATGAACCGGGCAAACAGCATCATCAACGCGGCCCGCAACGCGTTCTGACCGGAGAAATCGATCATCCGCCGCCGCGCGTGCCCCAGCGCCACATGCCCCAACTCATGCGCGATAACGCTGGCCATTTCCTCGGCCGAGACCTCTCCGTTCCGAAATTTGCGATAAAACCCGCGAGTGATGAATATCCGGCCATCAGGTGCGGCCAGCCCGTTCACCGGGTCGATCTCATAGATATAGACGGGCACCCGGTCGATCTCCAACGCTGCCGCCAGCCGGTCGGTCATACGTTTCAGCGCCGGATCGGCCAATTCGGTCGATTTCGCGTCCAGTTCCCTGTGCGTACGCCATACAGATATCCGGTACATGACAATGGCATAGGCAATGGCCAGAAGGATCGGGGTTAGGCGAAGCATAGCTTAGATATGGGCAACGCAGAGAGGTGAGGCAAGCCGTAAACCTAAAGGCTTGCCGATTTGCTGCCCGTGAAGGCGGGGTTTGGTCCGTTGCTATCGATCGGTTGTTGTCGGCAGATCCAAATTCCCGTGTAGTTCGGTAAGTGTATCCGGGGTCAACGTCGAGCCTTTTGACGCATCAAAAAAGGCGTGCGCAGCTTGTTTTTGCGCGACCGTCGTATCGACGCGTAAGTCTTTTACCTCAGAACGAAGATCATCACGGGTTTCTTCGTAGGCCTCCGCCACGCGTAGTTCCTTTTCCAACGTGTCGAGATTGTCATCATAATCTGGATCACCTGGATCGAGATCAGCGATGTCATCTGCAATTTCATCGCTGCTGCGACCGTCATAGCGGTTGTTCAGGTTCCGAAGTTCGCGCCGGGCATCGTACAGGTCCGAGCGCAAGTCATAATAGTCGGCCGCTGCCTGCCGATAAGTTGCGATTTTTCCTACATTGCTGTTGGGAGCAGCATTCCTGAAAGCCGGAGCAGCTGCGTTCGAAGCATTTAGATTGCGCAGTCTATCCGAGCCATAGGGATCGGTAATTGCCGTCGCTAGAGGATCGCGGTAGCGGTGTTTTTCCCGTTTATGATCGCCATAGTGGGCTTGATCGTAACCAAGTTGGTAGTCGGTTTCATCAGGCTGATACTCACGTTCTTTGGAATAGCGGGGATCGTCTATGCCATAGGGTTCGGGCTGGATTTCCGCGTCGTACCGGTAGCGATCTTTTGGTTGTGGCAAATTCAAGTTCGAGTGGAAGTCGCCAAGGGTACTGCGTGTCAAAGTGCGCCCTTTGGATGCATCAAAAAAAGCGGCTTCTGCGTCGTGCAAGGCATCACCGGTTTCAGCCCTTAGATCCTTGATATCTCCGCGTAGATGATCTCGGGTTTCTTCGTATCTTTCTGCATCCCGGAGTTCATTTTCCAGCGAGTCCAGATTGTCATCATAGTTTGGATCATTTGGATCGAGATCAGCGATATCGTCGGCAATCTCGTGACTGCTGCGTCCGTCGTAGCTTTTATTCAGGTCCCGCAAGTCGCGTCGGGTGTCATACAGCTCTGACTGTAGATCGTAATAATTGTCTGCGGCTGCCTGATATGTTGCGATTTTTCCAACATTACTGTTGGCCGAAGCATTCCTGAACGCCGGAGCGGCTGCGTTTGAGGCATTCAGATTGCGCAGTTTGTCCGACCCGTAGGGATCAGTGATAGCTTCTACAAGTGGGTCGCGGTAGTACCGCTTGCCCGGTTTCTTTCCGTCATAGGAAGAGTGGCGTTTGTCTCTGCGGGTAACTGGACGAAGGGATTCTTCGATCGGCGCGCTCGTAATTTTCCTGTAGGTCCTTTGAGTTGTCTTGACCGAATTTCGCTTTGACTTTGTTCCTGAACGCTTGGTCCCTGAACGTTTGCCAAACAATTCATCAACATCTCGTTTGAACTCGCGTCCAAAGTCGGCCAACGATGTTCTCTGAAGCTTTCCTTTATTGCCCTTGTTCGTTTTTGAGTTCCGTAACGTTTTGTTTTTTTGAGTGAACTTGTGCTCTTTGCGAGTTTTCCCAATTCGGGACTTGGATTTCCCGGCGTCGGCCCCTTTTCCAGCCTTGTCATTGCCGCCCTTGCCGTTCCCTTTGCCCTTTCCGTCCCCCTTTCCATGTCCGCCACCTTTGCCCTTTTCGCCATCTTTGCCTTTGCCGCCATCTTTGCCTTTGCCGCCACCTTTGCCTTTTCCACCACCTTTGCCTTTTCCGCCACCTTTGCCATTACCACCACCCTTGCCCTTGTCACCTTTAGCAAACGCAGAGTCAGGCGTCAGAACAATTGTGGCAACCGTTACGGAAGCAAAAAACAGCGATACCGATGCCAAAGTTGAAATAAGAAATGCGCGAAGTTTGAACCTGGTCATTTTAGCCCCCCAGCACTCAACCTTTGCCGAACATATCACAAAAATGGGATGTGGTTGAGAAATCTGGTCACTTGCTGCCGGATGACGGGTCAGCGAGGCGGAAATAAAAGGTTTTTAGTATTTTGGCTTTCGCACTGCACTGCAATTACCTGCTCATTGATCGAGCGATGGAAAACTAACGCGTCAGCTCCCGCATCCCCTGTTCAAGACCGGCCAACGTCATCGGGACCATGCGATCCTCAAAAATCTCCTGAATCATGCCGATTGAGTGGGTGTAGCCCCAGTATTTCTCGGGCACCGGGTTGATCCAAAGGTTTGAATGCCACTGATCTCGTGCGCGCTGTAACCAGACCTGACCGGCCTCTTGGTTCCAGTGTTCATTGGCACCGCCGGGGTAGGCGATCTCATAAGGGCTCATCGAGG
This sequence comes from Ruegeria arenilitoris, assembly GCF_013032445.1. Classification (GTDB taxonomy): domain Bacteria; phylum Pseudomonadota; class Alphaproteobacteria; order Rhodobacterales; family Rhodobacteraceae; genus Ruegeria; species Ruegeria arenilitoris_F. The sequence continues at coordinate 150,283 of NZ_WQCA01000001.1, read as the reverse complement.
CGTCGCCGACGAAGATGCATTTGTAATCCGAACCATAGGTCCGCAGCACCTCATGCGTGGGCGTTTGCTGGTCCCAACGGCGGCGGTTATCGCGCCAGACGCCTTCGTACAGGCAGTTGTGGAAGTAGTAGTATTCCAGGTGTTTGAATTCGGTCCGGGCGGCCGAAAACAGCTCTTCCACCACCTTGATATGCGGGTCCATCGAGCCACCCACGTCCAGAAACAACAGCACCTTGACCGCGTTGTGACGCTCGGGGCGCGTTTTGACATCCAGATAGCCATGCTCGGCGGTGGCGCGGATGGTGCCGTCCAGATCCAATTCCTCGGCAGCCCCCTCACGTGCCCAGCGGCGCAGGCGTTTCAGCGCAACCTTGATATTGCGGGTGCCTAGTTCAACTGTGTCGTCCAAGTTCTTGAATTCACGCTTGTCCCAGACCTTGACGGCGCGTTGGTGGCGGCTTTCCTTCTGACCGATCCGCACGCCCTCGGGATTATACCCATAAGCTCCGAACGGAGATGTCCCTGCAGTACCGATCCATTTGTTGCCGCCTTGATGGCGACCTTGCTGTTCTTTCAAACGCTCGCGCAGCGTTTCCATCAGCTTGTCAAAGCCGCCAAGGGCTTCGATTTCAGCCTTTTCTTCCTCGGACAAGTGCTTTTCGGCCATCTTGGCCAGCCAGTCGGCAGGAATGTCGACAGCCTCAAGAACCTGGTCGAAACTGATTTCGTTCAGCCCTTCGAAACTGGCGGCAAAAGCGCGGTCGAACTTGTCGATATTGCGTTCGTCTTTCACCATCGAGACACGGGCGAGGTAGTAGAACGCCTCGACATCATAGGTGGCCAGACCCTTTTTCATACCCTCCAGAAAGGTCAGGTATTCGCGCAAGGAAACGGGAATACCAGCTTTACGGAGGTTTTCAAAAAAGGGCAGGAACATTGCTTATACCACAAATCTTACAAGGATCAGGGACAGTATCAGTCCGACCAGCGCAAAGGCGATGCCGTACCCGGCGGCGTATTGTGCCATGTCGGCACCGCTGCCATTACGTTTGCGTGCCGCCAGCGCCCCTAGGATTGCCCCTAGTATCGCCATACCCAAAACCACGACCATGCGTTATCCGCCTCTGTTATTGTTGGATGGTCCTTCCGCAACGTCCTGCATCAGCGACCGGACCACCGTTTCCGAGCCGAAGCCGTAACGCGCCCATGCCAGACTGTCCAGCCTGACGGAACGTGCCTGCGCGGTCCGGCCTGCTTGATTAAGCGCTTCGGATTTGAGTAGCAGCAACGTGGCCAGTTGTGAGGCATTCTCGGCCCGCGTCATAACGTCGATGGCCTTGTTCAGTTCTGGCAGAACTTCGGGCCCCTTACCCTGAGCCAGCGCAAAGGCGGCGGTTTGCGTGGTGATATAGGCCTGATGAACCTCGGTGCCCGGGGTGGCGCGCAGGTACTGCAATGCGATTTGGTAGTTGCGGAAAGCTTCCTGCGGATTGTCAAACTGGCCCATCCGGCCCATCACGTAGTACGGATAGGCGCGGCGGTGATCAGTCCAGCCTTGTTCCTTTCCGATGCGCGCGGCCAGTTGGGCGTCTCTCTGACGTCTCTGCGTCCCACGAGATGGGCGCAAAGATCTTTGAATTGCGTTAATCCATTCACGAGGTGTTTCAGATACCTGTTGCGCGGGCAAGGTGTCTCCGCGCGGGTTCAGGAGGCTGAGAATGCCGGGCAGGGCGGCTTCGACCTGCTCACGGGTCATGCTGCTGCGCAGTTCGGGCGAATAGGCCGTGCGCAGGATAAGCATGTCGAAACCGGTCAGAACGGTGTGAATGTTGTCATCGTTGAACACCGAATCCGGTAGATGATAGAGGTCGTTCAACGGCCCAAGCGCTTGCGCGATCTCTTCGTGCAGGCAGTCGCGCTTTTCTTGCGGGCTGACATCGTAGGGGATAAAGATCCCAAGACGTTCGCGGCTCCTTAGCCGGGACCAACTGCTTTTCTGTTTGCGCCGGTCGCGGCGGTATTCTTCAAAACTGGAAGAATTGGGAACAACGAAACAGGCCGCCTGTGGCAGGACTTCGTGGATCTGTTCCTGGCTGACCGCTTCTATGGTGATGTTTGCCGAACCTTCCGAAATCTGGCTGATGTTGATCCCGGCCTCGTTGCGAAGGCGGTTCAGCAAACGGGTCAGGTCCCGCTGCATCGAAGGCGTGGGCGCGCCGGTCAGGCGCACAGTGATCGGAGTTTCGAACCGCGTGAACACCGGCAATTGCGCGCCACCTTCCAGCGCGAAATGCAAAGACACGAAATCATCCGCGATATTGGCATTCGACCGGCTGGCAGGTGTGGGGGAAGAACGAGAGAATGATTTGGTTGGTGGCAGCTTTTCTTCGATGACATGCACGCGGGTTGGGACTTCGCTTGTCTCAACGGTCGCGCAGCCTGTAAGCGCCAAGCCCGCAAGGATCACGGCCCATCGCATCATGGGCGCTGATACCGGATGAACGGCGTCTTCTTGCCGATGCGGTCGTACAGCTTGCGGGCGGTATGGTTAAAATCCTGCGTCAGCCAAAAGACAGATGGGGCACCTTGCCGGTCAGCTTCGTCATAAACGGCTTGAATCAGGGCGCGTCCGACTCCGGTGCCGCGCTCCTCAGGCCGGGCGAAAAGGTCCTGCAGGTAGCAAACGTTCTCAACCTTCCAAGCATGCCGGTGAAACAGGTAATGGGTCAACCCAATCAATTGCCCGTTTTTCCCGGCAACAAAGCAAGAGAAATCATGCGGATCATTGCCTAGAAGGCGGGCAAAGGTGGTGTCATAGACCTCATCCGGAACCGTCGTTTCATAGAAGGCCAGATAGTCTCGCCACATGTCGGACCATTCAGTACGGTCTTCGGGCCGCAATGCGCGGATGGTCAAAGTATCAGCCAATCAATTTTCCCCGTCTTTTCCGGCCTCAGATAGCCCGGATGCACCGGACCGCCACCTGCAATGCTGACAGCCCGGCCTGCCCAAGGCAAGCGGCGATCACCGGAGGTTCAACAGGATCAGCGTTTGGCCCGCGCCATGAACGCCAGACGTTCGAACAAATGCACATCCTGCTCGTTTTTCAGCAGTGCTCCGTGCAGTTTGGGCAGGGCATTGGCTCCATCCCGCTTCAGGTCCTCGGATGTCAGGTCCTCAGCCAGCAGAAGCTTCAGCCAGTCCAGCACTTCCGAGGTTGAAGGTTTCTTCTTCAACCCCTGGGTTTCGCGGATTTCATAGAACTGGGTCAGCGCAGTGGTCAGCAGTGCATCCTTGATGCCGGGATGGTGCACCTCGACGATCCGGCGCATGGTCGCCTCGTCCGGGAAACGGATATAGTGGAAGAAACAGCGGCGCAGGAAAGCGTCGGGCAGTTCCTTTTCGTTGTTTGATGTGATGATCACGATAGGGCGGTGTTTGGCGCGGATCGTTTCACCTGTCTCATAGACGTGAAACTCCATCTTATCGAGTTCCTGCAACAGGTCATTGGGAAACTCGATATCGGCCTTGTCGATTTCGTCGATCAGCAGAACGACTTTCTCGTCAGCATCAAATGCCTGCCAAAGCTTGCCCTTTCGAATGTAGTTCGAAACGTCATGCACACGCTCGTCGCCCAGTTGGCTATCGCGCAAGCGGCTGACGGCGTCATATTCATACAGGCCCTGTTGGGCACGGGTGGTGGATTTTACATTCCACTCGATCATTGTGAGCCCCAGCGCGCCGGCTACCTGCTTGGCCAGTTCGGTCTTGCCGGTGCCCGGTTCGCCTTTGACCAAAAGGGGTCGTTCCAGGGTCACGGCAGCGTTCACCGCAATGGTCAGGTCATCAGTGGCAACATACTCTGCGGTGCCTTGGAAACGTGCGGTCATGAGCCCCTCGTGTGGTTTCGCGCGATCTGTGCTGTTGGGGTTACAGAGAGGCGATGATTTTGACAAGCGGGCCGCGGCGTCCAGCACCGGGAATTTCCCAGCGACTCTGGTTCCTTTTGCTTGATTCGGCGGCTATCGGATGTCCTTCCGGTTGTTGTTTGCCGCAGAAATGCCCAACGAATTCCACAGTAAAACAAGGTTTTGTTGTTACATGTCTCATATTTAGACAAGCCGGAGACGTAACGTATCATTGCGACGTTTGTGTAGTGACATTCCAACGCGCGTCGGATACACGCTCCGCAGAAGGGAGAGCCAAATGTCAGGTGAAACAACCGCTACCGACGTTTATGGCCATACCGAGGGAGCAAAGATGAAGCAGGAAGTTTTTCTGCCGGAGGACTACCGTCCGGCCGAAGATGAGCCTTTCATGAATGACCGTCAGCTTGAGTATTTCCGCCGCAAGCTGCTGGATTGGAAGACAGAATTATTGGCAGGCAGCCGCGACACGATCGAAGGGTTGCAGGACAACACCCGTAACATTCCGGACGTTGCCGACCGCGCGAGCGAGGAAACCGACCGCGCGCTGGAACTGCGCACCCGCGACCGTCAGCGCAAGCTGGTGGCCAAGATCGACTCGGCGCTACGCCGCATCGACGAGGGTGAATATGGCTATTGCGAGATGACGGGCGATCCGATCTCGCTGAAGCGTTTGGATGCGCGTCCGATCGCGACCATGACGCTTGAGGCTCAGGAACGTCACGAGCGCCGTGAGAAGGTTCACCGCGACGATTGATCGCTGGGAAATTCGGAAAATCTAAAACGCCGGGGCCTGTCGCCTCGGCGTTTTTGCGTTAAGGCGGTGCCATGAATATCGACGGATTGAAATTCAGTGTCATCGGCGGCGGGATAGGGGGGCTGGCGGCCGCTCTGGCGCTGCGGCAGCGCGGGGCGCAGGTTACGGTTCTGGAACAGGCACCGGCCCTGACTGAGGTCGGCGCTGGGTTGCAGATCAGCGCCAACGGGATGGCGGTTCTGCGGGCGCTGGGTGTTGTTGGGAACGTACCTGAGAACGGGCAACTGTCGCACGGAACGATCTTGCGTCATTACCGTAAAGGCCGTTTGATCAGCCGGATTCCTGCGCCTGCCGCCGGTCCAACCTATTATTATCACCGCGCTGACCTACTGAACCTGTTGCACCGCGCGTCTGTAAAGGCCGGCGTTGACGTTCGGCTTGGCGCGCGTGTGTCCAATGTTGTTAAGCACCCAAGCGAGTCCGAGGTTGTGCTGGATAACGGCGAGAGGTTGCGTTCGGAATGTGTGATTGCCGCGGATGGCGGGCGTAGCACCATCCGGCCGATCCTGAACGGTATTGAGGACCCTCAGTTTACCCATCAAATCGCATGGCGTGCGACAATCCCATGGTCGCAGCGCGAAGAGATGCCGCGTGCATCGCTGACTATGGGCCCGGGTCGTCATGTGGTCACCTATCCGCTGCGAGATCAACGTATGATGAACGTGGTTGCAATCGAGGAGCGGTCGGACTGGCAGGAGGAAGGCTGGCGTCTGCAAGGCGAGCCCGATGACCTGCGCGCGCGTTTCGCCGATTTCGGCGGACCCGTGGGTGATATTCTGGCCGAAGTGACCGAGGCTCACCTCTGGGCCCTGTTTCTGCGACCCATCGCTAAAAGTTGGCAGAACGGTCGTCTGGCGCTTTTGGGCGATGCGGCCCATCCGACGCTACCTTTTATGGCTCAAGGGGCTTGTCTTGCACTGGAAGATGCGTGGATTTTGGCGCGGTCTTTCGAAAGCCAGTCAGGTGCGACACAAGCCCTTGCTGCCTACGAAAACCAACGCCAACCCAGGGCAAGGCAAGTGGTCGCCGCTGCAGGAGCAAACGCGCGCAACTTCCACCTGCGTGGCCCGATGCGACTGGCGGCGCAGATGGCGCTGATGGCTATTGGGGCTCAGTTGGCAAAGAAATACGAGTGGATCTACAGCTATGACGCCACCACGTGATCGGTCACAGGTCGAGATCAATCCAGACCGGCACGTGATCCGAGGGTTTTTCGTGACCGCGTACCGCTGAATCAATCTGGCAGTCGCGCATCAGGTCAGCTGCCTGGGGCGTCAGTAGAAAGTGGTCGATGCGGATGCCGTCATTTTTGTCCCAAGCGCCTGCCTGATAGTCCCAAAAAGAGTAATGACCGGGTCCTTGCGTGCGGGTACGGAAGGCCTCGGTGAACCCGAGGTTCAAAACCTTGCGAAACGCGGCGCGGCTTTCGGGCCGGAACAGCGCATCCTCACGCCAGGCATCGGGGCGGGCTGCGTCCTCGGCCTGAGGGATGATATTGTAGTCACCGGCCATCAGCGCCACTTCTTCACTGGCCATCAAATCACGGGCGCGCTGATAAAGACGTTCCATCCAGGCCAGCTTGTAATCGTATTTCGGACCCGGCGCGGGGTTGCCATTGGGTAGATACAGGCCGCAAATGCGCAGCGCCTTTTTGCCAACCACCGTGGCCTCAATCCAGCGTGTCTGCTCATCCTCGTCGTCACCGGGCAGGCCACGGGATACGTCTTCCAGGGGGAACTTCGACAGGATCGCGACGCCGTTGAAGCTTTTTTGCCCGTGCGTTTCGACGTTGTAGCCGCGTTCTTCGAACAATTCGCGTGGGAAGTTTTCATCCACCGATTTGATCTCTTGCAGCAGCACAACATCTGGCTGCGCATCATCAAGCCAACGGGGCAGGGCCTCGGCCCGCGCTTTGATGCCATTGATGTTGAATGTGGCGATTTTCATGCGCGATCCTCCGGTGACTTAACGCAACCTATCGCCCAGAACCGGCCCAACGGCAAGGCAGATGGCTGGGTTGCGAGGCTCTGCCTCGCGCTCCGGGATATTTTTAGACAGATGAAGAAACGGATCCTTAACCAATTTGCTCGAAGAATCGAGTGCGGTACAGGCGGGGACGCCGATGACCGCGACAGGTGAAGCTCTCCGATGAATGGTCGGAGAGCGGATCCCTGCTTCATCTGTCCAAAAATATCCTGGGGGTTTGGGGGCAAAGCCCCCACCGGCGATTACATCGAAAAAGACGTTCCGCAGCCGCAGGATGAGGTGGCGTTAGGATTCTCGATCACAAAGCGTGCGCCGATCAGTTCCTGCGTAAAATCGATTACCGCGTTTTCCAGAAACGGCAGAGAAATCGAGTCTACAATCACCTTTTGACCTTTGCCTTCCAGCACAAGATCATCCTCTTTCGGTTCATCCAACGCGATTTCGTATTGAAAACCAGAGCATCCGCCGCCTTCCACAGCAACGCGCAAAGCCTGCCCCTGATCCGCCGCGCCAATTTCGGCGAGTCGGTCAAAAGCGCGTTCAGTAACTGTCGGGGGCAGATTCATGCCAGACTCCAAAGGTTTATTTCCTAAGCACACTACAATATATGAAACCTAACGACAGGCGACAAGGACAAGACCTTTGGACAGAGCGGGTTTTGCCTCGGACCCAGGCCGTGCAAGAGGGCGGCTTGTGCCGGAGGAGGAGAGCAGCTTCCGGTCATGCTTTCAGCGTGATCGCGACCGTATCATTCATGCCAGCGCGTTTCGGCGACTTAAACACAAGACGCAGGTGTTTGTTGAGCATGAGGGCGACAGCTATCGCACCCGTCTGACCCATTCCATCGAAGTGGCGCAGGTGGCGCGGACCATTGCCGGGGCTTTGGGGTTGAACCCGGAACTGACCGAGGCGGTGGCGCTGGCGCACGACCTTGGACATACGCCGTTTGGTCATACTGGGGAAGATGCACTGCATGCGCTGATGGAGCCTTATGGCGGCTTCGACCACAACGCGCAGGCCATACGGATCGTCTCCAAACTGGAACGCCACTATGCCGAATTCGATGGCTGCAACCTGACTTGGGAGTGTCTTGAGGGCATCGCCAAGCATAACGGGCCGGTCGTAGGGGATTTGCCCTGGGCTCTGGCTGAGTGCAACGAAGGGTTCGATCTGGAACTGCACACTCATGCCAGTGCCGAGGCGCAGGTGGCCGCGCTGTCTGATGACATTGCTTATAATAACCACGATCTGCTGGATGGCCTGCGCGCCAACCTGTTCACAGACGACGAAATCCAGCAATTGCCGATCGTGGGTGACTGCTATGCCGAGGTGGATCGCAAGTATCCCGGTCTCGACCCGTATCGCCGCAGACACGAGGCGTTGCGGCGGGTGTTTGGCGTCATGGTTTCAGACGTGATCGACACTTCGCGCGGGCTGATCGCTGCTTCGGGGGCGCAGACAGTCGAAGACCTCCGGCATCTGGGCTATCCGGTTGTCCAGTTCTCAAACGGGCTATGGGCGCAGCTCAAAGAAATTCGCGCATTCCTGTTCACGCGGATGTACCGCGCCCCCAGTGTGATGGAAGTACGCGCCCAAGTCAGCGCGGTCGTACAGGAGCTGTTTCCGATATACCTTAACGACCCGAAACAGATGCCAACGCGCTGGCACGACAACATTGAGGCGGCGCCGGATGAAACCGCGCTAGCCCGGATCGTGTCGGACTATATTGCCGGAATGACAGACCGGTTCGCCCTTCAGGATCACAAAAGGCTGACAGGCGAGTAGTTACTCGACGCCGATATAGGCCAGTGCCCACACCTGTTGACCGGATTGTTTCTGCGCCAGTTCCGCATCATCGGTCGGCGGGAACACGATCATGGTGGGACCATAGCCACCGATCCCCATTGGAGACCCATTTGCATGGGTCGCGACGATGGGTTGATGAGCTGTGATGCTCTCCCATTCAATTTCCGACTGATAACCATCCAGTGCCATAGGTTTCGCGGTCTTTCCCGCAGCTCCGGCCATCGTCATCACGTCAGACAGCAAGGGGCCGGAAAAGGCGACCTCGCGCTGTTTGCCTTCGGGGCCGTAGGTGATTGTGATCTCGACCTGTTCCAGCCCATCCAGCATTGCCGCGTCAAAACCCGCAGCACCGTCGTGCTGAACTTCGAGGTAGCCCAGTAGGCCACCATCATCTTCCCCTCGGGCTGGCAGGTTGGTTTCGGTGACAACACCGCCCAACGTCAAGAGGACATGGCCGGTAGGCGCCGGGATGTCGGCAATGGCGGGAAACGAGGTTGTCAGCAACAGGGCAAGGGGCAAGGCAAGGCGCATCGGCGTGTCTCCGGCAATAAAAGTCTTGCCGACATTACCGGGGTTTGGCGTTAAACCAAGCTCAATCTTTAGGCGTCCATTGACCTTGCCGCATTGCGTGGTAAACCGCCGGACAAGCAAAAGGACATCCGAAATGAACCTGTTTTCCGAGATCCGCGGCCTCGTACTGGACGCGCTGGCGCAGATGCAGTCCGAAGGCGCGTTGCCCGAGGGGCTGAGTTTTGACAACGTGGCAGTTGAACCGCCGCGCGATGCCGCGCATGGCGACATGGCAACCAATGCTGCGATGGTACTGGCCAAACCGGCCAAGATGAAGCCGCGCGACATTGCCGATGTGCTGGCCGGGAAACTGGCGGCTGATGACCGTATCACCAGTGCCGAGGTGGCCGGTCCGGGTTTCCTAAACTTGCGTCTTGCGCCGTCGGTCTGGCAGGGCGTTCTGGCAGCGGTGCTGGAGAAGGGCACCGACTACGGCCGCTCGACCATGGGGCATGGCCAGAAGGTGAACGTTGAGTACGTGTCTGCGAACCCCACAGGCCCGCTGCATGTTGGTCATACTCGGGGCGCCGTGTTCGGTGATGCTCTGGCGAGCTTGCTGGCCTACTCGGGCCATGATGTAACCCGCGAATATTACATCAACGACGGCGGTGCGCAGGTTGATGTACTGGCGCGCTCGGCCTATGAACGCTATCGCGAGGCCAATGGCCTGAGCCCAGAGATCGCCGAGGGCCTGTATCCGGGCGACTACCTGATCCCGATCGGTGAAGCGCTGAAAGAGAAATACGGCGACAGCCTGATCGACAAGCCAGAAAGCGAGTGGCTGGAAGAGCTGCGCAACTTTGCCACCGATGCGATGATGGACCTGATCCGCGCCGACCTGAAGGCGCTGGGCGTCGAGATGGATGTGTTCTTCTCAGAGAAATCGCTCTACGGCACCGGCCGGATCGAAGCTGCGCTGCAGTCTCTGACCGACAAGGGCCTGATCTATGAAGGCGTGCTGGAGCCGCCGAAGGGCAAGAAGCCCGAGGATTGGGAGCCGCGCGAGCAGACCCTGTTCAAATCCACCGAGCATGGCGACGACGTCGACCGCCCGGTCAAGAAGTCGGACGGCAGCTGGACCTATTTCGCCCCGGATATCGCTTATCACTATGACAAGGTGACCCGTGGATTTGACGCGCTGATCGACGTGTTCGGAGCGGACCACGGTGGCTATGTCAAACGGATGAAGGCGGCTGTTTCGGCTCTGTCTGACGGCAAGGTGCCGCTGGATATCAAGCTGACCCAGCTGGTGAAGCTGTGGAAGAATGGCGAGCCCTTCAAGATGTCGAAACGGGCAGGGAACTTTGTCACCCTACGCGATGTGGTCGATCAGGTGGGCCCGGATGTGACCCGGTTCGTGATGCTGACCCGTAAAAACGACGCACCGCTGGACTTTGATTTCGACAAGGTGCTGGAGCAGAGCCGCGAGAACCCCGTGTTCTACGTGCAATACGCCCATGCCCGCGTAATGAGCGTGCTGCGCCGTGCTGCCGAGGCCGAGATTGCCGCGGACGATGCGACCCTGAAAGGCGCTGATCTGAGCAAGAACGACCATGCCTCGGAACTGACGGTTGCCAAAAAGCTGGCCGAATGGCCACGTCTGGTCGAGATCGCCGCGCGCACCAACGAACCACATCGCGTTGCCTTCTATCTGTATGAACTCGCAGGGGATTTCCACGCTCTGTGGAACAAGGGCAATGATGAAACGCAGCTGCGCTTCATTCAGGATGGCGATGTTGCCACAAGTCAGTCAAAAATCGCATTGGCCCGGGCTGTTTCTGTTGTGATTTCAGCGGGCTTGGGTATTCTTGGCGTCACTCCGGCGCAGGAGATGCGGTAACAAACACCGCCCGAACCGCCGGAACGAGGCAGACAAGAAATGACCCGCGCGCCACGTTTTAAGGCGCAATCGGGCGGTGAGGCGGATATGGCGAGTTACGATTACTCGGGGCAAGCGCGCCCCGAGCAGATGCATTACACGAATCAACCACATCCGCAGGATGAGTACGAGTGTTCCGACGACATGTACGGATATGACGAAGCACCGCGCGCAGCGGGGCTGAGCCGTATCGTCAATGCGATGGGAGCGGTTGCGTCCCTCGCTCTGGTCGCCGGGATCGGCGTCTGGGGCTACAAGCTGGTGATGCGCGATGTGTCCGGCGTGCCGGTTGTGCGGGCTATCGAAGGGCCGATGCGCATTCAGCCCGAAAACCCGGGCGGAACGCCTGCGGATCATCAGGGTCTGGCCGTTAATGCCGTGGCTGCGGTGGGAACGGCTGCACCGCCTGCTGATCGTCTGATCCTTGCCCCGCGCCCGGTGTCGCTGACTGATGAGGATACGCCGGTTGAACCTCTGAAACCCACTCCGGCTGTGCATGTAGTTCAGGAAGAGATTTCCAATCAGGAGGCCGCTGAGCTGCGTCAGGGTACGGTGGATGCGCTGGTCTCAGAATTGGCTGGAGATGCAGCGCGGATTGACGAACCGGCGGAAGAAGGCGTGCAATTGGCCGCCCTGTCCTTGCCTGAAGAAGAGCCTGCGATCGACCCCGCCGATCTGGCCGCGCAACTGCCCGATCCGGAACTGGCCGTGTTGCCGGGTGTCCGCCGGTCTTTGCGCCCGATCACGCGCCCGGCCCGGGCGACGCCCAGCCGCATCACGTCGGACAGCAGCACCGAGGATGCAATCAACGCTGCTGTCAAAGCCGCCGTCGGTGTGGATATTGACCCTGATGCGCTGTCCAAAGGCACACGCATGGCGCAGCTTGGGGCCTATGAAAGCTCGGACGTGGCGCGCGCGGAATGGGATCGGCTGAATAATCGGTTCGGGGATTATATGGATGGAAAACAGCGTGTTATCCAGAAAACCTCGCGCGGGGGGCGGACCTTCTACCGCTTGCGCGTTCTGGGGTTCGATGACCTGAGTGACTCGCGTCAGTTCTGTGCCGCGCTTGAGGCACGTGGCGCGGATTGTATTCCGGTGGCCGCTCGGTGAGTTTTGGCGCGGCGATCACTGACGCCGAAGGCCTGCGCCTGACGCCCAACGAAAAGAAACTGTTTCGCGAGATGAACCCTTTCGGGTTCATTTTGTTTGCCCGCAATATCGACACCGCTGATCAGGTTCGTGCCCTGTGCGATGATTTCCGTGAGGCAGTGGGCCGCAATTGCCCCATCACCATCGATCAGGAGGGCGGCCGGGTTCAGCGCCTGCGCGCACCTCTGGCCCGCGAATGGCTGCCGCCGCTGGATCACGCCGCGCGGTCTGGGGATCAGGCCGAACGGGCGATGTATCTGCGTTATCGTCTGATTGCGGACGAACTGTTCGGGCTGGGTATCGACAGCAACTGCGCGCCGATGGTTGATCTGGTGCGAGAAGATACGCACAAGTTTCTGAAAAATCGCTGCTATGGTTCTGACCCCAAACAGGTTTCCCGCTTAGGAAAGGCCGTTGCAAAAGGCCATCTGGATGGCGGCGTGCTGCCCGTCATCAAGCATATGCCGGGGCACGGTCTGTCCACGCTCGACAGCCATCACGACCTGCCGCATGTGGACCTAACGCAGGATGCGCTGGAACAGGCTGATTTCGCGCCATTTCGCGATCTGAACGACTTGCCGATGGGAATGACCGCGCATCTGGTCTATGACCGGATCGATCCGCAGCCAGCGACGATTTCGCCGACAATGATTGGCCTGATCCGCGACAAGATTGGGTTCGACGGGCTGATCATGACCGACGATATCTCGATGAAGGCTCTCAGTGGCGCACCCGAGGACATCGCCCGCCAGGCGCTGGACGCCGGGTGCGATGTGGTTCTGCACTGCAATGGCACGTTCGACGCCCGCGCGAAAGTGCTGGAGGCCGCAGGGGAAATGACCGAACAGGCCGGGAAGCGCGCGAAAAAGGCGCTGTCGATGCGGCAAAAGCCTGCGGAACTTGACATCCAGGCCGCCGAGGCGGAACTATCTGCCCTAATGGGCGGGCAGGTATATGAACGATAATCTTTTCAGCGAAGACCCGGTCTCGGTCGCCGATCGACTGGCCGCCGAAGCCCTGATCGTTGACGTCGACGGGTTCGAAGGCCCGCTGGACGTGCTGCTGACCCTGTCACGGACGCAAAAGGTCGACCTGCGGAAAATCTCGGTTCTGGCGTTGGCGCAGCAATATCTGGCCTTCGTTGAAAAAGCCCGCGCGCTGCGGATCGAGCTGGCCGCCGACTATCTGGTAATGGCCGCGTGGCTGGCCTTCCTGAAATCCCGTTTGCTGCTGCCGCCTGACCCGGACGACGAGGGCCCCTCGGGCGAGGAACTGGCAGCACACCTGGCGTTCCAACTGGAGCGTTTACAGGCCATGCGCGACTCTGCCGCCCGCCTTATGGCGCGCGACCAACTGGGCCGCGATTTCTTCAAACGCGGGCAGGGTGAGGATATCACCCGCATTCGCACCGTGACCTATTCCGCCACTCTTCTCGACCTGATGCAGGGCTATGCCCGCATTCGGACGCGCGACGAATTCCGGCCCTTTGTCATGGACCGCGATGCCGTGTTCACGATGGAGCAGGCGTTGGAACGGATGCGCCCTTTGATCGGGTTCGCGGGCACCTGGACGGATATGGAGACCTACCTGCCCGACGGCTGGGACGCCGATCCGGTGCGCCGCAGATCGGCCACAGCGGCGACCTTTGCCGCCTCTCTGGAGTTGGTGAAAGAAGGACATATGGAGATCAAGCAGAGCGAGACCTTTGCTCCGATCCATCTGCGCAAGAGGACTGACACACGTGACTGACGAACCGCAACAAGAAGGCACCGGCACCCTGTTCGAAGCGCCGCCCATTGCGGAACAGGAACGCATGGTCGAAGCGGTGCTGTTCGCCAGCGCCGAACCGGTGACGATTGGCGACCTTGAAGCGCGGATGCCCCATGGCAGCGACGCGGCGCAAGCGGTTGAAATACTTCAGAAACGCTATGAGGGCCGTGGGGTGCGCGTGGTCCGCGTGGGCGAGGCGTGGGCCATTCGGACGGCCCCTGATCTGGGTTTTCTGATGCAGAAAGAAACGGTTGAGACTCGCAAGCTCAGCCGGGCCGCGATCGAAACACTGGCTATCGTGGCCTATCACCAACCCTGCACACGGGCCGAAATCGAAGAGATCCGCGGTGTGTCGGTGTCTCGCGGAACTATCGATCAGTTGCTTGAGATGGAGTGGATTCGTCTGGGCCGTCGCCGCATGACACCGGGCCGTCCGGTAACCTTTGTGGTGACGCCACAATTCCTTGACCATTTCGGGCTTGAGAATGCGCGTGATTTGCCGGGGTTGAAGGAATTGCGCGCGGCTGGCTTGCTGGAAAACCGGCCTCCACCGGGCACGATCCCGCTGGGCGATGGGCGCGAGGACGAAGCAGACGAAGACCAGACCGAACTGTTCGAGGAAGAGTGATCAAGCGGCCCTTTTGTTGTCACTTGAGCCCCCTATGTTGAACGGCAGGAAACGGAGTTGAGCAATGAACGCCAATCGGATCATCGACATGATCGTGCGCCAGATCATGCGCCGCCTTGTCAGTAAAGGTGTGGACAAGGGCTTTGACGTGGCCAGTCGTATGGGAGGCAAACCGGATCAGCAATCCGGGGCTAACCGCAGGCAAACCAACGGTCTTCGCCCTTCGCAAAATCTGAGACAGGCGCAGCGGATGACCCGGCAGATGCGCCGGTTCATGAAGTTCTAACCAACTGCCTTGAAATGCTTGGACAGCTTCAGCCCCTGTCCCTGATAGTTTGACGCAATGCCGGCGCCGTATAGCTGCGTGGGCATCTCGGCCATCTTTTCATAAACCAGCCGTCCGACGACCTGGCCGTGTTCCAGCACAAAAGGTGCTTCGTGGCAGCGTACCTCAAGCACACCGCGCGATCCGGCGCCACCGGCTTCAGCGTGGCCAAAGCCCGGATCAAAGAAACCGGCATAGTGCACCCGGAATTCGCCCACCATCGCCAGATAGGGGGCCATTTCCGCGGCGCACATCGGCGGGATGTGGACGGCCTCGCGGCTGACCAGAATATAGAACGCGCCCGGGTCCAGTATGATGCGGCCATCGCTTGTGCGCACTTCTTCCCAGTATTCCTGCGGGTCGTATTCGCCGATACGGTCCAGATCGATCACGCCGGTATGCGGCTTGGCGCGGTACCCCACCAGATCGGTATCTGGCAGTTGCAGATCGACCGAAAAACCCAGCCCATCCTGTATCACCGCCGGACCATCGACCAGCGGCGAGTCGTTGTGCAGCGCCGTTAGTTCCGCGTCGCTGAGCACGGCCTGTCCTTGCCGGAACCGAATCTGGTTCAGCCGCATTCCCGGACGTACCAGAACCGAGAAGGAGCGGGGGCAGATCTCAGCATAAAGCGGTCCGGTATAACCAGCCGGAACCCGGTCGAACTCGGTGCCGCCATCGGTGATGGTACGGGTCAGCAGGTCGAGCCGCCCAGTCGAGCTTTTGGCATTGGCGACGGCAGTCACGTTCTCGGGCAGGGCCAGCGATTCCATCAGGGGCACCAGATAAACGCAGCCCTTTTCCAGCACAGCGCCGTCGGAAATGTCGATGCGGTGCATCTCAAACTCGGCCAGACGGTCGGCGACGGACCGCCCTTCGCCCGCCAAAAATGATGCGCGCACGCGGTAAGCCACTGTTCCCAGACGCAAATCAAGGCTGGCTGGTTGGACCTGAGCGGGAATAACCTCGGGGCTGGCGGTGATTTCACCACGCGCAATCATGCCTTCGATCTGTTGGTTTGGGCATACACCTGTCATTCCGATCCCCCCTGGTGCCAGAGCGGGATCTGGCCTGTCTGCCATAAACGTCGGTGTGATTTGGTCGGGCTAGCAGGACTCGAACCTGCGACCTTCCGTCCCCCAGACGGACGCGCTACCAGGCTGCGCCATAGCCCGACGTTGAGGTGTTCATAAAGACTTTCCCGGCAGGGGCAAGAGGAAATCATCGCCTTTTTTTCTTATCCCGCCGATCGGTTTTCAATGCGGTTTAGAACGGCGCGCAGGTCCTTTGCCACCGGTGCGATCTGTTTCAGCAACTGGTCGTCAAATTCGGTTCGATTCCATGCCTGCGTCGCGATTCCACCCAGCAGGGGCGCTTCATCCAGATACTCCGGCTCGGCCTTTGGTGCGATCTGTTCCGGTGTTTCGGGTTTGGCCAGCGACGCTTCTGCCGTTGGCTCGGGGACGGATTCGCCCAAGTCCAGAGTGATCTGTTCGCTGGCCGGGTCAGGCTTCGCGGTGAAGGGGACGACCACGCTGTCGTTCTTCGAAGTTTCCGGCTCTGCCACCTCGTCCAGCCCCTGCGACAGCGCCGCGACATGAGCCACGCCCTGTTCGCGCAGGATGCGTTGAACACCCTTGATGGTGATACCGTCCTCATGCAGCAGTTTTTTGATACCGCCCAGAAGGCGCATGTCGTTGGGTCGGTAGTAGCGTCGACCCCCGGCGCGTTTCACTGGTTTGACCTGACTGAAACGGCTTTCCCAGAATCGCAGGACATGAGCCTGAACGCCCAGCCAATCCGCAACTTCACTGATTGTGCGAAACGCGTCGGGGGACTTGCTCATGACCGTGCCGTCCTGATCTTACTTGCGGTTCCCTGCGGCGACGCGATCCTTCATCAGGTGCGACGGGCGAAAAGTCAGTACGCGACGGGGTTGAATCGGAACCTCTTCGCCGGTTTTGGGGTTGCGGCCGATACGCGCGGTCTTGTCCCGAACGCTGAAGGTGCCAAAAGACGAAATCTTGACCTGCTCGCCACGCACCAACGCGTCGGACATGTGGTTCAGAACGCTTTCTACCAGCTGCGCACTTTCGTTGCGTGACAAGCCAACCTCGCGAAAGACGGCTTCGCTCAGATCCATTCGGGTCAGTGTTTTATCGCCCATACCTTTTCCCCTGTTGATACCAAAGAATACGGCGTGGGGAAATTCGCTGTCAATATCAATGAATTGCGGGCGTGTGTGTAAGCCGATTTGCGCCGGTTACCAGCGTAAGACGACGGCTCCCCAAGCCAGACCGCCTCCGATGGCCTCAGTTACAATCAGATCACCTGACTTAATTTGGCCGCGCTGCTTGCCGACTGACAGCGCGAGGGGAATCGATGCAGCCGATGTGTTGCCGTGGTCCTGTACCGTGACGACCACTTTATCCATCGGCAGACCCATTTTTTTGGCGGTGCCCTGAATGATGCGAATATTGGCCTGATGCGGCACGATCCAGTCCACTTCCGCGCTGCCGAGGCCGGCAGTCCCTAGCGCGGTTTCCGCAGTTTTCGTCAATTTTTCAACGGCATGGCGGAAAACCTGATTACCTTGCATCCGCAAATGGCCGGTCGATTGGGTCGATACGCCGCCATCCACATAAAGCAGGTCCTTGTACCGACCGTCCGAATTCAGATCGGTCGCCAGAATGCCGCGGTCATCGGACGTGCCTGCACCCTCTTGCAGTTCAAGAACCAGAGCACCGGCGCCATCGCCGAATAGCACACAGGTCGATCGGTCGGTCCAGTCCATGATTCGCGAGAAGGTCTCGGCCCCGATCACCAGCACACGTTTTGCCTGACCCGACAGGATCAGGGCGTTGGCGTTGCTGAGTGCAAAGACGAATCCGGCACAAACGGCTTGAACGTCAAACGCAAAGCCCTTGGTCATGCCCAACCGGGCCTGAACCATGGTTGCGGCAGACGGAAAGGTCAGGTCGGCAGTCGAGGTCGCCACGATGATTGCATCGATATCGTCCGCTGCCAGGCCTGCATCGGCCAGCGCGGCCTCGGCCGCTTTGGTAGCCAGATCCGAGGTGGATTCATCATCGGCAGCAAAATGGCGGCGTTCGATACCCGAGCGGGTTCTGATCCACTCATCCGTTGTATCGAGCGTCTTTTCAAATTCGGAGTTCGGAACAACGCGCTCTGGCAAATAGTGTCCGACACCTACGACAACTGAACGGCCTGCCATGCTTGGGTACTGCCTTTTTTGTTATTCGCCGGCCTTTGGCGGCGTGTGGGCGGCATCTTGTGCAAGCTCGGCTGTCGATGCAACCCGTGCCGCCAATTTTTCGGCAAAGCCAGACTGGGCCAGAGTAAAGGCCAGTTTGACTGCCGCTGAGACTCCGGTGGCATCCGCGCCACCGTGCGACTTGACCACGGTTCCGTTGAGGCCAAGGAAAACTCCGCCATTCACACGGCGCGGGTCGATACGTTTTTTCAGACGATTTAGCGAAGTAATCGCCAACACAGAGGCCAACCGGGACAACGGAGAGTATTTGAAAGCTTGGCGCAGCAGGTCGCCAATCAGGCTGGCCGTGCCTTCACCCGTCTTTATCGCGACGTTGCCGGTAAACCCATCTGTGACAACCACATCTGCTTTATCACCGGGAATGTCGCTGCCTTCAACGAAGCCGACAAAATCGAAATTCGCCTGCTCTGCGAAATCCGCGATCATCGCGTGCGCTTCTTTCAGCTCAGAGCGGCCCTTGTGTTCTTCGGTGCCGACATTCAGCAGACCGATGCGTGGACGTTCCAGCGCCATGCCGTTGCGGGCATAAGACGCGCCCATCAGCGCATATTGCAGCAAATCCTTGGCGTCGGCGCGCACGTCGGCACCCACATCCAACATCACGTTGAACCCCTGCGGGTTGCGCGACGGCCACAGAATCGCAATCGCAGGACGGTTGACGCCCGGCAATTTGCGCAGCCGCATCATCGACAGCGCCATCAGCGCGCCGGTATTGCCGCAAGACACAGCACCATGTGCTTCGCCTGCGCGCACCGAATCCAGCGTTGACCACATCGAGGTCTGCTTGCCGTTGCGAACAACCTGGCTGGGCTTGTCCTCCATCGTGACCACATCAGGGCAATCACGAAAAACGACGCGCCCTTGCAGGACACGCCGTTTGGCGACAAGTTTGCGCAGAACCTGTTCAGGCCCGTGCAGGACGAACGCGATATCGGGGTTCTTGTCTGCCGATTTGGCAATGCCCGCAACCACGGTTGCGGGCCCCGAGTCCCCGCCCATAGCGTCAACCGAGATGGTAATCCGTCCGGCGTGCGAGGGCTGTTCAGTCATGCCTTGCCTGCGCTTTTAAAGGCTTAGGCCGCGTCTTCGTCCAGATCGATTTCGTCGGCTTGTGCGACGACTTCACGATCATCGTAGTGACCGCAGGATGCGCAGACGTGGTGCGGGCGCTTCAGCTCGCCACAGTTCGGGCATTCGTTCGGGTTTGCAGCAACCAGAGCGTCGTGTGCGCGGCGGTTGTTGCGACGCGACTTGGAAACTTTGTTCTGTTGGACGGCCATGGTCTCAACCTTTGTCTACTGAGGGTCAGCAGATTCGCCGCCGACCGGGTTTCATTCTTCGTTTTTCTCGTGGTTTGACGCGCGTTTAGGGTACGAGCCCTACGTTGTCCAACCCAAATTCCGATGAGCGCGCGAAAATACTGCGATTCTCGACATGTTCAAGCGATTTTTCTGAGCGCCTGCTATGACAGGAAAACAGACCTATGTCACTCGTCTTTTTTCAACGCATCGCGCAAACCTGCCAACCCGGCAAACGGCTTGACGTCTTCATCGGTCATCGCCTGTTTTCCCGGCTCGGTAAAGTCGGCCTGACCCAGCTCAGCGCCTTCTTTGCGCGGGTATTGGGGCAGGGCTAGCGAAAGGGCCTCGACCATAACAAGCGCCGGGTCGATCTCGGCGCCCAGCTGTTCGGTCTCGTCCCCTTCGGGGATTTCGAACTCGGGCTCTTCAGGATCGACCCATTCTGCAACAAAAATCCGTGTGACGGGAATGTCGATGCGGGTGGTCACCGGTTCCAGGGTCACGACGCAGGGCTGAATCACCGTGGCGCCCAATTTTCCGCTCAGCGCCCAGTCTCGTTTGCCCTGTGCCCTTACGTCACCCACAAAGCTGAGCTTGCGTAGGCCAAGCAGGCCCAGATCGTCCCGGATTGCCTCCAAAGCCTTGCTGTCCGGGCGCAAGTCAAAGGGGGTGGCTGCGTTCTGGGGCAGGTCGGCCACCCGCAGAGATGTCTGGTTGCTCATTCGTGACCCTTTCCTGTGTTGAACCGGGGCGGCGGTTTGATGTAAGCGGATAGGGCCCGCATAGGGTCAAGGCAAGAGGGTGTAAATGTTGAAGGTTGTGAACAGGTTGAATCCGGCGTCCAAAGCGCTTGCCTTTGCGGCCTGTCTGGCTGTGGTCACGGCTTGTACACCCATCTACAAGAATCACGGCTATATGCCGCCCCCTGAGGATCTTGCTGAGATCAAGGTGGGCGTCGACACCCGAGACACTGTTTTGGAATCCGTTGGCGCACCCAGCTCCTCCGGGGTGGTGCGCGATTCCGGATTTTATTACGTACGGTCGCGCATCCGTCATTATGGTCCGAAAAAACCCGAAGTGGTTTCGCGCGAACTGCTGGCGATCAGCTTTGATGATCGTGGGGTCGTTCGCAACATCGAACGGTTCGGGCTTGAGGACGGCATCGTCGTTCCGCTGGATCGCCGCATTACCGAATCCACCATTCAGGGGCAGGGCCTGATACGTCAGTTGTTGGGTAACATCGGCAACTTCAACCCTGCCAACATCCCAGGAGCATCTCAGCAATAACAGCCACATCTTGATCTGTTCACACGACAGTCACACATACTGTGGTACTGACGCAGCAAGACGTAACGGGTTGGCAACCGCGGAGGATGCAACCATGACACTATTGCTTGGCAAAGGCCGTTATCGCGCCCGTCTGGCGCAATCGTCGCAGGATGTGGCGTCTGCACAGCAGTTGCGGACATTGGCTTTTGGCACGGACCAGATCGATCAGGACGATTTTGACCCGGTCTGCGCGCATATTCTGGTGGAAGACACACGGGAAGGCGGGCAATTGGTCTGCTGTTTTCGTATGCTGACCATGGAGAATGGCTTCGAGGTCACTCGCAGTTATTCGGCGCAATTCTACGACCTTTCTGCTCTGGAAGGGTTCGAGGGGCGGATGGTCGAGATGGGGCGGTTTTGCATTCATCCCGATTGGACCGACCCTGACATCCTGCGCGTCGCATGGGGGGCGATGACGGCTTATGTCGATCAGAACGAGGTTGAGATGCTGTTTGGCTGTTCCTCTTTTGCCGGAACCGAGACCGAGGAGTACCTGGACGCGTTTGCCATGTTGAAACACCGGCATCTGGCTCCGAAACGTTGGCTGCCACGGGTGAAGGCTCCGAACGTGTTCCAGTTTGCCGCGCGTTTACGTCTTAAGCCGGATGCGAAAAAGGCGATGCTAAGGATGCCGCCTTTGCTGCGCACCTATCTGATGATGGGCGGTTGGGTCAGCGATCATGCGGTGGTGGACCGCCACATGAATACGCTGCATGTCTTCACCGGGCTTGAAATCGGCGCGATTCCCCCGGCGCGCAAGCGTCTGCTTCGGGCTGTGGCAGGGTAATCGCCGTTGACGACTGGGACTTGCCGGTTTAGCTGGCGGGCATGGCGAGAATTCCTTTGTTGCAGATGTCCGGCATTTCCCTGACCTTCGGGGGCGATCCGGTGTTTTCCGAGCTTGATCTGGTGGTTCAACCGGGTGACCGCGTGGCGCTGGTCGGGCGGAACGGGTCCGGTAAATCGACGCTGATGAAAGTGATGGCCGGTCTGGTTGAACCGGATCACGGCGACATCGTGATACCTCCGGGCAAATCCGTCGGC
This sequence comes from Ruegeria arenilitoris, assembly GCF_013032445.1. Lineage (GTDB taxonomy): Bacteria > Pseudomonadota > Alphaproteobacteria > Rhodobacterales > Rhodobacteraceae > Ruegeria > Ruegeria arenilitoris_F. Next base: position 128,455 of record NZ_WQCA01000001.1, on the reverse strand, counting down.
TACATGGAACAAGACCCCGGCATGGAGGGGTATGCCACGCTGGGTGATTATGCCTCTAGCGGGTTGGAACCAGGTGAGCTGTACAAGGTCGAGCGCGCCGGTGAGGGGCTGAAGTTCGATCCCTCGCGTGCAGTTGAAACTGCTTCGGGCGGGGAACGGCGGCGGGCGGCGTTGGCCAAGCTGATGGCCGAGGCGCCGGACTTGATGCTGCTGGACGAGCCGACCAACCATCTCGATATCGAGGCTATCGCGTGGTTGGAGCGCGAGCTGGGTTCGACTCGGGCGGCCTTCGTGCTGATTTCGCACGACCGGGCCTTTCTGCGCGCGTTGACACGTGCGACTTTGTGGATAGACCGCGGCGCGGTGCGGCGGCAAGAGCAGGGGTTCGATTCCTTTGAGGCTTGGCGCGATAAGGTCTGGGACGAAGAGGATCAGCAGCGCCACAAGCTGAACCGCCTGATCAAGTCCGAGGCCAAATGGGCCGTCGAAGGCATCAGCGCCCGCCGCAAACGCAATCAGGGCCGGGTTCGCGCATTGCAGGCGTTGCGGGCCGAGAAGGCAGCGCAGATTAAGCGGCAGGGTTCAGCGGCGATGACGCTGGAGGCCGGACCGAAATCCGGGCGAAAGGTGATCGAAGCCAAGGGTTTGGCCAAGTCTTTTGGCGGGCAACAGATCGTTCGGAACTTTGACCTGTTGGTGCAACGCGGCGACCGCGTGGCCTTTGTGGGCCCCAACGGTGTGGGCAAAACGACGCTGTTGAAGATGCTGCTGGGGCAGGAACAACCGGATGAGGGCTCGGTCACACTGGGCACCAATCTTGAGGTTGCGGTGTTTGACCAGACCCGCGCTCAATTAGACCCAGAGATGAGTCTTTGGGACAGTCTAACCGGCGACCCCGAGATGCGGGTGTCGGGCAAGGCCGATCAGGTGATGGTTGGCGGTCAGCCCAAGCATGTGGTCGGCTACCTCAAGGAATTTCTGTTTGACGAGCGGCAAGCAAGAGCGGCTGTTAAGTCCTTGTCCGGCGGTGAAAAAGCGCGGTTGCTGCTGGCCAAGCTGATGGCCAAATCCTCGAACCTCTTGGTGTTGGACGAGCCGACCAATGATCTGGATGTGGAAACGCTGGACCTGCTGCAGGAATTGCTGGACGACTATGACGGCACCGTCCTGCTAGTCAGCCACGACCGTGATTTTCTGGACCGGGTTGCCACCACGACCATAGCGATGGAGGGCAATGGCCGTGCCACCGTTTATGCCGGAGGGTGGTCGGACTACATAGCGCAGCGCGGTGATCTTCTGCCGAAGAAAGACGAAAAAACAAAATCTTCCAAGCCAAAGATAAAGCAAGAGGCTCAGCAGAAATCCGGTCTGTCCTTCTCGGAAAAGCACCGGCTTGAGAAACTGCCAGCCGAGATCGAACGTCTAGAGGCCGAGATCGGCAAGCTGGAAGAACTCATGTCCGATCCCGAACTCTTTACCCGCGAGCCGGTCAAGTTCCAGAAAGCGACCGAGGCACTGGTTGAGCGGCAGGAAAAGCTGGCCGCTTCTGAGGAAGAGTGGCTGATGTTGGAAGAAAAATCCGAGGGCGCTTAGGGTCGCGGACGGGCAGGGTTGCCCACCACAGTTTCTTCGGCTGCGATGTCTTTTGTCACGACGCTGCCCGCGCCGATGGTGGCGTTGTCACCGATGGTGATGCCAGGCATCAGGATAGCACCGCCGCCGACCCAGACATTTCGGCCAATAGTAACGGGTAGACCGATTTCCAGACCCTGGGCCCGCTCAGCCGGGTCTTTGGCGTGCTGGGCGCAATAGATCTGCACGTGCGGTCCGAACATCGTGTCGTCTCCGATCCGCACAGGTGCCGTGTCCAGAACCACGCAACCGGCGTTGAAATAGACCCGTGCGCCGAGGTGGATGTTCATGCCGTAAGCGCAATGGAACGGGGCTTCGAGAAAACAATCGGTCCCGGCATCGGCAAACAGGTCCCGCAATTCCGGTGCCATCGCACCGCGGTTATCGGGCAGGCAGGTGTTATGCGCGTGAACCGCGCGCCGGGCCTGCGCGCGCAGGGCTTCCAGTTCCGGGTCCAGACAGCAATACCACTGCCCGGCCTGCATCTTCTCCCTCTCGGTCATGGGCCAGACTTACCGCATCCGCAGGGCGCCGTCGATGCGGATGACCTCTCCGTTCAGGTAACCCATCTCGACGATGAACCCAGCCAGCCGCCCGTATTCACCCGGGTCGCCCAAACGGGCCGGGTTGGGGACGTCGGCGGCCAGTTGCTGTTGCACCTCTTCGGGCAGGCCAGCCAGCATGGGCGTCATGAAAATGCCAGGCGCGATGGTCATCACCCGGACACCGGTCGAGGCCAGATCGCGCGCCATCGGCAGGGTCATGCCCACCACGCCGCCTTTCGAGGCCGCATAGGCCGCCTGTCCCTTTTGCCCGTCAAATGCCGCGATCGAGGCGGTATTGATGATAACGCCCCGCCCACCGTCTGCTTCTGGTTCGTTCTTTGCCATCTCGGCCGCAGCAAGGCGCGAGACATTGAATGTGCCGACAAGGTTTATGTCGATAGTACGTTGGAAAGCGTCCAGAGGGTGCGGGCCATCTTTGCCGACCGTCTTGATGCCATAGGCAATGCCTGCACAGTTTACGGCGGCTGTGATCCGGCCCATCTTGTCCATTGCATGCGTGATCGCAGTCGCGACAGATGCCTCATCGGTTACGTCCGTTTTGGCGAAATGCCCGCCGATTTCCGCTGCAACCTGAGTTCCGCGCTCAGCGTCTCGGTCCAGAATGGTGACCTGCGCGCCCTGATCCGCGAAATGGCGGGCGGTGGCCTCACCCAAGCCCGACGCGCCGCCCGTGATGATCGCGGCTGTGGTGGACAGATGCATGACGGTCTCCTCCGGTTTTATGAACATATGTTCAATAACCTTATCAGCAGAGAGATGTCTACAGATTTGCGACCAAGGCACGTTTCCCCAAGAGCGCTGCGTTTTCTGAAGGTTTCTTCAGGCAGCGTTTAACAACTCTTCACGGGCAGTCGCCATCTCGTGAATGAACAAACAGTTACGATCGTGTGTTAAGAGTTCAGGAGGTGCCAAATATGGTAAAAAGTAAGAAAAAAGTAGTTGGTGTTTTGGTCTCTGCACCGTTTGTCGGACTTTTGACGGTTAGTGGAGCGGCTGCAGCGCCTGAAACCTGCAATTGGCAAACTGCCAGAGACTATGCAAATGCAGGGGACTATGCAGCGTTGTGCGATTGCGCACAGGTTACGCCGAGTTTCTTGGATCGTTTGCAACGACGGGCGGATTTCGAAACAACTTTGAATGTGACCGGGGCGCAGTGTCCTGGTTTAGCTGCTTTGTTGACTGACTTGCCGACAGGCTCAACCGGCGTGCCTGGCAATCCTGGCGAAAACCGCAGCAGTGATCAGTTTGCGCAGTTTGACTCGGACAATGGGAACGACTCGGGTTCAAGCACGGGGGGTGGCAACCCGGGCAACGGCGGCAACACTGGCGATGGGAACAGCGGCAACACTGGCGGTAAGAATAATAGCGGTGGCGGCAACGGCGGCGACGATGGCGGTAGTCCGGGCGACGGCAAGGGCGGCGACGGTAAAGGTGGCGGCAAAGGCGGCGACGGTAAAGGTGGCGGCAAAGGCGGCGACGGTAAAGGTGGCGGCAAGGGCGGCGACGGTAAAGGTGGCGGCAAGGGCGGCGACGGTAAAGGTGGCGGCAAGGGCGGCGACGGTAAAGGTGGCGGCAAGGGTGGCGACGGTAAAGGCGGCGACGGTAAAGGTGGCGGCAAAGGTAAAGGTGGCGGTAAAAAGTAACCGCACAGATGTGCGCCCTGAGGTGAGTGCAAAACAAAACGGCCACCCAACTGGGTGGCCGTTTTCAATGTTGTCTTAGGCTCTGATCAGCCCAATTGCACCAACGCATGGCGTTTTTTGCCCGCGCTCAGCTTGATCGGTGAGGACAACGCGCCCGCATCGATCATCAGCCCGGCATCGGTCAACGGCGCGTCGTCCAGTTTGGCGCCGTTTTCGGCGATCAGGCGCTTGGCCTCTTTCCCGGACTTCGCCAGCCCCGATTTAACGATCACCTGCACGATGGACATACCGTCGCCCAACTCCTCCGGGCTGAGCGTCAGGGTGGGCAAATCGCCCCCTACGCCGCCTTTTTCGAAGACTTCGCGCGCGGTGGCTTCGGCGGTTGCGGCAGCAGCGGCACCGTGGGCGAGAGTAGTCACTTCGTTGGCTAGACGGATCTTGGCCTCGTTGATCTCGGACCCTTGCAGGGCACCCAAACGGTCGCATTCATCCACCGGCATTTCGGTGTAGAGCTTCAGGAACCGCCCGACATCGGCGTCGGTGGTGTTGCGCCAGAACTGCCAGAACTCATAGGGCGAGCGCATGTCGGCGTTCAGCCAGACCGCTCCGTCCTGAGATTTACCCATCTTCTTGCCGTCGCTGGTGGTCAGCAGCGGCGAGGTCAGGCCGTAAATCTCGTGATCCAGCACGCGGCGGGTCAGGTCGATACCGTTGACGATGTTGCCCCACTGGTCCGAACCGCCCATCTGCAGAACGCAGCCGTAACGGCGGTTCAGCTCAAGGAAGTCATAGGCCTGCAGGATCATGTAGTTGAACTCGAGAAAGCTCAGCGACTGCTCGCGATCAAGCCGTGATTTCACCGACTCAAATGAAAGCATCCGGTTGACCGAGAAATGCCGCCCGATATCGCGCAGGAAATCAAGGTAGTTCAGGCCGTCCAGCCACTCGGCATTGTTCAGCATCAACGCTTTGTTTTCGGCGTCGCTGTCAAAGTCTATAAAGGCTGAGAACACCTTTTTGATGCCAGCGATGTTCTCGTCGATCTGTTCGGGGCCCAGAAGGGGGCGTTCATCGGCGCGGAAGGACGGATCGCCCACCTTTGTGGTGCCGCCGCCCATCAGGGTGATCGGCTGGTGGCCGGTTTTCTGGAACCAGCGCAGCATCATGATCTGGATCAGGCTGCCCACATGCAACGACTTGGCCGTTGCATCAAAGCCGATATAGGCCGACTTGCATCCACTCATCAGCGCTTCGTCAAGGCCCTGATAATCGGTGCAGTCGGCGAGAAAGCCGCGCTCGATCATCGTGGCGATGAAATCCGATTTGGGATGGTAGGTCATAGCGTGCCCTTTGGGTTGAAGTTGCGGGGCACTGTATAGGCGGCGCTTTAGGCAAGGAAAAGGCACCTTTTCACGGAAAAGCGCGCTGACGTCAGCTTTTGGTAGGGGGCAGGCGGAAGGCATAGACCATCGCGATCACGTTCAGCACCGCCAGCGCCAATATCGGCGTCACTGGGTCGTGCAGATGCGCCACCGCACCGAGGATCGCGGCAAAGACCATCCCGATCAACCCGGCGCTCACATCGCCGAGGGCGACCAGATAGGGCCGCTCTTTTTCCGAGGTCATTTCGATGATGTAGAGGTAGCGCCCGTAGATCACGCCATTCCCGCCCAACGACAGCAGCAGAATGACCAGTGCATAGATCCAGACATTCTGCGCATAACCCATGAAGGTGAAGACCAGAGCCATAATAGCCGAAACGGCCGAGATCAGGCATCCCAACCACATCACTGGCTTGACCGAGATGCGACCACTGAGCCAGCCCCAAATGATAGAGCCGAGCACCATCCCAAGACTGGCGGCCATAACGAAGTAGCTCAGAGAGTGTTTGGTTCCGACATGAAACGTTGCCGCATGGATCGTGTAGAATGGCATCGCCAGTTCCACCGAGACAAAGATCAGCCGCGCCGTCAGGAACTTGCGATACCACTCATAGGCCATGCCGGTTTTGAACCCGGTCACCAATTCGGCCAGCGGTTTGGGCTTCTGTGTCTTTTCGGGCGCGCGGGCCTGTTCCTCTTCCAGCAGGCGAACGCCAGCAAAGCTGACGCCAGCGGCGAACATGGCAATGACCCCGCACCACAGCACAACGATGTGGCGCTGCATGGGTTCTTCCGAGGCCAACAGGTCGCGGGTAATCCAGACAACAAGGATGGCCAGAATGCCCGAGATCGTGGCCTGCGCAAACACCATCCGGTTGCGTTTTTCATTGGGGACAGAAATACCGTAGATCTGACTGGTGCCCAGGCTGGTGATACCCTGACACAGCCCCATGATCAAAGCGGTCGTCAGAAACAGCAGCACGATCATCACATTAGGCAGATCGGTTGCAAACAATGCAACAATGGCCAGAATCGCTGCGGTCAGGATGTTGGGGACGTAAACCGCAAGCTTGGCGCGGGTCACCCGGTTGATAAACGGAGACATGAATATCTCGGCGATCAGCCGCGACCCGGTCACGAAGGGCAGCAGCAGTCCGGCGAAAAACGTTGGCGCCCCCAAGGCCAGATACAGGAACGGCAGCACCAGATTGGGGTTCACCAATTGCCCGCCAATTGTCGCCAGCGACCCGGACCAGAAGATCAGCTGGTAATTGCGCCCCTCGGCGGGTTGTTTGGGTGTCTCAGTGTCCGTCATGGCTGTCCGTTTGGCATGCAGATGTCGACAATGGTTACTCAGCCCGGGCTTTCGCGCAACTCTCTCGACGGATTGGTTGTGGTTGCAGGCGCGCACATGGCGACAAAAATACACGCGGAAGGTGCGTTCTGTCTTGCTTTTGAACGCGCAAAACGTGCAGGTTTAGCGCGCCGCGTCGCACAGCCGACGCCAATAAACACAAGAGGTGAGCGTGAACCGGGCCATCAGGAATAGCGGGCCGATCAGAGCCCTGGGTGCGATGTCTGGCACGTCGTTGGACGGGGTGGATACGGCAGTGGTCGAAACAGACGGTCACCGGATCATCAGCTTTGGCCCCAGCGGCTATCGCGCCTATTCCGACGCTGAGCGCGCCGATCTGCGTGCCGCCCTTGGCCAATGGCACGGACCGACTGTGGACAAGGCGGCCGAGCTGGTGACCTTTGCCCATGCCGAGGCGCTGTCCGAGTTCGAAGAGGTCGACCTGATCGGGTTTCACGGCCAGACTCTTGCGCATGAACCCAGCGGGCGCGGCACGTTGCAAGTGGGCGACGGCAAGGGGCTGGCGCAGGCGCTGGGCGTGCCGGTCGTCTGGGATTTCCGCACCGATGACGTGGCGATGGGAGGCGAGGGTGCTCCGCTGGCGCCGTTCTTCCATTTTGCTTGCGCCAAATGGATCGGTGCGACCGAGCCGCTGTGTTTCCTGAACCTCGGTGGGGTCGGGAACCTGACCTATGTGGACCCCGGCTTTGACGGGCCGGAAATCCCTGGCGCGCTGCTGGCCTTCGACACCGGCCCCGCAAATGCACCTGTGGACGACTTGATGCAGGCCCGGCTTGGATTGCCGATGGACCGCGACGGCGCTGTCGCGCGGGGCGGGACGGTCGAAACCGGCGCGCTGGAGCTGTTTCTGGCCGAGCCGTTCTTTACTCGGATGCCGCCCAAATCGCTGGACCGCAACGACTTTGCCGAGATGATCGGGCTGGTGCAGGAACTCTCAGATTCCGATGCCGTTGCCACTCTGACCGGTATGTGCGCGGCAGGCGTGGTGCAGGGGATGGAGCACTGCCCGAAACCGCCCTCGCGCGTGTTGGTGACTGGGGGTGGACGCCACAACCCGGTGCTGATGGAGATGCTGCGCGTGTCGCTCGATTGCCCGGTCGAACCGGTCGAGGCCGTGGGGTTAGACGGAGACATGCTCGAGGCACAGGCCTTCGCCTATCTGGCCGTGCGGGTCGCAAGAGGATTGCCAACCTCATGCCCGGGTACGACCGGGGTCAAGGCGCTGGTTGGGGGTGGAGTGCTTAGCGCTGTAGGGAATTCAGGTAATCTACGGTGAACTCGGAATAGCCTTCCGAAGTCGATTTCAGATGTGACTGGGTCCACTCATGCAAGGCCGGTAACTGATGGAACGGCACGTTCGGGTAGGCGTGGTGCTCGGCATGGTAGGGCATATTCCAGGCTAGAAAGCGAATGATACGGTTTGTGAAAGTCGTGCGGGAATTTTCGAGCATGTTGGCAACGGGCGGGCAAAGCCCGTGTTCGGCCAGAAGGTAAAGGCGAAGGAATGGCTTACCGAGCAGAACAGGGAAAACCCAAAGCCAGAACATAAGCGACGAATACAGCAGGCTGATACCAGCGAGGGCGTAAAGCCCCAGCAATAGGCGCGCTTCAATGCGCATGGCGCGGTGTTGGCGGGCTGGCAGGTAGGGCGCGAAGATCCTGCCCACAGCGTTTGTCGCCAGAACTTTTGCCATTCCGGTCCAGTACGGCCAGCCACTGAGGTAGACCAGCAGATCAACCCTATTCTCTGGTCGCGGTTTTCCCGCAAGTTCCGGGTCTTTTTCAGGATGATTGGTCCACTTGTGATGCGCCAGATGAAAATACCGAAACCACGTAAAGGGCAGGGCGATTGGGATGGAAACCAAATGCCCGATCACTTCGTTCAAACAGCCAGTGCGAAAAGGCGTCTTGTGCGTGCACTCATGGCTGAGGGTGAACAGGAAAACCAACAGGACGCCCTGAGGCAGGATGAGCAGGGGCCAAAATGGGGCCTTGGTCGCGATGCAAACCGACGTGCCTGTCAGCACAACACCATAAAGCGCAAGATGCCTGAGTCCGGCATAGTTCGACCGCCTTTGCAGGCTGTCTTTGGCATCTGGCGGGATAGACGCTATCAATTCGCGGTGATCCATTCTTCATTCTCGTGCGATATCAAACCCCGGCTCGGCCAGTACGAAACCGTCGAACTCGAACCCCGGTGAGACGGTGCAACTGACCAGAGTATAATCTCCGTTCGTCTGCGCCGATTGCCAGTGTTTTTCGGGCACGATGATCTGCGGTGCGCCCGTTGTCAGGTCGGGGGTCAGCAGGTGGTCGGTCGCGGGGCCGTCATCTGTGGGGCTTAGCGACAGGGTCAGCGGTGCACCAGCGTGGTACAGCCAAATCTCGGTGGCATCAACGCGGTGCCAGTGGCTGCGTTCACCCGCCTGCAGCAGGAAATAGATGCAGGTGCCGGTGGCGCGGCCTTCGTTATCTGCCCGCCATGTTTCGCGGAACCAGCCACCCTCGGGGTGTTGGGTCAGGTTCAAGTGGTCGATGATCTCTTGCGCGGTCATGGGGGCCTCGGTGCTGTTCGGCGCGATTATGCACGCCGGGGCGCGATCCGCTATGGTATTCGTGTATTTCAGCAATATGTTTGCGGCATGACCCTGACGATCCCGTTTGACAACAGCTACGCCCGGCTTCCCAACAGCTTCTATGCGCGGCAAGCGCCAATACCGGTGCGCTCGCCGCATCTGGTCGCGTTCAACGAGGAATTGGCGCAGATCCTGCGTGTCACGCCCGGTGACGTGCATGAGATGGCCGAGGCATTTGCCGGTAACACTCTGCCCGAAGGGGCCGAGCCGATAGCGCAGCTGTATTCAGGACATCAGTTCGGCAGCTATAACCCGCAGCTCGGCGATGGGCGCGCGGTTCTGCTGGGGGAAACAGTCGGCACCGATGGCATTCGTCGGGATATTCAATTGAAGGGCTCAGGCCCTACGCCGTTCAGTCGCAGGGGTGACGGCCGGGCCTGGCTGGGACCTGTCCTGCGCGAATACGTGGTGTCCGAGGCGATGCAAGCGATGGGCATCCCAACCACCCGCGCGCTGGCAGCGGTTGAGACCGGTGAGGTAGTTTTGCGCGAAGGACCAATGCCCGGCGCGGTGTTGACCCGCGTGGCGCAAAGCCATCTGCGTGTGGGAACATTTCAGGTGTTTGCCAGCCGCGGGCAGACCGACAACCTGCGTAAACTGACCGACTACGCCCTTGCTCGCCACTATCCGAGTGCCGAGGGGCCGATGGGCCTGCTGCGCGCGGTGCGGGATACGCAGGCGCGGTTGATCGCACAGTGGATGAGCGTTGGGTTCATCCACGGGGTGATGAATACTGACAATTGCTCGATTGCCGGGGAAACCATCGACTATGGGCCGTGCGCCTTCATGGACAGCTATCACCCGAACACGGTATTCAGCTCGATCGATCGGATGGGACGCTATGCCTATTCCAACCAGCCCGACATTGCGGTCTGGAATTTGGCGCAATTGGCGACGGCATTGATTCAGCAGGTCGATGACCCCGAAGCCGCGGTCGAAGAAGCGACCGAAATCGTACACGCCATGCCCAGTCTGATCCATCAGGAATGGCTGGCGCGCTTTCGTGCCAAGATCGGTCTGACTATCGAAAAGGACGGCGACGAGGCCCTGATCACCGACCTTCTCACCCGCATGGCCGAGAACCGCTCTGATTTCACCAACACCTTCCGGGCGCTGGGCGACGATAATGCCCGCGATCAGTTCCTTTCGCCGGAGGCCTACGACACATGGGCCGAAGGCTGGCAGGCGCGAATGGTCCGGGAAGAATGCCCAAAGGCGGTGATGAATGCCGCTAGCCCTGCCTTTATCCCGCGCAACCACCGGGTCGAGCAGATGATACAGGCGGCGGTTAACGGGGATTACGCCCCGTTCCATCGTCTGAACAAGGTTCTGGCGCGACCATATGTTGATCAACCCGATGCGGCTGATCTGAGAAATCCCCCGACTGATGAAGAGGTGGTCCACGCGACTTTCTGCGGAACATAAGGTGGGTTTCAGGCAGCCGAGAAACCGATGCCCTATTTGGTCCTGATTGTTATACTTCCCAGAAATCGGAGGTAGCGTGTTGAATCAGGAAACAAAATTTGAGCTTTTCAAAGCGCTTCATGACGGGGACGAAGCTTTCGTTATTCCGAACCCGTGGGATGCTGGCTCTGCGCGGTTACTGGCCTGCATGGGGTTTGAAGCCCTGGCAACTACAAGTGCTGGGTACGCCTTTTCCAAAGGTAAACTGGATTCATTCGCCAGCCTCAGTAGGGAGGAAATTTTGGCGAATGCAGCCGAAATTGTTCAGGCTACGGATTTGCCGGTGGCTGCTGATCTGGAAGACGGATTTGGTGCCGATCCCAAAATCTGCGCAGAAACGGTAAGACAGGCAATTGAAGTTGGGCTGGTCGGTGGATCCATCGAAGATGCAACGGGTGACGAGAGCAACCCGATCTACCCGTTGCCTATGGCCGTTGATCGCATTCGTGCGGCGGCAGATGCTGTTCAGGGTAAGCCGTTCCTGTTGACGGCCCGGGCTGAGAGTTATCTCTGGGGTCGAAAAGACCTTTTAGACACAATCAGACGCCTGCAGGCGTTTTCAGATGCAGGGGCGGATGTCCTGTACGCCCCAGGCCTGCCGGATCTCGAGGCGATCCGAACCGTGTGTCGCGCTTTGGATAAGCCCGTGAATGTCGTGATGGGCCTGCAAGCCCCGACTTATACCGTTGCACAACTGGCAGAGGCAGGTGTGAAACGGATCAGTGTGGGTGGGTCATTTGCCCGGGCTGCGTTTGGTGCATTGCAACGCGCAGCGGTTGAGGTGCGAGAGACGGGAACATTTACCTATGCCAGTGACGCGATGCCAGGAGCTGAGATCAGTAAGGTGATGTCGAACAAGAAACTCTCGGATCGCGAATGAACCTCAATCCAACAATTCACTCCCCGCGTCATTGAGCAATTGCAGGTGAACGAGCGTTCCAAAAGAACAAAGCGATATCAGGGCGGCTACAGGGAATATTCGGAAGATCACATCGCCCTGCGGCTTACCATCAACGCGGAATACTGCATAATGAGTACACTAGGGGAATAATCATATTTGATTTAGGGGGCAGATAATGCGCTATTCCATTTTGCTCGAAGATTCAGAGGGCGTTTCATATTTTGAGGACAGAGACGTTGACCTCGAACTCAAGACCTTTGCCCCGCCCGCCGCGCCTTTCCATGTATCTGACGTTTATGATGCCGCGCGCTTTGTCTTCCTTACCTTGCCTGCAGGGTGGAAGGGCGAACCACACCGTTCGCCCAAGCGACAGCTTGCAACGGTCCTGTCGGGAACGTTTCGTGTTCAGGCCGGATCGGGTGAGATTCGCGACTTTACCGCCGGTGATCTGTTCTGGGCGGAAGATGTCACCGGAACGGGTCATGCCTCCTCCGCTGAAGGAGGGGAGCCTGTCAATTTGATGGTTACGCAGTTTTGAGAGAAACCGGGTTGCCGCGCACCGTTACATGCCAATCACAGGACATCCATGACCCAATCCTCAACCCTGCGCATCGCCAGCTATAATATCCAGAAATGCGTAGGTCTCGATTTCCGGCGACAGCCGCAACGCATCATGCAGGTCATCGACAGCATGAAAGCTGATATTGTGGTACTTCAAGAGGCTGACAAACGCTTGCCACCGCGCCCCGCGGCGTTACCGCATTTCATGCTGGATGAGGCCGGTTGGCAGATCGTCGATCTGGGCGGGGCGGGCAGTCTGGGGTGGCACGGCAACGCAGTCATTTGGCGCGGCGACGCGATCCGGGTGCGGCAGACCCATCATCACGACCTGCCGGGGTTGGAGCCTCGTGGGGCGGTGCGGGTAGAGTTCGATACGCATATCGGACCGTTGCGGGTGATGGGGATGCATCTGGGCCTGTTGCCCGCATCCCGGCGCCAGCAAATCACTCATATCCGCCGTTTCGACGATGACCTGGACCAGATGCCCACTGTCTGGGCTGGGGATTTTAATGAATGGTCGCGCCAGCCGGTGCTGGACCATCTGGCGCCGGACATGCGCTTCCTCCCGCCCGTTCCCAGCTTTCCAGCAGCGCAGCCTTTGGGCGCGTTGGATCGGATCGCGCTGGGCGTGGGGCTTGAGGCAGTTTTGCACGGGGTGCATGACACTCGGCCTGCACATATCGCCTCGGACCATCTGCCGATTTGGGCCGATCTGCGGGTGACGCGGGAAACCGCAATTCCGCGGTAGCGCCGGCCGCTCAGACGTATTAAGACAGAAACCCGAACTACTCTGGGGATCACTCATGTCCGACACGATCATCGCCCGTTGCGAAGCGAAAGGCCTGCGTATGACCGGCCAGCGCCGTACGATCGCGCAGGTTTTGCAACAAAGCGAAGATCACCCGGATGTAGAGGAGCTTTACTCCCGCGCCTCCGAGGTGGATTCGGGGATTTCTATCGCCACAGTCTATCGCACCGTGAAGCTGTTCGAAGAGGCCGGGATTCTCGAGCGTCTGGAATTCGGCGACGGGCGGGCGCGCTATGAAGATGCCGAGCGTGACCACCACGATCACCTGATCGACATGCAATCGGGTGAGGTGATTGAATTCGTCGATCCCGAGATTGAAGCGCTGCAGGAAAAAATCGCGGCCAAGCTGGGCTATAAGCTGAAAGGTCACCGGCTGGAACTGTACGGCGTTCCGCTGGATCAGGACTGACCCATCACAAAACGCGAACTGCACGCTCACGGGAAATCATGTATTCCGGCCTGATAATACTTGCCTGAGCGGGTGTCTTGCGTATTGGGTGACGTAAGGGGCGGCGAATAGGGCCGCGAGATTTTACGGAAATGACCATGAACAACGTAAACGGCATTTTGCTGGTCGTCGGCGCGATGGCGGCCTTTGCACTTGAGGACATGTTCATCAAGCTGCTGTCGGTCACTGTGCCAACTGGTCAGATCATGGTTGTTCTGGGTGTGGTCTGTGGTCTTCTGTTTGCAGCACTGGCTGTGGCCACCCGCAAGCGCATCCTTGATCCCCTGGCCTGGCAGCCTTTGCCTCTGGCCCGTGCCGCGACCGAGATGGTCGGGGCGCTGACCTTCGTGACCGCCCTGTCACTGGTGGACCTGTCCACCGTGGCCGCGGTGTTCCAGGCGATGCCACTGGCCGTCACCATGGGCGCGGCGCTGTTTCTGGGTGAAAAGGTCGGCTGGCGGCGGTGGAGCGCCGTTGGGCTTGGCTTCATCGGCGTCCTGATGATCATTCGGCCGGGTTTCGAAGGGTTTCAGCCCGACTCTCTGTATGTTGTGGCAACCGTGATTGCCATTGCCGCGCGGGACTTGATCACCCGTAAGCTTGATCCGCGGGTTGCGTCTTCGGTGGTGGCTCTGCAGGCTTATTTCGCGGTGGCTGTGTCGGGTGTGGCGCTGATGGTGTTTACCGCCCAACACGTCATTCCGCTGCAATCGGCGCAGATCGGCCCATATCTCGGTGCCGTCGGATTTGGTGTGCTTGGTTATTATGGCATCGTCACCGCCATGCGGATCGGCGAGGCGTCGGCGTTGATGCCTTTCCGCTATACGCGGCTGATCTTTTCGATCATGGCTGGAATGCTGATGTTTGGGGAACGTCCTGATTTCCTGACCTTTGCTGGGGCGGCGTTGATCATGGGGTCGGGCATGTACACCTTTATTCGCGAACGCAAGCTGGCCCGCCAGATGGCGCTTGCGGCCTGACGGATCGTCGCACGTTGGCGCAAACAGGAACCTGTTAGCCCTAAAGCTCCGATTATATGCGTGTTAGCGATAACATAACCGGTTTACTTTTTACCCTGTGATGCTATGAGGCGTGCAACTTATTTCAGCCACAGGGACGGGCCTCATGAGCACCATCATCGACATTCACGCACGCGAAATTCTGGATAGCCGGGGTAACCCGACGGTCGAAGTGGACGTTATCCTGGAAGACGGCACCATGGGCCGCGCCGCCGTGCCTTCGGGCGCCTCGACCGGTGCCTACGAAGCAGTGGAAAAGCGCGACGGTGACAAAAGCCGCTACATGGGCAAGGGCGTGCTGGAAGCAGTCGCCGCCGTGAACGGTGAGATCGCCGAAGAACTGGTGGGCTTTGACGCGACCGAGCAGGTTGCAATCGACCAGGCGATGATCGAACTGGACGGGACCGAGAACAAGGGCCTTCTGGGCGCAAACGCCATTCTGGGTGTCTCGCTGGCGGCTGCGAAGGCGGCTGCAGATTTCACTACGCAGCCTTTGTACCGTTATGTCGGCGGCACCTCGGCCCGCGTTCTGCCGGTGCCGATGATGAACATCATCAACGGTGGTGAGCATGCCGATAACCCGATCGACATTCAGGAATTCATGATCATGCCGACCTCGGCCGCGAATATCCGCGAGGCGGTCCGCATGGGGTCTGAGGTCTTCCACACTCTGAAAAAGGAACTCTCGGCGGCGGGTCTGGCCACCGGAGTTGGTGACGAGGGCGGCTTTGCTCCGAACATCGCCTCGACCCGCGAGGCGCTGGATTTCATCCTGAAGTCCATTGAAAAGGCAGGCTACAAACCGGGTGAGGAAATCCATCTGGCGCTCGATTGTGCCGCAACTGAATACTACAAGGACGGCAAATACGTCCTGTCCGGTGAGGGCAAGACCCTGACCTCGGACGAAAACGCGGCCTATCTGGCGGCGCTGGTCAATGACTATCCGATCATCTCGATCGAAGACGGCATGTCCGAGGATGACTGGGACGGCTGGCGCGCCCTGACCGATATGCTGGGTGACCGGGTGCAGCTGGTGGGTGACGACCTGTTCGTGACCAACCCTGAACGTCTGGCTCAGGGGATCGAAAACGGCTGTGCGAACTCGATGCTGGTCAAGGTGAACCAGATTGGTTCGCTGACCGAAACTCTACGTGCCGTGGATATGGCGCACCGGGCGCGCTATACCAACGTCATGTCGCACCGCTCGGGCGAGACCGAGGACGCCACGATCGCCGACCTGGCCGTGGCGACCAACTGTGGTCAGATCAAGACCGGCTCGCTGGCGCGGTCGGATCGGTTGGCCAAGTACAACCAACTGATCCGCATCGAGGAATCGCTGGGCGAGGTCGCGGAATATGCCGGGGCTTCGATCCTGAAGCGCTGATCCGGTAAGAAAAGTCCTGCCCGACCCTGGGCTGGGCTTGTCAGGATGAGGGCCAGATCATGGTAGAAGCGCTAATCTTTGATGTGTTCGGCACCTGCGTTGACTGGCGCAGTTCCATCGCGCGCGAAGTGGCGGCGGTCCTGCCGGATCTGGACGCCCTGGAATTTGCCGATGCGTGGCGGGCAGAGTATGACCCATCGATGGCCGCCATCCGTGAAGGGGGCAGGGGCTATCTGCCCCTGGACGATCTGCACCGCGAAAACCTTGAGGTCGTCGCCACCCGCTTGGGTGTCACTGTCCCAAACCCCACAGATTTAACGGCAGCATGGGAACGCTTGGATCCTTGGCCGGACGTGGTGCCGGGGCTGCAGGCGCTGAAACGCAAGCGGATCATAGCGCCATGTTCCAACGGCTCGATCGCGTTGATGACGCGGCTTGCCAAGTTTGGAGGGCTACCTTGGGACTGCATTCTTGGTGCCGAGATTGCCAAGGACTATAAACCCAAGCCACAAGTTTACCTGGCCAGTTGTGCCGCGTTACGTCTTAACCCCGATCAGGTCATGATGGTTGCGGCACACAATGACGACCTTTATGCGGCACGGCAGGCGGGATTGAAAACCGCGTTTGTTGCTCGTCCGACAGAGTATGGGCCGTCTCAATCCCACGATCTGAATGCAGAGGGCAACTGGGATATTGTGGCAGAAGATTTTACAGAATTGGCCAAGAAACTCGGTTAACGCGGGTCGCGCTCAAAAAAAATCTGAAAAAATTACTTCTGTAACCGCCAGAAAAGACGGTTCTTTTTCAAAACACGGAGTTCGGGCAAGCATAATTTCCATTATGTGTGAACTTTTTCCTATTTGTGTCAATTTGAGCTGTCGTATTCTGGCTGCATTACAGAAAGGAGCATACCATGTCTGGTTCGAAATTCCTTCTCGTAGCTTCAGTGATCAGCACTGTATTTTTGGCGGCCTGTTCAGGGCCGGGCACTTACCCAATCACCGGTGATCCGGTGTCTGCGAGTGATCCTGTTCATGATATGGACATGCCAACCTACGTCTTCCGTGGGGAATCCCGCTAAGAACTGAGCCGACCATGTGTCGGCTCCGATGGGGGCGGCCGAAAGTCAGAGCTTTCTGCTCATCAATACGTAACGATCACGTGGTCTGAAGCCTGTGCGTAAATATAACTTTTGCGTGGCTTCGTTGGCGCGGTCGACCTCAAGATGCAGGGCGGTCAGGCCAGCGCCAGCAAGGGCTTTGGGCAAGTCCAATAGAACCTCAGTCGCGATGCCGCGGCCCCGGACGGCGGGGCGTATGTAAATCTCGTCTACGAAACCATCCATACCGCCAAATTCGACCGACCATCCGAAGGTCAAAACGATATAGCCCAACGGCGCGCGGCCCGGCCCGATAAGATAGATGCAACCGTGGGGGATGCCTTCTAGCAAGGGGGCCAGCGCGTTGCGTGTCTGATCGATGTCCTGTTCGATACCTGCTTCGGCGTGAAAGGCGGTGACCAGCCCCATCAGGCGATCCAGATCTTCGGGGCGGGCAAGTTTCAGTGCGGCGCTCATAGGCGGGCCAGCCTTTCTGTTAGCAGGTCAAAGAATCCGTCAGCATCGATTTCACCCATGAACATTGCATTGGGTGCGTGGTCCGTGACGCGCCACCAGTCGGCGACAGTCATGCCCATGGTCAGTTCCGACTGAGTTTCGATCTGGACGTTGATGTGACGGCCCGAGAACAACTCAGGCCGGATCAGGTAGGCGGTCACGCAAGGGTCATGCAGCGGCGCACCCTCGGACCCGTATTTTTCCTTGTCGAACCGTTCGAAGAAATCCGTCATCTCGGCGACGGCATGGCCGACTTTCGAATCCAGCGCGCGGAAGGCGTTGTTGCGGTGTTTGGTGACCAGCGCGTCATGGGTCACATCCAGCGGCATCACCACGATGTGAATTCCGGATTTAAACACAATTTCAGCGGCTTCAGGATCAACGTAAATGTTGAATTCCGCCGCCGGGGTGATGTTGCCAACCTCGAAATACGCCCCGCCCATCAGGACGATTTCCTGAACCCGGTCGATGATGTCGGGGGCTTTCTGAAAAGCCGTGGCGAGATTGGTCAGCGGTCCCAAAGGGCACAGCGTCACGGTTCCGGGTTCATTCGCGCGCAGGGTGTCGATGATGAAATCAACCGCGTGGCCCTCAGCCAGGGGCATCTTGGGGTCAGGTAGCACTGGGCCATCCAGCCCGGTTTTGCCGTGCACATGTTCCGCCGTGACCAGAGGGCGGTTTAGCGGGCGATCGCACCCGGCATAGACCGGTACGTCTGTGCGTCCAGCGAGTTCACAGACGATCCGTGCGTTCTTGGCAGTCAACTCTAAGGGCACGTTCCCGGCGACGGCAGTGATCCCCAGAACATCAATCTCTTCCGGGCTGGCCAGCGCGAGCAGAATGGCGACGGCGTCGTCCTGTCCGGGGTCGGTGTCGATGATGATTTTGCGGGGTGCCATGCTCTGCCTCCGGGGTCTTGAAGCGCGGACACTCGCAAGTGTCACCGCGCTTGTCCAGCGGTTTCAAGCCCCGGTCGCAGCATCCACAGGCAGGAGTTTGCCGTTGGCGCGATGTTCCTCGGTTTTCACCTCGTCCCACAGCGCGTCCATCTCGGCCAAGTCACTTTGAGACGGGGTTTTTCCAAGGGCGGCAAGCCGCGCCTCGACCTGTTCGAACCGGCGGGTGAACTTGGCATTGGTGCGGCGCAGGGCGGCCTCGGGCTCGATCCCCAGATGGCGGCCCAGATTGACCATCACGAACAGCAGATCGCCGAATTCATCCTCCAGCGCGTCGGCGTCCATGCTGTTGCGCGCCTCTTCCAATTCGGCGGCTTCTTCGGTGATCTTGGCCAGCACATGGCTGGCGTCGGGCCAGTCGAACCCCACACGGGCGGCACGCTTCTGTAGCTTGTGGGCGCGGAGCAGGGCGGGCAGGTTCGCCGCCACACCGTCCAACGCGCCTTTTTGTTCTTTGCCAGCACGTTCGGCGGCCTTGATGGTTTCCCAATCCACCGTCTGCTGATCGGCCGACTTGTCCCGAGATTCGTCACCAAAAACATGCGGATGCCGTGCGACCATCTTGTCCGACATGGTGCGCACCACGTCCTGAAAGGTGAAATGCCCGGCTTCCTCGGCCATCTGTGCGTGAAAGACGGATTGGAACAGCAGGTCGCCTAGCTCGCCCTTCAACTCATCATACGCTTCACGCTCGATGGCGTCGGCGACCTCATAGGCCTCTTCGATCGTATAGGGGGCGATGGTGGCGAAATCCTGTTCGATATCCCACGGGCAGCCGGTTTTCGGGTCGCGCAGACGGCGCATGATTTCCAGCAAACGTTCGATACCCGCATCGCTGTCGTGGATCAGAGGATTTTCGGCCATTGCGAACCCTTTCGTTCCGGTGTCAGATGCATCCATTCCGCAGTCAGGATCAGGAGTCCACCCCAGATGCCCGTCGTCAACCGAATTGCCGATTTCTCTGCCGATATGGCCGCATGGCGCCAGCACCTGCATTCGATCCCTGAATTGGAGTTCGAATGCCATGAGACTGCCGCCTTTGTCGTCGAGCGCCTGCGCGAGGTCGGTGTGGACGAGCTGCACGAAGGTATCGCAAAAACCGGAATCGTCGCCATCATCAACGGGCAGGGCGACGGGCCAACGATTGGTCTGCGCGCCGACATGGATGCGCTGCCGATCCCAGAGGAGACGGGGGTTGAGTATGCCTCGAAGACGCCAGGCAAGATGCACGCCTGCGGGCATGACGGACATACCTCGATGCTGCTGGGGGCCGCGCGATATCTGGCTGAAACGCGGAATTTCGCAGGCCGCGTGGCGTTGATCTTTCAACCCGCCGAGGAGGCTGGCGGTGGGGCCGGTGTGATGGTCGAAGAAGGGATCATGGACCGGTTCGACATCTCTCAGGTTTATGCGTTGCACAACGCGCCCAACGTCCCGGTGGGGGATTTTCACACGACGTCCGGGGCGATCATGGCGGCGGTGGACACGTTCCATGTTTATATTCAGGGCATTGGCGGCCACGGCGCCATGCCGCATGAAGCCCGTGACCCGGTGATGGCAGCCTGCGGGATTGCGCAAGCACTGCAGACCATTGTCAGCCGCAATCACCATGCGCTGGACGATCTGGTGGTTTCAGTCACGCAAATCCACACCGGCACCGTGGACAACGTGATTCCGGATACCGCCTATATCAACGGCACGGTGCGTACTTTTGATCCAGCCGTGCAAAAGATGGTGATGGAGCGGATGGAGCAGATCGTACAGGGGCAGGCGGCCTCGTACGGGGTTGAGGCGCGGCTTGACTACGAAGTGCATTATCCTGCTACGATCAATAGCCCCGAAAAAACGAATTTCGCGGCAGATGTCGCGCGGGA
Source organism: Ruegeria arenilitoris (assembly GCF_013032445.1). Lineage (GTDB taxonomy): Bacteria > Pseudomonadota > Alphaproteobacteria > Rhodobacterales > Rhodobacteraceae > Ruegeria > Ruegeria arenilitoris_F. The sequence goes on along the minus strand of NZ_WQCA01000001.1, from coordinate 108,191 downwards.
AATCTCGGGGTCTGACAGGGTCGTCGATGACGTTCCGCGAAACATGGGGGCCGAGGATTTCGCCTATATGTTGAACGCCCGCCCGGGGGCCTATCTGTTCCTGGGGCAGGGCGAAGGGGCCGGGTGGCACCATCCGAAATACAACTTCAACGACGAGATCGCGCCGGTCGGGGCCTCATTCTTTGCGCGGATCGTGGAAAAGGCGCAGCCGCTGGGCTGACGGGGGAAAATCATGGCACTGGAAGACGCAAAAAATCAGGTGGATGAGGCATTCACCAACCCGGACCTCAAAGGGCTGTCGTTCGAGAACACCTTTGGCGGTGCCACCTCATTCCTGCGGCGGCTTTATACCAAGGACTTGAAGGGCGTGGATATTGCCGTGACCGGTGTGCCGTTTGATCAGGCGGTAACCAACCGCCCCGGCACCCGGCTGGGACCGCGAGCCATCCGCGAGGCCAGCGCGCTGCAATCGCCCGACGCGCCCTATGGCTGGCCTTTCGATGCGCTCAGCGAGTTGGCTATCGTGGACTATGGCGACGTGGCCTATGACTATGCCAATATCCCGGCCTTTCCCGACACCTTGACCGACCATATCCGTACCATTCTGGCGGCTGACGTGGCCTCGGTCTCGCTGGGCGGGGATCACTACATCAGCTTTCCAATCCTGAAAGCCTATGCCGAGAAATATGGCCCCATGTCCCTGCTGCAATTCGATGCGCACACGGACACATGGGCCGATGATGACATGACCCGCGTGGATCACGGGACCATGTTCTACAAGGCGGTGAAGTCGGGGATCGTGGACCCGAAACGCTCGGTCCAAGTCGGTATCCGCACCACCAACGAGGATACGCTGGGCGTCAACATCATCGACGCACGCGAGGTCTACGAATCCGGTCCCGCCGTCGTGGCGCAAAAGATCAAAGGTATTCTGGGCGACAGTCCCGTTTACTTGAGCTTCGACATCGACGGTCTGGACCCGGCCTTTGCCCCCGGAACCGGCACACCCGTTTGGGGAGGCCTGACGTCGATTCAGGCGCAGATCATCCTGCGCGACATCGCCGGGATCAACATCAAGGGGGGCGACGTGGTTGAAGTTTCTCCGCCCTACGATACATCCGGCGCGACGGCGATTGCCGGGGCCCATGTAGCGACGCAGATCATTTGCCTTTTGGGGTGGAACAAACTGGTGCCTTAACCATTGGTTAGCCATCTTTCCGATATCACGTTAACCAAAAAGGCCAGACGGGAGACATACGGGCATGACAGAGTTTAACCAACCCATCAGCGGCAATGATCTGGCGCGGTTTTCCGGGCCGAACACGTTCATGCGCCTGCCGCAGGCGGATACGTTGGCCGGGCTGGACGTGGCCATGTTGGGTATTCCGATGGACATCGGCACCTCGTGGCGGTCGGGCACCCGGTTCGGGCCAAAGCAGATCCGCAGCGAAAGCGCGATGATCCGACCCTACAACATGGCCAATTCCGCGGCTCCGTTCGACAGTCTGCAGATCGCGGATATCGGCGATCTGGCGATCAATACCTTCTCGCTGGCTGATAGTCTGACGATCATCAAGGAAAGCTATGACGCGATTTTGGCGCAAGGCGTGATACCGGTTGCCATGGGCGGCGATCACTCGATCACCTTGCCGATTCTGCGGGCGATTGCGGCCAAACGGGGGCCGGTCGCATTGGTCCATGTGGATGCCCATGCGGACGTGAATGACGAGATGTTCGGTGAAAAGGAAACCCACGGCACTGTCTTCCGCCGCGCCTACGAAGAGGGGCTGATCGTTCCCGACAAGACCTTCCAGATCGGTATTCGCGGCTCGGGCTATGCGGCGTCGGATTTCACCGAGGCCAAAGGTTGGGGCTTCCGTCAATTTCCGGCGTGGGAGCTGTGGCAGCAGAACTTAACCGAGATCGGCGCACAAATCCGAAAGACCGTCGGGGATCACCCGACCTACATCTCTTATGACATAGACAGCCTCGATCCTTCCTTCGCGCCCGGCACTGGAACACCCGAGATCGGCGGTCTGACGACACCGCAGGCTCTGCAACTGATCCACGCGCTGGCTGGGATGAATGTTGTGGGTTGCGATCTGGTCGAGGTCTCTCCGCCCTATGACCCCACAGGCAACACAGCGCTGACGGCGGCAAACCTGTTGTTCGAGCTTTTGTGCATATTGCCCGGGGTGACGTCACGGTAAGCAGTTCGGCACCTTGCCGAGTGTTTTGTTCCGAATATTGTCTGCAATCAGAATGGGTTCGGGATGAAAAGAATGTTGTTTTGGTTGATTGTTGGAGCCGTGGTGGTGCTGGGCGCCTATATCCGTTTGGCGCCGTCCGACCCGGGCATATGGCATGTGACACCGTTGGGTGAAACGAACCACGATAGTCAGGGCAGTGTCACTCGCGTGGTGGAAACCGGGCCGGTTGGTCTTGCGCGGCTAGACGCTATCGCCAGAGCGACACCGCGAACCTCGGTTTTGGCCGGCTCGGTGGAAGAAGGGATGGTCACCTACATCACCCGCACCAAAATGATAGGCTTTCCCGACTATACTACCGCGCAGCAGGACGGAGACACTTTGCGCATCCATGCTCGCCTGCGCTTTGGGCGTTCAGATTTTGGGGTAAACCGAAACCGGGTTGATGGGTGGCTCGCTGCTTTGCAACCCTGACGACAAACACCCTTCTTGCACCTCGCGCCACATCGGTACGTTCAGCGACATCTGGCACTGCGCCGTGAACATGCGGCCATCGACCTGAAGGCAGATCATCTCACCCAGTTCCACGCGCGTGCCGGATTTGTCGGTGCAATAACAGTCCTGAACCTTGCCTCCGGGGCCGATCACATCGGCCATGGCAGGGGCCGCGCACAGTAGGAAAACAAGCACCAAACGTCTCATGCGCGTCAGCTTAGCACAGCGACGGCCCTTGACCAAAGCCTCGGATTGATAGACACCGCGCGGATGATCCCCGAAGAACGCCTTGAGCAGATAACCCAGCGATTCCAGTACCTCGAAGCCGCTATGGCAGATGGCGCCTCGGGCGGCGACATTGCGGCTTTGGCCAAGGAGTATTCAGACCTCAAGCCGGTGGTCGATCAGATCTTGGCGTGGCGACAGCTGGTCGCCGATCTGGCCGAGGCCGAGGTTATGCTGGCCGACCCCGACATGAAAGAGCTGGCCGAGGAGGAAATCCCCGACCTTCAGGCCCGCATTCCACAGGCCGAGCAAGCACTGCAATTGGCATTGTTGCCCCGTGATAAGGCCGACGCACGGCCTGCGATGCTGGAAATCCGTCCTGGCACTGGCGGGGACGAGGCCGCGCTGTTCGCGGGGGATCTGCTGCGGATGTACCAGCGCTATGCCGAAGGGCGCGGCTGGCAGTTCGAGATTATTGAGGAACAGGCCTCGGATTTAGGCGGGATCAAAGAAGTCGTTGCCCATATCAAGGGTGATAATGTCTTTGCCCGGATGAAATACGAATCAGGTGTGCATCGGGTGCAGCGCGTGCCGGAAACCGAAAGCGGCGGACGTATCCATACTTCGGCAGCCACTGTGGCGGTTCTGCCCGAGGCCGAGGATGTGGATATCCAGATCGACGCCAACGACATTCGCATCGACACCATGCGCAGCTCGGGTGCAGGTGGGCAGCACGTGAACACTACGGATTCGGCGGTTCGGATCACGCACCTGCCAACAGGATTGGTGGTTACGAGTTCCGAGAAATCCCAGCACCGCAACCGTGAGATCGCGATGCAGGTTCTGAAAACGCGCCTTTACGATCTGGAACGCCAACGGATCGACAGTGAACGTTCCGCCGATCGCGCTAGCCAGGTGGGCTCGGGCGACCGGTCCGAGCGGATCAGGACCTATAATTTTCCGCAGGGTCGCATGACCGATCACCGCATCAATCTGACGCTGTACAAGCTGGATCAGGTGATGCAGGGCGATCTGGACGAGGTGATCGACGCGCTGACCGCCGACGATCAGGCGCGCTTGCTGGCGGAGATGGCGCTATGATCGCAGCGTTGACAGCGGCGCAGGCGATGGTCGCCGCCACCGCACGTCTGCGGGCCGCAGGGGTGGCCGATCCGGCGCGGGATGCACGGGTGTTGCTGGCTCACGCTGCTCGAATCGAAGCCAGCCGGGTCACGCTGATCGCGCCCGAGGAACTGTCGCCCGAAATTGCCGAACGCTATGATCAGTTGATCTCGTTACGGGCCATTCGGGTGCCCGTGTCCCATCTGCTGGGTGAGCGTGAATTCTACGGTCGTCATTTTCGAGTCAGCCGAGATGTGCTGGACCCACGGCCCGAAACTGAGACACTGGTCGAGGCGGCGCTGAGCGAACCGTTCGATCATGTGCTGGATTTGGGCACCGGCTCAGGCTGCATCCTGATCACACTGTTGGCCGAGCGTACCAGTGCCTCGGGCGTAGGTGCGGATCTGAGCGAATCCGCCTGCCTGCAGGCCAGTGCCAACGCGGTGCAGCATCAGGTGCAGGAGCGGGTTGAGATTCTGCGCTCGGACTGGTTCGAGAGCATTGAGGGTGAATTCGACCTGATTGTTTCAAATCCGCCATATATATCCCTGTCCGAAATGGAAGAATTGTCCCCGGAAGTGCGCGAGCATGAGCCGCGCATGGCTCTGACAGATGAGGGCGACGGGCTTGGCGCGTATCGCCATATCGCGGCTTCGGCACCGGATTTCCTGATGCCGGGGGGACGGATTTTGGTCGAAATCGGCCCGACACAGGGTCAAAGCGTCGCATCCCTGTTTCAGGTGGCGGGTCTGGTTAAAACGCGGATCATTCACGATCTGGATGGCCGTGATCGCGTTGTCCTTGCAAAAATGCCGTAGTTAGACCTGTGGGTGAGGCCAAAAAACGCCGATCAATGTAAAAAAGCTGCGAATTTTTTGACAAACCTCTTGTCTGCGCGCGCTGGACATGCTTACTCAGAGATAGTCGGAGAGGTTGACGCTGTTTCAGCGGGCCCCTGACGCCAAGCCCAAAAAAGTCGACATCGCGTGACGGCTAAAGCCATTGAGCAGTGCAGGACGCGACTACATCGGCACCGAATGACAAGGCTGACGTAAAGTAAGATGAGATCTTCCAAATCCCGCTCGCGGGCCAAGAATAACCGCAATCGTCCTTCCGGCGGCAACGTTGTTAACCGGGTTTTTGACAGCTCGGGTCCCGAAGGCAAGGTGCGCGGTACGCCCCAGCAGATCATTGACAAGTATAATCAGTTGGCGCGCGACGCCCAGCTTTCCAACGACCGCGTGGCAGCCGAAAACTTTCAGCAGCACGCCGAGCATTACCTGCGCCTTCTGAGCGAAGCGCAGCGCGAGATGGAAGCACGCCGCGAAGAGCAAGAGCGCCAGAACCGCGAACGCCAAGCCGAACGGGACCGCGAACGCGCCGAGCGTCAGGAACGCGAAGCCGCGCGTCAGGCAGACCCGGCTGAGGCTCCGCAGCCCGACGTGATGGATTTCGGCACGCCCGAGGCCGCACCCGAAAGCGGTTTGGTCGAGACGCCGGAAAGCAAAGGGTCCGAGCCCGCCCCGGCGCCGGAGAAAAAGGAAAAACCTGCGCGTAAGCCGCGGGCACGTAAACCCAAGGCAGCGCCTGCCGAGGATGCCCCCAAAACCGATGGGGATGCGCCAGAAGCGGCCGAATAAGCGCTGGTAGAGAATTTGCAAAAGCCCCGGAGTTTCCGGGGCTTTTTTGCTGTCAGCCTTTTTTGACTTCGCGGGCCAGCGCGCAAAACGCCTCTAAAGGCACTTGCTCGGCCCGTTCCGTGGGCTGGATGCCAGCCGCAAGCAGACGATCTTCAATATCGGGGGCAACGCCTTTCAACGAGGCGCGCAGCATCTTGCGGCGCTGGTTGAAGGCAGCCGCCACGACGCGTGACAGGGTTGCCGCCTCGGCCGGATAGCGTGGCTCGGGCAGGGCGGTCAGGTGGACCACCGCGCTGGACACTTTGGGCGGCGGCGTGAATGCGCCGGGGGGCAGGGACATCGCGATACGTGCTTCAGCCCGCCATTGGGCGAGGATCGCCAGGCGGCCATAGGCCTTGCTGCCGGGCTGGGCGACGATACGCTCGGCCACTTCGCGCTGGAACATCAGGGTGAGGCTCTGCCAGAATGGCGGCCATTCGGGTGGCGTCAGCCAGCGAACCAGCAATTCGGTTCCCACGTTATAGGGTAGGTTGGCCGCAATGCGAATCGGCGGCGTCAGATGCGCCAGCGGGTCGATTTCCAGTGCGTCGCCGTTTATCACCTCAAGTCTGCCGGGGTAAGCGGCGGCGATGTCGTTCAGGGCGGCTATACAGCGGGTGTCTTTTTCCACCGCCACGACCTTGCGTGCGCCTTCGGATAGCAACCCGCGGGTCAGACCTCCGGGGCCGGGGCCGATTTCCAGAACGTCGCAGTCCGTCAGGTCTCCGGCCTGGCGCGCGATCTTGGCGGTCAGGTTCAGATCTAGCAGGAAGTTCTGGCCCAACGATTTGCGGGCTGAGAGCTGGTGTGTCGCGATGACCTCGCGCAGAGGGGGGAGATTGTCGATTGCGCTCATGATCCGGTTACCGTGGCGCGGGGTTGGGGGGATGCGCCAGAGATTTTTTGCCTCCGGCGGAGATATTTGGGGTCAGGTGAAGGATCAAGAGCTTTGTGCCATGCGTTGGGCCAGTTTCAGGGCCTCAATCAGGCTTGTAGGGGTGGCGACGCCTTTTCCCGCGATATCCAGCGCCGTGCCGTGGTCGGGAGAGGTGCGGATGAAGGGCAGGCCCAACGTCACGTTTACACCGCGGTCGAAATCCAGCGTCTTGATCGGGATCAGCGCCTGATCGTGATACATCGCAATCGCCGCGTCATAGCGCGCGCGGGCGGCGGCATGGAACATTGTGTCCGCTGGGTGCGGACCGGTGATTGTGAAACTGTCAGTGGGCAGGTCTTCGATCAGCGGGGCGATCCAGTCCAGTTCTTCCCGGCCCATCTTGCCGCCTTCGCCCGCATGAGGGTTCAGGCCTGCGATGGCGATGCGAGGATGTACGATGCCGAATTGATTTCGCAAACCCTCGGCGGTGATGGCGATGGTCTCGCGCAGCAAATCCGGTGTCAGGGCGGAGGGCACCTGCGACAGGGGGATGTGGATGGTTGCGGGCACCACGCGCAATTGATCGGAGGCCAGCATCATCACGACCCGCTTGCAATCCGCGAGGGCGGCCAGAAACTCGGTATGTCCGGGATAGGCAAATCCGGCCCCGTCGATTAGGGCCTTCTTGTGGATGGGCGCAGTGCACAGTGCCGATGCGGCACCGGATTGTACCAGCGACACACCTTGTTCAATTGCGTCGATGACATAGGGCGCGTTGGCCGGGTCCGGCTGACCCGGAATGTTGGGGGCCGGGAAATTCATGTGCAGAACCGGCAGGGCGGTGGCGCAGGCTTTAGCGGCTTCGGATGAGTGCGCAATACGCGCAATCGGTGTGTCAGGCGGTAGAAGACCTGCGTCACCGATATAGAAGAACGGACAAGTGTCGCGCAGGTTCGACCACGCCTTGGCTGCGATTTCCGGGCCTATACCGGCCGGGTCTCCGCAGCTGAGCGCAATCGGTGACGTCATTGCTCGACGATTGTCGCTTCGGCGCGCAACTGTGCCAGAAGACTATCCGCAAAAGCCTCAAGCCGTTGTTGGGTAAGCGCGTTGGCAACATCTGTACGGCTTGTCTCTTCACCCAGATCGCGGGTGCGAGTGCAAAGCATCAGGAACAAAAGTGTCTGGCCGTTGTTTCGGGTCAGTGCCGTGGACACCTCGTTGAGGTCCAGCTTGGCAAGCTCCAGCGCGACGTCGCGGGGGATCTCGTTCGGGCTGGCCTGAGTCCGTTGCAACACTTCGGCTGGTTGATCTTGGGCGATGCCGTAGAGGTCGTCGCAGGTGTCGATTTCTTCTTTCAACCGGGCCGCTTTGGCCAGAGTGTCGGCGCTGCGTCCGCCGGGCATGTTGTAGATCGCGTAATCGATTTCGGAGTAGCTGGTGGTCCCGGTTGCGACCTCGCGCAGACCGCGCATCTGGAACAGAGCGATGGCGTTGGGCAGAGAAAGTGGTTGGGTGATATCCCCGTTCTTAAGTCCAATGATGACCGGTTGCAGGGCTGGTGGCAGGCTGGAGAGATTCAGCCAGTCCAGGCGCCCGCCATTGTCGCGTGTGGTGGCCGCTGAGTATTGCGTCGCAGCCGCTGAAAAAGAATCAAAGCCTTCCAACTGAGAAATTTCTTCTGCCAGAAGTTCGGCTTGTGCCACGGTTTGCTGGTTCACAGGGATGATGATTTCAGACAAGAGTACCTGAAGACCGCCGCCGTCGGTTTGTCCCATCGCACGGTTAATCTCATCATCGCTCGGGCGGGCCTGCGACAGGAAACGAGAACTGACGTAATCCCGCCACGTGATCTGGTCGGCGACAAAATCCCGAACGGTTTCGCGATCAACACCCTGATCGGCCAGCAACTGCAGGAATTCGTCCGACGACAATTGCCCACGCGCGGCAAATTGGTCGATTCCGCCCTGAATGTCTTCGGGCGCGGCCTGAATTCCGGCATCGCGCATTACTTGTCGACGCAGCCGCTCGTCTATCAGAGCCTTGCGCACTTCGTCTTCAGAAGCGCCGGGCGCACCCAGAGCGGTGAGAAACTGTTGCCGCTGGCTCAGTTCGTACCAGGTGATGATATCCTGATTGACCTTGATTGCCGGTGAAAACAAGCTTTGGGCATCGACCTGAGGTGATGTCATCGACAGCATTGCCCCGACAAGCACGGGGGCGACCGGTTTGAGCCAACCGGAGCGAAGGAAACTGGTGAAACCTGAAATCAACTGCATCTTCTCTTGAACTGTTGGCCGCCACCGTCAACGGAGTATCCCGTCAGGGCTACGGTAAAGCCGAATTCTGTCGTAGGCTCAATACTGGATGACACAGTAAAGCGCCTGCTGACGTTCATGTTAACTTGCACACATTCATTCCGATACGTGACCCCCAGCCCATAGCGGATCGGTTCGGATTCTTTAAGGTCATAGCGCGCCGAGGCCGTTGTGTTCCAGTTCTGATTTACACGGTAACGTCCGGTCAACCTGACTTCGGAAATCTCTTCATCCAGGTTTTCGGCCGGGTCTTGCTCTTGCCAGATGTAACTGCCAGTCACGCCTACTATCTCTTGCAGCCAAGCGGCGCGGAGTTCTGCCTTGGTAAAGCTGAAATTCCCGTTTAGCAGGCCGCGCCCTGCCAACGACCAGCCGTTGGCGGTTTGAATCTGACCAGCCAACAGCAGGTCCGAGGACGTACCCTGCAGGCCGGACGTCAGGTTGAAATTGGGATTCGCATCGGTACGAAAGACCTGGCCGATCGTGGCCAGGGCTCGCCAATTGTTGGCAGCATAGCGAGACCAATTGACACCGATGACACCTGTCACACCATCTTCGCGCTGATCCGGCGCCGGAAATCGCGACAGGGCCAGCAAGTTACCCTGATCAAACTCCTGAAAGGTGCTTTCGTCGTTTGGCACATCATCATCGGTCACATGGGTCCAGCCAATCTGGGCAATCGGCTCAAGTACCTGAGTCGCTCCGGTCTGTTCCCGCCGTTGCATCGGATAGCGCAGTGTCAGTGCCGCACGCGGGGTGGCACGCGTCACATTCTGGGGAAACTCGCTGTCGTGGCGAATGTTGAATGCGTCGACTGAGGTGCCCACACGGGCCTCAGCCCGCAGACCGGAAGCAAGTGTCCAGTTACGCATCCATACCGCATCAAACGTGGCGCGCGCGATGTCGCGGCCTACAATGTCCTCGTTGCTGGTGCGTTCATGCGCATGAGTGATGAAACTGAGCCGTACTTCGCCTCCCAAGGAAGTTGGGAATAAGCGTTTCTGATAGTACAGGTCGAATACGCGTGACGGGATTTCATCCTGATCTTCACTGTCGCGCAGTGTTTTGTAGTGGATTAAGCTGGTGCGGAACGCTGTGTCGCGTTTGATCCTTTCAAGGGCCACCTCGCTGCGCAGACGGTCAAGATCTGGCAGGCCGTAATCGGCCAGGTAGGCGTCGTCGGATGTGGTTCTGATGTTGAACGTAAAACGAAATCCGTCATTCAGGTTAAACCAGCCATTGGCAAACAGATATCCCCGGTCCTCGTTCGGTTGCAGGTCGTCGCGGGTTAACGCGCCGGTGAGTTGGATGCGACCATTCTTGAATGCCTGCCGATAGCGCAATCCCAAGGTTTTGGTCTTGGGTGAGATATAAGGTGTTAGCGTCAGGTCCTTATGATCGCCCAATTTTATGAAATAGGGTGTCCTGACACCGGTTCCCAGTTGCGACGTGGTTCGAATCGACGGCACCAGAAATCCGGTTGCGCGCTCCAGTGTCGGGTCTGGTAACCTCAGATAAGGAAAGTAGAAGACAGGCACGTCGAGGACCCGCAGTTGCGCCCCCTCAAAGTAAAGCTGGCGTTCCACCTGATCATGGGTGACTTTTCGGGCGCGAATTTGCCAGATCGGGGGTTTCCCGTTGGCGCAGACATGGCACGACGTAGCTGAAACTTTGCTGAATTGAGTGTACCTGCCCCCTGCACGAGTGGCCTGAACCGAGGCGATCTGCACCTGTTGGTCGAAGACCATCCGAGCACCGATCAGAAGCCCGTTCTGAATGGTATCGTCCAACTCGGCCGAATTCGCAAGCAGCGTCGTCTCGCCGCCCTGATCGATACGGATTGGGCCGTCCAACGTTAGCATGCCAGTCTCGCGATCATAGGTGACGCGGTCGGCGGTTATTTTGACGTCGCCCTGATAGGCTTCGACATTGCCTTCTGCGACCAGTACGCGGTCGGCTGTGATGAAAATCTCGTCCGCCACCAGTAATGCGGGCTGGTCTTGTTGTTGAGCATTCTGCGCCGGATCGGACTCGGGCTGGGTCTGGGCCAAAGCACCAGTCGGCAGGGTCAGGGCAACGGTGCCTGACAGCAGAAGGCGGGATAACATCCGCATCAGCCGTCCTCCGCATGAAGCAGTAAGCCGAGGGACAAAAGAATGGCGGCAAAGGGCGGCGCCCAAGCCGCGACGATGATAGGCAATTGACCGTTTTCCCCGAGTATCTGGGCAAAATTGCGAACGAAATAAATGGCAAAACCCAGCAATACGGCCGACAGAACTGCGATGCCAGTGCCGCCAAAGCGAACGTGGCGCATTGTGAATGCGGCGCCGATCATCACCATCGACATCAGAAACAACGGCCTTGCAAGCTGAACCTGCAGCCAGACTTCATACTGTTTTGTGGAAAACCCTGCTTCTCGGAGGTCTCGGATCAGTTGGGGCAGATCGTAAACCGAAACCGAATCCTGCTTGCCCAAGGTGTCGAGAATACGTTGCCGCGTCAGGGTAGTCGGAACCTCGACCTGCGGGAACACCTCGGCCGTGGACTCGGGGTTTAGGTCATCGTCCAGCGACCAGATCTTTGCGTTCGATAGAATCCAGGACCCATTGGACAACTGGGCCATGTCCGCGATGATCTGCTGCGTCGGTTTTCCGTCTGATGAAAACGTGATGATCGTCACGCCCGTTAGCTCCAGAGTTTCGGCATTCGTGGTTCCGCGCGCGTGGATGACCGATTGTCCATTCGCCGATCCTTGCCGCAACCACAGCCCCTCGCTGGTGATCGACAGAGCGGAATCACCATTATTCCTATAAGTGTCGGAAAGGCGCTGGAATTCCTCGGACGTAGCGGCGCTGATTGGGTTCAGAAGAGCCACGGCAAGGGCCCCAATCACTAGGGCCAGCGTCACAGGCGCCAAGAGCGCGCGGATGCCTGAGCGTCCAATGGCACGGGTCACCACCAGCTCGGAACTGCGCGCCATCCCGACGAAGAGGGCGATGGTGGACAGGATCACCAGAAGTGGAAGCATTTCGCTGATCGCCGCCGGTGTGTTCAGCAAAGTTAGGTGCAGCAGGGTGCCGAAGGACAGGTTTTCCGAGTCGAACCGGCGGGCCTGTTCGACCAGATCAATGAGAATCAGCAGTGTCAGAAATATGCCGCCGATGACCAGAAAGCTTTGAATGAACCGGCGGGCGAAATAACGGTCGAGGATCACGAATGTGCCTCCGCCCAGACGGCATCCTTGGGGAAATGGGCGAACATCGGGCCGAATTCACCGTCGCCTGCGCGGATGCGCACCGGCTTATGCCTGCCCTGTCTCGCCAACTCGTTCTCCCCCGATCCTGCCGGAATTTTTCGGGGACTGTAATGCAATTGGCGCGCGGGGAAAACTGCTATCTGGTCAAGCCGTCCGGCGCGGGCTAGGTCTTGGGGAACAGATTTTGAGGAGTTTGCAATGAGCAGTCTTGTACCAATCCGGTTTCAGCCCTTTGACGTGGATGTAATGGCCCAGGCCGAAGGGCGCGTGGCTGTGATCGTTCCGCCCGATGGCAAGATGAGCCCCGCAGTGCGTCGCGCCAACCGTCTGACCCGCGGTGCGGTTGCCCGGCTGGTCGAAAGCGCCAAATTTGAAAAGGTGAAAACGGGTGATGTGATCTCTCTGGCCTGGCCCGGCGGTATGGCGGCCGAGGCGCTGGATATCGTCGTTCTGCCGCGCCGTCCTGATGCCGCTGAGGCACGCAAGGCCGGAGCCGCTCTGGCCAAGCTGTCCGGCGGCAAAGACTTGCTGGTGATGGCGGGCAATCAACTCCGAGCCGAAGATCTGGCCATGGGGGTCGCGCTGCGCTTGTATGATTTCGACGCGCACAAGACCAAGGAATCGGACGAGGCTGGGACCGTCACCGTCAGCCATCAGAAAGCCGATGAGGTCGAGGCTGCGTTTGCCCCGCAATACGCGGTGGCCGATGGCGTACGGATGACCCGCGATCTGACCAACGAACCGGCCAACGTCCTGACCACCACCGAATTCGCCGACCGTCTGGTCGAGATGAAGGAATTGGGCCTAGAGGTAGAGGTTCTGGACGAAGACAAGCTGGAAGAACTTGGCATGCGCACGCTGCTGAGCGTAGGGCAGGGCTCGGTCAGCCCCTCGAAGGTTGTAGTGATGCAGTGGAACGGCGGCGACAAGGACGATGCGCCGCTGGCATTGGTCGGTAAAGGCGTGGTGTTCGACACTGGCGGTATCTCACTGAAGCCTGCAGGTGGCATGGAAGACATGACCATGGACATGGGCGGTGCAGGCGTTGTCGCGGGCACCATGCGCGCGCTGGCCAAGCGCAAGGCCGAGGCCAACGTGGTCGGGCTGGTTGGTCTGGTCGAGAATATGCCCTCGGGCAACGCGACCCGTCCGGGTGACGTGGTCAAGTCCATGAAGGGCGACACGGTCGAAATTATCAATACCGATGCCGAGGGCCGTTTGGTTCTGTGCGATGTGATGTGGTACGCGCAGGAGCGGTTCCAACCGGTGGGCATGATCGATCTGGCCACGCTAACCGGCGCGATCATCATCGGCCTGGGGCATGAGAATGCCGGTGTCTTCTCAAACAACGACACATTCTGCGACGCCTTCCTGAAATCGGCCAAGGCCGAGGATGAAGGCGCATGGCGGATGCCGCTGGGTGAGGCCTATGACAAGCAGCTTAAATCGCGCGTCGCGGATATGAAGAATGTTGGCGGCCGTCCTGCAGGCTCGATCACCGCAGCGCAGTTCCTGCAGCGGTTCGTGAAAGAGGACACGCCGTGGATTCATCTGGACATCGCTGGTGTGGCTTCTGTCTCGTCCGAAACGTCCTACGCTCCCAAGGGTGCAACCGGTTGGGGTGTTCGCGCCCTCAGCCGCTTTGTACAGGACAACTTCGAGTAAGCTGATGGGCGCCGTCTATTTCTACCACCTGACCCGTCAGCCTCTGGAGTACACATTGCCGGTGCTGCTGGACAAGGCACGGCAGGCCGGGTGGAAGATCGCCGTGCGGGGCACTGATCCCGCGCGGATGGATTGGTTGGATGAAAAACTGTGGTTGGGATCCGACGATGGGTTTCTGCCACATGGCCGCGAAGGTGGCCCGCATGACGCGGCGCAGCCGATTTTGCTGACGACCGGGCCACAGGCCGCCAACGAGCCGGCCTGCGTCATGGCCGTGGACGGGGCGGCTGTTGATCCGGACGAGGTCGTGGCACTGGAACGGGTGTGCATCCTGTTCGATGGCAATGATGGCGAAGCCGTTCAGCGCGCGCGGGGCCAGTGGAAAGCTCTGACTGGCGCGGGATGTTCGGCGCAATACTGGTCCGAGGAATCGGGTCGGTGGGAGAAAAAGGCCGAGGCGTAAGGCTTTGGCTTCAAAGTAAATCTCGGGAGAGTGACAGATGGAAATGAAGCCTTTGGGCCGCACTGGTATCATGGTGACCGACCTATGCCTTGGCACCATGACCTTTGGTACACAGACATCCGAGGCGGATGGCCATACGCAGATTGACATGGCGCTGGAGGCCGGGATTAACTTCGTTGACACCGCCGAAATGTATCCGGTGAACCCGATCTCGAAAGAGACCGTGGGCCGAACCGAAGAGATAGTGGGTAACTGGAACGCCGCCAATCTGTCGCGGCGGGGCGACTATGTTCTGGCCACCAAGCATTCGGGCGCGGGCTTTGCCCATGCCCGTGACGGTGCGTGGATTACGGGTGAAACCATTCCCGAGGCGATCGAAGGCTCGCTGCGGCGGTTGCAGACGGATTGTATTGACCTTTACCAGTTTCACTGGCCGAACCGGGGCAGCTACATGTTCCGGCAGAACTGGAACTATTCGCCCTCGGGGCACAATACCAACGAAGTTCTGGACAACATGCAGGGCTGCCTTGCGGCGCTACAGGCGCAAGTGGACAAGGGCAACATCCGCGCTTTCGGCCTGTCGAACGAAAGCGCTTGGGGCACCGCGCAATGGCTGCGAATTGCCGAGCAGATGGGAACGCCACGGGTGGCGTCGGTGCAGAACGAATACTCGCTGCTCTGCCGTCATTTCGATACGGACATGGCCGAGCTGAGCGTGCATGAGGATGTTGGTTTGATGGCCTTTTCGCCACTTGGGGCAGGGTTCCTGACTGGAAAGTATCAAGGCGGTGCCGTCCCGGATGCGTCACGTATGTCGTTAAACCCTGACATGGGGGGACGGAAATCAAATCGAGTTCTGGGCGCAGTTGCGGCCTATCTTGAAATCGCTGAGCGGCATGGGTTGGATCCGGTGCACATGGCGCTGGCCTGGTGTCGGACGCGACCGTTCATGATGTCCGCCATTTTTGGAGCGACCACCGTGACGCAGTTGGAACGTATTCTGGCTGGCAGGGAACTAAGGTTGTCGGATGAGGTCGTGGCCGAGATCGGTCAGGCCCATCGCGCTCATCCGATGCCGTATTAGAGGGCTCTGCCTCCGCCGCGCTGCGCGCGACTCCCCCGGGATATTTTTGGCCAGATGAAGGGGAACCCGTCAGTGATGGGTGGGCTGCGTGCGCTCTTGCCTTAGGTCGCGGGCTGACAGGCCGTGGGCGGTGCGGAAGGCGCGGGCGAAACTGGATTGTGAGGCGAACCCGGTGGCAAGCGCCACGTCCATCAGTGGCATATCGGTGTCTGAAACAAGACGGCGAGCTTCGGCCAGGCGCAGTTGCAGATAGTGGTCCTGCGGCGTGGTGTTCAGGCGCAGGCGGAACTGCTGCTGCAGCGTGCGGGGGCTGGTGCCGAGGGTTTCAGCGATTTCGGCCAGCGGCAGGGGTTCGTCCAGGGACGATTCCATCAGTGTATTTGCCTTGGCCGTCAAAGCTGTATGTCGATGCGGGATGCCGGTTCTGCTTTGCGGCTTCGTCGGCTCGGGCGCGCCATCGTACAGGAACAAACCAGAGACACGGGCGGCAAAACCCGATCCGTGGCGGGCGGCAATAATATGCAGCAGCATCTCGATCGCAGGCATCGCGCCGCCTGATGTCAGGCGGTTGCCGGAAACGGTATACCTGTCGGATCGCACGTCGATGTCCGGGAAACGGGCGGCAAAGTTTTCCTTGTCCTCCCAATGGGTCGTGGCGGCGTGACCGTCGAGCAGTCCGGCTTCGGCCAGCAGCCAGGGTCCGCCGTCTATGCCGGCCATCGTGGCACCGGTGCCTGCGATGCGGCGCAGGCCCGCCAGCAGGCTTGGTGTCGCGTGGCGCGCCAGTTGGAACCCGGCTACGACGATCATCAGGTCGCAACTTTCCAGACGGGCTAAAGGGATGCCGGGAACGTTCAGTGCACTGGTCAGCATCGCGGGTTCTGCCGTCGCGGTGACGTAGTCCCAATCGAATGCCGGACGATCCGCGAGGCGGTTGGCTGCGCGCATCGGATCGACGGCAGATGCGAAGCTAAGCGTGTTGCATTCATCCAGCACCAGCACTGCCGTTTTCAGGGCGCGATGTTCGGGTTGCAGTATGTTTTTTGCGGATTTCATCAAGTTCGATTCGCATTCTGACAAGTGTTTGCACAAGGCTGCGTCAAACTCGGGCCCGAACGCAAATCGGAATCCGTGGAGAAGCCTGGGGAAAACCCGGGCATATCAGGGTATAACTTGGGGAGAACGTCATGCCTTTGGAAATGAACCGCGAAGTCTTCATCACCTGTGCCGTCACAGGCTCGGGCGGAACGCAGGATCGCAGCCCGCATGTCCCGCGCTCGCCGCAGCAGATTGCGGACAGTGCGATTGCCGCAGCTAAAGCCGGGGCGGCCGTTGTGCATTGCCATGTGCGTGATCCCGAGACCGGCGCGCCCAGCCGCCGTCTGGACCTGTATCGCGAGGTGACGGACCGCATTCGCGATGCCGACGTGGACGTTGTGCTGAACCTGACCGCAGGGATGGGGGGAGACATCGTGTTCGGCGGCGTCGAAAGCCCGTTTCCGGTGAACGAGGCAGCCACCGACATGATCGGGGCCTCGGAACGTGTGTCTCATATCGCCCAGTGTCTGCCCGAGATCTGCACTTTGGACTGCGGCACCATGAACTTTGCCGAGGCCGATTACGTCATGACCAATACCCCCGGTGCGCTGCGCGCGATGGGACAGATGATGACGGACATGGGCGTTAAACCCGAAATTGAGGCGTTTGACACTGGCCATCTGTGGTTTGCCAAGCAGCTGGTGAAAGAAGGGATTCTGGAACCCAACGCGCTGGTCCAGCTGTGCATGGGGGTTCCGTGGGGTGCGCCGGATGATTTGAACACCTTTATGGCCATGGTGAACAACGTGCCCGACGATTGGACCTTCAGTGCCTTTGCGCTGGGGCGCAACCAGATGGCCTATGCCGCGGCTGCAGTATTGGCAGGCGGCAATGTGCGCGTCGGGCTCGAAGACAACCTATGGCTGGACAAAGGCGTACTGGCCGAGAACTGGCAATTGGTTGAGCGCGCCAACACCGTGGTGTCGAACATGGGCGCGCGGGTGATCGGGCCGCAGGAAGTGCGTGAAAAGCTGGGGCTGACCAAACGGGCGCCAGTGGCTGCCTAGGAGCATTTGTTTTGGGTGGATTGGGGGCCAGCCCCCAACCCCCGGAGTATTTGGGAAAAGAAGAAGACATGGTGCCTGTGTGAGCTTTGGAGGCTTTCAGGCCGGAGGAATGTTGATGAAAACAGCAGCAATTATTGGCGGTGGCGTGATCGGTGGCGGTTGGGCCGCTCGGTTCTTGCTGAATGGTTGGAACGTCCGGGTGTTCGATCCGGACCCCGAGGCCGAGCGCAAGATTGGTGAGGTTCTGGAAAACGCACGGCGGTCGCTGCCGGGGCTGAGCAACGTGCCTTTGCCCCCCGAAGGCGCACTGACTTTCCACGATGACCTAGCCGAGACGGTGCAGGGTGCCGCGTGGATTCAGGAAAGCGTGCCAGAGCGGTTGGACCTGAAGCTCAAGGTCTACAAGGGCCTGCAAGAGGCGTGTGATCCGGACGCGATCATCGGGTCTTCGACCAGCGGGTTCAAACCGTCCGAATTGCAGGACGGTGCATTGCGCCCCGAACAGATCGTGGTGACGCACCCGTTCAACCCGGTATACCTGTTGCCGCTGATCGAAGTGGTGCCGACAGACAAGAACGCGCCTGAGATGGTCGAGCGCGCGCAAGAGTTGTTGAAATCGGTCGGTTTCTTCCCGCTGCATGTCAAAAAAGAAATCGACGCGCATATCGCCGACCGCTTTCTTGAGGCCGTCTGGCGCGAGGCGCTGTGGCTGGTCAAGGACGGTGTCGCCACAACCGAAGAGATCGACGAGGCGATCCGCATGGGCTTTGGCATTCGTTGGGCCCAGATGGGTCTGTTCGAAACCTACCGAGTGGCGGGCGGCGAGGCCGGGATGCGGCATTTCATGGCGCAGTTTGGGCCAGCGTTGAAATGGCCCTGGACCAAGCTGATGGATGTGCCCGAGTTCACCGATGAACTGGTCGACATGATCGCCGATCAGTCGGATGCGCAATCGGGGATGCATTCGATCCGCGAATTGGAGCGTATCCGCGACAACAACCTTGTCGGCATGATGCGGGCTTTGAAGGCACAGAATTGGGGCGCGGGTGCGGTGCTGAACCAGCATGACGCGGCGCTGAAACCCGTTGCTCTGCCCACGATGGAGCAGGCGGATCTGAGCCAGCCGATTCTGACCGTCGCGCGCGCAGTGCCGCTGGATTGGACCGACTATAACGGTCACATGAACGAGGCACGGTACCTTGAGGCGTTTGCCGACGCGACGGACCGTTTCATGGAGATCATTGGCTGTGACGCGGACTATATCGCTTCGGGCGGCAGCTATTTCACCGCCGAGAACCACATCCGTTACATCGATGAGGTTCACGCGGGCGCAAAAATCCAAATCCGAACGCAGATGCTGCTGGGACAGGGCAAGAAACTGCATGTCTTCCACAACATGTATGAGGGCGACAAGCTGATCGCCACCGGCGAAAGCTTCCTGCTGCATGTCAGTCTGGAAACCCGCCGCCCCAGCGCGCCATCGGCTGAGATTGAGGGCGCAATGGCCCGCATTGCCGAAGCGCAGGCCGGATTGCCTTATCCGGATGGCGCCGGTGCCGCGATCCGGAAACCGGCATGAGCGGGCGCGTTCTGATTACGGCCGGTGCTTCGGGCGTTGGCCGGGCCATGGCGGACGCCTTCGATGCGTCTGGCGCGCAGGTGTGGGTGGCCGATGTCGATACAGCTGCCTTGGACGGATGCCCGACGCACTGGAAACGGTCCGAAGTAAACGTGGCGGACGAAACTGCCGTGGCCGCGTTGTTCGCTGAAATCGAGGCCGCGTGGGGCGGGTTGGACACGCTCTGCGCCAATGCAGGGGTCGCCGGACCGACAGCGCAAGTCGAGGATGTGGCGCTGGAGGATTGGCGGTTCTGTCTGTCGGTCAACCTTGAGGGGGCATTCCTGTGCGCGAAATACGCGGCACCGATCCTCAAACGGCAACGCAGTGGAGCAATGGTGATCACATCCTCCACCGCCGGGCAGTACGGCTATCCTAACCGCGCGCCTTATGCAGCAGCGAAATGGGGCGTGATCGGGCTAGGCAAGACGCTGGCAATGGAGCTTGGATCACACGGTGTGCGGTGCAATGTCATCTGCCCCGGCGCCGTTGAAGGCCCCCGGATGGAGGGTGTTCTGGCCCGCGAAGCGGCCGCCAAGGGCATGACCCGCGATCAGGTCTATGACGGCTATGCAGCCGGTACCTCGATGGGGCGGTTTGTCGAAGGGCAGGATATCGCCAATATGGCCGTGTTCCTCGCCTCGGATGCGGCGCGGTTGGTGTCGGGTCAGGTGATTGCCGTGGACGGCCATACGGTGAATCCTGACCCGAAGATTTAGGTCGTATCAGCCCTGATTTGGCCCACGGATCTGGCGGATGGTCTGACGGACCGCCTGCCAGTCTTGTGCTTGCTGCATATTCCCTGCAGCTTCGCATTCGCGCATCTTCTTGGCGGCTTCCGCCTCGGCCTGATCACCATGAGCGGTATAGAGCGCCCGTGCGTATTGAGCAGTTTGAATAGCGTCCATTCCTATCGTCCTCCCGTATTTGATCGGAATACCCGAAGGTTCGCGCCGAACGACGATAGCACAAGAAAGCCGCCGGTGCATCCTCAACCCTGGGGTGGGCCAGAAATCGCCGCGCGCAACTGTCTGAGGTGGTCGGGAAAGTCGCGCGCGGTCAGGTCGGCCTCGCGCACCAGGCGGTCGAAATGGCGCGTGAATGTCTCAATCCGGTCGCGGTCGCGGAAGGCCATGTAGTGGCTGCCTGCATAAAATACACAGAGCAGGGGTCCGAAAATGGTTACCGGTGCGGAATAAAGCCGTTTTGCGTCAAACAGATAGATGCGTAGGCGGGGGTAGAGTTGTTCGCAGATCTCCAGCAGGTGGTCGATCTGTTCCAGCCGGATTTTGGGGCAAAGCCCTTCGTAATAGCCTGAGGCCTGGGCAAAACTGTCGATCTCATACAGCGGCATGGCAATTTCATAGTCCGACTGGGCGCTGCGCATCCATGTCAGCCGGTCCGCCGAGGCACCGATGGCCTGATCTGCCGTGCGGCCCAGATGCGGCGCGTATTCCCATTCCAGCACGGCGCGGGTCTTTAACATGTCGGGCAAAGTCGCTGGGACATAACGGATTTTATAACCAGCAGCTTCTTGGTGCCATTCAAATATCCGCTCGTCCACCAGCGCACGTGGGGCCTCGGTCATAGTCAGAGAACTAGCCAGCAGTTCTGCTGCGCTTTCCGGCCGGTTTGAAAGGCTCAGCAACCAATCCGCTGAAACCCCAAGGGCAGAGGCGCAACTCCCGACGACATGCGCGTTCGGAAGCCGCGCACCCTCATCAGTCAAAAGCTGCGATACGGTTGAGCGATCCACGCCGATACGTCGCGACAGCGCGCTTTGGCTGACGTGACGCTCTTCCATGGCGCGGGAAAGTCGTTGGCGGAATTGCGCCGCGCGGTCTCGTTTGTCGATTTTATCCTGCATGTGTTTTTAAATATCACAGATGATGAGTTTTGTTAATCATATTCAGAATTTTCAACGGAGTCTTTGACCCTTAATTTTAACGACATAACAATAATAAGGGTGACGGAATGGAGACACGGCGAAGATCGGTCGTGAAGGCTGTGCTGTGGAATGTGATGGGCTTGATCGTGATGACTCTGGTGGGTTTGATTGCCACCGGGTCGGCTGCGATTGGCGGCACACTGGCGATTGTAAATACGGCCATCGGCCTGACCATGTACGTGATTTACGAGCGTATCTGGGCTGGCATCTCGTGGGGCCGCAATGTCTAGGCCCGCGACACCCGAATGGGGCACGTTGGCCCTGATCACTGCGTGTTATGGCGCGTGGTTGGCCGTGGTGTTCCTTCTGCCGTTGTGGCTGGCGATCCCGGCGATGGCAGTCGTGGCTGCGTTACATTCTTCCCTCACACATGAGGCGCTGCACGGTCATCCTTTCCGAGCAAAGTGGCTGAACGAGGCACTGATGGCTCTGCCGTTGACCCTGTTCATTCCGTATCAGAGGTTCCGTGACTTGCATCTGGCGCATCACCGGGACGAAACACTGACCGATCCTTATGACGACCCCGAATCCAACTATCTGGACCCGATGGTCTGGGGCACCTTGAGCAGTTGGCTACGGTGGTTGCTGAGTGTGAACAACACTCTGCTAGGGCGGATCGTTTTGGGGCCGGCCATCGGGCAGGTCATGTTCCTGCGCAACGAGTTGCGCGGCGGGCGAGATGTTCTACAAGCTTGGGCGCTGCATCTGCCTGGAGTCGCGGTAGTTCTGTGGGTTGTGGCGCAGTCTAACATGCCGATCTGGGCCTATGTGTTCTCGGCCTATCTCGGATTGGGGTTGGTCAAAATCCGAACCTTTCTGGAACACCGCGCGCATAAAACTGCCGGTGCCCGTACGGTAATCATCGAAGATCGAGGTCCGTTGGCTTTTCTGTTTTTGAACAACAACCTGCACGTCGTTCATCATATGAATCCGGGTGCGCCGTGGTATCTGTTACCCGCCATTTACCGTTCGGAGAAAGACCGGTATCAGGCCCGAAATGAGGCCTATGTCTACCGCTCATATGCGCAGATTTTCCGGTCATACCTCCTGCGGGCAAAGGACCCGGTGGCCCATCCTCTCTGGCCAAAGGGTTGATTTCACGACACAAGGGAAACCATGAGTTTATGGATTCCCGTTACCATCGCCGCGGCCTCGTTCCAGACCGTGCGGTTCATGCTGCAAAAGTCGCTCAGCACGGTAAAGCTGACAGCGGCTGGCGCGACCTTTGCCCGGTTTGCCTATTCGCTGCCGCTGGCGCTGCTGGGGCTGTTTGTGGCGCTGCAGGTGACCGGTTTCAGTCTGCCGCCTTTGACAGCTAAGTTCTTTCTGTTCGCCGTCATCGGCGGAACGGCGCAGATTCTGGCTACCATCTGCGTCGTAGCCCTGTTCAAGCAACGCAACTTTGCCGTTGGAATTACCTTCAAGAAAACCGAGGTGATCCAGACCGCCATTGTCGGATTTCTCGTGCTGGGCGATCAGGTTTCGGCTGGGGCATTGGTGGCGATTTTACTGGGTCTGCTGGCGGTGCTGCTGCTGTCGAAATCCCCCGGAGGCGATGGAGTGTGGTGGAAGCACTTGACCAACCGCGCCTCGCGTCTGGGGCTGGGGTCGGGGGTGCTGTTCGCCTTTTCCTCAGTCACTTATCGCGGTGCCTCGCTGGAGCTGGGCGATATCGATGCGTGGTTTCGCGCGCTGGTGACGCTGGCTGTTGTGGTGACATTCCAGTTTCTCAGCATGGGGATCTGGCTTCTGTGGCGTGACCGGGCCGAACTGCTTGCAGTGTGGCAGACCCGCCAGACCAGCGTGTTTGTCGGCCTGACCAGCCTGTGCGGCTCGTTCTGCTGGTTTCTGGCCTTCACGCTGCAGAATGCGGCCTATGTCAAAGCGCTGGGGCAGGTCGAGCTGCTGCTCAGCTTGTTCGCCTCGCTTCTGTTTTTTCGGGAAAGCATCACCCGGCGTGAGATCGCCGGGATGACGTTGCTTGGTGTGTCTATTCTTGCGCTAGTGCTGGCAATTTAGGTCGTGTTTGATTTCACGGTCGCAGAAGCTCTGGTTTTCTGCGTTCGAGCCGTCAGGCGAGAGGCAGCGAAAACCGGTTCAATGCAATCAAACCCGACTAGCCAGCGCGGCGCTCATCAAAGCTCAGCGCGATGAAGTTGGGCATGTGATCGCCCATACCCACAACCGCGGGGCCGTTGTCATCACGACGGCCGCGGCCTTTGGGCTCTTTGTCCTTCTTGCGGTCGCCTCTTTTGCTTTCAGCTTTTTTGCCGTCCTCAGGCTTCGCTTTTTTCTCAGGCTTCGGCTTTTCGGCCTTCGGCTCTTCCTTGACCGGATTGTCCAGTCGCGGGATATCCTTCTGGATCAGTTTCTCAATTGCATCCAGGGCTTTTTCATCGCGGCCAGAGCAGATGGTGATCGCCTTGCCCTCACGTCCGGCGCGTCCGGTGCGGCCGATGCGGTGGACGTAATCCTCGGCATGGCCTGGGACGTCGAAGTTGAAAACATGGCTGACCGACGGAATATCCAACCCGCGCGCGGCCACGTCCGAGGCAACCAGCAGTCGCAGAGATCCATCGCGGAAACCATCCAGCGTTTTCATCCGTTGCGACTGGTCCAGATCGCCATGGATCGCGGCAGCGTTGTAGCCGTACTTCTTCAGCGACTTCGCGCAAATATCCACGTCCGTCTTGCGGTTGCAGAAGATGATCGCGTTGGTGCACTTTTCACCCTCACCGTCGATCAGAGCGCGCAGAACCTTGCGCTTGGCGCTGGCTTCACGATCACGGCGGCCGCCTTTGAACATGACCACGCCCTGTTCGATGGTCTCGGAGGCGGTGGCCTGACGGGCAACCTCGATCCGGGCAGGGGCGGACAGGAAGGTATCGGTGATCCGTTCAATCTCAGATGCCATGGTGGCCGAGAAGAACAGGGTCTGGCGCGTGAACGGGGTCAGCGAGAAGATGCGTTCGATATCTGGGATAAAGCCCATATCCAACATCCGATCGGCCTCATCCACCACCATGATCTGAACGCCGGTCAGCAGCAGCTTGCCGCGTTCAAAATGGTCCAGCAGACGGCCCGGAGTGGCGATCAGCACGTCGACACCACGGTCGATCAGTGCCTCTTGCTCCTTAAAGCTGACGCCGCCGATCAACAGCGCTTTGGTCAGTTTGAGGTGCTTGGTGTAGGTGTCGAAGTTTTCAGCCACCTGTGCGGCCAGTTCCCGCGTCGGGCACAGCACCAGCGAGCGCGGCATGCGCGCACGGGCACGGCCACGGGCCAGCAGGGTAATCATCGGCAGCGTAAAGCTGGCAGTCTTGCCGGTGCCGGTCTGGGCGATCCCCAGAACATCCTTGCCCTCAAGCGCAGGTGGAATCGCACCTTCCTGGATCGGGGTGGGGGTTTCGTATCCGGCTTCCTCAATGGCTTTGAGGACCTTCGGGTTCAGGTTCAGTTCGTTAAACTTTGTCATGTATGTCCGGTTCATGCGGACACTAGACCTGGCCCGCGCGTCAAAGGTTTGCCGGGCCCGGATGGCCATACGCGTCATTGCGCAATTTCGGCTTGGTGGGGGACATAACAAAATCGTTGGTCAGGGTCAAATGAAGACCTTTTTAGGATTTTCCACGCTCTAATGGTGCGGATTATGCGCAACAATTCAAATACTTCCAGGGAAGTGTTTCGTGAGTTTGCCATCCAGATCCAGCGGTCGGTGCCGGATTAGGTCATATTGCGTAAGACGCGCACGCACGTCTGGGGCAGCTCCGCTGAGTTCATCGAAAAAGGCGCGCAGCCCGTCCTCGCCCTCCTCGGCCTCTATCCAATTGAGTAGCTCGTTCATGTTCATACCACCACGCTCACGTGGAACGTTGGGGGACATGCCGGGTTTGTACGAGCCGCGCTCCAACCTGAACCGGTAGTGGGCCTGCCAATGCTGCCAATCGGGTGCGTGCCGATGGCAAAGCTCGACCCCGGGCAGTTCGACCTTGCAGGGCAGGACTTCTCCATTCTGAAACAGGTTGTGGATGCGGTAATTGATTTTTTGCAGCCCAGTGCGGGCAAATAGCTTGCCCTGAACATGGCTTAGAAACCCGCAAAGAACGAAAGCCCCGTAATTTGGATACAGCTCTTGCACTACCGCGTCGCGGTTTGGACCTTTGGGGATATAGGCTTTGTAAAGATCATCACCTCCGGCCATGGCCTCGATCGGTCGAACGCGCACGCCGGGGATGTGGTCCGGAACATCCGCCAGCAGTGCGACGATGGGATGGGGCGACCAGAGGAACTCATCTATGTCCAGATGAGCCAACCAGTCTTCACTGGCCTTGCGATAGGTAAACGTGGCGTTTGCAGTCTGGCGAGTCTGGTGTTTTTCCGGACGTTCGCGCTGCCGGTAGGTCCAGAATCTGGCGTCGCAAGTTCGGACTTGGATCTGTGGATGCCGGTTCAGTTTGTCGAAGGCTTCGGGGTTGGGTTCGTCCAAATAGATGTAAAGCCGATCGGCCCCAAGATCGAGGTGATAGGCCGCGAAGCGCAGGATGTCCGGAGCAGAGCCCCGGACCGTTGAGACGATGCCCCAGGTCGGGTTACCGACCATATGCGGCCTTTGGCTGGGTCACGTCATCATTTCCTTGGTCGCCGTCAGGTTCAACGCCGGGTAGTCGCGTACGACCCGATCAATATCCCATTGCAAGCGGGTCAGGTAAACGATGTCACCGTCATGATCGTTGGCAATGTGTTGCTTGTTGGCGTTGACGAATTTGTCAACCTCAGCCTTTTCACCGCTGACCCAACGAGCCGAGGTGAACTGAGACGCCTCAAACCGGACGGGCAGGCCGTACTCCATCTCGATCCGGCTGGCGAGCACTTCAAACTGCAGTGCACCGACAACACCGACGATAAAGCCCGAGCCAATCGAGGGTTTGAACACCTTGGCCGCGCCTTCCTCAGCAAACTGCATAAGGGCCTTTTCCAGGTGCTTGGCTTTCAACGGATCCGCCGCGCGAACTGTTTGCAGCAGTTCCGGCGCAAACGATGGGATACCAGTCACGCGCAACGCTTCGCCTTCGGTCAGCGTGTCACCGATGCGCAGCTGCCCGTGGTTCGGGATGCCGATGATGTCACCGGCCCAAGCCTCTTCGGCAAGTTCGCGGTCGGAGGCCAGGAACAGCACCGGGTTCGAGATCGCCATCGGCTTTTTCGACCGCACATGGGTCAGCTTCATGCCGCGCTTGAAATGGCCCGAGGCCATGCGGACAAAAGCCACCCGGTCGCGGTGCTTGGGGTCCATGTTGGCCTGCACCTTGAACACAAAGCCGGCGACTTTCTTTTCATCCGGAGCAATTTGACGCGGTTCGGCGGACTGAACCTGTGGCTGTGGGCCATAGTCGCCGATGCCTTCCATCAGTTCTTTCACACCAAACGAGTTGATCGCCGAGCCGAACCAGATCGGGGTCATATGCCCTTCAAGTACTGCTTGAGGGTCCAGCGCGGGCAGCAGCTCGCGTGCCATCTCAACCTCTTCCAACAGCTTTTCAAGAAGGTGCTCAGGTACGTGTTCAGCCAGTTTCGGATCGTCCAAACCATCGATCTTGATGCTTTCGGCCACCTTGTTGCGGTCGGCGCGGTCCATCAGTTCCAGCCGGTCGCGCAACATGTCATAGCAGCCGATGAAATCGCGCCCAACGCCAATTGGCCACGCGGCGGGCGTGACGTCGATCGCCAGCATTTCCTGAATTTCGTCGATGATCTCGAACGTATCGCGGCTTTCGCGGTCCATCTTGTTACAGAAGGTCAGGATCGGCAGATCGCGAAGGCGGCAGACCTCGAACAGTTTCTGCGTCTGGCTTTCCACACCTTTCGCCCCGTCGATCACCATGACAGCGGCGTCCACGGCGGTCAGCGTGCGATAGGTGTCTTCCGAGAAGTCCGAGTGGCCGGGTGTGTCCACAAGGTTGAACCGGAAATTGCCATAGTCGAACGACATTGCCGAAGCCGAAACCGAAATGCCCCGATCCTTTTCCATCTGCATGAAATCCGAACGGGTCCGACGTGCCTCACCTTTTGCGCGCACCTGACCAGCCATCTGAATCGCACCGCCATACAGCAAGAACTTTTCAGTCAGCGTCGTCTTGCCCGCATCAGGATGCGAGATGATGGCGAATGTCCGGCGCCGAGCGATCTCGGGCGGCAATACGGGTTGGTTCGAGGTATCTAGCATGACCGCGCGTATAGGCGGGGAAACCCGCCGAAGCAAGACAAAGGGGGTGGTTCGAATCGTACACCTATGGCAATAAGAACATATAGTGAACAAACGATGGAGAAGACCAATGAATTTGAAAGAGATTGCTGACGAACTGGTCGCTGGCTGCCGCGAGGATCGCGCCAAGGAAAATCTGGAAAAGCTCTATGCTGAAGATGCCGTTTCGGTCGAAGCACAGGATTTTATGGATATGGGTCGCGAAACGCATGGGCGCGACGCCATTCGCGGCAAGCATGAATGGTGGGAAGGTGCGCACGAAGTTTCTGGCGCATCGGTCAGCGATCCGTTCCCGCATGGGGATGACCGCTTTGCCGTGATCTTCGAAGTGCAGGGCAAAGTGAAAGAATCCGGCGAGGCGTTCGATATGCGCGAAATAGGCGTTTATCACGTGGCCAACGGCAAAATTGTGCGGGAAGAGTTCTTTTACTGAGCATAGAACAGTTTCTGGTTTTCCCTGTCTGAGCGATGCTAGACATGCGGGCAACAAAAGATGGGGAGGACCTTATGGATCTGGGAATTCAAGGAAAACGCGCTCTGGTTTGCGCCAGCAGTAAAGGCTTGGGTCTGGGCTGCGCCGAGGCTTTGGCTCAGGCGGGTGCTGACTTGGTGATGAACGCGCGGGGGGCCGAGGCGTTGGAAGCCGAAGCCGCGCGTTTACGATCTGCATACGGCGTGGATATCCAGACAGTGGCCTGCGACGTAACCTCGACCGAAGGTCAGTCCCGCGTGATCGAGGCAGCGCAGGGTGTTGATATCCTTGTGACAAACGCTGGTGGCCCGCCACCGGGTATGTGGTCGGATTGGGAGCGCGAAGACTTCATCAAGGCGTTGGACGCCAACATGCTGACGCCGATCGCCTTCATGAAGGCATTGCTGCCGGGGATGATGGACAAGGGCTGGGGTCGGGTGGTGAATATCACATCGCAATCCGTACGCGCACCGATTGCAGCGTTGGGTCTGTCGAATGCGGCTCGCACCGGGTTGACCGGTTATGTGGCCGGGACATCGCGGCAAGTGGCACCGCATGGTGTCACGATCAACAATCTGCTGCCGGGCATCCACGCCACCGACCGCGCGGATGCGCTGGATGGCGGTGTGGCAGCCCAACAAGGGGTTTCCATTGACGAAGCACGTGCGCAGCGTGCAGCGACGATCCCGGCGCGGCGCTATGGGTCGCGGCAGGAATTCGGCGCGACCTGTGCGTTCCTGTGCTCGCAACATGCTGGCTTCATCGTTGGGCAGAACATCCTGCTGGACGGTGGTGCAACCAATTTGACGATGTAGAAATGGCTCAGAATTTTTCGCTCAAGGACCAGTTATTCAATGCCGAAAAGACCCGCTATCTGGCAGGGCTTTTTGCCGGAGCGGATCCGTCCTTTGACGCTGAGGCGTTCGAGGCGCAGGTTATGTCCCGCTTGTTGGGGCTTGAGCTGAAGGAGCGTATGGCTTGGATCGCCGAATGCCTGCAACAGGCGGTGCCCGGAGATTTGCCAGACGTGGCGTCGACCCTGCTGCGCGCGCTGCCTCCGCCGCTGGACCCGACCAAGACGGATGATGATTTCGGCGATTTCATCTTTGCGCCTCTGGGGGATTGGGTGGTCAACGTTGGTTTGGACCATCCCGATCTGGCTCTGGACTTACTTGAGGAGTTGACGCAACGGTTCTCGATGGAATGGGCTATCCGCCCGTTCCTCAATCAACACCCGGACTTAGTGCTGGCGCGGATGGAGCTCTGGTGTGGGCATGTCAGTTACCATGTGCGCCGTTTGGTCAGTGAAGGCACACGTCCACGCCTGCCGTGGGGGCAGGCGGTTGGGCTGGATATAGCTGACCCTCTGCCGATGCTGGACCGGTTGCATGGCGACCCGACACGCTATGTCACACGGTCGGTGGCGAACCACCTGAACGACATTACCAAGAAAGACCCCGAACTGGTGCTGGATCGGCTTCAGGTCTGGGCTTCGGCCAAGCAGCAGGAGCAGGATGAGCTGCGCTGGATGACCTCTCATACCCTGAGAGGGCTGGTGAAATCTGGTCATCCGGGGGCCATGAAGATGCTGGGCTATGACCCGGATGCCAAGGTTGCGGCGGATGTTCAGGTGAATGGCGACGCCCGGATTGGTGAAGCGCTGGAGTTCGAAGTGACCTTGAACGGAGCCGGAGATCAAGCCGTTCTTGTGGATTATATTATTCACTTTCAAAGGCCTGGCGGAAAAACCTCAGCCAAGGTGCATAAGCTGAAGCAGGCCGCACTGCAGGACGGCTCGCTGAAGCTGAGTAAGAAGCACAAGCTGAAGGGCAACGCGACCACGTTCCAACTGGTCCCCGGCGCACATCGACTTGAGATTCAGGTGAACGGGCAGGTGCGCGCAGGCGTCGATTTCAACCTGCTGGAGTAACCCGGCACTCTCACGCTTTCGTCAAATCTGACAGGCCCGGATTGCACCCGGACCAGCACTGCATTAGCTGCGATGCAGCCAGTGAGGAAAAGGGATAGCTGCGATGAAGCATGAATCGGTGCAGAACTACTATGGCGAGGTCCTGCAGGGCAGCGCTGATTTGCAAACCAACGCGTGCTGCACGCCCGATGACATGCCGGATCATGTCAAAAAGATCCTTTCGAAAATTCATGACGACGTGCTGACTCGTTACTATGGCTGCGGCCTGATCGCGCCGCTGGATCTTGAGGGGATGAGCATCCTTGATCTGGGATGTGGCGCGGGCCGCGATGTTTACGCCCTGTCCGCGATGGTGGGCGAAAAGGGTCGCGTCGTCGGCGTCGATATGACGCCCGAGCAGTTGGACGTCGCCCGCGCGCATCAGGATTACCACGCGCAGGCG
Source organism: Ruegeria arenilitoris (assembly GCF_013032445.1). GTDB lineage: Bacteria > Pseudomonadota > Alphaproteobacteria > Rhodobacterales > Rhodobacteraceae > Ruegeria > Ruegeria arenilitoris_F. The sequence continues at coordinate 78,023 of NZ_WQCA01000001.1, read as the reverse complement.
TTTGGTCACGCGGCCAGCAACGTGGAATTCCACCACGGCTATATCGAAAAACTGGATGAACTGGATCTTGAACCCGGTTCCTTCGACATCATCGTCTCAAATTGCGTGATCAATCTTGCCACCGACAAAGAGGCCGTTCTGCGCGGCGCGCACCGCTTGTTGAAAGAGGGTGGCGAGATGTATTTCTCGGACGTCTACGCCGACCGCCGTATTCCGCAGGAAATGGCCGAGGATGAGGTTCTGTACGGCGAATGCTTGTCCGGTGCGCTGTATTGGAACGACTTTCTGTCGATCTCGCGCAAGGCGGGTTTCGGCGATCCGCGCCGTGTGACACACCGCCCGCTGACCATCGAAAACCCGGTGCTGGAAGAACGTGTGGAGCCGCTGAAGTTCCTCTCGGCAACGTATCGTCTGTTCAAGCTGCCCGAACTGGAACCAGCCTGTGAGGATTACGGTCAGGCGGTAATTTACAAAGGCACCATCCCCAACGCGCCGCATCTGTTCGAACTGGATGACCACCATGCGATCGAAACCGGCAAGGTTTTCCCGGTCTGCGGCAACACCTGGATGATGCTGAAAGACACCCGGTTTGCCCGGCATTTCGACTTCATCGGCGATTTCTCGACCCATTATGGAATCTTTGAAGGTTGCGGCGGCGAAAGCCCGTTCGAAGCGAACGGCGAAACCCCCTCGGGCGGGTGCTGCTGATCCCTTGCGCCTGACGGGCGGGGTTGCTATCCCCGCCTAAAGCCCGATGAAATTGATCGGGAAAAGGCAATGGGGTCCATCGGTGACAGTTGACGCAACTCCTCCTCGTCTGGAAATCCGCAATATGATCGCCCGGTACGAGGGGCGCATCGTTGTGGACGACGTCTCTCTGACTGTTGAGGCGGGGAAGGTGACCTGTCTGCTGGGTCCGTCGGGCTGCGGTAAGTCGACTACTCTGCGCATGATTGCCGGGGTCGAGATGCAGGAGTCTGGGGAGATCTATGTCGACGGCAAGCTGATTTGCGACACAGTGTTTCGTGTGCCGCCCGAGCGGCGCGAGATCGGGTTGATGTTTCAGGATTTTGCCCTGTTCCCGCATTTGAATGTCGCCGACAACGTGGCCTTTGGTTTGACTGGTCGCAAAGAGGAAAAACGCACCCGCGTCGAAGAACTGCTGCGCAAGGTCGATCTGATCCATTTCATCGACAAGTTCCCGCATCATCTGTCGGGGGGTGAACAGCAACGTGTGGCTCTGGCGCGAGCGCTGGCGCCGCGCCCGCGCATCATGCTTATGGACGAGCCGTTCTCGGGTCTCGACAACCGCCTGCGCGACGGTATTCGCGATGAAACGCTGGCGATCCTCAAAGAAGAAGATGCGGCTGTCGTGCTGGTGACGCATGAGCCGGAAGAGGCAATGCGCATGGCCGATGAGATCGCCCTGATGCGGCGCGGCAAGATCGTGCAGCAGGGTGCACCGTACAACGTCTATACTCGCCCGGTTGACAAGGCTGCGGTGGCATTCTTCAGTGATGTTAACGTGTTGCGAGGCAGAGTTGAAGGTGCGTTGACGAAAACTCCGTTCGGCCAGTTTCTGGCCCCGGGCGTCCCGGATGGAACGGATGTTGAGATTGTATTTCGGCCTCAGCACGTCCGGCTAGACTTTGACCGCAATGGCAAAGGGCCACTGCCCACGGCAACCGACGGGGTCGCCGCCCGCGGCGTGGTCGAGAGGGCACGGTTTCTGGGCAATGAAAGCCTGGTGGAGTTTCGGATGGACCATGACGGCTCGGTCCTGAAGGCCACCGTGCCAAATGTCTTTGTGCCCAATCCGGGGCGGGTCATGTGGCTGACTGTGCGCCGGGATCGGTGCTTTGTTTTCCCGGTTTAGGGTCTGAAACCACAGTTTAGGCCAAAGTGGTGCGCGAAAGCCGCAGATTGCGGGTTCGCGTTGCTTGCCGCCGCGCGGGGGCGGGTCTATCAAGGTCAAAACGCTGCGGTGGATGGGGCATATGCGTATTCTTTTAACCAATGATGACGGCATAAACGCGCCGGGCCTGATCGCCTTGGAAGCGATTGCAGCTGATCTGGCCGGCCCGGATGGTGAAGTGTGGGTTGTCGCCCCCGCATTCGAACAATCAGGCGTCGGCCACTGTATCAGCTACACCCACCCGATGATGGTCGCCAAGCTGGGCGAGCGCCGCTTTGCCGCCGAAGGCTCTCCGGCCGATTGCGTGCTGGCCGGGCTGCATGACGTGATGAAAGACGCGCGGCCTGATCTGGTGTTGTCGGGGGTGAACCGGGGCAACAACTCGGCCGAGAATACGCTTTATTCCGGCACGGTTGGAGGTGCGATGGAGGCGGCGTTGCAGGGCATCCCGGCGATTGCGCTGTCGCAATATTTCGGCCCGCGCAATCTGGGGCTGGACGACCCGTTCGAGGCCGCAACCCGTTTCGGCGCTGTTCTGGTGCGGAAAATCCTGGACGCGACTCCGGCAGCGCAGGGTGACTACCGCCTGTTTTACAACGTGAATTTCCCGCCCGTGCCTGCCGACGAAGTGCTGGGCACGCGTGTGGCCCCACAGGGCTATCGCCGCGACACCCATTTCTCGGTCGAGCCGCACAGCTCGCCTTCGGGGCGGCGGTTCCTGTGGATCAAGGGCGGATATCAGCACAATCCGACCGCGCCGGGTACGGATGCGGCGGTCAATCTGGCGGGCTATATCTCGGTCACGCCGATGCGGGCCGATCTGACGGCGCACGATGCGCTTGAGGCACTGAAGACAATCGAATGACCGGACTGGACCCCGAAACAAAAATGCAGTTCCTGTTCGCCCTGCGGTCGCGGGGCGTCACGGATGCGCGTGTACTGGCCGCGATGGAGCAGGTTGATCGCGGGCAGTTCGTTAAAGGATTGTTTGCCGAGCGGGCATACGAGGACACGCCACTGCCGATTGCCTGCGGGCAGACGATCAGCCAGCCCTCGGTCGTGGGGCTTATGACGCAGGCGCTTGAGGTCAGCCCGCGGGATACGGTGCTCGAGGTCGGTACCGGCTCGGGTTATCAGGCGGCGATCCTGTCCAAGCTGGCGCGTCGGGTCTACACAGTCGAACGCCACAAGCGGCTGGTGCGTGAAACCGGGCAGTTGTTTCGCGAGTTGGGGCTGACTAATGTCACCGCGATGCTGTCGGATGGATCCTTCGGTTTGTCCGAGCAGGCCCCGTTTGATCGAATCATTGTGACGGCTGCGGCAGAAGACCCACCAGGGCCGCTCTTGGCGCAGCTTAAAATCGGCGGTATCATGGTATTGCCGGTGGGACAGTCGGACGCGGTTCAGACCCTGATCCGGGTCCGGCGTACCGAAACCGGTCTGGACTATGACGAATTGTTGCCCGTTCGTTTCGTGCCCTTGCTAGAGGGTCTTGGCAGGGACGGGGCGTAAAACAGTATTCTACAATATGCACCGGAACCCCGGAGAACAGGGGCAGGTGTTGAGGACAGTAAAATGAGAGCAGTTTCCAAATCAGCGATGATCCGCTGCGCGACCGGGGTGGCAGCCGTAGTGATTCTGGCCGGGTGCGAAGGCCCGTTCGATTATGACCTGCGTGGGGAGGTCGGGGGATTCTCGACCGCCGATGCCGCGCGGGGCGTGACCGCTAATCGCCCAACACCTGACGCGCGCGGAGTGATCACCTATCCAAACTATCAGGTCGCTGTTGCACGCCGGGGCGATACCGTCAACGACGTGGCAGCCCGTGTCGGATTGCCAGTGGCTGAGTTAGCCCGTTTCAACGGATTGCAACCCACCGACCAGCTACGCGACGGCGAAATCATCGCCCTACCGCGCACGGTTGCCGCAGCCAGCACGGTGGATATCGCCACCATTGCCGGAACCGCAATTGATGAGGCTCCGGCGGGCGGCTCGGTCCGGACATCGACGTTGGAACCTGCGCAACCTGCGGCGTCCGCGCCGACACCTTCTGCCGCATCGGGCCCCGAGCCGATCCGTCACAAAGTTAAACGGGGCGAAACGGCCTTTACCATCTCGCGGCTGTATGATGTCCCGGTTAATTCGCTGGCCGAATGGAACGGGCTGGATTCGGACTTTACCGTCCGCGAGGACCAGTTCCTGCTAATTCCGATCAAGAACCAGCCTGCGCCACAGCAAGCGGCTGTACCTGCCACCAATGTGACGCAGCCGGGGCAGGGGTCGCCCACACCGACACCTCCGAGCGCCACGCAACCTTTGCCTGACGAAGTGATCGCTCCGGCCACGCCAGCACCCGATGTGACGGCTGAGCCGCCGACCAGCCAGAGCAACTCGGCTCTTGGTTTGCCGGTGGCGGGGACGATCATCCGGACGTATGACAAAGGCAAGAACGAAGGCATCGACATCGCTGCCGGACCGGGCGCGCCGGTCAAAGCTGCTGAGGCTGGAACCGTTGCAGCGATCACCGCGGATGCCGATCAGGTGCCAATCATCGTGATCAAGCACAATAGTGACCTTCTCACTGTCTACGCGAATGTCGACAAGGCCACGGTCAAGAAGGGCGACCGGGTGCGCCGCGGGCAACAGATCGCGTCGTTGCGTGGTGGGGAAAACTCCTATGTCCATTTTGAAGTGCGCAAGGGGTTTGAGTCGGTTGATCCCGAGCCTTACTTGAAGTGACGGAAATGGCCCGTTCTGGGCCACGCCCCCGGCGGAAGTATTTGGGAAAAGATGAAGTCGGTCAGGCGTGAGGATCGAAGTCGCTCAAACGCTTGCCGGGTTCGTCGGCGAAAATCTCCGGCAGCGGCTCGACGGCTTCGATCAGGTCGATGCGGAAGACGCGAAAGCCTTCTCGTAACTCGCACCAGGCCGTCAGAGTCCAGACGCGCCCCCAGTATTCCATGTGCAGGGGGCGGATGGCGCGCTTGGTCAGAACACCATCAATCCGACGGTAGGAAAGATGTAGTTTCTGACGGGACTTGATAGCGGTCCGGATTGGGGCCATGTGCGCCAATCCGCGTGCGGCATCAGCGAAAGGATAGACGGCGAATTTCCACGTATCCGCTTCGGCCACCACCTGAGTAGGCAAGACTGCATCTATCTTATCGGCGAGCGACTCGGCTGCTGCTTTCAGATCAGGGTCGGCAGCTTCGGCCACGATGGCCATGCCGAGATTCAGCGCCTCAAGCTCTGCAGGTGTCAGGTTCAGCGGGGGCAGGGTGATCTGCTCGCGGACCAAATAGCCGACGCCGCGTTCTCCCTCGACCGGAACCCCTGAGGCAACCAGCGTATCCATGTCGCGATAGATCGTTCGGACCGACACTTCGAGCCGGTTCGCGATGTCCTGCGCGCGATGCAGTTTGCCGTCGCGCAGGATCTGGATGATATCGAACAGGCGATCCGTGCGGCGCATGTCACGCCATCCGGGCCGCGCTTAGGCGGTCATATTCCATAGCACATTCTCATGGCGCATCTGGATGCTTTCAGGGTCGATGGCGGCCATCAAACCCGCACAGAAGTCTTGCTGCGGGAACTGTGCGGCAGCGTCCTTAGCGGCTTTCATATCGGTCCAGACAACATAGTCGGTCCAGCGGCCATCTTCGCCCTGGCTCAGCTGCCGATGGGTAAAGCCCGGCGCCGAGCGGACGAACGCCTCGGAAGCCTGGCTAAGTTTTACAAACTCTTCCGCCGAGGTGCCATTGGCGAGGGTGAAGGTGACGATTTCTGCAACATGGGTCATTTGAATCTCCGTTGACCAGGTTTCGATGCCCTCTACCTAGCCACCTACAACTGACATAAACCTGTCAGTTGAGGAAGGCCAACCCGTAAAAAACGTTCGATCCGTTCACAATTCGGCGCGGAATTGACTTGCCTCACTTTTGCCCACGGGTTTGGAAGCGTAGACCTGTGCCAGACAACATTCCCGGCGCGTGGCGCCGACGTACTAAGGAGAAGAGACATGCTCAACAATATCGGCCTTCCCGGTCTTCTGCTGATCGCCGTTGTGGTGCTGGTGCTGTTTGGCCGCGGCAAAATCAGCTCGTTGATGGGCGAAGTGGGTAAGGGCATCACCTCGTTCAAGCGCGGCGTAAAAGAAGGCGCGGATGAGCTGGAGCAGGACGCTGCCGAAGTGGCCAAGGACGTCACCCCCGAGACTGACAAAGATAAGGTCTAAGTTCAGATGTTTGATCTGGGCTGGACCGAGCTTCTGGTCATCGGCGTTGTTGCCCTGATCGTTGTGGGGCCAAAGGACCTGCCGGTGCTGTTCCGCAATGTCGGTCGCTTTGTCGGCAAGGCCCGTGGCATGGCGCGCGAGTTTTCCAGCGCCATGAACGAAGCAGCCGATCAGGCAGGCGTGAATGAGATCAAGAAAGGTCTCAACGCGGCCACCAACCCTGTGGGCAGCGCCATGGACGGTGTGAAAGAGGCCGCGCAGGATCTGGCGAAAAGCATCGACCCGACCAAGTTCGACCCCGACAGCGAGACCGGCAAACTGGCCGCTGAACGGGCCGAGCAGGCCAAAAAGATTCAGGCTTCGACCGCACGCGCTGCTGCCGAGCGCAAGGCCAAGGAAGCTGCTGACGCTCTGGCCAAGGCCGAAGAGGCGGAAGCCGCGCTGAAAACCGAAAGCAAGACATGACCAAAACCGACGAGATCGAGGACAGCTCGGCCCCATTGATCGAGCACCTGGCGGAGTTGCGCACGCGGTTGATTCACTGCGTCGTGGCGTTTCTGGTTGGGATGATCATCTGCTTCACGGTGGCCACGCCCCTCTTTAACTTCCTGACGAACCCCTTGTGCAGTGTTCTGGCTGAACGGGGACAGGATTGCGGGTTGATCTTCATCTCGCCGCAAGAGGGCTTCTTTGTCGCCATCAAAGTCTCGCTGCTGGGCGGCTTCATTCTGGCCTTTCCCTATATCGGGATGCAGATGTGGCGGTTCGTGGCACCGGGATTGTACAAATCAGAAAAGAACGCGTTCCTGCCGTTCATGCTGGCCTCGCCTTTCATGTTTCTGCTGGGCGCAAGCTTTGCTTTCTACGTGGTCACGCCGCTGGCCTATGACTTCTTCCTTGGCTTCCAGCAATTCGGGGCCGAAGGTGAGGCCGTAACCGAAGGCGCAACCTCTGCACCGCTGAGCGTCGTGTTTCAGGGCTCGGCGCAGGAATATCTGAACCTGACGATCAAATTCATCGTGGCCTTCGGCCTGTGCTTCCAGCTGCCGGTTCTGCTGACCCTGATGGGCAAGGCCGGACTGGTCACCGCCGAAGGGCTGGGCTCGGTGCGAAAATACGCCGTGGTCGCTATTCTGGTGCTGGCTGCGCTGGTCACCCCGCCGGACGTGATCACGCAGATCATCCTCTTTGTGGTGGTCTATGGGCTTTACGAGGTGTCGATCTTCCTCGTCGCTCGGGTCGAGAAAAAGCGCGAGGAACAACTACGCGCAGACGGCTACTATGACGACGAAGAAGAGGCTGACGAAGAGATCGTAATGGAAGAAGACGGCAAGTAAGCTGGCCGGACTCTAAAGGATCAGGCGTGCCCGACACGGCGCGCCTTTTTCATTTGCGGCTCTTGTTGCGGGGGGCGGAACATGGTTTGAACCCTGCAAAACACGACCGGAGGCCCCAATGGACGACCAAGCCCTGAACCGCATCGCTGACGCGCTGGAGCGTATCGCGCCAGCCCCTCTGGCCGCACCGGAATTTGCCGCAGCCCCGGCCTTTGTCTGGCATGTAGAGCCGGATCGGCTGGAACCGGTGACGCAGGTAAACCGCGTCGATCTGGAGCTGCTGGTCGGCATCAATCGCTCCCGCGATACGTTGCTGGACAACACACGGCGCTTTGCGGCCGGTTTTAAAGCCAATAACGCCTTGCTCTGGGGCGCGCGGGGGATGGGCAAATCCAGCCTCGTCAAAGCGGTTCATGGCACGTTGCAGGCGGATTTCCCGGACCTGAAACTGGTGGAACTTCAGCGCGAAGACATGGGCTCGGTCGCGCGCCTACTGAACCATCTGCGCGCCGCGCCGCACCGCTTCATCCTGTTCTGCGATGACCTGTCCTTCAGCCATGACGACCAGCATTATAAATCGCTCAAGGCGGTGCTGGACGGTGGCATCGAAGGCCGCCCTGAAAACGTCGTTTTCTATGCCACCTCGAACCGACGCCACCTGATGCCGCGGGACATGATCGAGAACGAACGCTCTAGCGCCATAAACCCGTCCGAAGCGGTTGAGGAAAAGGTCTCACTGTCCGACCGGTTTGGTTTGTGGCTGGGTTTCCACCCCTGTGATCAGGATGAATACCTGGCGATGATCGACCGCTATTGCGCGGCCTATGGAGTCTCAGTTGCCCCCGAGCCTCTGCGCGCCGAAGCCATCGAATGGCAGGCTACACGGGGCGCACGTTCGGGCCGCGTGGCATGGCAGTTTTTCGTCGATCTTGCCGGGCGCAACGGCGTGCATATCGCGTAACCCGCCCGCTTTATCTTTTCCCAAATACTGCCGGAGGCATGGCCCAAAAGGCCATTCCTTACAGAAGCGCCAGAATCCGCGCAGCCTCATCCGCAGTGCTGGTCAACACATCCCGATCTTCACCGGGATGGAACCGGGCGCGCACAGCCGTTGGCATCGGCTTGGGCTCGACAATTGTCACTCGTGGACCAGTGCGTTCGGTTTCCAGCGCCCAGCTGCGCGCCAGCGCCATTTGTGCGGCCTTGGTTGCACCGTAGATACCATAGAATTTCTCGCCCGCTTTGGGGTCATCGAAGAACACCGCATGACCCGCCTCACCCAAAAGGGGGGCGATGTAGGGGATCAGAACCGACGTGGCCGTGGCGTTAGTGTTGACGGCCTTAGTCCATTCCTTCGGGTCGATGAAATGCGTGGGCGTCAAGGCCGAGGTGTGGACCGCCGTGTGCAGCCACAGATCAACTTTGCCCCAACGGTCATGAATACCCCGGCACAGGGTCGCCATGGCATTCGGATCGGCGATGTCCATGGGGGCAAGCGTGGCCGCACCGCCTTTTGCCTGAATACGGTCATCCAACTCTTCCAACCCGCCGGTGGTGCGGGCGACAGCGACAATGTGGTATTCAGGTGCCAGTGCTTCGGCCAGGGCAGCGCCCAGCCCGCGAGAGGCCCCGGTGACGAGGGCAATTTTATTCTGATCGGTCATAACAGCGGTTTGAACCCCTGCACGCAGGGCGTCAAGCCAGTTTAGCTGCCGGGAATGGTGATCCGTTTGGTCTGGCCGCTTTGTCGCAGCATCACGCCTTCGGCATCAATAGCAATAACGGTGCCAGTCGATACCCTGCTTCCAGGCTTGATTTCTTTCACGCGTCCCGAAGACATGCGAACCAGCGCGCGCATGTCCGATTTTGGGCCAAATACGCCCAGAACGGACACAGAGCTTTTGTTCAGTGCGCCCCTTTGGGTGGCCGCACTTTTGACGGTTGAGTTTGACATTAGTTCTGGCCCCAATCGCAGCGACTGGATCCCTATTGTGAGTGGATGGTTGCGGGTGGCCTAGCAAACCGGAACCACGACTAAAACCCCAGTCGAAGGACGAGAAAACGGCCGGTTTCACATCTCCACCGAAGCCATTGCGATTGCAATTTCTTCATCGAAGGGTTGTGCGCGAAATCCCACTCATCGGTCGTAAAACCCGAAAGAAAATGGCCCGCTTCACTCAAGCGAAGCGGGCCATCAATGAAATTGATTCGGGTTGTGAACCTATCCGGATGCCAATTTCGCACCGTTCCATGAGCCGCCGGGTACCTGCATGTCTTCGCGCTTTTTGCTGACGCGGCTGCTGTTTTCCAGGCTGTCCAGATAATCGTCGCTGACACTGCCGGTGATGTAGTTGCCATCAAAGCAGGAACAATCGAAGGCCTTAATCTCGGGGTTGCCTTCCTGTGCAGCCCAGATCAGGTCGTCGAGCTCCTGATAGAACAAGGCGTCAGCACCCAGTTCCTGCCGGATTTCCTCGATATCTTTGCCATTGGCGATCAGCTCATGCTTTGTGGGCATGTCGATGCCGTAGACATTCGGGAACTTAACAGGCGGTGAGGCGCTGGCGATATAGACTTTCTTGGCACCGGCCTCGCGGCACATCTGCACGATCTTCTTGATCGTGTTGCCACGCACGATCGAGTCGTCGATCAGCAGCACGTTGTGATCCTTGAACTCCAGTGGTACCGCGTTCAGCTTTCGGCGCACGGACTTCTGACGCTCTTCCTGACCGGGCATGATGAAGGTTCGACCGACATAGCGATTCTTGACCAGCCCCTCGCGGTAAGGAATGCCAATCGCCTTCGCAACCTCAAGCGCGACTGGGCGGGCGCTGTCGGGCACGGGAATAATACGGTCGATATCAAGGCCAGCGGCCTCAATCTGGCAGGCCAAGGTCTGCCCCATACGCATCTGGGTTTTGTAGACAGAAACACCATCCAGCAACGAATCCGGGCGGGCGAGGTAGACATATTCAAAGATGCACGGCGTCAGCTGCCCTTCAACCGCCTGGAACGTGTGCATGTTACCGTCCAGATCGATCAGGATCGCCTCACCGGGTTTGACGTCGCGCAGCTTGTCAAAGCCGTTGATGCCAAAGGCCACGTCTTCCGAGGCAAAAGCATAGTCATCACCTTCGCCATCGACATCGCGCTTGGCGACGGACAGCGGGCGAATGCCATAGGGGTCGCGGAAGGCCAGCATTCCGACACCGGCGACCAGACAGATCACCGAATAGGCACCCTGAACCCGTTCCATTGTCATCTTCACACCGGCAAAGAGATTGCGGATCGGCTCGGCATTCCCATTGACCTTAATCGCATCGGCCACTTTGTCGGCGAGTACGTTCAGCAGGATTTCCGAATCCGACGTGGTGCGCAGATGGCGGCTGTACTTCGCGGTCACCTTCACGCGCTGTTCAGCGGTGTTGGTGATGTTGCCGTTGTGGACCAGATAGATGCCATAAGGCGCGTTTACGAAGAATGGCTGTGCTTCGGACGCACTGAGTGACCCTGCGGTGGGGTAGCGAACATGTCCCATTCCGACTTTGCCCAACAAGGTTTCGGCGTCTTGGGCGTTGAACACATCCTTGACCAGACCGTTGGCTTTCTTCTCACGGAAGAATTCATCGTTATAGGTGACGATGCCCGAGGCATCCTGACCCCGGTGCTGCAGCATCAGCAGCCCGTCATAGATTTCCGCAAAGACATCATGCGTCCTGCTTGCGATCCCCAAAATCCCACACATGTACGGGCTCCAACTTCTACGACGTTTTGACTAGCGATGATGATCTGAACATCTGCATGGGTGTACCTGTACGCCTTGCCACCATCCCGGCTGTTGGTGCAGACGCGCTATCGTCACGAGGGCGAGCGCGAAAGTAAACAGGGTCAGCAAGATCGGTGGCTCCGATTCCATGTCAGTTCGGCCTCCACATAATGCCTTATGTGGCCTGTGTCATCAAAGGATCACAATTGACGTTTCTCTAAGGTGGATTTTAACCGACACGGTAACAAAAGGTGACATGTTTGCAGGCTTGTGCTGTCATTGCGCTCGAAAAAAGTTTTTTCGCAAAGCGGGATCGATTGGGGCTTAGCTATGTGGGAACACAAGCAAGGGAAAAAAAAGGAAGAACCTGTAAAGCGCCGGTGTCACCGTTGCCGGGGGATGGGCCGCGCACCCTGTCCAATCTGCAACGGAGCCGGAGAGGTGTTTAAAAGCAGAGATGTTCTCGGAAAGCCGATCTTTGACCGTTGCAACGGTTGTTTCGGGCTGAAAACTATCAGATGCACTGTCTGCGCGGGCGAGGGGTTTGTCAGTTAATACCCGTCGCGCAACAGGAAAAAAGCCCGGTCAAAACCGGGCTTTCTCGTTATTCGGTGGTTGAAGGAGCCGTTTCCTCGGTGGTCGGCGCGGCGGGCTCTTGCCTGGCATCGGTACCAGCGCTGCAGCTTGCGACCAATTCTTCATATTGCTGCGTGACCCAGCCCAGGGCCTGTTCAGGGTTCTGTTCTTCGATCCGGTCGCTGAACTGCTCGAACACTTTGGCTGAACGGCTTTCATCAACGATTGTGTAGGACTGACCGGTCATCACGGTGTCGTACACAAAGAAGGCGATGGCAACCAGAAGGATACCGCGCGCGATTCCGAAGAAGAAGCCAAGCGCTTGGTCCAATCCACCAAGGGCCGAACGTTGAACGATCGACGAGAACAGCGGCGTAAAAATGCTGACTACGATCAGTGCGATGGCAAAAACAGCTGCGAAGCCAGTGATCACCGAAAGTTCACAGCTGTCGCGCAGGAAATCTCCGACCACTGGGATCTCTTTCACCAGCGGTACCGCTTGGGGCGCAAAGATGAAGGCAAGAACTGCAGCTGCAACCCAGCCCGCGATGGCCAAAACTTCGCGCAAAAAACCGCGTGAATAGGCCAGAAGGCCCGATACGACGATGATCAGGGCAACCACCCCGTCGATTATTGTAAAACCTTCCATGGCCCTCGCCCGTAGTTTTTTCTGCCCCTCAAGGCGTTATCCTAACCTGCTCCGAAGGTTTCTCCAACAAACCCCACCAAATCAGAGTGTCGGGTAAGTGTCAGACCTGCCACAGTGCCGGTTTTACCGCCGGCCGGAGCGATTGCCGACGTGAAACCAAGTTTTTGGGCTTCTTTCAACCTGTTTTCGGTCTGAGGGGCAGGTCTAAGTGCTCCGGATAACGAGATTTCTCCAAAAACAACTGTATCTGCGGGCAGGGCTGTGTCTTCTCGGGCACTCAGCAGCGCCGCGGCCACCGCAAGATCAGCGGCAGGTTCACTGACCTTCAACCCTCCGGCAACGTTCAAATAGACATCGAGCCCGGCAAAAGGGATGCCACAGCGGGCCTCTAGCACGGCGAGGATCATGGCCAACCGTCCGCTGTCCCAGCCCACGACGGTGCGGCGGGGTTGGGAATGGGGTGACGGTGCGACCAGTGCTTGCAATTCAACCAGAACAGGGCGTGTACCTTCGATGCCGGCGAAAACGGCAGATCCGGGGCTGGGTGTACCGCGTTCTGAAAGGAACAGAGCCGAGGGGTTGGTGACCTGTGCCAACCCTTTGCCGGTCATCTCAAAGACGCCGATCTCGTCAGCGGGGCCAAAGCGATTTTTCACGGCGCGCAAAATGCGGAATTGGTGGCCACGCTCGCCTTCGAAGTAAAGGACGGTGTCGACCATATGCTCGACCACGCGGGGACCAGCGATTTGACCTTCCTTAGTGACGTGGCCAACCATGATGATCGACACGCCGTGTCGTTTCGCAAACGTGGTCAATTCATGCGCAGCGGCCCGGACTTGTGACACCGAGCCGGGGGCACTATCCACGTTGTCAGCCCACATCGTCTGAATCGAGTCGATGATGGCAAGGCCGGGCTTTTCCGCCTCGAGCGTTGTCAGGATGTTGCGCAGGTTGGTTTCGGCGGCCAGCTGGACCGGCGCGTCCTCAAGCCCCAGACGACGCGCACGCATCCGGACCTGAGCGCTGGCTTCCTCGCCTGAGACATAGATGGTTTTAACACCTGCGCGGGAAAACCTAGCTGCGGCCTGCAGCAGTAGGGTGGATTTGCCGATGCCGGGGTCTCCGCCCACCAGCAGTGCCGAGGCGGGGACGAGGCCGCCGCCCAACACGCGGTCCAGTTCCTCGACCCCGCAGAGGGTGCGGGGTGGAGGTGTTTCCTCGGTGGAAAGGTCCGTGAGTGCGATGGACTGGCCGCGTTTGCCACCGAGGGATTTTTTAGCGGGGCCAGCGGAAAAGGGGACGTCCTGGGTGATCGTGTTCCATTCACCGCATGCGTCACAACGCCCGGACCAACGCGAATGGGACGCGCCACAAGCCGAGCAAGAGAAAGTCGTCTTTGCCATGCGGCCTTGGTGCCCGAGGTCGTGCGGTTCTTCAAGCCCTTGCAGGGCTTTCATCTCGGCCGGTGGGTTGCCGTGTCCTCAGGCCCCGAGGGGGCCATCGTCCGCGGCGGGCGCTTGCGCGCCTACTCTGCAGCGCGGGGCGGGCGTGACATGGCAATAACGCTGGAGGCCTTGGACGTGTTGTCTTTTGGAGGGGTCTGCAATTGAGCCGACAATTCGGGCAGCAGTTCGAACAGTTCATCACGCAAACGGGACAGTTGGGATTTGGCGATGGATTCCTCTAACTCGACATCCCGTGTCCATTGGCGCAATTCGCTCTGGATTACCTGCGCTTCTTGCAACCGCTTCTGGAACAACTCAATCTCCTCCTGACGCTGTTGCAGGAAAGTCCGGGCGCGGCTGACCCGCGCGTCGCCGTAGGTTTCAGCCAGATCCTGGCTGATCTGGCTCATCTGCGCGGCCAATTCCAGAATCTCAGGTTCAAGCGATTGCAGGTCGGGGTGCTGGCGGAGAAAACCCATGCGCTCTTTGACCGCGTCGAATTCGGACGACATCATGAACAAACCTTCGCGGTCTGCGGCATGGGCCATCTGATAGGCGGACGAAATGTCGTGCATGTTCAGCGCGAACTTACGATGATTGTTTTCCAGCGCCATCATCCGCGCATTGGCAGGCAGGTAAAATGCCAGCATGAGAATCAGCGCAGTCAAGCCGATCTGAATGAACATCCCGGCGTCGGTGACTTGGCCGTCGCCGAAACCGGCCTGCATCGATAGCCAGGGCAATATACCAAAGGCCGAGAGAAGTGTGGCTGAAACGGAAACCAATGCTGCTACGCATATCAGTAAAAAAGTCAGTCTTAAAAAGGCACTCTGAAATTGCAATGTTATGTTATGGAGGGCAGTCATGATCGACGAACTCCTTCTGGAACCGGTTAACACCAAGCCCAAGCGGAGACACCTAAAACACGCAGAATGATCCGCTGCGGGCCCGTAAACTACAAATTTTCACTGCTCTAAATAATAAGATGATACTCAGATAAACGTTTTCAATCAATTAGCTCTGAGAATTTCGTGAACTGCGTGTCATTTCGGTAATGTGGCCCAGTGCGATCGACGCCAGAATGCAGGCCGTGAACAGGTAAAGACCCCATGCGGTCTCAATGGTCGCGTAGGAGATGCCCTTGGCCAAAGTGATGTAAAGCGCGATCAGGAAGATGTCGGCCATGGCCAGCTTGCCGAGAATGTTCAGCGCAGGTTGGACGCGGGCATCCAGCAGGTCCCATTGGATCAGGGCGGTGCCAATGGTTTTGATGTAGGGCGCAAAGAGGGCGAAGACGGTGACGATGAGTGCCAGAAAGACGTCCGACTTCCACAGGGATTGCAGGCCGGTGATAACGCTGATTTCCGACAGGCCGAAGATTGGGAGAAGCCCTGCGCGCATTAGCGGTGCGAACCAAGCGATGGGGTAGAGGATTAGGAGGGAAAGAGTGGCGAGGCGGAGGGTCATATACGTCTATTGGTCGAACCGGTTCGTAAGGGTCGTTAGGAACAAGTATGTGTTAACTTAAACAAAAAAAGACATGTCACAGTATTCGACAAGGAGATTCACTCTATGGCAGCTTATTTAGCTTTTAAATCAGTCGTCGATCCCTCTGATTGCGATTTTTTGGGTCATATGAACGTATCAAAGTACTTTGCGGCTAGTTCGGATGCGGTGTTCGCTTTGCAAGCAGAAATGGGACTTACCGCAGATGATATGCGCAGCGGTAGAAACTATCGTTCGCTGTTGTGCATGCAACAAGCAACTTCCAATCAGAACTCGGCGCCGGCGAAGCAATCCAAATGGAGACTGAAATTCTTGAGATTGGCACTAAATCAGTGACATTCCGCCACACGCTTAGAAAAGTTGCCGATGGTGAAACGGCTTTCATCACGGTATTTAAGTGTGTTTTGTTGAACCTAGTGTCACGCCGCGCTGAGGAATTACCTGATCAAGTCTTGGAAAAGGCGAAGCTTTGGATGGTTGGGGCGTGAACTTAACGCACCGCCTCAATCGGCCCCTCTGCACTTCCGCTGATAAACTGCTCAACATACGGATCACCCGAGGCGTCCATCTGGCCGACCGGGCCGGTCCATTGGATGACGCCTCCGTGCAGCATCGCCACGTTGTCGGCAATCGCGCGGACCGAGCTCATGTCGTGGGTGATGGTCATCGCGGTGGCGCCCATTTCGGTCACGATCTCGCGGATCAGGTCGTTGATGACGCCGGACATGATTGGGTCCAGCCCCGTAGTGGGCTCGTCGAAGAATATGATCTCGGGCTCGGCGGCGATAGCGCGGGCGAGGCCGACGCGTTTCTGCATGCCACCGGACAGTTCTGAAGGGAACCGATCGGCCACGTCGGATTTCAGGCCCACGCGGCGCAGTTTCTCGATGGCGATCTCTCGGGCGTATTCAGGCGGGCGTTTCAGCGGGCCACGCAGCAGGCGGAAGCTGACGTTCTGCCAGACGGGCAGGGAGTCAAACAGCGCTGCACCTTGAAACAGCATCCCGAACCGCGCCAGAAACCTATCGCGATCACCCTTGGTGGCGTCTTTGCCATCAACGTAGATCATGCCACTGTCGGGTTTGATCAGACCCAGAATACATTTCAGCGCCACGGATTTGCCCGTACCCGAACCGCCGATGATGACCATCGAGGTACCCTTGGGGATCTCAAGGCTCATGCCTTGCAACACGTGGTTGTCACCAAAGGCCTTATATACGTTCTCCATCCGGATCATAGCGAGAAGAACACCCCTGTCAGAATGAAGTTGGCGGCCAGAATCATGATCGCGGCGGATTCAACCGAGGATTTAGTGGCCCGACCCACGCCCTGCGCGCCTCGGCCGGAATCCATGCCGTAGTAACAGCCCATGATCGCTGCGATCAGGCCGAAAGCAGCCCCTTTGACGAGCGACGATACGATGTCGCGCATTTCAAGGAAGTTAACTGTGTTTGAAAGGTAGTTTGCCGGGTTAAAGCCCAGATTCTGGGTCGCAACCACATAGCCACCTGCGATGCCGATGATGTCGCCGATACCCACCAGCAGGGGAACGGTGATCAGCGCGGCCAGAACGCGCGGGGCGGTCAGGTATTTCATCGGATGCGTCGACAGGGTGACCAGCGCGTCGATCTGCTCGGTCACTTTCATGGTGGCGATCTCAGCGGCGATGGATGAGGTCACGCGCGCGGCAATCATCAGGCCGACCAGCACGGGGCCTAGTTCGCGCACCATACCGATGGCAACGATCTGCGGTACCACGGCCTCGGCATTGAAACGGGCGCCACCGGCATAGATCTGCAGAGCCAGTGCGCCGCCGGTGAAGATGGCGGTCATGCCAACGACTGGCAGTGACAGCCAGCCGATATTCATCAGCGCGACCAGAAATTCACGCGGGTAGTAGGGCGGGCGAAAGATGTGCGAGATCGCATCCACCGAAAACAGCGCAACTTTGCCGAATGTGGCGAACAGCGCCAGGACCGCCCGGCCCAGACCGCCCAGCAGGTTGAGAGGATTCATTCCACGTAGCCCCGGGAATAGCGCGCGCCAAGCGAGGTGAGGATTTCGTAGCCGATGGTGCCCGCAGCCTCGGCCAGATCATCGACGGTCTGGTGGCCGTTCAGGATGCGTAGGCGTTCGGGGTCTTCGGGCAAGTCGGTGACGTCGACGGTGATTAGGTCCATTGAGATGCGGCCAACAACGGGGCAGGGCTTGCCACCAGCAAAAGTATCGATGCCACCGCCGATAGCGCGGTGCAGGCCGTCAGCATAACCTGCGGCCACGGTGGCGATACGTGACGGGCGCCTCGCGACCCAGCTGTTGCCGTAGCCAACGGATTCTCCGACCTCGACCGCGCGTACCTGAACGACGGGCAGGTCGACCGTCACCACGGGTTTGGCGTCGGCAAAGGGCATACCGCCGTAAAGGCCAACGCCGGGACGGCAGAAGTCGAAGTGGAATTCGGGACCCAGCAATGTGCCTCCGGTGGCCGCCAGCGACCGAGGTGCGCTGACGCCGTCTGTCATCTCGCGGAAGGTCTTCAGTTGTTGGCGGTTCATCGGGTGTTTGGGTTCGTCCGAGCAGGCCAGGTGCGACATGACAACAACCGGGTTCAGCGGCTCGGCCTTGGGGCGCAGTTCGGCCCAGTCGGAGGGTTCCAGACCCAGACGGTTCATGCCGCTGTCCAGTTGAATGCCAAAGGGGTGGTCCGGCAATGCCTGCTGGTGGCGTAGGAACTGTTCAGGTGAATTGATCAGCGGCGTCAGGTCATGATCGCGCAGCAGATTGGTGTCACCTTCCATATGGCCTGAGAACACGCCGATCATCGGGCCGGGACCAATGGCCTTTCGCACAGCGACGCCTTCTTCGGCAACGGCGACGAAAAACTTACGAACGCCTTCCTCGGCCAGGGTTGCGGATACCGGCTCGGAACCCAGGCCGTAGGCATCAGCTTTCACCACGGCGCCGGTCTCGACATCCGTTTTTGCGTTGAGCGCCCGCCAGTTGCTGGCCAGCGCCTGAAGATTGATCGTCAAACGTGCGGTACTCATGGTGCTGTTCATGACATTGGATTGCGGCAGGTCAAGGGGGAATACGGCAATTCTTGTGCTTATCGTTGCGATACCGCGCAGCTTTTAGCCGGTGTCGCAAAGCCTTGGCAGAAAAAGGCCTTTGCCAGGTGGCCCTGTGTCTCGCCATTGTGTCCTCTGTGTGATCAACTACGTCTGTTGAAACGGGATCGTTGATCCAGCAGGAGCGAGGCCGAACATGCTGAACCTGAACGCCGATTTCAAAGCCCGAGCCGTCGAGTTGCCAGAGCTGTTCCGAGAGGTCTTTACCGCGTCCGAGAGCGAGGACGAGGGGCGCGCGGTCAGCGCGTTGGCGGCTGACCTTTTGAACACGACCCCCGATGATGATCTGCTGGGCGTATTGGCCATGGACCGCGACGTGTTGGTCGGGTGCATTCTGTTTTCACGGCTTCACTACGATCAGGACCCGCGTCAGGTGTTCCTGATGTCTCCGGTGGCGGTGAGGACCGACCGGCAGAAATCGGGCATCGGTCAGAAGCTGATCGGTTTCGGGCTGGAGCAATTGCGTCTGCACGGGGTGGATTTTGTCGTGAGCTACGGTGATCCTGCCTATTACGGCAAAACCGGGTTCCAAACGATCACCGAAGAGGTTGCCCAACCACCCATGCCGCTGAGTATGCCGCAGGGATGGATCGGGCAAACTTTGAGTGGCGATCAGAAACCAATTGAGGGCCCGTCGCGCTGTGTCAGCGCATTCAACAGGCCTGAGTTGTGGTAGATCAGTAGCTCTCGATCTGGCCGTCCTGCTGCCAAGGTTTGACCAGGTTTCCAAAGCGGGTGAACTGCGCCTCAAAGGACAGTTCCACCGTTCCGATGGGGCCGTGGCGCTGCTTGCCAACGATAACTTCGGCTTTGGCGTGCAGGCGCTCCATCGCCTGCTTCCACTCTTCCATCTTGTCCAGCTCGTGATCGCCGGGCTTTTCGCGTTCCTTGTAGTATTCCTCTCGGAACACGAACATCACCACGTCGGCGTCTTGTTCGATCGAGCCCGATTCCCGCAGGTCAGACAGCTGCGGCCGCTTGTCGTCGCGGCTTTCGACCTGACGGGATAGCTGGGACAGCGCGATCACTGGGATGTTCAATTCCTTGGCAATCGCCTTCATACCCATCGAAATTTCGGCGATTTCGTTGACGCGGTTGTCAGCCATGCCACGGCAGAGCTGCAGATAGTCGATCACCAGCAGATCCAGCCCGTGCGTCCGCTTCAACCGACGCGCGCGGGCGGCGAGTTGCGAGATCGGCAGGGCCGGGGTGTCGTCGATGAACAGGGGGCAGGCTTCTAGTTCTTTGGCAGCGTCCACGAAGCGGCGGAACTCGGCCTCGGTCATGTCACCCTGACGGATCTTGTGCGACGAAATCTCGGAGGCCTCGGCCAGAACACGGCCCGCCAACTGCTCGGCGCTCATTTCGAGCGAGAAGAAACCCACGACACCGCCGTCAATCGCGCCCTCGGACCCGTCCGGCTTTGTGCCGCGCTTATAGGCCTTGGCCACGTTGAACGCCACGTTGGTCGCCAACGAGGTTTTCCCCATCGACGGACGACCGGCCAGGATGATTAGGTCCGAAGGGTGCAGACCACCCAATTGTTTGTCCAAGTCGGCCAGACCGGTGGAAATCCCTGCCATGCCACCACCGCGCTGGTACGCTTCGTTGGTGACGTTGACGGCTTCTGTGACCGCCTTAAGGAAGGATTGGAAACCCTGTTCGGTCTGGCCCTGCTCGGAAAGCTGATAGAGCTGTTGCTCGGCCTCGACGATTTGTTCTTTTGGTTCGCTGCTGACATCGACCCGCGCTGCCTTGTCGGAGATATCCCGGCCCAGCCGGATCAGTTCACGCCGGATGGCGAGGTCATAGATCATCTGCGCGTAATCATGCACCGCAAAGGCACTGATCGAGGCACCCGCCAGCTTGACCAGATAAGCGGGGCCACCCAGTTCTTTCAGGCCCTCATCTTCGGCCATGAAGGATTTCAGCGTCACCGGAGAGGCCAGCGCATTCTTGGCTATGCGGTTGGCTGCGACCTCGTAGATGCGGGCATGGACCGGGTCATAGAAATGCTCGGACCCGATGATCGAGGCCACTCGGTCATACAGGTCATTATTGGTCAGGATCGCACCCAGAAGCTGCTGCTCGGCCTCAATAGAATGCGGCATGGTTTCGGCATTCTGAATCTGTGCTGCTGCCTGCTCGATGCTGCTAATCTCGTTCATTTTGTTCCCGCTGCCCGTTCCGAGGTTCTACACGCGAAATATCACTGCAATCCATCTGGAAATCCCTGTGGCTAACTTGGGGTAAGACCTTGGGATAACTTTCCAGATGGGTTGGATATCTGAATGTGTATAGCTTATTATGTATGAATTGGAGGAAAAGTCACCAGATATCGTGCGCACTTCGCCGATTCTTCTGGTCTTATCCCCAACTTGTCCACAAGAAGTTTACGTGGGTTTATGTGCTTCCTGCCAGCCGCGCGGGTCGTTCAAGAAGGCTTCGACGCCCTCAAGTGTCTCCTGATCAAAGGCTTTCTGCGCTTTGGCTTCGGCCAGAACGTCCCACCAGGTGCACAGGTGGTGCAATTGCACGCCGTGGTCGCCCAGGGTCTTCTCGGTCTCGGGGAAGATGCCATAGTAGAAAATCACCGCCGTATGCCCACAGGAGGCACCGGTTTCGCGGATCGCATCCACAAAGGACAGCTTCGAACCGCCATCGGTGGTCAGATCCTCGACCAGTAGCACACGCTCGCCTTCGCTCATAGCGCCTTCGATGCGGGCGTTGCGGCCGTAACCTTTGGGTTTTTTGCGCACATAAGTCATCGGCAGGGCCATGCGTTCGGCGACCATGGCGGCGAACGGGATGCCCGCAGTCTCACCACCTGCAATATTGTCGAACGCCTCGAAGCCTGCGTCACGCAGCACGGTGACGGTCAGGAAATCCATCAGGGTCGAGCGGATGCGCGGGTACGAGATCAGCTTGCGGCAGTCGATATAGGTCGGGCTGGGCAGACCGCTCGCCAAAGTAAAGGGCTCGCGCGAATTGAAGTGCACGGCCTTGATCTCCAGCAGCATCCGCGCGGTCAGGCGGGCGATTTCGGTGCTATCGGGGAAAGAACTGGGGATCATGTTGCAACCTCGGGACAAAATGGCGTTGCGGGCTGATAGCGCGACCCTTGGCCCAGAGTCGAGAGGCTTGCGTGCAAAAGAAAAGCGGACCCCGTCAAGAGGTCCGCTTTGGCCCTTGCGGGCGCATGGCAGCCAAGGTGGGCTCAGCTGCTCATGTCATAGGCGCGCTCACCATGGACCGAAAGATCGAGCCCGTTTGTCTCGGTCTCGGCGTCCACGCGGAGCGGCGTTACAAGCGCAATAGCCTTGATCAGGATGAACGTCACGATTGACGTAAAGGCACCCACGATCACAAGCCCGCCTAGCTGTGCGGTCCAGCTGCCCAGACCAAAGACAGCGATCATGATGGTGCCAAAGATTCCACCGACGCCGTGCACCGCGAAAACGTCGAGCGTATCGTCGATGTTCAGCATGTTGCGGATGACGTTGACGGCCTCCTGACACAGGACACCGGCCACGGCACCGATGATCAGCGCCTGAACCGGATCGACATAGCCCGAAGCCGGGGTGATCGAGGCCAGGCCGGCGATCGTACCAGTCACCAAGCCGACCATCGAGGCCTTGCCGTATTTGATGCGTTCGTACAGCGCCCAGCTCAGCGACGCGGTCGCGGCCGAGATATGTGTCACGGTCATTGCCATCGCGGCGCCGCCATCAGCGGCCAGTTGCGAACCGCCGTTGAAGCCGAACCAGCCAACCCACAGCATCGCGGCCCCGATCATCACATAGCCGGGATTGTGCGGAGGGGTGGTGCGGTTGCGGCGCGGGCCGAGGACTACGGCGATGATCAGCGCGGCCAGCCCGGCGGTTTCGTGCACAACGAGGCCACCTGCAAAGTCGCGAACACCGATTTCTCCCAGAATGCCGCCGTCAGTCAGAATGCCGCCGCCCCAGATCCAATGGACGACCGGTGCATAACACAGCAGCATCCACAGGGCAGAGAAGGTGAGCACAAAGCCAAAGCCCACACGTTCCACATAGGCACCGACGATCAGCGCCGGGGTGATGATGGCGAAGGTCATCTGGAACGCAAAGAACAGAACCTCGGGCAGGGTGCCCGACAGGCTGTCGGCATTGACACCGTTCATAAAGGCCTTGCCCAGACCGCCCCAAAGGCCCGAGGTGCCCTCACCAAAAGCGATGGAATAGCCTGCGACCAACCACAGGATGCTCATCAGACAGGCGATGCTGAAGCAGTGCATGAAGACGCTTAGCACGTTGCGGGCACGCACGAGGCCGCCGTAAAACAGGGCTAGACCCGGCAATGTCATGAACAGGACCAGGGCAGTTGCCACTATGATCCAGGCGGTATCGGCTCCATTCATCGGCCGTTCTCCTCTTCAGCTTGGGTGGCGCGGCTTGAAGCGGAGAGCGGGCGCGGAAAAAAGAGGCAAGTGCGATTGTTAGCGCCCGTTTTGGTGGCTTTTTGTTAACCGGTGATTAAATGTGCGCCAAATAGCAAGGTGTGCCGAATTTTTAGGCGATAGTGAAAAGCCCCTGCGACAGCAGTTCCAGCGCGTGATCCCGCGCCGCCTGGCGGACCTTTTCGCGACCAAGCGCGCCGAAATCGACCGTTTCGGTGCGGGTCGGTGCGCCTTCCACAGCCAGCCCAAAGCAGACTCGGCCTTCGGGCTTGAACTCGGATCCGCCGGGGCCCGCGATACCGGTGACAGAGACGGTTAGCTGCGCGTCCGAGTTCCGCAGCGCGCCTTCGGCCATTTCGCCCGCGACCTGTTCCGAGACGGCGCCATGTGCGGCCAGAGTCTCGGCTCGTACTTCCACCATCTGCTGCTTGGCGGTGTTAGTGTAGGTCACAAATCCACGTTCAACGACCGCGGAACTTCCGGGGATATCGGTCAGCGCCGCAGCGACCATACCACCAGTGCAGCTTTCGGCGGTGGCAATCATCACGCCTTGCGCTTTGGCCCGGTCGAGAAGCGCGGCGACGGTCATAGTCCCATGATCCCATGTGCGATACCGGCAAGGATCAGCACGCCGATCCCGGCAAAGGCACCCGCGATCACATCGTCCAGCATGACGCCCATCGCATCGTTGCGCCGGTCGGCCCAGCCTACGGGGCCGGGTTTGGTAATATCGAACAGGCGGAACAGCAGAAACCCCGCGACCCAGCCGGGCCACAGCGCCGTGATCTCGATCCCATGTGCCCAAGACGGATAGGAAATCGCCCACAGCGCGATCAACTGCCCGGCGACTTCGTCAATTACGATTTCAGACGGGTCATGATTGTCCTGACCCTCAGTCATCACGCGGGTGGCCCAAAGTCCGCCGAAAAACACTGCGATGGTCGCGATCACCAGCAACGGGAAACCACCGATAGTATGCAAGACCCAAACGAGGGGCAGGGCGGCCAGCGATCCCCATGTCCCCGGTGCCGGGCGCAGGTATCCGACGCCACAGACGGTTCCGATCAGACGCGCGGCAATCATGATTTCACCAGACAGGCTGTGGCCAGCGAGGCAATCCCCTCACTGCGCCCGGTGAACCCCAGCCGTTCAGACGTGGTCGCCTTGACCGAAACCTGATCGGCGCGCAGCCCCATGATCCGCGCCATCTCGTCCCGCATGGCAGGCGCGTGGGGGCCAATCTTGGGGTATTCGCAGACCAGCGTGCAGTCGACATTCGAGATGGCGTATCCCATCTTCCCGGCCAATTCGACTGCGTGGCGCAGAAAAATCTCGCTGTCGGCGCCCTTCCATTGCGGGTCCGAGGGTGGGAAGTGCTGTCCGATATCGCCCTGCGCCAGCGCGCCATAGATCGCGTCGGTCACTGCGTGCATTCCTACGTCGGCATCCGAATGCCCTTGCAGTCCACGATCATGCGGCACCTTCACGCCGCACAGGATCACGTGATCCCCGTCGCCAAACCGATGCACATCGTACCCGTTGCCCAGCCTTACATCCATTTCTATTCCTAATATGCGTTCCGCCCGTGCAAAATCCTCGGGCCGTGTGATTTTGATGTTGTCTGCATCGCCCGACACGATGGCCACCTCCAGCCCTAAGGCGCGAGCGACCTCGACGTCATCTGCGGCCCCTCCGGGATGGGCGGCATGGGCTGCGACAATGGCATCATAGTGAAAACCCTGCGGTGTCTGTGCGGCAAACAGGCCAGAGCGATCCTGCGTTCCGGTCACAATGGCGCCGTCCCCAGTCCAAAGCGCGTCGGTCACCGCCAGACTCGGCGCCGCCGCCGGGTGCGCATTCAGCGCGGCCAGAACTTGCTGAATGGTCTGCAGTCCGACACAGGGGCGGGCGACGTCATGTATAAGGACATGATCGACCGCCAGCTCTGCTAGGGCGGCAAGGCCGTTACGGACCGAACCGGCCCGGTCGTTCCCTCCTGCGGCCAGAATCAGGTCTGCGTTTTCAAATTCGACCCATGCGGGGCCATCATCTTCGGACAGGACCAGCACAATGTGGTCGACGTGGCCACGAAATCGATCAATGGTCCAGTCCGCGACGCGGCGTTCGCCTAGAGAGCGCCACTGTTTCGGAGTACCTCCTCCGGCGCGCAGCCCGCGTCCTGCGGCGACGATGATGGCGGCGGTGGTCATGGGGGCATTATCTCCGGTGTTTCGGGGGCAATGTTTAGGGTGCGGTGAATGCAGAGGCAATCACCCGCGTTAAGCTGCCTAAAAAATAGGCATGTGATGATTTTGCGGGCTTGATGGCCGCCGATTTGTTGTTCATATGCGCTCAATTCGATATCACAGCCGCAACTGCCCAAGGATTAAGCACGTTGACTCTTCAACTCGCCGACAAAGACCTGAACCCGCCGGTGCTGCTGGCTCCGATGGCCGGAATCACCGACCGGCCGTTCCGTGATCTGGTGATGCGCTTTGGCGCGGGCATGGTCGTCAGCGAGATGGTCGCCAGCCAGGAAATGGTTCAGGCCAAGCCGGGCGTGCGCGAGCGGGCCGAGCTGTCGGCGGACGTGGAAAACACCGCTGTACAACTGGCCGGACGCGAGGCGCACTGGATGGCCGAGGCTGCACGTCAGGTGGCAGATCGCGGCGCGCGCGTAATTGATATCAACATGGGCTGCCCGGCTAAAAAGGTGACCAACGGCTACTCCGGATCGGCCCTGCTGAAAACGCCGGATCACGCGCTGACCCTGATCGAAGCGGTGGTTGAGGCCGTCGATGTGCCAGTTACGCTGAAGACCCGGTTGGGTTGGGACGATGCCCTGTTGAATGCGCCGGACGTGGCGCGGCGTGCGCAAGAGGCCGGTATTCGCATGGTCACGATCCATGGTCGTACTCGCTGTCAGTTCTATAAAGGGCAAGCCGATTGGAACGCGATCCGGGCTGTGAAAGAGGCGGTTTCGATCCCTGTCATCGCCAATGGTGACATTGTGGACACGGGCACCGCGCGCACTGCTTTGGATCAGTCGGGGGCCGACGGCGTCATGGTCGGACGCGGGGCACAGGGCAAGCCTTGGCTGCTGGCGCAGATTTGCCACGATCTTTACGGCGCCGCGGCCCCTGACATTCCGACAGGCGACGATCTGATCGATATGATGTGCGCGCATTATCAGGCGATGCTGGTATTCTACGGCTCTGATTTGGGATTGCGCGTCGCACGCAAGCATCTGGGCTGGTATATGGATGAGGCCGGGACGTCGCCCGCACTACGCCGCGCGGTTCTGACCTCGCGCGATACGGATGAGGTGCTGCGCCTGCTTGGCGATGCGTTGAGTGCCGATGCGGAGGTGGCAGCATGACCTCGGATCAAAGCATCTGGACCTCGCTGCCGGTTCCGGCCTTCATCATCGACGCCGAGGATCGGATTGCCGATGTGAACTCGGCTGGCGAAGGGTTTCTGAACGCCTCGCGCAAATCGGTGATCGGACACCCGGTCTGGGACCAAATCGCCGTGGACGCGCCGCTGGAAGAGTCTTTTGAAAGAGCGCGCGCGCAGGGCACGCCGCTGTTCGTCAACGACGTGGATGCCGGGTCGGGCAACCGGGCACCGCTGCAATGCGCGTTGCAGATCGCTCCGCTGGTTGGGCATCCGGGGTCAATGATCATGATCATCTCACCACGCGAGTTGGCGGGGCGGATGACGCGGGGCAACACGGTGAAATCTGCCGCGCAATCGGCCATTGGCATGGCCGAAATGCTGGCGCATGAGATCAAGAACCCGTTGGCTGGTATCACAGGCGCGGCACAGTTGTTGAGCATGAATATTCCGCAGCAAGACCTAGAACTCACTGACCTTATTGTGGCCGAAAGCCGCCGTATCGTGAAGCTGCTGGAGCAGGTTGAGCAGTTCGGGAACCTCTCGCAACCCGATTTCAAGCCGGTCAACATTCACGACGTTTTGGACCGCGCGCGCCGCTCGGCGCTGCTGGGGTTCGGCGCGCATATGAAGATCATCGAAGAGTATGACCCGTCTCTGCCCTTGGCCTACGGTGACCCGGATCAGTTCCTGCAGGTGATCCTGAACCTGCTTAAGAACGCCTCGGAAGCCGCTGATCCCAATGGTGGAACCATCCGCCTGAGGACCTATTTCGAACATTCCTTCCGCCTGCGCCGCAGTGATGGTTCCGGCCATTCTCTGCCACTGCAGATCGAGATCATCGACGACGGGCCGGGTCTGCCCGAGAAAATACGCAGCGACATCTTCGACCCTTTCGTGTCGGGCAAGGAAAACGGCACCGGCCTTGGGCTGGCGCTGGTCAGCAAGATCATCTCGGACCATGACGGCTGGATTTCCGCTGACTCGGTTCCGGGCCGCACAGTGTTCCGCATCTCGCTGAGGCGGGCACCGAAAGACGCAACATAAACAGCCGATAAGAGCAAAGATATAAGGAGAGCACCCGATGGATGGCACAGTACTGGTCGCAGATGACGACCGCACGATCCGCACCGTTCTGACTCAAGCCCTGACGCGGGCGGGGTGCAAGGTGCATGCCACGTCCTCGCTGACCACGCTGATGCGCTGGGTTGGCGAAGGCAAGGGCGATGTGGTGATCTCGGACGTGGTCATGCCGGATGGTAATGGCCTTGAGATGCTGCCCAAGATTGCGCAGGATCGGCCCGGTTTGCCGGTCATCGTAATCTCGGCCCAGAACACCATCATGACGGCGATTCAGGCGGCTGAGGCAGATGCCTATGACTATCTGCCTAAACCCTTCGATTTGCCCGATCTGATGAAGCGCACCGCGAGGGCGTTGGAGCAGAAACAACGCGCGCCTGCCGAAGTGGTCGAGACCAGTGATGACCGCCCCGAAGAACTTCCTCTGGTCGGGCGGACCCCGGTGATGCAAGCGCTGTATAGGTTGGTCGCACGGGTGATGAATACCGATTTGTCGGTGATGATATCCGGTGAAAGCGGCACCGGTAAGTCGCTGATAGCACGTGCCATTCACGATTTCTCGGATCGCCGTACATTGCCGTTTGTAACGGCCACTGCTGCGGACCTTCGCGATCTGGAAGGACCTGCGCGGGTGATGGCGCGGGTACGCGGCGGCACGCTGCTGATCGATGAGATCGCCGATATCGAAGACGAATTGCAGGCCCGCATCGTGCGCATGATGGACACGCCGGGCGATCACGTACCGCGCTTTATGGCCACCAGCCAATCGGACCTGACCGAAGCGATGGAGAGTGGGCGGGTGCGTCAGGATCTCTACTATCGTCTATGTGGTGCCACCGTACACGTGCCAGCTCTGCGGGAACGGGTAGATGACATCACTCTGCTGGCCGATCATTTCCTTGCGCGAGAAGAACGCGAGCACGGCACCAAACGCTGGCTCAGCCCCGATGCGGTGGAATTGGTGCGGCGCTATTCTTGGCCGGGCAACGTGCGGCAGTTGGAAAACGCCATCCGCCGCCTGAGCCTGACAAGCCGCGCTGACGAAATCTCCAAAGCCGAGGTCGAGATGGTGCTGGGCAGCCAGCCCGAGGCAGAACCGGTTCTGGGTGATGGCGAGCGGGAAAAACTGTCGGCCTCGGTGGCGCGCCATCTGCGTCGGTATTTCGACCTGCACGGTAACCTTCTGCCGCCTCCGGGCCTTTATCAACGCATTCTGCGCGAAGTTGAGGCGCCGCTGATCGAACTGGCGCTGGACGCAACCGGCGGAAATCAGGCGAAATGTGCGGATCTTCTGGGGATCAACCGAAATACGTTGCGGAAAAAGATTACAGATCTCGATATTCAGGTGACACGCCGACGCAAACTGATGTAATATCGCCACACAAACCGTGGCATCCGAGTTCGTACTCGGCAAGGACCACGACATATGGCGGTACGTCGCGCAAGCGACACATCAGGATGAGGGCAGACGGTGGCAACCCGGGCACAGAGCGGGCCGATTCCAGCGATCAATCGGTGGCGGAAATCCCGAAAACTGCGCAATTTCGGCACCTTGGGGCTGGTTCTTCTAGGCCCTGCCTTGGCGCTGGCCACCTACCTTGTCATCGGTCCATTTGATCTGGGGGCATCGGCTCCCACATTGCGCCTAATCTTGCTTGCAGACCTTGTTTATGTGCTGGTCGTTGCGGCGCTGGTTCTTGGGCAGGTCGGTAGTCTGATCGCGGCCCGTCGGGCAAAGTCGGCGGGTTCTCGTTTGCACCTTCGTCTGATCGGCGCATTTACGCTGTTAGCGCTGGTGCCAACCGTAACAGTCGCGATTTTTGCTGGCCTGACGGTGAATATCGGCCTCGAAGGGTGGTTTTCGGACCGCGTTCGCGAAGTTGTGGGCTCGTCCCTGACTGCGGCCGAGGCTTATGAACAGGAACACCGCGAGGGCCTGACGCAGGACGCGGTTGTTCTAGCGCGATTTCTGGATAATGCCCGTGCGCGGGACTACTATATTTCGGACGCGGAACTGCGCGAAGTTTTGGCGCAGGGGCAGGCGCAGATTCAGCGCGGCCTACGCGAGGCCTATGTAATTGACGGCATTGGTGAAATTCGGTCCCGCGGTGATCGGTCTTACCTGTTCGATTACGAGGCTCCGACACCCGAACAGTTCGTTGAAGCCACGGACAATGGGTATCTGATCATAGCCGACTGGCAAAACAGTGAATTCCGCGCGCTGGTGCCTTTGCAGGCCTATCTCGACCGGTATCTCTATGTCAGCCGCGAGGTGGATGGCCAGTTGCTGACGCTGCTGGATGATACCAAGGAAACGGTGCAATTCTACCAACAGCTCGAGAGCGATCGGGGCCGGGTGCTGTTCGAATTTGGTCTGTTGTATCTGGGCTTTGCGGTGATCCTGATTCTGGCTGCGATGTCACTGGGCATGTGGTTCGCCGAGCGCCTATCGCGCCCGGTTGGGCGATTGACCACTGCGGCGCAGCGAGTCGGCGCAGGCGACCTGAGCGTGCAGGTGATCGAAGAAGCCAGCGATGACGAGATCGCGATGTTAGGGCGTTATTTCAATCAGATGACCCGACAACTTAAAGGACAGCGCGACACCCTGCTAGAGAACACTCGCCAGATCGAACGCCGTCGGCGCTTGTTCGATTCGGTACTTAGCTCGGTGACCTCCGGCGTGGTCGGTGTTGATCCGGATGGCTGCGTGACCTTTGTGAACCGATCGGCTGAACGTCTGCTGGATTGGGCGCAAGTCGACGAGAAGCTGTCGATCGGCATCGCAGTACCCGAGTTCCTGCCGCTGTTCGAAAGCCTTAAGGAAAGTGGGCAGGAGGCGGTTCAGGGTGAGATCAAGGTCACCCGCAAGGGGCGCTTGGAAAACCTGCTGGTTCGCATGGCGACGCGACGCGGCGAAGATGGTGGGCTGGAAGGGTACGTGGTCGCCTTTGACGACGTGACTGATCTGGTCAGCGCACAACGAATGGCCGCGTGGGGTGACGTAGCGCGGCGCATCGCGCATGAGATCAAGAACCCGCTGACCCCGATTCAGTTGAGCGCTGAACGGATTAAACGGAAATTCTCTCGCAAACTGAATGAAGAGGACTGCGACAGCCTCGAATCCATGACCGATGTGATCGTGCGGCAGACCAATGATCTGCGGCGGATCGTGGACGAGTTTTCGAAGTTCGCGCGAATGCCGGAACCGGATCGGCGTGAGGAGGACGTGGTCGGGTTGGTGCGTGAAGCCGTACTGTTGCAACAGGCCGGGCAGCCGGATGTGCAGATCGATGCCTCACTGCCAGATTATCCAATTCTGGCGGACCTGGATGCCACGATGCTGAATCAGGCGCTGACAAACCTGATCAAAAATGCGGGCGAGGCCATTGAAACCCTTAAGAAAAAAGGCCCGCCAGATAACCTGAAGCCACAGATCAAAGTGGACGTAACCAGCGACGATGCGGGTACGGTTATCACTATTGCAGACAACGGCATCGGGCTGCCCGAAGACCGGGCGCGCCTGTTTGAACCGTATGTGACCACACGGGACGAGGGCACCGGATTGGGCCTGCCCATCGTCAAGAAAATCATCGAAGAACATGGCGGAGCGCTCACACTGGAAGATGCGCCCGTCTTTGACGGACAGGACCATTTCGGTGCGATGGCCGTGATCCGTTTGCCCGGGGGCAGTCTTTCCCCGACCGCAGCGCCAGAAAAGCAGGCAATTCATATAAACAAACTGAAAGCAGGCCAAAGATGAGCGACATTCTGATCGTAGATGACGAACGCGATATTCGCGAGCTGGTGTCCGACATTCTGGAGGACGAAGGCTATTCAACCCGGCGGGCCGGCAACTCGGATGAGTGCATGGCCGAAATCAATTCCGAGCCGCCAGGGCTGTTGATTCTGGACATCTGGCTGAAGGACAGCCGCATGGACGGGATCGATATCCTGAAGGCAGTGAAGCGCGACAACCCAGACGTGCCGGTGGTGATTATTTCCGGTCACGGCAATATTGAAATCGCGGTGGCTGCAATCAAGCAGGGCGCTTACGACTTTATCGAGAAGCCCTTCAATATCGACCAACTGATGGTGGTGATCCGCCGTGCGATGGAGACCTCTCGCCTGCGCCGCGAGAATGCCTCGCTGAAACGCAAGGAGGTCACCAGTTCCGACATGATCGGCAAATCTGCTTCCTTCCGGGCGATGCAGAGCCAGTTGGACAAGGTCACCAAATCGAACGGCCGCGTGATGCTGAGCGGACCGGCGGGATCAGGCAAGGAAATCGCCGCACGTTACATCCATGCCCATTCCAACCGCGCCAACGCGCCCTTCGTGACCGTGAACTGTGCCGGGATCGAACCGGAACGTGTCGAAGAAGTGCTGTTTGGTCGGGAATCCTCGGAGCGGGGCGTCGAGTCCGGTTTGCTGGAAGAGGCCCACGGCGGCGTCGTCTACTTCGATGAGGTCGCAGATATGCCTCTTGGTACGCAATCCAAAATCCTGCGTGTACTGGTAGATCAGCAATTCCAGCGCGTTGGTGGATCGGACAAGGTGCGGGTTGATCTGCGAGTGATCTCTTCGACCAATCGCGATCTGGAAGAGGAAATCGCTGCCGACCGGTTCCGTGAGGAGCTGTATCACCGGCTGAACGTTGTACCGATCGCGGTTCCGTCGCTGGAGGAACGGCGCGAGGATATCCCAGTTCTGGCTCAGCATTTCATAGAAATGTGCAACGAATCTCAGGGTCTGACCCTACGTGAAATCTCGGAAGAGGCGGTGGCGTTGCTGCAGACCATGACTTGGCCGGGCAACGTGCGTCAACTCAAGAACCTCATTGAGCGGGTGCTGATTCTGGGTGATGGGACCGGGCCGATTGAGGCCAGGGAACTGCCGACTGAGGAGGAAAAGACCGACGATTCGGGCCGTGTGGTACTGTCGGGCGCCCTTGCGACCTTGCCACTGCGCGAAGCACGCGAGGCGTTCGAGCGTGAGTATCTGCTGACCCAGATCAACCGTTTTGGCGGCAATATCAGCCGCACCGCCAGCTTTGTGGGAATGGAGCGCAGCGCGCTGCATCGCAAGCTCAAGTCGCTGGGAGTTGTAACCTCGAACAAATCCGGCGCACGGGTGGCGCAACTGGACGAACCGGAACCGGCGGAATAATCCGCCGGGTCGTTACCCGGCCTGGCCGGGTGTGATGATCTGGAACGACCCGTTGTCGAATTTCACGTAACAGGACTCGGTGCTCAGCGGCGGCAGTTTTGTTGTCGGCACTGCGGCGACCCGCGAACTTACGTTTTGCTTGCAGGGCGGAAGGCTGACCGGGCGAAAACCCTTTTTAGCCATGCACTGAGCCTCGACTTGTTCGCGCAGCCCTTGATTGACATCAACGGTATACACCCGCCCCGGTTGCCACCAGCCGCCAGAACGGTAACACCGTCCACGGCCATCGCAATAAGTGCGACCGGGCCAGTAAGTGGGTGGGCTTTGTCGCACCTGATTGGCGACCGGAACCTCTTTAAGCGCCAGAACCTGACATTGCGTGGTCTCTGATTGTGCACGCGATACGCTTTCACCCTCGCGGTAATACAGCGAAAGCGGGCCGCTGCATGCGGACAGGGCGACCATCGGAATAAGCAAACGAAGCACTGTTTTCATGGGCTTATCTTGCCGTAGCTTTACGGGTATGACAATTTAATTGACCGCTATCGGGGCATCTGTCATTCAAAGATTTCAGGCAGAAGGGCCAGAAACATGAAGGTCATAATATGCGGTGCCGGTCAGGTTGGCTGGCAGATTGCACGGCACCTGTCGGGCGAACTCAACGACGTAACGGTGGTGGACAACAACCCCGATCTGGTGCGTCGCGCAACCGAGACGCTGGATGTGCAGGGGATCGCCGGGTTTGCCAGCTACCCGGATGTGCTGGACCGGGCAGGGGCTCGGGATGCCGATATGATCATCGCCGCGACCCATTCGGACGAGGTGAACATGGTCACCTGTCAGATGGCGCATTCGGTTTTCTCGATCCAGCGCAAGATCGCGCGCCTGCGATCCAAGTCTTACCTTCAAGCGATCCACTCGGACCTGTACCGCCGCGATCACTTGCCCATCGACGTGGTGATCAGCCCAGAACGCGAGGTGGCCGCTGCTGCCATGCGCCGACTGTCGGCGCCGTCGGCCTTCGACACCGAGATGTTCATGGATGGTAAGGCACAACTGCTGGGCATCCGCATTGACGAAGACTGCCCCATCATAAACACGCCGCTGCGCCAGCTGACGGATCTGTTTTCGACGCTCAGCTCAATTGTTGTAGGGGTTCGACGCGACGGCAGCCTGTTTGCTCCGGAATCCGAGGATCAGCTGTTTGTCGGCGATGAATGCTATGTCTTTACCAATGTCAAAGACGTGGACCGCACGATGGAGGTCTTTGGCAAGACGCAAAAGAAACAGGACCGCGTGGTGATCGTGGGCGGCGGAAACGTCGGGCTTGAGGTCGCGCGGACGCTGGAAGAACGTGAAAGCCGGGTGCGTGCCAAGATCATTGAGCGGGATCGCCATTGCGCTGAACTGGCCGCCGAAGCGCTGGAACGCACCATCGTCCTGAACGGGGACGGTCTGGATGCGGCCTTGTTGCGCGAGGCCGGGATCGAACGTGCCGACGCGATGCTGGCGGTCACCGATGACGACCGCGCCAACATGCTGGCTGCTGTACGTGCCAAGGCCGAAGGCTGCGCGCTGGCGATTGCGTTGATCAATGACCCAAGTATGGTCGCTTTGATGGGGCCGCTTGGGATCGACGCCTATATTAACCCGCGTGCCACCACGGTTAGCTCGATCCTGCGACACATTCGCCACGGACGGGTACGGCAGGTATACTCAATCGGAGATGCCGAGGCTGAAGTGATTGAGGCCGAGGTTCTCTCGACCTCTCCTATGGCCGGGCAGAAATTGCGTGACATTGATTTCCCCGAAGGCGTTTTGGTGGGCGCGGTTCGCAAGGGCGATGAGCTGCTGCGTCCCACGGGCAGCCTGAGGATCGAGGAGAAAGATGTGGTGGCAATCTTTGCCATGACCAAGGACGTCCCTGAGGTTGAACGGCTGATGCAGGTTTCGATCGATTTCTTCTGATGATGCGCGCGCGAACACAACGGATCGGTCTGGTGCGGCGCTTGCCGTTGTTTCTACTGATCTGGGGCGTCGTCTCGGTAGCCATGTGGATCCCCGCTATCTACGCACTGGCACTGGATGACCACGACACTTCGCGGTCGTTCTTCTATTCAGGGTTGCTGGGTTTGTTCGTGGTGGCGACAATTGCGATGGCGTCATCGAGCCGAGTGCCGCGCCGCGGGACACTGGGGCAACTGGCGGTGTTATTGGGGTGCTTTACCGTCCTTCCGCTGTTCCTCGCCATCCCTCTGCATGACGCATTGGGAAACACGACTTTTCTGAATGCCTACTTCGATATGGTCAGCGCACTTACGACTACAGGTGCCGACATTTTCCCTGATCCTGACCGTCTGACGGCACCTCTGCATTTGTGGCGCGCGCTGGTGGGTTGGATGGGCGGTTTGCTGATGTGGATTTCTGCAGCAGCAATCCTTGCACCACTGGCGCTTGGAGGGTTCGAAGTGACAGCGCGGGGGCAGCCCGGTCGCCCTGTCTCGGGCGTGGCGCAAAGCGAAAAGGTCGACCCGCGCGGGCGTTTGATCCGGGTGACATTGACGCTGACACCGGTTTATGCAGGCCTGACGGGGGTGATCTGGTTATTGCTGCTGATCGCGGGAGAGCAAGGATTGACCGCCATCTGCCATGCCATGTCCACGATGGCCACGTCCGGTATTTCGCCCGTAGGGGGGCTTGAAGGGGCGCAGGCCGGTATCACCGGTGAAGCGATTCTATTTCTGTTTCTGTTCTTTGCCTTGTCGCGGCTGACCTTTTCCACCGACACTGCCACGACAGGGTATTCGCGGCTGGACAAGGACCCCGAGTTTCGTATCGGCCTGTCGATCGTGATTGCTGTTGCAACGCTGTTGTTCTTCCGCGTTTGGGCTGGAGTCAACGAAATCGGTGGTACGCTGCATCCGGTTGAAGCCATGCACGTGTTTTGGGGGATGACGTTTACTGCGCTGTCTTTTCTAACCACTGCAGGGTTCGAAAGCTCCAATTGGAACGATGCACAGCAACTTTCGGGGTTGGGAACTCCAGGGCTGATCCTGATGGGGATGGCCCTGATTGGTGGCGGTGTCGCGACCACTGCGGGTGGTGTCAAACTGTTGCGCGTGTTTGCTCTGTACCTGAACGGTGCACGCGAGATTGACCGCCTGATCTATCCTTCGTCTGTCAGTGGCGTCGGCGGTGGCAACCGACGCATTCAAAGCGACGGTGCCTTTATCGCGTGGATTTTCCTGATGATGTTCGCACTGACGGCGGCGTTGTTCAATCTGCTGCTTGCAATGATGGGGGCAGGGTTCGAACAGGCGATGGTACTTACCGTGGCGTCACTTAGTACGACGGGTCCGCTCATCGAACTGGCTACGGATATCCCGATCCGGATCGTTGACCTGTCCGTCGGGGCCAAGCTGACCATGTGCGCGGCGATGGTAATTGGGCGTTTGGAAACATTGGCGATCATCGCGTTGATTACGCCAAGCCTCTGGCGAGACTAAGATTCAACAGTCTTGCAAAGACTGATTTTTGATCTGGAAACTCGGTTAACTCCACTCCATACTCAGCCAGAGGGAGCGCGTTGGTCCGCAGCGCGTAGCAAGAACAATGGCGAGATAAATAAATATGGCTTCGGACAGACAGAATCTGCAGGACGCGTTCCTGAACAATGTACGGAAAGCAAAGGTCCCGGTCACAATATTCCTGATCAACGGCGTGAAATTGCAGGGTGTAATCACCTGGTTCGACAATTTCTGCGTATTGTTGCGCCGCGACGGACAGTCGCAGCTGGTCTACAAACATGCGATTTCGACGATCATGCCGTCGCAGCCGATCAGCCTGTATGAGGGCGAAGACGCCTCTTGATGGAACATGACAGGACGCGCACCCGGGCCTGGGTGCTGCATCCGGAAATCAAATCTGATGAACAGCGCCGTGTTCCCGAACCAGCGCTGGAAGAGGCGGTGGCACTGGCTGCCGCTTTGCCCGATCTGGATGTGATCGGGTCCGAAATTGTGCGTCTACAACGTGCCCAGCCCGGGCTGTTGTTCGGCAGCGGCAAGATCGAAGAACTGGCCGAACGGCTGCACGACAGCGAAATCGAACTGGTTCTGATCGATGGGGCTGTGTCGCCTGTCCAGCAGCGCAACCTTGAGAAGGCGTGGAAGGTTAAAATCCTCGACCGCACCGGCCTGATTTTGGAGATTTTCAGCGATCGCGCCCGCACCCGCGAAGGCGTGCTGCAGGTCGAAATGGCGGCGCTCAGCTATCAGCGTACCCGTCTGGTGCGGGCCTGGACCCACCTTGAACGGCAACGGGGTGGATTGGGGTTTGTCGGTGGTCCCGGTGAAACCCAGATTGAGGCCGACCGCCGTGCCATTGACGAACAACTTGTCCGTCTGCGGCGGCAACTGCAGAAAGTGGTAAAGACCCGAACGCTGCACCGCGCCGCACGTGCTAAGGTACCATATCCGATTGTTGCTTTGGTCGGCTATACCAACGCTGGAAAATCCACGCTGTTCAACCGCCTGACCGGGGCCGAGGTAATGGCCAAGGACATGCTGTTCGCCACGTTAGACCCAACCATGCGCCGGGTCGAATTGCCCGACGGCCCCGAGGTGATCCTGTCGGACACCGTGGGTTTCATCTCAAACCTGCCGACCGAACTGGTTGCGGCCTTCCGGGCGACGCTCGAAGAAGTTCTGGGCGCCGATATCGTGGTCCATGTGCGCGACATCAGCCACGAGGATACCGACGCACAAGCGCGAGATGTCGAGGCGATTTTGACCTCACTGGGTGTAGACGAAGAACGCCCCCGGCTTGAGGTGTGGAACAAGATCGACCTGCTGAACGGCGATGAGCGTGAGGCTGCCTTTAAGCGGGCGGACCGTGACCCGTCGATTTTCGCCATATCGGCGGTGACCGGCGAAGGGGTCGAACCTCTGCTCGCCGAGATTGCAGCCAAGCTGCAAGGCGCGCGCCACCAAGAGACACTGTCTTTGGATTTTGCCGAGGGGAACAAGCGGGCATGGCTGTTCCGGCAGGATGTGGTGCGGTCCGAAAAGCAGACCGAGGATGGATTTGAGATCACCGTTCTGTGGACAGACAAGCAGGCGGCGCAGTTCGCGGCGCTTTAAAGATCAAGCTCCGTCAATCTGTCTTTGATGGTCGTCCGTGTCGAACCACTCGGATGAGGACTGGATCTTGTGGTCCGGGGTCAGCTCCCATTCGGCCCAGCCTCGGGTGACCACAAGGTTGCCGGTTTCCGCGTGATGGCCTTCCAGCGTCCAGACAAAAATTGCGTGCGCTCCGGCCCATCGCAGCATATCGCATCTTAATTCCAGATCGGGAAAGTCGGCAAAGAATCCCCGCGCCACGTCGGCAATAGCCTCGCGGCCGACCATGGGTTCCTTCCGGTTGATCGAAATCTGCCCGTCACGCGCAAAGAATTCGGCCACCGCGTTCGGGTCTCCCGAGCTCCAGGCGATTGCGTAGTCGCGTGCGAGATTGTTCAACCTATCCCGTATACTTGCCATTTGTGCCCCCGGTCCCAACTTGTTGGTCCCCAGATCGTAGGCGAAAAGACGGGTGCGCGTCCACGGTACCCAAAAAAAGGGGCAAGGTCCTGCCGAAACAGGCGAAATCAGCGCGGGATCAAGTTCGTCACACCAACAGCAGCAGCCCGTGCCAGATCGAGGTCCAGCGACATCGGAATGTACTCTCCCCGCCGCCACAGCTGCGCCTGATCGTCATAATAGCGCGACAGGAAATGGCCGGACTGGCCGGTGGCGGTGATAAAGACTGAACTGTCCGGATCAGCGAAGTCATAGACACCGCGGTAACCCGCGCCGTGTACGTTGCGGAACGGGTGCTTGCCTTCGCCTGAGGTGCGACCGCGCAGAAGGGTGTTGTCTCCACCGCTGGTGGATTGGCGGATATTGACGAAGAACCTCAGAACCGGGACCGAGCCCAAAACCGGGTGGTCGTGGGTGGCCTGATGCGCATCGCCCCAGCGCAGGGATTCCAGTGCGCCACCGTAATTCTCGGAAATCCAGATGATTGCGTCGTCCAGTGCCAACCGCGCCATATCGGTGCAGGTCTCGGTCGGGGCGCTTTGGCGGACGTCACACCAGACCGATGCCCCGTCGATATCGCGGTAGACCCGTTCGATGAACAACGGCTCAACATGCTTGTATTCGGCAGCCAGCGGGCCCAATTCATCCGAGATCAGCCGGATCTGCAGCGCCCGCAACCATGCAGCATAGATCAGCGGTTCGGGGAGGTGTTCGTTCATCTCACCATTCCACTCGGCCAGCAGGGACAGGGCGATCTGGCGTTGGCGTTCGGGTGTGCCCTCGGGGGCCGAGGCGCCGGTGAACCACAGGTCTGCACCGATCAGCGGCAACAGTGAGCGGGCAGTGAAACTGACGGTGTCCAGCTGCGCCTCGATAAAGCTGTCGCGGGTGTGGACCTCGCGCGACTGCATCAGGCGTTCCCAACGGTGCACGCGCTGGGTGTCGCCCCATTCATAGGATACATGCTCGGGGAAGGGACGGTTGATGATCTTGTTGTTGGTGTTGCCCAGAATACCCCCCGCTGGAGCCACGAATTCGGGGTTGTCTGCATAGGGCAGACGGCCCTGCCACAGGTTTTCGGCCAGCCAGCCGGGCGTCGGGATACGGCCACGGCTTTGGTTGCGCAGGTCGCGTTTCGGCATCGCTCCGATGAGCTTGAGGCCGATTGTGTCCTTGTCAACCAGCGACAGGTTTTGTGAGGGCGATATGAACAGCTCGGCCGCATCGATGCCCTGACGGACGCTGTCCGCATTCATCAGCGCCATCGACGCCGTCATCGATGTGTCACGCGGGCTGAGTGCCGTCCACGACAAGGAGGCGACGTGGCCGGGGGGTGTAATCGTTTCAAGATCATAGTGACTGCCGGGCAGGACCGGGCCGTTTTCCGTCCAGCGCAAGGTCAGGGTGATCGGCGCCTGGTCTTTGATCTCAATGATCGAAGGGCGAGTGCGGAATGTTTTGTAACCGTCCGGCGTCAGGTATTCTTCTGGGTTTTCAGGGTTCAACTGTTCGATATGTACGTCCTGATCGTCCAGATACGAAGACGTCAGACCCCAGCCCAACCGGTCGCTGCGCCCCGTCATGATGGCGGGAATGCCGGGGATGGTCGCGCCGATCACTCCGCCCTTGGCCAGTTCCAGTCGAGCCAGATACCAGACGCCCGGTGCCGTGAAGCCTAGATGGGGATCGTTGGCCAGCAATGTGCCACCGCTCGCTGAACGGGAAGGTGCGGCGGTCCATGCGTTCGAAGCTCCGGCCAATCCGCGTTTGGGGAAGGGGGACAGCGGGCTGTCGGGCGTCGGCGTGCCGCGAGCGTAGCGCGGCACATTCGGAAACAGCGCGGCATATTCGGGCAGGGCGGCGATACCTGCACCCGGCACGTCGGGCAGGATATCGGCCAGCCGTTCGGGGTTGTTCAGTATCAAGGACGTGCGCGCACGCAGCACTTCATCCTGCAGATGGCCAGACAGCTGCAAACCCATCAGTTTGATCACCGCGATACTGTCGCCGGGCTGCCACGGGGACACGGGTGCGTTGAACAGAAACATCTCGGGCGCACCACGGCCCAAGGCGGCCTCGTTGATCTCATCCAGCCTTGCATTCACCCCGGCAGCATAGGCACGCAGCGCGGCTTTGGTGTAATCATCCTGCACTTCGACCGAGCGGTGAGCCAGCCCGTACAAGTCCAACCGGCGCAGCAGCTTGTCGATATGAACAGTGCGGGTGCCGAATATTTCGGACAAACGGCCTTGGGCCGTGCGGCGCATGACGGTCATCTGCCACAGGCGATCCTGTGCATGGGCATAGCCAAGACCAAAGAACACATCCGGGTCGTTCTCGGCCAGAATATGAGGGACATTGGCAGTGTCGCGAATGATCTCTACAGGGGCCGTTAACCCGCTTACTTCAAACGTTTGATCATAGTCCGGTAGGGATTGGCTGGCCAGGAAATACACCAACCCAACAGCGGCCATGGCCAGCAGGATCAGACCCGTTGTAATGCGCACCAGCCAGCGAAAAACCAAACCCATTTGCGGCCTTTAATCCTGATCCATTTCCAATTGCGGCAAGACTAGTGGATGGTCGCATTGACCGAAAGAGGAACAGCCCGGGAATATTCGCGAATCCAGAGCCATAAGTAAAAAACCCGCCACAGCGGCGCTGTGACGGGGTCCATTCGAGGGGCGCGTGGTAGCCTGGAGTTATGGAATAATCCGCGTGTATTTGGTGCCTTCGACTGTTGCGCCGAATTTCAGTCCGGCCTGTCCGAATACGACGGCCAGCACCGGTGAACGCAGTGTCGTTGTGTCCGTGGATAGGGAACTTCCTGTTGCATCAACGACATAGCCAATATCGGCGCCGGCAGTCCATCCGCTGGAGCGGCGGAAATCATTCAGTGCATCCTGCGTCATGAAGAACAGGACATGTGCATATTGCTGAGCGCCGATTTGCAGGCCGGCAGTTCCGGAAATTGCGGAGTAGTAGTCAACTGTTGCGCCTTCTATGCGCAACGCGCCCTGACCGTAGGCGCCGCCAAAGAAGATTAGACCGGCGTCGGTGATCAGGGGCATAACCAACATGCCAGTGGCTTTATTGGCGATCTCAACCGTGTTGGGATATTTCGCATACATCTCGGCAAGCGTGGCATCGACGCGGGCGTCGATCTTGGCTGCGTTGGTGCTGCCGACGCCATTGCCGCAGGCTGCGGTTACCGTCAATCCGGCCATGCCAAAGGCAAAGCCACGACGGCTCAATTGGGGTGCATTGGAACTGCTCATGTTTTTTCTCTGTATAACTGCCTGATATGTCGGGTGATCCCGATCTTATGTGCAAGAATACGCCGATTGCGGCTGCGTGTCACGGGAAAGCTGAGTGACCGCAGGCTTCAATCGGCAAAAAATCGCGACAATTAGGGGTTTTAGCTCTGAAGGATGCGTGCGACCTCGGGCGCGAAGTAGGTTAAGATGCCATCACAGCCCGCGCGTTTGAATGCCAGCAGGCTTTCTAGCATCACCTTCTCACCATCAATCCAGCCATTCTGTGCGGCGGCCTGAATCATCGCGTATTCGCCCGACACCTGATAGGCATAGGTCGGCGCTCCAAAAGCGTCTTTCACCCGGCGGCAGATATCCAAATAAGGCATCCCCGGCTTGATCATCACCATGTCAGCGCCCTCGGTCAGGTCGCGTTCGATCAGGCGCAGCGCTTCGTTCGAATTGGCCGGGTCCATCTGATAGGTTTTCTTGTCTCCGATCAGTGCGCCCGACGCGCCAACCGCATCGCGGAACGGCCCGTAAAAGGCGCTGGCGTATTTTGCGGCATAGCTGAGGATCATCACGTTCTGATGCCCGGCCGTTTCCAGTGCTTGGCGCATCGCGCCGATGCGGCCGTCCATCATGTCGGAAGGGCCGATGATATCAGCACCGGCCTCGGCCTGAGCGAGGGTCATCTTGACCAGTGCCTCGACCGTTTTGTCGTTCACAATTTCGCCATCGTCCACATACCCGTCATGCCCGTTGATGTTGTAGGGGTCCAGTGCCACGTCGGTCATCACCGCGATGTCCGGAGCTGCCGCTTTGATCGCGCGGATGGCACGGTTGGACAGGTTGTCGGGATTCCAGGCCTCGGCGCAGTCTTCGGTTTTCAGGCTGGGGTCGGTGTAAGGAAAGATGCAAATCGCCGGGATTCCAAGTGCCTGCGCCTCGACCGCGGCCTTGGCGATCAGATCAACCGAGCGGCGCACAACGCCGGGCATCGAGGGTACGGGTTCCTCCACACCTTCGCCGTCTCGTACGAA
This sequence comes from Ruegeria arenilitoris, assembly GCF_013032445.1. Classification (GTDB taxonomy): domain Bacteria; phylum Pseudomonadota; class Alphaproteobacteria; order Rhodobacterales; family Rhodobacteraceae; genus Ruegeria; species Ruegeria arenilitoris_F. The sequence goes on along the minus strand of NZ_WQCA01000001.1, from coordinate 35,511 downwards.
AACCGGCCAGATCAGATCATCGGTGGTCAGCGTGTTTTCCCGGACAAGACCGCGCACGGCCTGCGATTGGCGCGCCCGGCGAAAGCGGGTCAGGGGATAGGGGGCGATGGTCGGTTTCATGTCGCGCTCTCCTTGAATATTCCCGCATTGGGTGGCATGAATTCCATGTGGTCTCAAGGGTCAGGATGATCGCACCCGTGCGAAACAGCCCATCAAGACTGGGAACAAAGGGCTGACGCTTGGACTTATACTCTTCGCTTTTCGAAATCATCGACATGCGCAGCTTTTCGAATCTGTGGTACTGGATCATGCTGGCCGTGTTGTGGTCGTCGGCCAGCCACTGGGCGATGGGGGTTCCGTTCGATCTGCTGGTGCGGGCCCGACGGGTCGGCGGGCAGGCCGAGCGCGACTTGCTGGACATCGTGCGAATAAACGGAAATCGCATTCTTTTCATCGTTGACAAATCCGGGCTGGTCCTACTTGGGCTGAGCTGTTTTTTCTTTACCGGCTTGGCGATGCTTGGGTTCTATTATGGTGTCGAATTTGCACAGGCCGTGTTTTTGTTGTTGTTTCCGGTCTGTCTGGTGATGCTAATCAACATCCGGGCGGCGCGGAAATTGCGGCAGGGCGAGGAGACGCTGAAATTTACCGGCAAGGTTTTGACCCGCTGCCGGATCTATACGCAGATCATTGGGATGATCTCGATCTTGATCACGTCGCTTTGGGGTATGTATCAGAACTTCTCGATCGGGGTTTTGGGGTAGGAAATTCGGAAAGGCTAGGCGATGACGGCTCCGAACCACGTAACAGTTGGCGGCGCTCCCGAGGGTTTTGACGCGCAGCTTGTCCTGAACGAGATTGCGCGTTCCGGCGGGCCGGTTTGCCATGTGGCGCGAGACGACAAGCGGATGGAGGCGATGCGTGCAGCACTCGCCTTCTTTGCGCCGGATATGCCGGTGTTTGTCTTTCCGGGTTGGGATTGTCTGCCTTACGACCGAGTCTCGCCTAATGCCGATATCGCTGCTGCCCGAGTGGCAACACTGGCGGCGCTGGTGCATCAGATGCCGGACCGATTTGTTCTGCTGACTACGCTGAACGCCGCGACTCAGCGTGTACCCGCGCGGGAAGTGCTGCGAGAGGCTGCTTTTACCGCACGCGTGGACCATCGCGTTGACGAAACCGCGCTGCGGAACTTTCTGGTGCGGATGGGGTTCACACAAAGCCCAACGGTGATGGAGCCCGGTGACTACGCGATCAGGGGCGGAATCATCGACATCTTCCCTCCGGGCGAATCCGGCCCCGTAAGGCTGGACCTGTTCGGAGACGTTCTGGATGGGGCGCGCCGGTTCGATCCGGTCTCACAACGCACCACCGAGAAGCTGGACGTGGTGGAATTGGCCCCGGTCTCCGAAGTCATTCTGGACGACGCCGCGATCACCCGGTTCCGTCAGAACTATCGCATCGAATTCGGCGCCGCAGGCACCGACGATCCGCTGTATGAGGCCATTAGTGCAGGTCGCAAGCATCAAGGGATCGAGCACTGGCTGCCCTTTTTCCACGAGAAATTGGAAACCCTGTTCGATTATCTGCCGGATGCGACCATCACGGTTGACGATCAGGTCACGCCCGCGCGGCTTGCGCGATGGGATACAATCGCCGATCAGTACGAAACCCGGCGGCTGGCGCTTGAAAACCGCTCGCGCATGGACACGGTGTATAAACCCACGCCGCCCGGTCTGCTCTATCTGGACGATGCCGCGTGGGATCAGGCGGTGGGCGACCGGCGGGTGCTGCAATTCAGCCCTCTGCCGCAAGCCAGCGGTCCCGGAGTGATTGACGCCGGTGGTCGGATCGGACGCAACTTTGCCCCGGAACGGCAGCAGGAAAGCATCAGCCTGTTTGGTGCTTTGGCCGGGCATATCACGGACAAGATGTCAAAAGGGCCAGTGCTGATTGCATCTTATTCCGAAGGCGCGCGCGAACGTCTGACTGGGCTGATCGAGGATGAAGGTCTGGCCGAGGCGATCCCCGTCACCGATGGGACTCGCGTGGGCAAGCGAGGTCTACATCTGGCTGTTTGGGCGCTGGAACACGGGTTTGAGACCCCCGATCTGACGGTCATAGCCGAACAAGACGTGCTGGGCGACCGTCTGATCCGCCAGCCCAAGAAACGCCGCAAGGCCGAGAACTTTCTGACCGAGACGCAATCGCTCAGCCCCGGTGATCTGGTGGTGCATGTCGACCATGGCATCGGGCGCTACATGGGGATGGAGGTCGTCACGGCCGCAGGTGCCGCCCATGAATGCCTACTGCTGGAATATGCCGAACAGGCCAAGCTGTATCTGCCAGTCGAAAACATCGAATTGCTGTCGAAATACGGCCACGACGAAGGTCTGCTGGACCGACTGGGCGGCGGTGCATGGCAGGCCAAAAAGGCCAAGCTGAAAGAACGCATCCGCGAGATGGCGGACAAGCTGATCCGCATCGCCGCCGAACGCGCCTTACGCAAAGCCCCGGTGATGGACCCGCCCCCACACGCTTGGGAGGAGTTCAGCGCGCGCTTTCCGTACCAGGAAACTGATGACCAATTGCGTGCCATCTCGGAAGTAATGGAAGACATGCACTCTGGCGCGCCAATGGATCGTCTGATCTGCGGCGATGTGGGCTTTGGCAAGACCGAAGTGGCGATGCGTGCGGCTTTCGTTGCCGCCATGTCCGGGGTACAGGTGGCGGTTGTCGCGCCGACCACGCTGCTGGCGCGCCAACACGCGGCGTCGTTCAAGGAACGCTTCCGGGGCTTCCCACTGGAGGTTCGGCAACTGTCGCGCTTTGTCTCGACCAAAGAGGCGCAGCAAACCCGCGACGGGCTGGCGCGTGGCACGGTGGATATTGTCATCGGCACCCATGCGCTGTTGGCTAAGGGGATACGCTTCAATAACCTCGGCCTGCTGATCATCGACGAAGAACAGCATTTCGGCGTCGGCCATAAGGAGCGCCTGAAACAACTGCGCTCGGACATTCATGTGCTGACCCTGACCGCCACGCCGATCCCTAGGACGTTGCAACTGTCGCTGACCGGTGTGCGCGATCTGTCGATCATCGGCACTCCGCCCATCGACCGTTTGGCCATACGCACCTATGTCAGTGAGTTCGATGCAGTTACCATCCGCGAGGCGCTGCTGCGCGAACACTATCGCGGCGGACAGAGCTTCTATGTGGTCCCGCGCATCTCGGACCTGCCCGAGATCGAGGAATTCCTGAAAGAGCAACTGCCGGAACTGACCTATGTGGTGGCGCACGGGCAGATGGCGGCGGGGGAGCTCGACGACCGGATGAACGCTTTTTATGACGGCAAGTATGATGTGCTGCTGGCCACGACGATTGTGGAAAGCGGGTTGGATATTCCCACGGCCAACACGATGGTTGTGCACCGGGCGGATATGTTCGGCCTTGCGCAGCTCTATCAAATTCGCGGCCGGGTGGGGCGGTCGAAAACCCGCGCCTATGCCTATCTGACCACGAAACCCCGCCAGAAACTAACCGCCACGGCCGAGAAGCGCCTGCGCGTGCTGGGTTCGCTGGATACTTTGGGCGCCGGGTTCACGCTGGCTTCGCAGGATTTGGACATTCGCGGCGCCGGCAACCTGTTGGGCGAAGAACAGTCCGGTCAGATGCGCGACGTGGGCTATGAACTCTACCAGTCGATGCTGGAAGAGGCGATTGCCAAGATCAAAGCCGGTGAGATGGAGGGGCTGTCGGATGCCGATGACCAATGGGCACCGCAGATCAATCTGGGCGTTCCGGTTCTGATCCCCGAGGACTACGTGCCAGACTTGGACGTGCGTCTGGGCCTCTATCGCCGCCTTTCGTCACTTTCGACCAAGGTCGAACTGGAAGGCTTTGCCGCCGAATTGATCGACCGTTTCGGCACTCTGCCGAAAGAAGTGAACACCCTGATGCTGGTCGTGCGTATCAAGGCCATGTGCAAACGCGCGGGCATTGCCAAGCTGGACGGCGGACCGAAAGGTGCCACGATCCAGTTCCACAATGACAAGTTCGCGTCGCCTCAGGGGCTGGTCGAATTCATCCAGAACCAGCGCGGGCTGGCCAAGGTCAAGGACAATAAAATCGTCGTACGCCGCGACTGGAAAAAGGACAGCGACAAGATCAAGGGAGCCTTCGCGATCGCCCGAGATCTGGCCGAAAAAGTGATGGCCGAGAAGAAAAGGGCCAAGGCCTGAGCAGCAACTCCAAAGTCGTGCTAAACTGGGAACATTGATTGACAGTATTGGAGGACTTGCATGCGTTGGCTTATGTCGACAGTTATTCTTGCCGCTCTCCCGGCTTTTGCTGAATCGCCCAAATCGCTGAATGTCACAGGAACATTTGAAGAGTACGAAGAACATGGCGATGAAATCGAACGAGGCGCGTCGGTGAATGTCAGCGGTGTGGCCTGTATGGCCGACGGGTTGTGTTTTGCTGCCGCCGATGAGGGGCGTTTTGTTCAGACCTTTAAGCTTGAGAAGGACGCTCTGTTCGTCGGGCAGCGGGTTTACATGGCCGAAACCAAGGACAAGAAGAAGTCCGAGCTGAAGGACTTTGATCTGGAGGGGGTGACGGTCGCGGGCGATAACCTGATCGTGGTGGGTTCGCATTCGCGCGGGCGGAAAAGCTGCAAATCGCCAACGCGCAACACGCGTATTTTCTGGGGCGAGGTTACGCCGCAGCATATCGGCACCCGGGTACCGTTGTCGCAACAAGAGGTATCGCTTGAGCCGCTGTTTGGGAAATTCGATCAGTTGAGCGCAGCCTTCAATGTTCCATTGCAGCAAAATGGATTGAATATCGAAGCCGTCGGCGCCGTGGGTGATCGCTTGTTTATCGGCTTCCGCGCCCCTTATCCCGAAGTTGAACCAACCCGTGTACTGATTGCCGAAACTACGCTCGACGCGTTGGAGAATGAGGATTTTTCTGGTGCCAAGCTACACGAAGTGCAGCTCAACGCCGAACCCGGACGCGGTATTCGTGGTATGGAAGCCCAAGGCGATGATCTTCTTTTGCTGGTGGGGGACGCTGGAGTTGCCGCGGGTGAGGGAGACGAGGAAGGTTGCGATCAGAACAGCCCGCATAGGTTCGACACGTTTTCGTTGCACCGCTGGACGCCCGGCCCCGATGCCGCCGAGCGTGTGATGGACATCGTACCTCCGGAGGCCGACTGGAAAGCCGAAGGGTTATTACCTCTTGATGAAAACCGGGTGGTGGTCTTTTTTGACGGTCCAGAAAACGGTTCTCCGCAGATTTAGGAGTTACCTTAATCGCCGCTGACAAAGGTACATAGTTGCCAATCGCCCGCGTCCGATTTCACAAACGCGACGCGGTAACCGACCATCGACCAGAGATAGTCGCTGTGAATGTAACCTTGTGTTCCATCGGTGAGCAGAACGCGTTGGTATTCCGCATCTTCCTGGTAGTCGCGAATGATTGCGATCTCATGGCTGATGAGACCCAAGGTTGGCGCGTCGCGGTCAGCCGATTGCCGCAGAGCCACATTTGATCCGGTGACGAAATAGGCCATGAACGGGTCCAGTGAGGCGGGCAGGGTGATCTGCCACTGATGCGGCATCCAAAACTCACCCTCATCATCGAAATAACCGGGCTGGGAGAGTGTGTTTTCCAGATCGGTCCAATACGCGTCCCGCAGGGTGTCCGCGTTTTCGCGGTACTCTTCAGACAAGGTCTCGGGGTCGAGGGTCAGATTGGCCCGCAACTCTTCCGGGCCGCCATCTCCACCGTGACTCAGGTAAATGTCGGGGCAGGCTGCCGCAACAACAGCATCGGTATCCCGCGCAGCCACATTGGCCAGCAGAGCATCGCGAAAGGCCACCAGAGACGGGTCCTGCGTGGCCTGATCGACCGGAGGGAAAGACTGCCGATCCGCCTGGGCGGGGCCGCTTAGCAGGGCGACCAACAGCAGGGCGTATCTCATTCGGCGGCCCTCATCGCCGCCTGAGCGCAGAAGCACGACGCGCCGACTGCACGGTCGGCGCGTGCCAGCGCTAGGTCGAGCCGTTGTTTGATCTGAACGATCTCGACGGTTTCAGCACGGGCTTTCAGGCAGTCATGCAGGCCCTTGAGGCTCCAGACATTGTCAGGATGGATCGAGGCGCGGCTGAGCGTCCCGCCCAATCCCAGATCTTCACGATAGACTGTTTCGGCCTCGGCCACATGCCCCTGTTCGAACAGCAACGCCCCTAGCGCATGGCGGGTGGGCTGCATCCACCCCCATGGTTCGTCATAGGGCAGCGTGTCGTCCAACTCGACCGAGCGGCGCAGGTGGGCATAGGCAATCTCATAGTTACCTTTGCGGTATTCGATCTCACCACGCAGCATTTCGCCGGCGATTTCTAACAGATCGATCACGCGGTTGTTGTGCAGCAGGCGGGTTTCGGGGACGCAGGCCTTGGCAGACAGGAACAGTTGTTCCTCGGCCTCGGCCTCGGCGACCTGATCCGTGGCGGCATGGGCGATGGCACGGGCGTAATGGGTGGTCGCCGTCAACGTGCGATAGAGATCAGGGTCCGAGGGCAGTTCAAGCGCCTTGGCCTCTTCCCACCGGCCAAAGCGTATCAGGATGTGCGGGCCCATCGACATGTAACTTTCGAAGTAATCCGCCATCGGAGGGCTTTCGATGCGCAGCATATCTTCGGGCGTGGTGTCCCACATCCCCTGATTTGCGCGCAGGGCTGGTTCCATCTGCCCAAGGAACAACGCGCCGTAGATGACAAAGTGATAATCGTGCTGGCGATAGCCGGTATAGATGTTGAACGCGCCTTCGCGCTCATAATACTTCAGATCAGCCTCAATGGCCTTTTCGTTCCAGTAAACAACGTTGTGATAGTGCCCGCACAGCACGTCGATATGGGTGGGCATATGCACCAGATGGCCTGCGTCAGGCACCAGCGTACGTAACACATCCCCGGCCTTGAGCGCCTTTTCCGGTGTCGGCGACATCTCCATCAGATGTACATAAAGGTGCAGCAGACCCGGGTGAGACATGGCAGCGGGGTCGTTGGCCATCGCGTCTTCCAGCGCCCTCTGCGCCTCAAGCGTGGCGGCGCCTTCGGCGGGCTGACCAGATTTAAGATCCCACATTTGCCAAGGGGTCAGGTTCAGCAATGACTCGACATAGATTGTGCGCAGGTCCAGATGGTCGGGCTGTTCGGCAAAGGCCGTGCGCATGGCATCCGCGAAATCGTGATCCCAGCGGTGCATCTCCGGGATCGGGTCGCGCTGCGGGTATCGGGCGGGCAGGGCGCGGATCAGGGCCTGTTCGACCGGGGTGCAACTGTCGAGCAAAGCCGTGGCCTGCTGCGTTGCGTCATAGGCTTGTGCCAACGCTTTTTGCTGCCCGCGCGCGTCGCGCAAATCCCAAGGCAGGTTATAGTTCGGGCCGGCGGCGTAAGCGATCCCCCAGTAGGCCATGGCACAACCCGGGTCATGTTCAGCCGCGCGCTGGAAACAGACAACGGCCTCTTCGTGGTTATAGCCGTAGGTCCAGACCAAGCCCCGGTCGAACCAGAGCTGCGCCTCGGGCGAGGATGTGGTGACCGGACAGGAATGGGACCCCAGATCGTAATCGTAACGCATTGAAAACCTCCGCTCGGATCAAGGGAAGGTTAGCGGGATTCGCGCTGTCTGCACAGGTCAGGCGGGCAGTCTGTTTTCGATCCGGCCCATATGCAGCATCAGGCCAAAGCCGGTTACGCTCATGACCAGAATGCCGGTGGTGAGCGGGGTCAGCGAGCCGTCAAACAGTAACCCGATGGGGGCTGCGATGGCTGCGGCCAGAACGGTTGAGACCGCACCGATGACAGAGGCCGCCATGCCGGCGATATGGCCCATCGGCTCCATCGCGATGGCGTTCAGGTTGCCCATCGTCATGCCCGCCATGAAAAAGATCGAGGTCTGCCAAAAGACAAACACTGCAAAGGACAGGTTCGGCGACAGGGGCATCGCATTCAGGCTGATGACGCCCAAGGTGATGACGATCTGCGCGCCCAAAGCCCAGGTCACCAGCCGCCGCATCCCCACGCGGATCACCAGCGCCGCGTTCAGCAGGCTGGCGGAACCGGACATCAGAGCGACAAAACCAAACCAGAAAGGAAAGCTGTCGGCGCTGTCGTGAATCACGTCATAGACCGGTTGCACCATGGTCAGTGTGGTGAACAACATGCCCAGGCACAGGGTCTGCACAAAAATCGACACCCGGACGGTGGGATGTGTGAACATCTCACGAGCGGAGGAGGCCATCAGGGGCAGGCGCAGCGGCCTGCGGTTCGCGGGCTTCAGGGATTCCGGCAGGCGCAGGCCCATCCAGACGATAGTTATCATTGAGAACAGGATGAACGAGACGAAGATTCCGCGCCAGCCGGTTAAGGCGATCATCCCGGCCCCCAGCATCGGCGCCACGGCAGGCACCAGTGTAAAGATCATCATGGCGATGGACACGATCCGCGCCATTTCACGGCCCGAGTACAAATCGCGGATGATCGCCATGGCAACCACGCGCGGCGCGGCGCACCCGACACCTTGCGCAACCCGGGCGATCAGCAGCAGTTCCAGCGAAGAACTGGCCCAGGCAACGGCGGCTGAAACTATGTACAAAGCCGAACCGACATAGATTACCGGCTTGCGACCAAACGCGTCGGACAGCGGCCCCATGAAGAACGTGCCAATCCCCATGCCCAACACGAACGAGGTCAGAATCAGCTGAGCCCGGTTGATGTCATCGGGGCTGAGTTGCGCGCCGATTTCGGGCAGCGCTGGCAGCATCGAGTCTATAGAAAACGCAATAGTCGCAAACATCATTGCGACAAGTGCGATGAACTCACCTTTTGACATGCGATTGGCCATTGCGCCCTCCTGACCTGATCGCGCTATCACGACATGTCAGGCGGTGCTAGGTCTCAATGCGCACAGACCCCTGTGCTAATTTGCAGGGAAAGCCTCAAGTTGAGACATGATCTCACCGATCACTTTTTCCCACATTTCAGGCGGTTGCGCGCCCGGAACAGCATGTTGATTGGCTACGATGAAGGTCGGCACCGAGGTCACGCCCATCTGGCGCGAATGGGTGTCGCGCGTACGAATGTCCTCGCGGTCGGCGTCGGATTTCAGCAGTTTCTGCACGACAGCTGCGTCCATGCCGACACTGTCGGCGATATCGGCCAGTACTTCGTGGTCGCCGATATCGCGGGCCTGCACGAAATAGGCGTCGAACAGGGCGTCCACGACCTCATTCTGTTTGCCCTCAATCCCGGCCCAGTGAATCAGACGGTGGGCGTCCAGCGTGTTGGGGGTGCGTTTCATGCCTTCGAAATCAATGCTCAGCCCGGCATTCTCGGCATGTTCAACCACCGGCGCGTAGGCCTGCACGGCACCGTCCTTACCGCCGAACTTGCGTTCCAGATACTGGCGCCGGTCCATGCCTTCGTCCGGCATGTCGGGGTTCAGCTGGAACGGGTGCCATTCGATCACCATCGGATGATCCGGGATCGCAGCCAGCGCCTTGTCCAGATGGGTCTTGCCGATATAGCACCATGGGCAGATCGGGTCTGACATGATGTCGAGTTTGACGGTCTGGGTCATGGTGTGGTCGCCTTGAAATAGGCCGGCAGCGCCCGGCGCAGGAGTTTTCCGTTCCCGCCGGTTGGCAGTTCAGGCAGGTGAATGAACGCGCGTGGCTGTTTGTACCGCGCCAAGTTTGCCTCCACATAGGTTTGCAAGGCGGAATCGTCCAGCTTTTCCGGCCCGGTATAGAAAGCGGCGATCACGAATGTGTCTTCTTTGACCTCAACCGCCGCCGCGCCGACCTGTGTGATGCCGGGGAATTTGGACAAGGTGGCCTCGACCTCGACCGGAGAGACGCGATAGCCGCCCGCATTCATCATGTCATCGTCGCGGCCCAGATAGGTGATCTGCCCGTCGACAGCCATGGCACCCTGATCGCCGGTCAGGAACCAATCGCCCTGCATCCGCGCCTCGGCCTCGTCCGGTGCGTTCAGATAGGTCAGCATCAGGCCGGGGTCTGAGCGGTGAATGGCGATGGTGCCCTCTTGCCCCTGAGGTACAGGGCCTTCCGGCCCAAGGATCGCAATCCGGCGGCCCGGTTGTGGCTGCCCCAGCGACTCGCCCCGCGCCGGATGAGCCGGGCTTGACGAGATGAAGGTGGAACACTCGGACATGCCGTAGGCTTCGTAGAGTTCGGTCCCGGTCGCCTCGACCCATTGCGCGTGCAGGTGCCGCGACAGCTTCTCACCAGCACAGAGGCCGTGGCGGAGCGCCGGCAGGTGCAGGTCATCCGGTGTTTTCAGCAGCTTGCGAAACACGCCGGGGGCCGCCGCAAAGATCGTGGCTCGATGCTGCCGCAGCAAGCCGGGCAGGGCGTCCGGGTCGGTTCCGGGTTCAGGGATCAGGGCGGTTGCGCCGATGGTCCAAGGGTCCATCAAACCAGTGCCCAGCGTATAGGTCCAGTTGAATGCGCCCGCATGGCACAAGCGATCCGTATCCCGCAGCCCGTACCAGCCATCGACCATCATCTGGCGTGCCCAGATCGCGCGATGCGCATGGGCCACGGCGCGCGGCTTGCCGGACGTGCCCGAGGTATAGACGACATAAGCCAGCCGCTCGGGGTCGCCCATTTGAAACGCGGCCGGGGGTAGGGTGCGCATTTCGGTCAATTCGGACAACTTGATCTGCAGTGGATGTGGCGCGCAGGCGGCGGCCGGGTCCCTCAAAATGGCGGCCGGTTGCAGATCTGCGATCATGCGCGCCGTTTCCGGCTCGGTCAGTTGCGAGGATGTCGGGACGGGCACGATCCCCGCCGCAATCGCCCCAAGATAGGCAATCGGAAAATCGACCGTGTTCCCCAACCGCATCAGCGCAATGCCACCGGGTTTCAACCCTGCGTACAGCAACCCGGTGGCGGTGCCCAGAATGGCCGATTTGAGCGCGCGATAGCTCCAGTCCTCAGCCCCGTCGGACCGCAGCACCGACAGCGCGATCTTATCGGGATCTTCGTCCGTGCGCCGCAGCACATGTGCGGCCAGATTGAAGGGCGCGGGGCAGGGCAAAGGTGGCCCCTGATCAAAAACAGACAGCATGGCAACTGGCTACCTTGGTGCTTGGCGCGTTGCAAGCAGGACGGGCTGGGCCTATAGAGTTGACCCATGAGCACCAATGAACAGCCTTCCCTGATCCGTATTGCCCGGGACTCGGGCGACCATGCCGAGCTTGAACCGCTTGATTTAGGCGCGCGCGTGCGCCAATTGCGCAAGGCGCGGAACTGGACACTGGAACAGGCGGCCACGCAGGCCGGGCTTGCACGCTCGACCCTCAGCAAGATTGAAAACGGTCAGATGTCGCCCACCTATGACGCGCTGAAAAAGCTGGCGATCGGGTTGGAGATCTCGGTGCCGCAGCTGTTTACGCCGCCGCAACGGGATCAGGTGATCGGGCGCATGTCGGTAACACGGATGGGCGAAGGCGCCGCACATCCCACAACGACGTACGAACATGAACTGCTGGCCGAAAACCTGACGAAAAAGCAGATGTTGCCCTATCGCGCCCGCGTACGCGCGCGGTCAATGGATGAGTTTGAAGGCTGGGTTCGCCACGATGGCGAAGAATTCCTGTATGTGCTGACGGGGGTTGTCCAGCTATATACCGAGTTTTACGAACCCGTCGAAATGCGTCGGGGGGACAGCGCTTATTACGACGGCAGCATGGGGCACAACGTGATTTCGGTCAGTGACGAGGATGCAACGATCCTCTGGGTCACGTCACTTGCTTAAAGACCGGCTGAACTCGCGGTTCAGGCCTTCGGTAAACAGAAAATCCTCAAGCTCTTCGTGTGCTTCATTCACGGTCAGGTGATGGCGTTCGGCCAAATATGCTTCGAACCCTTTTCGATCTTTACTCAGCCGCACCTTGTCCTGATCGCGCAGGTTCGGAAAACGCCGTTTTGCACGGGAATACATAGCGTCCCAGTCTTGCGTCAGGTCAGTCCAGTTCAACATTAGTCAGCTTTCCGTAGTTCGGGTTTCACGGCTGCTCGGCCCTCAATTCAGGGTACGGACGGTGTCGGAATCCGAGCGCATGACAAAATGTCGCACCTTATCTTGGCTTACGTTGGGTAAAAGAGGCCCGCCACGCTGGTCGCGCGACGGGCCTACGGACCTGAGGTGTGAGTGAGTGGAGGCCGGTCCGTGAAGCCTTGGTATGACGCGCCTATTGATCCGCTATCTATCTATTTTCTTTAAGTTAATTCGGTCAAATGGAACGCCTGATTTCTGATAGGCTACATCGCGAGGATACGATCCGTAAAGCTTTTGTAGGTAAGATTTGGGGCTTAGCTGGAAATAGGTAAGCACACTATATATGGTTATCCAGTATTTTGTTGGCATATTATCTTGTGCGACCTGATGCTTGTGCCGAAATCCGCCGAAAGGTGCGACCATTTGGCTGGGAATCTGCTCGTAAACTAAATCAGCAGATATAGGGAATCGTCGTGCCCAAGGACCACGTGCGCGTCGGGCCGACGATCAGCCTTTTTTGGTCAATTTTCGTACCACCAAACTTGCGGCATAAACTCTGGTCCATCTCCGTAGATCGGCAAAGTCTGGGGCCGCATTAGCTCTTTGGCATGCGCGATGCGCCCGACATCGAAATTCCAAATCGGTATGACGTAGCGCCCGGAAGTCAGGACACGGTCGAGCGCGCGTGTCGCTGCGACGAAATCTTCGTGAGACTCTGAGGCCAACATCGCGTCGATCAGCCCATCTACGGCCGGGGAAGCGACGCCCATCAGGTTCCGCGTACCTGGTGTGTCGGAATTTTCACTTCCCCAGTACAAGCGTTGCTCATTGCCGGGAGACAAGGACAGGGCGCGACGGAAGAATGTCATATCAAAATCCAACTCGGCATTGCGGCCGGTGAACTGGGCGCTGTCCACCTGGTCTACGGTGACCTGTATGCCCAGCCGTTCAAGCGCACGTGTATAAATTTCAATTGCCGTTTGACCTTCGGTATCACCCTGTTGAAGCAGCACAGTGATAGTGAAGTCTTCGCCGTTCTGATTGCGCAGCACACCGTCCTGAACGGTCCAGCCAGCCTCGGTCAACAGCTGGTTCGCCTTGCGGATATTGGCTCGGTTTCGAGCCGAGCCGTCGCCCACAGGCAGAGCATACCCATCAAGTGCGCCGTGTGGCAGGTCTTCGGCATAGGGTTGTAAAAGTTCGGAAACGCGGCCGGTGGCTGGGCCAGGCTGCATTCCAAGATCAGAGCCCGAGAAATACGATGTGATCCGGGATTGCGCGCCGCCTGTAATCGTGTCGTTGATATATTCGAAGTTGAACGCCAGCAGCATCGCCTCTCGCACACGCCAATCATCAAATGGTGCCTTGCGTGTGTTCATGACAAACCCGGTCATACCGGAGGGCTTGCCATGTGGGATTTCGGTTTTGATGACATCACCGCGTTGAACTGCTGGGAAATTGTATTGGTTGTCCCATTTGTCGGCGTTGAATTCACGTATCGCAGTTAATTCGCCGGCTTTGAAGGCCTCGAAAAGAACGGTGCCGTCGCCGTAGAACTCGATCCGCATCTCATCCAGATTCATAGTGCCGCGGCGAAAGGGGACACCAGCGCCCCAATAGTCTGGGTTTCTGCGCAGGGTCACATAACGACCAGCCTCATAGTCGTCGATCACATAAGGTCCCGATCCGACAGGTATATCGTGCAGCGCAGCGTTGGCGAAATCCTTCCCCTCCCATTGCGCTTTCTGCAAGATCGGACGCAGGCCAGTGATCAACGCAAGTTCCCGATCTGGTTCGTTAAAGGTAATGCGAACCGAGCGTGGACCGGTCTGGTCAATGCTCTCGATCTTACCCCACAATCCGCGATAACGCAGGTGACCTTCGGTGCCCAATGTCTCATATGACCAGATGACATCGTCGATGGTGACCGGGTTACCATCCGAAAACCGGGCGTCTTCGCGCAGGGTGAATTCGACCCAAGAACGGTCCGGCGCAGTCTCAACTGATTCGGCTAACAACCCGTAAAGAGTGAAAGGTTCGTCCCAAGACCGGCCCATCAGGCTTTCGTGGGTCCAGAAACGTAGCTGCCACGGAGAGGTGCCTTTTTGCACAAACGGGTTCAAACTGTTATAGCCGCCGGTGTTTCCAAAAACAACTCGACCGCCTTTGGGTGCCTCGGGGTTCGCGTAGGGTAGCGACACAAAATCCGGTGGTAGGGCAGGGTCTCCGTACATAGCTATGCCATGAGCCGATTCTGCTTGGGCAATTGCGGCGGCAAAAACAGAGGCGATTCCCGCGATCACAGGGCGAACGGGGCGTAGAAAATCGGGGCGCATTTTGGAAACAATCCTGCTCTGGCCTTATTTTGTTGGGATTCACCGTACCGATGATTTTTCTTATTTTCAAACTTTTAGCTTGGACGGATGCAAGGAATTGCGTATAAAGGGTGCACTGCTCGATAGGTTTCTTGCCTGTATGAAACCTGCCTCAATAACTTAACGCCCGCTTCGTGCGGGCGTTTTTTTTTGGCGGCTTTTCTCTCGGACGAAGAACACGGATGTTTCCCCGTTCCCTTTGCAGTTGCAGCATGGCACTGTGCGACCAAACTGGATTTTGAGGGAGAGAGTTCATGAACCTTTCAGGAAAAACAGCGATCATCACGGGATCGAATTCGGGGATCGGTTTGGGTGTCGCACGCGAGTTGGCGAAGGCCGGAGCCGATGTGGTTCTGAACTCGTTCACCGACCGGGAAGAGGATCACGCGCTTGCCGCAGAGATCGCGCAAGAGACCGGCACCAAGGCACGATACATCAAGGCGGATATGTCTGTTGGCGGTGAATGCCGCGCGTTGATCGAAAAGGCGGGTGCCTGCGATATTCTGGTGAACAACGCCGGCATTCAGCATGTCGCGCCGATTGATCAGTTCCCGGTTGATAAATGGGACGCGATCATCGCGATTAACATGAACTCGGCTTATCACACTATGGCGGCAGCACTGCCGATGATGCGGGCGGCCGGATGGGGGCGGATCGTGAATATCGCCTCGGCGCATGGATTGACGGCGTCGCCGTATAAGGCGGCTTACATTGCGGCGAAGCACGGTGTTGTTGGGATGACCAAAACCGTGGCGCTTGAAACCGCGCAAGAGCCGATCACCTGCAACGCAATCTGTCCGGGTTATGTACTGACACCGCTGGTCGAGGCGCAGATCCCCGACACGATGAAAGAATACGACATGAGCCGCGAAGACGTGATCAAGAACGTCATGCTGGAGCGTCAGCCCTCGAAAGAGTTTGCGACCGTCGAACAACTGGGTGGCACCACTGTGTTCCTGTGCTCGGATGCTGCCGCGCAGATTACAGGGACCACGATTTCCGTGGATGGCGGCTGGACGGCACTTTGACCTAGGAGGTCCACAGTGAAACGGATCAATCTGGCTTTGCAAGGTGGGGGAGCGCATGGGGCGTTCACCTGGGGTGTTCTGGACCGGCTGCTGGATGAGGAAGACATCGAGGTTGCGGCAATCACCGGAACCTCGGCCGGAGCTCTGAATGGAGCAGCCTTCAAATCAGGGATGGTCCGAGATGGGCGTGACGGAGCACGCGCCAATCTGAACGGGCTGTGGGAAAGGATGGGCGCGGTCGGTGACATGCGCCTTGCCAATTGGATGCAGGCGATTGAGCCGGCTCAGGTTGCGCAGGCGATGGAGTACTCCTTGCCCTTTTCAATAGGGGATGCGTGGTCGCGGCTAGTGTCGCCTTACGCCTACGGGCCGTTCTATCGCAATCCGCTGGAGCCGGTGGTGGACCGGTTCAACTTTGATGAGATATGTGCCGACGAAGGTCCGCGTTTGTATGTCTGCGCGACCTGTGTGCGTAGCGGCAAGATCCGGGTGTTCGCCGGGGAGGAGATTTCGACGGATGCGATTCTGGCATCAGCCTGCTTGCCGACCTTGTTTCAGGCGGTTGAGATATTTGATCCCAAATCGGGCCGCACCGAGGCCTACTGGGATGGCGGCTATACCGGCAACCCGGCGCTTTACCCGCTGTTCAACAATGACCTGCCCGATGACGTCGTGATCGTGAACATCAATCCGTTGGAACGCGACGAGGTGCCCAAAACGCCTCAGCAGATCCAGAACCGGATTAACGAGATCAGCTTTAACTCATCGCTGTTCCGCGAGCTGCGCGCGATCAGTTTTGTTCAGCGGCTGTTGGCTGAGGGCAAGCTGAAGGTGGGTGAAATGAGCCGCGTTCTGATCCACATGATCGCGGATGACGAGCTGATGAACGATCTGTCGGTGGCGACAAAGACCGTGCCAAACCCGATGATCCTGCACAAGCTTAAAGAGGCCGGACGTGCGGCGGCTCATCGGTTCATATACAATCACAAAGCCGACCTGGGTGAACGCAGCACCGTCGACCTGCCTGAAATGTTTGGCTGATTATTCCGGCGGCTGCGTTGGGTCTTTTTCGTTCGGATAGACAAGCCCAGCGGAAATCACCAGCTTAGCGGCCTCTTCAATCGACATGTCCAGCAGGATCACGTCCTCTTCGGGGAAGAACAGTAGAAAGCCCGAGGTCGGGTTGGGCGTGGTCGGGACGAAGATGCTGAGTAGTTCACCGCCGGTTTCAGCACGCTCGCTGACTTCGCCTCTGGCGGTGGTCGAGACAAATCCAATCGCCCAGATGCCACGGCGGGGGTACTGGATCAGGCAGGCTTTTTCGAACGACCGTTCCGTCTGAGCAAATACCGTTTCCGATATTTGCTTGATTCCGGAATAGACCGAGCGGACCACGGGCATTCTGTCGACGACGCTTTCGGCGAAGTGGATCAGTGAACGGCCAAGGATGCCCTTGGCGATCCAGCCAACGAGAACGGTGAAGATCAGGAAGATCACTACACCGACGCCGCGCAGGTTGACCCCCACATATTCCTCGGGCTGGAACTGCTGCGGGATCAGCGGCAACACCGCGCTATCGACCCATCCCACCACGGACCAGATTAGCCAGATCGTCAGCCACACAGGCGCAATGACGACGATACCCGTCAGAAATGACGCGCGCAGACGGGAAAACAGACCCGGTCGGCGGTGAGGTTCTTCGTCAAAAGGCGTATTCATTGCAGTCCTGAGTGATTTGCCGAATTAGTTAAGCAGTCCGGTGCCTTGGTACAATAGGTTTATGTCACTCTGACCGTTCTGTGAGCGCACGCGCGATCCCGGCGGCCAGTTTCGCGTTGTTGCGCACCAGTGCGATGTTCGCGGTTAGCGAACGCCCCTCGGTCTGCTCGTAAATACGTTGTAGCAGGTAAGGCGTTACGCCTTTACCGGTGATCCGGTGCGTGTTGGCGTCGGCCTGGGCTGAGGCGATGATGGGGGCCAGTTCTTCGGCCGGGATCTGATCCGCGGCGGGAATTGGGTTGGCGATGAGTTGCCCTCCGGGCAAACCCAGCGCGCGGCGGGTTGCGTGGGCCTTGGCGATGTCTTCAGCGTCGTCCATTCGCAAGGGCGCGGCGTAGGGCGATTTGGCCGACCAAAAGGCAGGGAATTCGTCCTGGCCATGGGCAATGACGGGAACCCCCAGTGTCTCCAAAACTTCCAGTGTTTTGGCGAGATCAAGGATCGCTTTCGCGCCCGCAGCCACTACGCTCACCGGCGTCTGCGCCAGTTCGTGCAAGTCGGCCGAGATATCGAATGATGTCTCCGCCCCCTGATGCACACCGCCGATGCCGCCGGTGGCGAACACCTCAATCCCGGCAAAGTTCGCGGCGATCATGGTCGCAGCAACTGTGGTAGCCCCGGTGCCGCCCGTGGCGATGCAGGCGGCCATGTCTGCGCGGGACAGTTTGGCAACGCCCTTCGCCTGACCCAATGCCTGCAACTGGTCGGATTCCAGACCAACATGCAGTTTGCCGTTGAGCACGGCGATAGTGGCCGGAATGGCCCCTGCATCGCGAATGTCCTGCTCGACCTGTGCCGCAACTTCGATGTTCTGAGGGTAGGGCATCCCATGGGTAATAATAGTGCTTTCCAGCGCGACGATGGGGTGGCCTGCGTCTTTGGCAGCGCGGACCTCAGCAGAGTATTGGATGTCGATCACAGTGGGGTTTCTCCGGAAACGTAGGTTGCGGCGGCGTTCAGGGCGCGAGTCAGGGCCTCGTCGCTGGATGCACCACCGGATTCTGAGGCGATATGGGCCGCCATAAAGGTATCCCCTGCGCCCGTCACGCGGGTGACCAGAACGGAGGGTGGGGTTAGGGTCAAAATTTCATCGGCGCTGCCAACCGTGGCCGAGTTGCCGCCATCCGTGACCAGCACCCGCAGCGCGCCGCGGTCCAGCAGGCCCTTGGCGGCAGCTTCGGAATCAGTGAACTCGCGCTGACACAGGATGCCGGCCTCTTCGAGGTTCACATAGAGCGTGGCGCGGGCGTGTTTCAGGAACGGCAGCAAGCGTTCAGCTTTACCGGGTGAGGCCGGAGCGACGCGCAGATCGGCCCGCGCGAAGGCCGGGCTTTGGGCGATTTCTTCCAGCAGCGTCAGCGTCAGGTTGCCGTCCAGCGCGATGGGGCCGTTGAATGGCGCATTCTCATTGCCCAAAGGACCTTGCATCAGCGGGCGCAGGATTTTAGCTCCGGCGGCTTCGAGAGAATGTGCATCCGCAATCGCCGCGATCAGGCCATTGGCGCCTTCAACGGCCATATACCGATCAGTCGGCAAATCCTGCGAGCGATAGATGTGGTCTGTCACCATTCCCAAGCGGGCGCAGGCGTTGACCAACTCGTCGCCTTCGGGGTCGCGGCCAATGGCGGTCAACAGGGTCGGAGTCATGCCGAACCGCACCAGAGTCATGGCGATGTTCATAGCTACGCCACCGGGCAGGCGGGTGATCCGCCCCGGCACATCGGAACCTTGCCGCATTGCGCTGGCCGAGCGCCCGATCACGTCCCACAGGACCGAGCCGATACACAGGATTTCGCTTTTCTGAGTCATGACGAACTCATGCCGCAGCCCCGGGGTGGGTGCAAGGGTTAACGCTCACATCGCGTCGGTCAGGGTCTTCAACGCGGCGACCGGGTCATCCTGTGACCAGATTTCGTCGCCAATGCCGAAGAAATCGGTATGGGGTGCGAGTTCGCGGATCAGGTCAGTGGTTAGGCCACCTTCGGCGACGACCGGAACCTCAATCATCTCGGACCACCACTGGAACAGGTCCTTTTCGGCGATGGTGCCATCGCCCAGAGCCGACGCACCCACCGGGCCGAAAGCCACGTAATCCGCGCCAGCCTCTCCGGCGCTCATACCGTCATGGCTGGACGCACCGCAGAAGCTGCCGACGATGGCATCCGCACCCAATTCCTTGCGCGCGGCCCGAATGGAACGGGCTGCGTCATCCAAATGCACCCCGTCCAGACCCAACCGTTGCGCCAGCAGGACGTGGTTCGAGATCACAATAGCCACATCCCGCGCATGGGCCGCTTCGCGGCACGCATCAGCGGCGCGAGCGATGGTGTCTTCGTCGTTGCCCGCCAGCGCCAGACGGATGCAGGCGATG
This sequence comes from Ruegeria arenilitoris, assembly GCF_013032445.1. Taxonomy (GTDB): domain Bacteria; phylum Pseudomonadota; class Alphaproteobacteria; order Rhodobacterales; family Rhodobacteraceae; genus Ruegeria; species Ruegeria arenilitoris_F. The sequence goes on along the minus strand of NZ_WQCA01000001.1, from coordinate 15,863 downwards.
TCAGCACTGTCCAGCACGCGGCCAAGCTGGTCGGGAAATGTGCTTAGGGAGATCGTGGGCGGGGTGATCAGGTAAATCTGCGGCTGCTCGGGGGTGTCCATTGGCGCGTCCTTCGCTTTCAGTCTTTGGCGCGGTTTAGCGGATTGCGCCGGGGAAGCAAACTTTTATGCGGGATAATGGCGCAATTGGCCGCTCGGACGCCTTGCCCTGCGCCAGCGTGCCGATTACAGCAAGCGGAACTTTCGGAGACAGCCATGCCCAGCGACAAATCTCAGCCCTCCTTTGTGCTCGTGCGCCCGCAGATGGGCGAAAACATCGGCGCCGCCGCGCGGGCGATGTGGAACTTCGGGCTGGACCGGATGCGGATCGTGGCGCCCCGCGACGGATGGCCGAACCCCAAGGCGGTGGCGATGTCCAGCGGGGCGGGGCGGCTGCTGGATGAGGCGCAGCTGTTCGACGATTTGGCTGGGGCTTTGGCCGATAGCACATTTGTGTTTGCCACCACAGCGCGGCAACGGGGGCTGACGAAACCAGTCTACAGCCCTGAACGCGCGATGCAGATCGCGGCCGAAAAGGTTGCTGCGGGCGAGAAGGTAGCGGTGCTGTTTGGCCCGGAACGCGCAGGACTCGAGAACGAAGATATCGCCAAGGCCAACGCTATCATCTCGGTGCCGGTCAACCCAGAATATGCCTCGCTGAACCTTGGCCAATGCGTGTTGCTGACCGCTTATGAGTGGATGCGCCAGACCGGAGACGTAGTGCATGAGGCCACCGATCTGGGCAAAGGCGACTGGGCCACGGGGATTGAGGTCGAAAAGCTGGTCGAACACTACGAGGACCGGCTGGAAGAGGCCGGCTTCTTCTACCCGCCCGAAAAGGCCGAGGGCATGAAGACCAACCTACGCAACCTGTGGTCCCGGATGCGGATGACACGGGCGGATGTGCAGATGTTGCACGGGATCATGCGGCAGATGGTCCGCTGGAAGGAAAAGGGCTGAGGCTGGACCTCGGCCCGTCATGGCCCTAGCTTGCGACGAAAATCAGGACATGAGGACGGCATGAGCGGTAAGCGCAGCATCTTCGAAGAGGTCTCGGACACCGAGAAACAACAGGCGGTGCAACCGGGCATGATCGACCGGGGCCGCGGCGGCGCGCGCGGCGCGATCCGCATTTGGCTGATGATCCTGTTTGCGTTGGTCGTTGTGATGATCGCCGTTGGTGGTCTGACCCGTCTGACAGATAGCGGGTTGTCGATAACCGAATGGCGTCCGATCACCGGAGCCATCCCACCGATGACCGAAGCCGACTGGCAGGCCGAGTTCGACAAGTACAAAGAGATCGATCAGTGGCGCATCCAGAACCAGTGGATGGAGCTGGAGGATTTCAAGACAATCTACTGGTGGGAATGGGGTCACCGCCAACTGGGCCGCGTGATCGGTCTTGTCTGGGCACTGGGGTTCCTTGGCTTTCTCGTGGCGCGAAAAATCCCGACCGGTTGGACCGGCAAGCTGTTGATTCCCGGCGTTTTGGGCGGTGTACAAGGTGCCGTCGGCTGGTGGATGGTCGCCTCGGGCGTGACACAGGGTGAGGGCATGATCGCCGTCGCCAGCTATCGCCTGGCGGTGCATTTAGGGCTGGCCTTCGTGATCCTCGGCTTCCTTGCGTGGTACATTTTTGAACTTGGCCGCGAAGAACGCGACCTGATGCAGGCCCGCCGTGCGAAAGAGGCGAAACTGTTCTCGCTGTCCACTGGTCTGATGCACTTCGCCTTTTTACAAATACTCATTGGCGCGCTCGTTGCCGGGATCGACGCCGGGCGGTCTTACACCGACTGGCCGCTGATCGGTGGGCAACTGCTGCCGCCTGACGCTGCGATGTTGGAACCAATGTGGCGCAACTTCTTTGAAAGCCCAGGGCTGGTGCAATTTATCCACCGGTGTGTGGGTTACCTGCTGTTCATCTTCGCCATCATCGTATGGCGGCGCGGCAGCACCAGCGCCCACCCACAGACGCGCTTTGCCTTCAACGCAGCCTTTGCGGCGCTGTCGCTGCAAGTGGTTATCGGCATCCTGACCGTGGTCTACGCAGCACCGTGGCAGCTTGCCATCTTCCACCAGTTCATGGCCGTTGTTGTCTGGACCCTAATCCTGCGCGCTCGGTTCCTGACTGCGTATCCAATCGCCACTTCAATCCGCGGAGCCTGACGCCGATGACCGCCTATGACGACCTGATGGCCTTTCAACGCGAAACTTCGGCCCTTGGGCAGATTGCCGGTCGGCTGGGGTGGGATCAGGAAACGGTGATGCCGCGCGGCGCGGCCCCGCAGCGCGCAGAGGAAATGGCCGCGATCGAAGCCGTTTTGCACGCGCGTCGTTCCGATCCGCGCGTGGCTGAGTGGTTGGCCCAAGCCGCCCCTCAGGACGAAGTGGGCAAGGCTCAGATTCGTGAAATCCGCCGGTCTTACGAGCGGACAATCAAGGTGCCTGCCGATCTGGCCAAGGCTATTGCGCGTGTAACTTCTGCCGCACAGGGTACCTGGGCGCAGGCACGCGCCGATGAGGACGTGGCGGCGTTCCTGCCTGTGCTGCAAGAGGTCGTTTCCCTAAAACGCGAAGAAGGTGTGGCGCTGGCGCAAGGCGGAGATGTCTATGATGCCATGGTCGAAGACTATGAGCCGTACACAACGGGGGCTCAGATCGCCGAAATTTTCGACCAGATGCGCCCGCGTCTGGTGGCCCTGCGGGCGGCCGTTCTGGATAAACCTGCACCGCAAGCACTGACCGGAAAGTTCGAAGAACTGGCGCAGATGCAGCTGTCGCAGAAACTGGCGACCACCTTCGGCTATGACCTGAACACCGGTCGCGTGGACAAAGCCGTACACCCGTTCAGCTCGGGCAGCGGGTTGGATGTGCGCATCACCACCCGCACCAGCGAGACTGATCCGTTCAACTGCTTCTATTCGACCATTCACGAGGTCGGCCACGCCGCTTACGAACAAGGCATCAACCCGGCCTTTGCACTGTCGCCGCTGGGACAGGGCGTGTCGATGGGAGTGCATGAAAGCCAAAGCCGGATTTATGAAAACCAGTTGGGCCGTTCACGTGCCTTTACCGGCTGGCTCTATAGTCAGATGGTCGAGACGTTCGGAGATTTCGGGATAGCGGATGCTGATGCCTTCTATGCCACGGTCAACGGAGTCCACAACGGCTATATCCGCGCCGAGGCGGATGAGGTGCAGTACAACCTGCACATCATGCTTCGCTTTGATCTGGAGCGCGCTCTGATGAGCGGGGACCTGCAGGTCAGCGATCTGGAGGCCGCGTGGAACGACCGGTTCAAAGCCGATTTCGGCTATGTGGTCGACAAGCCCTCGAACGGGTGCCTGCAGGATGTGCACTGGTCGGTCGGGCTGTTCGGTTATTTCCCGACCTATTCGCTGGGCAATGTCTATGCCGGGTGCCTCAATCAGGCGCTGCGCGCCGCGGTGCCGGATCTGGACACCCAACTGGCCGAAGGCGATACGTCCGGTGCAACCGGTTGGCTGCGGGAAAATCTGCAACAGTTCGGCGGGCTCTACGCGCCACGCGAAACCATCCGACGGGCCAGTGGGGTGGAGCCGGGGCCAGAGCCCCTGTTGGCATATCTTGAAGAGAAATTTGGCGAGCTTTACGCTCTTTGAACAGAACCCGACTTAAACTCACTAAGTATGCGGGTTTTCAGCGCTAAAAGACTGCTCAATCTGCAACAAGTTGCGGTTGAGCGTAGAGATTCTGCTATTCTTTAGATTGAGCTTATTTAGGGATTGTGATGTAAAAATCTTAAGAAATGAATTAGATAAGATTAGGTGAGTTTAACATGCCTCCGGTCAATTCAGGTTTAGGTGGTTCCGAGGGGTACGGAGAAAACAGTTTTCTGGCTTCGTCTCTGGATGCGGGCAATTATGACGATGGCGCAATTGAGGTCGATATCACCTCTGTGTTTTCCGGTGGTATGAATTTCTTTGGCACGACCTATAACAGCATCTTTATCAACACCAATGGTCTAATCACTTTTGACGGACCAAACCTGACGTATAATGGGACGGATTTATCGCAGTTGTCCGAACCAGCCATCGCGCCGTTCTGGACGGATATCGATATCAGCAATAATGCTGGAACCGGCGTTAACGACATCTTTTGGGACATTGATCCGGCCAATGGAAAGGTAACGATTACCTGGTATGAAGTTGCAGCGTATAGTGCGACCGGTAACAACACCTTTCAGGTTGTGCTGACCGAGCTTAACAATGGAACGATTGGAATTGAGTATATCTATGAAAACATAGAGTTTTCCAATGGGTTTGGGGCGCAAGCACAGGTTGGCGTCACGGATGGCGCAGGCAATGATATAATCGTCCCGGGGTCTGGGAATGCCACGGACCTGCTGAACTTACCATACTCAGACCTTGATCCCAATCGTCCCGATGGCATTTTCGACCTCTATGTCAACGATGATGACGTGGTGTGCTTTGTTGAAGATACCCTAATCACCACAAAGGATGGCCTAAAGCCAGTACAATGGCTGCGCAAAGGTGACCAGATATTGACCGCTAGCGGGTGTTTCAAACCCATGATCGCATTGCTGCGATCCAGATTTGTTGCCTGTGGTGACGCTTTGCCGGTCAAGATATCGAAAAACATACTCGACAATGATCAGGATCTTTACGTTTCACCCCTGCATCACGTCGTTTTCTCGCATCACATTTGTGAGCTTCTTTTTGGTGTATCAGAGGTTCTTGTCGCCGCTAAGGACCTGATCAGGATGCCCGGTATTGAGCATATATCAAAGCCGCAACTGGTCTCTTACTACCATCTGCTTATGGAAGAACATGAGATTGTGTATTCCAATGGTCATCCCAGTGAGAGCTTCTTTGTTGGAGATGTGGCACTGCTGACGCTGGAAATCACCCGCAATGAGATGCGGAATGAGATTTCGCAACATCAACTTGAAACGACCACCGCCCGGCGGCGGCTTCGTCATTTCGAAGCGAAGGTGCTTGTGGATGCTCTTCTCAAGAAAAGCGGCACTTCAGCGGTAGAATATCAGTTGGTCGAATACGCCTAGTTCGGCTGGCCAAAATTTCAGAGAAAAACCCGAGATCTGCCGATCTCGGGTTTTTCTGGTTTTATTCTTCGGTCTCGTCTTCATCAGCCTGATCAGCGATCCAGGCGACGCTGACAACCTCTTCACGCTTGCCCGTGTTGAACACTTTCACGCCGCCCGCGCTGCGGGACCTGAAGGAAATGCCATCGACCGGCACCCGGATCGACTGGCCTTTGGAAGTGGCCAGCATGATCTGGTCGTCGATCTCAACCGGGAATGAGGCCACAAGTTCGCCGCCGCGCATCGCCTTGTCCATGGCCGCGACACCCATGCCACCGCGTCCGCGAACGGGGTAATCGTGGCTGGAGCTGAGCTTGCCCGAACCGCCCGATGTGATCGTCAGGATCAGGTTTTCGGCAGCCGACATTTCGGCATAGCGTTCCTGCGTGATGGTGCCGGGGGTTGCTTCATCCTCATCGGTCTCGCCATCATCGGCGATACCCGCTACGGCGCGGCGCATTTTCAGATACGCGGCGCGTTCATCCGGCCCGGCCTCAAAGTGGCGGATGACGGACATGGAAACGACACGGTCTCCATTGGTCAGCTTGATGCCACGCACACCGGTGGATTCGCGCGAGTTGAAGACACGCACATCGGTGGTCCGGAAACGGATCGCGCGGCCGGAATTGGTAACCAGCATCACGTCTTCGTCTTCCGAACAGATGCGAGCGTTCACCAGTTCCACGTCTTCCGGCAGCTTCATCGCGATCTTGCCGTTGCGGCGGACATTGGTGAAATCCGACAGACGGTTTCGGCGCACGTCACCGGCGCTGGTGGCGAAGACGATCTGCAGGTTTTCCCACTCTTCGTCTGGCACATCCACGGGCATGATCGCCGCGATGGAAACACCGGTCGGGATCGGCAGGATGTTGACGATCGCCTTGCCCTTACCGGTCCGGCTGGACTGCGGCAGGCGCCAGGTCTTGAGCTTGTAGACCATCCCTTCGGTGGTGAAGAACAGCAGCTGCGTGTGGGTGTTCGCAACGAAGAGGTTGGTGACGACATCCTCTTCTTTGGTCTGCATTCCCGACAGGCCTTTGCCGCCACGCTTCTGGGCCCGGAAATCGGCCAGCGGCGTGCGCTTGATGTAGCCACCCGAAGTGACGGTCACGACCATGTCTTCACGTTCGATCAGGTCTTCGTCTTCCATGTCACCGGACCAGTCGACGATCTCGGTACGACGGGGCACGGCGAACTGCTCGCGCACGGTGCGTAATTCATCGCCGATGATCGACATGATGCGCTCGCGCGAGGAAAGAATATCGAGGTATTCTTTAATCTTGGCGGCCAGTTCTTCCAGCTCGTCCGTGACCTCTTTGACGCCAATCTGGGTCAGGCGCTGCAGGCGCAGGTCGAGGATGGCGCGGGCCTGAACCTCGGTCAGGTTATAGGTGCCATCGTCGTTCATCTTGGACAGAGGATCGTCGATCAGACGCAGATAGCCTTCGATCTCGGCTGCGGGCCAGCGGCGGGTCATCAGCTTTTCGCGTGCTTCGGCAGCGTCAGCGGAGGATCGGATCGTGGCAACCACCTCGTCGACGTTCGAGACCGCCACGGCCAGACCACACAGGATATGGCTGCGCTCGCGCGCTTTGCGCAGGTCGTAGGCGGTGCGGCGGGCGACTACGTCTTCGCGGAAGTCGATAAACGACGTCAGGAACCGGCGAAGGGTCAGTTGCTCAGGTCGGCCCCCGTTCAGGGCAAGCATGTTGCAGCCGAACGAGGTCTGCATCGGCGAGAAACGATAAAGCTGGTTCAGCACCACTTCTGGCGTTGCGTCACGTTTCAATTCAACGACCACGCGCACCCCGTTACGGTCGGATTCGTCCTGAACGTGGGCAACGCCTTCGATCCGCTTCTCGCGCACGGCTTCAGCGATCTTTTCGATCATCGAGGCCTTGTTCACCTGATAGGGAATCTCGTCCACGACGATGGCGTAACGGTCCCTGCGGATCTCTTCCACGCGGGTCTTGGCACGGATGATGACGCTGCCACGCCCCTCCAGATAGGCTTTGCGCGCACCGGATCGGCCCAACATCACGCCGCCGGTTGGAAAGTCGGGGCCAGGGACGTATTCGATCAACTGCTCGGATGTCAGGTCCGGGTCGTCGATCAGCGCCAGCGTGGCATCGACCACTTCGCCCAGGTTGTGCGGTGGAATGTTCGTCGCCATACCCACGGCGATACCACCGGCACCATTGACCAGCATGTTCGGGAAGCGGGCGGGCAGAACGGTCGGTTCTTTATCCTTGCCGTCGTAGTTGTCCTGAAAATCGACCGTTTCTTTTTCGATATCGGCCAGCAGGGCGGCGGCGGGTTTGTCCATCCGCACTTCGGTGTAACGCATGGCCGCCGGGTTATCGCCGTCCATCGAACCAAAGTTGCCCTGACCATCCAGCAGTGGCAGCGACATCGAGAAATCCTGCGCCATCCGCACCAGCGCGTCATAGATCGCGCTGTCACCATGCGGGTGGTACTTACCCATCACATCGCCTACCGGACGGGCCGATTTGCGGTACGCTTTGTCGTGCGTGTTCCCGGTTTCGTGCATCGCATAAAGAATGCGTCGATGGACCGGTTTCAAGCCGTCGCGCAAATCAGGGATCGCGCGGGAGACGATGACCGACATGGCATAGTCCAGATAGGACGTGCGCATTTCGGATTCGATGGACACCGTCGGGCCGTCATAGACGGGGCGCTCGGGCGGTGTTTCATCCATGTTTTCTGGGGTTTCTGGCGTATCGCTCACGTAAACTGCCCGTTCTTTGTGCAGGGTCTATATCTTGTGGATGTACCTTATCAGACCCGGCACATAAGGTGCAAGCAAGCAGCGCAATTCACGCGAAAAACCCCGGTAACACCAGAGTAACATATTGTTAACTAAGGATTAGGGGGTTTTTGTGCTACCCTGAAGGGACCTTGCAACAAAATTGGAGGTCTGCATGGAGCAAAGCGAAACCGAATTGATGCTTAAGGGGTACGGGCTGACAACGGCGGAATTCTTCTACCACATGCCCGACTACATCCACGTTCTGAACACGTTCATCTGGCAGGATTACGATCTGGCGCCGGACCATCCAAAGCTCTTTGAATTCGTCGAGTTTTGGCAGCGCGAGATTGAAGGTCCGCTGCATTCGGTCCGGTTCACGCATCGCAAGATGATCGCGCCCGGAGAATGGCGCAACGTCGTGGGTGAATTCAGAGTAAATTGAGTATCAGGCCATTTTTTTCGGCCAGTAACGATTGAGACGCATTATTTTTTTGATGCTTGGGTTAAGGTGTCGGCCAACTCATATGGCCACATACGGAATCGCTTTATGTCCCGGGTATTGTTTCTTGCTGCTGCCTTGTTGATCGGTGGACCTGCCGTCGCTGAGGGCGTTCTGGATAAAATCAAAAAAGGTGCGGAAAACGCGGCCAATGCCATCGGGCAGGGGGCCGAAAAGGTGGGCAGCACCGTGGAAAAAGGCGCGGATGTCGTCGATGGGACCATCAACTCGACTGCCGATCTGGTGACGAATGAGGCCACACCGGAAGAGACCCGCGCCAAGCTTGATCTGATGGCCAGCGAGATTCTGACCCAACTTCTTGCGGAAAACTCTGAGGCTGACGAGTTGTTCGGAATAAGCGCAGGCTACGCGGTGTTCGACTCGCGCAAGGTGACGGTGTTTCCGGTCTCGGCCGGGTATGGGCGCGGTGTGGCGGTTTCAAACGACACCGGCCAGCACACCTATATGAACATGGGAACGGGCGGCGTTGGCGCGGCCGTGGGTATCGGCGGGTTCGAGACCAAATTCGTGATCCTGTTCGAAACCCCCGCCGATCTGGAGAAATTCATCGAAAACGGCTATGACGCGACCGCAGAAACCGGTGCCATGTATGGGGAAGATCGCAAAGGAGAAACCGTGCGGTTCACCGATGGCCGGTCGTTCTTTGTTCTGGGTAAAAAAGGCTGGCGGGTCTCGGCCGGAGCATCCGGTACGAAATTCTGGAAATCCCCTGAACTGAACTGATCAGCCCGAGCAGCTGGCCCCACCCAGTACGCAGAACTTGGCGCAATGGGGGTGGTTCAGGTGCACATCTGCTTCGGCCTCGGCCAGAGTGTTTCCCATCTCGAATTCAGGTGCGTAGGGTAGCAGGGTGCAGGCCAGAACCGCCGGACGGTCAGCGCCTTTGCGTTTCACGACCATGCGTGCGCTGGCGCACATCACAGCGTCAGGAGATTTGTTCAGAATACCCCAGCAGGCGGTGGTGATTTCAGGGACTTCGACGGTCTCATCCATCTCGGGGAACAGAACGGTCTGGCCGGGGTTTTGCGCGTCGATCTTGAACCCATGTTCCGCAAAAAAGGTGCCATATCCGACCCGGCTGTCGGCGTCACTGTCGCCCCAGACGGTGCGCCCGGCGACGGCCATGTTGAACCCATGGTCGCGCAGCCACTCCATCCCGGTCAGAGTCTTTGCGAAACTGCCTTTGCCGCGTTCTTCGTCATGCAATTCAGGACGGTAGTGATCGACCGAGATTCGCAGCGTCAGCTTGTCGCCAAAATCGCGCTGTAACTCCACCAGACCGTCCTGCACCCGACGGCGCATCATCGGCTGCATCGCGTTGGTCAGGATCAGCACCTCATAGCCGCGCTCAAGACAGGCGCGGGTCATGTCGATCATTTCGGGGTTCATGAAAGGCTCACCGCCGGTGAACCCGATTTCGTGAACCTGCCAGGTGCGGTCCTCGATCTGGTCCAGATAATCCCGCACCTCATCAGCGGTGATATAAACCAGCGCGTCATTGGTCGGGCTGCTGTCGATATAGCAGTTGACGCATTCGATGTTGCACAAGGTTCCGGTGTTGAACCAAAGCGTTTGAGGGTTGTTAAGCGACACCGAGGCCCGCGTTTGCCCGTCAGCTGTCACCAATTTGTCCTGAAACTTGCCGATATTGGCGCTCTGAGGGGCGTTGTCTTTCATTCCGGTGTCCGGTTCTTTGATATCGTAAAAATGACTTAGCCCTTCAACACTGTTTAGTTAAGAGCATCACGCTGCACCTGACAGAGTTTTGATGATAGGAAAAAAACCCGACTATGATTGCGCTAACATTGGACATGCCCGCAAGGGTAAGGTAGGGAAAACGCATGGTTTCTCGTGTCATACCTGTTGACCCGTTCGATCTGGTCATCTTCGGCAGTACCGGCGATCTTGCGCAGCGTAAGATCCTTCCGGCGCTGTTCCGGAGGTTTTGTGCCGGGCAGTGGCCCGAAGACGTGCAGATCATCGGGGCTGCCCGTGCCGTGTATGGCCGGGATGCCTTCCGGGACATGGTTGCCGAATCGTTGCGCACCCACGCGGCCAAGCAGTGCCGCGACACCGATGCGCTGAATTCCTTTCTCCAACGGGTCGACTATGTCCCGCTGGACGCGCTGTCGGATGAGGGATGGGATCATCTGGCGGCAAAGCTGACTGTCGATCGGGTGCGGGCCTTCTACTTCTCGGTCGGGCCGCGCCTGTTTGGTCCTTTGGCTGAAAGCATCCAATCGCATAAGCTTGCGACGGATCAGACACGAATTGTCGTGGAAAAACCCTTCGGTCACGATCTGGAAAGTGCCCGGACGTTGAATGCAACGTTGGCCAAACACTTCTCGGAAGGTCAGATTTACCGGATTGATCACTATCTGGGCAAGGAAACCGTCCAGAACCTTATGGCGGTCCGGTTTGGCAACATGCTGTTCGAGCCGCTTTGGAACAGCCAGTATGTCGATCACATCCAGATCACGGTGGCCGAATCTGTTGGTATAGACGGGCGCGAGGAGTACTATGATCGCGCGGGTGCCATGCGCGACATGATGCAGAACCATCTGATGCAGCTGCTCTGTCTGATTGCGATGGAGCCTCCGGCCAAATTTGACCCCGACGCGGTGCGGGATGAAAAGCTCAAGGTGATCCGCGCTTTGGACTCGGTTGAACCGCACCACATTGTGCGTGGCCAGTTTGAAGGTGACGGCCCCAGCTATCGCGAGGTTGTAGGCAATCCACGTTCGACCACGGAAAGCTATGTGGCGCTGAAGGCACATGTCAGCAACTGGCGATGGGCGGGAACGCCGTTCTATCTGCGAACGGGTAAGCGGCTGGTGGCGCGATCCTCGGTCATCAACGTGATGTTCAAGGATGCACCGCATTCGATTTTCGGCGAAGATGCCGGGCGCCATGCCAACGTGTTGTCGATCCGCCTGCAACCCAACGAAGGCATCACGCTGAAGGTAACGATCAAGGAGCCGGGACCGGGCGGGATGCGTCTGGTCGATGTTCCCCTGGACATGAGCTTTGCCGAGGCGCTGGGGCCGGAAAACCAGGATCCGCCGGACGCGTATGAGCGGCTGGTCATGGATGTGATCCGCGGCAACCAGACCCTATTCATGCGCGGCGATGAGGTTGAGGCCGCCTGGGCTTGGACCGATCCCATCATCGCGGGCTGGCAGGCACGTGGGGATGTCCCCAAACCGTATGAAAGTGGCAGCACAGGTCCGGGCGACGCCGAGCTGCTGATGAAACGAGACGGTCGCCGCTGGCAAGGGATAAACCCATGAAAATACAGGAATACGCCGACAGGGACATGCTGGCCATCGACGTTGCAAACGTGTTGGCGGGCGAGTTGGAATCTGCCCTGCTGCATCATGACATGGTCTCGATGGCGGTTCCCGGCGGCACCACACCCGGCCCTATTTTTGACGTTCTGTGCGCGGCAAATCTGGAATGGGATCGGGTGCACGTGTTGCCCACGGACGAGCGCTGTGTACCGGGCGACCATGAGCGTTCGAACGAACGCCTGATCCGCGAGCGGTTGCTGACCAACCGCGCCTCGGCGGCGAAGTACATCCCGCTCTACGTGCCCGGCAAAGAGCCCGAAGACGTGCTGCCCGAACTCGAAAGCCTGATCACGCCGATCCGCCCCTTGTCGGTTGTCGTGCTGGGGATGGGCGAGGACATGCACACTGCGTCTCTGTTTCCTGGCATGGAAGGTCTTGAGGCCGCGCTGGATTCACACGCGCGCCCGCTGGCGGTGGCTCGGACCGAAGTGCAGCCCGAGCCGCGGATCACGCTGACCGCTCCGGTGTTGGACGGTGCCTTGTCGAAACACCTGATCATCTTAGGAACCGCCAAGCGCGACGCGTTGGAGCGGGCGATGTCTCTGCCACCGGAAGAAGCGCCCATCGCGGCGGTCCTCGGCGGTATGACGGTTCACTGGGCGGAGTAAACGCGATGCAACTGGACAATCTCACCGCTTTGGCCGCTGAACGGAATGATCAGACCATCCTTGACCTTTTTGGCAAGGATGCAGACCGGGCCGGGGCGTTTTCGGCCTCGACCGGTGATCTGCTGTTCGACTACTCGAAAACACAGATCGACGCGGATATCCGTGACGCGCTGATTGAGCTATGCGACGCAGCCGGGCTGGCCGAGCGGCGCGAGGCGATGTTCTCGGGTGCCAAGATCAACGAAACTGAAGGGCGTGCAGTGCTGCACACAGCGCTGCGTAACCTTGACGGTGGCCCGGTTGCGGTTGACGGTCTGGATGTGATGCCCGAGGTGCTGGACACGTTGCAACGGATGCGGGTCTTTGCCGAAGAGGTGCGCGGCGGTGCCATCGCCGGGGCAGGGGGCAGCTTTACCGATGTGGTGAATATCGGCATTGGCGGGTCTGATCTGGGGCCGGTGATGGCGACCCATGCTCTGTCTCCGTATCACGACGGCCCAAGGCTGCACTACGTGTCCAATGTGGACGGTGCCCATATCGCCGATACGCTGCGCCAGCTTGATCCGACGCGGACGCTTGTGATCGTGGCGTCCAAGACGTTCACCACCATTGAGACCATGACCAACGCCCGTACCGCGCGAGCTTGGATGGTGGATGGCGGTGGCGACCCAGCCAGACAATTCGCCGCCGTGTCCAGCGCTGTGGACAAAACCGAAGCTTTTGGCATCCCCGAAGACCGTGTGTTTGGTTTTGCAGACTGGGTCGGCGGGCGCTATTCGGTCTGGGGCCCTGTAGGCCTGCCGGTGATGATCGCGGTAGGTTCGAACGCTTTTGACGCGTTTCTGCGCGGCGGACAGGCGATGGATGTACACTTCCGGGCCGCGAACTGGGTCGAGAATATGCCGGTGATGCTGGCGCTGGTCGGCATCTGGCACCGGCAAGTTCTGGGGCACACCAGTCGCGCGGTTCTGCCTTATGACCAACGCCTGTTGCGTCTTCCGGCTTATTTTCAACAGCTTGAGATGGAATCGAACGGCAAATCCGTTGCCATGGATGGCAGTTCGCTGAAAATGCCCTCTGGCCCAGTTGTCTGGGGCGAGCCCGGCACCAACGGCCAGCACGCATTTTATCAACTGATCCATCAGGGCACCGATGTCATACCCTGCGAGTTTATGGTCGCCGCCGAGGGGCATGAGCCTGAACTCGCCCACCACCATCGCCTGCTGTTGGCCAATTGCCTAGCCCAGTCCGAGGCGCTGATGTGTGGTCGGTCTCTGGACGAGGCGCGGCAGCGCATGGCGGACAAAGGCCTGCAAGGCGACGAGCTGGAACGGCAGGCCCGTCATCGCGTGTTCTCGGGCGATCGACCGTCCACCACCCTGATCTACCCGAAGTTGACGCCATTTGTGCTGGGCCAGATCATTGCGCTTTACGAGCACCGCGTGTTTGTCGAAGGGGTGCTGTTGGGGATCAACTCGTTCGACCAGTGGGGTGTGGAGCTAGGCAAAGAGCTGGCAACCTCGCTTGGCCCGATTGTGGACGGCGAGGAAAGCGCGGACGAAAAGGATGGCTCGACCGCCGCGTTGGTTGCCTATGCGATGCGTCACCGGGATTAAGTTCGGGTATATCAGCGGCCTGCCGCAGCGGTGGGCGGTAATCTTTTGTTGTCAGAAAATTAAATGATTGGCAGGATTCGTCTCAAGGAAAAGCCTTTAGACCCGGGGCATTCATAAACTCCGGGGCAGGTAATAAATGGCGCCGCCACGGGGCCACCAAAGGGAGGATGCCCATGCTGGGACAGATGATGACGCAGCCATTGCTGATCTCGTCGCTGATCAATCACGCCGAAAATTACCATGGTCAGACAGAGATCTACTCGGTCGAAACCGACAATACGGTGACCGAGACAAATTGGTCGGAAGTGGCGAAGAACGCGCGGAATCTGGCCTCTGCCCTGACCAAGCTGGGGCTGGAGCCACAGGCGCGGATCGGGACCTTGGCCTGGAACAACCGGCGGCATCTTGAGATCTATTTCGCCACTTCGGGTGCAGGGTTCGTCTGCCACACGGTCAACCCGCGCCTGTTCCCCGAGCAGCTGACTTATATCATCAACCATGCGCAGGATCGGGTGCTGTTCTTCGATGCGACCTTCATCCCGTTGGTGGCCGCGTTGCAGGAGAATCTGACTGAAGTTCAACATTTTGTCCTGATGGGGCCGCGGAATGAAGACGCGGTTGCTCAGATCCCCGGTGTTCAGTTTTATGACGACCTGATCGAAACCGGTGACGCGAATTTCCAATGGCCCAGCTTTGACGAAAACACTGCGTCCAGCCTGTGCTACACGTCCGGCACGACTGGGAATCCCAAGGGGGTGCTTTATTCGCACCGCTCGACCGTGCTGCACAGTTTCGGCGCAAACACCCGTGACGTTATCGGGTTTTCCGCGCTGGATGTGGTTTTGCCAGTGGTCCCAATGTTCCATGTCAACGCCTGGGGGTCACCATATGCCTGCGCCATGTCGGGTTCTCGAATGGTTCTGCCGGGGCCGGATTTGCATGGTGAGGCACTGGTGAATCTGATCGACACTTACCGAGTCACTTTGGCTATGGGTGTGCCAACGATCTGGCAGGGTCTGCTCACGTTTGCCGAGCAGTCTGGCAGTAAACTCGACAGTCTTGAACGCACGGTGATTGGCGGGGCCGCATGTCCGCCGTCTATGATCGAAACATTCCGCGAAACCTATGGGGTGGATACCGTTCACGCATGGGGCATGAGCGAGATGAGCCCACTTGGCACCGCGAACCAGCCTCTGGCAAAGCACCGTGATCTGCCATTGAAAGAGCAATACAAGCTCAGAGAAAGCCAAGGGCGACCTTGCTATGGTGTCGAGTTGAAGATCGTTGACGATAACGGCGATGACTTGCCGCATGACGGCGAAACTCAGGGCGATCTGTTGGTGCGCGGATACTGGGTTTTGGACAGTTATTTTCAAATGCAGGATCAGGAGCTATTGCAGGATGGTTGGTTCGCCACCGGAGATGTCGCCACTGTTGACCCCGATGGATACATGACGATACGCGACCGATCCAAGGACATCATCAAATCCGGGGGCGAGTGGATCAGTTCCGTTGAACTGGAAAATATTGCCGTTGCGCATCCCAGCTTAGCGACGGCTGCTGTGGTCGGCGTGCCCCACCCGAAATGGGATGAGCGCCCTTTACTGGTGGCGGTCAAGGCCGAAGGTGAAGAGCCGACCGAAGAGGAAGTGCTGGCCTTTTATGACGGCAAAATCGCCAAGTGGCAGGTGCCGGACAAGGTTGTGTTCGTAGATGCACTGCCGTTGAACGCCACTGGCAAGGTTCTGAAGCGAAGCTTGCGGGCAGATTTCAAGGATGCCTTGGTGGGCTGATCTAAAGATTTTGGCTCCGGCGGTAGGGATCGAACCTACGACCAATTGATTAACAGTCAACTGC